>NZ_JBBLYN010000002.1:0-433549 GCF_037805105.1 Roseobacter sp. HKCCA2468
TTAAGCGATGATTTTGGAGACCACGCCTGCGCCGACTGTGCGGCCGCCTTCGCGGATGGCGAAGCGCAGACCATCTTCCATCGCGATGGGGGCGATCAGCTCGACTTCGAACTTCAGGTTGTCGCCGGGCATAACCATTTCCGTGCCAGAAGGCAGGGTCACAGTGCCGGTAACGTCCGTGGTGCGGAAGTAGAACTGAGGACGGTAGTTCGCGAAGAATGGGGTGTGACGACCACCTTCTTCCTTCGTGAGGATATAGGCCTCAGCTTCGAACTTCGTGTGTGGCTTCACAGAACCTGGCTTGCAGAGAACCTGACCACGCTCAACGCCCTCACGGTCAACACCACGCAGAAGCGCGCCGATATTGTCGCCCGCTTCACCACGGTCAAGCAGCTTGCGGAACATCTCAACGCCTGTGCAGGTCGTCTTGGAGGTGTCGCGGATACCAACGATCTCAATCTCGTCACCCACATTGATCACACCACGCTCAACACGGCCCGTCACAACTGTGCCGCGGCCAGAAATCGAGAACACGTCTTCAATTGGCATCAAGAATGGCTGGTCAACTGCGCGTGCAGGCGTTGGGATGTAGCTGTCAACAGCTTCCATCAACGCGCGGATCGAGTTCTCACCAATCTCTGCGTCACGGCCTTCCATCGCCGCCAAAGCAGACCCTTTAACAACAGGAATGTCATCGCCAGGGAAGTCGTAAGAAGACAGAAGCTCGCGGATTTCCATCTCAACAAGTTCCAACAACTCTTCGTCATCAACCTGATCGACTTTGTTCATGTAAACAACCATCGCAGGGATACCAACCTGACGACCAAGCAAAATGTGCTCGCGCGTCTGTGGCATAGGGCCATCCGCCGCGTTCACAACCAAGATCGCGCCGTCCATCTGTGCCGCACCGGTGATCATGTTCTTCACATAGTCAGCGTGACCAGGGCAGTCCACATGCGCGTAGTGACGCGCATCTGTCTCATACTCAACGTGCGCAGTCGAAATCGTGATCCCGCGCGCCTTCTCTTCAGGGGCGCCGTCAATCTGATCATACGCCTTGAAATCACCAAAATACTTCGTGATCGCCGCTGTCAGTGTCGTCTTGCCGTGGTCAACGTGACCAATCGTGCCAATGTTCACGTGCGGCTTATTACGTTCAAACTTTTCCTTTGCCATGATGGCCTCCTTGTCTTGTTCAGAGCGGCGGGAAACTGCCCGCCCTACGGTTGGTGGGTAGGGCGGGGTTCACCCCGCCACCCTGGTTTAGGCATATTTCGATTGAATCTCGTCCGAGATGTTCTGCGGAACAGGATTGTAGTGATCGAACAGCATGGTGAACTGCGCGCGGCCCGAAGACATCGAACGCAGAGTGTTGATGTAGCCAAACATATTCGCCAACGGAACGAAGGCATTGATCGCAACAGCGTTACCGCGTGGCTCTTGGCCAGAAACCTGACCACGGCGCGATGTCAAATCGCCAATGATCGACCCTGTGTATTCTTCAGGGGTGACCACCTCGACCTTCATCATCGGCTCAAGCAGTTTCGCGCCTGCTTTTTTCAGACCTTCGCGCATACACATACGAGATGCGATTTCGAAGGCGAGAACGGAGGAGTCCACATCGTGGAATTTACCGTCCAAAAGCGCGACTTTGAAGTCGATCACAGGGAAGCCTGCGAGCGGGCCAGAGTCCATAACGGACTGGATGCCCTTTTCAACACCAGGGATGTATTCCTTAGGAACAGCACCACCAACGATGCGCGACTCAAAGCTATAGCCTTCGCCAGGCTCAGTTGGCGTGATTTCCAACTTAACTTCCGCGTATTGACCCGAACCACCCGACTGCTTCTTGTGGGTGTAAGTATGCTCAACCGCGTGACCAATGGTTTCGCGATAGGCCACCTGAGGCGCACCAATATTCGCTTCCACTTTGAATTCACGCTTCAGACGATCCACCAGAATGTCGAGGTGCAATTCGCCCATGCCCTTCATGATGGTCTGGCCTGATTCAAGGTCAGTTTCCACACGGAAAGAGGGGTCTTCTGCCGCCAGACGCTGAAGACCTTGAGACATTTTCTCTTGGTCGTTCTTTGTCTTTGGCTCAATCGCGATCTCGATCACAGGATCGGGGAAGGTCATGGTTTCGAGAACCACAGGATCTGCCGCATCGCAAAGCGTGTCACCTGTTGTGGTTTCTTTCAGACCTGCCAAGGCGATGATGTCGCCTGCAAAGGCCTCATCAATCTCTTCGCGGTTGTTGGAGTGCATCATCATCATACGACCAACACGCTCTTTTTTGCCTTTGGTCGCATTGAGGATAGAACCGCCCTTTTCCAATTTGCCCGAGTAGATACGGGTAAAGGTCAAGGAGCCAACAAACGGGTCGTTCATGATTTTGAACGCCAGACCTGCAAAGGCCATGTTGTCATCTGCGCGGCGTGCAATGTTACGGGTTTCCGTCTCATCGCCTGGCTTAAAGCCCATGTAGTCGACCACATCGAGAGGGCCGGGCAAGAAGTCAATCACAGCGTTGAGCAAAGGCTGAACGCCTTTGTTCTTGAATGCAGAGCCGCCCAATACAGGCACAAAGCTCAAGGACAAGGTGCCTTTACGGATCAGCTTGCGCAGGGTCGCGATGTCTGGCTCGTTACCTTCGAGATAGGCTTCCATCGCCGCATCGTCCTGCTCAACCGCATTCTCGATCAGGACCGAGCGCCACTCGTCAGCGGTATCCTGCAGGTCAGCGCGGATTGGCTGGCGCTTCCAAGATGCACCAAGGTCTTCGCCTTCCCAAACCCATTCTTCCATCGTGATCAGGTCGACAATGCCTTCCAGCTTGTCTTCGGCACCGATGGGGAAGTTCACAGGAACAGGTGTTGCACCTGTGCGGTCTTTGATCATCTTCACGCAGTTGAAGAAGTCAGCGCCGATCTTGTCCATCTTGTTGACGAACACGATACGGGGAACCTTGTAGCGATCCGCCTGACGCCAAACGGTTTCCGTCTGAGGCTCAACGCCTGCGTTACCATCAAGCAAGCAAACCGCGCCATCGAGAACAGCCAAAGAACGCTCAACTTCGATGGTGAAGTCAACGTGTCCCGGTGTGTCGATGATGTTATAACGGAACTTTGTGTCGGAAGTGCCTTCCGCGGATGGGTCTTCTTGCCACTGCCAGAACGTGGTGGTCGCAGCGGAGGTAATGGTGATCCCACGCTCCTGCTCCTGCTCCATCCAGTCCATGGTGGCCGCGCCATCATGCACTTCGCCGATCTTATGCGAGCGGCCTGTGTAATACAGGATACGTTCTGTGGTTGTGGTTTTGCCCGCGTCAATATGGGCCATAATCCCAAAGTTGCGGTAGCGCTCCAGCGGATATTCGCGTGCCATCTGGTGGTCCTCAGGCTAGAATTAAAATTACCAACGATAATGGCTGAACGCTTTGTTCGCATCCGCCATCTTGTGGGTGTCTTCACGTTTCTTGACGGCTGCGCCGCGTGCGTTGACCGCATCCACCAATTCGCCTGCAAGGCGCTCTTCCATGGTGTTTTCGTTACGGGCACGGGCCGCATTAATCAGCCAGCGGATCGCAAGCGCTTCACGGCGCTCAGGGCGCACTTCAACGGGAACCTGATAGGTCGCACCGCCCACACGGCGGGAGCGCACTTCAACAGCAGGTTTGATGTTGTCGAGCGCTTCGTGGAACACTTCCACAGGCGCGCGCTTGAGACGCTGCTCAACGCGATCAAACGCGTTGTAAACGATCTTTTCTGCGACCGATTTTTTACCATCGATCATCAGATTATTCATGAACTTTGTCAGAACACGATCACCAAATTTGGCGTCGGGCAAAACTTCGCGTTTTTCAGCGCTGTGACGACGGGACATGTCTGTATCCTCTTACTTCGGACGCTTCGCGCCATATTTCGAACGACGCTGACGGCGATCTTTAACGCCCTGCGTATCAAGCACACCGCGCAGAATGTGATAACGCACACCTGGAAGGTCTTTCACACGGCCGCCACGGATCAGAACAACAGAGTGCTCTTGGAGGTTGTGTTTCTCACCAGGAATGTAGCTGATGACCTCAAAACCATTCGTCAGGCGCACCTTGGCAACCTTACGCATAGCTGAGTTCGGCTTCTTTGGCGTCGTGGTGTAGACGCGTGTGCATACGCCGCGCTTCTGCGGGCAGGATTCCAAGTGCTGCGACTTGGAGCGTTTTACTTTGGGCTGCCGTGGTTTACGGATCAGCTGTTGAATCGTAGGCATTCGGTTCCCCGTCTTGCTCATGTCAAAGGGCATCTTGCGTATGCAAAACACCAAAACCGCAAGCGCCCTTTCCCTACCTGGAGGCCGCCGCGGTGGAATTCTCAGAGGATCGAGGCATCAAATCGCCTGGATCATGACCACTCAGTTCTGTATCTTGGGCAAGCTCGCGCAAGGCGCAAAATGCCGCTTATGGCGCGGCGTATAGGGGGAATCGTATGGGGTGTCAACAGCGGCAGGGTCTGCGCTAGTCCCGCTGCATTTGAGACGGGCCAGATATTGGGACATCGGCCACTGCGGTTGCCGTCAGCGAGGCCGCCAACCGTTCAGCACGGCGCGCCACGCGATGTTCACGCAGTAGCGTGAAAATGCCCGAGGCCACGACAATCGCAGCCCCAATTAAGGTCAAAAGATCGGGCCAATCCCCAAACACGAAGAACCCCAAAATTAGCGCCCAAACAAGGGCTGTATAGCGAAACGGCGCGACCACGCCAATTTCACCCACGCGCATGGTCATGATAGAAAACAGATAACCCCCAATGATGCAGATTGCAGCGCCAATGATATAGGTCGCCTCAATCATGTTTATCGGTTGCCAATCTTCACTGATGGACAAAACCCCACCCGATAGGCCAACAGCAATGGCCGTAATAAATGCCACACCCATCGAGGGGGCCTCGGGTGACAAGCGGCGGGTCAGAAGATCACGAATGGTCACGAAACCCACAGTCATCAGCGCATAGATGGAGTAGATGGTGAACCCCTCGCCCCCGGGTTTTACGATCAACATGACACCCGCAAAACCAACCGTAATGGCCAGCATCCGCCGCCACCCCACAGGTTCGCGGAACACGAGAAAGGCAACCAATGTCACACTTAGCGGTAAAGCCGCCAGAATTGCGGCAACATTGGCCAAAGGCATATGGATCAATGCAATCATAAAGGTGATCATGGCGGCTATTTCGGCCAATATGCGGCCGATGACCTTGCCGCGATCCACAGGTGGAATGTGAAAGCGCAGCTTCCCCATCCACCAAAGCAGGGCCACCATCATAATGGCTGTCAGAACCCCCCGCAAAAAGATCATCTGAAACAGTGGCACAGTCTGAGTGACCAGTTTCACCAATGTATCATTGAGCGTAAAGGCGGCCATGGCGCCTGACATCAGCAATGCGCCCTTGATATTGGGTGTCAAAAACCGCGCTCCTTGGTGGTCTGAGCGGAAATCTAGGCTCAGTCATCGTCACTATTGGGGTCACTTTCGCGCAATCGCGCAAGCGCAGCAAGGGTCTTGATCGGTTGCAGCGCAAAGCGGTCGCGCATCAGGGTTTGTGCTTTGGTGATCTCCATCAACTCGGCAGTGGGGGGATAGAACGATCACTGTCATTCACCCCATGCAGCGTGCGCACGAACATCACATCATTTGGGTCGCACCATGTGCGCACATTGGCCGCAATCTTGCGATGGTTCCACCGATAAACATTGGCGAGACTGTCATTATGCGTGACCATCGCGCTGGCCAATCCCAAAGGGCCGATTTCCGAAAATTCCCAATAGGGTTTTTCTTGGGAATTCATGTTCCAATAAATGCCGCGATGAAAGGCGATAGCGGCAGGCGTGTCTTCATCAGCCCACCCCAGTTTCAACAACTGATCTGCGACCGCGCGTGTCTTGGCGATATAGTCACAGGCCACGGCATCATCGTCATCAATGCGAAACCCCGTGATGAATTTCGAATGCCGATCCCACCCACGCCGAAAGGCGCGGCGGGTAGAGTTTAGAGGCCCCGCTGCCTCAAGGGTGCAAACCTGCAGGAAGGGATAAGGGTCCATCAAATCCTTCAGACGCCGCCGCCACCGATAGGGCATCGTATCCGCGATCAAAGCGATCAATTTGAAATCCTGATCCGTTTGAGCGGCCAAGGACGGGAGGCAGATTTGTTCAAACAACACAAAGCGCTGCTTCATGCGCGCAGGATCATAGAGCATGGCCTCTAGCGCCCATTGCTCCATCGTGGCCGAAGCAAAGCCACCTTCGCCCGCATAGGAAAAACGGCAGACGCCCACAATCTGATTGGATAAATCCTTGGCCATATGCCGCTTTCATTCCCAGTTTAGCACCCCAAGCTTACGAGATGGGCGCGCATCGGGAAAGAGGCGGTATAAAAAAGGAAACGCCCCATTGCGAGATCGCAACGGGGCGCTTCAATAGCTTACTGCGCATAGCGCAAGATGCTCTTACTCTTCGCCTTCGCTTGCAGCGTCTGACGCGGCATCGGCCAGATCAGCTTCGCTTGGTGCAGCAAGGGCTGCAGCGGCTTCTGCCTCAGCGCGGGCCGCCTCAATCACCTTGTTGTCACGCTCGGCTGCGATGCGGCGAACACGCTGTGTCGCGCCGCCTGTGCCCGCAGGGATCAAGCGACCCACGATGACGTTTTCCTTGAGGCCAACCAACTTGTCACGCTTGCCCTGCACCGAAGCCTCGGTGAGAACGCGGGTTGTCTCTTGGAAGGACGCCGCAGATATAAAGCTACGAGTCTGCAAGCTGGCCTTAGTGATACCAAGCAACACGGGCTCACCTGTCGCTGGACGACCACCACGGGCTTCGACTTTGGCGTTCTCCTCATCGAATTCCGCCTTGTCGACATGCTCACCCTTCAGCAGCGTTGTCTCGCCTGAGTCGAGGATTTCAATCTTCTGCAACATCTGGCGCACGATCACTTCGATATGCTTATCGTTGATCTTCACACCTTGCAGACGATAGACGTCCTGCACCTCGTCAATGAGGTAATCTGCCAAAGCCTCGATCCCCATGATCCGCAAAATATCATGCGGTGCAGGGTTTCCGTCCATGATGTAATCGCCCTTCTGAACGAAATCACCTTCGACAACGGGGATGTGCTTGCCTTTTGGAACCATGTATTCCACGGGCTCCATTGACTCATCAACAGGCACAACACTGATGCGGCGCTTGTTTTTGAAGTCACGGCCAAAGCGCACATAACCATCAACCTCTGCGATGATGGCGTGGTCTTTTGGACGGCGGGCTTCGAACAATTCCGCAACGCGCGGCAGACCACCGGTAATGTCCTTGGTCTTTGCACCTTCGCGCGGGATACGGGCCACAACATCACCCGCCTCGACAGATTGGCCATCTTCCACCGAAAGAATGGCGTCCACCGACATCGGATAGGTCACAGGGTTGCCCTGATCATTGCGCACAGGTTCGCCATCGGCACCCACGATCAAGATTTCGGGCTTAAGTTCATTGCCCTTTGGCGCAGCGCGCCAATCCATCACGATCTTCTGGGTCATGCCAGTCGCGTCATCGGTTTCATCGCGAACTGCGATGCCGCTGACGAGGTCGACATATTTCACTGTGCCCGATTTCTCGGCGATGATTGGAAGGGTGTATGGATCCCACTCAAACAAGCGGTCGCCACGAGACACTTTGGCGCCCTCGGCCACGTGCACCTTGGTGCCGTATCCCAGTTTGAACGCGGCGCGCTCGACCCCGTTATCATCAATGATAGCAATCTGCATATTGCGGCCAACAACGATCACATCGCCCGCGGCGTTCTTCAGCGTGTTGGCGTTTCGATACTCAATTTTGCCTTCTTGACCAGCTTCTTGGAAACTCTGCTGGCCACCTTGTGCAACCCCACCAATGTGGAATGTGCGCATCGTCAGCTGCGTGCCAGGTTCACCAATGGACTGAGCCGCGATGATACCGACCGCTTCACCCACGTTTACACGTGTGCCGCGCGCAAGGTCACGACCATAACAGACGGCGCAAACACCCTCTTCCGCCTCACAGGTCAAAGGCGAACGGATTTTGATCGACGCCAGACCGGCGGCTTCCACCGCATCTGCCTTGCGCTCGTCAATCAGCTCACCGTTGGAGACGATCACTTCGCCCGTTGCAGGTGCGATGACATCTTCGCCAGCCGAGCGGCCCAAAATCCGCTCTGCCAATGAAGAGACAACCTCGCCATCATTGATCGCTGCTTCAGCGGTGATTGTGGCATCGGTGCCGCAATCGACCATACGCACGATACAATCCTGCGCCACGTCCACCAAACGGCGGGTCAAGTAGCCCGAGTTCGCCGTTTTAAGCGCCGTGTCAGACAGACCCTTACGGGCGCCGTGGGTCGAGTTGAAGTATTCAAGAACGGTCAGACCTTCCTTAAAGTTCGAGATGATTGGCGTCTCGATGATCTCGCCCGATGGTTTGGCCATCAGACCGCGCATACCACCCAGCTGCTTCATCTGCGTCACAGAACCCCGCGCGCCCGAGTGGGCCATCATGTAAACGGAGTTTGGTTCGGACTCTGCGCCATTCTCATCGAATTTCTTCGCCGAGATGGTCGCCATCATCGCGTCAGTGACCTTGTCATTGGCCTTCGACCACGCATCAATCACCTTGTTGTATTTCTCACCTTGGGTGATGAGACCGTCCATATATTGCTGTTCGAATTCCTTCACTTGGTCGCGGGTTTCATCAACCAACGTCCATTTCGTGTCAGGAACAACCATGTCGTCCTTACCGAAGGAGATACCAGCACGGAACGCTTCACGGAAACCAAGGCTCATGATCTGGTCACAGAAAATGACGCTCTCTTTTTGACCGCAATAGCGATAGACAGTGTCGATGACCTGCTGCACTTCTTTTTTGCGCAGCAAGCGGTTCACCAATTCAAACGGCGCTTTTGCGTTTAGCGGCAGAAGCGCGCCAATGCGCAAGCGGCCAGGCGTGGTTTCAAACCGCTGATAAACCTCGTTGCCCTCGTCATCAATTTGCTTGATGCGCGCGGTCACTTTGGCGTGCAGATGCACCTCACCTGCGGTCAGAGCGTGCTCGACCTCCTCGATGGAGGAGAAGGACATGCCTTCACCCTTCATGCCTTCGCGTTCCATGGTCACATAGTAAAGACCCAAAACCATGTCCTGAGACGGAACAATGATCGGCGCGCCGTTTGCAGGCGACAGAACGTTGTTCGTGGACATCATCAAAACGCGGGCTTCAAGCTGCGCTTCAAGGCTCAATGGAACGTGAACGGCCATCTGGTCGCCGTCAAAGTCTGCGTTAAACGCAGAACAGACCAAGGGGTGCAGCTGAATAGCCTTACCTTCAATCAAGACAGGCTCGAATGCCTGAATGCCCAAGCGGTGCAAGGTCGGCGCGCGGTTCAAAAGAACGGGATGCTCGCGGATCACTTCGTCCAAGATATCCCAAACTTCGGGGCGCTCTTTTTCAACCAATTTCTTGGCTTGCTTGACAGTCGAAGACAGGCCCTTGGCTTCAAGGCGCGAATAGATAAACGGCTTGAACAGTTCCAACGCCATTTTCTTTGGCAGGCCACACTGGTGCAGTTTCAACTCTGGGCCCGTCACAATGACCGAACGACCCGAGAAGTCGACCCGCTTACCCAAAAGGTTCTGACGGAAACGACCCTGCTTGCCCTTGAGCATATCAGACAGCGATTTCAGCGGGCGCTTGTTGGCACCTGTGATCACGCGACCACGGCGGCCATTGTCAAACAACGCATCCACAGATTCCTGCAACATCCGCTTTTCGTTGCGGATGATGATGTCAGGTGCGCGCAATTCGATCAGACGCTTTAGACGATTGTTGCGGTTGATCACGCGGCGATAAAGATCGTTCAAATCCGATGTCGCGAAACGACCACCGTCAAGCGGCACAAGCGGACGCAATTCTGGTGGGATCACAGGGATCACTGTCAGCACCATCCATTCTGGACGGTTGCCAGACTCGATGAAATTCTCAACAATCTTGAGGCGCTTGATGATCTTCTTCGGCTTCAATTCGCCAGTGGCTTCCTTAAGGTCTTCGCGCAACTGTGCTGCTTCAGCCTCAAGGTCGATATTGGCAAGCATTTCGCGGATCGCTTCCGCGCCGATATTCGCTTGGAACGCATCAGACCCATAGGCGTCCTGCGCGTCCAAGAATTCTTCTTCGGACAAGAGCTGACCATAGCTCAGATCGGTCAGACCTGGCTCAATCACCACATAGTTTTCGAAATACAGGATCCGCTCCAGATCACGCAGCGTCATATCCAGCATCAGACCAATGCGGGATGGCAGCGATTTCAGGAACCAAATATGCGCAACAGGTGCAGCCAATTCGATATGGCCCATGCGTTCGCGGCGCACCTTTTGCAAGGTCACCTCAACGCCGCATTTTTCGCAGACAACGCCACGATACTTCATGCGCTTATATTTGCCGCACAGACATTCGTAATCTTTTACAGGCCCAAAGATACGCGCGCAGAACAGGCCGTCACGCTCGGGCTTAAAGGTGCGGTAGTTGATCGTCTCAGGCTTTTTGATCTCGCCATACGACCAGCTGAGAATACGCTCAGGGCTGGCAAGCGAAACTTTGATCTCGTCAAACGCTTTTGGCGCGACAAGCGGGTTGAACGGGTTGTTCGTGAGTTCCTGGTTCATTTTCAAATCCTTGAATTCGGGCAGAGAGATGGGGGATCAGGCAGCGGCGGGGACGGGCCCCGCCAACCGCTTACTCTTCATCCTCCGCATCCAGGAGTTCCATGTTGAGGCCGAGGCCACGCACTTCCTTGACGAGAACGTTGAACGATTCAGGCACGCCTGCTTCGAAATTGTCCTCGCCTTTGACGATCGATTCATAGACCTTGGTGCGGCCTGCAACGTCATCCGACTTAACAGTGAGCATTTCCTGCAAGGTGTATGCAGCGCCATAAGCCTCCAAAGCCCAGACCTCCATCTCACCAAAGCGCTGCCCACCGAATTGCGCCTTACCGCCGAGTGGCTGTTGGGTGACAAGGCTGTATGGCCCTGTCGAGCGCGCGTGGATTTTGTCATCCACGAGGTGATGCAGTTTCAGCAGGTATTTCACACCCACGGTGACGGGACGGGCGAATTGCTCACCCGTGCGGCCATCGTAAAGAACCGATTGGCCCGATGTGTCAAAGCCCGCGCGGGTCAGCGCATCGTTTACATCGGCCTCTTTTGCACCGTCAAATACAGGCGTTGCAATCGGAACACCGCGGGTCACGGTTGAAGCGGACTCAACCAATGCTGTGTCGTCCAGATCGGCAAAGGCCTCGCCATACACCTCATCACCATAAGCGATTTTAAGGGCATCGCGCACAGGCGTCATGTCACCAGAGCGGCGATATTCGTCCAAGGCTTCGTCAATCTTCAGACCCAGACCGCGTGCGGCCCAACCCATATGGGTTTCCAAAATCTGACCCACGTTCATACGCGAAGGCACGCCGAGAGGGTTCAGAACGAAATCGACAGGGGTGCCATCTGCAAGGAAAGGCATATCCTCCATCGGAACCACTTTCGAGATCACACCCTTGTTGCCGTGACGGCCCGCCATCTTATCACCTGGCTGAAGCTTGCGCTTCACGGCGATAAAGACTTTGACCATTTTCATCACGCCTGGAGGCAGGTCATCGCCGCGGCGAACTTTCTCGACCTTATCCTCAAAACGGTGATCCAAGGTGCGCTTCTGTGCATCAAACTGTTGGTTCAGCGCCTCTACTTCAGCGGCGTCTTTCTCATCACCAAGGGCAAGCTGCCACCACTGGCCGTGGCTGAGCGTTTCAAGCAACTCTTCCGTGATCTCAGACCCTGCTTTGACGCCTTTTGGCCCTTTTACCGCAGTTTTGCCAAGCAGCATGGACTTGAGGCGCGCATAGATGTTGCGCTCAAGAATTGCCAACTCGTCATCGCGGTCGCGTGCCAGACGCTCGACAATCTCGCGCTCGATTTGCAGCGCACGCTCGTCCTTGTCGACACCATGGCGGTTGAAAACGCGCACTTCCACGACTGTCCCGAAATCACCCGGTGGCAGGCGCAAAGATGTATCACGCACATCAGACGCTTTTTCGCCAAAGATCGCCCGCAAAAGTTTTTCTTCTGGGGTCATTGGGCTTTCACCCTTTGGCGTGATCTTACCAACAAGAATGTCGCCCGGCCCAACTTCGGCGCCGATATAGACGATGCCCGCCTCATCGAGGTTGCGAAGGGCTTCTTCCCCTACGTTTGGAATGTCGCGGGTGATTTCCTCAGGCCCAAGCTTGGTGTCACGGGCAGCAACTTCGAATTCCTCGATATGGATCGAGGTGAAAACGTCATCACGCACGATGCGCTCGGAAATGAGGATCGAGTCTTCGTAGTTGTAGCCATTCCATGGCATGAACGCCACGACCACGTTCTTACCCAAGGCCAATTCGCCCATATCGGTCGAGGGGCCATCGGCAATCACTTCACCTTTGCCAACACGATCGCCCACTTTCACCAAGGGGCGCTGGTTGATGCAGGTGTTCTGGTTTGAGCGCTGGAATTTACGAAGGCGGTAGATATCCACGCCCGCATCGCCCAGTTCCAGATCTTCGGTGGCCCGCACAACGATACGTTCTGCATCCACTTGGTCGATGATCCCGCCACGTTTGGCCATGATCGCCGCACCAGAATCGCGTGCAACAACGCTTTCGATGCCTGTGCCTACGAAAGGCGCGTCAGCTTGCAACAGCGGAACCGCCTGACGTTGCATGTTTGAGCCCATCAAAGCGCGGTTCGCGTCATCGTTTTCCAAGAATGGAATGAGCGAGGCAGCAACCGAAACCAACTGCTTGGGCGATACGTCAATCAGGTCAACCTGATCGCGCGGTGCAAGCGTGTATTCGCCTGATTGACGGGTGTTCACCAGATCATTGATGAACTTGCCGCTTGCGTCCAAAGTCGCGTTGGCCTGCGCAACTGTGTGGCGCATTTCTTCGGTCGCGGACATGTAGACGACCTCATCGGTCACTTTGGTGTCCACAACGCGGCGATATGGGGTTTCGATGAAGCCGTATTTGTTCACCCGTGCGAAGGTCGCAAGCGAGTTGATCAGACCAATATTCGGCCCTTCGGGCGTTTCAATCGGGCACATACGACCGTAATGGGTTGGGTGAACGTCACGAACCTCGAACCCTGCGCGCTCGCGCGTCAGACCGCCAGGCCCAAGAGCCGACAAGCGGCGCTTATGGGTGACTTCCGACAGTGGGTTGGTCTGGTCCATGAACTGAGACAACTGGCTTGAGCCAAAGAATTCGCGAACAGCCGCAGCAGCGGGTTTCGCGTTGATCAAATCCTGTGGCATCACAGTGTCGATTTCGACCGAAGACATACGTTCCTTGATCGCGCGCTCCATACGAAGCAGACCCACGCGATACTGGTTCTCCATCAATTCACCCACCGAACGCACGCGGCGGTTGCCCAAATGGTCAATATCGTCAATGTCGCCCTTGCCATCGCGCAGTTCAACCAAGGCCTTGATGCAGGCAACGATATCTTCGCGGCGCAGAATGCGGGTTGTGTCAGGCGCATCGAGATCGAGGCGCATGTTCATCTTAACGCGACCAACGGCAGACAGATCATAGCGCTCGCTGTCGAAGAACAGCGTGTCAAAGAGGGCGCTTGCCGCTTCAACGGTTGGCGGCTCGCCTGGGCGCATGACCCGATAGATATCCATCAACGCGCCTTCGCGGTTCATGTTCTTATCCACCGCCATGGTGTTGCGGATATAGGCGCCAACATTGATGTTATCGATGTCGAGAATTGGGATGTCGGTGATGCCCGCATCCATCAGATCCTTCAGCGTGCCGCCCGTGACATTGCCATCCTTGTCGGTTTCCCATGTCAACTCGTCCCCAGCTTCGACATAAATCGCGCCAGTTTCTTCGTTGATGATATCCTTCGCAACAAAGCGGCCCACGATGTGATCGAAAGGCACCAACAGCTCGGAGACTTTACCCTCATCAATCAGCTGCTTCACAGCGCGCGGGGTGATCTTCTTGCCTGCTTCAGCGATGACTTCACCCGTGGCTGCATCAACAAGATCAAATGTAGGACGGGTGCCGCGCACGCGCTCGGGGAAGAACTTGGTTGCCCAACCTTTGTTCTTAACAGAGCGGAACATCACAGTGTCATAATAGGCATCCATGATGCCTTCTTGATCCAAACCAAGTGCATAAAGCAGCGTGGTCACTGGCAATTTGCGGCGGCGGTCAATGCGCGCAAATACGATGTCCTTGGCGTCAAACTCGAAATCCAACCAAGAGCCGCGATAAGGGATGATGCGGCAAGCAAACAAAAGCTTGCCCGAAGAATGGGTTTTGCCTTTGTCATGGTCGAAGAACACACCAGGGGAACGGTGCATTTGGCTGACGATCACGCGCTCGGTGCCGTTCACGATGAACGTGCCGTTTGGCGTCATCAAAGGCATATCGCCCATGAACACATCTTGCTCTTTGATGTCTTTGACGGATTTTGCGCCCGTATCCTCATCAACATCAAATACGATCAAACGCAAGGTCACCTTGAGCGGCGCAGCATAAGTCAAATCGCGGCTTTGGCATTCCTCGACATCAAACTTCGGGGCTTCCAATTCGTATTTCACGAATTCCAAAACCGAAGTTTCATTGAAATCTTTGATCGGGAAAACCGACTGGAAAACACCCTTGATGCCTTCACCATCCAAAGGCGTGTCTTGGTCGCCTGATTTCAGGAAAAGGTCATAGGAAGATTTCTGAACCTCGATGAGGTTCGGCATTTCCAATACTTCACGGATTTTGCCATAGAATTTGCGAATGCGCTTCTGGCCTGCGTAGGTCTGAGCCATGCTCTGATACACCTTTCGTTTCTTTCGCTCCACGCGCACCGTCGGGGCCACGGCACGGGGGGCTTTGAAACAAGCGGATGGAGGATCCATTCATGCCTGCCGTCCCACCGGCAAGCTCCCGATCCTGCACCACACCTAGAAGAAGGTCTTGGCCACCAAGGCCCTCATCTAGGTGAGGATGGCTGGACAGGAAAAACCCGCCCAGCCACATCGCAACATGGGGAATGCGCCACGCGCATTCCTTCCATGATTACTTGAGTTCGACTTCTGCGCCAGCTGCTTCGAGCTTGGCTTTGATGTCGTCTGCTTCTGCTTTTGCAACGCCTTCTTTGACGGCCTTGCCACCTGCTTCAACGAGGTTCTTCGCTTCAACGAGGCCAAGACCTGTGATGCCGCGAACTTCTTTGATGACAGCAATTTTATTGCCGCCAGCAGATTTCAGGATAACGTCAAATTCGGTTTTCTCTTCAGCAGCTGCGCCGGCGTCACCACCAGCAGCAGGGCCTGCCATCATGACAGCGCCGCCTGCAGCAGGCTCGATGCCATATTCGTCTTTGAGGTAGTTCTTCAGTTCTTGTGCTTCGAGAAGGGTCAAGCCCACGATCTCTTCGGCAAGTTTTTTGATATCAGCCATTTTTCGGTTTCCGTATCTAAATTTGTGATCCAACATCATGCGGCATAGCCAAACATAACGGGTCTCAAGGTTGCATTATGCGGCTTCGGCCTTCTCTTCGATGGTCGAAAGGATGCTCGCAATATTCGAAGCAGGTGCGCCAATTGCGCCAGCGATGTTGGAAGCAGGTGCCCCAATGCAGCCCACGATCGAAGCAATAAGCTCCTCACGGGATGGCATGGACGCAACGGCTTTAACGCCAGCTTGATCAAGCACAGTGCCGCCCATAGCACCGCCAATGATAACGAATTTAGCATTCGCCTTGGCGTAGTCCTCGGCAACCTTGGCCGCAGCCACAGGATCCTCGGAATAGGACAACACAGTCATACCCGTCATCAGGTCGGCAATGCCTTCGGCAGGCGTTCCTTGAAGGGCGATCTTGGCGAGCCTGTTCTTGGCGACGCGTACAGACCCACCAGCTTCGCGCATTTTCGCGCGCAGGTCTTGCATCTCAGCAACCGTGAGGCCCGCGTAGTGAGACACCACGACAACGCCAGAGCTTTCAAAGATTTGGCCGAGTTCCTCGACCACTCTCTCTTTCTGGGCTCTATCCACAGTTCTACTCCAATTAGGGGGTCACCCCCCGGCTCAAGTTTGGCAGGTTTCCCTACCTCTTCGGGTCCAAGTGAGGGGCCCGAGCCAGACCGCCCGAAGGCGCGGCGGCCTTGCGGAAATCCGAAACTCGTTTCCCATCTCAGGAAGGATTTACGGGCATGCGCCCACCCTCCGTCTCGGACAGGTGACCGCGCCCACGAGCGAATCGCAGACACGGGTCGAAACGGGGCCATACGACAGAACGCAAAGAAACCCAAGAGGGAACACCACTTTGTGACCAAAGTTGCCCCACCCGAGTTGTTGCGGTCAAACCCCGCGGCTTTCGGCCCCCTCGCACAGAGAGGGCCAAAACTGTTTACGCGTTGGTCGCGCTTTCAACGCTAACCGACACACCAGGCCCCATGGTGGAGCTGAGCGTGATACGCTTCAAATATGTGCCTTTTGCGCCTGCTGGCTTGGACTTCGATACAGCGTCAACAAAGGCGCGGATATTTTCCGCCAGTTTCGCTGCGTCAAAGCTGGCTTTGCCAACCGCACAATGAACGATGCCCGCCTTCTCGACCTTGAACTGAACCTGACCGCCTTTGGCCGCTTCTACGGCCTCTTTAACGTCCATGGTCACAGTGCCGATTTTTGGGTTTGGCATCAGGTTACGAGGCCCAAGAACCTTACCCAAACGGCCCACGATTGGCATCATGTCAGGGGTTGCGATGCAGCGATCAAACTCGATCTTGCCGCCCTGAACGATTTCCATCAGGTCTTCCGCGCCAACGATATCCGCGCCTGCAGCCTTGGCTTCATCTGCCTTAGGGCCGCGTGCGAAAACCGCAACACGCACAGATTTGCCTGTGCCATTTGGCAAGGTCACTGTGCCGCGCACCATTTGGTCAGCGTGACGAGGGTCAACGCCCAAGTTCATCGAGATATCAACCGATTCATCGAATTTTGCCGAAGCATTGGCTTTGATCAGCTCAACGGCTTCTTCGATTGTGATGTCTTCTTTTCCTGCGAAGGCGGCACGGGCTGCCGTTACGCGCTTACCAATCTTGCCCATAACTTACCCTTTCACCTCGATACCCATCGACTTTGCAGAGCCGAGGATGAT
Organism: Roseobacter sp. HKCCA2468; assembly: GCF_037805105.1. Classification (NCBI taxonomy): domain Bacteria; kingdom Pseudomonadati; phylum Pseudomonadota; class Alphaproteobacteria; order Rhodobacterales; family Roseobacteraceae; genus Roseobacter; species Roseobacter sp. HKCCA2468. Next base: position 17,274 of record NZ_JBBLYN010000002.1, read on the forward strand.
TTTCATTGCCGCTTCAACATCGTTCGCACTGAGGTCTTTCATCTTGGCTTCAGCGATTTCACGAACCTGAGCAACAGTCACAGTTGCAATGGTCTCACGACCAGGATTTTCGGCACCGCGTGGGCGGTTGCGCTTGCCAACAGATTTCAAACCTGCGGCCTTTTTCAGGTAATAAGACGCAGGCGGCGTCTTGATTTCCATCGCAAAAGATTTGTCTTGGTAATAGGTGATCACTGTGGGGCAAGGGGCGCCTTGCTCCATATCTGCGGTCTTGGCGTTGAACGCCTTGCAGAATTCCATGATGTTAATCCCGCGCTGACCCAATGCAGGGCCAACAGGTGGGGATGGGTTAGCTTGACCTGCAGGGATCTGCAGCTTCATCGTTCCAGCAAGTTTCTTGGCCATCTGGCCTCTCCTTTTTTTCATCGGCACAGCTTGGCTGCACCCTATCAGGATCGGGACGCGTCCCTCTCCCAGTCGCTAGCGTGGTTCGGCACATCATGCGCGCATGATCCTGCCTCCCACGAATGAGCGGCGCCTGCGCGCCGCACCCACATCAGGCGGTTTTCGACACCTGCGTGAATTCCAATTCCACGGGCGTTGCGCGCCCGAAAATCGAGACCGTCACCTTGAGGCGCTGGTTCTCATCATCAACTTCTTCGACCATGCCATCGAAATCTTCAAACGGCCCGTCATTAACCTTAACCTTTTCACCAACATCAAAGGTGATGGTCGAGCGGGGGCTGGCCTCGCCCTCTTCGACACGGTTTAGGATCGCGTTCACTTCATCATCGCGCATCGGCATGGGGCGGCCCTGCGGCCCAAGGAACCCTGTGACGCGCGGGATCGAAGACACAGCATGATAGGCGCGGTCGGTCAATTCCATGCGCACCAGAACATAACCAGGCATAAAGCGGCGCGGGACGGTGACTTTCTTGCCACGGCGAATCTCGATCACTTCCTCTTCAGGAACGAGAACTTCTTCGATCTCATCCTCGAGGCCCTTTTCGGCCACGGCGTTTCTGATCTGCTCGGCGATGCGCTTCTCAAAATTTGACAGCACGCTCACCGAATACCACCGTTTCGCCATCCGCTTCTTCCATCCTCGACATAAGGCGCGACCGCGCGCCAGTTATTTTAGTGTCCAACAGCTTGGCATCATGCCGCGCGTGCCGTCCCGAAACAAAAAATCAGCGTGTATCTCGAATCGATACACGCCGCCGGGAAATATTCTCCGTCCCCCTACCCCCCGAAATAGGGAAAATCAAGGGTTCAAGGGTCTTAGCCTACCGCCGTCAGCAGCAATTCCAAACCTTGGCGGATCAGCCAATCGACCATGAAAAAGAACAACGCCGCCAAAACCGCCATCGCGAATACCATCGCGGTGGTGGTCACAAGCTCGCGGCGGGTCGGCCAAACGATCTTGGCGATCTCGGCGCGGGTTTGTTGAACAAATTGGATCGGGTTGGCCATGGTCTTTTACCTTTTTCGATTGTGGGCTGATATAGGCAAGCGCGCCCGATGATGCAAGCCGCGAAGCGCGCTATGTGCAGTCCAAGGTTGATAATCGGGAAAGTGGCAGGGGCAGCAGGATTCGAACCCGCGGCCTACGGATTTGGAATCCGTTGCTCTACCAACTGAGCTATACCCCTAAGGCCGTGCATGCTGATAGCGGGGCTTGGCCCCCAATGCAAGAGGAAGGCTGCGCAGATTTCCATGGTTTATCTTCCGCTTGGCGCTTGCACGGCGGGACAGTTTGCGCGAAGGAACCTAGCTATGACCAAGACCGCCACAGCCCTACGCAAAAGGATCGCAAATTCCGCCTTTGCAAATCGCGCGGTTGCAGCGGTTTTTGGGGCATGGGCGCGGTTGGTGCGCATAACCTCGCGCCGCGAGGAAGAGGGTTGGTCACAGGTTGAGGCGGCATTGGCCACCCATGGCGCTGTGATCATCGTTTGTTGGCATCAACGGCTGATGATGACGCCCTTTATGTTTGATCTTTCTAAATATCGCTGTCGCAGCCTGACGTCTGATGCACGGGCGGGGCGGTTGGTGGGCCATATCCACCGCCATTTCGGCTATGAAAGCGTGCCAATGCCGCGCGGTATCCTTGGGGCCGCTGAAATGCGCCTCATCCTAAAAGGGTTGCGCGAGGGCATCTCGATTGGTGTCTCGCCAGATGGGCCACGCGGGCCTGCGCGGGTCGCAAAATCAACCCCGATCCAATGGGCGCGCTCCGCCCAAGTGCCCGTGGTCAGTTTTACGTTTTCAGCCAAACATTATCTCATTTGGCCAACATGGGATCGGCTGATCTTTCCGCTGCCCTTTACCAAACTGCATCTGCGTTGGCGGGTTTGGGAGGAGACTGTGCCCCCGAAGCTCTCGGAGGCCGAGACCGCCGCACTGGCCGAAAGACTGCAATCCTTCATGGATGCCGAGGCGCTCGCAGCAGATCACAAAGTAGGTCACAATACCGCACAGCTTTAATGAAAAAAGCCGCCCCCGAAGGCGCGGCTTTCTTTGAGTTTAGAAAATCGCTAGCGATTAAGCGATGATTTTGGAGACCACGCCTGCGCCGACTGTGCGGCCGCCTTCGCGGATGGCGAAGCGCAGACCATCTTCCATCGCGATGGGGGCGATCAGCTCGACTTCGAACTTCAGGTTGTCGCCGGGCATAACCATTTCCGTGCCAGAAGGCAGGGTCACAGTGCCGGTAACGTCCGTGGTGCGGAAGTAGAACTGAGGACGGTAGTTCGCGAAGAATGGGGTGTGACGACCACCTTCTTCCTTCGTGAGGATATAGGCCTCAGCTTCGAACTTCGTGTGTGGCTTCACAGAACCTGGCTTGCAGAGAACCTGACCACGCTCAACGCCCTCACGGTCAACACCACGCAGAAGCGCGCCGATATTGTCGCCCGCTTCACCACGGTCAAGCAGCTTGCGGAACATCTCAACGCCTGTGCAGGTCGTCTTGGAGGTGTCGCGGATACCAACGATCTCAATCTCGTCACCCACATTGATCACACCACGCTCAACACGGCCCGTCACAACTGTGCCGCGGCCAGAAATCGAGAACACGTCTTCAATTGGCATCAAGAATGGCTGGTCAACTGCGCGTGCAGGCGTTGGGATGTAGCTGTCAACAGCTTCCATCAACGCGCGGATCGAGTTCTCACCAATCTCTGCGTCACGGCCTTCCATCGCCGCCAAAGCAGACCCTTTAACAACAGGAATGTCATCGCCAGGGAAGTCGTAAGAAGACAGAAGCTCGCGGATTTCCATCTCAACAAGTTCCAACAACTCTTCGTCATCAACCTGATCGACTTTGTTCATGTAAACAACCATCGCAGGGATACCAACCTGACGACCAAGCAAAATGTGCTCGCGCGTCTGTGGCATAGGGCCATCCGCCGCGTTCACAACCAAGATCGCGCCGTCCATCTGTGCCGCACCGGTGATCATGTTCTTCACATAGTCAGCGTGACCAGGGCAGTCCACATGCGCGTAGTGACGCGCATCTGTCTCATACTCAACGTGCGCAGTCGAAATCGTGATCCCGCGCGCCTTCTCTTCAGGGGCGCCGTCAATCTGATCATACGCCTTGAAATCACCAAAATACTTCGTGATCGCCGCTGTCAGTGTCGTCTTGCCGTGGTCAACGTGACCAATCGTGCCAATGTTCACGTGCGGCTTATTACGTTCAAACTTTTCCTTTGCCATAGCCCTGGCGCCTCATTTTTTGGGGGGCAAAATCTGTGCCCGAGTTCAACACGCGCGCTCGTTACGAGGCTTGAGACAAAAAATCAAGACGACATTCAGACCATTCAGCCCATGGTTGCAAACTGGGTTAGGGCGTAGGACGTGGAACGGGCGTGACAGTTGGCGTGGCACTGGTTTCTGCCACGGCCATTTCGGGCAGCTCAAGGGCAGTAAGATCCGCCTCAGCCAAAGGATCGGGGGGCACATCTAACCCCTCAAGCGCCGCATTTGCCGCATCGGGGTCAATGCCAAACCATTGCGGATTTTCAAGCATCCATGCCTGCACACGCTTGGCCGCGTTGCGGGCCAAAATCTGCATCTGTTCTTCGCGGTCACGGGTGAAGCCCGACCCAAATATCGTATCGGGTGACGCGCCCTCAAAAATGGTGATTTGGTTGGGTGCCTCATGCAATTTCACCCCTGCCGCATCGTCCCAAATATTGGCAGAAATCACCAAAACCGATTTTGGGCTGAGAAGGACGGGAATACCAGGAGGGGCCAGAGAATAGGCATCTACACTCAGCGCAATATGGTAGAGCTTATCCCCCTCATAGGCCCCAAATCGGCGATCAATCTCTGAGGAGATCACCGCAATCCACTCTTCGGGTGTAGCATCGCGTGAGGGGGGGACTTGCTGCATATTATCAGCGACAACAATATTGAACCCCAAGGCAAAATCCCCCATCGGGATTTGCGCCTGACCCAAAGGATCGGGGGCTGCGCAACCAAGTAGCAGCAGGGATATCATTCCCGCCGTAACACCGCGCCTTGAGAATGTTAAAAATCGCATGACAGACCCCCAGTGTTGTCAAAGCGGTTATGTAAAGCGGTTATCCCTTGGGAAACCGCGCGGTGCCATGCGCCCTGCCGTGGCCCGTTTGCCAATCCAATCGGCAAGTTCTGTTTCCGTGCGGGTGCGCCCCGCAGGATCAGACCAACTTAGACCATCGGCCAAACGCAAGCCACGCGCATCGACCAAACCGCCATCTTTGTATTTTTGCAGCCGCACACCTTTACCGCGCCCAAGTTCGGGCAGTTCGTCAAGAGGGAAGATCAGCACTTTGCGATTTTCACCGACAACGGCGATGTGATCATCCTCTGCCGCCAATCTATGGCAGACAACCGCGCGCACACCTTCGCGCAGGTTCAAGACTTGCCGCCCTGTGCGCGTCTGCGCCAAAACCTCATCTTCAGCAACGAGGAACCCATCCCCCGCACTGGAGGCCAAAAGCAATTTCTGCCCCTCACGATAGGGGAAGAACGCCAAAATCTCGGCCTCATTGGGCAAATCTACCATCAGGCGCAAAGGTTCGCCCAAGCCGCGCCCGCCAGGCAGGTTTGAGGCTTGGATCGTGTAGAAACGTCCGTTGGAGGCAAAAGCCAGCAACTTATCGGTTGTTTCCGCATGGAACAGGAAACGGCCCGCATCGCCATCGCGGAACTTCATCTCTGTGCCAAGATCAACATGGCCTTTGACCGCCCGCACCCATCCCATGGCTGAACACACCACCGTAATCGGTTCGCGCTCAATCATCGCCTCAAGCGGCACATCTTCAATCTCGCCCGCTTCGGCAAAGGCGGTGCGGCGTGCGCCACCTTCGGCACTTGCGCCACATTTCTTGCGGAATTCACGCAATTCATCGGCAATCCGCGCCCATTGCAGGCTTTCGGTTTCCAACAAATCCTCTAGGCCCGCACGTTCCTCCATCAGCGCGTCACGTTCGCGCTGTAATTCCATCTCCTCCAGTCGGCGCAGACTGCGCAGACGCATGTTGAGAATGGCATCGGTTTGCGTTTCGGTCAGTTCACCCTCGCCTTCGGGCGGGGTCTGATAATCCAATTCGGAGGTGGCGCGCACGAATGTGCGTGACCAATCTTCGCGCATCAATGCAGCTTTGGGGTCTTGGTCATAGCGGATAATATCAATCACGCGGTCAAGGTTGAGGAAGGCGATCAGAAAGCCTTCAAGAACCTCTAAGCGGTGATCGATTTTTGCCATGCGATGCTCGGAACGGCGGATCAACACATCGCGGCGATGGTCGAGGAAGGCGCGCAGCACTTCCTTAAGGCTGCACACTTTGGGCACGCGCCCATCGATCAGCACATTCATATTCAGCGAAAACCGCGTCTCAAGGTCTGAATTGCGGAACAGCATCCCCATCAAAACTTCTGGGTCTACATTGCGCGAGCGCGGCTCAAGCACGATGCGAATATCTTCCGTCGATTCATCCCGAAGATCCGCCAAAATCGGCACTTTTTTCGTTTGGATCAGTTCAGCTAGCTTTTCGATCAGCTTGGATTTTTGAACCTGAAACGGGATTTCTGTAACCACGATCACCCATGATCCGCGGCCTTGATCCTCGACCTCCCATTTTGCACGCAAGCGAAACGCGCCACGGCCCGTGCGATATGTTTCCGCGATACTATCACGCGGCTCGACAATCACGCCGCCTGTGGGGAAATCGGGGCCTTGGATATAATTCAAAAGTGTTTCATCGCGGGCATCTGGGGTTTTGATCAAATGCAAACATGCGGCGATAAGCTCGTCCAAATTATGCGGAGGAATGTTTGTGGCCATGCCCACCGCAATCCCGCTCGCCCCGTTGGCCAAAAGATTGGGGAAGGCTGCGGGCAGAACCTCGGGTTCCGTCAAGGTGCCATCGTAATTGGGGCGGAAATCAACGGCGTTTTCATCCAACCCTTCAAGCAGCGCCTCGGCCATCGCGGTCATGCGCGCCTCAGTATATCGGCTTGCCGCGGGGTTATCGCCATCAATATTTCCAAAATTTCCCTGACCATCAACCAGTGGATAGCGCAGGTTAAAATCTTGGGCCAAGCGCGCCATTGCGTCATAAATCGCGGCATCGCCATGTGGGTGGTAATTCCCCATCACATCGCCCGAGATTTTCGCAGATTTACGGAAGCCCCCGTTCGAGGCCAAACGCAACTCGCGCATTGCAAACAGGATGCGGCGATGAACGGGTTTCAGGCCATCACGCGCATCAGGCAGGGCGCGATGCATGATGGTGGACAGCGCATATTGCAGATAGCGCGTGCCAATGGCACGGCTGAGCGGTTCAACTTCCCGCTTCTCGTCAAAACTGTCATTCTGCTCGCTCATTGCACAACCTGATAGGCAAATTGCCCCGACCAAACAAGCGCCCCGTGCGCCCATTGCGATAAATTATTCCTCGCCTGCGCGGTTTTTTGCCCCAGATCGCCAGAATAGCAGGCCGCCGCAGTGATCCGTGATTGCGCATTTTGTGCGTCACACATAGCAAAGGCTGCGACAGGGCAAAGGCAAAGACCATGACAAAATCTATTCTGATAACAGGCTGTTCGTCAGGCATTGGGGCGTGCTGCGCGCGTGGGTTGCGGGCACGCGGTTGGCGGGTGATCGCAAGCGCTCGCAAAGCGGCGGATGTTGCGGCGCTGCGCGCCGATGGGTTCGAGGCCGTGCAATTGGATTACGCCGACCCTGCATCTGTGGAGACAGGGCTTGCAAACTGCCTTGAGATGACGGGCGGCACCCTTGATGCGCTCTTCTCAAACGGGGCCTTTGGCATCCCCGGTGCAGTCGAAGATTTGCCGCGCGGCGCTTTGGCCGAGATTTTCGAAACCAATGTCTTTGGCGTTCATGATCTGACGCGCCGCGTGATCCCTGTGATGCGCGCACAGGGGCATGGCCGCATCGTGCAACATTCGTCTATCTTAGGGCTTGTGACCTTGAAATGGCGCGCGGCCTATGTGTCGACCAAATTCGCGCTTGAAGGGCTGACCGACACGCTGCGCCTTGAGATGCGGGATACAAATATCAGCATCAGCACATTGAACACGGGGCCCGTCACCTCGAAAATCCGACAGAATTCTATTCCGCTTTTCGAAAAATGGATTGATTGGGAAAATTCTGCACGCGCGGATCAATATCGCAACGGCTTGTTGAAACGCCTTTATGAGGAGCGTGGGCCTGACCCGTTTGAACTGCCCCCCGAGGCGGTTCTGAAGAAGCTTGTTCATGCGCTTGAGGCATCACGCCCCAAGCCGCGCTATTACATCACAACGCCAAGCTATTTCATGTCGACCGCTAAACGGGTGTTACCGACCCGCGCCCTTGATTGGCTGATCGCAAAAGGGTGAGATTGCCGCATCCGTCCCTTGCCCTCTAGCAAAAATAATTCGCCTCTGTGAAAAACGCCCTAGCTGTGGCCTATCACAGACCGCCACGACCGAAGGGAAACCCAAATGATCAACGACCCGCTTTTTATTGTTGTCGCCTTGGCCTGTCTGGTCGTTGTGGCGATCTTGTTTCTTGGCATTAATTCCTTCCGCAAAGGCACCGCCGAAAGCGCGAAGCAATCCAATAAATTCATGCAAGCCCGTATCATCGCACAATTTGTGGCGGTGATTTTGATCGTTCTTTTTGTCATTTTGCGCGGCTAGGCAGCCAATTAAGGGAGCAGACCCATGGTCGTTTTGAACAAAATTTACACAAAAACAGGTGATGACGGTGAAACCGCCTTGGGTGATGGCAGCCGCGTGGCGAAACATTCCATGCGCGTCACAGCATATGGAACGGTGGACGAGTTAAACGCGACCTTGGGCATCGCGCGGCTTGAAGCCAGTGACGAGATGAGTGCGCATCTTGCCCGCATCCAGAACGATCTTTTCGACCTAGGGGCTGATCTTTGCACCCCTAATATCGAGAAAGACGCCGAACGCCCCTATCCCGCCCTACGCATTGTTGAGGCGCAAGTGACGCGTTTGGAAAAAGAAATCGACAAGATGAACGCCGATTTGGAGCCTCTGCGCAGTTTCATTTTGCCAGGTGGCACCGCCTTGTCGGCACATCTGCACATGTGTCGCACCGTCTGCCGCCGCGCCGAGCGCAATTGCGTGGAATTGGCAACGATGGAATCGGTCAACCCTATGGCGGTGAAATATCTAAACCGCCTCTCTGATTGGTTCTTCGTTGCGGGTCGCGTGGCCAATGAGGGTGGCAAAGCCGATATTTTGTGGACACCAGGCGCCAATCGCGAGGCTGAGTAGGTTACCGCAAACAAGCCTTTAAAATTAGTTTTCTCGAGAGCAGCGCCGCGTTAGAGCGTCTCAGATGCCGCTTTTGGTCTGTTGCCGCAGGGAATCAGCGATTACAACAGCGTCTGAATAATCGCGCCGCGGCGCGTGATCGAAATGCTTTAACTGGAGAACGTGCGGATGAAAATTCTGGTGCCGGTCAAGCGCGTGATCGACTATAACGTAAAAGTTCGTGTCAAAGCGGATGGCTCGGGTGTTGATCTCGCCAATGTGAAAATGTCGATGAACCCGTTTGACGAGATTGCCGTGGAACAGGCAATCCGCCTGAAAGAAGCGGGCAAGGCTGAGGAAGTGGTGGTTGTGTCCATCGGCGTCAAACAGGCGCAAGACACATTGCGCACCGCTTTGGCCATGGGGGCAGATCGCGCGATCCTTGTAGAAGCCGCCGATGATGTGCATCAGGATATCGAGCCTCTGGCCGTTGCCAAAATCCTGAAAGCTGTGATTGCGGACGAGGGCCCAAGCCTTGTGATTGCAGGCAAGCAGGCCATCGACAATGACATGAACGCAACCGGTCAGATGCTTGCCGCCCTTCTGGGATGGAGCCAAGCCACCTTCGCCTCTGCCCTTGAGGTCGAGGGCGACAGCGCCACTGTGACCCGCGAGGTTGATGGCGGCTTGCAGACAATTAAGGTCAAAATGCCCGCAATCGTCACAGTTGACCTGCGCTTGAACGAGCCGCGTTACGCGTCACTGCCAAACATCATGAAGGCGAAGAAAAAGCCCCTCGATGAAAAAACGGCGGCAGATTACGGCGTGGATGTGACCCCGCGTTTGACAGTGATCAAAACGACCGAGCCAGAAACCCGCAAAGCGGGCATCAAGGTGGCTTCGGTTGAAGAGCTTATCTCGAAACTTAAAGACGAAGCGGGGGTAATCTGATGGCGGTTCTTCTTCTTGCAGATGTCACCAACGGTCAGCTTGCCGTTGATCAGGTGTCCAAGGCCCTAACAGCCGTATCTGGCTTGGGCGATGTTCATATTCTGGTTGCAGGCGAAGGTGGCGATGCCGCTGCTGCAGAGGCCGCGACCCTTGCAGGCGCATCCAAGGTAATCTTTGCGGGCGATCACGGCTTTTGCCACATATTGGCCGAACCCGTTGCCGATTTGATCGTATCGATGGCGGGCGGCTATAGCCATATTGCTGCTGCGGCGACCTCGGACGCAAAAAACGTGCTGCCCCGTGTGGCCGCTTTGCTGGATGTGATGATCATTTCCGAAGTTGTGGGCGTTGTGGATGCCGACACGTTCGAGCGCCCCATTTACGCGGGCAACGCCATCCAAACGGTAAAATCAAACGATAGCGTGAAGGTCATGACCATCCGCACCGCAGGGTTCGATGCCGCCGCCACTGGCAACTCGGCCCCTGTTGAGGCCCTTGGCACCGCCGCCACAACAGGCCTGTCCCAATGGGTTGAGGATAAGGTGGCTGCTTCGGATCGTCCCGAACTGACCTCTGCAGGGATCGTTGTTTCGGGCGGTCGCGGGGTTGGCAGCCAAGAACAATTCGCCCTCATTGAAGGACTGGCCGACAAGCTGGGCGCTGCGGTTGGCGCAAGCCGTGCTGCTGTCGATTCTGGCTACGCCCCCAATGATTGGCAGGTGGGCCAGACGGGTAAGGTTGTCGCGCCGGATCTCTATGTCGCCGTTGGTATCTCAGGTGCCATTCAGCACCTTGCGGGTATGAAAGACAGCAAGGTGATTGTGGCAATCAACAAAGACGAAGAAGCCCCCATCTTCCAAGTGGCGGATTACGGACTGGTTGGGGATTTGTTTGATGTCGTGCCTGAATTGACAGGCAAGCTCTGATCCAATCAAACTTGGCTCTAAAGACCCGCGCCCCGAATTGGTGGCGCGGGTTTTGTTTTTTCTAAAGCTTGAGGATTTTCTCTGAGAGGTTACGCGCCGCGCGGACATGGATATCAGGCCCAAGCAAAGCGCGCGCTATTTTCTCTTCTCCCAATCCAAAGAACATACCCCGCGTTGGTTTTTGTTGCTCCTCACGCGTTGTCACGCAGATCGTCAATGAGGCCGCTTGGGCGGCTATTTCTTCCAACATTCCTTTGGTGACAAATAGCGGGTCTGACCCCAACTCACGACAATAGCCCGTTTCCGCAGGCGGGCGGTGCCCGATCCATAGCAAGTGAACTGGGCAAATGGCGCGGTTCAAAAGGCTGCGCATACGCGCCATCCAAGCCATCTTTAATTCATCAACAACGATCTGAAACCGATCTTCGGAATAGGTTAAAAGATGTTCCAACATATGGCGCGAGAAGTGGAAATCCGTGAAATCAACCTCGCGATAGATTACCCGCAATATGTCAGAGGGTTGCAGGAACCTATCATTGCGGCGTGGATGCACCTGATAAAAGCGGTTGGTCAGGTGATGCGCACCTGTAATTTGCAACACAATCGCCTCGGCCCTACTCATCGCATCGGCGATAGCTCCATCGCCAAGCGCCAATTCCAACCCCGCATTCATTGCGGCCATATTCGCCACGGGGCGCCCCAACATCGCCGACAAGCGGTCAGGATAGGGCTGCGGCACGAATTTGCCGAATGTCTCAGAGCCGCCCAAACACAGCAAAAACGGCTTGGTTAGATCAATTTGCGGCCCACGAAACCGCATCTGTGACCCCTCATAGGTCACAAGTTTATAATCGAGGGGGCCATGCCCCTTGAAGGCAAAGCTCATTGCCTGCTCCCACCTTGATTCGTCTCACCCAAGAGAAAGAATGGCCAAAGCCTCTTACGAATTCCCTAACCATCAGATTTTACGAGATTTTATGTTGATTTTTGAATGATCCTGCAGCTTTGCATTCTCAACTGCTGCACCGCTTTTGCGCGGTTACGGCTTGTGTCTTTGGGGCTTCGCCTTTTATGGTGCGGCGTGCAAAGACCACGCGTTTTCAAGACAAAGGTTCAGCGATGGAAATCAGCAAAATCGGCATCGTAGGCGCAGGCCAGATGGGCAATGGCATCGCGCATGTCTGCGCCTTGGCAGGTTATGAAATCTGGCTGAACGATGTCAGCCAAGATCAGTTGGACAAGGGCGTAGCGCTGATTGACCGCAACCTTGAGCGCCAAGTGAGCCGCGAGAAAATCTCGGCCGCAGATAAGGCAAGTGCCTTGGCGCGCATCCATACGACATTGCACCTCTCTGACTTGGGCAAAACTGATCTCGTCATCGAGGCCGCGACCGAACGCGAAACTGTGAAGCAAGCCATCTTCGAAGATCTGCTTCCACATTTGCAGCCGCATACGATTTTGACATCCAACACCTCCTCTATCTCCATCACGCGCTTGGCCAGTCGTACGGATCGGCCTGAGAAATTTATGGGGTTCCACTTTATGAACCCTGTGCCCGTGATGCAGTTGGTTGAACTGATCCGCGGCATCGCAACAGATGACGAAACCTTTACGGCCTGTAAGGCGGTCGTGGATCGCCTTGGGAAAACATCGGCCACAGCAGAAGATTTTCCTGCGTTCATCGTTAATCGCATCCTGATGCCGATGATCAACGAGGCGGTTTATACCCTCTATGAAGGTGTCGGCAGCGTGCAATCAATTGACGAGTCGATGAAGCTTGGCGCCAATCATCCAATGGGGCCGCTTGAATTGGCGGATTTCATCGGTTTGGACACCTGCCTTGCCATTATGAATGTCTTACATGATGGATTGGCCGATACGAAATATCGGCCTTGCCCGCTTTTGACCAAATATGTCGAGGCAGGGTGGCTGGGACGCAAGACCGAGCGTGGCTTTTACGATTATCGGGGCGAAGTGCCCGTGCCCACCCGCTAGGGCCTAGACATAAATCGCGCGTCAGGGTTGTCTTTCAAAGACAACACATGCGCCCGCAAATCGGCCATAAATTGACGCGGGGAGGCGCTGGCCTCCTTCCAGTCTTCTGGTAGGATCGGGTGCCCGATTACAGGGGCCTGCGGTTTATCAAACGCATGGGCCACCTCATGCAGCAAAAGACCCTGCCGCAAAATGGGCGAAATCCGATTGGCAATTTGATACCACCGCGAATTTGATCCAGGGAAATTGAGCGGCAAAATTGTTGCCCCCGATGTGCGGATCATCTTTGCGGTAAACACATTCCATTCCGCCTCAACCGCAGGGCCGAAGGCGGTTTTTGCGGCGGCGACCACCCCTGATGGGAAAAGCGCAATCAAACCGCCCGCCTTGAGATGGCTCATCGCTTTGTCGCGCATTTCAACCATTTTGCGCTGGGCCTCGGATTCATGGGGAAACGGCACGGGGATCATGTATTGTGCCGCGCTTTCATCAATCCCAGTCAACAGGGCGCGGGTCAAAATGCGGTAATCTGGCCTTTTGCGCCCGATAAGATCGGCCAAGATCATGCCATCCACCAAACCATGCGGATGATTGGCCACCAACACCACGGGCCCTGTTGCGGGAATACGGTCAAGCTGTGCCTCTGGGGTCAGCAAATCAATGCCCATGACCTTCATCGTAGCAGGCCAAAACTCCTGCCCTTTCGGGGCACCAAGTTTTTCAAATGCACGCACGCGGCGGATGATCGTGATCTTGCCCGTCATCCATTCTATCGCCCGAACAATCGTGCGTGTGACGGGGCTTTCGAATGTGTTGGAGTAGGTCAGGCTGCGCCGATCATAGACGGGGCCTTGCGGCGCTTCGGCCGCCACAACAGGCGCTGCGCCAGATTTTGCTTCTGTCGTCTCAGTCACGCGATCTGTCCCCTCCAGCCGCCGGTCGCAAACGGGCCTTAACGGCCTTCGCCAAATTTATCTGCGACAAGCTCCGTCAGCGCCTCTGCCAGAGATTGCGCTTGAGTGCCAGTTGTTTCAACCTCAATTTCAGTGCCAATCGAGGCAGCAAGCATCAAAAGGCCCATAATCGAGTCGCCCGAAGCAGAAATGCCATCTTTGCTCACTGTCGCTTCGGCATCGAATTTTTCGACTGTTTCGACAAATTTCGCAGAGGCCCGCGCGTGTAGGCCTTTTTCATTCACGATTTTCAGAACGCAGCGTACCGTCTCGGTCATTCAGGGGTTCCATCAAAGCTGTTGATATAGCGCCGCCCCGCCTCGGTGGCGCGCGCCACCGCTTGATCCAAGGGCAAATGGCGCGATTTGGCCAATTTGATCAGCATCGGCAGATTAACACCGGTCAGAATTTTGCGGTTGGCACTGCGGCACGCAGGCAAGGATAAGTTCGAGGGTGAACCACCATACATATCGGTGACCACAACCACGCCATAGCCAGTATCAACGGCATCTGCGGCGGCAGAAATATCACGTTGGCAGGTGGCACGATCATCTTCGGGGCCGATGGGGATCGCGCGGGCCGCGTGAATAGGCCCCACCACATGTTCAGTCGCGGCCAACAATTCGCGGGCCAATCCACCATGTGCAACGATAACAATCCCTATCACCCGCAAGACCCTATTGTATTTCAGGGCGTGGCGATGAGGCCGCGCCGCTCCAATTCTCTATGACGTTTTGACACTTGCCAGCCCGCTTGTGCAAGGTGGCTTACGATGATTTCCGTCATTGCAACAGAGCGGTGTTGCCCCCCCGTGCATCCAAACGCAACTGTCAGATGCGTTTTTCCTTCGTCAACATAAGCAGGAAGGAGCGTTTCAATCAGTCCCAAGACTTGGGTGGAAAAGGGTGCGAACCGCGGATCTTTGGCAATGAAATCGCGCACGGCTTGGTCGCGCCCATCAGATTGGCGCAGATCATCTTGCCAATACGGATTTTCCAAAAAGCGACAGTCAAACACCATATCGGCGCCAGTCGGCAGGCCGCGCTTGTAAGAAAAGCTTTGGATCGTCAGCGCCAAGCGATGCGGGGTTGTTGCGCTAAAATGGCGCGCAATCTCCTCGCGCAACTCATGCGGGCTGAGGGTGCTGGTATCGATCAGGCTTGTGGCGCGGGCGCGCACGGGGCTAAGCAATTCCTTCTCACGGCGTATGCCTGTCAGTGTATCCTCAGCGGGGGCCATTGGATGACGCCGCCGCGTCTCTGAAAAGCGGCGAACAAGAACATCATCGGCGCAGTCGAGATAAACCAGTTCGGATAAAACCTGCTCATGCGCAGCCAATCCATCGACCGCAGCAATCAATGCCTGTGCAGAGAAATCGCGGTTTCGCGGATCTGTTCCAAGCGCCAGAGGCCGCGTCAAAGGGGGGCCTTCCAAGAGGCGGGGCAAGAGCAACAATGGCAGGTTATCAATCGCCTCGTATCCCAAATCCTCTAGAGTATGGATGGCGCTGCTGCGGCCCGCACCAGATGGCCCTGTGACAAAGACCACCCGTTGCGCCTCTTCATCTCCCGAGGGGCGCGTGTGCTGTGGGTGGCCTGTTTTATCTTCGCGATCCATCGGCTTGGCACTTGTTAAGAACGGGTGGCATTGGTTGCTGGTCACAACTGTAGCGCAAATGGGCTGCGATCCAAGCGATTACGCGAGCGGGGCGAAGCCATGTCGCAGGGCGTGAACCACCGCGCTGGTCTGCGGGGCGCGCGCATTGACGCTCAAAAGACGCGCAAAATGCCCGCGCCACATCGCCATGCGGGTGGCAGGCAGGCGTGGCTGCGGCATGTCTTGCAGATGTAAGACAAGCGCAAGGGCAGCCTGATCCACCAATGGCCCCGCATTCAAAAGCCCAATCCCCCGCGCCTCAATCATCGGCAGGCGTTCAGGGGGCGCGCGCAAGGTTAAACCTTCGGCATCTGCCTCAAGCAGGATCGCGTCATCGCAGATCAGCTCTGCACCAAACGCCATCAAATCAAGCGCAAGCGAGGATTTGCCTGCGCCAGATGCCCCCAAGATAAGCACCCCCTGCCCTTCATACGCCGCCGCCGTGGCGTGCAAACGCAGCGCAGCACCATGCATATGGCCAAACTGCGCCAAATCGAGCGCATTGGCGAAATCCCCACGATCCTCAGCCATAGATTAAATCGGCAAGCCCACGATGAACCGCGCACCAAGCGGGTCGGAGGTGACATCCGCCTCAGTGGGGCGAATATTTTCAGCCCAAATCACCCCACCATGCGCCTCAACAATCTGCTTGGAAATCGCAAGGCCGAGGCCCGAATGGTTGCCAAATTGTGCTTGGGGCCGCTCTGAATAGAAACGGGTGAACACTTTCGTCAGCGCGTCATCAGGGATGCCTGGCCCTGTATCTTCTACCACCACCAAAATGCGATCCTCTCTTTTGCGCGCCCAGATGCGGACAGCATCCCCAGCATCGCAGAAAGACAAGGCATTGGACAAGAGGTTGACAAAGACCTGCGCCAAACGCCCCTCTAGCCCAGTGATGAGGATGGGCGCATCTGGCAAATCCGTGATGAAACTTACATCTTTCGCGCGCGCCTCGCCCGCGTGATAGTCGCAGATGTTGCGCAAGGTTCGCAGAAGATCGAATTCTTCTTCCTCCTCCTTGACCAAATCAGCATCTAATCGCGAGGCATTCGAAATATCTGACACAAGCCTGTCCAATCGTTGCACATCATGGGTGATCACCTCATAGAGCCTGCTGCGCTGATCATCCGTATTGGCGCGCTGCAAAGTGCTGACCGCTGACCGCAAACTGGCCAATGGGTTTTTGATCTCGTGGCTGACATCTGCGGCAAACTGCTCGTTTGATTCAATCCGATCATAGAGCGCGCCCACCATGCCACGCAGGGCCGCAGAGAGGCGGCCTATTTCATCTGGCCGCCCCGTCAGATCAGGGATGCGCACACGGGTGGGGCTGAGCTTGCGGGCATTTTTATCGCGGCCCAGTTCGGCGGCATCGGCCAAATCGGACAGAGGGTTGGCAATGGTTGAGGCCAAGACAAGCGACAACACAATCGAAATCAACAATGCCACAACAAAGAACTGCAAAAGCTGTTCGCGTTCTGCGCGCACCAGATCATCCACCTCACCTGCCGCGGTGCTAACAGCAACCACCGCGGCAATACCCGCACTGCCGTCAACGGCGCTGACAGCAAGATAAATTGCACCATCAGGCGATTGCCCGCGGCTTAAGACGGTGGCCCCAGACAGCGCCTCAGGGATAAGGGCCTGCGCTTGTGCCTGAACATCAAGCGGCGCGGCCCCGCCCGTATCGCGGGTGATCAGGTCGGCCGTATAGTCCCAAAGACGGTTGAGGAAATCCGTGATCCACATGATCCGTTCGGGGCGCTCAACCAATCCCTGCACAGGTCGGGCGGGGTTAACGGAGATGTCGCTACTGCTGCTTAAGACTGTTCCATCGGGCGCAAAAATATGAACAAACAAACCTTCGGCCAGACCAATGCGTGCCAATGCCTGATCCGCGCGGGACGGGTCTATCGTGCCGCCAAAACTGGCGATACGTTCCTCTAAGACATCGGCAATGAGCTGCGCTTTGAAGGCAAGCGCACGCTCGCGCTGCAATACAAGGCTGTCACGAAACGGGTTGAGATAGAGCATCCCCGCCACCAGCACGACAATACCCAAAAGATTAAACAAAATGATCTTGCGCGCCAAAGGGGATCGGTTCAGCGCGAATACGCTGCGCCGATCACGGGCAGCGCGCAGTTCTTGTTCCACGACAATTTCTGGCTTTTCCCAATCCTCGCCCAAAACCACTTCAGAGCGCGGGGTATCGCGCCCTGAGGGATCGGCAGTCGAAAAGTCAGTGGTCAGTGTCATCTATTCCTCATTATAGCGGTAGCCGATGCCGTAGAGGGTTTCGATGGCATTAAATTCATCGTCTACTTCGCGCATCTTTTTGCGCAGTCGCTTGATATGGCTGTCGATGGTGCGATCATCGACATAGACCTGATCATCATAGGCCACATCCATGAGCTGATCGCGGTTTTTGACAAAGCCTGGCCGCTGCGCGAGGGCCTGAAGCAGCAGGAATTCGGTCACAGTTAAAGAGACATCCCGACCCTTCCATTTCACCGCATGGCGGAGGGGATCCATCGTCAATTCGCCTCGCACCAAAATCTGGCTTTCTTCAGGAACGCCCGTTGCATCCGTGGCGATTGCCTCTTGGCGGCGCAGAATGGAACGAATGCGTTCGACCAAAAGACGTTGAGAAAATGGCTTTTTGACATAGTCATCCGCACCCATGCGCAGACCCATCAATTCGTCAATTTCATCATCTTTTGAGGTTAAAAAGATCACGGGGATGTTTGATTTTTGCCGCAAGCGTTGCAGCAAATCCATGCCATCCATACGGGGCATTTTGATATCCAACACGGCCAATTCGGGCATCCGCCTGTTGAACCCATCAAGGGCCGATTGGCCGTCATTATAGGTTTCGACCTCAAACCCTTCTGCCTCCAATGTAATGGAAACAGAGGTCAGGATGTTACGATCGTCATCCACAAGAGCAATCCGCGACATTGTCTTGGCTCCTTATGACTGCTCAATTTATATTTATTTTTTGTGTATAACACTTTTTCTGAGCGAGAGAATCAATCGAAATATTTCGAATCACGGTTTTTCTGCGGCCAGAATGTGGCATCTGCGTGTGAACGAACCGTTAGCGCCTCAACAAATCGGGCGAGTTCGACAAAATTTGTCCAATCGGGGAAATGGTTGCGCTAACTGTGCGGATGCGTCCTGTTCAGTAATAAAACCGTCATGTTATACGGGGCTTACGCGGGGTTGAGTGCAGCTCTGTTCCCGCGTTGATTTTCATCACTGCCGGGCAGCATCGGCACAGGAGCACAAGAGAACATGAGCACAGGACGCGTGAACCCCGCCCATCGGCTGGAGCATCAAGGCATTTCGGATCTGGGCCAGGTTCACTATAACCTGCTTGAACCTGCACTGATCCAAGCCGCTTTGACCCGCAATGAGGGTCGCCTTGGCAACGGCGGCACTCTGTTGGTCAGCACGGGAAAGTATACGGGCCGCTCTCCTAAAGATAAATTTGTTGTCGCAACCCCTTCGGTCGAGCCGCATATCTGGTGGGATAACAACGCCCGCATGGAAATGGATGCCTTCGATCGCCTCTATTCCGACATGGTCGCGCATATGAAGGGCGGCGAATATTTCGTGCAAGATCTCTACGCTGGCGCGGATGCAGACCACCGCCTGGATGTGCGCGTGATCTCGGAGTTGGCATGGCACAACCTGTTCATCCGTCACCTGCTGCGCCGCCCATCGCGCACAGAACTGGACAGCTTTGTGCCCGAATTTACAATCATCAACTGCCCCAGCTTTAAGGCGGATCCTGCGAAACATGGCTGCCGCACGGATACGGTGATCGCGCTGAATTTTGACAAAAAACTGATCTTGATCGGTGGCACCGAATATGCGGGCGAAAACAAGAAATCGGTTTTCACCTTGTTGAACTATCTCTTGCCTGAGAAGGGCGTCATGCCGATGCATTGCTCGGCCAATCACGCCACGGGCAACCCTGATGATAGCGCGGTGTTCTTTGGTCTTTCTGGCACAGGGAAAACCACGCTTTCCGCTGATCCTGCTCGCGTGTTGATTGGTGATGATGAGCATGGATGGTCAGAAAATGGCATCTTCAATTTTGAGGGTGGCTGTTACGCCAAGACCATCAACCTGCGCAAAGAGGCAGAACCAGAAATCTACGCCACGACCCATAGTTTCGGAACTGTGATCGAAAATATGGTCTATGACGAAGAAACGCTTGAGCTCGATTTTGACGATGCAAGCCTGACAGCGAATACCCGCTGCGCCTATCCGTTGGAACAGATCTCAAACGCATCCGACACAGGGCTTGGCGGGCATCCGAAAAATATCATCATGCTGACCTGTGATGCTTTTGGCGTCCTGCCCCCGATTGCGCGCCTGACCCCTGCGCAGGCGATGTATCATTTCTTGTCAGGTTTCACCTCTAAGGTTGCCGGCACAGAGCGCGGCGTGACCGAGCCAGAACCAACCTTCTCAACTTGTTTTGGCGCCCCCTTTATGCCGCGCCGCCCTGAGGCCTATGGCAACCTTCTGCGCGAAAAAATCGCCACTTACGGGTCGACCTGTTGGCTTGTGAACACGGGCTGGACGGGCGGGGCCTATGGCACAGGGTCGCGCATGCCCATTAAAGCAACCCGCGCCCTTTTGACCGCGGCACTGGATGGGTCACTCAATCAAGGCCAATTCCGCAAAGACCCTAATTTCGGATTCGAAGTGCCTGTCAGCCTTAAAGGGGTGGATGATGCCCTGCTTGATCCACGCAGCACATGGTCAGATGCCGCAGCCTATGATGCGCAGGCCGCAAAATTGGTTGGGATGTTCGCCGATAACTTTGCGCAATATGTGCCCTACATTGACGAAGACGTAAAAGCAGCCGCGATCAGCTAAACCTCATCGCAAGAGTAAGGCTTCGAAAACCGCCCCCGACACAGGGGCGGTTTTTTTATCAGCCCATCAGACCACGGCGCACCAAATTGGCCCCCGCCACAAGTAGAACGATCAATGTGATCTTGCGAAATTTGACAGGATCAAGCCGATCAGACAGTTTGAAACCCACCTGCATGCCCAGAAAGGCAGGGATGAGCAGCGCCACCGAAAACGGTGCCGTGGTCAGGTTTAGCACCCCTGAGGAAAGATGCCCCGTCAACAGGCTGACTGACCCCAGACCATAGACCACACCCTGCACCAACATCTGGCGGGCCTTTGGGGTATCAAGGGCAATGAGATAAAGAACCGTGGGCGGCCCCCATGTGCCTGTCAGCCCCCCCAAAGCCCCCGCCAAAGTGCCAACACCCCATTCCGCCTTGCGGCGGTGCTGCGGTGGAATGTGAAATTTGATGCCCATCAACTGGATCAGGGTTAACACCACCACAGGCAAGCCAAGGATCAGATACATCGTTTGGGTTGGTATGACGGTCACAAATTGCGCCACGATAACGATCATCACACAGACGATCAGGATATACCGCCAATATTCCTCAAACGCCGTTTTGGCCTCAGCCCAGCCATAACGTGCCACCTGCAATCCGTTGGAAAGGACAATCGGGAAAATGATGCCTGCAATCGCCAATTGCGGCTCTAGAAACATCGACAGACCCGAAATCATGATCAAGGGCATGGCAAAGCCAACCGCACCTTTCACGAAACCTGCCGCAAAAGTCACGCCAAGGGCGAGGGCGAAAGCCCAATATGGCATAAGGTGTAAGAAATCTGTCATGGCTGCTCCCTGCCTTGGTCAGGGTATTGCGCACATCCAACACCAAAACAAGCGCGACATTTTAATTCTTTTCGGCGCATTTTTTCGAATTAATGTTGCGCTGCACCTGCAAAATGATTTAGAAGCAGGTGCAGAATCGAAAGATAAGTTTGCCCTTGCGCACCCTCAATTTGGAGAGACGCTATGCCCCGTGACGCCGAAATGACCGCTGCCCCTGTGATCTTGGCCAATCTCACCGCTTTGACGGCAGAGGCCCTGCCCCCAGTCGAGGCGGTTTTAGCCCGCGCCAAAGACGCCGTGCGCGATTTGGTGACAGTGGACGGAAAAATCTCGGGCGCGGCGATTGAGGCGGAGCAGACCGCCGCACATGGTCTGGCCTGGCTTGCCACCTATGTTGAGGCGCTGCGCCAGATGCAAACATGGGCCGAACTCTTGGGCAGTGAGGGCAAGTTTGGTGATATTGAACAATTAATCTTGCAAATTGCTTTTGGCGAATATCTGGCCCAACTTCAGGGCGGGATTGCTATGAACCAAGGCGAAGTGCTGCGCCTGTCTGAACTTGGGCTTGGGGACGCAGATGCAAATCTTCTGAAAACGGATGCAATCGCCACATTGATCACACGCGGCAACACCCAAGCAGCCCGTTTGCGCCTTGTTGAGTTGATGCAGGAACGCGCCGCAGAAATCACTGTTGGCGCCTCAGGCCTTGAAGATGAATTGGAAATGATCCGCGAACAATTCCGCCGCTATGCGCTGGAAAAGGTCGAGCCTTTCGCACATGACTGGCACTTGAAAGACGAACTGATCCCCCTTTTGGTGATCGAAGAGCTGGCAGAGATGGGCGTGTTCGGCCTCACCATTCCAGAGGAGTATGGTGGCTTTGGCCTGTCCAAAGCGGCGATGTGTGTCGTCTCGGAGGAACTTAGCCGCGGATATATTGGTGTGGGGTCCCTTGGAACGCGTTCAGAAATCGCGGCTGAGTTGATCCTTGCTGGGGGAACGGATGAGCAGAAGGAAAAATGGCTGCCCGCCTTGGCAAGCGCCGAGAAGCTGCCAACAGCCGTGTTCACCGAACCCAACACTGGCTCAGATCTGGGCAGCCTGCGCACCCGCGCGGTCAAGGATGAGGCGGGCAATTACCGCATCACGGGCAACAAGACATGGATCACGCACGCGTCACGCACCCATGTCATGACCCTCTTGGCCCGCACTGACCCCACGACCACCGATTACCGTGGCCTGTCGATGTTCTTGGCCGAAAAGACACCAGGCGATGACGAAAACCCCTTCCCCACCGCAGGTATGACGGGCGGCGAGATCGAGGTCTTGGGTTATCGCGGCATGAAAGAATATGAACTTGGCTTCGACAATTTCGAGGTGAAGGGCGAGAATCTTTTGGGCGGCCAAGAGGGGCAAGGCTTTAAGCAACTGATGCAAACTTTTGAAAGCGCGCGCATCCAAACCGCTGCCCGCGCCATCGGCGTGGCACAATCCGCCTTGGATGTTTCGATGCAATATGCCCAAGATCGCAAACAATTCGGCAAATCCCTAATCGAATTCCCGCGTGTTGCCTCAAAATTGGCCATGATGGCCGTAGAAATCATGATTGCGCGGCAATTGACCTATTTCTCCGCTCGCGAAAAAGACAATGACCGCCGTTGCGACCTTGAGGCAGGAATGGCCAAATTGCTTGGCGCACGGGTGGCATGGGCCGCCGCGGATAACGGGTTGCAAATTCATGGCGGCAATGGGTTTGCGCTTGAATATAAAATCAGCCGTATTTTGTGCGATGCCCGTATCCTCAACATCTTTGAAGGCGCGGCAGAGATCCAAGCTCAGGTGATTGCGCGCCGCCTTCTTGGCTAATCATGCGCGCCTTGAGGGCATGTGCCGCCCTTCTGGCACTCGCCGCCTGCAATGAAGACACGCCCATGCCCCCTGTCGGGGCATGGGTCTTGCAGTCTGATCCAAGTATAACCTTGGAAGTGGACGCAGAATTTAACTTTTACGGTCAAGGCCCCTGCAACCGTTATTTTGGTCGGTTCGAAGTGGTGGAAACCGACCTCAGGTCAGGCCCAATTGGCGCTACGCTGATGGCCTGCCCCAATCTCGACCAAGAATTCGCCTATTTCAGCGCCCTTGAGGCGACCCGCAGCACGGCTGTGGAGGATGGGCAATTGGTTCTGCGCAGTGCTGAGGGCGCAGCCCTCGTTTTCAGCCCTCAACCTTGACGGTTGAGGATATCCACCAAGCGCCCACGCGCGGCGGGAAGTGGGCGATCCCCCAAACTGGGGGCCAAATGATTGGCCAAGAAATGCCCTGTCAGGCGCAAGCCTGCTTGCCGTTCAGCGTGATCAGCGGGGCCAACCCCCTGCAAAAAACGCGGCAAGGGCAAAAGGCGATCTGCCCATTCACCCGCCGCATCGCGCGCCACAGCGCGCCCTGTGCGCGGCGACACATAGGCCAAATCCTGCGACACGCCTGTGCGGGCGCAGTGGCTGAGATCAAGGCCAAAGCCCAACTCAGACAACAGCGCCAATTCCCATTGCACATAGGCATCGAGCCAATGATCCGCACCTAGCCCATCCAACAGTGCAAGGCTATGTGCATAAAGCGCGGGGTAAGCGCTGCGTTCAGGCAGGGCAAAAGACAAAAGGGCGCAAACCGCGTTGAGCCCTGCAAGCTGCACAGGGTCGCTCATTACAGGGGCCGCGCGCGCGATCAAAGGCTCGATTGTGAAGGCGCCCATATGATCCGCGAGGCGCGCGCGCCATGTCGCCTGAAGCTGCGTGCCAGCTTGCAAATGGGCGGCCATTTTGCGAGAGGCCCCACCCCGCAAAACGCCTACGAAACGGCCCTGCTCTGCCGTGAAAATTTCAAGGATGGCGGCAGATTCCCCATGGCGCCGCGCCGCGAGCAATACACCTTCTGCGTGCCATTCCATCAGATCAGACCCTTTGCTGCGGCTAAAGCAATCCCTCTTGATCTAGCATATGCCGACCCGCACGATCTTCCACCTCAATTACCCAAAGATCAGGGTCAAATTCGCGCTGTTTGGTGATGGCTGCATCCACCTCGGCCTCTGGCCCTTGCGTAAGCACATCCCAGACCCGCGCACCAGTCTCTAGATCAAACCCACGATGAAACAAGGAGGCGGTGCCATTAAGCAAGGACAGCTTAACCAAGACCGCACCCGCAGCACTATCACCCCGCGCCACGACAAAGGCGGGGATCTCGGACAAAGACAGCCGCCGCAGATAGGCCTGAACCCAAAACTCTGCGCGCAGACGGGGGGTCACTTGGTGTTCCCGTCCTTAAAATCGAGGCCCATTTCTGAATAGCGCTCAGATTCTTCGAGCCAATTCGGGCGCACTTTAACCTGCAAAAATAGATGCACCGTGCGGCCAAGAAACTCGGCCAATTCTTCGCGCGCGGCGCGCGAAACGGCCTTAATTGTTTCGCCCCGATGGCCCAACAAAATGCCCTTATGTCCGTCACGGCTGACGTAAATCACTTGATCAATGCGCGCGCTGCCATCATCGCGTTCCTGCCAACTCTCGGTTTCCACCGTCAATTGATAGGGCAATTCTTGATGCAGGCGCAGGGTCAGTTTCTCACGGGTCATCTCTGCCGCAATCATGCGCATTGGCAAATCCGCAATCTGATCCTCGGGGTAAAGCCACGGCCCCTCGGGCATCTCTTGCGCCAACCATTCGCGCAAATCGCCCACACCATGGCCGCGCTCTGCGGAGATCATAAAGGTTTTCACAAATGGAAAAGCCGCGTTGGCCTCTTCGGTCAGCTTCAACAACTGAGGGGCCTCAACGCGGTCGATTTTGTTTATCGCCAAAGCGATCTTCCGACCCGAGGCCTTTTCAAGCAAACCGCTTAAGATTTCCTTGACCCCTTCGGTCAATCCACGATGGGCCTCGATGAGCAGGACAACCACATCCGCATCTGCGGCCCCTGTCCAAGCGGCCGCGACCATCGCCCGATCCAAACGGCGGCGCGGCCGAAACAGACCAGGCGTGTCGACAAAAACAATCTGGCTGTCGCCCTCAAGCGCCACACCACGAATACGCGCGCGGGTGGTCTGCACCTTATGGGTCACAATTGAAACTTTTGCCCCGACCATATGATTAAGCAAGGTAGATTTACCTGCGTTCGGTTCACCAATAAGGGCAACAAATCCAGCGCGGCTGGTCATGGGCAGTTCCTTTTTTCAACGATCTTTGGGCATAGCGGGAAATCAGCCCTAGCGCCAGACGCATTAAGCGGAACCACCCTCTAGGGCGGCAAGCAATTTTTTTGCGGCTTCTTGTTCGGCGTGACGCTTGGCTTTGGCACTGGCCTGCGCGGCCTCGCCCGAACTAAGCGTAACTTCGATGGTGAAAGTGGGAGCATGATCTGGCCCTTCACGGCTTAGCTCGGCATAGCGAGGCAAGCCTTTCCCCTTGGCCTGCGCCCATTCCTGCAAGGCGGTTTTCGCATCGCGGGCATCATCGGCCACTGTATCGGCCTTGCCCGCCCAAAGACGGCGGATCAGCCCACGCACCGCATCATAACCTGCATCCAAGTAAACGGCGGCAATCACTGCCTCCATGGCATCGCCCAAAAGGGCATCTTTGCGGCGCCCCCCCGTCATCATTTCGGATTTGCCCAATTTCAACACCGCGCCCAAATCTACGCTGCGCGCGACTTCGGCACAGGTTTCCTTGCGCACAAGTGCGTTAAAGCGGGGGGCCAATTGCCCCTCTGGCGCGTCTTGATCCTGTTCGAGCAACAGCTCAGCAATGACCAATCCCAACACGCGATCCCCCAAGAATTCCAAGCGTTGATTATCCGCACGGGTCGGAGAGGAGAGCGAAGAATGGGTCAAAGCCCGCAAAATCAATTCGGGGCGGGAAAAGCTATGCCCTAAACGGGCGCAAAACTCGTCAATCTCACGCGATAATTTCACTGTAATGCTCTAAAAAACCGATCACTGCGCCATGTCCAGAAATAAACCATGCGATCCCCTGCAGAGGAAAAGATCACCCGATCTGCGCGGCCCAAAAGATTTTCAACAGGCACGAATCCAACCCCGCCAATAGAACGTGGGAAACGGCTATCTTGAGAGTTGTCACGATTGTCGCCCATCACGAAGACATGACCCTCGGGCACGGTAAATTCGGGGGTGTTATCCGCGAAGGAGCGATCATCAATATTTAACACCGCATGCGACACCCCATTGGGAAGCGTTTCAATCGCGCGGTCTTTTTCGCAGACCCCACCCGCCCCAACAGGCGCATTGGAACAGCGCGGCAGGTGGCCCAGCGGGCCTTGTGGCTCAAACGCCTCCACGAAAGGTGCTGTTGGCTCTTGTGGGACGGACGTGCCATTGATGATCAACTGGCCGTCTTGAACTTGGATCACATCCCCGGGCAGACCAATAACACGCTTGATGAAATCTGCATCATTGGTGGGATGGCGGAATACGGCGATATCGCCACGCTCGGGCAATGTCTCGAAGATGCGGCCCGAGAAGGGACACATCGAGAAAGGGCAGCTGTGACGCGAATAGCCATAGGCCATTTTATTCACGAACAGGAAATCACCGATCAACAAAGTGTCTTTCATCGACCCTGACGGGATCCAAAATGGCTGAAAGAACAAGGTGCGAAAGACACCTGCAATCAGCAGCGCGTAGACAATCGTTTTGACCGTCTCGCCGATTCCCTCTTTTTTTGCCTTATAGCTTGCCATGCGTTTTGCCCCATCCGCTAAAAAATCGCGGTGGCCTTCGCCTGTGGCACCCTTGTGTCGCATCGCGGCAGGATTGCCAAAACGTCAACCGACCCACGCCCCTCATGGGCCGCGCGCGCCCTGCTGTCAAGCAAGCGAACGGTTTGGCGGGGTTGGCATAGCGGGAAGTTGCGCAGATATCCCATCTGGCAGCGCCTCAATCACCACGAATGCCTGCGCCCATGGGTGATCATCGGTCAATGTAACGTGGATAACGGCATCATACCCTTCTGGGGTCATTTCGTTGAGCCGCTCTTGCGCCCATCCTGTGACGTGCATCAAGGGCTGGCCCGTTTCCAAATTCGTCACCGACATGTCGCGCCACGCAATCCCCATGCGCAGCCCCGTTCCCAATGCCTTGGAACAGGCCTCTTTGGCGGCCCATCTTTTGGCGTAAACCGCAGCGGGGTTTTGCATGCGTTCGGCACGTTTTTGTTCATGTTCGGTGAACACGCGGTTGCGGAACCGATCACCAAACCGATCAAGCGCACGTTGGATGCGTTCGATATTTGCCAGATCCGTTCCGATGCCCAAAATCACGCGCGGGCCTCCTCCATCAGGCGGCGCATTTCACCAATGGCGGCAGATAACCCTGTAAACACCGCCTCACCGATCAAGAAATGACCAATATTCAATTCGCGCACCTCTTTGATGGCCGCAATCGGGGTGACTGTCTCATAATTCAAGCCATGCCCCATATGCACCTCAAGGCCCAGATCAGCCGCCTGTTTGGCACCTGCAATCAAGCGGGAAAGTTCAGCTTTGTGAGCCTCCATCTCACCCTCGGCGTGGTAATCGCAATAGGCCCCCGTATGCAGTTCAATCACAGGCGCCCCAATGCGCGCGGCTGCCGCAATTTGCAGCGGGTCTGCGGCGATGAACATCGACACGCGGATCCCAGCATCGCGCAAAGGCGCAATGAATTCCGCAAGGCGCGCCTCGTCCCCTGCCACATCAAGGCCACCTTCGGTGGTGCGTTCTTCGCGCCGCTCAGGAACGATACAGGCGGCATGCGGGCGATGAGACAGGGCGATTTTTTGCATCTCTGCGGTGGCGGCCATCTCGAAATTGAGCGGGGTTTTAATCGCCGCCATCAGCCCCGCGATATCTTCGTCCCGTATGTGACGGCGGTCTTCGCGCAAATGCGCCGTAATACCATCAGCCCCCGCCGCTTCGGCCAAGAGGGCAGCCCGCACAGGATCAGGAAGCGCACCACCGCGCGCGTTTCGCAATGTTGCGACATGGTCAATATTGACCCCCAGCCTAAGATCGCGGGTCATCTGGTGCCTCCCACCCATTGGACTGTGAACGTTAATCTAGCGTTTTGCGCCCGAAGTGCCAGCCTGTTCGCGGCGTTTCTCAATCTTCGCTCTGCGCTTGGCAATGCGGCGCTTTTGATACGCACGGATCAGGGGCACACTGATAAAATAGGCCAAGATTGATGATAAAATCCCCGGAATAATCGCCCCAATCATCCATGGGAAAAATACCGTATCATAGAAAATCTTGAGTTCATGCCAATGCGCGGGCGCCCCTGAGAAGATCGACCACAGGTTATGCAGCAAATCACCCGCCGCCCCCCGAAACCGCGCAATCAACCCTGCATTCACATCACTGCGCATGGTTGAACCAAGCATGAAATGCCCTGTTTCAAGCGAGATTATCGCAATCGGCACATAGGTCAGCGGGTTGCCGACAAAAGTCGCCAGAAGCGAAGCAATCACATTGCCCCGCAAAATCCATGCAAGCAGAGCTGCGATGAAAAAGTGGAACCCGAAAAAGGGCGTAAAGACAGCAAATACACCAGCGGCAACACCGCGCCCAATCGATTCCGCCGATCCCGGCAGGCGGTTCAGACGATGGGTGACATATTGGAAGGCACGCATCCATCCGCCACGCGGATAGACCCATTCGGCCACAATCCGAAGCAAGGGTCGCTGATCCCTTCGCTTAAACACCACGGATTGTTCCTCTCCCTTACTCGCGTAGCTACACCCGCGCCGTGTCGGGTCTAAGGACGCCTTTCTACATCTCGATAACGGCCAAGCTTGGCGACATCGCTATCAGCCTCCAATGCCATCATCACCGCATGCAGATGTTCAGCATCCCTTACATCAACATCAATTAATAAACGAAAGAAGTCTGGCTTTCGGTCGATAAAGTGTAAATCAGAGATATTGGCATTTTGTTCGCCAATCAATGTGCAGATTCTTCCCAAAACACCGTTAAAATTCGAAATCGTCACGTTGATCGTGACGTTATGCACCGCCGCGTGCCGACCTTCTGACCAATGCAGGTCAATCCAACGCTCGGGCGCGTTATCGAATTCAGCCAAAGCTTCGCAGTCAATCGCATGAACCATTGGCCCACGCCCGCGATAGGTGATGCCCACAATCCGTTCACCTGGCACAGGCTGGCAACATTGGGCACGCTGCACATCCGACCCGGAAGGCAAACCAATCACAGCCCGCTTTTGATCGACATCGACAAAATCACCGCTGGTGGCGAGTTCTGGATAAAGCTTGGTCACCACATCGCGCGCCGAAATTTCAGCAGATCCGATCCGCGCCAAAACCTCGTCACCATCTTCGAGGCCAAGGGCCTTGGCGGCTGTGTCCAAGGCCTTGGGGGTGGATTTCTTATTGGCATGCTCAAACGCCACCCGCGCCAATTCGCGCCCCAATTTGATATAACGCCCCCGATCCTCTTCGCGCAGGCGGCGGCGGATTGCGGCCTTAGCGCGGCCTG
The DNA here is from genome assembly GCF_037805105.1 of Roseobacter sp. HKCCA2468. Taxonomy (NCBI): domain Bacteria; kingdom Pseudomonadati; phylum Pseudomonadota; class Alphaproteobacteria; order Rhodobacterales; family Roseobacteraceae; genus Roseobacter; species Roseobacter sp. HKCCA2468. The sequence continues at coordinate 46,796 of NZ_JBBLYN010000002.1, forward strand.
TGACCACGATATCAATCCATGTGGCCTGGGGGCTTTGACCTTCGGCGGTCACAACCTCGACCGATTGGCCATTTTTCAGGCGTGTCCAAAGCGGCACGCGAATGCCATCAACCTTGGCCCCCACGCAAGAATGGCCAATGCGCGTGTGAATCGAATAGGCGAAATCCAACGGGGTCGCCCCACGCGGCAACTTCACAACATCCCCTTTAGGCGTGAAGCAAAACACTTGGTCGGAATACATTTCCAACTTCACATGTTCGAGGAATTCATCATGATCCTCGGCCATCTCAAAGCGTTCTGTCAGCGTGGACAACCATTTTGCAGGATCAACCGCAAACGGGTTCGCCGCGCGCACCCCGTCTCGATAGGACCAATGCGCCGCGACACCAGATTCAGCAACTTCGTGCATCTGGCGCGTGCGGATTTGGATTTCAACACGCTTGCCATCTCGCCCTGAAACAGAGGTATGGATCGAACGATAGCCGTTCGACTTGGGCTGGCTGATGTAATCCTTGAATCTTCCCGGAACAGAACGCCATCTTTGATGCATCGCCCCTAAAACGCGATAGCATTCATCCTCTGTCTCAACGATGACGCGAAACCCGTAAATGTCAGACAAACGCGAAAAGGCGAGGTCTTTTTCCTGCATTTTGCGCCAAATCGAAAAGGGCTTTTTGGCACGGCCATAGACATCGCCAGAAATGCCATGCTTGGCCAAAACGGCTTCGATATCATCGGTGATCTTTGGGATCACATCGCCCGATTCTTTCTGCAGGGTCAAAAAGCGGCGCATGATCGAATTGCGCGCTTCGGGATTGACCACGCGAAAGGCAAGGTCTTCCAACTCCTCGCGCATCCATTGCATCCCCATACGGCCTGCAAGCGGCGCGTAAATATCCATTGTCTCGCGCGATTTTTGCAGCTGCTTTTCGGCGCGCATATGGCGGATGGTGCGCATATTGTGCAATCGGTCGGCCAGTTTCACGAGGATCACGCGCAGATCCTTGGACATGGCCATGAACAATTTGCGAAAGTTCTCAGCCTGCTTTGATTCGCGATTGGACAGCTGCAAATTGGTCAGCTTGGTCACGCCATCGACCAATTCCGCAACATCCGTCCCAAAACGGCTTTCCAGTTCGGAATAGGTGCCCTTGGTATCTTCGATCGTGTCATGCAGCAGCGCCGTTGCGATTGTGGCATCGTCCAGCCGCATCTCGGTTAGGATCGCTGCCACCGCAACAGGGTGGGTGAAATAGGCCTCTCCCGATTGGCGCATTTGACCCTGATGCATATCCTGCGCATAGGAATAGGCCCCCCGCAGGAGGGCCTCATTGCATTTTGGATTGTAGTTTCGGACAAGACTGATCAGATCATCGGCATCGAGAAGGCCGCTTCGATCTGATCCATTTCCGTCCATAAATCGCCTGTTTTAGTTCTGCCCCTGCGCTTCAAGCAGGGCACGCAACATCTGTTCTTCAGTCATGTCATCCGCTTGTGGACGATCCTGATCGGCGCTTTGCAGCAATGTCATCGTGTCTTCTTCAGGCTCATCAACCTCAATCTGAGTTTGATGCGATTCAATGAAACGCTCGCGCAGGCCATCTGCGGATTGTGTCTCTTCTGCAATCTCGCGCAATGCAACGACAGGATTCTTGTCATTGTCGCGATCCACAGTAAGCGGCGAGCCAGACGCCATTTCGCGGGCGCGATGTGCAGCAAGCATCACCAATTCAAAGCGGTTGGGAACCTTGTCTACGCAATCTTCTACCGTCACGCGGGCCATACTAAACTCTCCAAGGCTGATTAAGGGAGGGGCGCAAGCCTCGTAAATAGTCAGACCGCCCCCGAAATACAAGTGCAAAAGACCGCGCGCGCCCTCACAGTGGATTGATCTCACGACACTCTTCGGGCGACAATTTTACGCGCAATTCAGAAACCGTTGCGCCAAGGATCGGGTGACACCAATTTGGGGCAACATCACAGAGCGGGATTAAAACAAAGCCGCGCTCAGCCATGCGGGGGTGAGGTAAAATCAATTGATCAGGCGCGCGCGATTGCGCCTCTTTTGTCGAGAGATTGGCCCAAACTTGCCATGTGTCTGGGTCTGGCAAAACCAAATTGCCGAGGCCCAAAAGATCCAAATCCAACCCACGCGCGGCCCAGCGTTGTGAACGGCTGCGGCCAAAATCGGCCTCTATGGCATGCAGCTTTTCCAGCAGCGAATTTGGGCCTAATGGCCAGTCAAAGGAGATCGCCGCATTCACAAAATCAGGGCCAGAACCTGCAGGAAATGCAGGGGTTCGATAGAGTTGGCTCAATTTGAAATCACCACCACCCTGTGCGGTCACATAGTCCCGCAACTGTGCAATCGCACGATCCAAAACCACGCGCGGCGCCTGCCCCTCGACAGGTAGATTTGAGCCAAGCGCGACAAGTGCTTTGCGCGGCTCCGCATTAGAAAGGAAAGCTTGCGCCAAATGATTTATCCCCTATTTTGCTCTGCATTGCTGATCGTGATATTTTGACGAATTATTCAAGGCCGCGATTGGTCTGTTTATTATAAGGTCTTTCAAATGTTTTATCGTGATGAGCGCCTCGCGCTCTTTATTGACGGCTCAAATCTTTATGCGGCAGCCAAGGCTTTGGCGTTTGATATCGACTATAAACTCTTACGCCAAGAATTCATGCAACGCGGAAAACTTCTTCGCGCATTTTATTATACGGCCCTTCTTGAGAATGACGAATATTCCCCGATTCGCCCTCTGGTGGATTGGTTGAACTACAACGGGTTCACCATGGTGACGAAAGCCGCCAAGGAATTCACAGATGCGCAAGGGCGGCGCAAGATCAAAGGGAATATGGATATTGATTTGGCGGTCGATGCGATGGAAATCGCAGACCATGTCGATCATATCGTGCTGTTTTCTGGCGATGGCGATTTTCGTCCCCTTGTGGCTGCCATCCAACGCAAGGGCGTTCGGGTTTCGGTTGTGTCCACCATCCGCTCGAACCCACCTATGATTGCCGATGACCTAAGGCGGCAGGCGGACAATTTCATTGAATTGGACGAATTAAAAGACGCAGTAGGACGCCCTCCGCGCGAAAATGGCGGTGAGGATGACTTTGAGGAAAGCTATTAAGGCGCCCTGCGCACAGCACCGCACCCCTGTTCCTCCCCCGCCAGATAGAGCGACAACATCTTCGACAAATCCCCCAAGCGCACAGGCTTGGTCAGATAGGCATCCATGCCGACATCAATCCCCTTTTGGCGGTCATGGCCAACGGCGTCAGCCGTGATGGCGATTATAGGGATTTTTGAGAACCCTGACGCACTTTCACGCGCCCGAATTTCGCGGGTCATTTCAAAACCATTCATCGTAGGCATGTGACAATCGGTGAGGATCAGATCGAAACAGTCTTGATCCAGCGCCGCAAGCGCCTCGCGCCCATTGATGGCAATCTGGCTCTCATATCCCAGAAGTCGCAATTGTGATGTCAGCACGATTTGATTCACCTCGTTATCCTCGACCAACAAAATCCGTGGCTTGGTATTGGGTGAGTTTGTCTTGCCGATATCGCGGCGGTCCCGTTCGGCATTCTCAAAGGCTAGATCAGGGCGGTGCATCATGTCGGCGCTTAAAAGCGGGGTCTGTGCCGCAATGGGATGGCCTGTGAGGTGGCGCAAACCTGCAAGCAGGTCACTGGCCAATAGCGGGCGAATTTGGGCAACAAATAAATCTGGGGACAAATGTCCCGTTCTCATCCCACGGCGGCGCGTGAGGCCCAAGAGTTTGACCTTCGAAAACGCGCCCAAATCCTGCGTAGGATCAGGCAGGTCAGCATTTTCTAAAACCATCACAAAAAGTGACTTATCGGGTGCCGTTTCCGCGAGGCTCTGCAAATCCGCCATGGTTTTAACCCAATTTTGGGTGGCGCCAAGGGCCTCAAAATAGGGGGAAAGGGTCGCACGATCTTCGGGGGCATTCGCCCAAGCGTGGATCGCCCATCCATCAAGCTGCGGGCAATTCAATGTTTCGCATGCCTCAATGAGCGGCAATGTGATGCGAATGGTTGTGCCCTTGCCAACAGCACTTTGCACGGCAATCTGGCCATCCAATTTATCGACCAATTGCTTGACAATCGTCAGGCCCAAACCCGTGCCGCCAAAATGCAAGGCTGTAGATGCGCCTGATTGCGTGAAGGGCTCGAACATCTCGCGCATGAAATCAGCATCCATGCCAATGCCATTATCGCGGAACTCTAATACAAATTGCCCGCGGCCATCCTGGATCTCACCCAAGCGTGTAACCTGAACAACCAGTTCGGCGCGGGGGGCAGACAGCCCGTCTCTATCGCGGGGACTGGAGAACTTAATCGCGTTGGACAAAAGGTTCAGCGTGATCTGCCCTAAGCGGCCACCATCCATCATCACAAATTTTGGCAGGCTTAAATCATAGCGGAACCGCACAGTGACATTGCGTTCGTCAGCATAGCCGCGCATGACCTCGACCGTGCTTTCAACCTGCGCCAAGAGATCCGTCTTTTCTGGGGCAAGTTCAAGTTTGCCCGCATCAATTTTGGAGACGTCTAATACGTCATCAATGATCCGCAAGAGGGCATAGGACGAACGGCGCGCTGTTGCTAAGAAGCGTTTTTGTTCGTGGCTTAAAGGGGACTGATCCAATAATTCCATCATCCCCACCACCCCATTCATTGGGGTGCGAATCTCATGGCTCATCGCAGCAAGAAAGGCAGATTTTGCCTGATTGGCAGCAATGGCGCGTTCCTCACTTTCGGTCAGGCGCTGATTGAAGGTTTCTGTCAGATTACCGATCAACAATAATTCAATTGCTAAAACCGCAAACACGGTCAGATAGACCACATAGCGCAGCACGCTGCCGATCTCTTCCGAAATGTAAGGCCCGCCAAAATAATCATACCCAAGATATTCGGCGAGCATCCATGTGCAGATAGCAATGGATAAGAGCGTCACAATGAGGCCGCGTTGATAGCGCGTGGAAAAAACCAAAAACGGCCCCGCCACCACCGCGAAATACATGAATTCAACCCGCGCTGTTGGATGTGAGACAAAGAATGCACCCGTAATTGTCACCAAGCCTGCAAAAAACCACAGGATTTTACCGATGGTGTGATGACCAAAAAACGTGACTAAAATGGCAAGCGTGGTCGAGCCCATCATGAACAGGGCAAGATAGACAATCGGCATTTCCCCAAGCGCGAAGCCAATCGCGCACCACCCTGCGGCGGTTACGGTCACCACAATATTTGACACATAGACGGAACGATTGCGCAGCGCATTGAGCGTTTGACTCGAATGGGTGGGCTGCATCTGCACCGTTTGGTTTGATTGCCTTTTCATCACATCTCCCCGCGATGGCGGCCAATTTGGAAGATAATTCTGAACATCGCCTTAGCACCGCACATAGCCCTCACCCTTACGCGTTAAACCCATGCAAATATCGTGCCGAAAAATATTAAATTTATCGATAACCAGCGGATATTTTGATCGAAAGGTTGATCAACCTTGCCCCATTGATGCGCAGAAAATGTGGCTGTGTGAGGCGTTTGCGCTGATGCCATTTAGGCAGAAACGCTAGACGGCGGGGCCACAAAGACTTAACTGTGGGGTGATCGGAGAGATACTATGCAAAAACCGCCCCTCACCCTCTATTTGGCCGCGCCGCGCGGATTTTGCGCAGGTGTAGATCGCGCAATTAAAATCGTGGAAATGGCTCTCGAGAAATGGGGCGCACCCGTCTTTGTGCGCCATGAAATCGTGCATAACAAATTCGTGGTGGATGCCCTACGCGAAAAGGGCGCAGTTTTTGTCGAAGAATTGGACGAGTGCCCAAATGATCGACCCGTGATTTTTTCTGCCCATGGGGTGCCCAAATCTGTTCCCGCAACCGCAGAGCGGCGGCAGATGATATATGTTGATGCAACCTGCCCGCTTGTATCCAAAGTGCATATCGAGGCGGCGCGACATCATGAGGCGGGGTTGCAGATCGTGATGATCGGCCACGCGGGCCATCCTGAAACGATTGGCACTATGGGCCAATTGCCCGAGGGCGAAGTCGTCTTGGTAGAAACAGTTGCGGATGTGGCGACCTTATCGGTGCGCGACCCCCTGAAACTGGCTTTTGTGACGCAAACCACCCTTTCGATTGATGACACCGCCGATGTTGTTGCGGCCCTCAAGACACGGTTCCCTGCGATTATCGGCCCGCACAAAGAAGATATTTGCTACGCCACCACCAACCGCCAAGAGGCCGTCAAGGCGATGGCGGCCAAGGCAGATGCCATGCTTGTCGTGGGCGCGCCCAATTCCTCAAATTCAAAACGCTTGGTCGAGGTGGGGGCAAAAATGGGCTGCAACTATGCGCAGCTTGTGCAACGGGCGATTGATATTGACTGGCGCGCGCTTGAGGGGATTACCAGCCTTGGTCTAACGGCAGGCGCATCTGCGCCAGAGCTATTGGTCAATGAGGTGATTGATGCCGTGCGGGCGCGCTATGATGTGACAGTCGAACAGGTTGAGACTGCCGTGGAAAATGTTGAGTTCAAAGTGCCGCGCATCCTGCGTGAGCCTGCCTAACCATCGCCCATGGATCCGCTTTACCCATTTGTTTTTGCAGGGCTGTTTTCGCCTGGGCCAAATGTTATCCTCTTGACCACATCAGGCGCGCTGTTCGGGTTTCGCGCGACCATTCCGCATATTTTCGGTGTCGCCGCAGGGGTGGGGGTGATTGCTGTTGCCTCAAGTCTTGGCGTCAGCGCGATTTTATTGGCCTATCCAGTGGCTGCCTTAGTGATGAAAATAGCCGCAGCATCTTGGATCCTTTATATGGCATTCACCCTATGGCGGGCCAAACCGGCAGATCCTAAGGCGCGACAGGTCGCAAAGCCGTTTACCTTTCTTCAGGCTGTGATGTTTCAATGGGTCAATCCCAAGGTCTGGGCCGTGAGCGTTGCCGCCGCCGCGGGCTTTGGCGCGGGCGGCACGCTGTTGACAGAAGCCTTACGCCTTTCCTCCGCCTTTTCAGGAATTAATCTTTTTGTCTGTCTGTTTTGGGCAGCGGCAGGAACGGCCTTAGCGCGGCTTCTGACCACGCCGCGTGCATGGAATATTTTTCGCAAAACCATGGCAACTGCCCTCGCGCTGGCAGCCGCAATGGTCTTTATGTGAGCCCCGCCCTATATTGCGCCACAGGGTCAGGCTGCGACCCAATCAACCAATCAGGCCCGATGCTATGTTCCGATTTTTCGAAACACTGGTAGATCCCTATACGCCCTACGCCGACGAGGATACGCCCCCCAATCGACTCTGGCCGTTTTTGCGCGGCTATGCGCAACCCTTCAAACGGGTGTTCATCGCAGCCGCCTTTATGTCGATGGTGGTCGCTTCGATTGAATTGGGGCTGATCGTCTATTTGGGGCGCGTTGTTGATCTGCTATCAGTCAGTAGTCCCCCAGAACTCTTTGCAAATCACGGGCTCGAGCTTGGCTTAGTCGCGCTTTTTGTGGTGCTTGTCCGCCCTTTGATGCAGCTTTTGGATGTGGGGCTTTTGAACAATGCAATCCTGCCGAATTTTGGCACGCTGATCCGTTGGCGGGCACATCGGCATGTTTTGCGTCAATCGGTCGGATGGTTTGAAAATGATTTTGCGGGCCGTATCGCAGGGCGGATTATGCAAACCCCGCCCGCCGCAGGCGATGCGGTGTTTCAGATTTTTGACGCCATCACATTTTCCATCGCCTATTTCATCGGCGCGCTGATCCTACTGACCCAGTCAGACCCACGGCTTGCCGTGCCCTTGGTGATTTGGTGCGGGCTCTATGGGATGTTGGTGCGCTGGACAATCCGCAATGTCACCCCCGCCTCCAAGGCCAGTTCAGATGCGCGATCCATGACAACGGGACGGGTCGTTGACAGCTATACCAACATCCACTCGGTCAAGCTTTTCGCGCATACAACACGCGAACTGGACTATGCTCACGAGGCCATTGAGCACACCCGCCAAACATTCGCCCGCGAGATGCGGATATTCACGATAATGGACGTCACGCTATTGACCTTGAACGGACTTTTGATCGTGTCCGTTGTCGGTTGGTCGGTCTGGTTGTGGTATACGGGAACGGCGACTGTGGGCGTTGTGGCGGCGGCAACCGCCCTGACCTTACAGCTCAATGCAATGACGGGCTGGATCATGTGGGCTCTCTCAAGCCTATTCCGGGAATTGGGGGTGGTGATGGAGGGGATGGAGACCATTGCCCAACCGATCACATTACGTGACCGCCAGAACGCATCCGCCCTCAAATTCGAAAAAGGATTGATCGAATTTGACGCGGTCAGTCACCATTATGGGCGTGGCGCGGGTGGCTTAGATCGCCTCAGTTTAACCATCCAGCCCGGCGAAAAGGTCGGGCTGGTCGGGCGCTCTGGCGCTGGGAAATCAACCCTCGTGAAACTTTTGCTGCGATTTTATGATTGCGAAGGCGGCGTAATCCGCATTGATGGCCAAAATATTGCCGATGTGACCCAAGATAGCCTGCGCGCCACAATGGGCGTTGTGCAGCAAGACAGCAGCCTGTTGCACCGCTCCGTGCGCGACAACATCGCCTATGGCCGCCCCGATGCAAGTGATGCTGACATAATCCGCGCCGCAGAACGCGCCGAGGCCTTAGGGTTCATCCATGATCTTGAAGACCCAGAGGGCCGCACAGGGTTCGAGGCCCATGTTGGCGAACGCGGGGTGAAACTTTCGGGCGGGCAAAGACAGCGCATCGCGCTTGCGCGGGTGGTTCTGAAAGATGCGCCGATTTTGATTTTAGACGAGGCCACAAGCGCGCTTGATAGCGAGATTGAAGCGAGCATCCAAAACACGTTGAGCGACCTGATGGCAGGCAAAACCGTGATTGCGATTGCGCATAGACTGTCGACTATTGCGCAGATGGATCGCATCATCGTTTTAGATGAAGGCCACATCATCGAAGATGGCCCGCATGAGGTGCTTTTGGCAAAGGGCGGGCTCTATGCTTCGCTGTGGAACCGCCAATCGGGCGGCTTTCTTAATCCAGACGGAGGTTCCGCGTGAGCGAAGAAGCCCTCACAATCACCCGCCTCGGACATCGCGGCGATGGCATTGCACAGAACGCAGACGGAGGCCAAATCCTCGTCCCCCTCACCTTGCCAGACGAGGTGGTGCGCGGCGTGGTAAACGAAGGTCAATTGGACGGGGCCAAAATTGTGACCCCTTCCCCCGCGCGGGTAAAACCTGTCTGCGTGCATTATAAATCCTGTGGCGGGTGCAGCCTGCAACATGCCTCGGACACATTTGTCAGTGCGTGGAAGGCAGACCAAATTGCCATTGCGCTTGCCGCGCACGGGATCACAACCGATATCCGCGCAACCCTAACTTCGCCTGCGCACTCACGCAGGCGCGCCACCTTTGCCGCGCGGCGCACTAAATCGGGGGCGATGGTGGGATTTCATGCCCGAAAATCGGACGTCCTTGTGCCGATCGGCGAATGCCACCTTTTGCCCGATGAGATGGTGGCCACGCTGCCCGTATTGGCCGAGATCGCCCGTTTGGGGGGATCGCGCAGTGCGGTTTTGGGCTTTAGCCTAACCCAGTCCGACATCGGGCTTGACCTCCACGTGACGGGCGGCAAGCCCTTGGATCATGCGCTGCGGACTGCATTGCCAAAATTCCGCACCGAATTTCTGCGCCTGACATGGGGGGATGAGGTCGTCTTTATGGAAACCCCACCCTATCACCAAATGGGGCGCGCCCGCGTCACCCCACCCGCAGGTGCATTTTTGCAAGCCACCAAAGCGGGGGAAGCGGCGCTTTTGGCCGCTGCACGCAGCGCGATTTCGGGGGCTACACACATCATTGACCTTTTTGCGGGATGTGGAACCTTTACCTTTCCATTGGCCGAAACAGCGCCCGTGCACGCAGTCGAAGGCAGCGCCGATATGGTCAAGACCTTGCAAGACGCGGCCCGCTATGCGGACGGGCTAAAGCCCATTACCGCCGAAACCCGCGACCTGTTTCGCCGCCCCGTTTTAAGTGACGAATTCGCCAAATATGACGCGGTGGTCATCGACCCGCCCCGTGCAGGCGCACAGGCACAGGTGCATGAATTGGCGAGAACCGACATCCCCCAGATTGCATTTCTATCCTGCAACCCGATCAGTTTTGCCCGTGACGCTAAAACCCTCATTGACGCAGGTTATTGCCTTGAATGGGTGCAGCCCATCGACCAATTCCGCTGGTCGCCTCATATAGAACTTGCCGCCCGCTTTATCCGACCCCATATGGCGCGGTAACGCGCTCAAGGATGGCTGCTATGACCCGTGATTTTGCGACCACGCGACAGATACTTGCCGATTGGCTAGACCGCCCCCGCATCCGCCAATTCATCATCGGCGTGATCATTTTTAACGCCATTCTTTTGGGCCTTGAGACATCGCCCGAGGTTATGGGCACGGCGGGCACCATTATTCTGACATTGGACTGGATTTGCCTTGCGATTTTCGTGATCGAAATTGTGCTGAAACTGGTGGCCCATGGCGCGCGGTTTTTCCGCTCAGGATGGAACGTTTTTGATTTCTTGATCGTTGGGATCGCGCTGATGCCCGCCACCCACGGGCTGTCAGTTCTGCGCGCCTTGCGCATCTTGCGGGTTTTGCGGGTCATTTCAGCCGCGCCACGATTGCGCCGCGTGGTCGAGGGGTTTGTCACCGCCTTGCCAGGAATGGGCAGCGTGTTCTTGCTGATGGGGATCATCTTTTACATCGGTGCCGTGATGGCAACCAAACTGTTCGGGGCATCTTTCCCCGAATGGTTTGGCACGCTTGGCGCGTCTTTCTATTCCCTGTTCCAGATCATGACATTGGAAAGTTGGTCCATGGGCATCGTGCGCCCCGTGATGGATGTTTATCCTTATGCGTGGCTGTTCTTTGTGCCTTTCATCATGGTCACGACCTTTGCGGTGGTGAACCTGCTGGTTGGCCTGATCGTCAATTCCATGCAAGACGCGCATGCCGAAGAAAGCAACGCCGCCACAGATGCCTATCGCGATGAGGTGCTAGACCGGCTGCGCAAGATTGAGGAGCGCTTGGGGAAATAGGCGTTTAAGCCCGCTTTCCCAAAACATCTACACCCAAGGTCATGAGAACCTTGGTCACGATATCCTCGGCATTCATGCCTGCCACCGCATACATGTCGCGCGGGCTGGCTTGGTCGATGAAAATATCGGGCAGCACCATGGAGCGGTATTTGATCCCCCGATCAAACACGCCCGTTTCCGCCAGATGCTGCGCCACATGGCTGCCAAAGCCGCCAATCGCCCCTTCTTCGATGGTGATCAGCGCCTCGTGATGGCGGGCGAGTTGGTCGATCAAATCTGTATCCAAGGGTTTGGCAAAACGCGCGTCAGCAATCGTGGGCGTGATCCCTTTCTGGGCCAAAATCTCTGCAGCTTCGCGCACTTCTTTCAGGCGGGTGCCAAAGTTCAAGAGAGCCACGCGATTGCCGTCCGCGATCATCCGCCCCTTGCCGATTTCAAGCGCCTGACCGCGTGCAGGTAACTCGACCCCAACACCTTCGCCGCGCGGAAAGCGGAAGGCAGAGGGACGATCCCCAATCTCGAGGGCGGTGCGCACCATATGCACCAATTCCGCTTCATCGGCCGCCGCCATCACCACGAAATCTGGCAAATTTGCCAGATAGGCGATGTCAAAACTGCCCGCATGGGTGGCGCCATCGGCACCAACAAGCCCCGCGCGATCAATCGCAAAGCGCACAGGCAGACGTTGTATGGCCACGTCATGCACAACTTGATCATAGCCGCGTTGCAAGAAGGTCGAATAAAGCGCGCAGAAGGGTTTTAATCCACCTGCGGCCATACCCGCCGAAAAGGTCACCGCATGCTGTTCGGCAATGCCCACATCAAAACACCGCTCGGGAAAGCGTTCTGCAAATAGGTTCAGGCCTGTTCCGTCTGGCATCGCCGCCGTGACGGCCGTTACCAACGGATCCTCTGCAGCTTCGGCAATCAGCGCATCTGCAAAGACACGCGTATATGAGGGCGCGTTTGAGGGTGCTTTGTGTTGCTTGCCCGTGACCACATCGAAGCGCGCGGTGGCGTGGCCGCGATCTGGGCGGTCTTCGGCATAACCTTTGCCCTTCTTGGTAATCGCATGAATGAGCATCGGCCCATCCGCCCGCGCCTTGACGGTGCGCAAAACCGCAAGCAACTGATCCATATCATGCCCATCAATCGGGCCGATATAATCAAAGCCTAATTCTTCGAACAAGGTGCCGCCGACTGTCGCGGATTTCAGCAGTTCTTTCGCGCGGCGCGCCCCGTGTTGGAACGGCTCGGGCAAAAGCGATACTGCGCCCTTGGCGGCGGCTTTGAATTCCTGAAACGGCGCGCCTGCATAAAGGCGGGACAAATAAGCCGACATCGCACCTGTCGGCGGTGCAATCGACATTTCATTGTCGTTGAGGATCACAATCAACCGCTTTTTCAGATGGCCCGCATTGTTCAGGGCCTCATAGGCCATGCCTGCGGAAATCGAACCATCACCGATAATCGCAATCGCATCTCCCAAACCTGTCTCGCAGGCACCGCTTAAATCGCGCGCAACGGCAAAGCCGAGCGCCGCAGAAATAGAGGTTGAACTATGCGCAGCGCCAAATGGGTCATAGGGCGACTCGCTGCGTTTCGTGAAGCCTGACAAGCCACCCTTTTGGCGCAGACTGCGGATACGATCCCGCCGCCCTGTCAAAATCTTATGCGGATAACATTGGTGGCTGACATCCCAAATGATCTTGTCACGCGGGGCGTCAAATACGGCGTGAAGTGCCACGGTCAACTCAACCACACCCAGACCAGCCCCCAAATGCCCACCCGTCTCGGAGACAGCCGAAATCGTCTCAGCGCGCAATTCATGGGCCAAGCGGGTCAGATCATGATCAGAAAACCGCTGCAAATCGCGCGGCGTGGTCACTTGATCCAAAAGCGGTGTTTTAGGTCTATCTGTCATCGGCCCTCCAGTGGTCGCCATATAGCCATGACAGGGGCCAAGGGCAACGGATCACGCCTATCTGTCGCGGGCAATGATAAATCGGGCAAGGTCGCGCAGGCTTTGGGCTTTATCCGCGAATGGTGCGAGGGCCGTTTCCGCCTCAGCGACCAAGCGCGCGGCCTCGGCCTTGGCACCGTCTAGCCCCAGAAGCGTGACAAAGGTCGCTTTGCCCGCATCGGCATCTTTGCGCAGGGCCTTACCTGCCTTGCTGCTGTCACCCTCCACATCCAAAATGTCATCAGCAATCTGAAAGGCGAGGCCAATTGCACGGGCATATGCCCTCAACGGTGCGGGATCTTGGCCCGCTATGATCGCTGCGGCATGGGCGGGCCATTCCAACAGCGCACCCGTTTTATTGCTTTGCAATTCTGTGATTTGTTCAAGGGTCAAGGGGGACGCAGCGGTTTCTGCGGCAATGTCCTGCGCCTGACCTAAAACCATACCGCGCGCACCTGCGGCTTCAGCCAAGGTCGACACCAATTTGATCCGCACCTCCGCGGCCCCAAGATTAGGATCAGCCAAAAGCGCGAATGCAAAACTTTGCAGCGCATCCCCCGCGAGAACCGCAATCGCCTCGTTCCATTTCTTGTGAACAGTGGGTTGACCGCGGCGCAGGTCGTCATCGTCCATGCAAGGCAGATCATCGTGGATCAGACTATAGGCGTGGATGGCCTCAACCGCACCCGCCGCAGGAAGCGCGGAGGCCGCAGGAATGCCATATAGCGCCGATGCCTCAAGCACCAAAAACCCACGCAAACCCTTGCCACCCTGCAGCGCATAGCGCATCGCCGTAGCAACATCATCTGAGCCATATTGTGCAAGCGCCTCGGTCAAGAACGCAGCAATGACGCGGGACTGGGTGCTGAGGCGGGTTTGAAACTCAATAGGGGCCAAAGGCGCTCAAAGCCCCTCAACTGGGGTGCTGCCCGTTGGCGCGCCTGTGCCATCTAGGGTGATTTTGGAGACTTTTTCTTCGGCCTCTTTGAGCTTGGCCTCACAGCGTGCGCGCAGCGCAGCCCCCCGTTCATAGAGCGCGATGGATTGGTCAAGTGGCACATCCCCACGCTCAAGCTTGGCCACGACTTCCTCTAGGGCGCGCAAGGCGTCTTCAAAACTCATCTGCGCAAGGTCGTTGTCATCTGTCATTTCGAAGCTTCCATCAATTCTGTGACGTGGGCCGCAACACTGCGTCCCAGTGAGGGCAGATCATAACCGCCCTCTAGCGCCGAGACCACCCGCCCCGCGCATTGGGTTTCGGCAAATGCGCAAATTTCTCGCGTCAGCCATGCAAAATCCGTTTCATCCCAATTTAAGTTGGCCAATGGATCGGCCTGATGCGCGTCAAAACCTGCGGAAATCAGGATAAGGTCAGGCGCAAATTCAGCCAATCGCGGAAATACATCGCGAAGATAGGCCTGTTGCATCAAGGCCCCGTCTGAATTGGGTGGAAGGGGCACATTCAGGATATTACCCGCCACGCCACGTTCACCACGCGCCCCCGATCCTGGATAAAGCGGCATCTGGTGTGACGAGACAAACAAAGCGCGGGTTTCATCCCACAGCAAATCTTGCGTGCCGTTGCCGTGATGCACATCGAAATCTATCACGGCCACCCGCGCGGCCCCCGCCCGCTCGAGTGCATGTTTGGCCCCAATCGCCACTGACCCAAAGAGACAAAACCCCATGGCTGTTGCAGTTTCGGCGTGATGCCCAGGTGGCCGCGTGAGGACAAATGCGTTTTTGGCGCGGCCCTCCATCACGGCATCTGTTGCTGCAATCACACCCCCTACGCCCGAAAGCGCGGCCTGCCATGAGGCGGGCGACAGAAAGGTATCGCCATCAAGCGCAACTTGCCCTTGCGTGGGCAAAGCCGCTTTGAGTTGGTCAATATAGGCTTGGGGGTGGCACAATCGCAGATCTTCTTCCGTGGCCAATGGGGCCGCGTGGCGTTCAAGCCCCACGAAATCTAAGCTATCCAAATGGGCCTTTATGGCCGCAATGCGCGCCACCTGTTCGGGATGGCCCTCTGGCGTGAGATGATCTTGTGCAAATGGGTTTTCAAAAAGCCATGTCGCCATCAGTCAGGCACCAACATATAGCCCGCGCCGCGGACAGTTTGCAGATAACGGGGTTGTTTCGGGTCAGCTTCAATCTTGCGGCGTAGGCGGGTGATTTGCACATCAATCGCGCGCTCTTGCGCAGGGTCACCGCCTGCCGTCTTGTCACGGCCCAATTCTTCGACCAACTGCTGACGGGTCACAGAACTGTTCACATGGGTTGCAAAGATCCGCATCAATGCGGCCTCGGTTGCAGTCAGGCGCAAAGGCTGATCACCCTGCCACAACTCGCCACGATAAATGTCAAAGCGCATGGCCCCAAGATGCAGCAATTTGGGCAGGTTTTGGCTGGCTTCGGGTTGCGGCATACGGCGCAGGATCGCGCCGATACGCAATAGCAATTCCTTGGGCTCAAAGGGTTTTGGCAAATAATCATCTGCCCCCGCCTCAAAACCCGCAATACGATCTTGCGCCTCGCCCTTGGCCGTCAAAAGCAAGATTGGGCAATCCATCGTTTTGCGCAAATCTTGTGTCAGGGTAATGCCATCCTCACCCGGCATCATCACATCAAGCACAATCAAATCGAAATCCAACCCCTGCAACAGGCGGCGGGCTTGCGCAGCATCGCGTGCAACACTGGCCAGAAACCCGTTGCGGATCAGAAATTTCTGCAACAGCCCACGGATACGTTCATCATCATCCACGATCAGGATATGCGGGTTGGTGTCTGCCATTTTAGGTATCCAAACCTGCTTGGAAATGGCGCAGCATCTCAGGATCCATCATCTGCTCAAGGACAGCACGAAATCCTGCCACGGCCTCTGGCCCCGCATTGCGATAGGCAGCGCGCATGCGGTTGCGCTGCGCCTCTGACAATTCGCGTTCAAGCTTGGCACCTGTTTCGGTGAGATAAAGATGTCGTTCGCGCTTATCCTGCACCCCAACGCGGCTTTCGACCAAACCATCAGCGATCAGACTGCGCAGAACGCGATTGAGGGACTGCTTGGTCACGCCCAGAATATTCAGCAGGTTATTGACTGTCGTTCCAGGGGTGCGGTTGATGAAATGGATGGCACGATGATGGGCGCGACCATATTCGTAATTTTGCAAAATGCGATCAGGATCAGCGGTAAATCCCCGATAGGCAAAAAACATCGCCTCAATCCCGCGGCGCAGCTGCTCATCCGTCAAAAAGAGCAAGCTTTCGCCCGTGCCGATAGGGTTATTGACTGCACGCTCTACCATCTTCACCTCCCGCATCATTTTTGATCTTTGGCATCGGAACCAAGGAACACTTCACAGTTTATGTCAGCCTTGTTGACTTTCCAAGAATCAATTGTTACCGAATTGCCAGTTTTGCGAAATATTATGTCCGAAACGGCCGTATTTTGCACAACATTTGCAAACTGGCGCAGATATGCGCCCTGAAGGAAAGATGGGATTGGAAAGATGAGCGGCACCTACGATAACCGCGATGGGAAAATCTGGCTGGATGGGGCTTTGGTCGATTGGCGCGAGGCCAATGTGCATATTCTGACCCATGCGATGCATTATGCATCTTCCGTCTTTGAGGGCGAACGCGCCTATGGTGGCAAAATTTTCCTCAGCCGCGCCCATTCCGAACGGCTGCATTTTTCCGCAGGCCAATTGGACTTCGAAATTCCGTTTACTGTTGACCAAATTGAGGCTGCCAAGGCCGAGGTTCTTGCGGCCAATGGCCTGAGCGATGCCTATGTGCGCGCGGTTGCGTGGCGCGGCGCAGGTGAGGATATGGGTGTCTCCTCTCGCCGTAACCCCGTTCGTTTGGCCATCGCGGCATGGGGTTGGGGCAATTACTATGGGGATGCAAAAACCAAAGGCGCCAAACTTGATATCGCGCGGTGGAAACGCCCCTCGCCCGAAACGGCGCCAAGCCATGCCAAGGCCGCGGGCCTATATATGATCTGCACAATGTCCAAGCATGAGGCCGAAGCCAAAGGCTGCTCGGATGCAATGATGTTTGATTATCGCGGCTATGTCGCCGAGGCGACAGGCGCAAATATCTTCTTCGTCAAAGATGGCGAAGTGCATACGCCGAAGCCAGATTGCTTCCTCAATGGCCTAACCCGCCAGACCGTTATCGGTATGTTGAACGATCGCCAAATCAAGGTGCATGAGCGTCATATCATGCCCGAAGAATTGGAAGGGTTTGAACAATGCTGGCTGACGGGCACCGCCGCAGAAGTCACCCCAGTGGGTCAGATTGGCAGCTATAATTTCGAGGTTGGCGCCCTGACGCGGGACATATCGGACGCCTACGAAAAACTGGTTCGCGCCTAAGCGACACCGCGCATCACGGCCCGCAAGATCAGCTGACCTTGCGGGCCTTTTTGTGATCTCCCTTGCATTTCTTAGAATTCATGCCACCATCAGTTTATGGTGATGCATACTCAATCCTTTGGCGCTTCCCATATTCCCGAAAAGGTCGCCTTTGATCGTGGCGAGTTATCGGCGATCCTGTCGATTTATGGCCGCATGGTCGCCGCAGGTGAATGGCGCGATTATGGAATGTCGCTGCTCAGTGATGTTGCGATTTTCTCAGTTTTCCGCCGCACCGCCGAACACCCCATTTATCGGATTGAAAAGCGCCCCAAATTGGCAGGCAAGCAGGGAATGTATTCCGTGATTGGGATGGACGGGCGCATTCTCAAGCGCGGGCATGATCTGCGCAATGTGCTGCGGGTGTTAGAGCGCAAATTGATCCGCGCCGTAGACGATTAATACCCCGTCATTCTATCAAGACATGCTTGCGCGCGGTAATCTCGCCACCGCCAGAATTGCGAATGCGCGCCTCGGCATGGGCAAGCGGCTCATAGGCCACCGCCATGTGATGGGCATTTGCGTGCAACAGCATCTCTTCATCGGCCATGATCCCGACATGGCCCTTCCAAAACACCAAATCCCCGCGGCGCAGCGGTGCATCCTCGGGCAAAAGCGCGCCGAGCGCTGCCTCTTGTTGGTCACTGTCCCGTGGGCAGTCTTGACCACAGGCGCGTAAGGCCAATTGGATCAGGCCAGAGCAATCAATGCCCCATCGGCTGCTGCCGCCCCAAAGATAGGGGGTTCCAAGAAATAGATCAGCCACGCCCACCGTATCCGAAAACCGCGCTGTTAAGGGGCGCAGGTGGGATTTTGGAACATGATGCCCCGTCTGGATGCGGTGAAAGCTTTCGCCCTCTTTCGCAGGCTCAACCACATTCACACGTGCGCCGAAAAAGATCGACACATCGGGCGGCGATTTTATATCGGGGCGCGGATAGAGATGGGTTGCAGGGGCGGTGACCCAATGGGTGACGGGCGTTTCTGCCGCAAGGGCCTGCGATAAAATATAACCGACTTGGCCGTCCCGCTCGGCTTGACCAAAAACTTGCCCATCGCGCGTTTCAAGCGCCAAAAACCGCTCGCCAAACAACAATTGGCTCGCCCGCGTACCCTTTGGTTCGGTCATGATATTGGCCAACGGTTGCTGCACCGTCATCCATGTGCCATCCAAGAATTCATCCGCCATAACCTGACCTTGCAGCGCCCGAAGCGCCACCCGTCCATTGCTTGCCATGATCCGTGGATCGCTTGCCATGTCTTAAACCCCTTCAGACAGCACCGCGTATAGCGCACGAATGCCCTGACCCAAACCCCCTTTTGGGCGCGCAGGTGCATCGCTTTGCTGCCAAGCAAAAATATCGAAGTGACAATAGCGCGCGGCGCCTTGGGTGAAGCGGCGCAAAAACAAGGCCGCCGTAATCGACCCCGCCATGCCCCCAGAGGGCGCGTTATCCAGATCGGCAATGCCCGGTTCAATCATAGCCTCATAAGGGGCGTGAAAGGGCATACGCCAAACAGGGTCGAACTGATCAGGGCTTTTGGCAGTAATCTGCGCGGCAAGACCCTCATCATCAGTGTAAAATGGCGCAAGATCTGGCCCCACTGCGACCCGCGCAGCCCCAGTTAATGTTGCCATAGAAATCATAAGATCGGGGCTACCTTCGGCCCCAAGCGCCAAGGCGTCAGCCAAGACCAACCGCCCCTCGGCATCAGTGTTGTTGATCTCGACCGTCATGCCGTTGCGGGCGGTCAAAATATCACTGGGGCGAAAGGCTGAACCATCAACGGCATTTTCAACTGCAGGGATCAAGACCCGCAACCGCAGCTTTAGACCCGCATCCATGATCATCTGAGCAAGGCCCAAAACATTGGCAGCCCCCCCCATATCCTTTTTCATCGTGCCCATGGATGATCCAGGTTTCAGGTTCAAACCGCCTGTGTCAAAACACACGCCCTTGCCCACCAAGGTGATTTGCGGCCCGTCTTCGCCCCAAGTCATATCAATCAAACGAGGCGCGCGGGGACTGGCCCGACCGACCGCATGGATCATCGGGAAATTCTGCGCCAATAGATCTTCCCCAAGGATCACGGAAATCTTGGCGTTATAGCGCGCCGCCAAATCGCGGGTGGCCCCCTCCAATTCTTCGGGACCCATGTCTTGCGCAGGGGTGTTGACCAGATCACGCACCATGGCCTCGGCTTCAGCGAGCCGTTCGAAATGCGGGGCATCTATGCCCGCAAGCGCCACCAAGGCCGCCTCGCGACCCGATTTTTTACGATAGCGGTCAAACCGATATCCCGCCAGTAAATACCCCAGTGCAATTTCTTCGCGAAGGTTTTGCGGGTGGCCCTCCAATGAGGCTGAGGCCACCTCGTACAGACCTTTTGGCAAATCAGAAATTGCGGCACCTGCAGCGAACCGCTTCCTGATCCGATCAGCGGACGTTCCTACCCCCAACAAAACAGCGGCAATTCCACCCACCTCATTGGGCAGAAGACAGGTTTTGCCCAATGCCCCGCTAAAGCCATGGGTTATGACCCATTGCCGTGAGGCAGCGTCCAACTCGGCCAAAGCCGCATCAACCCTATCGGTGCTGATCACATGAACGGGGATTGCGTCCGTATCAGGAAATTCATCTGGGCGGGCAAATCGCAGCGCGTGGGACATTCCGTCATTCCTTTGAGGTCAGGGCAATATCGCTGCACCGCAAAGTAACAACACCATCCCGCGCCGCAAGGGCGATCACACACTCATATCCTCAATATCGTAAATCGCATAAACTGATCGCTCACCCACACGGCGCAAACGGGCCAAGGTTGCGCCGATTGCGGCCATATCTTGGCGCGCCATCACGATATGAACATCGCGCGCCACCCGCGCCAAGGTCGCCATACCGATCTTGCTGGCAGAGTCGGCAATCTCAGCAACAATCTTTTTCCGTTCAAGCGTGCTGTCGACACAGTCAATCTGCGCGAGCGCGATCATGATGCGCTCTAGCCCCACAGCCACTTCATATTCTGCTTGCGTCTCGCCAATATCGCGGCAAAGCCGCTCTAACCTGTCGGGATCAAACCGCGCAGGTTCTTCAAAACGCAAGACGGTCACCACATCCGTCATTTTCCCATCCCACCATGCGCTGCATGTGGTCACAGGGTGATATTTGGGGGTGAAGAAAAGGTTGATTTGAGGCAGGAATGAAAAGACAGTTTATAGAAAAATATCAGAGATTGTGATCAAGTGCTCTGAGGGGACGTTATGGATGCACCGCATTAAATCACTGCCAAGTTATTTGCTTGAACGCTATCAGGATTGGAAAGTGAAAACCTTTCCTGAGAACCGTGATTGGTTTCGCAAATTGGCAACCGAAGGGCAGAATCCAAAGGCCATGGTCATAGCCTGCTGCGACAGCCGCGTTGCTGTGACATCCGTGTTTGGACAACGCACAGGCGAATTATTCATTCACCGCAACATTGCCAATCTGGTGCCCCCTTTTACCCCTGACGGGCAGCATCACGGCACCGCCGCCGCGGTCGAGTTCGCAATCAAGAACCTTAAAATCGAGCATCTCATCATCATGGGCCATTCCAATTGCGGCGGCGTGCGGGGGTGTATTGACATGTGCCAGGGCCGCGCCCCCGATTTGGAAAAGAAAGAGAGCTTTGTGGGCCGTTGGTTGGATGTTTTGCGGCCAGGATTTGAGAGGGTCAAAGATATCACCCCCCCTGAGGTTCAACAAACCATGCTTGAGAAAGAGGGGATACAAGTCTCGCTTGAAAACCTGATGAGCTATCCCGTGGTGGCCGAGGCTGTAGGTTCAAGAAACCTGACCTTGCATGGGATTTGGGCCGATATCGCGGATATGGATATCGAAAGCTATGACGGCACATTGCGCCATTTTGTCAAAGTCTAAACTTTACCACTTGGCCCCGCTTCGTTAGGCAACGCTGAGCAAAATCTGGAGGTGTTCATGGACTCGATCCTGTCGCTCGCGGCGCAGAACCTGATCTCGCCCATCATCTTGTTTTTCGTCTTAGGATTTGCAGCTGCTTTTGCGCGCTCTGACCTCAGCGTGCCCGAGGCCGTGGCGAAAGGGATGTCGCTCTATTTGCTCTTTGCCATTGGCTTCAAAGGCGGGGCCAGCGTGGCCGCGCATGGCATTGACCAAACGCTGATCTTCTCAATTTTGGCTGGGGTGGTTCTGTCATTTGTTCTGCCTTTCATAGCCTTCGCTTTGCTGCGCGTGATGACGGGGCTAGCGGCCATTGATGCCGCCGCAGTGGCGGCACATTACGGCTCGATCTCGATCGTGACCTTTGTCGCGGCAAGTTCAGTGCTGCAAACCGCAGGTTTGATGAGCGAAGGCTATATGGTCGCGGTCGCCGCCGCGATGGAGGCCCCTGCAATCTTAGCCGCCCTGTGGCTTGTGGCACGGGCGGATGCAAAAGCGGGTCAAGGCGATGGTATGGATGCGGGTCTGCTGCGGGAAATCCTGCTGAATGGGTCTATTGTTTTGCTCATCGGATCCTTCATTATTGGCGGGATCACAGGCCAAGAGGGCTTGGACAAAATTGCCTCTTTCATCGTATCCCCCTTCCAAGGGGTGCTGTGCCTTTTCCTTTTGGATATGGGCCTTGTGGCGGGGCGCGGCCTGCGGGATGCGCGGCATTTGCTGAAGCCAGGGCTTTTTGCCTTTGGCGTGCTGATGCCCTTAATCGGCAGTTGCCTTGGCCTCGGAGCCGGGTTGCTTTTGGGTCTGTCGACAGGCGGCGTGATGTTGATGATGACGCTCTCCGCCTCGGCCTCTTATATCGCGGTGCCTGCTGCAATGCGCGTGGCCCTGCCTGAGGCCAATCCGTCAATCTATCTCACCCTGTCACTTGGGATTACGTTCCCGTTCAATTTGACATTGGGCATACCAATTTATCTGGTATTGGCGCGCGCCGCCACGGGAGGCTAAGGCAATGGAAACGCATAAGGCAAAACGGGTTGAGATCACAATTGAAGCGGTCATGGAAACCCGCCTCACGGATGCATTGGTCAAGGCGGGGGTGACAGGCTTCACCATCTTGCCCGTGTTGGGCGGGTCGGGCCGTTCAGGACAATGGAGCCGCGAGGGTCAGGTCAGCCGCGCAGGCGGAATGATCAACGTGGTCTGCATCATTCGCCCAGAAAAGCTAGAGGCGCTACTCAAAGCGGCATTCGCGGTGGTGGAACGGCATATCGGCGTGGTCAGCGTGACTGACTGCGAAGTCCTCCGCGCCGAACGATTTTAAGAAAAAGGGGGGCCAATGGCCCCCCGTTATATTTGTTGCGCAACGCCATGCGTCAGCCTTTTTTCAGAACCCGATTGCCCAAGGTTTCTGCAATCTGAACCGCATTCAACGCAGCACCTTTGCGCAGGTTGTCACTGACGCACCAAATATTCAGACCATTCTCAATCGTGCTGTCCTGACGGATTCGGCTTATAAAGGTGGCATAATCGCCGACACATTCCACGGGCGTTACATAACCGCCCGTCTCACGCTTATCGACCACCATCACACCTGGGGCCTCGCGCAGGATGTCACGGGCTTCTTCCTCGTCTAGGAAATCTTCAAACTCGATATTGATCGCCTCGGAATGGCCCACAAAGACAGGCACACGCACGCAGGTTGCAGTCACCTTAACCGAAGGATCGAGGATTTTCTTGGTCTCAGCGACCATTTTCCACTCTTCCTTGGTAGACCCATCTTCCATGAACACATCAATATGCGGGATCACGTTGAAGGCAATCTGCTTGGGGTAAACGCTCGGGGCAACTTCCTGACCTGGAACGAACATTCCCTTGGTCTGGTTCCACAGCTCATCCATCGCATCTTTGCCTGTGCCCGACACAGACTGATAGGTCGACACCACAACACGCTTGATCCGCGCGCGGTCATGAAGCGGCTTCAATGCAACAACCATCTGGGCGGTGGAGCAATTGGGGTTCGCGATAATGTTCTTCTTCGCGTAGCCCTCAACCGCCTCAGGGTTCACCTCAGGGACAACCAAAGGCACATCAGGATCATAGCGATAGAGCGAGGAATTATCGATCACGATACAACCTTGCGATGCCGCAATCGGTGCATAGGTTTTTGTGGCTTCAGACCCAACCGCGAAAAATGCGATATCCCAGCCTGTGAAATCGAATGTATCGAGATCCTTGGTCTTTAGGGTCTTGTCACCAAAGCTGCATTCTGTGCCAAGCGATTTACGCGAGGCAAGCACGGCGATCTCGTCAACGGGGAATTGACGCTCGTCTAGAATGTTGAGCATTTCGCGGCCCACATTGCCCGTGGCGCCGACAACGACAACTTTGTAACCCATGTTCCATATCCTTCAGGCTTACGACTGCGCATGCCCTTAAATCATGTGCGACCAAAGCGAAAGGGGCACTTGGCGCGCAATCTGGTCGCGCTTAGTCAAGGCGATCTTCGCTAAAGAGGTAAATTGCGCATCCGATCAGAACGGCAAGCCCAAAAACCCCAAACAAGGCCCCATAGGCGGCAGGCAAGGCCATCGTGCCTGACAGCGCGGTGAAGAAAGGGGCTGAGGCGAATTGCATCACACCCACCCCACCGATGCCAAATAAATTCATTAAGGTCACACCACGCCCAACCAAATGCGGGGGAAAGAAGCTACGTCCATGGGCAACAAGGGCGGGGAAGGACGCCCCGAATAACCCCAAGGCCGCAATCAGAACGGTGGCTGTCAAAATACTGCTTTCGGGCACAGCCCACACCGCCAAACAGGCGAAGGCCCCTAACAGGTTCCCAATCAAGATAACCCATTTGCGCGTGCCAAAAAACCGATCCAGCGGGCCATAGGCAAAACTGCCCACCACCATCGCAACCCCCATGATCAGGCTCACCGTGCCGATCTGAGCAACAGTTAGGCCAAAGACATCCTCCATATAAGGCCCAACCCACAGGCCACGCACTCCCGCTGACGGGGCATAGCCCACAAACATCAACGGGAAGATAAGCCAAAGCGCAGGAATGCGCAGCAGATCCATCAAGCTGCCTTTTTGATCCCCTTCTGGTTTTGCGGGGTCTTTGATCAAAAGGAACAAAGCCAGCGCAACAAGACCTGTCACAAGCGCCAAGCTCCAAACGGTTTCGCGCCACCCCACGGCCTCAACCGCCCAAGCCATGGGTGTTGCAGCTGCCAAGTTGCCCATTGATCCGATGCCAATCGTCACACCTGCGAGCGTGGCAAAGATGGCCGCAGAATAAACCCGCGCAAAGATGTAATAGGTTGCCATCAAAACGGGCGAACAGCCCAATCCGATCAACCCCATTGCAATTTGCACATCGCGCACATCCGCCGCAGTCGCAAACAGCGCAGCACCCCCCGCACCGCCAACAAGCAGCAACACCGATGCGGTCAGGCGCGGCCCAATGCGGTCAAGTGCGATACCCACAGGAATTTGCATCGCGGCAAAAACGGCGAACCACACGCCCGAAGCTGTCGCCAAGCTTTGCGGCGTAGCCCCGATATCCAATGCCAAAACAGGGGCCATGACGGCCAAAAATGCACGATAAAACTGGCTCAGCACATAGGCGAGCACAAGAAAAGCAATGCCCGCTTTCATGGCTGGCTGTCCTCCTCATCCCTCAGGCAAACTGATGCCGTAGCACCAAGGCAAGGGCAAGCCAGAAGTTAAATCTGATAATTTTTGTCGGAATTTATTTGACCCGCTGCGTGAATCGTGATCAAAAGCGGCATCCCGACTAAAACTGTCGGAAATAACTCGAACAGGAGCTTTAGGATGACCCGACCCCTCTCCCTGCTGCTTGGCAGCGTCGTTTTTCTAACCACCCTGACCGCGGCGCAGGCGCAGGAATTGAACCTGTATTCTTCGCGCCATTACGACACGGATGAGCGGCTATATTCTGATTTTACCGCTGCAACAGGCATCACCATCAACCGCATCGAAGGCAATGCAGATGAGCTGATCGCGCGGATGCAGGCCGAGGGCGCCAATAGCCCTGCAGATGTGTTTTTGACTGTTGACACAGTGCGCTTGGCGCGGGCTGCCGAAATGGGACTGTTGCAGCCCGTGGAAAGCGATGTGCTAGAAGCCCGCATTCCTTCTTATCTTCAAGATGACAGCAACCAATGGTTCGCATTCTCGCAGCGCGCACGGATTTTGTTCTATGACAAAACCGATGTCGCCAACCCGCCCCAAACCTATCAGGATTTGGCCAAGCCCGAATATGCAGGCCAGATCTGCATCCGCTCTGCCACGAATGTCTATACACAGAACTTCACAGCAGCCTTGATCGCACATTTGGGTGTCGATGCTGTGCAGGACTGGGCCAACGCCGTGGTTGGAAATTTCGCCCGCGCGCCACAAGGCGGCGACACGGATCAGCTGCGCGGCATTGCCTCTGGTGAATGTGATATTGCGATGTCGAACACCTACTACTTCGCCCGCATCCTGCGTCAAGGGGATGACCAAATCACCCCCGAGCAACTGGCCAATATCGGATGGGTCTTTCCAAACCAGAACGATATCGGCGCGCATATGAACGTGTCTGGCGGTGGGGTCGCGGCCCATGCCCCGAACCGCGAGAACGCGATTGCCTTTCTGGAATATCTGACCTCGGATCAGGCGCAACAGTATTTCTCAGCGGGCAATGATGAATACCCTGCCGTTCCAGGTGTTGGCCTCGCCCCATCGGTCGCGGCACTGGGCATCTTCCGCCCTGATGCGATTGATCTGTCGGATATTGCCGAAAATGTCGGCGCAGCGGTTGAGGTTCTGAACACCGCAGGTTGGGAATAGGTTCGCGCAACAGGCCACGAACCACCAAACACCTCACGAGCGCCCTATCAAGGGGCGCTCGTTTGCTTTTGGGGCGCTGAGGCGTGTTATGCCCTGACCCCACATTGCCCACCTATGGGCGCGGGGTATGAACAACCCGTTCACCTATCTTCTCGGCTCAGGCTCCAACATAAGATGGCCACTGGGATCAAACCAACGGCGCCAATGATCAGACTGGGAACTGCGGCCTCAGCCAGTCGTTCATCCGCTGCCAATCGGTGCGCTTGCACGGCGAGCGTATCATAGTTGAAAGGGCGCAGGATTAAGGTGGCGGGCAGCTCCTTCATCACATCCACGAAAACAATCAGCAGCGCGGTCAAGATCGAAGGCTGCAAGATCGGCACATGGATCCGCCGCAACATAGGTGCAGGCCCATGCCCCAATGTGCGCGCGACCGCGTCCATATTCGGGTTCAGGGTGGCCATGCCCGCCTCATAGGTGTTCAGCGCCACCGCCATGAAACGCACCATATAGGCCATGATCATCAGCCAGATCGACCCGCTGATCAAAAGGCCCGTATCAATGCCGAAATTCGTCTCCATGAAGTGGTCAAGCGCATTGTCAAAGGCCGCAAAGGGAAACAGCAGACCCACCGCAATCACACCACCGGGCACAGCATACCCAATGCCCGCAACCCTAAGGGCCGTCTTTGACATCGGCGTGGGCCGCAAGCGCGCACGAAATCCAAGCGCAATGGCCGCCCCGACAGTCAGCAAGGCCGCAATCGCGGCAAGTGTCAAAGAGTGCCGCAAGAAGCCCAAATAGCGTTCTGTGAAAAGGATATGCGCTTGATCAGCCGCAAGCGTGATCAAGATCCACACGGGCAAAACAAAGCCAAAGAGAACGGGCAAACCGCAGAATAAAATAGCCCCCAAAGCAGCGCGGCCATTGAGGCTGACAGGCTCCATCACCTCAAATCTACGGCCCGCGTCATGATGACGGGAATTGCGGCGCTGTCGGCGTTCGAACGTGGCAAGGGTCAAGGCCACAACCAACAGACACAGGGCAAGCTGCGCCGCCGCCGCGCGGTCAAACAAGCCAAACCAACTGACATAGATGCCCGTGGCAAAGGTCTGAACACCGAAATAGGCGGTGGTTCCGTAATCAGCCAAGGTTTCCATCAAAGCAAGCAGCACACCCCCTGCAATCGCCGGGCGAGCAACAGGCAGACTGACGCGCCAGAATGCGCCCCATGGCCCCTGCCCCAACGTGCGCGCCGCGATATAAGCGGTGGCGCTTTGGCGCAGAAACGCTGCGCGCGCCAGAAGATAAACATAAGGATAAAGCACCAAGACCAACATTGCTGCCGCACCACCAAGGGATCTGATTTCAGGGAACCAATAATCGCGAGGGCCCCATCCCATAAAGGCGCGCAAGGTGGACTGCACGAGTCCTGGATGATCAAGCAAATCCGTATAGGCATAAGCCAGAACATAGGCTGGGAAGGCCAAAGGCAGGGCGAGGGCAATTTCCAACACCCGCCGCCCAAAAAACCGCGTCATGGTGACAAGCCATGCGGCACCCGTCCCAATTACAGCCGTTCCTAGCCCTACGATCACACTGAGTTGCAAGGTCGCCCCGACATAGCGGGGCAGAACGCTTTGGCTAAGACTAACAATTGTGTCGAAACCACCCGAAAGCGCGGCAATCGCCACAGCAATCATCGGCAGAAGGCATAATGCGACCACAAGCTTGCCCAAAAGGCCAAACCAATGATCCCCCGTGATGCGCATTTTCTCAGTCATGAGAGAGGGCTTATGTGATTTTCAGACCTGAGGGAAGACATCCGATTAAAACAGTCGGAAATATGCACCGCTAGTCTGTTTCTTCCTTGCCGCGCAAAATTGCCGTCATCCGCGGCACGCTTGGTGCCCCAATGCGGCCATGGGTGCGCAAGACAGGCTTTTGGCTATCCGCAGGACGGCTATCTTCGCGCAGCACGATATAAACACCTGACGCGATGATAACGGCTGCACCGATTACTGTGGCTTGATCCACCCCTTCGCCGAAAAACATTGTGCCAAAAAACACGGCCCAAAGGATCTGCGAATATTGCATGGGCGCAACGATCACCGCATCCGCCATGCGATATGCCAAAATCACAAGCCACATCGCAAGCAAGGCCAAAATTGCGACCAACGCCATCAACGCCATATCCAACAGCGGCATCGGCTCGTAGACAAAAGGCAGAAGCGCGCCCATGACGATAAAATTGGCCATCATCGGATAAAGCATCAGGGTCACGGAGCGTTCCTCAGACCCGATCTTGCGCAAAATCACAGAGACTAAGGCGCCGCCAAATGCCGCCGCCAACGCCGATAAATGCCCAAGGTTCAAATCCGCCGCCCCTGGTCGGAGCACAATCAAAACACCGACAAGCCCCAGAACCACCGCGCTTGCGCGCCGAATGCCAATGCGTTCGCCCAACATAGGGATGGCCAGCAATGTGATCAGAACTGGCATCGCAAAAATGATCGCATAGGTCTGGGTCAAGGGCAGGGTTGAGAATGCGTAAAATGCAGTCGCCCCCGTAAACACCACCGCAATTGACCGCAATGCTGTCCAGAACGGGTATTTGGGCCGCAATGTTTCTGGCTTGGGCTCTCCCATCAGCAACAACATGGTCACGGGAAAGCCAAACAAAACCGAGAAGAACACGATCTGAAAGACCGAATAGCTTGCGCCGAGATATTTGATCACCACATCGTGGGTGGCGTAAATTCCGAATGCCGCCAATGCGATCAATGCGCCTTTGATATTGGTGCTCTTGCGATCTTTGGACATGACATTTCCTTGGCTTATTCCTCAATCAAGGCATCGGCACAGCCGCTTGCCAAGATTGAATATGCGAGATGGCGATATTCCTGCCCCCGATGCTGCAGCTTTGCATCGGGTGGCGTATCTGCACAAAAACACCCGCTCAACCTTGAGGTCAAGCGGGTGCAAATCAGAACAGGGCCGAAACTTACAAAGACGCGTCTAGCGCTTTAACAATGGCATCGCCCATCTGAGCGGTCGAAACAGGTGATCCGCCTTCTGGCCCCATCAAATCGGCTGTGCGCAGGCCATCGGCCAAAACGGCCTCAACCGCTTTTTCCAAACGGGTCGCCTCATCCCCTTGATCAAAGCTATAGCGCAGCGCCATCGCAAAGCTAAGAATGCACGCAATCGGGTTTGCTTTGCCTTGGCCAGCAATATCAGGTGCAGAGCCGTGAACGGGCTCATACAATGCTTTGGGGCGGCCATTGGCCATCGGTGCGCCCAGACTTGCCGAAGGCAGCATGCCCAAAGACCCTGTCAACATTGCTGCCAAATCCGACAGCAGATCACCAAAGAGGTTATCCGTCACGATCACATCAAACTGCTTTGGCCAACGGGTCAGCTGCATTGCGCCTGCGTCAGCATACATGTGCGACAATTCCACATCAGAATATTCAGCAGCATGCACTTCGGTCACAACCTGACGCCACAACACGCCCGATTCCATAACATTGGCCTTCTCCATTGAGCAGACCTTGTTGTTGCGGCGGCGCGCCAGTTCGAAGGCCGACCGCGCCACGCGGGCGATTTCGCTCTCGGTGTAACGCTGGGTGTTCACGCCAACGCGCTCATTGCCTTCTTTATGGATGCCGCGTGGCTCACCGAAATAAACGCCGCTGGTCAGTTCACGGATAATCATGATGTCGAGGCCGCCGACCACATCCGCCTTCAACGAAGAAAAATCCGCGAGGGCATCAAAACACTGCGCAGGGCGCAGGTTCGCATAGAGATCCATCTCCTTGCGCAGGCGCAGCAGGCCGCGCTCAGGCTTTACGCTGAAATCGAGATTGTCATATTTCGGGCCGCCGACCGCGCCAAGCAACACGGCATCAACGCTTTGCGCTTTTTCCATCGTCTCATCGGTCAAAGGCGTGCCATGCGCATCATAGGCGCAACCGCCCACCAGATCTTCGGTGACATCAAAGGTCAGGCCACGCTTTGCGCCATACCAGTCGATGATTTTGCGCACCTCGGTCATAACCTCGGGGCCGATCCCGTCACCGGGAAGAATGAGAAGCGATGGGTTGCTCATGGAACTAATCCGTCTTGAAAATCCTGATTGCACACGCCCTATCCTTTGGCTGCGTCAGGGTCAAGAAAGGGCCAGTCTTTCATCAGGTGTCAGCGCCGCGATGATCCTCTTTTGATAGCTGCGGATCATGTAGCGCAACCGCAGCAGGGCCATTGCCCTGATCAACAGGCACATTGGCAAAAAGGCCCATAGGGTCACAACCCAAATCGCGCCTTGCCCATCATAGGCAAGGGTGCTGCCTGTCTGCGAAAACACAGCCCCCAAGACAGGCGGCAATATCAGCGGCAGGCCTAAGCCCCATATGATATTTCTGCGCGCATCACATTTTAAACGATGGGTCACATCGCTGCCCACTGTCGGGTCGAACATGGGCAGGTTCACCCACATATTGATCGACATTCCCCGTCCGGGCCATTTGCTAAAACGTATGAACAGGGCGAATAAGAACAATGTGCCAAGGGCGATGGTCAGGGCCAAAGCGGCCATGACCCTGACGTGATCCATGGCCTGCACGGATAGGGGCGCTGCCCCAAACAAGCGTTGCAACAAATAGTCAGGGCTAAGGTGCGAAAGCCCGCTGTCAAGCAGCACGCCACCCCAATGGTGCGCTCTATTGGCCATTGCACTGACTGCCCCCTCTGGCCCGTTGAACTGCTGCAAATGCACAGGGTCAGCTGAAACAAGGCTCAGCAAGAATAACATCGAAAACAGGGCCAAAATGCGCAGACGATTATAGGGGGGCGCATCGCGAAACTCGATGATAGCGGGATGACGGGCGCTGTATTCAAACACCACAAAGAGGGCCGCAATCAATCCAAACAGCATAAGGCCTTCCACATCCCCGCGGGATGTATCGCCAAGGACAAGCGATGGTGTCGCAATAACAAAAAACACCAATACTGCCCTAAGCACAGCGCCAAAAAGCTGTGAAAGCACCTGCTCTTCCTCGTTCTGGATGGGGTCGGTTCGTGCCTGCCCCTTATTCCACAATTTCGCCTCATTCTGACGATAAGGCCGCCTCAATTGCCACAATATTGCCTAAATTTAATACCTAATGCAACACATTAAAAAAGACCCCCACACCGATAAGGATGCAGGGGTCTGAAATTTATCCAGTCAGATCAGGGCAAAAGCGCAGGTGCGCTTGAAACTAGACCCAAGGACGCGCGGATTGCACGGTTGCTTCAAAGGCGTCAATGGCCTCGACCTTGGTCAAGGACAGCCCGATATCATCCAATCCATTGAGCAAGCAATGTTTGCGGAACGGGTCGATTTCGAAGGCGATCTTCTGGCCATCGGGGCGGGTGATCTCTTGAGCCTCAAGGTCGATGGTCAAAGTGGCATTCGCGCCGTTTGACGCGTCATCCATCAGTTTATCCACCTCTTCCTGCGGCAGAGGGATCGGCAAAATCCCGTTCTTAAAGCAGTTGTTGAAGAAAATATCAGCAAAGCTCGGTGCAATCACGCAACGAATGCCAAAATCCAACAAGGCCCAAGGCGCGTGTTCGCGCGAGGAGCCACAGCCAAAATTGTCGCCAGCGACCAAAATCTGCGCGTCCCGATAAGCAGGTTTATTCAGAACGAACTCGGGGAGTTCATTGCCTGATTGATCAAAGCGCATCTCGTCAAAGAGGTTTTTTCCCAAACCAGAGCGTTTGATCGTTTTCAAAAACTGCTTGGGGATGATCATATCTGTGTCGATATTGATCAGCGGAAGCGGGGCTGCAATCCCCGTCAGGGTTGTAAACTTATCCATGGGCCTCTCCTTGAGATCGGTCAGGCTTTAGCCAATCTGGCCCGCAGGGGCAAGCCATACTCACACCCCGCGCTCATGGGATCATAAAACTCAGGCCTGCCCAACGCGTGCCCCACACGGGGCCATCTTCTTGGGGTGTAATCTCATCCAAAACCACGGCATCGGCGAAATAGGCGTAACCTGACATGACAGGCAAGTTCACCTCGCCTTGATCATTGGTGCGATGCAGCGTGATCGTGACCTCACCTTCAGGGCTGCGCGCAAACAGCTCAACCTGAACAGCGGCGCGCGGCGTGTCTTGATCAAAAAGCTGAAGCAAGAACCCATCGCTCACATCGTCATGATAGGGGTTCTCCAATGCAACGAATTCGGTCGACAGACCAAATCGCTGATCTTGTCCTGCCCCCTCGCCTACGGCGAACAACGCCTTTACATGGCGGGTATAGGCCTCGGAAAAACCCGAACGGGGCAGGCCGCGCGCATTGTGGCGCGCTTCGACCGCGCCAAAATCTTTATGCGCGGCAAATGCTGCAAATGTTTCCCACTCTGACCATGTGACCAATTTCGGCGTGCTTTCGTGGATCATCACCACCAAACCATCAGCAACACCCGCAACATGGGCGGCAGGGCGATCCCCAAAACGCCCCTCAACGGGCCGCAAGCCATTGGCATCAGCAATTTCAAACCGCGTGAAATCTCGCGGCAGATATACCATCGGCGCACCGCGAAATTCAGTGCCCACACGCAAGTCAGCGCGAATTTCCCCGCCAGACGGAACCATGTATTCGAGGGGATCAATCCAAAATTCATGCGCAAATAGCTTGCCCGCCAACAAAATTGCGCCAATGTTAAAACAAACGGCCAGTTTCATTGCATCTCTCCCCTTTAACCTAGGCAGTGACCATGATCTTAAGGCGCATTTTGTCAAACAATTCCCACATCACTTTTTTGTTGGCGATGCTGTGCTTGATGTTCAGCACATCAGCACGGGCCCATGAAATTCGCCCCGCAGTGGCCGATGTGTCTGTCACCGCCGATGCGGTGGAGATGAGCATCTCCCTGACGCTAGAACCGCTGATTGCAGGTATTAACCTTGCGGGTCTAGAGAACACCAATGACGCGCCAGAGGCGTTGATCTATGACCAATTGCGCGCGCAATCGCCCGAGGCCCTGCGCGCCGCGTTCGAGGGGGCATGGCCGCGCATTCAGGACAATATCCAGATTGTCGTGGATGGGGTGACACTGCCCCCTGAATTTGTGGGTGTCAGCATCACCCCCAATCCCGATTTGGAACTACCACGCGACACCACTTTGACCCTGCGCGCCGATTTACCTATGGGGGATGCGCCCGTTCAAATTGGCTGGAGCGCGTCTTATGGCGAATTGGTGCTGCGTCAGGTGGGCGGCGGGGCGGATGCCTATCAAGGCTTTCTCACCAATGGCCAATTATCAGCACCTTTGCCCCGCGGCACTGCCCTCAGCGAGGGGGCATGGCCCGTCTTTACCCGATATGTTGTCGCAGGGTTTGAGCATATTATCCCCTTAGGGATAGATCATATTCTGTTTGTTTTGGGCCTGTTTTTCTTCTCGCTGCGCCTCAAGCCTTTGTTGCTTCAGGTCAGCGCATTTACTTTGGCCCATACCATTACGCTTGCCCTTGCAAGTCTTGAGATTGTGCGCGTCCCCGCCTCGGTGGTCGAGCCATTAATTGCTGCTTCAATCGTCTATGTGGGTGTCGAAAACATCCTCGGCCGTGAAAACCTACGCGCCCGCACGGCGTTGGTGTTCGGGTTTGGCCTGCTGCACGGGCTTGGCTTCGCTTCGGTTCTTGGGGATTTTGGGATCACCGCAGACCGCTTTGGCGTGGCATTGGTCGGTTTCAATATCGGGGTCGAATTTGGTCAGCTTGCGGTCATCGGTCTGGCCTTCCTTGCGGTTGGCCTCTGGTTTGGCAAGCGCGATTGGTATCGCCCCTTCATCGCAGTCCCCGCCTCGGTGGTGATCTCCGCCATTGGGGCCTATTGGGTGGTCGAGCGCACCTTGCTTTGACGCAACAAAAAAGCCCCACCAAATCGGCGGGGCTTTTTCGAAATTCACCAAGGGCGAAGTTACATCATCTCACGCACATCAGTGAGGCGTCCTGTAATCGCCGCAGCCGCAGCCATTGCAGGGCTCATCAAATGGGTGCGACCACCGCGCCCCTGACGCCCCTCAAAGTTGCGGTTTGATGTTGCTGCACAGCGTTCACCGGGCTGAAGTTGGTCAGGGTTCATCGCAAGACACATGGAGCATCCCGCAAGACGCCATTCAAAACCTGCCTCGATGAAGATATCAGCCAAACCTTCTTCCTCAGCCTGCGCGCGCACGAGGCCAGAGCCGGGCACAACCATCGCGCGCTTTACAGCGATTTTCTTACCCTTCAGAATTTCAGCTGCCGCGCGTAAATCTTCGATGCGGCCATTTGTGCAAGACCCGATAAACACCGTGTCAATCTCGACATCCTGCAAACGCTGACCCGGTTTGAGGCCCATATATTCCAAAGAACGGCGTGCGGCATCAACCTTGCCGCCTTTGAAATCTTCGGGCGCAGGGACAACATCAGTGATTGGCAATACATCCTCAGGGCTAGTGCCCCATGTCACCACTGGCGCGATATCCTCGCCCTTGATGGTGATGACCTTATCCCAATGTGCGTCCTCATCCGAGAACAGGGTCTTCCACCATGTCAAAGCGGCCTCCCATTGCGCGCCCTTTGGCGCATGGGGGCGGCCCATGACATAGTCAAAGGTCTTTTGATCAGGCGCGATCAGGCCTGCGCGCGCGCCGCCCTCAATCGCCATGTTGCAGACCGTCATGCGCCCTTCCATCGACAATTCGCGAATGGCTTGGCCGCAATATTCGATCACATAGCCTGTGCCGCCCGCCGTGCCCGTATGGCCGATAACGGATAGGGTAATGTCCTTGGCCGTCACGCCTGGGCGCAGACTGCCTGTGATCTCGACTTTCATATTCTTGGATTTTTTCTGAATCAGGGTCTGGGTGGCCAGAACATGCTCAACCTCAGATGTGCCGATCCCATGCGCAAGCGCCCCAAAGGCCCCATGGGTCGCGGTATGGCTGTCGCCACAAACCACGGTCATGCCTGGCAATGTCCAACCCTGTTCAGGGCCAACAATATGCACAATGCCCTGACGCACATCAGAAACGGGGTAATAGTGTATCCCGAAATCCTTGGCGTTTTTATCAAGCGCCTCAACCTGAATGCGGCTTTCCTCATTCATCCCACCTTTCAAACGATCAGGTGTGGTGGGGACGTTATGATCTGGCACGGCGATGGTTTTCTCTGGCGCACGCACCGTGCGCCCTGCCATGCGCAGACCCTCGAAGGCCTGCGGGCTTGTCACCTCATGCACAAGGTGGCGATCAATATACAAAAGGCAGGTGCCATCCTCAGCCTCATGGACGAGATGGGCATCCCAGATTTTGTCATAAAGGGTTTTTCCTGCGGTCATGTCTTTACTCCTTACGGGTGATTGAATCAGGGAAATCGGTTTGCGTCACAAGGACGGCAAACGCCCCCTGTCGCCAGAGGCACGCCCGAAAAAGCGCCACGGCAGGCGCGCGCGATCATCCATGTCAAACACCCGTGTCATATGGGCCATTTACTGCGCTTGAGGCTGCGGCGCAAGCGGTGAGCGCGCGACCTAGCCTTTGAGATCAGAGAGGTTAAAGGATGGCGCCAGCATATCTGGGTCAAGCCGCAATTCGATCAGATGCAAGCCGCCCTGCAAGGCCGCTTTAAAGGCAGGCGCAAATTCATCGGTGCGGGTCACCAAATGACCCGTCCCGCCATAGGCCTTTGCCAAGGCGACATAATCAGGGTTGAATAAATCCGTGCCAGACACGCGCGCTGGATAGGTTTTCTCTTGGTGCATCCGAATGGTGCCGTAGCGGCCATTATTGGCGATCACCACGACAATATCCGCCCCAAATTGCCGCGCTGTAGACAGCTCCTGCAAAGTCATTTGCAAGCAGCCATCCCCCGCCATGCAAATCACAGGGGTTTCACAATGCGCCAATTTGGCCGCGACCGCCGCAGGCAATCCATATCCCATCGAGCCAGAAGTCGGCGCAAGCTGTTGACCGAAGCGGCGATAAGAAAAATAGCGATGCACAAATGCCGCGTAATTGCCTGCGCCATTGGTCACGATCCCACGCCCCCCAAGAATACGGGACATCTCAAGCACGACTTCCTCAAGGCGCACATCACCCGTTGTGGTTTGGGGGTTTTGCCACGCGCGATAGGCCGCATGCGCGCGCGCGGCGCGACCCTGATCTTGTGCGGGGATATCATCTAAAACCGCCCGCGCCACCCGCAGAAAAGCGGGGATGTCACAAACCATACTTGCATCAGGGCGATAGACGCGACCCAATTCATCCGGATCAGGATGCGCGTGATAAAGCCGCCCCTGCCAACCCTTGCGCGGATCGCGCAATACATATCCGCCTGTCACCACCTCACCCATGCGGGTGCCTAGGGCCAGAACCCCATCCGCCTTGGCAAAACTTTGCATTGTTGCGGGACAGGCCCCGACACCCAAATATCCCGCGAAGCAAGGGTGATGATTATCAACATAATCCTGCCGCCTGAAACTGGTGGCGATTGGGGTGTCCAAATGTGCTGCAATCGTTTCAGCATCCGCGCGGGTCTGTTCTGACCAATCGCTGCCACCCACCACCATCATGGGGGATTTGCACACAGCGAGGGCGCCAAGCCAGTCCCGAACAATCTTCGGATCAGGCAAGGAGGACGAAACATCAGAAGGGGCCAAATCAACACAGTCTGCCACAGCCGAAAGAATATCCTCGGGCAGAGCCAAAACCACAGGCCCCTTGCGGCCCGATTGCGCCACACGAAACGCGCGCGCGATATATTCTGGCAGTCGGTCAGTTTGCTCCACCTCCGCAACCCATTTTACAAGCGGGCCGAAAAACGCACGATAATCAACCTCTTGGAAAGCTGCGCGATCCCGATGCGCCAGCGGAACCTGCCCGACAAAACAGACCAACGGGGTGCTGTCATGCATGGCCACATGCAGACCAGAGGCGGCATTGCTGGCCCCAGGCCCGCGGGTAACGAATAAAACGCCCACCTCGCCCGTGGTTTTTGCATGGGCCTCGGCCATCATGGCCGCACCTCCCTCTTGGCGACACACGATGTTCTCGATTTGGTGATCGTAAAGCCCATCCAATGCGGCCAGAAAACTTTCACCTGGAACAGAGAAAACACGCCGCACCCCATGCGCTGCAAGTTGATCTGCAAGGATTTTGCCGCCATGGCGTGAAGGGGGGGTCATTGTTTCAATCTCTATCCTGACTATCTTTGCGAGGAGCATAGACGAAGAAGGGTGCGAGATGTCCAGAGGAAGATTAATCGGGCTGTGCGGGGCGTTGCGCAAAGGATCAAGCAATCGAAAACTGATGAACGCGGCTGCGCAGAGCTTTGACCCCGCTGAATTTATTGAGGCGAATTTGCAGCTTCCGCTCTATGATGGGGATGTTGAAGACAGCCAAGGCATCCCTGAGGCGGTGATCCGCCTGCGCGATCAAATCGCAGCGGCGGATGCGGTGGTCATCTCGACCCCTGAATATAACAAGGCGCTGTCAGGGGTTTTGAAAAATGCGCTTGATTGGATCAGTCGCACCGACAGCAACCCGTGGCGCGATAAACCCGTTGCGATTATGTCTTCAGCAGCAGGGCGCGCAGGCGGCGAGCGGGCGCAATATTCGCTGCGCCTCTGTCTAACGCCATTTCGTCCACATCTTTTGACTGGGCCCGAGCTCTGTTTGGCGCAAGGGCCAGATCAATTTGATGGCGAGGTTCTGATCAATGCGCGCGCGCAAAAAACCCTTGATGAATTGATGGGTGAATTGCGGCGTGCAGCGGGGCTTTAGGCCTGTGCTGGCAAGGACACAGCGGGTGCGAAATCAGAGGGGATAGTATCGCGCCCCTCTAGCACCAAATCGGCCATGACATCGGCAACACGGGGGGCAATGCCGAACCCAATCTTAAAGCCACCATTGGCAATAAAGTGATCCGTCCGAAGCGGATGCCGCCCCAGCATCGGCGCGCGGCTTTTGGCGCGGGGGCGCAGACCCGCCCAACGCGTGACAACCTGCGCACTTGCTAAAGCAGGGCATAGCCTGCGCGCCTTTTCAATCAAAAGATCTAGATTGGCGTCCGTGGTGGATGGGTCGTTAAAGTCGCGCTCTGACGTTGAACCGATGGCAACCTGCCCGCGCCCCTGCGGCCCTTCATGCGGCACGAAATGCACCCCATCTATGAAAAGCTGTGGAAGGCGGCCCATATCCGCATCAAGGATTGCCGCCTGTCCCTTTTGGCCCGCGCCCACCGCCACGCCAAAAGCATCGGACAGCTCTGCCAAACCTGCGGCACCTGTAGCCTCAACCACGGCTCCCATCAGCGGGGCATCACTGACGATCTGCCCACCCTTGGCCCGCAAAGCTGCGGCCAAGGCGACCAAACCCTGACGCGGGGCAAGCCTTGCGCTGAGACTGTCGAAAATAACCTGCTCGGTGGGGCTTGAGATCCATGGCGCATAATCGGCGGCAGGGCGGATGTCCCAGATATAGCGGCCCTGCCAATGGGTCTTGGCCCCGCTTTGACGCGCGCGCGCCAGATCAAGCCCTGCCTGATCCATGATCGGCTGCACGCGTCCGACCCGCGCATAGCCAGAAGGCAGATTTGCGGCATCAGCGACACCTGCCCAAAATGCGGCTGCCCCATCAAGAGCTTCGAATTGGAATTGTTTTTTCGCGTTCCATTGTTCGGGCACGTGAGGGGCCAAGGCCCCCACAACACCGCTAGAGGAACCTGCGCCAATGCCGTTAGGATCGATGACTTGCACCTTTGCGCCGCGCGCGGCACAGGCCCATGCAGTGGCAAGCCCAAAGATCCCTGCCCCCAAAACTGTCACATCGTAGCGCATGATTTCGCCCCTTGCCAAATTTCGGCGACAGGCTCAGTTTGCCAAAAGCCCGCAATGTCGCGGGTCTTTTAAGGCAAGCCATGAATAAGAGCCAGCCACATCCCCTTGAATGGCGGACGGGTGATGTTCCCGTCTCGCGCCAATTCGATGATCCGTTCTTTTCGCTCGATAACGGATTGGCGGAAACCACCTATGTCTTCCTCAGCGGTAATGACCTACCCGAACGGTTTTGCGATGGGTTTCACATTGCGGAACTTGGCTTTGGCACAGGCTTGAATTTTCTGGCCAGCCTTGCCGCGTTTCGCGCGGCCAAGACCGCGGGCGTTTTACATTTCACATCTTTTGAAGCCTTCCCGCTGCAAAGTGATGACTTGACCCGCGCATGGGGGGCGCATCGCGCGAATTTGCCCGCCGATGCCTGTGCCGCGCTGACCCAAAGCCCTAATTTGCCACCACAAATCATAGGCCCTGACTACGTTTTGCAGCTTGTTTTCGGGGATGCGCGCTTGACATTGCCCCAATGGGATGGGGTCGCAGATGCGTGGTTTCTTGACGGGTTTTCACCTGCCAAAAACCCCGAGCTTTGGGAAGATGATCTTATGCAAGCCGTGGCAGAGCATACCAAACAGGGCGGCACTTGTGCGACCTACACCGCCGCAGGCGCAGTGCGCCGCGCCCTTGAGTGCGCGGGGTTTTCTATCACGAGGGCGCAAGGGTTTGGCCGCAAACGCCATATGACGAAGGGGCGCAAGAATTGATCGAGCAGAACACCCGCAAGGGCATTTTCCTGATGATTGCCACGACCATCGTCTTTGCCATTCAAGACGGGATCAGCCGCCATTTGGCGGGTGAATACAATGTTATGATGGTCGTGATGATCCGCTATTGGTTCTTTGCGGCATTCGTCATCGCCATATCCGCCCGCAAGGCAGGCGGCCTCAAAGCGGCGGCTGCCACCAACCAACCTTTTTTGCAGGCCTTCCGTGGGATTCTGTTGGCAGCCGAAATTTGCGTGGCGGTGTTGTCCTTCACGCTTCTCGGTCTGGTCGAAAGCCACGCGATCTTTGCCTGCTATCCGCTTTTGGTTGCGGCCCTATCTGGGCCAATCCTTGGGGAAAAGGTGGGCTGGCGCAGATGGGCGGCCATTGGCACGGGCTTTATCGGCATCCTCATCATCCTTGAGCCTGGCGTGACTGTTTTTGCCATTGAGGCGCTGATCCCATTGGCATCGGCGCTGATGTTCGCGGTCTATGGGCTTTTGACACGATACGTGTCCCGCCAAGACAGCGCGGCAACCAGTTTCTTTTGGACGGGGATCACGGGTGCGATCTTTATGACAGCAGTGGGCATCTGGTTTTGGGAGGCCATGGCCCCTACCGATTGGATCTGGATGGGGTTTTTGTGCATGACAGGCGCGCTTGGGCATTATTTGCTGATCCGCGCTTATGAGGTGGCCGAAGCCAGTGCCGTTCAGCCTTTCGCTTATTTGCAGATGCCGTTTTCATCGATTATCGGGATATTAATCTTCGGCGATGTGCTGCGGGAAAACGTGGCACTGGGCGCAGGGCTTGTGGTTGCGGCAGGGTTGTTCACCCTCTTCCGCGCCCGCGCCAAGGAAAAAGCAGAGCAGATCAACGCCGTTGCAGCAGTTCCGACAAATGCGGACGCTGCAACGCCCCCGTCAGACGCGCCTCGTAAATCTGAAGGCTCTCCGTGACGCGCATGATGTAATTGCGGGTTTCAGTAAAAGGCACGGCTTCGATCCAATCCACAATATCAACTGCGGGATCGCGCGGATCACCAAATCGCTCGATCCAAGCGGTCGCGCGTGAAGGCCCCGCATTATAGGCGACAGCCAAAAGCACGGGGTTCGTCCCGAAGTCTTCGCTGAGATATTGCAAATATCCAGCGCCAAGCCGCGCGTTATAGGCGGGGTCGCTCAGCAAGCGCTGCTCTTCATAAGCAATGCCTTGTCGGCGCGCCTCGGATTGGGCCGTGCGCGGCATCACTTGCATCAAACCGCGCGCCCCTGCAGGGCTGATAACTGTGGGGTTAAACTCGGACTCGCGCCGCGCGATGGACAAGACAAAAGCAGGGTCAAACCCCAAATCTGCGGATGCCAAATCGGTCACGGGAAAATAGGCAGGCATGATTTCATGCCCATCCAAGGCCGCGCGTTTTGCAATCATGACCGCATAATGCGGCTCGCGCAGTTCAAGCGCGAATTGGGCCAGCGCGCCTGCCTCGGCACGACTCAGGCTCTCGGTCAAATGGGTCATAAAGCGTTCTGCCAAATCCCCCTCGCCGGCCTGATGTAACAACAACGCCGCGTGAAACACCGAAGAATTCGCAAAGGAGGCCTGCCGCCAATCGCCAAATTGCTCGCGGCCTAGGAACCCTTCATCTTGCGGGAAACCTCCGCGCTCTGCGGCCAATTGACCATAAAAACTTGATTGGAATTCAGCGCCATAGGCATAGGCAGAACGGGCCGCCTCTGTGTTGCCCAAGGCCTCTTGCGCGCGCCCAATCCAATAGCCCGCACGCCCTGACGAAATGGGCGAATCCACAACCGACCGCATGGCCTCAAAATGGGTCAAGGCGCGGGCGGCATTGCCAGATTTCAGGGCATTATATCCCGCCAACCATTCCAATTCCGCGTAATCGCTCGCATCGCGTTCGGGCGAGAGGAAATGCGGCGCGGCCAATTGGTAGGCCTGCGCAAAATCCCCTTCGCGCATCACATCGCGGGCCAATGAGGCACGCCGCCACGACCAATATTCAGGGCGACCCAATCCGTCTTGCGAGGTGGAACGCGCCAACATCATCTCACGCGCACCATCCCAAAGCCCTGCCTCCATGCGCCAACGAAACCGCTCAAAAGCAAGCCCCGCATCATCTGCATATTGTGCTGGAACAGCATCGATCAGCGCATTGATCCCATCACTGCGCCCAGCCCGAAGGGCCAAACGCGCCGCCGCCAAGGCACGCGCGCCACTTTCCACTTCGGTCATCATCTGCTCGGCAAGGACGGTTTCCCCCTCCCAGAGCAACATATCAAGCCGCGCAAAATTCAGCGCGGCCAGATCCGAACGATGCCGCGCCAAGAGATCTGCAACCAAATCGCGGGACAGTGGCATGGTCACCCAAGCCTCACGCAGCACTTGCTGATAGGCTGTGTTGTTTCCACGCGCCTCATGGGCCGCCAACAAACCGCGCAGCCCATCGGTGGTCAGGGGCATAGCACCGCCAAAATAGGCAATAACCTGATCAGGGCTGCCCCCCTCGGCCATGGCCCCCTCACCTTGTTGGTGAAGATATGGCAGACCCGGCCAATCGCTACGGCGCTCTAGAAAATCGGGATATTCTGCCGCTGTGCCCCCTTGGGCGCGCAAAATAACCCATTGCACAACATCGCGGGCAACAGCGTCAGCCAGACCCGATTGAAGCGCGCGCGCACGCTCAAAATCGCGCTCTGTTGCCGCCGCGATTGCCGCGCTGAGGGGGCTTTGGGCCAACGCAGCGCGAATTGGCATCACCAATGCGACCAAAGCCAAACCCACGGCCATAATGATCTTATGCCATCTACGTCCTGTGCCTATCGCGCCTGTCACGGGTGAACCCCTATATTTTAAAAGATCAAAACCTGCTCGGGCGCTATTGTGCGCCTCTTTGACCCCCAAGCTATATCTTCCCTCGACATCTGCAAGAGAGGAACTTGGCAATTCTGTCGAAGATCGCTAGTGTCCGCGCGGTCTTGCGCTTATGTTGGGATGGCAAGGCAGATCATCTGTCCAGAAACGAAAAAAGGAAGCGTGTCATGTTCAAAGGCTCTATGCCCGCATTGGTAACGCCGTTCACAAACGGCGCTGTTGATTTCGGCACGCTTGA
This sequence comes from Roseobacter sp. HKCCA2468, assembly GCF_037805105.1. Taxonomy (NCBI): domain Bacteria; kingdom Pseudomonadati; phylum Pseudomonadota; class Alphaproteobacteria; order Rhodobacterales; family Roseobacteraceae; genus Roseobacter; species Roseobacter sp. HKCCA2468. The sequence continues at coordinate 89,915 of NZ_JBBLYN010000002.1, forward strand.
AAAACTCGTGGAGTGGCAGATCACCGAAGGCAGCCACGGGCTTGTGCCTGTTGGCACCACAGGCGAAAGCCCAACCCTGAGCCATGAAGAACATGAGGCCGTGATCAAGGCGGTTGTGAAAACCGCCGCAGGGCGCGTGCCCGTTATTGCAGGGGCAGGATCCAACAACACAGTCGAGGCATTGCGATTTGTGCAATTCGCCAAGGATGTGGGGGCGGAGGCCGCTTTGGTGGTAACGCCCTATTACAACAAGCCCACGCAAAGAGGCATGATTGCCCATTTCGAGGCATTAAATGAAGTCGGCATTCCGATCATCATCTATAATATTCCGCCCCGCTCTGTGGTGGATATGATGCCTGATACGATGGGCGCACTCGCCAAGTTGCCAAATATTATCGGGGTGAAGGATGCCACTGGTGATCTCAGCCGTGTGCCCAAGCAACGCATTACCTGTGGCACGGATTTCGTACAGTTGTCAGGTGAGGATGCCACTGCCATAGGCTTTAACGCACAGGGCGGTGTAGGCTGTATTTCCGTCACAGCGAATGTTGCGCCCGCGCTCTGTGCCGCGATGCAAGAGGCAACTCTCCGCGGCGATTACGCGGCGGCGCTTGAATATCAAGACAAGCTCATGCCGCTGCATGAGGCCATTTTCCTTGAGCCAGGTGTCGCCGGTGCAAAATATGGGCTGTCTCTGTTAGGACGCGCAAATGATGAGGTGCGGCTGCCATTGACCACGCTGAGCGATGCGACAAAAGCGCGGATCAAATCGGCCATGCAGCACGCGGGTCTGATCGCCTGATCGGCAAGAAGGGCCGATATGGCAAAGAAAGACGAAAATAAAAACTACAAGGTCATTGCCGAGAACCGCCGCGCGCGGTTTGACTATGCCATTGAATCTGACCTTGAGGTTGGAATCGTCTTGCAAGGCTCTGAGGTGAAGTCACTACGCCAAGGCCAATCCAATATCGCCGACAGCTATGCGGCGGTTGAGGATGGCGAATTGTGGTTGGTGGCCGCCTATATCGCACCATATGCCCAAGCCAAAACTTGGGGTCATGAAGAACGGCGTAAACGCAAACTTCTTTGCTCAAAGCGGGAGGTCGCGCGTCTGTGGAACGCCTCGCAACGCGAAAGTATGACCCTTGTGCCTTTGGTCATGTATTTCAACGATCGCGGCATCGTGAAGCTCAAGATTGGCATCGCCAAAGGTAAAAAAGTCGCCGATAAGCGCGAAACCAGCGCCAAGCGTGATTGGAACCGCCAAAAGCAGCGGATTCTCAAACAAAACGGGTAAGCTGTCATGCGCCCTTTGCCTGATCACCAATTTGGGCTAGGTCTTTTTGAAGGTCGCCTTGACCCAACCGCGCCGTGGAGTTTGCTATGACTGATGATCCTAAAACCCTTGTCTCAACCGAATGGCTTGCGGCCCATCTGTCGGATCCTGACCTGCGGATTTTGGATGCATCTTGGTATTTGCCCGATATGAACCGCGATGCTCGCGCGGAATATGACGCGGGCCATATTCCCGGCGCTCGCTTCTTTGATATTGACGAGATTAGCGACACCCAATCTGCCTTGCCCCATATGGCACCACCCTCTGAAAAATTCATGTCGCGGATGCGCGCGATGGGTGTGGGTGATGGGCATCAGGTCGTGGTCTATGACGGGGCGGGCATATTTTCAGCCGCCCGCGTGTGGTGGCTTTTCCGCCTGATGGGCAAAACGGACATCGCCGTTCTTGATGGGGGTTTGAAAAAATGGAAGGCCGAAGGTCGCCCCTTGGAGGATATGGCACCAATCCTGCGCGACCGCCACATGACCGCACAACGCCAAGCAAATTTGGTCAAGGATGTAACCCAAGTCGCTGCTGCCGTGAAATTGCGCGATTGGCAGATTGTTGATGCGCGCGGCCCCGCGCGGTTCCGCGGTGAGGAACCTGAACCGCGGGCAGGACTGCGCGCTGGCCATATTCCGGGCGCATTGAACGTGCATTATGCCACGCTGCTCAATTCCGATGGCACCATAAAAAAAGGCGACGCTTTGCGCGCTGCCTTTACCGATCAAGGCGTTGATCTGGAGCGGCGGATTATCACAAGCTGCGGCTCTGGCGTAACGGCGGCTATTTTGTCCTTGGGGCTAGAGATCCTTGGGCATCGCGATCATGCGCTTTATGATGGATCTTGGGCCGAATGGGGCCAATTTGATCAGCTGAAAGTTGAGACGGGATGAGCCTGATTAAGGCAGGAACCGAGGTTCCCTATCGCGTCACTTTTTTGCGTATGACCGCGCGGCCTGACACCCAAACCGCGCTGCCCCAAGACATCACGCTTGAGCGCGTTATGGATCCGCCCCTTTGGTATTTTTTTGCGCTCTATGACGCGGTGGGACGCGATTACGAATGGGTAGATCAACATAATCGTCCCGAGGCTGAACTGCGCGCCTTTCTCGAAAGCCCCTTGGTCGAGTTGTGGGTCGCCAAACGTGGCGGCGTGCCGCAAGGGTTTTTCATGCTTGATTTCACCGACCCGCCGATCTGCGATCTGGCGTATTTTGGCCTTATGCCAAATGCCGTTGGCCAAGGGTTGGGCCGCGCCCTTTTGAACCAAGCATTGGCACAAGCGTGGGATGGCGCAGGCGTCACATCCGTCACAATAAACACCTGCACGCTTGACCATCCGCGCGCACTGGCGCTCTATCAATCGGCGGGTTTCGTGGCTGAGCGGTTCGAAGATCGCAGTCGTATTCTGACCCGCGACAGAGACACATCACTTCACCCTGCCTAAAGGCCTATGATGTTTGAAACGCTGACCGCCCCCGAAGCTGATAAAATCATCCGTCTGATGGGGATTTTTGCGGCTGACCCGCGCCCTGAAAAAATCGACCTTGGCGTAGGGGTCTATAGAAACAGCCAAGGGCTGACCCCAATCATGGCAGCGGTCAAACAGGCCGAGCGTCAGATTTGGGACGCACAGCACAGCAAATCCTACGTCTCGCTTGCAGGCGATAAAGCCTATCTTGATGCGGTCGAGGAGCTGCTATTTTCCACGCGCGGGGCCAAAGCCGCGATTGCAACACCTGGTGGAACGGGGGCATTGCGCCAATGTTTTGAGGCGCTCAAATATCTGCGCCCAAACCTGACGGTATGGCTGCCAGAACCAACATGGCCCAACCACGCCTCAATCCTGCGTTATTTGGGTCTGCAGGTTCAGACCTATCGCTTCCGCGATGAGGCAACAGGCGGGTTGGATCACGCAGGCCTGATGGCGGATCTGGCACAAGTGGCACAAGGGGATGCCGTGGTCATCCACGGCTGCTGTCACAATCCAACGGGGATTGAACCAACCCCAGACACATGGCGCGACATCGCCGTGACACTGGCCAAGCGCGGGGCCTTGCCCGTGCTTGATATGGCCTATCTGGGATTTGGCAGTGGGATTGAACAAGATCGCGCGGGTTTAGATGTGATCTGCGCTGAATGCCCCGAAGTTTTGGTGGGATTTTCAGCCTCTAAATCCTTTGGGCTGTATCGGGATCGCGTGGGTGCGGTTCTGGCGCAATGCCACAGCCCTGCCATTCAATCTGAGATGCAAGGCTTGCTGACATGGCTTAATCGCCAGAATTATGCCTTTCCCCCAGATCATGGGGCGCGGGTGGTGCAAGTGATTTTGGATGATCCCGAACTGCGTGCCAACTGGGTGGCCGAGCTATCGGCGATGCGTCAAGAGATTGACGCGAACCGCCAATGCTTTGCCAATGATTTGCGTCAGCACCAAATGGGTCGCCTCGCAGATCAAATCTCGGAACAACGCGGGATGTTCTCGCTGCTGGGCCTCAGCCCCGATAACGTGCGTCAGTTGCGCGAAACGCGGGGGATTTATCTGGTTGAGGACAGTCGCGTCAATCTTGCGGCAATGACACCCACGGCCAGCCGCATCGTGGCCGAAGCCATTTCAACGCTTGCACAAGCTGGGCAATCAGCATAGAGCGCGCCCTGTCCCGCGATGCGCGCGGGGCCAAGTCTCCGACTACCTTGTCAAAACGGATGAACATTATGAAATCTTCCTATCTTCCTGGCATCCTTGCCATGGCGGCCATTGTTTTGGCCTCAAATATCCTTGTGCAGTTTCTATTCGGCAATTGGCTGACATGGGGTGCCTTTACCTATCCACTGGCCTTTTTGGTCACTGACATCATGAACCGCGTCTATGGTGTCGCAGCCGCGCGGCGCGTTGTGTTTGCGGGTTTTGTGACGGGCGTGATCTGCTCTCTCATCGGCACGCAAATCATGGGCGAGTTTGGGCCATTGGTGACTTTGCGTATTGCTCTTGGTTCTGGCCTTGCGTTCCTCGTGGCGCAGTTGATGGATGTGGCCATATTTGACCGCCTGCGCGCAGGCGCATGGTGGCGCGCGCCTGTCGTCTCGACCTTGGTTGGGTCTAGCCTTGATACAGCGCTGTTCTTCACCATCGCGTTTTCAGCAAGCCTCAGCTTCCTTGAACCTGCCAATGATGTCTCTTGGGCGGGCGATATCTTGCCCATCTTGGGCCACGGCCCCGAAGCGCCGCTGTGGGTATCCCTTGCCATTGCTGACTGGTTGGTCAAGCTCGCGCTCGCGCTGATCGCACTTGTGCCATTCCGCCTGATTACCCGCAAAGTTTTGGCACAGGTTGCGTAAAAACTTTTGACAAACACAAAATATGTGGCAACCTGTGAATAACAGAAACGTAATGAAAGGAGGTGATCCAGTGTCTAGAGAGGTATTGGAGAAAGGGTTCGGGACAGCGATGGAGGTGCGCCTTTAAGCAGCCTTAAGGGCGATAACCGAAATGGCTGGGCGATAATTTCCTAACCGCGCCCACCTCCTGATTTCTCGAAGGGCCGCTTGCAAGAGCGGCCCTTTTCGATGAGAGGTTTCCCATGACTGAGATAGATCATCTTGCATTGGCCCACCGCGAGGGCCTGCCCGATGCGCTGCGCATTCTGTTGCAGGATTACCCGCGCGAGACATGGCAAGCGCATCCAAATTTTGGAGGCTTGGTCGCATTCTGGTTGGATCGCCACCTTATGTTCCGCAGACTTGACGCCATGTTGACCGATGCGGTGCAACAGGCGCTAGATCGCAATAATAATCCGCAAAACTTTGCGCGCAACCTGTCGCGCTTTGGTGGGATGCTTCTTGAGCAATTGCACGGCCATCACATGATCGAAGATCAGCATTATTTTCCGTTGCTTGTGCAAAAAGAGCCCAAACTTGAACGTGGTTTTGATATTCTTGACCGTGACCACCACGCGCTTGATCCGCTGTTGACGGATTTTGCTACGGCAGCGAATGGGGCGATTACGGGCGCGCTTGCGGGTAAAGGGCCAGATGCAATTGCCCCTCTAGAACGAGAGCTGGCCCGCCTGTCCCGTCTGCTAGATCGGCATTTGCAAGATGAAGAAGAACTGGTGGTTCCCGTCATTCTAAAATTCGGCCCTTCGGGCCTAGACGGATAATGCAAAGCCCCCGCCGATTGGGGGCTTTGGGGGAAAGTTTAGAAATCTAAGTTCTCAACACTCAGAGCGTTGGCTTGGATGAATTCGCGGCGGGGTTCTACGACATCGCCCATCAGTTTGGTGAAAATGTCATCCGCATCGGCCAGATCGTCAATTTTGACCTGCAACAAGGTGCGCGCCTCTGGATCGAGGGTGGTTTCCCACAGCTGGCCTGGGTTCATCTCACCCAAACCTTTATAGCGTTGCAGGGTCAGGCCCTTTTCACCCTCCGCCAAAATGGCATCCAGCAATTCGGTCGGGCCATGGATGATCTGGTTGCGTTCTTTACGGGCAAGATGCGCTGGCTTTGCAAAAATCTCGCGTGTTTCGGCGCTGACGGAGGAGAGCTTGCGCGCCTCGCCAGACCGCAGAACCGCACCATCAAGGTTTCTGATTTCCTCCACCCCGCGCAAAACGCGGCTAAGGCGGATCCCATGATCTTGGGTGATACGCCCTTGCCATCCGCGCTCGTATTCCACGGCGACCAAATCAAGGCGCGCCGCGATTTGATCCGCAACACCCTGAAGATCGCTGTTCAAGCGGTCTTGGTCAAAGCCGCCCGCAAGCGCGGCCTGTTCAAGGATGTGACGGGGATAATGGGTTGGGAAGGCCTCAAGAACACGGCGGAAGGCACGCGCGCCCTCAACAACACGCGCTAAATCTGCGCCTGCAATTTCTTCGCCAGAAGGCATACGCAGAACCGCGCCATCAACGCCCATTTGGATCAGGTAATCCTCAAGCGCTGCTTGATCTTTCAAATAGACCTCGGATTTACCGCGCGCGACCTTGTAAAGCGGTGGCTGCGCAATAAAGAGATTTCCCGCCTCAATGATCTGCGGCATCTGGCGGAAGAAGAAGGTCAACAACAGCGTGCGGATATGCGCGCCATCAACATCGGCATCTGTCATGATGACGATCTTGTGGTAGCGCAGTTTTGATAGGTCAAACTCGTCCCGCCCGATGCCTGTGCCAAGCGCGGTGATCAGCGTGCCAATCTCTTGGCTTGACAACATGCGATCAAAGCGCGCGCGCTCTACATTAAGGATTTTCCCGCGCAGAGGCAGAACCGCCTGATTGTGCCGCGACCGGCCCTGTTTGGCGGAACCGCCGGCGCTGTCACCCTCGACCAAGAACAATTCAGATTTGGCGGGGTCTTTTTCCTGACAATCCGCCAATTTACCGGGCAGGCTGGCCACATCCATTGCCGTTTTGCGGCGGGTCAACTCGCGCGCTTTACGCGCGGCTTCGCGGGCCAAAGCCGCTTCGACAATCTTGCCCACGATATTACGGGCCTCTTGGGGATGTTCTTCAAACCATTCGCCAAGCTTTTCGTTGACCAAATTCTCCACCGCAGGGCGCACTTCTGAGGACACCAATTTGTCCTTGGTCTGGCTTGAGAATTTTGGATCAGGCACTTTGACAGACAACACGCAGGTCAGCCCCTCGCGCGCATCATCGCCTGTGAAATTGACCTTTTCGCGCTTAGCGATACCCGATGTATTGGCGTAGTGGTTGATCGTGCGGGTCAGCGCACCACGAAAACCTGCCAAATGCGTGCCGCCATCACGTTGTGGGATGTTATTGGTGAAAGGCAGCACGTTCTCATGATAGCTGTCATTCCACCACATCGCGACCTCAACGCCGATGCCATCGCGTTCGCCCGACATAAAAATTGGATCTTCCAGCATTCCTGATTTGGAGCGGTCGATATACTTCACGAATTCGCGCACACCGCCCTCATAGACCATCTCGCTGCGCAAAGGTTCGGCGGGGCGTTCATCCTCAAGCACGATTTTGACGCCCGAGTTCAAAAAAGCCAATTCACGCAGACGCGTCTCTAGGGTTTTGAAACTATAGTCCAAGTTCGAAAATGTGGTCAGCGAGGCGAGAAAACGCACTTCCGTGCCCTTTTCACCATCGGAGTCCCCCACAACGCGCAAATGCTCGACCGTTTCGCCACGTTCGAACTTGGCGTAATGCTCTTTGCCATTGCGCCAAATGCGCAGCTCCAGCCAATCGGAAAGGGCGTTTACAACCGACACGCCGACACCATGCAGACCGCCAGACACCTTATAGGAGTTCTGGTCAAATTTGCCGCCTGCGTGCAACTGGGTCATAATCACTTCGGCAGCAGATACGCCTTCCTCAGCATGCATATCCACAGGGATACCACGGCCATTATCGCGCACGGAAACCGAATTATCGGCATGAATTTTGACGGATACTTGCGTGGCGTGACCTGCCAATGCCTCGTCAATGCCGTTATCGACAACCTCATACACCATATGGTGCAGGCCAGAGCCATCATCAGTGTCACCGATATACATACCGGGACGCTTGCGAACCGCCTCTAAGCCCTTGAGAACTTTGATGGAATCTGCGCCGTATTCCTGCGGCGCGGGCGCGTTTTCGGCCATGGGGACCTCTGCCTGTTTATTATGCGGTTTTATAACGCGTTGTTGTGGGAATGTCACGCCTTTGCCACAATATTTAGCGGTTGAACACCGCAATCGCTATCGCCACCAAGATCAACAGGCCGCCCGCGATCTTGTTAATCCGTGTCAGCGCCACTGGGTTCGTCACAAGGCGGCGCGCACGATCCACAAAAAGCGCAAAAAACGTATTTCCAACCAATGGCACAAACATGGAGATGGCCCCAATCAGGGCGATATCGGTCGCGGTAATCGTGCTGAGATCAAAGAACCCCGGTAGCATCCCCATGTAGAACAAAATCGCTTTGGGGTTGGCTAAAATCACCGCAAGGCCTGCAATGAATCCTGCCCAGACCCCTTTGCGATTAAGGCGGCTATCGGCGCTGATTTGGTGGCCTGCATGACGGATCAGCATGACCCCCATACCTGCAAAAACAACCACAGCGAGCCAACGCAGCGCCTCCATCACCCAATCATAGCTTGCGACAATCCATGCAAGCCCGACCAAGGCCAGAACTGACCATGCAGTATCGCCTAGTGCCACACCAAGCATCAGGGGAAACGCCCCGCGCATCCCATGCGCCAATGTGCGTGCGGTCAAGGCCAACCACACAGGGCCAGGGGTGAGAAAAAGCACGAAAAGCGCGCCCGCATAGAGCGCCATTTGGGCCAGCGTTATTGTCATTGTCCTACCTAATTGGCCGCTTCCACTCCGAGCGGCACCTCTTGCGCACGCGCGCCAAATTCCATGAACAATTCTGCGCCCGTGCCTGTCAAGAAAGCTTGGGCATTCAGCGCGCATATTTCGTCAAAGAGGGCTGCTCGCCTGTCTGCATCAAGATGTGCCGCCACTTCATCCAACAGCACCAAAGGGGCGCGGCCCGTGTCCTGCTTTAACGCGCGGGCATTGGCCAAAATCAGAGAGACCAAAAGGGCCTTTTGCTCACCCGTGGAGCATTGCCGCGCTGGGGCATCCTTGACGCGATAAATCGCGCCAAGATCAGTGCGATGCGGCCCAACCAAAGTGCGCCCTGCTGCCATGTCCCGTGACCGCGTGTCAGACCACAACGTGACCAAATCGGTGGGCGCGGTAAAACCCTCTCCCTCCTCCAAGGCCAGATCTGCAATAGGGAAACTGGTTTCCGCCTCCTCTTGCGCGGCAGCAATGCGGGTCAAGGCGGCGCTGCGATTGGCGCAAATTTGCTCTGCGGCACTCATCATCTGACGTTCAAGCGCTGCATACCAACCCGCATCGCGCACCTGATCCTTGAGCAAGCGATTGCGATCCCGCATGGATTTTTCATAGGCCAGAACCGCCTCACCATGATCTGGAAAGAAGCTCAGCGTAATGCGATCCAAAAACCGCCTGCGCCCTTCGGCCCCTTCAATCCAAAGCCGATCTTGCGATGGCACCAGCCAAACCATCCGCAAAAGGCGCGCAAGCGCCAATTGGGGCGCGGATTTCTCATCTATCTCGACCTGACGGGGGCTGCTTGGCTCGGCGCGGGTGATGATCTCATGCACAGTGTCGTCAATCTGCAGGGTCGCCGCCACGCGCCACCCAATCACCTCTGGGCGGCGGATCAAATCCTCGGACGGGGCGCGCCGCAGCCCCCGACCAGGGGACAGCATCGAAATCGCTTCTAAGATATTTGTCTTGCCCGCCCCATTTGGCCCATAAATCGCAACAGGCCGGCCATCGAAAGACAGCCGCAAACCACGATGGCTGCGAAAATGCGACAGATGCAAATTCGAGATATAGGCACTCATCCTGCGCGCTCTTTCAATCTACTTGGCGCGCGCGGCGCCTCAGACCCGCATCGGCATTACAACATAGATCGCGCTGGTGTCGTTCCCTTCGCGCATCAAGGTTGGATCACCCGATGAATTGAACATGAACACAGCGTTCTCGCGATCCACTTGGCTGGCGATTTCAAGCAGGTATTTAGCGTTAAAGCCGATCTCGAGCTTTTCATCCGCATAGGCAACCGCCAACTCTTCCTCGGCCGCGCCTGCATCTGGGGCATTCACCGACAGAACCAAACGATCCTCATCAAGGGACAGTTTCACCGCGCGTGAGCGCTCGGACGACACTGTGGCGACACGATCAACTGCACGCGCGAATTCAGAGGCATCCACCTCCAATTTGCGGGTATTGCCCGATGGGATCACGCGCTGATAATCTGGGAAGGTTCCATCAATCACCTTCGAGGTCAGCGTGATCTCAGGTGTAGCGAACCGAATTTTTGTCTCAGATACGGAAACCGCAATCACCGCATCGTCATCTTCCAACAATTTGCGGATTTCACCAACGGTTTTGCGCGGAACGATTACGCCCGGCATGGCCTCGGCACCTGTGGGCAACTCGGTGTCCACGCGCGCCAAGCGGTGACCATCTGTGGCAACCGCGCGCAGCATCCGTCCCTCTTCACCTTCGGCAATATGGAAATAAACGCCGTTGAGATAATAGCGTGTTTCCTCAGTCGAAATCGCGAATTTGGATTTATCGAACAAGCGGCGCAGCGCCGGCGCTTTGGCCGAGAAATTTGCGCTATATTCGGACGAAGACATCACAGGAAAATCTTCCTTGGGCAATGTCGCCAAAGAGAAATTCGATCGGCCCGCCTGAACAATTAAGCGACCCGAGGCTGCATCATCACTGATTTGCACCAAGGCCCCGTCAGGCAGTTTGCGCGTAATTTCATGCAGTGTGACCGCCGAAACCGTGGTGGCACCCGCTTGTTCAACATGGGCATCCACCTTGTCGACCACCTCAATATCAAGGTCGGTGGCACGAAAGGAAACATGGCTACCATCCGCCTCGATCAACACATTCGCCAAAATAGGGATTGTGTTACGGCGTTCGACAACAGATTGGGCTTGGCTGACAGCTTTGAGCAGGGCCGCGCGCTCGATCGAAAATTTCATAGCCTCGTCTCCAACATATAGCGGGGCGCAGAGGTTACTATCTCTGCGCCGCAGCACAAGTATTTTATCAGCAATGTTTCGATTGGCACAGTCGGGGTCAATGACAATCTTTCGATTGGCATGGCTTAGTGCGGAAAATCACGCCTCCAATAGACGGCGCAACAATTCTGCATCTTCCACGAATTGGCTATCCGTGCTCATCAATTCTTCGATTTTGCGGACACCATGCAAAATGGTCGTATGATCACGGCCCCCAAATTTGCGCCCGATTTCTGGCAAGGATCGCGTTGTGTATTTCTTGCACAAATACATCGCCATTTGCCGAGGACGCACAATATTGCGCGCGCGATTGGGGCTCATCAAATCTGCTGGACGCACTTTGTAATAGTCGCAGGTTTTTTTGATGATTTCATCCATCGTCACCTTGCGGCTGGTCGCGCGCAAAATGTCAGAAAGGCATTCTTGGGTCAGATCGAGCGTGATTTCGGCACCCACCAGATCAGCAAAGGCGCAAAGACGCGTCAAGGCTCCTTCAAGCACCCGCACATTCGATGAGACACGATGCGCAATGAATTCCAAAACCCCGTCTGCGATTTTCAAATCACGATAGCGTTGGCGCTGTGTTTCGAGTTTGGATTGCAGGATACCAAGGCGCAATTCGTAATCGGTTGGATGTAAATCCACCACCAAGCCGCATTGCAAACGCGAGGCGATCCGACTGTCGAGATCCTCCATATCAACAGGCGCACGATCCCCCGAAATGATAATCTGTTTACCAAGTTCCACCAAAGCGTTGAACGTGTGAAAGAACTCTTCTTGTGTAGAATTTTTGCCTGCGATGAATTGCACATCATCAACCATCAAAACATCAACCGAACGGAACATCTGCTTAAAGCCGATAGTATCTTTTTCCCGCAGCGCACGCACAAAGCGATACATGAACTGTTCAGCAGATAAGTAATGAATGCGCTGATTGGGCTTGTTTTTGGTCAACTCCCAAGCAATCGCATGCATCAAGTGGGTCTTGCCAAGGCCAACACCGCCGTAAAGAAACAGCGGGTTAAACGCCACGGGGCCACCTTCGGCAACACGGCGCGCGGCGGCATGGGCCAACTCATTCGGTTTGCCCACGATAAAATTCTCGAACGTATAAGCAGGGTTCAAATTAGACAAAGGAATGTCCGCATCGGCGCTGATCGCGGCCGAGAGGTCAGGCGCAGACTGCACTGGCGCCTCAACTGCAGGCGTTTGCGGTGCATTAGGTGTTTGGGGCGCGCTCTGCACCAAGAATTCCAAGCGGTCTACTGCAAGCCCTGCGCCATGCAGGTGGCGCAAAATTACATCCCCAAATTTTTGCGAAACCCAAGTGCCAAAGAAATTCGTGGGGACACGGAAACGCGCGATGCGGGCATCGATGCGGTCAAACTCAATCGGCTCAATCCAAGATTTGAAGTTATTCTTTCCAATCGCCGATTGCAGTTCATTACACACATCCGCCCACTTGTCGTTCGTCATCATGCACCTACACTTATTTTTAATTTTGCCGCACGAAAACCACCGTTCTGGCAGTTCCCACGCGGATTATCCCCGCTTAACGTTTTCAGAAAATCTGCCTGACCCATTGCAAGTCCAACGGCATAAATATGCCCGCTTGCAACGTCCAAACCGCGAGAGCGAACCGTCTTGAACGATTTTTGCAAAAAAGGTGCCCACCCGCAGTTTGCGAGATCCTATTTTGCCGTTCTTAAAATACGGTCACTCTCTCGAGGGAACACAAACACCTTCGGTGCAGACGCTTGGCATCTAAGCCATAGGTCACAGCGATAACCATACGTAGAAACGCAAAGGCATCACTCAACCTGTAGGCAGATTAATCCACCCTGCGCCGCGCACGAAAATTTGCGCGCGTTGGTTCTTACACCTGTCAGCTGTCCCCCCAGACAATCTGAATCACCTTGCGAAGCTAGCGGGAGTCGCGCCCCCCTCGCAATAGAACTTCACGCTTGACACAATTCTTTTTCAAAGCCGAATCTGATGCATCCGCAGAACGGCCTTGATCGACAAAGATTTTCCCAAAAAAAACGCCCGCAAAAGCGGGCGAATTTGTCATAATAATTAGGTCAAAGCCCAATATTACTTGGCCGAAAGCGCCTTCACACGGGCCGACAGGCGCGACATTTTCCGCGCAACCGTGTTTTTATGCAGGACACCTTTTGTCACACCGCGCATCAGCTCAGGCTGTGCATCGCGCAACGCGGCTGCAGCAACAGATGCATCGCCTGTTGCAATCGCTTCTTCAACTTTGCGCAGGTAGGTGCGGATACGCGAACGGCGCGCTTTATTTACTTCATAGCGGCGCTCATTCTGGCGGGCGCGTTTTTTGGACTGAGGCGTATTTGCCATCGGTTGATCCCTTCTCTCAGGCTCGTATCAATTAAAATGCAACGCGCGCCTGTCCAGCACCAACCACGGGTTTATAACCGGGTCCTCTGGCCAAAGCGGGCCTCACACGCATGTCTGAAGGGCGCATTACGGGAATTCTGACAGAATGTGAAGCCCTGAATCACTTGTCGCGAAACTGAGCTTCGCGCTTTTCAAGAAAGGCTGCCATGCCTTCCTTTTGATCTTCAGTGGCAAATAGCGCATGAAACAGGCGGCGTTCAAACAAAACGCCTTCACGAAGCGTGGTTTCATAGCTGCGATTGACCGATTCTTTGACAGCCATCACAGTGACCATGGATTTCTCAGCAATCTTGGCCGCCGCACCCATGACCTCTTCCATCAATTTTTTGGCAGGGACAACACGGCTGACAAGACCTGCCCGCTCTGCTTCTTCAGCGGTCATGAAGCGGCCTGTCAGATGCATATCCATCGCTTTCGACTTACCCACAAAACGGGTGAGGCGCTGCGTGCCACCGATCCCCGCGACAATGCCCAAATTGATCTCAGGCTGTCCGAATTTTGCCGTGTCCGCGGCAATGATAAAGTCGCACATCATCGCCAATTCGCATCCCCCGCCCAAGGCGTAACCCGCAACGGCGGCAATAATGGGCTTGCGACAGCGCAGTAATTCTTCAGTCTCAGTTGTGAATAAATCACCTGCGAATACATCGACAAAGCTTTTCTCGGACATTTCTTTGACATCTGCCCCAGCGGCAAAGGCCTTATCCGAGCCCGTAATAACGATTACGCGAACCTTATCATTAGAATTGGCGGATTTAATGACCTTGGACAATTCGCCGAGCAACTGAATGTTCAGCGCGTTCAACGCATCGGGTCTGTTCAGCTTGATTAGGCAGACATGGTTTTCAATGTCCACAATCAGGGTTTCATAGGCCATTGCCAGTCAATCCTCGCAGGTTCGCATTCGCGGCAGGGTTAACAGGATAAGCCAAAAGTTGAAACTACCTTTGGCAGGCAGGGCAGTAGAAACTTGACCGCCCCGATTGCACAATACGGCGGATCACGCCCGCGCATCCCGACTTGAGGCAAGGCTGGCCTTCGCGGTCATAGGCTTGGAATCCATGCTGGAAATATCCTAATTCCCCATCTGCTTGGCGATAGTCACGCAAGGATGACCCGCCCGCTTCAAGTGCCTCGGATAAAACCTCGCGAATGATTGGGACAAGGGAGGCAACACGCGCAGGTGCAATTCGACCTGCTTGACGGGTTGGGGATATCCCCGCGCGAAACAGGGATTCGCAAACATAGATATTTCCCAAGCCCGCCACGATCCGCTGGTCGAGCAATGCCGCCTTGATCGGTGTTTTGCGCCCAGACAGCGCATCGACCAAATAGCGTTCATCAAACTGGTTGCCCAAAGGTTCTGGGCCGATCTCGCGGATCAACCAGTGATCCGCCTCACCCGCAGTCGCAAACAAATCCATCGCACCAAAGCGGCGTGGATCGTTAAAGGTGACACGCGCGCCTTGTGCCATTTCGAAAACAACGTGATCATGTTTTTGAGGGGCAGGATGGCCATGCACAAACTGCGCAAGTGTCTCGCGCGCGCCTTCAGGCAGCGAAATCAACATTCGCCCCGACATGCCCAAATGGATCAAGACAGTCGTGCCGCGATCTAAATCCATCAAGATGTATTTCGACCGCCGCCGCAAACGCAGAATACGCGCTCCAGAAACATCCCGCGCCATATTGGCAGGGAATGGCCAACGCAAACCCTCACGATTGAGGCGCAATTCTGTGATTACCTGCCCCTCCATGACGGGGATAAGACCACGGCGCACTGTTTCCACTTCGGGAAGTTCTGGCAAATTCTTCACTCCTTGTTCCAAGCGTCGCATTGTCAGGCGGCCCTTGCTGCCTATAAGAGAGGGGAGTTGAGAAGGAGGGCAAGGCCCGATGACGTCGAAAGATGAAAGCCAAGACAGCCGCACCACCCATTTCGGTTTCCAAACCGTGGGCGAGGATGAAAAGGCAGGCATGGTGCATGGCGTGTTTTCCAATGTGGCAAGCCGCTATGATGTAATGAATGATGTCATGTCCGCAGGCATTCACCGCGTTTGGAAAGATGCGATGATGGATTGGCTTGCCCCGCGCGCGGGTCAGGACTTGCTCGATGTTGCGGGCGGGACGGGCGATATCGCTTTCCGCTTTCTCAAACGCGCGCCTTCTGCGAAGGCAACAGTGCTTGATATGACGCAATCCATGCTGATCGAGGGGCAAAAGCGCGCTGAAGCCGCGCATATGGCCGACAGCCTGAATTGGATTGTGGGCGATGCCATGGCGCTGCCCTTTGAAAACAATCGTTTTGACGTCTACACCATCAGCTTCGGCATCCGTAACGTGACCCGAGTGCAGGATGCGCTGAATGAGGCGTTTCGTGTCCTCAAAACTGGTGGACGCCTGATGGTTTTGGAATTCAGCCAATTGCCGAATACGGGCCTGCAAAAGCTTTATGATCTCTATTCATTCAATGTGATACCGCGCATGGGTCAGATGATCGCCAATGATCGCGACAGCTATCAATATTTGGTCGAGTCGATCCGTAAATTTCCCGATCAAGAGACCTTTGCAGGGATGATCCGCACCGCTGGGTTTGAGCAAGTATCCTATCGCAATCTCAGCTTTGGCATCGCCGCGCTGCATTCTGGTTGGAAAATTTAACCGATGCGCGGGCCACATAATATTTGGCGTGTTATCCGCACAGGCGCCACATTCGAGCGCACAGGTGCAATGCGTGTGGCGCTTGAGGCGCTGAAGGCACCGCGTTCCTTGCGCATTGCAGCACGGGTTTTGGGCCTGCCGTTTGCATGGCTGGGGCATCGCGGTGACCCCGCACTACCACCTGTAACACGCGCGCTGACGGCCCTTGGCCCTGCCTATATCAAATTTGGGCAAATTCTATCGACCCGCCCTGATGTGGTGGGTTCAGAATTGGCGCAACAATTGCGCGTGCTGCAAGATAAGCTGCCACCCTTCTCGACAGAGCGCGCCAAAAAGGTCATTTCCGATGAATTGGAAATTCCTGTCGACCAATTATTCAGCGCCTTTTCCGAGCCAGTCGCAGCCGCCTCTATCGCGCAAGTGCATCAAGCGACCTTGGCTGAGACAGGACAAGAGGTTGCAGTTAAGGTGTTACGCCCCCAAATCGGGCGCGCCTTTCGCAAAGATATCGATGCCTTTTACCTGATCGCATGGTTGGTCGAAACCCTTGCGCCTGCCACGCGGCGGTTGCGTCCGCGTGAAGTGGTCGAGCATTTCGAAGGTGTGGTGCTGCAGGAACTTGATCTGAGAATCGAAGCTGCCGCAGCAGGGGAATTTGCGGCCAACACGGCAAATGACGAAGGCTTTGATGTGCCCCAAATTCAATGGGGCCTGTCATCACGGCAGGTGATGACGATGAGTTGGGCCAAAGGTGTGCCGCTTGGCGATGTCGCGGCGATTGACGCGGCAGGCTTTGACCGCCGCGCCTTAGCCGCGCGCGTGCTGCAGATGTTCCTGCGCCACGCGCTGCGGGATGGCTATTTCCATGCCGATATGCACCAAGGAAATCTCAAAGTTTCACCTGTGGGTGACATTGTGGCCTTGGATTTCGGAATCATGGGGCGGCTCGATGAATACACGCGCCGCGTCTATGCCGAAATTTTGATGGGCTTTATTCGCAAAGATTACCGCCGCGTGGCAGAGGTGCATTTTGAAGCGGGATATGTGCCCGCCGATCGCGATGTTGATCAATTCGCGCAAGCCCTCAGATCGGTTGGCGAGCCAATTTTCGGCATGGATGCAAGCCGCATTTCGATGGCACGGCTTCTGTCATATCTATTTGATGTGACTGAAAAATTTGGCATGGAAACGCGCACTGAACTGATCTTGCTGCAACGCACAATGGTTGTTGTTGAGGGGGTTGCGCGCTCCCTTGATCCACATATCAATATTTGGGATGTGGCAAAGCCCGTGGTCGAAGATTACATCGCCCGCAACATTGGGCCTAAAGCCGTAATCGCCGACCTTTTGAAAACCGCAAAGGTTCTCGCGCGGTTTGGCCCGCGTTTGCCAGATTTAGCTGAGGCGGCGCTGCTTGCGCAGGTCAACACCAAACCTACAAAACCTGTCTCAAGGTGGAAGGAGCGTGTGGCCTATGGCGCGCTCGGCTTTGGTTTGGCGGGGGGGATTTTGGCAATCGCTGAATTTCTATAGGCGTCTTTATGGCATGCGTAGCGCCTCAACCTGATCGGCGGCGATTTCAACCCCACCTGCCATAACAAGTCGCAGTTGATCCCCCTCCATCCGCGCTTCATGAATGCGGGCAAATACGCGGACAGGTTCGGTTTTTGGAACCTCCTCCCTCTCGATATAGGCGCGCGTCTCAAATCGATAGGTGCCATTCGGCAAAGCGGCGCCTGCCTCTGTTTCACCCGTCCATGTGAGCCGTCCCCCTGCAGGGTCAATTGCTTGGGTTTGCACAACTTGGCCCCCGGAATTCATCACCACCAATTCCATCCGCGCGGCACGATCATTTGGCGTCACCTCAAGCTCAAGAGGGGTGCCAACGCGTCTCCTCGGCCACCATGACAGGCTCGGATCGCACATGACCCGTAAGGGCCAAGGGGTTTGTGACGATGTCAAACAACTCTACCATCACAGGGGCAAGAATACGCAGGATATCCCCCGCCGCCCCATCAGGGGTAAAAAGCGGTGCTTCAGGGCGCGAAAAGATTTCGATGATCAAGCCCTCATCCGTGACGCGCATCTGCACATGGGCCAATGCCTGCGCCAGCACGGCATCTTGGGCGGCGGCGGCCTCAAGGAACTGGTTGGCCGCCTGCATATGCTGATCCCCCATGGGCTGGTTTTCAAAGTTTGTGCCGCTTGCCCCCAAACTCTGCCGCCCCTCTGTGGGTCGGCGATTGGTCGCGCCTGTGCCATTTTGCGCCACGGAGAGCTCGGAAAAGGGGCGTTCACCGCCAAATGCGCCCTCGCCACCACCAGAAATTCGGGCAATTGGAACATTGGGGCTAAAATAATCTGCGATACCCTTGCGCTGCTGCTCGGTTGTGGCGTTCAAAAGCCACATCAACATAAAGAACGCCATCATCGCGGTCACAAAATCCGCATAGGCCACTTTCCACGCGCCGCCGTGATGACCATCCCCGCCAACAACCTTTTTCCGTTTAATGATAATGGGGCGATTTTTCAGATCATCAGCCATAGGCGGCATCCACATTCCCAAAGACAAAGCCTCACGAGCCCAGAGCGTAATGCGAGAAACTTTAGGATCGGGTAAACGGCTTTTGCACTTCCCCCAAAGCCGTGGTTAACTGCGCGAAAGAACAATCTGCTCATATAGGATGGCATAACGATGGCGCGGATGATTTACATTCTCAATGGCCCAAACCTTAATCTCTTGGGCAAGCGAGAGCCGCATATTTACGGGCATGAAACCCTTGAAGATGTTGAACGGCGGTGTAAGGCGCTGCTTCCCGAAGGGTTTGACCTCTCTTTGCGCCAATCAAATCACGAAGGCCAACTCATTGACTGGATCCATGAGGCGCGCGAAGCCGCCTGTGGTATTGTCATCAATCCAGGCGCCTATACCCATACCTCAATCGCAATTTATGATGCACTTTGTGCCTATGAGGGGCCAGTGATTGAGGTGCATATATCGAATGTTCATAAACGCGAAGCGTTTCGCCATCACTCCTATGTCTCTGGGCGTGCCGAAGGCGTGATCGCAGGGCTTGGGCTTGACGGATATGAGGCCGCCACGCGGCGCATCGTGACCCTAAATGGCGCATAATTAGCCCACGCGGCGGTCATGCCATAGCTTTCGGATATAGGTTTCCACAGTCGCGCCAAGCACATCATTGCGGCGGGGCAAATCTGACTGCGTGTCCCCTGTTGGCGCTGTTTCAATCAACTCAAGCTGGCCATTTTCATGTTCGGCAATCGCGTGATGCGGCCCGTCACGGCGCACCCATGAGCCACAATTTGCGAACACACCCCCGCCGGCTTGGCTCAATTCAGGCATATGACTGTGGCCGCAAATGATGCCGTCCAACCCGTCACGCGCAGCGCGCTCAAGCGCGAGCCGTTTGAAGGACTGACCCAAAAGCGGCATCCCCCCTTCAATGGATTTGCGCAAAGACCATCGTTTCTTGCGACTGGCCACCTCTGAGACGCGGCGCGGGTTGATAGGCTGAACATAGCCTTTCTCAGTCAACCAAGACCAAAGATTATCCAAGGATTTAGACGACCCTTTGACCAGACGATTGTCAAATTGATCGCCATGCATGACCAAATACCGCCGCCCATCAGCCGCCAAATGGATCACCCGCTCCTCAATCCGAAGCCCGAATTTTCGCAAAATCAATGGTCGGAGAACCGTGGGTAAAATCTCGCGCAACTTTTCGTCATGATTGCCCGTGATGACCGTGACGCGCACACGTTCATCGCGGCGCAGGCGCAGTATCTCGCCCAACACGTTCTGACAATCCTCATTCCAGAACCAACGCTTTTCTAATTTCCAGCCATCAATCACATCGCCAACCAAAAACAGGTTGCGGAATTCATAGCGCGCCAAGAGCCGCCGAACGGCCGCAAGATCAGCCGCTTTGTGGCCCATATGCAGATCAGAGAGAAACAAACTTCTGATCTTGATTGGCTGAGGGCGCGGATCAGCCATGGCTCTCGCAGACAAGGTTCTTGTGGAACACATCGGCCACTTCGGGCCATGAATAGCGCGCCTTGGTTTTTTCATGCCGCTCTTGCGGGCTACCTTTGGCAGCAAGAGCGCGGCGCACAGCATCCGCAAGATCAGTGTCACTGATCGCCCCAAGGGTCGGATCGTGACCCATAATGTCCGATGGGCCTGGTTCATCAAAAGCCGCAATTGGCAGGCCTGAGGCTAACGCCTCAATCAAAACAATTCCAAACGTATCAGTGCGCGAAGGAAATACGAAAACATCCGCATCCCGATAGGCATCGGCCAAAGCGCGCCCTGTTAAGCTGCCTGTAAACCGCACGCTGCCATAGGCTTTGCGGAGATGTGGCAAAAGCGGGCCATCTCCCACAACGATTTTTTCCGCTGCAATGGGAAGATTGAGGAAAGCTTCGATATTCTTCTCTTTCGATACGCGCCCCACATAGAGAAGCCTTGGAGGCTCGGCGCGCTTTGCAAGGGGGGCGGGATAGAACAGATTATAATCCACACCACGCAACAGCCGCACCATCGGCGCGGTAAACCCGCTATCTCGCAACTGCTGCTCAATCCGCGCAGTCGCAACAAATACGCAGGTCGAGGCATTATGAAATTTACGCAAAACGGCCATGACACTCCGCTCAGCGAAACTGCTTAAAAATTTGGGAACGCGCAGGGCAATATATCGGGCAAAATCGGTGTGGAAGGCCGTGGTGAATGGAATGCCGCGCGCTGTGCAATAGCGCCAAGCCGCCCAACCCAGTGGGCCTTCAACCGCGATATGGATTGCATCTGGCGCATAGTCTTCAATCAATCGGCGCAAAGGGCGCGCGGGTAAGATTGCCAGTTCAATCTCTTTGTAAAACGGCAGCGCGATCCGCCGAAAATCTTCTGGGCCAACGACCCGAACATCCACATTGCGCGCTTCAAGCGCAGCGATGATATTTTGGTAAGTGCGCACCACACCATTGATCTGGCCGCCCCATGCGTCCGAAATGATTAAAACCCGTTTTGGCATTGGCGCTGTTGAGGTGCCGCCCATAGTCGCCCCGCTGATCCGCCATCAAACTTCGTCTCAGATGGCGCGTCTTTGTGACAGGTGCGTGTCAACTTGTGCAAAAAGCCAAAAATTTCTGAGATTTGCTATATCTTCACAACAGCGCAGGCTTCGGTCTTTATGGGGCAACCACATTTTGCGAGATGGATCATGACGACAGCTTATCGCCCCGCCCATGAATTGATGGATGAAATCGCCAAGGGCAGTCTTTCTCCAAGCGCGCTGATGGAAGAAAGCTTGGCGCGCATCGCGGCGATCAATCCCAAGATCAATGCCATCGTGGCGCTCCGTGATGAAGCTGCCTTGATGGACGAGGCCCGCGCCATGGACGCGGCCCCTCTAAAAGGGCCACTGCATGGCCTGCCTTTTGCTGTGAAAGATTTGGTTGCCACCAAAGGGATCACAAGCAGCTGGGGATCACCAATTTTCAAAGATTTCGTGCCAAGCAAAGACGACCTTCTTGCAGCGCGCCTTAGGGCCGCTGGTGCGATTTTAATCGGCAAGACGAATGTGCCTGAGTTCGGTTTAGGATCGCACAGCTTTAATCCCATCTACGGCATAACCAAAAACCCTTATGATTTAGAAAAATCGGCAGGCGGGTCATCGGGCGGCGCAGGTGCGGCTTTGGCGGCGGGTTTGGTCAGTCTTGCCGATGGATCAGACATGATGGGCAGCCTGCGCAATCCGGCCGCGTGGAATAATCTCTATAGCCTGAGGCCCACGCATGGTCTGGTGCCCGCCGAACCCCAAGGCGAAATGGTCATGCATCCCTTGTCTACCGATGGGCCAATGGCACGCAACCCACAAGATTTGGCACTTTTGTTAAATGTCCTTGCAGGGCCTGATCCGCGCGTGCCGTATCATTGGCCCAAATGTGACTTTCAAAACCTGCCGCATTTCTTTGGGGCCAAAATTGCATGGCTTGGCGATTGGGGTGGGGCCTTAGCTTTGGAGCCCAGCCTGATCACCCATCTAGAGGCCTCTTTGGCAATTCTGTCCGAAGCAGGTGCCACAGTTGCGCCAGACAAACCACCTTTCCCATTCGAGAAGATTTGGGCCTCATGGTGCAGGCTTCGGCATTTTGCAATCTTGGGAAAATTGGGGGGCTATGCGTCCAATCCTCTACAACGCGACCTGCTAAAACCCGAAGCGATTAGGGAGATTGAGGGCGGTCAATCTCTAACCCCTGCCGATATTCTCGCCGCAAGTGCGGATCGATCTGACTGGCTACGGGCCGCTGCGCGCAGCTTTGAAACCGTTGATTTCCTAGCCCTCCCCGCAACGCAGACATGGCCCTTTGCGGCAGAGCTACGCTATCCCGAGGCGATCAATGGCCGCACAATGGATACCTATCACCACTGGATGGCGGTCGTCACACCCGCAAGCCTTGGCGGCTTACCCGCCCTAACCCTGCCAGCTGGTTTTGGTGAAACAGGCCTTCCCGCGGGCATTCAAATCATCGGGCCAAAAGGATCAGACGCGCAGCTTCTGGCGCTTGCCAATGCCTATCACAGCGTCAATCCGTGGAAGGACAATCGCCCCACCCTGTAACCGCCGCCACTCAATCAAGATCCGCGTCAAGCGATGAAGGCAATATCTAACGCCGCCTTGCGCCCCGTCCAAATGGGGCTTTTGACTGGGGGCAGCGAAGATATGGGCCATACCACTTTCAGGCCGCCGTAAACCGAAGTTATAAATTCAAAGTTTGGATCAAAACATAACCATAGTCCAATAGCCCGCGGCAGGCCTAAGCCGCAAATCTACACGAGTCGACTCAAGCTTTCGGTCTTTCGGCCAGATGGAGGCCATCTCGTGAATACACTTCTGATTGAACAAAATAATATCCGCACTGCGCCGCTTTATGAGTCTGGACTGGTGCATATGCGTGACAGCTATCGCACGGCATTTGGCGCAGAGATATCCTTTCGACCGCCGCGCTTGGTTTTAACCATGGCCGATGCCGACCAAATCACCTGTGCAGCGGGCATTCGCACCCATGACGAAGGGTTCTTTTCACAGCATTATCTGGATCAACCCATTCATGAACGCCTGAGCCTGCAAACGGGATGCAATGTTCAACCGCACGATGTCCTAGAGGTCGGGGGGCTTGCCTGTCGGTCACCTTTTGCCATTTATCCAACCTTGCGCACAGTGTTCCAATGGGGTCAGTCACAGCAGATTGGCTGGGGTATATTCACGGCCACCCGCCAGATTAGGCGACTTTTGTCGCGCGCTAAAATCACCCCGATCTTGCTCAGCAAAGCCGAAGCTACCTGCGTGCCGCATGCGTCCCAATGGGGCTGCTATTATGAGCAAGACCCTTGGATCTGCGCGTTCCGTGATCCTGCCCAAGTCGCGGGTCACGACCTGACCACGGCGAGGGCTGTGTAATGGTCGCGTCAGTCTTTGCAGCCATCGCCACCACGGCCAGACAAAGGCCTGAGGCCATCGCACTTGGCCAAGGGGCGCGGACAATTACCTATGGCGCTTTGCAGGGTTTCCTTGCCGCCTGCCGCCCCCATTTGCAGGGGCCACAACAGGTGATTGGCATTGCCACATCTGATCCACTAGAGGCTGCATTGGCAGATCTGGCGCTAACCGCGTGCGGTCATATCAGCGTGCATCTGCCCCCGTTTTTTTCCACCACGCAAAAAGCGCATATCATCCAAGCCGCAGGCCTGACCGCGGTTATTGGACAAGACCAGCCTGACCTTCCCCAGATTACCCTACCCGCGCCACCTGCCGCGCATGATGATCTGGAAGATTTTCAGCCAATCGCGGGTGCGAAGCGGATCATTTTCACCTCAGGCTCTTCAGGGACGCCTAAAGGTGTGGTTATTGGCGAAACACAAATGCAAACCGTGATCACAGGGCTACGCGATGCGATCGCGCCTGATGCACGGGATGTGCATCTTTCACTTTTGCCAATGGCGCAGCTTTTGGAGCAAATCGCGGGTCTTTATGTGCCGCTCTTATGTGGCGCGCGCATTGAATTTTGCGCAGCGGCGCTCGCAGCCCTGTCGGGCGGCGATCCACAGCCCGTGATCACGGCGATGATAAACAGCAAACCCAGCACAACCATTCTTGTGCCTGCTCTGCTATCGGTCATCGTGGCACATCTGAAATCCAAAGGCATCAAAGCGCCCGACAGCTTTCGCTTTGTCGCAGTCGGGGGCGCGCATACGTCCCCCTCATTGCTCGAACAGGCTGCCGATCTCGGACTTCCCGTCTACGAAGGTTACGGCCTGTCAGAATGCGGCTCGGTCGTGGCGATGAACCGCGTGGGTGCTTCGCGTCAAGGCACAGTTGGAAAAATCCTATCAGGCGTGAACGCTTGGATTGATAACGGTGAAATCGTTGTGTCTGGCCCAAGCGTTATGGAGGGCTATCTTGGCGCCCCTGCCCCTGAATCCCCATGGCGCACAGGCGATTTGGGGCACATTGAAGATGGGTATCTTGTCATCGAGGGCCGCAAGGACTGGCTGATCGTTACCCCGGCGGGCCGCAATATAAACCCCGAATGGGTCGAAGCCTGCCTTGGTGCGGATCCGCGCATTGTTGCAGCAGGTTTATGGCAGACCCCACAAGGCGAGTTGGAAATTCTTGCCGCTTTGCGCGGGAACATCACCCCAGAGCATATCGCAACCCATCTCGCGGCATTGCCAAGTTACGCCCGCCCAACTTCGGTGATCATGGTTCCTGCCAATCTGCCAAATCTATTGAAAGCAGGCGGCGGCATTGCTCGCAATATGCTGTCCGAATTGTCGAAAACCGCCCCGAAATTTCCCCTCACCTACCCAGCAAAGGAATATGCTTAATGTCGTCCCATCCACCCTTAGCTGTCATCACAGGCGCAGGTTCTGGCATTGGCCGCGCCCTTGCCCTCGAAGCGGGGCGAGCAGGCTACGATTTGGTTTTGGTTGGTCGCCGTCTTTCTGCACTTGAGGAAACAGCGGCACAGATCACGGGCGTTTCCATAGTTGTGGTCGATGCAGACATCACCCGTTGCGAAGATCGCCTTCGTATCTGTGATGCAATCGGGGATGGGTTGGATCTGCTGATCAACAATGCAGGTTGTCTCAGCGTAGGACGGATCACCGATCAACAAGATCACGACATTGCGCGCGTGATGGAGACGAACCTAATCGCACCGATTTTGCTCACGCGCGATCTGATCCCTGCCTTGGCGCGCCGTAAAGGGCATATCGCCAATATCGGCTCAATGTTTGGGATGATCGCTTTTCCTTATTTCACAAGCTATTCCGCAAGCAAATTTGCCTTGCGCGGCCTGTCCGATGCACTTCGCCGCGAATTAGAGGAATATTCCATCACCGTCAGCTATATCGCGCCGCGCGCCACACGGACACCAGCGCAATCGCAATTTGACCATCTCATCGCACCCTTTGAGATGAAATTAGATAGTCCCGAACAAGTCGCGCGCAAAGCATGGCACGGCATCACCAAACGGCGCAGCACTGTTTACCCAGGCATGGCTGAACGGATTTTTGCAGGGCTCAATGCGCTCATTCCCGCGGTGGTGGATAACGCCCTTATCAAGCAGTCCAAACGGATCCCCACGCATCCCTTGCCCTATGTGCCGTCAGAAAACGAAAAGGTCTGATCCATGAGCTATAATATCATCCGCCCCACTGCCGAGGCGCAAACCCTCACCGACCCAGCTGTTCTGACACAGCTGCGCGAAGATCTCACCCGTGACGGGTGGGTCATTCTCCGCGGGTTTGACGCTGATATTTCCAAATTCAGTGCCCTCACGACCGCCTTGTGCAAGAAGATCACGTTTGACCCCGCCCGCGAGTATGGCGACAAAAACACGCAAAAGGTTGATGCAGGCACGGGGCCTATCGGTCTGCATACGGAAAACGGCAACACACCTGTTTGCCCAGATATTGTTGCCTTCTACAGCCCAATCGCCGCCTTTGAAGGCTCGCAAACAACTATTTGTGACGGGCGCGCCGTGTTTGAAGGCATGACCGAGGATCAAAAAGCCCGTTGGCAACAACCGATGGTGGTTGAACGCTATTTGCCTGAGGCTCTTTGGAAACGCTATCTTGCTAACGAGCATCCCGCGATTTCCAGCCCTGACGAAGTGACCGACCGTCATATTGAGGAATTCCGCGCCTTTATTCCAAACCAAGATTTTGACCTCTTGGAAGATGGCGGGATGAATTACCGCCTGACCGTATCGCCAGTGCGCCCCTCAAACCTGTCTGGGGGTCAGGGTTTTGCCAATGCGGTGCTTGGCCCATCTCACAACTATGCCCCCCCGCGCTATTACTTCGCAGCAGATGATGTGGTTAGCGCAGAAGAAATTGGCCAATTGGCTGAATTGGCTGAGACGCATACCCACGAGATCAACTGGCAAGATGGCGATATCGCCGTCTTGGACAACACCCGCGTGATGCATGGGCGGCGTGAGATTGTGGATACAAACCGCCAACTCTTTATCGGAATGGGCAGCGTATGACGCGCGCAGAGCCTCACCTTTAGCCTTAGGAGACTTCCCAACATGAAATATCTTAAACAAGCGACAATGATCTTTCTTTTGGCTACAGGCGCAGCTTCGGCTGACCCGATCGAGGGGCTGTGGCGCACCGCGCCCGATGATCATGGCGATGTTGGCTATATCCGAATTAGCGCCTGCGATGCGGCCTATTGCGGAACGTTGGAGCGCGCCGAAAACAGCGCAGGCCAAGCCATTACGCCCGACACGATTGGCACCATGATTGTCTGGGATCTAACCCCTGCGGCCAATGGCGCCTATGAGGGACGCATCTACGCGCCTGATCGTGATAAAGAATATATGTCGCGGCTTGAATTGGCCACGAACCAGATCACTGTTAACGGCTGCGTCTTAGGCGGCCTGATCTGCCGCAATGGTGGCGAATGGGCACGGGTCGAATAACGGCACGAAAGCGCCAGCCAACACCCAAATGCACAGAAGCGGCATACTGAGCATCCAATAGCGGTGTAAATGGGGAAGACATGTATATTGGCCATCTGGCCAATATACTGATATTTCGTGATAATTTGCGTGCGAGTGGTGCCGCTGAAGGGACTCGAACCCCCGACCCCATCATTACGAATGACGTGCTCTACCAGCTGAGCTACAGCGGCCACGGGCGCGCTCTTAGCAAGGTTGTGCGCGCTTGTGTAGACCTAATGTGATCCGTGTTTAATTTACGCCACGGGCGGCCTGCACCGCGTCTGCGCCCTTACTGGCGTCCTCCTCATCATCAATCCGGAATTCAGGGCCCAAAGTTAACGTATCCTCGCCCGATACGGGCTCGACCATAGGCTCAGATGGGGCTGTCTGCTGCGGGGTCGCAACTGTTTCAGGCGTTTCCACCGCAGCGGGGCTTGGGGCATCTAAGGCACCCACGATCAAAGGCAGCATTTGTTCAGGCCCTTGCAACGCGGCCTCACTTTGCGGTGGCACCGCCCAATGCAATGTATCGAACCCATCACAATGGGTGCAGGTTGGGCGCCATTCGGCGTGAACATGGCCACAGGCCTCGCACAACCATTGCGGCCCACGCGATGCTGTAACTGCTTTTGCAAGCCAAGCCCGCACCAGACGATCTTCACCGCCTTCGCCGCGCTCAATTGCGGCCATAACAGTCAGGCTGCGCGCATCTGGCTCATCCTGTGCCAAACTGCCAAGGGCCTTGCGGGCCTCGCCAAATTCCTTCGCGGCGATTTGCAATTCCGCCTCCAAAAGGCGTGCCTCGCGGTGGCCTTGATGCTGCTTTAACAAAGGACGGAAGCGTTTTATCCGCGCCTCTGGCGTTTCTTCGGGAACGATTTCGGCAAAAGCCGCGGCTAGATCAGGGTGCGGCGCAAGACCCCATGCTTTTTGGATCACCGATGCGGCCTGCTTTGCCTTACCCTCGGCAATCGACATGCGCGCCGCCATCACTGCGGCGGGCACAAGGCTGGGAGATTGGCGATTGGCGGATTTTGCCAGCTCTGTCGCACGGGCAATTTGGCCATCTGCCAAAGCCTCACGCGCATCGGCAAGGGCCAAGACAGCATCACGGCGCTTATGCACATCGCGCGGCAAAGTGCCTGACCGCAGTTTTGCATTCAATGTGGCCCGTGCCCCTGCCCAATCTTCATATTGCGCCTGAAGACGCAGCAAGGTGTCCTGCATATCCGCATTTTTGGGCCGCAGGGCGAGGGCCTTTTCGGCGAGTTTCAAAGCGGTGTCGGTGTCACCTGCGGCCAATTTCTGCTGCAACAAGCCCCGAACACCAACAAAACGGGTGCGCTCATCTTGAACCAAGGCTTTGAATGCTTCGGTCGCGCGGGCCTTGTCGCCCGCCATTTCCGCCCCTTGGGCAATCAATAAATTCGTCACCTCTGGCCGCGCCAGCAGCTTGGCTGCGCGCTCTGCTTTACGGATGGCCAAATGCCCTTCACCCGCGGCAAGGGCGAGGATCGAGTCCGACAATGCCTCAAACCCGCGTTTTTCGCTGCGGCGATTGAAATAACGGGTCAATGCAGTTTCATCGCCATTGAGGAAACGGATACCCGCCACGACCAGCCCTGTGAGGCGCATCAAAACCCACACCAGAACCAAAGCGGCCAGCGCCAACAACACCGAGACAAAAGGTGTCAGAACAAATTCGCGCCCTGCCACCGTGATTAGCGCCACATCACCGATCTCGAGCAAATAGGTGGCCCCAATCGCCAAAAGGGCGGTGGCGGCTACGAAAATCAGCGCCTTGAGCATGGACCACAACATCACATCGCCCCCCTTAACCCGCTCGACCGATTGCGGCGCGATAGGTTTCGAAGGCCTCAGTCACAGAGAGACGCGCCTCAACCTGAGCGACCCAATCCGAAAACACGGCTTGGGCAGGGGCAGGCAGGGCCGAAAGTTCGGCCAAAGCCAAAGACAAATCGCCTTGATCAACGGCCCCTTGGGCACGGGACAAGATTGCATCTGGGTCATCCCCGTCACGCGGGCTGAGCGACCGACCGCCAATTTGGCCTTGCAGGAACGCCCCCACGCGCGCGCTTAGTGTATCGCCTGCCGTTTCGCGTAAGGCAATTGGCAGCGCATCGCGCGCCAAGGGCGCAAATTCCGTGCGAAGCTGCGACAGGCGCACCAGTCCCGTCTCGGCCACAGTGTGCAACAGGGCGGGGGCGGAGATGCCTGATCCTGCCTCCGCATCAGATAGCGCCGCTGCAAACGGCGCACCGCTTTCCATCGCCAATGTCAGGCGCACAATCGCGCTGCTGGCCTGCAGGCGCGCCACTTCATTGGTGATCGTCTCACGCAATGCGGCGAGTTCGGTTTCAGCATCTTGTGAAACGGCCTCAAGCGCGCCCCGTTGGCTGTCTACTAGGGCCTGCAATGTGGCAATCTGCTGATCCAACGCGACACCATTTGCCCCCAAAAGTGAAACATCTACACCTTCGGGGCGGGCTTCAAGCGTGGCAATGCGCGATTGCAGATCGGAGAGCGCGTTGGCTTGCGCCGCAAGATCGGCGTCAAGCGCATCAAGCTTGGTGGTGATTGGGGCCAAATCAACCTGCGGCACCGAGACTGCATCAAGATCCGCGCGAAGATCGGCCAAACCCGCCTCAAGCGGTGCAAGATCGACTGTGGCAGCCCCTTGGTCTGCGAGGCCTGCGCGTAGTTCATCCTGTGTTGCCTCAATGGCAGAGAGACGCGCAGCAATATCATTGGAGGGCTCCGCGCTTGGCAGAAGACTGGCCGCAGCGAAGCCAAGCCCGGCAGCAAGACCACCCCCTAAAACCATCGGCCAGACCGAATTGCGTGGCTTTGGCGAAGTCGGAGCAGCAGGCGCTGTTTCGGATTGGCTTGGCACAGCATCCGTTGCGGGCTTAGTTGCCGCTTTGGGTGCAGGTTTTGCAGTGGTTTTTGCCGTGGTCTTTACAGCCGCTTTGGGTGTCGCCTTCGCTGAGGTCGATTTGCGCGCCTGTGATGGTGTTCGTTTTGAACGCGACCCTGTCGAAGCCTGCGAAGATGTTGATTTTTTTTCCGCCATACAGACCTCTTACCCGTCAGAATCATGCTGTCCAGTTACATTGACAGCGTTTTTCGGCAGCTTAGAGCAGCCATCCCATGCGCTCAAGCCTTGCAGGCCACCCGATCGCGCCTTTAGCGAAGATATCTCGCTAGCGCATCAATCATCGCGCCTGCATTAGGGGATTGCGCCACAGATACCCGCGCCTGAAACGCAGCAGGGATGGCATCAGCGGTTGCTGCACTGATCGCAACAAGCCGCAAATCCGCGCCCATGTTTTCTGGCAAAGCTTCAAAAAACAAGGCTGCAGAGCGGGGTGAAAACAGTGGGACAACAATCAATCTATCGCTTTGAAAAAGTGAGGTAAATTCAACATCCGGGGCCAGTGCAACCTGCGCGTATATCCCCAAGTGATCAGCCGTCTGGCCTGCGGCTTGCAAGGTCGCGCACAGATCGCCCGCTTGGTGGTGCCCATGCAGATGGATCACCCGCGCCGAGCGCGGCAGATCGGCCAAGATCAACGCTGAAAGATCGGTGACATTACCCTCCGCAGATCGTGCCACGAAACCCAAAGCCTGCGCCGCTTGCGCGGTTTTTTGCCCAACACAATAGGCTGTGACCCCCAAAGCCGCGTCAGGTTCCTTTGACAATTCAGAAAAGGCAGAAACCCCGTTTTCCGAGGTAAACACGACCGCATCATAGCGCGAAATATCCACATCCACGGGGATCACAGACATCGTCATCAGCGGATGGATCGAAAGCGCGGGCCGCTGACCCAAAGCCGCCGTCATCTCATCAGCAAACCGCTGCGATTGCGCAGCAGAACGGGTCAGAAGGATCAAAGGGCAAGCATTGTCAGCCATAGCCTGCAATGATACCTGCCTTGCGAGGCGCTTACAATTGGCTTCCATCGCAGATATCTTTGGTCTGCAATGGGCGAAGGATCCACGGGGCATGACCGCAGGGCAAAGACTAACCATCTTGGGGCTGGAATCGAGCTGCGATGATACGGCCGCTGCGGTGCTGCGCCGCGAGGCTTCGGGGGATCTTGTTCTTCTGTCTTCTGTTGTGGCAGGTCAAACGTCCCTGCACGCCGAATTCGGTGGCGTGGTTCCCGAACTGGCCGCGCGCGCCCATGCTGAAAAATTGGATCACATGGTCGAAGAGGCCTTGGCGCAGGCCGATATCCCCTTAGCCGACATAGACGCCATCGCGGTCACTGCGGGCCCTGGTCTCATTGGCGGCGTTTTGTCAGGCGTCATGGCCGCCAAAGGATTGGCTTATGGTCTCGGCAAGCCCCTGATTGGGGTCAATCATTTGGCAGGCCACGCCCTGACCCCACGCCTTACAGATGGGATGCGTTACCCCTATCTGATGCTCTTGGTGTCAGGGGGGCATTGCCAGTTTTTACATGTCAAAGGCCCTGACGATTTCACGCGCCTCGGGGGCACAATTGACGATGCCCCAGGCGAAGCCTTCGATAAGGTTGCACGGATCATGGGATTGCCCCAACCTGGCGGGCCATCAGTGGAAAAGGCGGCACAATCTGGGGATGCCCGCCGATTTTCACTCCCCCGTCCGCTCTTGGATCGCGAGGGCTGCGATATGTCATTCTCAGGCCTAAAAACGGCTGTGCTGCGCCAACGTGATCAATTGGTTGCCGCCCAAGATGGGCTTTTTGAACAAGACCGCGCGGATATTTGTGCCAGTTTCCAAGCTGCAATGCGTGATGTTTTGGCCGAGAAATCACGCCGCGCTTTGGCCTTGGCGGATGGGATCACGGGCTTCGCTGTGGCAGGTGGGGTGGCCGCAAATCAAACCCTGCGCAAGGCGCTTGAGGCTGTCTCGGATGAGGCCAATACGCCATTTGTCGCGCCACCATTGGCCCTATGCACAGATAATGCTGCTATGATCGCTATGGCAGGGCTAGAACGCTATCTCGAAGGGGCGCGGGATGACATGACGTTATCCGCACGCCCACGCTGGCCCTTGGATCAAAGCGCCCATGCCATGCTTGGCTCAGGAAAAAAGGGGGCGAAGGCATGATTGATATTGCAGGCGCAGGCGCCTTTGGCACAAGCCTTGCCATAGCATTGGCCCGTGCGGGTCGGCCCGTGCGCCTTTGGGCCCGCGAGGGTGCCGAAAACATGCGCCAATCCCGCGAAAATGCAAAACGTCTGCCCGATATCCGCTTGCCTGACCAAGTAGAAGTTACGGATGATTTGGACGCGCTGAGAAGCGATATTTTGCTACTGGCCATTCCCACGCAAAAGCTTGGGTCATTTTTAGATGGCTATAGGCCGCGCGCGGGTCATCTTGTTTCCTGCGCGAAGGGGATTGATTTGATCACGGGTCTTGGCCCTGCATCCCTGCTGAGCGCACGATTTCCAGACAAAGTTGCGGCACAGCTCACAGGTCCCAGTTTCGCGGTCGATATCGCGCGCGGCCTACCAACTGCCCTGACCTTGGCGTGTCAGGATGCGACCGCCGTGACTACGCTGCAAAAGGCGCTATCCACGCCCAATCTGCGCCTTTATGGAAGCACAGATGTTATCGGGGCAGAGATGGGGGGCGCCCTTAAAAATGTAATCGCCATTGGGGCAGGTGCAGTCATGGGGCGGGGCTTGGGCGAGAGCGCGCGCGCCGCCTTTATGGCCCGCGGGTTTGCCGAAATGCGTAGGATCGCACGCGGGTTTGGCGCGATAGATGAAACGCTTTCAGGACTGTCGGGACTTGGCGACTTGATCCTGACCTGCACTTCGGAAAAATCGCGCAATATGCGCTTTGGCATGTCCCTAACCCAAGGCACAGCTTGGTCGGAGGACAGCACAGTAGAGGGGGTTGCGACCGCGCGGGGCTTGGCCGCGCGGGCTGAAATTGACACACCCCTTGTCGATGCTGTGGCGAGGCTCAGCGCAGGTGAAGTAGAGTTTGACGAAATAACAGAGGCGCTTTTGGCGCGCCCTTTGACCATGGAGTAAAGAAAATGCGTTACGCGTTGATGTGCACAGACAAGGCCGAAGCCCTACAAACCCGCCTTGATAACCGCGAGGCCCATTTGGCCTATATCGCCGAGACAGGCGTGGTTGAAATGGCAGGCCCACTTTTGGATGAGGCGGGCAAGATGATCGGATCGCTCGTCATCATCGAGGTCGAAACCCGCGCAGATGCCGAAGCTTGGGCCACAAATGATCCTTACGCAAAAGCAGGGCTTTTCGCGAAAACCCGCATCGAAGCATGGAAAAAGGTCATCGGCTGATGGCGTATTGGCTGTTCAAATCCGAACCCGACACGTGGAGTTGGGCGCAGCAATCTGCCCGCGGGGATCAGGGAGAGGAATGGAACGGCGTGCGCAATTATCAGGCACGTAACTTCATGCGGCAAATGGAAATCGGGGATCAGGGGTTTTTCTATCATTCCCAGACCGAAAAGGCCGTGGTGGGCCTTGTCGAAGTCATCGCCACAAGCCACCCCGACAGCACCACGGACGACCCGCGTTGGGACTGCGTGGACATAAAAGCCCTCTGTCCCATGCCCCGCCCTGTGAGTTTGGAAATGGTTAAAGCCGAGCCTCTTCTTGCCGAAATGGCCTTGCTGCGCCAATCGCGCCTCTCAGTGCAACCCGTGACACCAGAGGCTTGGGATATCATCTGTAAAATGGGTGGGCTGGAATAAAGAAGGAGGGCCCCGATCAGATCGGAACCCTCCGCCACCCACGCGCTCTTCTCGCTCCGCACGTGTTCGAATGAGGGCCCGCCATACTGATCAGGCAGGGTGTGGATAACATAACCCCCTGCGAGCAATCAAAGAAAAAGCACGTCGAATTTTATCGATCACATAAGAAGGCCCCCAAAACCGCCGTGGCAGTTGGGGGCCTGTTTGACTGATAAAGCGGTCAGGGTCAGCGATAGACGCTTTCTTTGCCGAAATGCTTGACCAGCATGTAATAGATCACAGCGCGGTATTTGTTCCGCTCTGAGCGACCATAGATTTCGATGACGCTATTGATCGCATCCATCAACTGAGGGCCATCGGCCAGACCCAGTTTCTTGATCAGAAAATTATTCTTCACCGTTTCCAATTCGGACGGTTGGCTGCCTGCCACTGTTGAGGCATCCGCATTGTAAATGGACGGCCCTAGACCAATCGTCACCTTGGTCAGAAGATCCATATCCGCATCCATGCCGCATTTGTTTTTCAAATCGCCCGCATAAGTGGCGATTAAATCATCACGTTTGCCCATCACAAACTCCCCCTAAAGACACATTGGCCCGAGGGTAATCCCATCGGGCTAAGGGTAGACTGGCAAGTCACGGATAAAAAATAAACCTAAAAATAAAAGATCGGGCGTTTTTGCCCGATCTTTCAATCTTTTCAGCCATATCGCGCAGGGTCGCGCGTCAGTAGCGGTAATGCTCTGGCTTGAATGGGCCTTCAGGCTGAACACCGATATAATCCGCTTGGGATTTATCCAGCTTGGTCAGCTTCACGCCAATCCGATCCAAATGCAGACGGGCCACTTTCTCGTCCAAATGCTTGGGCAGAATGTAAACCTCGTTCTTATAATTCCCGCCATTCTTCCACAGTTCAATCTGCGCAAGCACCTGATTGGTGAAAGAGGCAGACATCACGAAAGAGGGGTGGCCTGTGGCATTGCCAAGGTTCAACAAGCGGCCTTCAGACAAAAGAATGATGCGGCTGCCCGAGGGCATTTCGATCATATCCACCTGCTCTTTGATATTCGTCCATTTGTGGTTTTTCAAAGCCGCAACTTGGATCTCATTGTCGAAATGGCCGATATTGCCCACGATGGCCATATCCTTCATTTCGCGCATATGTTCGATGCGGATGACGTCCTTATTGCCCGTGGTGGTGATGAAGATATCCGCGCTTGCGACCACATCTTCCAACAGCACCACTTCAAAGCCATCCATGGCCGCTTGCAGCGCGCAGATCGGGTCAACCTCCGTGACTTTGACACGCGCGCCCGCGCCGCGCAAACTCGCGGCGGAACCTTTGCCCACATCGCCATAACCACAGACGACAGCAACCTTCCCTGCCATCATCGTGTCAGTCGCGCGGCGGATACCGTCAACGAGCGATTCCTTACAGCCGTATTTATTGTCGAATTTCGACTTGGTGACGCTGTCATTGACGTTGATCGCAGGGAAGGGCAACTGACCCTCACGCACCAATTGATAGAGGCGGTTCACGCCTGTGGTGGTTTCCTCAGACACGCCCTTGATCTGGTCGCGCACTTTAGTGAACCAGCCCGGGCTTTGCGCCATGCGCTTTTTGATCTGCGCTTTGATCACTTCTTCTTCTTCGGATTGCGGGACGGGGATGATGTCCTCACCCGCTTCAGCGCGCGCGCCCAAAAGAACGTAAAGGGTCGCATCACCGCCATCGTCCAAGATCATGTTGGGGCCATCCTCAAAGAGGAAGGATTTATCAAGATAATCCCAATGCTCTTCTAAGGTTTGGCCTTTGATCGCGAAAACCGGAATGCCGGCCTTGGCAATCGCGGCGGCCGCGTGATCTTGGGTCGAGAAGATATTGCAGCTGGCCCAACGCACATCGGCACCCAAAGCCGCCAATGTTTCAATCAGAACGGCGGTCTGAATGGTCATATGCAAAGAACCGACAATGCGCGCGCCTTTGAGGGGCTTTTCGGCGCCATATTCCGCACGCAATGCCATCAGGCCTGGCATTTCTGTTTCAGCAATGTCCAATTCTTTGCGGCCATAATCGGCAAGGGCGATATCTTTGACGATGTAATCGTTCACGAATGCAGCCTCCTTGAGGGCGGATAATCATGTCTCTAATTTGGCGTGGCCATAGCAGCCTTGCGGCCCCACGGCAATGGCACTGCGTCCATTTGCGTGGGATGCGTTGCATCTGAAGCGAAGGGCTATATGGTTTCGCAAAACGTGAAGGACAAAAGAACCTATGCCGCGCTCAACACCCATCCGTGCTTGGCAACGAATGCTATCGGGTCGAAGGCTAGACCTGCTTGACCCCACACCCGTTGATATCGAGATCGAGGACATCGCGCATGGCCTCGCATTCGTAGCGCGTTGGAACGGGCAAACGCGCGGCGATTATCCGTATTCCGTGGCTGAGCATTCGCTGTTGGTTGAACAGATTTACGACCTGCAACATCCCAACGGCCCCGTGAAATGGAATCTGGCTGCGCTTTTGCACGATGCACCCGAATATGTGATTGGCGATATGATCAGCCCCGTTAAATCCGCCGTGGGGCCTGGATATGCGGAGTTGGATGCACGCTTAACCGCTGCAATTCATCTGCGGTTTGGCCTGCCTGCAGAATTGCCCAAAACGGTCAAAACACGGATCAAACAAGCGGATCGTATCAGTGCGTGGATCGAAGCCGTGCAAATCGCGGGCTTTTCAGAAACCGAAGCAGATCAATTTTTTGGCAGGCCCGAAGCCAAGCTTCTGTCGCAAATCACCCTTGCGCTGCGCCCGCCCGCAGAGGTGCGCGCAGATTTCACCGCACGGCACAACGCGCTCATCGCGCGGATTTAAGACTTACTTCGGACTGCGCTTCGCCAAAATCCGTTGCAACGTGCGGCGATGCATATTCAAGCGCCGTGCCGTCTCGGACACATTGCGATCACAGAGCTCATAAACGCGTTGAATATGTTCCCAACGCACGCGGTCAGCACTCATCGGGTTTTCGGGCGGTGGGGGGAGATCATCATCACTGGCCAAAAGCGCGGCGGTGATGTCATTTGCATCCGCTGGTTTCGACAGATAATCAGTCGCGCCAATCTTTACCGCAGCGACCGCAGTTGCAATTGCGCCATAACCCGTCAAAACGACAATTCGCGCATCGGGCCGTTTGGCGCGGAGTGTTTCCACAACATCCAAGCCATTGCCATCTTCAAGCCGCAAATCGACAACCGCATAAGCAGGCGGGCGGGCCATCGCGATGGCTTTCCCTGCTGTCACAGTTTCGGCGGCTTCGACCTCAAAGCCACGCTTTTCCATGGCGCGCTGCAATCGGCGCAGAAACGGCTCGTCATCATCCACCAAGAGAAGTGACTTATCAGGCCCGATATCCCGTAAACTGCGCTCTTGCGACATTGGCGTTCCTCCCATGGAGCCAGTCTGCCCAAGGCTCTGGCGGCCAAAATTGGTCTGTATAGCTTAATTAGGGAGAAAATCTGCGCGGGTCAAATGCACGATGTCCGTGACCCACGCAAAGTGATTTTCAAGCAAAGGTTTAGCTGCTTGCATCTAGGAAACACTGCACCGCATCTGCCATCTCTGCAGGGGCGGTATCGCGGCGGAAAAATTCGACAAAACCTGCATCAGGCAACACCAAATAGGTAAAAGTCGAATGATCCACCAAATAATATGGATCGCTCCCATCATCATGGCTGTTGTAATAGGTGCGATAAGCACGGCTTGCAGCGGCGACTTGCGCGTCACTCCCCGTCAGGCCGATCATATCAGGGTGGATGTTTTCGGTAAATTCGCGCAGCCTTTCGGGCGTGTCGCGCTTGGGATCAATTGAAATGAAAACAGGCAAGACGGCTTCACCGCGTGCGGCAAGAATATCCACGACTTCTGCATTGCGCACCGTGTCCAGCGGGCAAACATCAGGACAAAACGTGTAGCCAAAATAAAGCAAGGTTGGCTCAGTGATCAGCGCCTCACTTGTGACCAACGCGCCGTCCTCGGTGATCAATTCAAACGGGCCGCCAATGGTATCAGACCCGCCCGCAATAACGGTTGAGCGGCATTGCGCATAGGCATCCTCGTTTTGAACAAGCCCCGCGCCGCCAAGCGCGCTTGGTTGTTGAAACAATGTCAAAGGCGAGCGCCCTTGCAAGATCAATGCCGTTGTCCCGCCCAAAACCAGGACGAGAATTGCAAAGGCACCAATTGCAAAATACCGTGTCATGAAGCAGC
Source organism: Roseobacter sp. HKCCA2468 (assembly GCF_037805105.1). NCBI lineage: Bacteria > Pseudomonadati > Pseudomonadota > Alphaproteobacteria > Rhodobacterales > Roseobacteraceae > Roseobacter > Roseobacter sp. HKCCA2468. The sequence continues at coordinate 127,985 of NZ_JBBLYN010000002.1, forward strand.
CTTTCACCGCGTTAGTCCCATGTGGGGCAATCTATGGCGAGACCCGCAGAAATTCATCCCCACCCGACTGTGACAGAAAGCCCCAATGACCAAAGACCCCGCCCAAAGATTATTTGCCGATGATGCGCGCAGCGATTGGGTGCGATTAGAGACGCTGTTGCTGTTGCGCTGGTTGGCGATCATTGGCCAGACGATCACTGTCGCCATTGCCGCCTATTTCATTGGCCTGCGGGTGGAATTGGGCCTGTGCTTTTTGGCCATTGGCGCGAGTGTCATCTCCAATCTTGTCGCGATGGCTATTTTCCCACGCAGCCAGAGATTGTCTGATCGCGATGCGATGCTTACCCTTCTTTTTGACCTCACACAGCTGGGGTTTTTGCTGTTTCTGACAGGGGGGTTAAACAATCCTTTCGCCTTGTTGATCTTGGCACCTGTAACCATTTCGGCCACCGCGCTGACGCTAGGTTCAACTGTCATGCTTGGCGGGATTGCCATTGGTCTGATTACAGTTTTGGCCTTTTACCATGTGCCACTGCGCAGTTTGGACGGATCAGTTCTACAAATCCCCCCGCTTTTCTTGCTTGGGTTTTGGACTGCGATTGTCATCGGAATCGTCTTTCTATCCTCCTATGCGCGGCGCGTGACCAAAGAAACGCATTCGATGAATCAGGCGCTCTTGGCCACGCAAATGGCCCTCGCGCGGGAACAAAAGCTCACCGATCTTGGGGGCGTGGTCGCTGCAGCGGCCCATGAACTGGGCACACCCTTAGCCACGATAAAACTTGTCTCGAGCGAACTGGCCGATGAACTGGCCGAGGCGCTATCAAGCCGACCAGATTTGTTTGAGGATGCAAAATTGATCCGTGACCAAGCGGATCGGTGCCGTGATATCCTTCATTCCATGGGGCGTGCGGGCAAGGATGATTTGCAAATGCGTTCCGCCCCCTTTGGCGAGGTGCTCCGCGAAGCTGCGGAACCCCATGCTGATCGCGGTATTGACCTGCTCTATGATCTCGCGCCCGCCCTACCCGATGTCGGCGATGAGGACAGTGCCCCGCCTGTGATCTATCGCAAGCCTGAAATCATCCACGGCCTGCGCAATCTTGTCCAAAACGCCGTAGACTTTGCCAATGCGACAGTCTGGATTGAGGCAACTTGGGATTTGGCCGAAATCCGTCTTTGCGTCATTGACGATGGTGCGGGCTTTCCCCCTGAGGTGTTAAGCAGGCTGGGCGATCCATTTTTACGCCGCCGCACCAGACAATCCAACAGCCCGCAACGTGTCGGGTATGAAGGCATGGGACTTGGCCTATTTATCGCCAAAACCCTATTAGAGCGTTCGGGCGCGCGGGTTAGCTTTCGCAATTCCAGCGACCCATTCCTGACAGCAGCCGAAAAAGGCGCCAAGCGCGGCGCGGTGGTTGAGGTTGTTTGGCCAAAGTCGCGGATTTGTTTGTCCGAAGAAGAACGAAACACGCCCCTAGGACAAAACAAACCTTTTTCTCCGTGAGAAACCCTCAAAATTTACGATAATTAACAGAATATTAAGATTTAATCCCCAGTGTTATCCCCAAGGGGTGCTTATGCCCTTCACGCAGCGCGCGTTCATTCTGAACAGTAAGCGCGCCAATATTAATTGGACGATGCACATCTCTGGGGGGTAAGGGTATGGCCGCAATCGGCGCAAACCCGCTATTCATTGTCGGTGGTGTCAGCTTCTTGGCGGCTTTGGTGGCCAGCCTGATGGTTCAGTTTGTCATTTTGCAACAAGGCCGCAAACTGGGGGGGCGGATGGATCGCATCCCGCAAGACGCGATGCGGAAATATGTGTTTCGCGAAAATTACCTGATTTCAGATGTAGAAGCCACTGATTGGTATTTGGCCGATCCCGAGGATCGCGCAGGCGCTTGGCGCAATCTTGCCCTAGGCTTAGAACATCTGCACCCAGATATCCGCCGCAAGATGGATCGCTTGTCACGCCATGGCGAGGGGTTCCTGCTGATCGGTCGGTTGGGGCAAGATGAAATCTCGCTCAGTGGCGGGTTTGAAGATGGGCAGATCACCATAACTGTCTCGCCGCTCACCCATAGCGGTCAGCGCAGCATTGTTGACCATGACAGCCTTGAACGCCTGCAAGAAGAAACAAAAACATTGCGCCACGCCATGGAAGCAAACCCCTACCCGATTTGGCGCCATGACGCGGACGGGAAAATTATTTGGGCCAATGCCGCCTATTTTGACCTTGTCGAGCGTTTGCGCGGTGAAACGGGGGTGGTGTTATGGCCAATTCCCGATGTGTTCTGCGACAGTCTGGCCGAGGCCGGCGCACAAGAGGACAAAGCCCGCGTTGGGTTGATGCCAGACCATCCTCCCAGCGGGGGCACAGGGCCTGATGGCAAATTGTGGTATGAGGTGCGCCAACATCGCACCGCGCCCGTAGGTGGAACCGCAGAATTGGAACCGCCAACAGACGGGTCACTCTATATCGCCACGCCGTGCAATCGTCTTGTCGCCGCAGAACGCTCTTTGCGGAACTTCGTTCAGACCCTGTCGAAAACCTTTGCCCATCTGCCTGTTGGTTTGGCCATATTCGACCGAAAGCGCGAGTTAATCTTGTTCAACGCTGCCTTGGTCGAGCTTTCCACGCTTGACCCCCGTTGGCTTAGCGGGCGACCCAGCCTCTTTGAATTTCTCGATCAATTGCGTGACAACCGCCGCATGCCAGAACCACGGGATTACCGCGCGTGGCGCTCAAGCCTGATCGCGTTGGAAAAAGGCGCAGAAAACGGCAATTACGAAGAAATCTGGAACCTACCTGATGGTCAAAGCTTTCGCGTCTTGGGCCGTCCCCACCCTGATGGGGCGGTTGCGCTGATCTTTGAGAATATAAGCTCGGAAATGTCGCTTACACGAAAATTTCGCGCAGATATGGAGATCTACCAATCCGCCTTGGATCATGACGAACAGGCAATTGCGATTTTCAATGGCGATGGTGAACTTGAGGTTTCCAACGCCGCCTATGCGATGCTGTGGGAAGATGACCCGCGTGAGCGGTTGACGCGCGATGATTTTGCGCAAGCCCTCCAAATCTGGGAGGGGCGCTGTCTGCCGCATCTTGTCTGGGAGGAGTTGCGCCAAACCATGACACAGGCGCAAGGCGAAGTGCGCTCTAGCATGAGTGATGTGGTCTGGATGTCGGATGGCAGACGGCTCAATATCTATCTCACGCCCCTGAAATCAGGGCGCACGATGATAAAATTCCGCACGAGTATGCAAAAATCGGGGCAACGCCCCCCACCCCCACAGGCGGTTGAGCCCAGTGGCGAGACACGAGCAACCTCACCAATCACAATGCTGATGAATTACGCCACATCACACAACGGGTAAATATCGAAGGCCGATCCCTTCTCTATGGCTTGCGCCCCGTCTGATCCCTTGTAAACTTGGCGCAATGTCTGATGGATCCGCTGCACCCCTCTCTGATTTGCCACCTTGCCATGCACACCTGCGCTTGGCTTCGCCCGAAGCCATGTCAGAATTTGCAGAGGCCCTCGCGCCGCTTTTGGAGCCAGGTGATATTCTGGCGCTTTCTGGTGATCTTGGCGCAGGTAAAACCCATTTCGCGCGTGGGGTCATCCGAACCCGACTCGCGCAAATCGGACGCGTGGAGGACATCCCCTCCCCAAGTTTTACGCTGGTGCAAATCTACGAGGCCCGCCCCTGTGAGATTTGGCATGTTGATCTGTATCGCCTCGGTGATCCACGTGATGTGGATGAGTTGGGCCTTATAGATGCGTTTGAAACCGAAATATGCCTGATCGAATGGCCCGAACGGATGATGGCCGATCTGCCAACGCGCACAATCTGGCTTTCGTTCCTCTATGACCAAAGCGCGCCTGATCAGCGGCATATCAGGCTCTGTGCGTCCCAAGATCATCCCAAACTTCCGCAACTTTGCGCCTTGGCCGAGAGGTATCCATGACCACGCTCTCACCAGAGGCACGCGCTTTTCTCGACCGCATGGGATGGGGCATGGCCAAGCCAAGCCCTGTTGCAGGCGATGCTTCGGCGCGCAGCTATACCCGCCTGCATCTCTCAGACGACTATAGTGCGGTTCTGATGCAGACGCCTAGGATCGAAATCAAAAGCCAAGCGGCATTTCGTGATGTGGCCGCCTATTTGCGCGGCTTGGGGTTATCGGCGCCCACAGTTTTTGGCGAAGATGCTGATGCAGGCTTCCTCTTGGTTGAGGATTTTGGTGATCAAACCTACAGCGCAATTTTGGATCAAGGCCTGACCCATGAGGTCGAGCTTTATCGCACCGCGCATGATCTTTTGGCGGTTTTGGCGCGGACGGGCGCAATGGGTGGGTTACCCATTTTGGCCGCCGCTGAATTGGCGCGATTGACCGCAGTCACCTTTGAAGAATTACCCGAAGATCATGCGCTGAAATCTGAACAAGCCAGCTTTCAAAACGACCTGCAAGGCCTTGCAACATGGATCTTGCGGGGCGTGCCTGTGACGGTGTTGCGCGATTTCCATGCGGGAAATCTGATTTGGCTACCTGACCGCACAGGGCTGCAACGTGCGGGCGTGATTGATTTTCAAGACGCACTCTGCGGCCCCAAAGGCTATGATCTCGTCTCGCTGATTGATGATGCACGGCGCGATCTGTCGCTGGAATTGCGCACCACATTGATCCGCGATCATGCGCATATTTTGAACATCAGCGAAGATGATATGATCCTGAGGACAAGCCTGCTCTCGCTGCAACGCAACTTCCGTATTTTGGGGCTGTTCCGCCGCCTCGCGCGGACAGGGAAACCAGGGTATCTGCGGCATGTGCCACGGGTTGCCGCCCATATTCTTCGCGCTTTAGATCATCCAACGCTTGCGCCCTTGGCCACAACAGCGCGCGCGATCTGCGCGCATTATCTGCAATCCACCGCCGATCACGCCCCCCGCGGTGCAATCATCATGGCCGCAGGGTTTGGCACGCGTATGGGGGCGTTAACCAAGTCCACGCCAAAGCCATTGCTGCGGGTGGCGGGACGGGCCTTGATTGACCATGCGCTTGATGTTGCGCGCGGAGGGCATGCCGCGCCATGCGTGATCAACACCCATTATCACGCCGATCAAATGCGCCACCATCTGCGCAAAGACGAGGTCATCCTCAGCGAAGAGCAGCCAGAGATTTTGGAGTCAGGCGGCGGTATTCGCCATGCCCTGCGCTACTTCTCGGATACTGCGATTTTTACACTGAATTCTGACAATGTTTGGACGGGCCCAAACCCCTTTGCCACGCTGTCTGCTGCATGGCGGCCCACGGAAATGGATGCGCTGATGCTGCTCATCCCACGGGACACGGCCACAGGCCGTCAGGGCGATGGTGACTTGGGCCTTGATGCCACGGGGCAGGTTTCATTTGACGATCCCCAAAAGCCCTATGTGTTCACAGGCGCACAAATCCTAAAGACCGCACCAATCGCCGCTATGGATATCCCCAAGTTCGGCCTTCGGATGCTGTGGGAAACCCTTGCGCGAGAGGGGCGGCTGTTTGGTGTCATCCATCAGGGCGGATGGGCCGATGTTGGGCATCCAGAGGGGATCACGTCAGCAGAAGACTTGCTTGCCACTGAAAAGGTCACCGTCACATGAGCGGGCGAAACCTTTTTGCCACACCCATCGGGGTAGAGTTTACCTCAGCATTGATTGCAGGGCTTGACGCACGGCTTGCAGGGCAGCCACCCGAGGCGATTGCGCGCGTGGAAATTTGGGTGAACTCCGCCCGAATGGAACGAAATTTGCGCGCCCAATATCTGAGAAAAGAGGCGGCATTTTTGCCCCGCATTCGGCCCTTCGAGGCCATGGCGCATCTGCCTGATTTGGGTGGTATGGCACAACCCGCCTCAGATTTGCGGCTGCGTTTGCATCTGGCGCAACTGGTCGGGCGGCTTTTGGATGCAGCCCCGGATTTAGCACCGCGTGCCTCAATCTGGTCGCTTGCCGATAGCCTTGCCGATTTATTGGCGGAAATGCACGAAGAACGGGTCGCGCCCGAGGTGCTAGAGCGTCTGAATGTCGAAGGACATTCAGAACATTGGCAGCGCAATCTAGAGTTCATCAAAATCCTGCGGCACTATTTTGAGGACAACCCCGAGCTGCTCACCCAAGCTGCACGCCAAAGCAGTTTGATTGATCGTTTAGCGCAACATTGGCAGGACAACCCACCTGACCATCCCGTGATTATTGCGGGCTCAACAGGGTCACGCGGGGCCACCGCGCGCCTGATGAAGGCGGTTGCAGGGCTTAATCACGGCGCGGTGGTTCTGCCAGGATTGGACTATGATCTGCCGCATGACATTTGGCAGGCGCTTTTGTCGGGCGATGGCCCCACGGGCGGCCTGACGGGGCAAGACCATCCGCAATACCGATTGGCGAAATTTGCGCATGACTTGAATGTGAACCCTTGGGAAATCCCCCGTTGGATTGAAACCACGCCCCATAATGAAAACCGCAATCGCCTTGTATCCCTTGCCCTAAGACCTGCCCCACAAACGGATCAATGGCTTGAGGAAGGGCCAAAACTTAACGATCCCCAAGGCGCTCTGCGCGATGTAACCTTGATTGAAGCTGAAACCCCGCGCGAGGAGGCGATGAGCATCGCCCTCGGACTGCGTCACGCCATCAAGGCGGAGAAACGGGTCGCGTTAATATGCCCTGATCGGATTTTGGTGCGTCAGGCCTGTGCCATCCTTGCCAGATGGTCGCTCTATCCTGATGATTCTGCGGGCGTGCCCTTGGGGGAAACAGCAACGGGGCGCTTCTTGCGCCATGTCAGTGATCTGATGCTTGCGCCTTTGACGGGCGAGCAGTTGTTGATCATGCTCAAACACCCGCTTTGTCATTCTGGCGGCGAAGATCGGGGCGCGCATCTGCGCCGCACCCGTGAGCTAGAACAAAAGATGCGGCGGTGTCTATGGGCGTTCCCAAAACGATCTCAGATTATGGATTGGGCAGCGAAGCAAACCGATGATCCAGACCTGATGATCTGGGCGGACTGGGTTTGCCGCGAATTGATAGATCGGCCCGTTTTGCCACAATCAGGTGCGATGGTTGAGTTCGTGCGCGCCCATATCGCCTGGGCCGAGCGTTTGGCAGCGGGCCCTCGGGCCACAACTGAGGCCGAAGCAGCGGGCGCACTTTGGCGCCAAAATGCGGGCGAAGAGGCACTACGCCTGATGAACCGCTTAGGCGAAGAAGCCGATGCCGCAGGCGCAGTGAGCTTGCGTGATTATCGTGACCTCTTTTCTGGCATCCTCAGCGAGGCCCTTTTGCGCAACCCCGTTCGACCACATGCAGATCTGTTGATCTGGGGGTCGATGGAGGCGCGGGTGCAAGGCGCAGATTTGTTAATCCTTGCAGGCCTGAACGAAGGGGTTTGGCCCAATTCAAGCGGCGCTGATCCATGGCTTAATCGCGCCATGCGGGCTGAGGCGGGGTTGCGCCTTCCAGATCGGCGCATCGGCCTTGCCGCGCATGATTTCCAACAGGCACTCGGCGCGCAGGAAGTTTGGCTCACCCGAGCAAAACGCGATGCAGAGTCCGCCACCATCCCGTCCCGATGGCTCAACCGCTTGGTGAACCTTCTGCGAGGCAGCAGCGATGCAAGCCGCGCGGCCTTGAGTGAAATGGCCGAACGAGGCGCGTTTTGGTTAAGCCTTGCCGCAGAGATCGATAGGCCAGAGACGCAAGACCTAAAGCCACGCGCCAAACGACCTGCCCCGAAGCCCCCCGCCGATGCGCGACCAAAATCCCTTTCGGTGACGCGCATAGAGACCCTCGTGCGCGACCCTTATGCGATTTACGCCCGCTATGTATTGGGTCTTTATAAATTGGGCGAATTAAACGCCCTGCCCAATGCCGCAGATCGGGGAACCGCGCTACACCGCGTGTTGGAGCGCTTCGTTGACCAATGCCGCAGTGCCGAAGATTTCGGCGACCTGACATCTGCCCGAAAAAACCTTTTGACCTTGGCCGATGAGGTATTTGCCACAGATGTCCCATGGCCCTCGGCCCAACGGATGTGGCGCGCCAGAGTCGTTAAATTCGCCGATTGGTTTCTTGAAGGAGAAGCGAAGCGGCGCCAAACCCAAACCCCTGAATTGCTTGAGGCCAAAGGATCTTGGCCGATTGCCGAAATTGATTTCACCCTTACAGGCAGTGCAGATCGAATTGACCGCGATCAAAACGGGAATTTGTGGATTTACGACTATAAGACAGGATCCGCTCCAACGCCCAAGCAAGAAGCGAACTTTACCAAGCAACTTTGGCTTGAGGCTTTGATGGCCGAAGCGGGCGCGTTTACGGGCAAACCTGAAACCGTTGCAGGGCATGGCTATCTTGCACTTGGGAAACAGTCGGATGGCAGCGATTACATCACTGCAGATGATCTGCGCGGCATGTATGAAAGCTTCCTGACACTCATCCGCGCCTATCAGTCGCCCGACAAAGGCTATATCTCGCGGCGCGCTGTGTTTGATCAGAATTTTGACGGCGATTATGATCACCTCGCACGCTACGGGGAATGGGACGAAACAGAGCTTCCACCACAAGAGGCTGACCCAGAATGACCCTGACGCCCCCAAAATTTGATGAAGCCACGCTGGCTCAGGTGATTTCAGCGGATCCTTTGCGCTCGACTTGGCTGTCGGCCAATGCTGGATCCGGAAAGACGCGGGTTCTGACAGATCGCGTATCGCGCCTCTTGCTGCAATCTGTGCCGCCTGAACGGATTTTATGCCTGACCTATACCAAGGCTGCCGCGGCAGAGATGCAAAACCGCCTTTTCGCACAACTTGGCGAATGGGCGATGTTAGCCGATGCCGAGTTAATCAAAGCCTTGGCGAAATTAGGGGTAGCCGAGGACGACCTTGGCACAGACACGCTCGCCCATGCCCGCACGCTGTTTGCGCGGGCGGTTGAAGCACCGGGCGGTTTGAAAATCCAGACAATCCACTCCTTTTGCGCCTCAGTTTTGCGGCGCTTTCCTGTTGAGGCGCACATATCGCCCGCCTTTGAGGAAATGGACGATCGCGACCAGACCGACCTCATCTCGGAAATCCTCGAAGATTTGGCCACCGATAGCCTTGGACATGGCCGTATCGCATTAGATGCGGTCGCCCCGTTTGTGTCTGACCTCGATGGGCACGAACTGGCCAAGGCGGTCATCAACAAGCGAGAGGCGTTTGATCCTGCCGCCACGGACGCCCAACTGCGCCAGTTTTTTGAGCTTGGAACCAAGACCTTTGCAGATCTGATCGCTGAGACATTCATGGGGGATGAACAGGCACTTTGCGATAAATTGGCCAAGCTGTTGAGCTATGACAACAACAGGCAACGAAAGTCCAAGATCACACTAGAAACCTATGATTGGTCAAAACACAGCCTTGCTTCCATCGCTGCGATAGAAGATGTTTTCGTCAATGGATCAACGGCGAAAACCAATCCAGATCAGGCTAAAGGCGCCACAATTTTCAACACAGATGTGCGCAAGGCAATGGGGGATGATTTCCCTACCCTCTGTGATTTCATGGAGCGCCTTGCAACAGCGCGGCAGACCCGCCGCGCCTTGACCATGTTTGAAAAATCAAACGCGCTTCATCAATTCGCGGCAGAGTTTCTCACCAGATATGATCGCGCCAAGGAACGGCGCGGTTGGCTTGATTTTGACGACCTGATCCGTCTGACCAATCGACTTTTGACCAAAACCAGTCTGGCCCAATGGGTGTTGTTCCGCCTTGATGGCGGCATCGACCATATGCTTGTGGATGAGGCGCAAGATACCTCTCCCGCGCAATGGCAGATCATTGCAAAACTGGCTGAAGAATTTGCAGCGGGCCAATCCGCGCGCGATGGTTTGACCCGCACAATTTTTGTTGTGGGGGATAAAAAGCAATCCATCTATTCTTTCCAAGGGGCCGATCCAGAAGGGTTTGATCGCATGCGCGATGAGTTTGATCATCGCCTTGCCGCGGTGCAGTCGAAACTCCATAAAAACGTGCTGAAATATTCGTTCCGCTCGGCGCCAAGCATTTTGCAACTGGTTGACCGCGTGGCCGCCGATCAAGCCTATGCAGGTTTGGGTCAAGATGTGGAACACGCGGCCTATTTTAGCGACCTTCCGGGGCGGGTGGATATTTGGCCCGCAATTCCAAAAACCGAAAAAGCGGATATCCCCGAATGGGACAGCCCCGTGGATTTGGTTCATGACAGCCACCACACCGTGATTTTGGCTGATCAAATCGCTGATTTCATCGCGCAAAAAATCAATTCAAAGCAGATGATCCGCCTGAAAGGGGTAGACCCGCGTCCTGTGCGACCGCGTGATTTTTTGATCTTGCTGCGCAAGCGCAGTGATTTGTTTCACCAAATCATCCGTGCGCTCAAGTCACGGAATTTGCCCATCATGGGCGCGGATCGCCTGCGCATCAGCGCAGAACTGGCTGTGCGCGATCTCACGGCATTGATGAACTTTCTTGCGACACCAGAAGATGATCTTTCACTGGCCGCTTTTTTGCGCTCTCCCCTTGGCGGTTTGAGCGAAGACCAGCTTTACGAGTTAGCCCATGGCAGGGCGGGTACGCTGTGGCAGGCGCTCTCTAACCACTCTGCTTACGCGGGGATCGTGTCCACGCTGCGGGAGTTGCGGAACAAGGCCGATTTTGAGAGGCCCTACGAGATTCTGGAAAATATCCTCACCCAAAAAGATGGCCGGCGCGCTTTGATTGCGCGGTTGGGTCAAGAGGCCGAGGATGGGATCAACAGCCTGCTGCAACAGGCGATGAGCTATGAGCGCCACGATGTGCCTAGCATTGCGGGCTTTGCTGCATGGCTTCGGCGCGGGGATGTGACCATCAAGCGGGACATGTCAGGGGATGATGACCAAATCCGCGCGATGTCCATTCACGGGGCCAAGGGTTTAGAAGCCCCGATTGTGATCCTGCCCGATACAGCGCGACAGAATAGTCGTGGCGGGGGTGGGGTTAATCTTCTTCAACCCAAAGACGGGCCACTGATTTGGGCGAATGCGTCAGACGACCTCGATGCGGATCTGCGCGAAGTCCACGAGGCGCGCAAAGCCGCGCAGAACGAGGAAGAAAACCGCCTGCTTTACGTTGCAATGACCCGCGCAGAGACTTGGTTGGTCGTTGCAGCCGCAGGTGATTTATCAGCAAAATCGGGCGACAAACTATGTTGGTATGATCAAATTCGCGCCGCCGCAGAAAACCTGCCCAATGTGAAAGCCATAGACATGGCAGGGCAAACGGGGCTGCGACTGGAAAATGGCAACTGGGATAGTCACGCTCTCGACACATCTGAATCTGAACCCGCCTCGCCTCAAGGTGTTTCTGCAAAGGTGAAAGCAGCCCTCGCCTCATGGGTGCGACAAACACCGCCTCAACAGGCAAAAGACAAACCTGCACTCAGCCCTTCGGATTTGGGGGAGACACCCGCACCTAGCCCGCAAGAGGCCGCCCTCAAGACCCAATGGCGCGATGCGGAGGCAGCCAAACTGCGGGGGCGGCGTCTGCATCTGTTGTTAGAGCATTTGCCCAAAACAACACCCGCCGCATGGGCTGCAACCGCGCCCATGATTTTGGCGACTGAGGGCGATTGCAGTCCAGAGGAATGCGCAGCCCTCTTGAGAGAGGCAGAGCGCGTCCTGACCCACCCCAATTTGCGTGAGCTGTTTTTAGGGGATGCCTTGGCCGAAGTGCCGCTGACAGCCTTTAGCAAAAAATTGAACCATCAGGTCTATGGCGTGATTGACCGCTTGATCCTGCGCGATGCAGAAGTGTTGGCAGTGGATTTCAAATCCAATCAAATCGTGCCGCAAAGCCCTGCTGAGGTTTCCGAAGGTTATTTGCGCCAAATGGCGGCCTATGGCGAAATGCTAAGGGCGCTATATCCCACACGGGTCGTGAAATTGGCCATTTTGTGGACAAGCGGGCCAAGCTTGATGGAACTGCCCGATGATCTGTTAGAACAAGCGCTGCAAAGAGCCGCAGGGAAAGGCGTGGGTTCTTGACGCGGGGCAACGGCATTCATAGGTTCCGTGTTAACCACTGTCATCCCAAGGAGGGCTATATCATGGCCACGACCGCAGTTACCGATGCGACCTTCGATAGCGAAGTTCGCCAATCTTCTATCCCCGTCATCGTTGATTTTTGGGCAGAATGGTGTGGCCCTTGCCGCCAAATTGGCCCCGCTTTGGAAGAGCTTTCATCCGAGTTTGAGGGAAAGGTGAAAATCGTCAAAGTGAATGTTGATGAAAACCCATCCTCGCCGATGGAGCTGGGCGTGCGCGGCATCCCTGCATTGTTCATGTTCAAAGATGGCGAAGTGATTTCAAACAAGGTCGGCGCAGCGCCTAAAGCCGCGCTTCAGAAATGGATCGAAGACACGATCTAATTCACCTCTCAGATGTGATCAAAAGGGCGCCTGATCTTGGCGCCCTTTTTCGTTACTCATAGCCCCGCATGGCAAGCGTGGTTCCGTCAGCGCGTATCAAACTGGTTGCATTGATCTCGCGCGGGCCATCATCGTCAACCATACCCGTAACGCGCACCGTTTCATTAAGGGCAGGCAAGGTTGCATTCGGCCCCAAATAGACAAGGATCTTGCCGCTCTCATCGCGAAGCATGATTTCATCCTCGTCAGGGATATGATCAACCACGCCCACTACAGTCACGCTTTGGTTGCGCTGCAAATCCGCAATGCGCGTGATTTCGGCCATGACCGTTTGCGGAAAGCTGAACGTGATGAGGCCCCAAAAAACCAGTCCGCCGCGCATATCAGTCCAGCGCAACAAGCAACAGGATCGCTGCAACAAGCCCAGCGCCAACGATAAAGCCGCGCGGCAGTTTGAATTCAACCTCTGCCTTCAGCCATGCTATGACAGTGGCCGTGGTGACTTGTTTTTCGTCCGTATCGGATTTTGAAGCGTTGTTTTCCATATGTGATACCTTCCCAGAATTTAGCGGTGATACAGATATGGGCAGGCCAAAACGCAACAAAAAGACAATCGGTTGCTAAATTCTGATAGTTTTTAGCTATATATTTTTTCGCGCAAAATAAAAGGGCGCCCTGTTGGGGCGCCCTTTCTCGTATGCCTCTGCCTGAAGGGAGGGAGGGAGGATCAGGCAGAGGTCGCGTTCTTTACTCAGCCTTTGGTGAAGTCAGGATAGGCTTCCATGCCCAACTCTGCCACATCAAGGCCACGGATCTCGTCCTCTTCGGATGGGCGTAGACCCATGATGCCTTTGAGGATGATCCAAACGATCAACGAGGTGACGAAGACGAAGGCACCGATTGCCACGATACCGATGATCTGCGCGCCCCAGTTGCCTGTGTAGAAGGCCACGGCAAGTGTGCCCCAGATACCTGCTACGAGGTGAACGGGGATTGCACCCACAACATCGTCAATCTTCATTTTGTCGAGCATTGGCACCGCAAAGACCACGATGACACCACCCACAGCACCTGTCAGCAGGGCGCCGAACAAGGATGGAGCAAGAGGCTCGGCAGTGATCGACACCAGACCTGCGAGAGCGCCGTTCAGCACCATGGTCAAGTCAACCTTGCCATAGAGAACCTGCGTCAGGATCAGGGCGGCAACGGCACCTGCTGCTGCTGCCATATTGGTGTTGGCGAAGATACGGCTTACATCCGCAACGTCACCCACAGTGCCCATGGCCAACTGCGAACCACCGTTAAAGCCAAACCAACCCAACCACAGGATGAATGTGCCAAGCGTGGCCAAGGCAAGGTTAGAACCAGGCATTGGGTTTGTCTTGCCGTCTTTGAACTTGCCCAAACGAGGGCCAAGGACGATTGCGCCTGCGAGTGCGGCAAAGCCACCTGCTGCGTGTACGAGGGTTGAACCAGCGAAGTCGGAGAACCCAAGTTCAGACAACCAGCCGCCGCCCCACTGCCAAGATGCTTCGATCGGGTAGATGAAGCCAGTCAGCACGACAACAAAGACCAAGAATGGCCACAGTTTGATGCGCTCGGCCAATGTGCCCGAAACAATCGAAGCGGTTGTGGCACAGAACATCAACTGAAAGAAGAAGTCGGAACCAACAGATGCATAATCCAATGCGGTATCTTCTGGGGACACGCCGACAGGCTCAAGCGAGGTTGGCGCGAAGGCCCCAAGCCAGCCGCCGATGCTCCAACCATCGCCTGGATACATCAGGTTAAAGCCAACCAACCAATACATGATCGCGGCCAAGGAAAAGAGCGCGATATTTTTGGTCAGCTGCATGGTTACGTTCTTGGAACGCACCAGACCCGCTTCCAACATGGCGAAACCTGCCGCCATCCAGAACACAAGGAAACCACCCATCAAGAAAAGAAGGGTCGTCAAAATATAAGATGTGTGAAGCGCAGGTTCACCCGTAGCAACGGTGGCGTCCTGTGCAAGCCCCATCGAAGGCAACGCGACCGAAGCGGCCACGGCGGCGAGGGGAAGGAGGAATTTGGTATTCATTAGAATGATGTCCTTCTTGTCGAAAGAGCGCTCAAAGCGCATCGTCGCCTGTTTCGCCCGTGCGCACGCGCAACGAAGATGCAACGTCCAGAACGAAAATCTTGCCATCGCCGATTTTGTCGGTTTTGGCGGTTTTGTGGATGGTGTCGACCACTTGGTCGGCAAGACCATCAGCGACCACGATTTCCAATTTGACTTTCGGCACGAAGTTCACGGCATATTCCGCGCCGCGATAGATTTCAGTATGACCAGATTGCGAGCCAAAGCCTTTGATCTCGGTCACCATCATGCCGCGCACGCCGATCGAAGTGAGCGCCTCGCGCACTTCTTCCAGCTTGAACGGTTTAATTGCTGCAATGATGAGTTTCACGTCATTTACCCCTTGCGGTTGATGCTGTCCCCTAAGGACGTCACGGTTCTCACAACACTGTGAGACGGGGGTGGCGACAATAAAACGGGCGGTTTCCAAGGGGCTGGAACGGGAAAAATGCAAAAATTTTGCGCAAATTTTGGTATCTGCCCAATTATTAATCACATGATTTATGACTTCTTTGGCCCCTCCCCCCTCCACAAGTGAGTCGAAAACGCCTATTTTGTAGAAAAATTGGCAGGTCAAAATGAGCAAGCCCCCTTCAGGCAAACGGCCCCTCGTGGCCCCGCGCCGCAATTCCGCTTCTGCATCACGCAGTGGCCGCGGTGCAGCTCAGCCTGCGCGGCGCAGTTCCAAGAAGAAGAAAAAACCAAGCGGCAATCATTCCCTGCTTGGGCGGTTTTTCCGTTGGATTGGACGTATGGTGTTTGCCGTGGCGTGGCGTGGCGCGCTTTTGCTTGCGCTGATCCTATTTGGCTTCACCTTCTATTATTACAACAAGCTGACCCCCGTGTCCGACCTGTTAGACGCCCGCGCGCGCGGCTCAGTGACGATGTTAGATCGCTACGGCGAGGTTTTCGCATGGCGCGGCGAGCAATTTGGCGGCGCAATCACACCTGACACTGTCAGCCCTCACCTCTTGCATGCGGTGGTCGCAACCGAAGATCGCCGTTTTTACAATCATTTTGGCGTGAGCCCGCGCGGCATTTTGGGCGCAATGATCATTAATATGCGCGAGGGGCGCGGGCCCTTGCAGGGGCATGGTGGCTCAACCATTACGCAGCAGGTGGCCAAGCTGATGTGTTTGGGCACACCCTATGATCCAGAACTCTGGGACAGCGAAGCCGCCTATGAGGCCGATTGCCGTGAAACAACCATCGCCCGCAAATTACAGGAAGTGCCCTTCGCCCTCGCAATGGAGTGGCGCTACAGCAAAGATGAAATCCTGAGCATCTATTTCAATCGCGCCTATCTGGGTGCGGGCACTCGGGGGTTTGAGGCGGCAGCGCAGCGGTATTTTGGAATTTCCGCCGCCGAAGTTAACGCACCCCAAGCCGCAATGTTGGCAGGGCTCTTGGTGGCACCTTCCTATTTCGCCCCCACCCGCAACTTGGAGCGTGCGCAAGAGCGGGCCAATGTGATTTTGGGCCTCATGGCGCGCGAAGATTATTTGACGGCTTCTGAATTATCCGCCGCGCGAGCCAACCCTGCCACGCTTTCGGATGCAGCCCGCGACAATATGGGGGGATATTTCGCCGATTGGATCATGTCCGAAGGGCCAAGCTTTCTGACACGCGACACCACAGAAGATGTGATCCTGCGCACCACCTTTGACCCCGCCATGCAGCGCGCCGCTGAAGACGCAATCAATGATGTCTTTACCAACCAAGTCCGCGAAGGATCAGAGGCGCAAGCCGCAATTGTTGTGATGAGCGCCGATGGGGCCGTGCGTGCCATGGTCGGGGGGCGCGATCTGCGGGGGGCAGGTTTGTTCAACCGCGCAACACAGGCACAGCGGCAGACAGGCTCCGCGTTCAAGCCCTTTGTCTACGCAACCGCGCTGGATTTGGGATGGCGTTTTGACGACCTTATTCTTGATGCGCCGCTGACATTGAACATTCCAGGCTCTGGCGCATGGTCACCTGAGAATTACTCGGGGGAATTTTATGGCGAGGTCACCCTGACCGAGGCGCTTCAAGCCTCGCTCAACACCGCTGCGGTGCGTTTGTCTGAACAGGTGGGCCGCGATTTGGTGCGGCAGGTGGCCAGTGAATTCGGCATAGACAGCGATTTGGCGGCTGGCCCTGCCTTGGCGCTTGGGGCCTCTGAATCAAGCCTCTTGGAAATGTCGGGCGCCTATGCAGGTATTTTGAATGGTGGCTCTGCGGTTACGCCTTATGGCTTGTTGGAATTGCGCCTCATGGGGGAGGACACTCCTTTAATGGGCCAAACAGGGGGTATTCGCGAGCGTGTGATCACGGATAATGCAGCGCGCCAATTGATCTATATGATGAACCAAGTGGTCGAAAATGGCACAGGGCAACGGGCCAATCTTGCCAATGTTGAAGTGGCGGGAAAGACAGGCACCACCAACTCAGCGCGGGATGCTTGGTTTATTGGCTTTACCTCCGATTATGTCGCAGGCGTTTGGATGGGCTATGACGATAACCGCCCTCTAACAGGTGTCACAGGCGGCGGATTACCCGCCGAGTTGTGGCGCCAAACAATGGAGCGTATCCAAGCAAATCAACCTGCCTCGCCTTTGCCGATGATTGACCCAATCGCCGAAGGCAGCCGCGGGCCAAATCGTGTGTTGAGCACCAATGAGGGCACAGGCCAAGTCCTAGAGGGCGCGGCTGATCTCGCAGAGCAAATTTTGATGCAGGTTTTGGGCGGGCTTTTAGGGCGCGGCGGCCAATAATCAGCTGGCGTTGAGCGCTGCAATGAGGGCGTCAATGCTGCCGCCATTGGCATCGAGAATCGAGCGCATTTCTTGGCCTTCGGTGCTGCGAAGGTCGATGCCTTCAATCAAGATATTAAAGATGCGCGGCTGCCCAGATCCATCAGACACAAGCCAAATCACCTCAACAGGTGACTGCCCTGCAAGACGCGCGCGGGAGCGCACTTCGAAAAAGCTGCGGATCGGACGCGCACCCGTCACTTCGATTGAGCCGCCCTCAAATTCGTGGAAACGCGCACCGTATTTACGGGCAAGATACCCGCGCAAGGCCTGTGTGAACCCACGCCGCTGCGCATCTGACGCACTGCGCCAATCCACCCCCAAGACAGTTTGGGCAATGATCGGCATATCCGCATAGCGATCCAAAATGCGCTCGAACTGTGCGGGTGAAGCCGCGGCACTGCCCGATGCAATGGCGTTCAAATCAGCGCTGACGGTCTGGATCAATGCAGCCGCATCGCCCTCGGTCATCGCGGCTTGCGCCATATGCGCTGTGGAAAGCGCAAAGGACGAGGCCGCGATCAAGGCTGTCAACACAGCACGGCGGTTGGGACGGTCAAACATAGCGCGGCCACCTTTCACTGTGCATAAGGATCCGCGTAGGGATCCAGATATGGATCAGCATAGGGGTCAGATGCGGAGGCAGCCCCCCCCTCGCCACTCACGGTTTCCAAATCACCACTTGCGAAATCGTTCAACTCAAACCGTCTGTTCTGCAGATAAATTAGTCGTGACTGCGCATAGCTATCCGCGCTGTCATAAAGAACTGTATCAATTGTGCCGCGCAACGCGTAGCGCACGCCAACAGCGTCAGCCACGCGCACCCGCCGCGCAGCAGACAGGGCATCATCACTGGGGCTGAGATGCCCCAAGGGATTCATGGCAAAGTCAACAATAAGCCCCGTTGCATCCCGTGTGGTTGACGGGCCGAACAAAGGCAATTCCAAATACGCCCCCTCGCCCGTGCCCCAAACATGGAGCGTCTCACCGAAATCGGCGGATTGCCCCTCGATCCCCATCAGGGTTGCAACATCAAATAAACCGACCACACCGATGGTCGAGTTGATCAAAAACCGCGCCCCATTGGTTGCCGCCTGATCCAAACGGGCCTGAAGAAGATTATTCACGAAATTCGAAGGCTCGCCCAAATTCGAGGCCATATTACCGATACCCGTGCGCACAGGCGCAGGGATAACCGTGCCGTAGACCATCGAAACAGGGCGCAAAACAACCGTATCGACACCTTTGTTAACCGCGTGCATTCCGCGATTAACGGGTTCCAAAGGATCATTGGCGCTGCGGCTTGCTGCACCATCGCCCACGGTCGAGCAGCCTGCCAGAATGGCAAAAAGACCTGCGCCAAGCACAGCTCTTGCTCCCCGCTTTTGCGATGTAAAGGTCTTCACAGCCGCCACTTACCAAAATCCTATGAGTCGCATCATGAGGATAATAGATTAGTGCTGCCTGTTGGCCAGCCCAAGGTCAGAAACAATATTTTTTAGATTTAATCACCAATGTGTGCCCATTTGGCCAAGTTATTTGCAGCTGCACTAAAATGCATCGCAATTGCCAATTGGCGGCGGCTGTGGCAGCGGTAGGGTCAAAGCAATGTTATCACAAGGGATACTGCAATGAGCCAAACCTACGAAGCCCGTCTTGCCGAACTGGGCGTGACCCTTCCAGACGCGCCCGCCCCTGCCGCCAATTACGTGCCATTCGTGCAATCGGGCACCATGGTCTATGTATCGGGCCAAATCTCGATGAAAGATGGCGCGCTGATTACGGGCAAATTGGGTGCCGATCTTGATGTGACCGAAGGAGCGGCTGCCGCCAAATGTTGCGCCATTGCTCTATTGGCCCAACTTAAGGCGGCCTGTGGCGGTGATCTTCAACGTCTACGCCGCGTGGTGAAACTGACGGGGTTTGTAAACTCTACCCCAGATTTTACCGATCAGCCCAAAGTCGTAAACGGCGCCTCGGATTTTCTGGTTGAGGCCTTGGGGGATGCAGGGCGTCATGCCCGCTCTGCGGTTTCCGCTGCAGCTTTGCCGTTGAATGTGGCGGTTGAAATCGAGGCGATTTTCGAAATTTCCGCCTAAAGCGAACTCGCACTGCGCGGGTCTGCCTTGACCCGCGCGGGCCATGCGCCACATCTCATACTCTGACAACAGGGTCACAGCGCGCGCAATGAGCAACGACAATCTCACCATCGAAACGCATGATCGGATCAGCGCAATTGATGCCGAAGATTGGGATCGTTGCGCCTGTCCAGAAGCGCGCGATGGGGGCAGGCCCCGCGACCCTTTCACAACCCACAGATTTCTTGCGGCGCTTGAAGATAGCGGCTCCGTTGGGGCGGGAACAGGATGGCAGCCGCTCTATCTCAGCGTCAAATCCGAGGGAAAAATCATCGCCTGCGCGCCGATGTATGCCAAGTCGCACAGCCAAGGCGAATATATCTTCGACCATGCTTTTGCCGATGCCTATATGCGGGCGGGTGGACGCTATTACCCCAAGCTGCAAATCGCCGTGCCTTTTACCCCCGCCACAGGGCGGAGATTGCTTGTCGCCCCAGAAGCCGAAGGTGTTGGGGATCGCGCGCTGATCACGGGTGCGCTTTCGGTGATGGAAGATCACCACCTATCTTCGCTTCATATCACCTTTTGCACCAAGGACGAGGTGGCCGCCCATGCCGATGCCACCCTCCTGCCACGCAAGACCCAGCAATTTCATTGGCATAATCAGGGCTATCAATCCTTCGATGATTTTCTTGCCGCGCTCTCCTCGCGCAAGCGTAAGAACATCCGCAAAGAACGGGCAGAAGCACAGAATTTTGGGGGCGAAATTGTGCTTTTGACGGGTGATCAGATCGAACCGCATCACTGGGATGCATTCTGGGAATTTTACCAAGATACGGGCGCGCGCAAATGGGGGCAGCCCTATCTAACACGGCGCTTTTTCGATATCGCCCATGAAACCCTGCGTGACGATATGCTGTTGGCCCTTGCCATGCGCGCGGGGCAGCCCGTGGCGGGGGCGCTGAATTTCATCGGACGCGAGACGCTTTATGGCCGCTATTGGGGCTGTGTCGAAGACCATCCCTGCCTGCATTTTGAGCTGTGCTATTATCAGGCGATTGACTGGGCGATTGCGCAAGGTCTGTCACGGGTCGAGGCGGGCGCACAGGGCGGGCATAAACTGGCGCGCGGATATCTGCCCGTTGAAACCTATTCGCTGCATGCGATGCGCGAGCCCAGTTTTTCGCGCGCTGTGGCGGAATATCTCAAAGCCGAGGCCCGCGCGATGGAGGAGGAGATCGAGATCCTCACCAGCTATGGCCCGTTTCGGAAAACAGCCGCGGAGGAACAGGAATGAGCATTGCAAAACTGACCCAAGCTGAGCGCGATAGTGATCTGGCCAACCTTATAGAAAACGGATGGTCACTTGTGGATAACCGCGATGCAATCGCGAAAACCTATCAATTTTCCAATTTTATTGCCGCTTTCGGTTGGATGACCCGCGCTGCGCTACAGGCGGAGAAACTGGATCATCACCCCGAATGGTTCAACGTTTACAACCGTGTCGAAGTGGTTCTGTCCACCCATGATGCAGGCGGCCTGACAGCTTTGGACATCAAATTGGCCCGCGCCATGGATCGCCTTGCAAGCTGAACGCCCTGCCCAACGCGAGGCAGGGCGCGCTTGTCTTTTAGATCGCCGCCAAAAGGGCTTCACCACCTGAGATTTCGCAGGTGCCAGGGCTTTCTTCGGGATGGAAGGCTGTAACAACCCCATCTTGCGCATAAAGCGCGTAACGCTTGGAACGCGCCAAAAGGCCAACAGGCTCGGCGGTGAAATCCATACCAATCGCCTTGGTAAAGGCGCTGCCTGCATCCGAGAGCATCGTCAACCCCGCCTCGGTCGCACCCGTGGCCTCGCCCCATGCTTTCATCACAAATGGATCATTGACCGAAATGCAGATGATCTCATCCACGCCTTTTGATGCAAACTGATCTTTGTTGCGGATAAAACTTGGCACATGCGCTGAATGACAGGTTGGGGTGAAGGCACCTGGAACGGCGAAAATCACCACGTTACGCCCTGCCAATTTCTCCGACAATGACACGGTTTCTGGGCCATCTGCCCCCAATCGGATCAATTGGGCCTCTGGCAGTTTATCCCCGACACTGATGGACATTTTTTACTTCCCTCGCTTCTTGCAAATCCTATCCGCCCATATAGGGTGAAGCCGAAACAACGCCAGACCAAATCTGACGAAGGGCGCGCAAATGGCAGGGATTGCAATTATTGGGGCCGGGCAGGCAGGGGCGGCGCTTGCCGCAAAACTGCGCAGCGAAGGGTATGAGAGCGAAATTGCGCTCTTTGGCCGAGAGCGCGTGCCCCCCTATCAGCGCCCGCCCTTGTCAAAGGCCTATCTCTTGGGAGAAAGCCCGAAAGAACGCCTCTTT
This sequence comes from Roseobacter sp. HKCCA2468, assembly GCF_037805105.1. NCBI lineage: Bacteria > Pseudomonadati > Pseudomonadota > Alphaproteobacteria > Rhodobacterales > Roseobacteraceae > Roseobacter > Roseobacter sp. HKCCA2468. The sequence goes on from NZ_JBBLYN010000002.1 coordinate 149,838, forward strand.
CTTCGCCCTGAAACCTTCTACGCCGATCAGAACATCAGCCTGCATCTTGGGCAGACCATCACCGAAATTGATGCCGCAGCACAAAGCATCACCACGGCTGAGGGGGCGGTGTTCACCTATGACCAACTTGCCTTTACCACGGGCGCAGAACCCCGCCGCCTGAGTGCCGAACAAGGGGGCGGTTTGGGTAATGTCTTGACCATGCGCAGCATGGATGATGCCGACAGGCTCGCGCCCCTATTGGAGGACGGCAAACGCGCTGTGATTATCGGAGGCGGTTATATCGGTTTAGAGGCCGCCGCAGTCTGCGCCAAGCGCGGGATGCAGGTTACCGTGATCGAGGCCGCCCCACGCATCTTAGGCCGTGTCGCTTGTGAAGAAACCGCCACCTATTTCCGCGACTTGCATGAGGGCAATGGTGTCACCATCTGCGAAGGCGTGGGGCTTGATCGGCTCAGTGGCACCGATGTGGTGCAGGCGGTGCATCTCACCTCGGGCGAGACTTTGGCGGCGGATTTGGTTCTGGTGGGCATAGGGATCATACCCGAAACCCAACTGGCCGAAGCCGCAGGGGTTGCGCTGGATCGGGGGATCGCAACAGACGAGATGGGGGCAACCTCGCTTCCGCATATTTGGGCCGCTGGGGATTGCACAAGCCTACCCTATCGGGGGGAACGTATCCGCCTTGAATCGGTGCAAAACGCGATAGATCAGGCTGAGGCCGTGGCCTGTAACATGCTTGGGGCTGTAACACCTTATGTCCCAAAGCCTTGGTTCTGGTCGGATCAATATGACACGAAACTGCAAATCGCAGGATTGAACACGGGCTATGATCGCATTGTCATTCGCGACAATGGCGAGGGTGCGCGCTCGCATTGGTATTATCAGGGCGACACGCTCTTGGCGGTGGATGCGATGAATGACCCCCGCGCTTATATGGTCGGCAAGCGATTGATAGAGGCGGGCAAAAGCCCCGATGCCGCAGCCATTCAAGATACAAGCGGCGATATAAAATCGCTCCTGCGCTGATGCGGATTATTGGCGGGACATTGCGCGGCAAGAAATTGGCCGAGCTTGGCGCGGGTGATCTGGCCGCACATTTGCGACCGACCTCTGACCGCGTCCGCGAAAGCCTGTTCAATCTTTTGATCAACGGGGCGCGCGGAAATCTTGTATCAGAGGCGCGCGTCCTTGATCTTTTTGCGGGGACGGGCGCCTTGGGATTGGAGGCACTGAGCCGAGGGGCGGACTATGTGCAATTCGTGGAGAACGGCGCGAAATCAAACACCATTCTGCGCGAGAATGTCACTGCCTGCCGCGCCGAAGCGACAACCCACATTCACCGAATGGACGCGCTCAAACTGGGGCGCGCGACATTGCCCCCCTCGACCCTTATCTTCCTTGATCCGCCCTATGGAAAATCCATGGGTGAAGCAGCCCTTGCCGCAGCCCTGTCGGGCGGTTGGATCGCGCCCGAGGCCATTGTGGTTTGGGAGGAAAGCAGCCCCCCTGTTTTGCCACCAGAATTCACCCTTCTTGATCAGCGCAGCTATGGTGGCACGCTGATTACCTTAGCCCAAAGATTTTAATCATGTCCCTCTCTGCTGCCCCTCATCTTGTGATTTTCGACTGCGATGGCGTCTTGGTGGATAGCGAGCCAATCACAAACCAAATCTTGGTCGACAATCTGGCGCGTTATGGTTTGCAGGTGTCACTTGCCGATTGCATGACGCTTTTTGTGGGCGGCACCATGCGGGGGGTAGAGACCCGCGCGCGCGAATTGGGGGCCGACTTACCCAAAGATTGGATTGATGAGATTTACGGCGATATTTACGCGCGCCTGCGCCAAGGCCTGCCATCAGTTCGCGGAATCGAAGCCGTGCTTGATCGGCTAGAGGCGGCAGATATTCCCTATTGCGTGGCCTCAAATGGCAGCGAGGAAAAGATGGAGATTACCCTTGGCGCAACGGGGCTCGCGCGCCGCTTTGAGGGCAATCGCTTTTCGGCCCATACGCTTGGCGTGGCCAAGCCTGATCCGCGCTTGTTTTTGATTGCGGCTGAGAAAATGGGGGGCGATGCCGCCCATGCCGCAGTGATCGAAGACAGCCCCACAGGCGCAAAAGCGGCCGCGCGGGCGCATATTCCTTGCTTTGGCTATGCGGAACATGATGACGGCGCGCGCCTTGCTGCGGAAGGGGCCTATGTGTTCCACGATATGGCAGATTTGCCTGCGCTTTTGCGCTTGCCTTAACCTTGTGCCTTTGGCCCCGATATGGGACAGAAGGGCCAAAGCAGCAAAAAAATAATCAGGCATGAGCAGCGCAGAGGCCCTTTTATCCCGTGTATTCGGCTTCCAAAGTTTCCGCCCTGGACAGGCGGAGATTGTCGAGGCCGTGGCCAAAGGTGAAAACGTCCTTGCCATTATGCCGACAGGTGGGGGGAAATCCCTTTGCTTTCAGCTGCCAGCCTTGATGCGTGATGGCGTAACCTTGGTCATTTCGCCCCTGATTGCATTGATGCGAGACCAAGTGCGGGGCTTGCGCGAAGCAGGGATCAATGCAGGCGCGCTCACCTCAGGCAATACCGCCGAAGAAACCGATGCGGTCTGGGACAGTCTGTCCAAAGGCGAATTGAAACTTCTCTACATCGCGCCAGAACGCTTGGCCTCGGGCGGGATGGAGCGGGTTTTGGCAAAATCGAATGTCAGCTTGATTGCCGTGGATGAAGCCCATTGTGTGAGCCAGTGGGGCCATGACTTTCGGCCTGATTATCTGAAAATTGGCGCGCTCAGGCGCAGCCTTGATGTGCCGCTTGCGGCCTTTACCGCGACAGCGGATGCCGAAACCCGTGCCGAGATTGTCACGCGGCTCTTTGATGGCCAAGCCCCCCAAACTTTTTTGCGCGGCTTTGACAGGCCAAATCTGAGCCTTGCCTTCGAGGTGAAAAATCAACCACGCCAACAAATCTTATCTTTTGCAGCAGCGCGCAAAGGACAGTCAGGCATTGTCTATTGTGGCACACGCGCAAAGACAGAAACCTTGGCACAAGCCATGCGCGAGGCGGGGCACAATGCCTGCTTTTATCATGGCGGGATGGAGGCCGAAGATCGGCGCATCGTTGAAAGCCGCTTTGCCAATGAGGATGGTTTGGTTGTGGTTGCCACCATCGCCTTTGGAATGGGGGTCGATAAACCTGATATCCGTTGGGTGGCCCATGCCGATCTGCCCAAATCCATTGAAGGCTATTACCAAGAAATCGGGCGCGCAGGTCGCGATGGCGCACCTGCGGACACGCTCACACTCTATGGCCCCGAAGATATCCGATTTCGCCGCACCCAAATTGACGAGGGGCTTGCCCCGCCAGACCGCAAAGCGGCGGATCACGCACGGCTGAACGCGCTTTTGGGTTTGGCCGAGGCTATTTCTTGCCGCAGGCAGGTCTTGCTGCGTTATTTCGGGGAAGATAGCGCGCCTTGCCAGAATTGCGATCTGTGCCAAACCCCGCCCGCGTTATTCGAAGCGGGCGAGGCCGTTCAAAAGGCGCTATCGGCAATTTTGCGCACAGGCGAAAGTTTCGGCGTTGGCCACCTAACCGATATTCTGGTCGGCAATCCCACCGAAAAAGTGCGCGAGCGGGGCCATGACAGTTTGCCCACATTTGGGGTCGGGCGCGAATTTGATACGCGCGGATGGTCAGCCGTTTTTCGGCAAATGATGGGCCATGATTTGGTGCGGCCCGACCCAACACGGATGGGGGCCTTGCGGATGACTGAGGCCGCGCGACCGATATTACGCGGCGAACAGGGCATCACACTGCGCCGCGATACGGTGCAAAAAACAACGCGCCAACCACAGGTCAAATCACTCGTTTCCGAGGATGATGCGCCCCTATTATCTGCCCTGAAGGCCAAGCGCCGTGCATTGGCCGAGGCGGGCGGCGTGCCACCCTATGTCATTTTCACCGACAAAACCCTGATCGAAATGGCGCAAACGCGGCCCCAAGACCTTGACGCTATGGCACGCATCTCAGGCGTAGGCGCAGTTAAACTGGAACGCTATGGCGCGGATTTTCTGGCCATCATTACAGGGGAAAGCAGCGCCAAACTACATCCTGCACGCCGCAAATTGGCGGGGCAGGCAGGGGCTGATCTCTATGATCAATTGCTCGAATGTCAGGCGGGGCTCTATTACGGGGCAGATAACACCGAAAAACCCTTAAGCTGCACCGCTGCGCAAATCGCGAAAATTGCGCAAATGCGTCCGCGAGATGCGCAGAGCCTGTCACGGATTCTCGATGAAAAGCGTATCGCACGATTTGGTGACGCTTTTCTCGAAATTTTGCGCACGGGTGGATAATCACCGCGCCTAACCCTAAGTTAGGGTCAAGTTCTGGTTCAGGAGGTTTGATATGCTGGTCGTCATTTCCCCCGCAAAGCGTCTTGATTGGGCTGCGCAAGAGGCAGCCACAACCACACCTGCCTTTGCCGCGAACGCGCGCGAATTGGCGGCTGTGGCCAAGAAACTGAATCCCGCTGATCTGAAAAAGCTGATGTCCATCTCTGACGATTTGGCAAGGCTGAACCATGAGAGGTTCCAGAATTTTGAGGCCGAAACCGATCTGCGCCCCGCAATCTATGCTTTTGCAGGGGACACTTATACGGGACTAGAGGCGCAAAGCCTCTCTGACGATGGATTGCGCTATGCCCAAGACCATTTGCGAATTTTATCGGGGCTTTATGGTGTTCTGCGCCCGCTGGACGCCATTGCGCCCTATCGCCTTGAGATGGGCAGCCGCATGAAAAACGCCAAAGGGGCCAACCTCTATGCCTATTGGGGCGATCGTTTGGCACAAGCCTTAAACGAGCAAGCACAAGCCACTGGCAGCACATATTTGGTTAACTGCGCCTCGGTCGAATATTTCGGCGCGGTGGATGAAAGCAGCCTCGCCCTGAAGGTCATCACCCCCGTTTTCATGGAGGACAAACCCGCAGGGCCAAAAATCGTGAGTTTTTTCGCGAAAAAGGCACGCGGTGCAATGGCGCGGTTTATTGTTGAAAACCGCATCACCGACCCTGAAGGCCTCAAGGATTTTGATCTTGGCGGCTATAAATTCGCGCCAGAGCTCAGCACAGCAGAAAAGCCGACTTTCCTGCGGGATGAGGCCGCTGCAAAGGCGGCCTAATCGGCGGGTTTGTTCTTCTCGAAATCCGCCAATTGCGCGGCGCTGGCATCGGATTGATACTGCGCTTTCCAATCGTCATAGGGCATTCCGTAAATTGCTTCGCGGGCCGTTTCTTTGTCGATGGAAAGACCCTGTGCCTCAGCCGCTTCTTGATACCACCGCGAGAGGCAATTGCGGCAGAACCCTGTCAGGTTCATCATATCAATATTCTGAACATCTTTGCGGCTATCAAGATGCGCCAACAGGCGGCGAAATGCGGCGGCTTCAAGTTCGGTGCGGGTCTGCTGATCCATTCTGCCCTCTCCTTTATCTTACGCTAAACTTGGGCATCCCGAAGGGCTTGGTCAAGCAAAGGGGCCAATCGCACGGCCCATGCTTTTTGATCCTCAGGGCGTTCAATCAAATCATTGCGCAATTCAATCAACACATGGGGTCGCCCTGTCTGTAGGCCATGGCGATCCATTGCATCCCCACCCAAGGCCCCTGAATAGGGTTGGTTATCACCCACACAAAGATCCGCTTCGCCACGCAATAGATCAAGCAGTGGCGCAGCCAAGCGCGTGTCTTGTGCATAGAGCACCCCAACCTGCCACGGGCGCAGGGCGCGACCGCGGAATTGCGGGGTAAAGGAATGCACGGCCAAAAGCACAGGGTTGGGCCGCGCGGCAATCACTTGGGCCAAAGCGTTGTGATAGGGGCGGTGGAACTTCGCCAAGCGGCGCTCAACTTCAACTTCGTCTACATGGCGATTGGTCGGAATGATGGTGCCATCATACAGTTTCATCACCAAGGTCGGATCATCCTCGCCCCGATTGGGATCAATCACCAAACGTGAAAAAGTCGAGGCGACAACGGGCGCATCCATCAGCACACCCAAATGGCGCGCGACACCCAAAGCACCGACATCATAGGCGATATGGCGCGCCATATCTTCGGGCGCGATTTGAAGATCACCGCCGTTGACACAAGGCGGCACCGTATTGGACGCATGATCCACCGAAATTACCCAACGAGAGGGACGCATTTCCCCCTCGACTGTGACGGGCACAAAATCAGGATCCGATATTTGCAGGTTTGACTTGGCCATCGTCACGGAATGCTCACACTTGTTTGTCAGATTGGGGTTGAATATCAATCGAACTGACAAAGGGCTAGGTCATCAATTCGAATTGAAGATAGATTGCTCTTATGCGCGCTTCGTCTATAAGAGGCGCAAGATGTGAGCGCTAACATTCGCGCAAAGCAGAACCAGACCAAGAGAGCGGCCAGAGGGGAAGATCGGATGAAACGGATGCGGAATGTGAAAATTGTTGCCACATTGGGGCCTGCCTCCAGTGACGAAGCGACAATTGAGGCGCTGTTCGAAGCAGGCGCGGATGTGTTCCGCCTTAATATGAGTCACGGCACGCAGGATGACATCGCCGCCCGCCATGCAATCATTCGCCGTATCGAAGAAAAAACAGGCCGGCCCATAGCAATCTTGGCCGATTTGCAAGGGCCAAAACTACGCTGCGGCGTGTTTGAGGGCGATGCCGCGCAAGATCTCGAAGAGGGGGCTGCCTTCCGTTTTGACCTCGACAAAACACCGGGCGATGCGACCCGCGTTTGTCTACCCCATCCAGAAATTTTCGAAGCCTTGGAAGTTGGCGCGCATCTTTTGGTCAATGATGGCAAGCTTAAACTGCGTGTCACCAAATGCGGCAAGGATTTTGCCGATTGTGTCGCGCTGAATGCGGGCACAATTTCGAACCGCAAGGGCGTGAACGTGCCTGATGTGGTGCTGCCTTTGGCGGCGCTTTCGGCAAAAGACCGCAGTGATCTGGAATTTGCTTGCGAATTGGGGGTGGATTGGTTGGCGCTGTCCTTTGTGCAGCGTGCCGCTGACGTTGAAGAGGCCCGTGGATTGGCGAAGGGCCGTGCGGCGATCTTGTCGAAAATTGAAAAGCCCGCGGCCGTGAAGGCGTTTGATGAAATCCTTGCCGCGTCAGATGGCATCATGGTGGCCCGCGGTGATTTGGGCGTGGAATTGCCAGTGCAAAACGTGCCGCCCATCCAAAAACGTCTGGTGCGCAAATGCCGTTCTGCGGCCAAGCCCGTGATTGTGGCAACCCAGATGCTTGAATCCATGATCGAAAGCCCCGTGCCAACCCGCGCCGAAGTCTCGGATGTGGCAACCGCGATTTATGAGGGTGCGGATGCTGTCATGCTCAGCGCTGAGTCAGCGGCGGGCCAATATCCGATTGAGGCCGTTCGCACGATGGACGCGGTCGCGCGCGAAGTGGAAAGTGATCAAACCTATCGCGAAGTTATTGACGCGTCCCGCCGTGTGAACCGCGCCAGTGTTGCGGATGCAATCGTGGTGGCCGCGCGGGAAATCGCCGAAACCACCAACATCAAAGCGATTTGCTGCTTCACCCAATCGGGCACCACCGCCGCCCTTGTGGCGCGCGAGCGGCCTTGCGTGCCCGTGATTGGCCTGACGCCCGTCTTACGGGTGGCGCGGCGGATGTGTTTGACATGGGGAACAACCTGCGTGCTGACCGAAAAGGTCGAGCGCTTCAAAGGCGCAGTCATCAGCGCCGCGCGCGCCGCGCGCGAAGGTGGCTTCGCTGAAGCTACGGATCAGATTGTGGTGACCGCAGGCGTGCCGTTTAACGTGCAAGGCACGACAAATATTCTGCGGGTCGCCCCTTGTGATGAACGGCTGATTTATTCTGCCGATCCTGAGTAACTGTGAATGCCCCTCGTGAACCTATTTTTGGTGACAGGGACACTCTGCGCAGGGCTTGGCGCGGTTGCGGTGATCTCAGCTTGGGCAAATCGCAAACGAAACGTCACCGCGGCGGGCGTTTTGGGGGCAGGGCTGGCGATGCTGATTGCGGTTTATACCCTCGGCGGTCTTCCCATCGGATGGGCGCCATTTGCAGAAAGTTTTGTTGAGGTGGCGGCACTTATACTCCGCTGAAGAGGGGTTGCGCTTTCACCGTTTTGGGGGTAAGCGGCGCTTTCCAACGGTGCGATCGGCCAAAAGTGGCATGCCGAATCGCGCTTGAACGTTGCCTAAGAAGGAGACGAAAATGCCCAAGATGAAGACGAAGTCGAGCGCCAAAAAGCGCTTCAAAATGACGGCGAGTGGCAAGGTCAAAGCTGGCCAAGCTGGCAAGCGCCACGGCATGATCAAGCGGACAACCAAGTTCATCCGCGACGCGCGCGGCACGACAACATTGTCTGCCCCTGACGCGAAGATCGTCAAAACCTACATGCCATACGCTCGTTAAGGAGGCGCTGAGATGTCCCGCACAAAAGGTGGTACCGTCACCCATCGCCGTCACAAGAAGGTTCTTGACGCGGCAAAAGGTTATTATGGCGCGCGTTCGCGCAACTTCCGCACTGCAACCCAGGCGGTCGATAAAGCCAACCAATACGCAACCCGCGACCGCAAGGCGCGTAAGCGTCAATTCCGCGCTTTGTGGATTCAGCGCATCAACGCTGCCGTGCGCAGCTTTGACGCCGATCTGAGCTATTCGCGCTTCATCAATGGCCTTGCAAAAGCAGGGATTGAAGTCGACCGCAAGGTTCTGGCTGATCTCGCTGTGCATGAGCCAGAAGCGTTTGGGGCGATTGTTGCACAGGCGAAAGCCGCGCTCTAATCTGCGCCAAAATTTGGTAAGTGAAACCCCTGCCAACGATTTGGCGGGGGTTTTTCTTTGCTCAACACACAGCCAAAAGCCGTTGCCCCTGTTGCAGGCCTTGCATTTGAGGGTTCTTGTGATAGCTCAAGCGGCAATTCTACGGAGACAAACCCATGACCGCATTTGATGACCTGCGCCACCTTTGGCTTGATCGCATTGCTCAGGCTTCGGACGAAGCCTCGCTTGAAGAGTTGCGCGTGGCTGCCCTTGGCAAAAAAGGTGAGATCAGCCTGAAGATGCGCGAGCTTGGGCAGATGAGCGCCGAAGAGCGTCAGGTGGCAGGCCCCGCGCTCAACGCGCTGAAGGATGAGGTCAACAGCGCGCTTGTGGCGAAGAAAGCCGCGCTTGGCGATGCCGCACTAGATGAACGGCTCAAGGCAGAATGGCTAGATGTGACCCTGCCCGCTCGCCATCGCCGTCAGGGCAGCATCCACCCCGTGAGCCAAGTCACCGAGGAAGTCACCGCGATTTTCGCGGATATGGGCTTTGCCGTGGCAGAAGGCCCGCAGATTGAAACGGATTTCTACAATTTCGATGCGCTAAATATTCCAGGCCATCACCCTGCCCGCGCGGAGATGGACACATTCTACACCCACCGCGCCGAAGGGGATGACCGCCCGCCCCATGTGCTGCGCACGCATACAAGCCCCGTGCAAATCCGTTATATGGAGGCCAATGGCGCGCCTTGTCGCATCATTGCACCCGGTCGCGTCTATCGCGCCGATTACGACCAGACCCATACACCGATGTTCCATCAGGTCGAGGGCTTGGCAATTGATAAAGATATCTCCATGGCCAATCTGAAATGGGTTTTGGAGGAGTTCTTCTCGGCCTTTTTCGGCACATCGGTCAAAACCCGCTTCCGCGCCTCGCATTTCCCCTTCACCGAACCTTCCGCCGAGGTAGACATCCAATGCTCGTGGGAAGGCGGCACGGTGAAAGTGGGCGAGGGCAATGACTGGCTTGAGGTGTTGGGGTCAGGCATGGTGCATCCAAAGGTGCTGCAAGCAGGCGGGATTGACCCCAATGAATGGCAAGGCTTTGCCTTCGGCATCGGGATCGACCGCTTGGCGATGCTGAAATACGGCATCCCAGATCTGCGCGCGTTTTTCGATTCAGACCTGCGCTGGCTGCGCCATTACGGCTTTGCCGCCTTGGATATGCCGAATTTGCATCGGGGGTGAGGGGGATCAATCCCCACACCCCGCCCGAATAGCGCCGAAGGCGCCGGGCGAGCGCCTGCCCGCCCCACCGGGCTGGCGCGCGCCCTCATTCCACCCTTCCAATCACGCGCGCCGTGGTTTAATCGACATCCGACCGCTTAAACGGAGGCCCGCGCCATGAAATTCACGCTGTCTTGGCTGAAAACCCATCTCGACACCACTGCTTCGGTTGAGGACATCGCCGATGCGCTCACCGATCTTGGGCTTGAGGTGGAAGGGGTCGAAAACCCCGCCGCGAAATTGGCAGGGTTTCGTCTGGGCCGCGTCACCCATGCCGAACAGCACCCCGATGCGGATCGTCTGCGCGTCTGCACTGTGGCCACCGATGAGGGGGACAAGCAAATTGTCTGCGGTGCGCCGAATGCGCGTGCGGGCATCACTGTGGTTGTCGCGCGCCCTGGTGACTATGTCCCTGGCATTGATGTGACCCTTTCGGTCGGCAAAATCCGCGGGGTCGAAAGCCACGGGATGATGTGTTCCGAGCGGGAATTGGAGCTTTCGGACGAACATAACGGCATCATCGAATTGTCCTCAGGCGAGGTTGGTCAAAGCTTTGCCGATTGGTTGGCAGAGCATGATCCAGAAAAGATTGACCCTGTGATTGAAATTGCCATCACCCCGAACCGCCAAGATGCGCTTGGCGTGCGTGGCGTGGCGCGGGATTTGGCCGCGCGCGGTCTTGGCACGTTGAAACCCTATGAGGTCGCCCCCGTCAAAGGCAGTTACCCCTGCCCGATCTCCGTGACGATTGACACCGATACGCTTGATGGCGCGCCGCATTTCACAGGCCGCGTGATCCGTGGCGTAAAGAACGGGCCATCGCCCGCATGGTTGCAAGCGCAGCTCAAAGCCATCGGCCTGCGCCCCATTTCCGCCTTGGTCGATATCACCAATTTCTTCACCTATGACCAAAACCGACCCTTGCACGTTTTTGATGCCGATAAGGTCAAAGGCGGCTTGCGCGTTCATCGCGCCAAAGGTGGCGAAGAATTATTGGCCTTAGACGAGAAAACCTACCGCTTCGGCGCGGGCCATATGGTGATTTCCGATGACAATGGCCCCGAAAGCATCGCGGGCATCATGGGCGGTGAAGAAACGGGATGCACGGATGAAACCGTGAATGTGTTCCTTGAATCGGCTTGGTGGGATCCTGTGCAAATCGCCTATACAGGGCGTGATCTGAAAATCCATTCGGATGCGCGGTATCGCTTTGAGCGGGGGGTTGACCCTGAATTCACCCGTGACGGGCTTGAGGCGGCAACGCAGATGATTCTTGATCTCTGCGGCGGTGAAGCCTCAGATGTGGTTGAGGCGGGCGCGGCGTTAAAAACGGCGCGCAGCTACAGCTTGAACCCTGCGCGCGTGATCAGCCTTGTCGGCATGGACATCCCGCGCGAGGAACAGGTGCGCATCCTGACCGCGCTTGGTTTTTCGGCCAGCGGCAGCGGCGAGACGCTCGAGGTTTGGGTGCCCTCGTGGCGGCGCGATGTTCAAGGTGAGGCGGATTTGGTCGAGGAAGTGGCGCGTGTCGCCTCGCTCACCAAACTGGCGCCAAAGCCCTTGCCCCGCCTCAGCACAGGCGTGACCCGCGCCGTACTGACCCCAATGCAAAAACGTGAAGCCACGGGGCGGCGCACCCTTGCCGCTTTGGGGTATAATGAATGTGTCACCTATAGCTTTATTGATCAAAAATCTGCGGCGCTCTTTGGCGGCGGCACGGATGCGGTGCGTTTGGAAAATCCAATTTCTTCGGAAATGAGCCACATGCGTCCCGCGCTTTTGCCTGGCCTTTTGCAGGCAGCGGCCCGCAACCAGGCGCGCGGCATGACAGATTTGGCCTTGTTTGAACTGGGGGCCGCGTTCCACGGCGGGGAACCTGAAGAACAGCACACGCAGGCCGCTGGTCTTTTAATTGGTCAAACAGGCCCGCGTGATCCGCATGGGGCACGCCGCGCTGTAGATGTATTTGATGCCAAAGCCGATGCTGAAGCTGCCCTTTCGGCCATGGGTGCGCCTGCGCGGATGCAAATCATCCGCAGCGATGATCCATGGTGGCATCCCGGGCGGCATGGGGTTCTGTGCCTTGGCCCTAAGAAAATCTTGGGCGTATTTGGTGAAATTCATCCCAAAATCTTGCGCGAGATGGATGTGAAAGGCCCTGCGATGGGGTTTGTTCTTTATCCAGCTGAAATTCCATTGCCCAAAAATACCACGGCCAGCCGTGGCGCCTTGGAAATCAGCGATCTGCAACCCGTGGAGCGCGATTTCGCCTTTGTCACCGATGTCACCACCGCTGCCCTTGATCTGGTCAATGCGGCTCTTGGTGCCGATAAGGCTTTGATCACCGATGTTAGCGTCTTTGACGAATTCATCGGCGGCTCACTTGGGGAAGGGCGCAAGTCAATCGCGCTGACTGTGCGAATGCAGCCGCGCGACAAAACATTGACCGAGGACGAAATCGAAGCCACTGCCGCCAAAATCATTGAAAAAGTGGGTAAGGCGACAGGGGCAACCTTGCGCGGTTAATCTGCGCCCGTTTCGCTGCAATGGCGGCGAAAGGCGGATTTCAGCAAATCAAATTCTGCGCGCAGCATGTCCAACTCAGCGCGCAGATCCCCCGCAATCTGCGGATCACAGACCACAGAAAACCGATCTAACACCGCCCCTGTCTCGTGGCGGATGTCGACAATTTGCACCTGCGCCCCAATCAGATGTGCGGGCAGCTCAAGGCGCAATAGACAGGCTTGACCCGTGCCACGCGTGGCTGTTCCGGTGGCAATGATCTGCCCGTTCACAACAGCCTCAAAGCGCAATGCGTCCTGGGTCATATGGGCCACTGTGGCCTCATAAACCCCATCTTTCAGGCTCAACCGCGCAAGCGTCAGTTCCGTCATGCTTTGATCCCCTAACTCAAAGTTCGGCGCGCGGCATGCACACCACGAGAAAATCGCCCATCTGCAATAAGTTCATGCTGGGGCGCTCGAAAATCAGATCAATCCAGATTTTTTCGATCCGTTTGTCGTTTACTTTGGAATAGGCCATATCGAATTCGGCACTGAGCCTGCCGTTGTGCCATTCCATTTTGCGCACCAATTGCTCGGAATTCGGGCCATGGATCACATTGACCCGCGCATAAAGGTCAATCGGGAAATCCATGCTGATATCGAGCGAAACTTGAAGAATATCCGACAGCTTAACGCTCGCCGCCCGCGCACGGGGCACATCAAGCGCCATGGATAAAAACGATCCATCAAACCGAAAAACTTCTAAGGAAATGGCAAAAGGGGCGCTTGCGTGAGGATCATTGCGCGGGGTTTGGCGCAAAATAATCTCTGATTGCGCGCAATCATGAAAAATCTTGAGCCCCCCTTTCAGATCAAAGGGGCTTTGCACCGCAACTGTGGTCGCGGGTTCAATCGGTTGAAACAAGGCATCAGGGCGATACCCCCAATGCGCAATTTCAGGCAAACCCTCGTGGCGGCGGTCTTCTCCAATGGCGCGGCGGCGTAAATCCTGATCAGCCAATCGCGCCAACGCCATCAAATCACTTGCATAGGCGATGGCCTCAGCGCGGCGCTTTTGCAAATCCGATAGGGACAGTTTGCCAAGCCGCGCTTTCAAAGCCGTAATATCGGCGTTGAATTTTATCCATCTGGCCTGCGAAAATGACGGCCTGCGCCAGAACCCCATCCGATTGCCCTCAAGCTTGGCCCGCCCCTCCCAGTCAGAGGGGGGCCTTTTTCCAGTTTAGCAAAGATAGAGGTAAGGGGATTTTCTCTAATTGAAAAGCCTACGCAGCAATCCAACCGTATCAAGTGTGCGCACAACGGTGCGCGCTGCCCGTGCGGGTGACACGGTGCGGGTGGTTGGGCGGGTTGGGGCACTGCTTCCTGAACCATCGCCGCTTTGCGCGGTGGCTTGATCACTATCATATGGGCCATCGGGCAAGGGGGTTGGTTCCGCCTCGGCCAAAATCGCGGGCTGTAAACTTGTTTGATTATTGGCCGCAGCGATTTGACCAGCAAAGGCGCGCAACGTCTCAAGGCTTTGCGCCTCGGTGAGGTTACTGTCTTCAAGCGCAAGAACACTGAGGGTAGCGATGCGATTGCCCACATCCATATAGACGCGCCAGTAATCTTCTTTCACACCCCGAATGCTGCTGGCCGAACTGTCGCGCGCATTCAAGAAGAACACATCGCCTTGGTGAAACATATCCAGAATTTCAACCGAATTTGGATCTTGGTCGCGGCTCAACAAGCCACGCCCTTGCTCGGAGGTGAAAAATGCAGCCATTGCAGGGATATTGCTGCGCAAACTGCCCTCTGGCCCTGCCTCGGAAATGGCGGCCGTCAGGATTGAGGGATGTTCTGGCTGTGGCAGGCGCGGTGAATTTCCAATAGCCGCGCAATTTCCCAAAAGCACAAAGGCGCTTATGCCGCGATCTTGGGTCGCCGCAGGATCTATGCAAAACCCATCAGGCCCAGTGACCACCAAGCGGTCACTGGTTACGGCAATTTCTGTATCCACATCTGGAAGGGGCCCCGCATAAGGCGCCCCACCGCCCGAGCAGCCGAAAAGAAAAAGGCCCGCACCCAAGAGAGTGCAGGCCTGAACGGATTTAGATGTCCATATAGACATGCTTCTCCTCTTTGCCGCCTGGATGCGTGACCGCCCCATAGCGCGCTGAACCCACCTGTTGCGCATATTTCCAAAGCGCGCCAGTGGCGTAGATGGTTGGCTTTGCGCCTTGCCAATCGGCGCGGCGGGCTTCCAATTCGGCGTCAGACAGATCAACGCTGATCTCCCCATTGATCGCGTCAATCGTGATCATATCCCCGTTTTTCAAGAGACCGATTGGCCCACCATGGGCGGCCTCTGGCCCAACGTGACCGACACAGAAACCACGGGTCGCACCCGAGAAGCGGCCATCGGTGATAAGCGCCACTTTCTTACCCATGCCCTGACCAGACAGGGCCGCCGTGGTTGCCAACATCTCACGCATACCTGGCCCGCCAGACGGGCCTTCATTGCGGATGACGATCACTTCGCCCTCTTTGTAATCACGGGTTTGAACAGCCGCGAAAGCATCTTCTTCTGATTCAAACACGCGGGCAGGGCCCGTGAATACAAGCTGCTCTTTTGCCATACCCGCAACCTTTACGATGGCACCATCTGGGGCAAGGTTCCCTTTCAGACCGACCACACCGCCTGTTGGCGATAGGGGTTTCTCGATGGAATAGATCACGCGACCATCTGCTTCGCGGGTGATGATGTCGATCTCTTCACCAATGCTGCGGCCTGTTACGGTCAAGCAATCCTCATGGATCAGACCTGCTTTCCGCAGTTCTTTGAGAACGACAGGAACGCCGCCCGCCTCATACATATCTTTGGCCACATATTGGCCACCGGGTTTGAGGTCGACAAAGTAGGGGGTGTCTTTGAAAATCTCGCAGACATCAAACAGGTCGAAATCAATACCCGCCTCATGGGCGATGGCCGGCAAATGAAGGCCTGCATTGGTCGAGCCACCTGTGCAAGCCACAACGCGCGCCGCGTTCTCAAGGCTTTTGCGGGTCACGATATCGCGGGCGCGAATGTTCTTTTCGATAAGCTTCATCACAGCTTCGCCCGAAGCCACGCCATATTGGTCGCGGGACTCGTAAGGCGCAGGCGCACCTGCTGAATTGGGCAGGGCCAAACCGATGGCCTCAGATACACAGGCCATGGTGTTTGCAGTAAACTGACCGCCACAGGCGCCTGCCGAAGGACAGGCTACACGTTCCAAAATAGCGAGCTGTTCGTCTGAGTAATTGCCCGCCTGATGTTGACCCACCGCCTCAAAAACGTCTTGCACGGTCACATCTTTGCCGTCCAACCGACCCGGCAGGATGGAGCCGCCATAGATAAACACCGATGGCACATTGAGGCGCACCATGGCCATCATCATACCAGGCAGGGATTTATCACAGCCCGCCAAACCCACCAGCGCGTCATAGCAATGCCCGCGCATGGTCAATTCCACAGTATCCGCAATCGCTTCACGCGAGGCCAAGGAGGAACGCATCCCCTCATGCCCCATCGCGATCCCATCGGTCACAGTGATGGTGGTAAACTCGCGCGGCGTGCCATTGGCGTGCTTTACACCCAATTTCACCGCCTGCGCCTGACGGCTGAGCGCAATGTTACAGGGCGCTGCCTCGTTCCAGCAGGTAGCGACACCCACAAAAGGCTGCGCGATTTCGTCCTCGGTCAAGCCCATCGCATAGTAATACGAGCGATGCGGTGCGCGCGCAGGCCCTTGCGTCACGTGACGGCTTGGCAGTTTGGACTTATCGAATTTGCTCTGCGACATGGCAGCCTCCCTTGGGGTCGATAGAAATGTTACACTCGGCATAAACTTTGGGCCCCTGCGGCACAAGCGCGATTGGAAAAAGACCCATGAAACCTAAGTTTCAGACTATAGATGGGCCATTTATGGGTTCAAGCGGAATGGGGATTTAAAGCGCTGATGCTTCGGGGATTTTTTGCACCACAAAATCAGCCCAATTTGATGGTCGAGGCCGCGCGGGCGCAACCTGCTTTGTGGCGGGTGATTGTGGGCATGGTCATCTGCCTTTTGACCTATGTCTTGGGGCTGTTGGCCTATTTCTATGCAATGTCGCATCTGATCGGCACAAAATTCGAAGCCGTATGGACGGCTGACCCGCAAACATCTGGCCCGAGCCTGACGCTGATCCTTCTGGGCAGTTTCGTGACCATGCTGGTTGGCCCGTTTTTTGTGGCATGGCTGCTGCATGATCGCAGCCCATGGTCACTGTTTGGCCCATTGCGCCAAATGCACCGACAGTTCTGGGTCGCGGTGGCGGTGTTTTCTGCACTCGCGACACTCAGCGCGCTGATCCCGACCGATTTTGCCCTTGTGAGAAGTCTGGGCCTCAAAGAATGGTTGCTTTTGCTGCCTCTCGCCCTTGGGCTGATTGCCATTCAGACAGGGGCTGAAGAACTTCTGTTTCGCGGCTATATTCAAAGCCAACTGGCCGCGCGGTTCAAATCCCCAATCATCTGGGCGGTTTTGCCGTCCGTTCTGTTTGGTCTTGCCCATTTTGCACCAGAAGAACATGGCAGCGCGGCGTGGTATCTTGTTTTGGCCACAGGCGTTTTCGGGCTTTGCGCCGCTGATTTGACCCATCGCTTTGGCACAATCGGGCCAGCGTGGGGATTTCATTTTGCGAATAATGTGATGGCAATGTTGGCTGTTTCGCTGCCCGGTGCTTTGGGGGGGCTTGCCCTTTATCATTTACCGATTGCGGCCAATGATGCCGAGGCCATGGTTCCCCTTATCTTGCGCGACATTGCTGTTACAATTGTGATTTGGCTTGGCATCCGTTTTGCCCTGATATGGCGCGAAAATGCCCATCGCTGATTGCAATCTGCCGCGCCATTGCCTATTGCGAGTGTAAGGATCGGCCAATGGAAAAGACCCAATGAACTGGATCACCAACTACGTCCGCCCAAGGATCAATTCGATGTTCTCGAAGCGCGATATGCCCGAGAACCTTTGGACGAAATGCGATGAATGCGGAACCATGCTGTTCCATCGTGAATTGAGCGACAATCTGAATGTCTGCACAAATTGCGATCATCATATGGTCATCACCCCGCGAGAGCGGTTCAATGCCTTGTTCGATGGCGGTATTTTCACCGAGGTCAAAGTGCCAAAGCCAATTGCAGACCCGCTGCAATTCCGCGATCAGAAACGCTATCCCGACCGCATGAAGGCGGCACAGAAATCCACGGGCGAAACCGATGCGATGCTTGTGGCCGAGGGTGAAATGGGGCGCACGCCCATCGTGGCCTGTGCGCAAGATTTCAGCTTCATGGGCGGCTCGATGGGGATGTATGTCGGCAATGCCATCATTGCTGCTGCCGAGCGCGCGATTAAATTAAAGCGCCCTCTGATCCTGTTCTCCGCCGCAGGTGGCGCGCGGATGCAAGAGGGAATCCTCAGCCTGATGCAAATGCCCCGCACCACAGTTGCGGTAAATATGCTCAAAGAGGCGAACCTGCCTTATATCGTGGTGCTGACCCATCCAACCACAGGGGGCGTAACTGCCTCTTATGCGATGCTCGGCGATGTGCAGATTGCCGAACCAAATGCGTTGATCTGCTTTGCTGGGCCACGGGTGATTGAGCAAACTATTCGCGAAAAATTGCCCGAAGGGTTCCAGCGCGCCGAATATCTGTTGGATCACGGGATGCTTGACCGCGTGACCCATCGCACCGCGTTGCGCGATGAGTTGATCTCGATCCTTCGGATGCTGATGGGCATGGAACCTCCAGTCAAAGGGGATCTGCCCGCCCCAACTGAGGCTGCGCCAAACGCGGCGGAGGCAAAATAAAAGTGAGCACCCCCCGCTCGGATCTCCTGTTGGAGCGCATGATGGCGCTTCACCCAAAGATCATTGACCTGACGCTCGATAGAATGTGGAGGATCTTGGCCGCCCTTGGTGATCCGCAACAGGCGTTGCCGCCTGTCATTCATATCGCGGGCACCAATGGCAAAGGGTCGACCCTCGCCTATATTCGCGCGGGGCTTGAGGCGGCAGGGAAACGCGCACATGCGTATACATCACCGCATTTGGCACGGTTTCATGAACGCATTCGGTTGGCGGGAACGCTGATTGACGAAAACCACCTATCTGACATTCTTGATGAATGTTTGGCGGCCAATGGCCCAGATGCGATTACCTATTTCGAAATCACCACCGCCGCCGCGCTTTTGGCATTTGCCAGAAATCCTGCCGATTACACGCTGTTAGAGGTGGGTTTGGGCGGACGTTTGGATGCAACCAATGTCATCGACAGCCCCGCATTAAGCGTGATCACCCCCGTTGATCTCGACCATCAACAATATCTTGGCGATACAATCGAGGATATCGCAGGCGAAAAGGCAGGCATTATCAAGCGCGGGCGTCCCGTAATTGTTGCCCCGCAGCAAGAGGCCGCACTGGAGGTGATCGAGGCACGCGCCGCGCGGCTTGGCGCGCCCATCTATGCCTATGGCCAACACTGGCATATTGCGACCGAAGCAGGGCGATTGATTTTCCAAGATGAAACAGGCCTTTTAGACTTGCCGCTGCCCGCCCTTGCGGGCCCGCATCAAATCCAAAATGCAGGCACGGCCCTTGCGGCAATGCGGGTACTGGGTTTGGACGAGGCGGCCTGCGAGGGTGCCATGCGCAACGTCTCTTGGCCCGCGCGCATGCAGCGCCTGCGCCACGGGCCGCTGTTTGACACTGCACCCGATGCTGAACTTTGGCTTGATGGGGGGCACAACCCCCATGCCGCGCTTGCCATTGCGGCCACGCTCAAAGGCTTGCCCCAGCGCGAGACGCATTTGATTTGCGGCATGCTGAACACAAAGGATGTGACAGGCTTCATGGCCCCGCTTGCGCCTTTCGCGTCATCGCTGCACGCTGTCTCAATTCACGGCCAAGCCGCAACACTGAGTGCCGAGGACACCAAGGCAGCGGCAAACCGTGCAGGTATAGCGGCCCAAACCGCACCAGATGTGATCAGCGCCTTGCGCGACATCTGCGCCACAACCCCGAATGCGCGGGTTTTGATCTGTGGTTCCCTTTACTTGGCGGGCGAAATTCTAAAAGAAAACGGCTAGGCTACTAGACAGCGCCTGCACTCTGGCCTAGCCCTATTTCATGCTCGCGATATTCCTCAAAACACTTCCATTTTTTGCGCTGATCGGTGTGGGTTTCCTTGCCGCGTATCGTGGGTTTTTCACGCAAAGCGCGACCGCCTATCTGACAAAATTCGTGTTTTACTTCGCGCTATCGGCCATGTTGTTTCGCTTTGCCTCGACCTTATCGCTTGGCGATATTTTCGATTGGAATTTCATCGGGGCCTATCTGTTTGGATGTTTCGCGATTTATGCGCTTGCGACTGTCGTTGCCTTGATCCGAAAGCGGCCCGCTTCGGAAGCGGCAATTGAAGCGCAATGTGCCGTGATCGGGAATACAGGGTTCTTGGGCGTGCCTATGTTGGTTGTTTTGATGGGGCCTGCGGCGGCGGGGCCTGTCTTGATGATCTTGGCCACTGATTTGATCGTTTTCTCAAGCTTGATCGTGATCATTATCACGGCAAGCCGCGATGGCCGCATGAGCCTGACAATTTTCCGCTCAATCGCGATTGGGTTGGTAAAAAATCCGATGATTGTGTCGATGGTCGCGGGGCTATCCGTCTCTGCCGCGGGGCTAAGCCTTCCTGCACCTGTGGATGAATTCATGGCACTATTGGGCGCGGCGGCGACCCCATGTGCGCTCTTCGCAATAGGGGCGTCATTGGCAGGCAAATCAACCGAGCGGGCTTCGGTCGCGCTTTGGCTGTCCTTCGCCAAGCTGATCTTACACCCTGCCGCAGTCGCCATTGGTGCGCTTATAATTTTCGAGGTTGATCCCTATGCCGCGGCAGTGATGATCGCGGCCTCCTCGCTGCCTGTCGCAGGAAATATCTATATGCTGGCGCAGCATTACAACGTGGCCCCGCAACGGGTGTCTGCCTCGATTCTGATGTCGACTGCCATTTCCATCCTCACTGTGTCGCTTGTGATCGGATGGCTATCTCAAATGGCGGGCCTAAGCCTGCCCTGATCGCGAAAGGTTTGATCATGTCCCAGATTGAAGCGGTGATTTTTGACATCGGCAATGTGCTGATTGAATGGCAGCCCGAGCGGTTCTACGACCGCACCATCGGGGAAGCGCGCCGCCGCGAGATGTTTGCCACTGTGGATTTGCACGGCATGAATGACCGCGTGGATTTAGGTGAAGGGTTCCGCGATATCATCTATGAAACGGCAGAAGCCTATCCTGAGTTTCGCGCGGAAATTCGGATGTGGCATGATCACTGGTTGGAATTGGCAAACCCTGTGATTGATCATTCCGTGATGCTCTTGCGCCGCCTTCGTGCCAAGAATGTGCCCGTCTTCGCATTGACCAATTTCGGGATCGAGAGCTTTGCCTATGCGCAAGAGCATTTCGATTTTCTGAACGAATTCGACCACGCCTATGTCTCTGGCCATATGGGGGTGATCAAACCCAACCCAACCATTTATCAAATGGTCGAGGATCATTGCAAAATCGCACCAGAGGCGCTTTTGTTTGCAGATGACCGCCCTGACAACATCACCGCGGCCGAGGCGCGCGGATGGAATGCGCATCTGTTTACAGCGCCACACGGATGGGCCGAAGTCTTGGTCGACCATGGCCTTCTAACCAAGGATGAAGCAGGACTATGACACAAGCCCCCTTCCAAATCATCGGGCCTGAGGCAGAAGCCAAGCTTGATTGGCTCAAACTTGGCGCGGCGTTGGAGGCGGGGCATATGCTACCGCGTGCGGAAATTACGGATAGTTTCCTCTATCGCGGCAAGGACACGTTGCTTAATCGTGCCGCATGGATAGACGGGCTTGGCCTCTTGGTGAAATCAGCCACAATCTTTCCTGAGAACGCCGCGCAAAATTTGCCCGCTGTGAATGGCGGTGCGGCGCTTTACAGCGATAAGAATGGCCTTCTTGAGGCTTTGGTCGATTTCCATCTTTTGACCAAATATAAGACCGCAGGCGATAGCCTGTTTGCCGCGATGAAACTGGCGCGACCTGAGAGTAAAACCATTTTGATCGTTGGCGCAGGCACAGTTGGCCGCTCTCTGCGCGCGGCTTATGGCGCGGGGTTTCCTGAGGCGCGCTTCTTGATCTGGAACCGCAATATAGCGCGGGCCGAGGCCCTTGCCCGTGATTTCTCCAATACGGATGTCGCCGAAAGCCTAGCGGATGCCGTGCAGCAGGCCGATATTGTCACCTGTGCAACCATGGTGACAGAGCCCATCTTGCACGGTGAATGGCTCAAGGCGGGACAGCATATTGACCTCATCGGGGCCTATCGCCCCGATATGCGCGAGGCGGATGATGCTGCGCTCAAAAAGGCGCGCATTTTTGTCGACAGCCGTGCCACCACGATTGAACATATTGGCGAATTAAAACGCCCCATCGCGGCGGGGGTGATCACAGCAGATGATGTTGTGGCCGATTATTACGACATCGCCTCTGGCGCCTTTGCGCGGGGCAATAACGCAGAAATCACGCTGTTCAAGAACGGCGGCGGCGCACATCTTGACCTCATGACCGCCGCCTATATCCGTGACGCGGTGAAGGGTTAGGCGGCCAGCGCCCGCTCGCGCAGGGGGCTTTCTTTCACGGGCAAATGGACGATGGCCGAAAGCAGCCCCACGCCAACACCCACCCACCAAACCGTGGTGTAGGTGCCATGCAGGTCATACATCCAACCGCCAAGCCAAACCCCGATGAAGCTGCCCAATTGATGGCTAAAGAACACGATACCATAAAGCGTGCCCATATAGCGCAGCCCATAAATGTACCCCACAAGTCCTGAGGTCAGCGGCACTGTGGCCAACCACAACGCGCCCATCGTAACCGAAAACACAATCACCGTCAGGGGCGTGATGGGCAACAAAATGAACGCCGCCGCAATAATGGTGCGGCCAAAATAGATGCCCGCAAGCAGGTATTTCTTAGAATAGCGTTTGCCCAAATAGCCCGCCAAAATCGTGCCACCAATATTGGCCAAGCCAATCAGCGAGATCGACACAGCCCCAAGCGCGGATGTGGTCGTGATGCCCAAAGAATGTAGGAAAGATCCAGGCTCGATCGGGCCGCAAAGTTCGGTCACAAAGGCGGGAAAATGCGCGGTGACAAAAGCAAGCTGATACCCACAGGAAAAGAAGCCGATAAAAATCAGACTGAAAGAGGGATCGCGAAACGCTTTGCCCAAAATCGCGCTCATGCTTTCTTCAAGTTCTGCCTTGGATAAGGGCGCGGGCGCGCGCAGCATAGGAAGGAATAAAAGCGCGGCCAAAATTGCCGCTGCAAAGATCAAAAAGACGCTTTGCCATGGCATCACCGCCAACAGCGCCTCTGCCACAGGCGCACCAAAGACCTGACCTGCAGAGCCCGCCGCAGTCGCAATGCCAAGCGCGAGTGAGCGATGCTCATCCGATGCGGCGCGGCCCACAATCGCCAAGATCACGCCAAAGCCCGTGCCCGCAACGCCAAAGCCCACAAGAATTTCCAAAAGCTGATGCGCGCCGGGCGTGATTGCATAAGCCGAAAACACCAAGCCCGCCGCATACATCAAAGCGCCAATGATAATGGCTTTGCGATCCCCAAATTTCTCGGCAATCGCGCCAAAAATCGGCTGCCCCACGCCCCAAGCAAGGTTTTGAATGGCAATGGCCAACGAAAATTCGGCGCGCAGCCAACCAAATTCGTCCGCTATGGGAATTTGAAAAACCCCAAAACTTGCCCGAATGGCAAAGCTGATCATAATGATAAAACAGCCCCCGATGAGGACGGGGGTGAAAATCGAATTGCGCTGCATCTTCATTTGTCCTGTCAAAGGCCGCAGGCCTGTCATGCTGCGACAGAGATTGCGCCGCAAGCCCAAGAGCGTCAATGCTGATTGCGCATGCAATCCCTCTGGCCAGAGGGGCCAGAGATGTCCTAAGAGGCGCTTATGTCGCAACATTTAACCGCCATATACGACACCCGCGTCAGCGAAGGCTTACTGCGCGCAGACCCCGCACAACGCGAGGTTTTGCATCGGTTTGAATCCTTGCGCGAAACGCTTGAGGCGCGGCCAAAATCAGGGCTTCTTGCACGTTTCTTTCAGGAAAAACCACAATCTGGCCAACATAGTCGTGGATTTTATGTCTGGGGCGGGGTTGGGCGCGGGAAATCCATGATTATGGATTTGTTCTTTGCACACACGGCGATTAACGGAAAGCGCCGCGTCCATTTTCACGCCTTTATGCAAGAAATCCAATCAGCCCTGCACGAGGCGCGTAAAACAGGCACAGATGATGCGTTGAAACCCGTGGCCGAGGCGATTTCAAAAGACCTGCGCCTGCTGTGTTTTGATGAGATGCAAATCACCGATATCACCGATGCCATGATTGTAAGCCGCCTCTTTGAGGCATTGTTCAAGGCAGGGGTGAGCATCGTCACCACCTCCAATCGCCCCCCAAAAGATTTGTATAAGGACGGGTTGAACCGACAGCTGTTTGTGCCGTTCATCACGCTTTTAGAGCAGGAATTAGAGGTGATTGAAATGCAATCACCCACCGATTACCGCCAAGACAGATTGTCAGGTGAAACCACCTATTTCACACCCATCACCGCCGCCACGCGCCAAAGCCTTGATAAGATTTGGCACGATCTGACCCATGGGCAGGAAGAACCCCTCGATTTAGAGATCAAAGGCCGCCATGTCGTCATCCCGCATTATTGGGCGGGCATGGCCCGCGCCGATTTCTGGGAGCTGTGCGGCAAACCTTTAGGCGCGGGTGATTATTTGGCGCTCACCGGGGCGGTGAAATTGCTGATGTTGGAAAACGTCCCGCGTCTTGGCATCGACAATTTCAACGAGGCAAAACGCTTTGTCACCCTCATTGATGCGCTTTACGAGGCAGGTATCCGCGTGATCTTATCTGCCGATGATGTGCCAGAACATCTTTATGCCGAGGGCACGGGCAGTTTCGAATTTGAACGCACCGCCAGCCGCCTGCGCGAGATGCAATCGGCGGATTGGGGCCAATAGATCGCGGCAAGGCTTGCAAAAACTGAACTGATCGGTTTACAATGAGGTCAGGGAGTATGCGCCATGAACATGCAAGCACAGACACGCAAAGGTCGGAAATTCGATCAAGTCATTGATGGCGCACGTAATATTTTCCTAAGCCAAGGGTTCGAAGGGGCAAGTGTCGATGTGATCGCGCGCCAAGCGGGCGTGTCCAAAGCCACGCTTTATTCGTATTTCCCCGACAAACAAGCGTTGTTTATGGCGGTTCTGAACCAAGAATGCGACCTGCAACGCCGCGCGCAAATGGATATCGAATTTCTGCAGCGCGATGTGCGCGATGCCTTGCACCATTTGGCCTATTCGATGCTTGAATTCCTGATGTCGGACGAAGGTGTCTCGATCTTCCGCGTCTGCGTGGCTGAAGCCCAAAGATTCCCCGAATTGGGGCGCGCTTTCTATGAAACAGGCCCTTCAACGGCCATGTCGCATGTCGCAGGCTATTTTAGCACGCCAAAGGTGGGCAACATGCTGGATATAGATGACCCCATGAAGGCGGCGGATTTGTTCATGAAGCTGTGCCGTGGTGATCTAATGCTGCGCCGTCTTTTATGCGTCAGCAGCGAAGCCACCCATGAAGAAGTGTCCGAAGCCGCAGATGAGGTGGTGGCTACATTTATGGCACGGTATCGCAAGGCCTAATCTACAAGGGATTTGAACATCACAAGGGCGTCCACCAATCCTTTGCTTGGATGATCAAAGGCTTGTGGCAAACGGCCCACAATCTCGAAACCTGCCTTTTGCCATGTCGCAACCGCACGCGTGTTTTCCGAAACGACAAAGTTATACTGCATCCCGCGATAGCCTTTGGCGCGGGCAGTCTGGAGCGAATGCGCCAACATCACGCGCGCAATCCCGCGCCCCTGCGCCGCTGTGGCAGTGATATAGCCACAATTGCAGATATGGGCGCCGCCGCCCGCCTGATTGGGACGGATGTAATAGGTGCCAACGACCTCACCCCCGTGTTCTGCTATGAACACCGACTTTTCGGGGGCTGTCCAAAAGGCCAAGGCATCGGCCTCGGATATGTCAGGGTCGACTGTATATGTATCACCCGCCCGAAACACAGGCAGCAACAGGGATACAAGCGCCGCATCATCTTGGGCCGTTTTTGGACGAATTGTGATTTCGGTTTTAGCGTTCATGTCGCGCAAATGGCCACGCCGCGCCCCAAAGCGCAAGATGGCAGCTTGCTATAACCCCCGATTCTCTCTATATGACGGATCAACAGGTGCTTGGGGGTCCAAACTCCACGCTCCACCCTAGATGCTTCCGCGGGCCCTGTGGCCCGTTTTTTTATGTCCATAGGTCTTATGTCCAACCTGATCGCAAAATCGAGCATTGATCGCCGCATGGCTGAGATCATCACCCCTGTCATCGAAGATATGGGGTTTGAACTGGTGCGCGTGCGCCTGATGGGCGGCGAGACAAAAACCCTGCAGGTGATGGCAGACCGCCCCGATGGCGGGATCAATGTGGATGATTGCGCCGATATCTCAACGGCGATTTCGGCAAGCCTTGATGTCGAAGACCCGATTGAGGGGGCATATAACCTCGAAGTTTCTAGCCCCGGTATCGACCGCCCGCTGACGCGGTTGAAGGATTTCGATATCTGGCAGGGCTATGAAGCCAAACTTGAAACAAGCGAAATGATCGATGGCCGCAAGCGCTTTAAGGGCGTTTTGGCGGGGATCGAAAACGATGAAGTGCTTATCAATGTTGAACAAGGTGGCGAGACAGTCACCCTTGGCCTCAATTTTGACTGGCTTTCAGATGCGAAGCTCGTTCTGACCGATGACCTGATCGCCGAGATGCTGCGCCAGCGCAAAGCCTCGGGGGTCATTGACGAAACCCAATTTGATGAAATCACGCAAGAGCCCGAAGAGGCGGAGGACTGAAAATCCATGGCTATTACATCAGCAAACCAACTTGAGCTGTTGCAAACAGCAGAGGCCGTTGCCCGCGAAAAGATGATCGACCCCGATCTGGTCATCGTGGCAATGGAAGAAAGCCTCGCCCGCGCCGCGAAGTCGCGTTACGGCTCGGAATTGGATATCCGCGTTTCGATTGATCGCAAGACAGGCCGCGCGACATTTACCCGTGTCCGCACTGTGGTTGAGGAAATCGAAAACCATTTCATTGAAATGACACTGCGCGATGCGCGTGCCTATAAGGCAGATGCAGAAATCGGTGACGAGATCATTGACGAAGTGCCCCCTGTTGAAATGGGCCGTATCGCCGCGCAAAGCGCCAAGCAGGTGATCCTGCAAAAAGTGCGCGAAGCTGAGCGTGATCGCCAATATGAAGAATTCAAAGACCGTGCAGGCACAATTATTAACGGTGTCGTAAAGCGCGAAGAATATGGCAATGTGATTGTCGATATTGGCCGTGGCGAGGCCGTTTTGCGCCGTAATGAAAAAATTGGGCGCGAAAGCTATCGCCCCAATGAGCGCATCCGCTGCTATATCAAAGATGTCCGCCGCGAGGCGCGCGGCCCTCAGGTCTTCCTCAGCCGCACCGCGCCCGAATTCATGGCGGAATTGTTTAAGATGGAAGTGCCTGAAATTTACGATGGCATCATTGAGATCAAGGCCGTTGCCCGTGACCCGGGCTCTCGCGCGAAGATCGCGGTGATTTCCTACGATAACTCGATTGATCCCGTTGGTGCTTGTGTGGGTATGCGCGGCAGCCGCGTGCAGGCTGTGGTGAACGAGTTGCAGGGCGAAAAAATTGACATCATTCCATGGAATGAGGACGCCCCAACCTTCCTTGTAAACGCGCTGCAACCTGCCGAAGTGACCAAGGTGGTTTTGGACGAAGATGCAGGGAAAATCGAAGTGGTTGTTCCTGACGAACAGCTGTCTCTTGCTATCGGGCGCCGTGGTCAAAACGTGCGTTTGGCAAGCCAGTTGACAGGGCTTGATATCGACATCCTCACCGAAGAAGAAGAAAGCGCGCGCCGTCAGGCCGAATTCGCCGAACGCACCAAGCTGTTCATGGACACATTGGATTTGGACGAATTCTTTGCCCAACTTCTGGTATCCGAAGGCTTCACCTCTTTGGAAGAGGTTGCCTATGTCGAGCAAGAAGAATTGCTTGGCATTGATGGTGTCGATGAAGCAACCGCAGACGAGCTTCAGGCCCGTGCGCGTGACTATATCGAAGAGCAAAATCGCAAAGCCCTCGAAAGCGCCAAGGCGCTTGGTGTCGAGCAAAGCTTGATCGATTTCGAAGGGCTAACACCACAGATGCTTGAGGCGCTTGGCCAAGATGGGGTCAAAACGCTGGAAGACTTCGCAACCTGTGCTGATTGGGAATTGGCAGGCGGTTGGACAACCGTAAACGGCGAGCGCGTCAAAGATGAAGGCGTGCTTGAGAAATTCGATGTCAGCCTCGAAGAAGCCCAGAATATGGTCATGTCCGCCCGTTTGTCCTTGGGTTGGGTGACCGAAGAAGACCTTGCATCTGACCAAGAAGACGCAGGCGAAGAAGAAGAGTAAGCCCGATTTCAGGAGCCAAAACCATGTCCCGTGGCGGTGCCACCAAAACCAAAGACACGTCCGAGCGGCGCTGTATCGCAACAGGCGACACAGCGCCAAAGGCGGGGCTGTTGCGTTTTGTGGTCAGCCCTGAGAATGTGGTGACGCCCGATATCCTTGAACGCCTACCGGGCCGAGGCATATGGTGCAGCGCTGATCGCGCGGCGGTGGAATTGGCGGTCAAGAAAAACCTCTTCTCTCGCTCAGCCAAAGCGCAGGTGACTGTGCCAGATGATTTGGTGGGCACGCTTGAAACCCTGCTTGCGCGGCGCATTGGCGATTTGATTGCCTTGGCGCGCAAATCTGGTGATGCCGTTGCAGGGTTCGAAAAGGTCAAAGATTGGCTTGCCACGCGCCCTGTGCGGGTGCTGCTGCAAGCTTCGGACGGGTCTGAACGGGGCAAGTCCAAGCTTTGGACGCCTGAGGGCGCGCGTTACTTCGATTGCCTGACCGCTTTTGAATTAGGTTTGGCATTCGGGCGAGAAACTGTGATACATGGCGCGCTGGCGACTGGCGGACTCGGCGATCGTGTTGTAGAGGAAGGAGCAAAGCTGCAAGGGCTGAGGCCCAAAACCAGCTTGAACAACGGCAAGACCGTTGGGAAGGACAAGAAAGACGCATGAGCGATCAAGACGGAAAAAAACCACTCGGACTATCTGGCGGCGCCCGCAGCGGACGCGTGAACCAGAGCTTTTCGCGTGGACGCACGAAAACGGTTGTTGTGGAAACCAAGCGCAAGCGCGTGATGGTTCCCAAATCGGGTGCAGGCGGCAAAGATGATGGCACGGGTAATATGGAGGGTGGCAACGCTTCCGCCAATCCAGAACTCGAACGCCGTATGAAGGCTGTAATGGCCGCCAAGGCCCGTGAGGCCGAAGAAGAAGAACAGCGCCAGCGCGAAGAGCAAGAACGCGAAGAAGAGCGTCAGCGCCGCCGCGCCGAGGCCGAGGCCCGCGAACGCGAGGAGCGTGAACGCGAAGAGGCCATCCGCGCCAAGGAAGAAGAAGAGCGCCGCCGCCTTGAGGAATCAAAGGCCGCAAAGTCCCGTAAAGCGGACAGTGCCCCCGTGGTGACATCCCCCGCAGATCTGCCTGATCCTGCGGTGGCAGCTGCCCGCGCGAAATCAGCCGCAGCACCTGCGCGCCGTGATACGGATCGGGACGACAAGCGCGAGCGCGTCTCGAAAGGTGATCGCGACAATGATGGCCGCCGTTCCGGCAAGCTGAGCGTCAATCAGGTTTTCTCTGATGGCGAAGGCGGGCGTCAGCGCAGCCTTGCTGCCATGAAACGCAAGCAGGAGCGTCAGCGCCAGAAGGCGATGGCATCCCAAGGTGATCGCGAAAAAATCGTTCGCGATGTGCAAATTCCAGAAACCATCGTGGTTTCCGAATTGGCCAACCGCATGGCAGAACGCGTGGCCGATGTGGTTAAATCGCTGATGCAAATGGGCATGATGGTCACGCAGAACCAATCCATCGATGCCGATACGGCGGAATTGATCGTCAGCGAATTTGGCCACCGCGTGCAGCGTGTATCTGACGCGGATGTGGAAGATGTGATCAAGGTCGAAGAAGACAGCCCAGCCGAGCTGCAACCACGGCCACCCGTCATCACCATCATGGGCCATGTTGACCACGGCAAGACCTCGTTGCTTGACCGCATTCGCAAGGCCAATGTTGTCTCTGGCGAAGCAGGCGGGATCACGCAGCATATCGGGGCCTATCAGGTGCGCACCGAAAGCGGCGCGCTTTTGACCTTCCTTGATACGCCGGGTCACGCGGCCTTTACCTCCATGCGGGCGCGTGGGGCGAATGTCACGGATATCGTGGTGCTTGTGGTTGCCGCCGATGACGCGGTGATGCCGCAGACCATCGAAGCGATTAACCACGCCAAGGCGGCCAAAGTGCCGATGATCGTGGCGATTAACAAAATCGACAAACCCGCTGCCAATCCTGACAAGGTGCGCACCGATTTGCTTCAACATGAGGTGATCGTTGAGAAGATGTCAGGTGAAGTGCAGGATGTCGAAGTTTCCGCCGCCACTGGCCAAGGTTTGGATCAATTGCTTGAATCCATCGCACTTCAGGCCGAATTGCTTGACCTGAAGGCGAACCCTGACCGCTCAGCCGAAGGGGCCGTCATCGAGGCGCAGTTGGATGTGGGCCGTGGCCCTGTTGCGACTGTTCTGGTGCAACGCGGCACGCTGAAACAAGGCGATATCTTCGTTGTGGGCGAGCAATGGGGTAAAGTCCGCGCGCTGATCAACGATCAGGGCGAGCGCGTTAAAGAAGCGGGGCCATCCGTTCCTGTTGAGGTTCTGGGCCTGAACGGCGCACCCGAAGCGGGTGACGTTTTGAACGTGGTGCAAACCGAAGCACAAGCCCGCGAGATCGCGGATTACCGCATCCAAGTTGCCAAAGACAAACGCGCCGCAGCAGGTGCAGCAACAACCTTGGATCAGCTCTTGGCGAAGGCCAAGGCGGATGAAAACGTCAAAGAATTGCCCATCGTGGTCAAAGCTGACGTTCAAGGTTCGGCCGAAGCCATCGTTCAGGCGATGGAAAAAATCGGCAATGACGAAGTGCGCGTGCGCGTTCTGCATTACGGGGTGGGCGCGATCACAGAATCCGATATCGGCTTGGCCGAGGCTTCGGGTGCGCCTGTCATGGGCTTTAACGTCCGTGCCAATGCCCCTGCGCGCAATTCCGCCAACCAAAAGGGAGTGGAAATCCGCTATTACAGCGTGATCTATGACCTTGTGGATGATGTGAAGGCGGCAGCCTCAGGTCTGCTTGGTGCTGAAATTCGTGAAAACTTCATCGGCTACGCCCAGATCAAAGAGGTGTTCCGCGTCTCTGGTGTTGGCTCGGTTGCGGGCTGTCTGGTCACCGAAGGTGTCGCGCGCCGCTCGGCGGGTGTGCGCCTGTTGCGCGATGATGTCGTGATCCACGAAGGCACGCTGAAAACGCTGAAGCGCTTCAAAGACGAAGTCAAAGAAGTGCAATCGGGTCAAGAATGCGGCATGGCCTTCGAGAATTACGATGACATCCGCAAGGGCGATGTGATCGAGATTTTCGAACGCGAAGAAGTCGAGCGTAAGCTCAGCTAAGCTGTTCGGAACATGACAAAAAAGCGCGCCCCGCGGGGCGCGTTTTTTTATGCCGATCCTTTGGCAACCTCAGGATTCAACCGCCAAACCTCAAAATTCAACGCGCCTGCAATAGTGACCCAAAGCAGATAGGGCGCAATCAACGCGCCCGCGAGCGGATCAAGCACCCAGAAACTCAGCATTGTGCCGCAAACCGCAACCCACAGCGCGCTGAGGATGACCATACCCGCGCGAATGCGGCGCAAGCCAAAGAAAACGGGGCTCCATAGCGTGTTCAGCGCGATTTGCAGCGCCCAAAATCCCATCGCATGGCCATTTTCCGCCACCAATGCCACGCGCGCCGCTGCATAGGCGGAGGCGACATAAAGCACTGTCCAAGCAACGGGAAAAAGCCAATTCGGCGGCGTGAAAAATGGCTTTCGCAAATCCCGATACCACGCGCCTGGGGGAAACATCGACCCCGTGGCCGCAGCAGCAGCGCAGGCGGCAAAAAATAATATGAAAACAGACCAATCCATGACAGGTCAGTTAGCGCGTTATGGGTTCGGTTCCAGTATGCGCCTACGATCTTGCGCCTCTAATTGCGCCAGAACAGATATGACCTGATCACTCCATCCTGCGCGATCTGGTTGCCGCTTGGCGGCGGCATCGACCAAAAATCGGGTTTCTTCCAAAGGGGGGGCATAAAGCATCGGGCTGCGCGGCGCCAAAGTGATGATTGCGGCCTGAATCGCAGAATAGCTGAGCAACCCAAATTTTTGTCGCGCCGTTGTGAAAGCGCGTTGCGTGACACCATCATACCCGCGCCGCGCCACAGCACCGCCAATCGCATCATAGCAGTGCCGCGCCGCCAAAATCCCCGCACGGCTGATCAAGGGCAGTTGGGACACACCCGCCTCGGAGCGTTCATAAAGCCTGCGCGCCTCAGCCAAGAGCCTGCGATTGATCCGCCGAAGGGCAGGGGAAATACGCGGATCTGCGAGAAAGCGATCAAGGTTAACACCTTCCTCCTCAAGCCAATCTAGGGGCAAATAAACGCGCCCCGCGCGGGCATCTTCGCCCACATCGCGGGCGATATTTGTTAATTGCATGGCCACGCCCAGATCACAGGCGCGCGCCAATGCATCGCCCGAACGCACCCCCATCAATACGCACATCATCGCCCCGACAGCCGAGGCAACCCGTGCCGAGTAACCACGCAAATCTGACAAGGTGTTATAGCGCCGCTCGGTCGCATCCCATGCGAGGCCCTCAAGCAGGGCTTCGGGCAAGGCGCGGGGCATTTCGAAATCCTGCACCACCGCAGCAAAGGCGCGATCAGCGGGACAGTCGACAGGCCGCCCGCGATAGATACGATCCAACCGATTACTAAGATCAAGAACGGCATGTGCCTTGTTCTGACTGAAATCCACTGCATCATCGGAAATACGACAGAAAGCATAAAGGGCCAGCGCAGGATCGCGCACAGTGCGCGGCAAGATGCGCGATGCAATATCGAAGGAATGCGACCCTTCGGCAATTGCCCCGCGGCAATAGGCAAGATCCTGATCGTCAATCATTCTGCGGCCATCTTTATCTCATGGCCAGATGAGACGGAGACCGCATCTGGCACCAGTTTTGCCAACACTTCAGCCGATGAAATGACCCCAGGCAAACCCGCCCCAGGATGCGTGCCTGCCCCAACGAGATAGAGACCTTCCGCCTCCTCCGACACGTTATGGGGACGAAAATAGGCGCTTTGCAGGATACGCGGCTCGATTGAGAAGCCAGACCCGTTGGGGGAAAGATAGCGACTTTCAAAATCTGCGGGGGTCAGCACCTCGGAGGCGGAAAGATGCGCGCCCAAATCAGGCAAGAGTTGATCTTCCAAAACCTGCTGCACCTTTTGGCGATAGGCTTCGCCCATCTTGGCCCAATCCACAGGATCATCAAACCCCAGATGCGGCACAGGTGAAAGGGCGTAGAACGTATCATCCCCCTCTGGCGCGCAGCTTGGGTCAGTCACCGAGGGGCGATGAACATAAAGGCTCATATCTTCGCTAAGTTTGCCTTTGATAAAGATATCTTTGACCAAACCACGATACCGCGGGCCGTTGAGGATCGTATGATGACCCACATCCGCCCATTTGTTGCGCGTGCCGCGTGTTCCGAAATACCACACAAAAAGACCCATCGACCAACGCGCGCGGGTTAATTTACCATCCGTCCAACGGCGGCGGGGGCGATTGCGCATTAAATGCTTATACGTATGACCCGCATCCGCGTTTGAGACGACAATATCCGCCGCAAGAGCCTCGCCCGTGGCAAGGCGGACACCTGTGGCGCGGTTATCGTGAAAGGTGATTTCATCCACAACGTGATGAAAGCGAAGCGCGCCGCCTTGATCCTGAACAACGCGGGCCATGGCCTTGGCAATCGCGGCGACACCGCCCATCGCATAATGGACACCGAATTCCTTTTCGAGATGGCTGACCAAGATATACATCGAGGTCACGTTAAACGGATCCCCCCCGATAAAGAGTGGATGAAAACTAAACGCCATCCGCAGTCGTTCATCCTTAAACCGCTTTGCCGCATGCGCATAAACCGAGCGATCCGCGCGCAGCATGCCGAATTTTGGCAAAACCTTGATCAAGTCCCACAGCTTGTGCATGGAACGGCGGCCGAGATCTTCGAACCCAAACCAATAGCGCGCGGCGCTGTCCTGCAAGAACCGCTCATAGCCCTTGGCATCTTGCGGCGAAAGGCGCGCCACTTCGGCGCGCATCGCATCGGTGTTTTGGTTGGCGGTAAAATGTGACCCGTCAGGCCAACGGATTTCGTAAAATGGCTCAATCGGGCGCAGATCAACATCCTGATCGAAATCGCGCCCGCAAGCCGCCCATAATTCCCGAAACACTTGCGGCACGGTGACAATGGTCGGGCCGAGGTCAAAGCGATGCCCGTTCTGGTAGAGCGCAGAACCACGCCCCCCCGCCATATCCAATTTATCAATGACCGTGACGCGATAGCCCTTCGCCCCCAACCGCATGGCCGAGGCCAATCCCCCCAATCCCGCCCCAATCACAATCGCATGAGGGCGAGCATCGCCCGCATTTGGGGCAAAGCCTGATCGAGGGTCGCTATGCACTCGGTGGTCATCCATCATAGGCCCTATCGTAAACTGTCTAGTTTAATTTACAACATGAATTCACAGCTAAAGCCGATCACGAATAGAAGCGCACCAATAAAACAAAAGAAATCATGGAAATATATTGTTCTCTTTCCTTTATTGGCTAAATCTGTCACTATTAGTTGACAGATAAAAAGATCGACCATGCAATCTGTAACGCTAAGCTTATTTCGATTTGGAACCGTCTCCGCACGGATGTGGGCCTTTGCCCAAATGGCAACGGCACGATTCGCCTTGCGCCGTGAGGCAGGGATCGGGTTTTTCAAATTGCTTGGCTCAGGCACGGGTGAGGGATTTACGCCCATTCCAAATGTTTCGGTTTATGCCATTCTTGCCACTTGGCCCGACCATGTGACCGCACAATCTCAGATTGCAAAAAGTCCAACCTTCCGCCGCTATCGCGCACATGCAGTCGAAGATTGCACCCTGTATCTCACCCCCAGCACAGCGCGGGGGGAATGGGATGGGCAAGCGCCGTTTGTGACCGATTCTGAGCCAACAAACGGCCCGATTGCGGCGCTGACCCGCGCCACAGTAAAACCCCTAAATGCGCTGCGCTTCTGGCGGCGCGTCCCTGATATTTCGCAGGTCATTGGCGATGATCCTAACGTTCTGTTCAAGATCGGCGTTGGCGAAGTGCCTCTCCTGCATCAGGTCACGTTTTCAATTTGGCCAGACACGCAAACCATGGCGCGTTTTGCACGCCATGACGGCCCGCATGCCCGCGCCATAAAAGCCGTGCGCGATGGCGCATGGTTCAAAGAAGAACTCTACGCCCGCTTTGCCCTAAAAAATATAGAAGGCACGTGGGAGGGCGGCTGCCCCCTGCAATCCCGTATCCCGACCTATGAAAGGCCCATTATATGAGCCACGCTTTTCCTTTTTCTGCCATCGTAGGCCAAGATGCGATGAAACAAGCCATGCTTTTGACCGCTATTGATGCGGGCATTGGCGGCGTTTTGGTTTTCGGGGATCGCGGCACGGGGAAATCAACCGCCGTGCGGGGCTTAGCCGCTTTGCTACCACCGATTAAGGCGATAAAGGGCTGCCCTGTGAATTCTGCCACTGAGGCAGACATACCTGATTGGGCCAATGTTGCGGATCGCGAAGTGGTCGAAAAACCCACACCCGTGGTCGACCTGCCGCTTGGCGCAACAGAGGATCGCGTGGTCGGGGCCTTGGATATCGAAAAGGCGCTCGCCAAGGGTGAAAAGGCCTTTGAAGCAGGCCTTCTTGCGCGGGCCAATCGCGGCTATCTCTATATTGACGAGGTCAACCTGCTCGAAGATCACTTGGTCGATCTTCTATTGGATGTGGCGCAGTCTGGCGAAAATCTGGTCGAGCGAGAGGGTCTCTCAATCCGCCACCCTGCCCGATTTGTTTTGGTGGGTTCGGGCAACCCAGAAGAAGGCGAATTGCGGCCCCAACTTTTGGATCGTTTCGGCCTTTCCGTTGAAGTTAAAAGCCCAAAGGATATCGACACACGCATTGAGGTCATCAAGCGCCGCGATGCCTTTGATCAAGATCGTGCCAAATTTTTGAAATCATGGGCGAAATCGGATGAGGCTATCCGCAAATCCATCATTGCCGCACGCAAACGCCTGTCAAAAATCCGCACAAGTGATGAGATCTTGAAGGATTGCGCCGCCCTGTGCCTTGAACTTGGGTCAGACGGGTTGCGCGGCGAATTAACCCTGTTGCGCGCCGCCCGCGCGCAAGCCGCGTTTGAGGGATCCTCCGAAATCACACGCGCCCATTTGCGGGCTGTTGCACCCATGGCGCTGTCCCATCGCTTGCGCCGCGACCCGCTCGATGAGGCAGGCTCAACCACACGCGTGATGCGCACAGTCGAGGCTGTGCTGCCATGACAACAGCACAGGACAGATGGGCCAGTTTCAATCTGGCCATCGCCCTGTTTGCGATTGACCCCGCGCCCCTTGGGGGTATTTGGCTTCGGGCCCGCGTTGGCCCCGTTCGGGATCGGATTATTCAGGCTCTAAACACCGCTTTAGAAACTGATTTTTTTCCGCGCCTTCACCCAAATATCAGTGATGAGGCCCTGTTTGGCGGGTTAGACCTAAGCGCAACCTTGGCAACTGGGCGCCCTATTCAAACAGAGGGACTTCTCAACAAGGGCGGCACAGTGATCCTGACAATGGCCGAACGTGCCGAATCCGCGCTTTTGGCACGATTGGCGGGGGCGTTGGACGCTGAGACAGGCTTGTCGATTATTGCCCTCGATGAAGCCGCCGAAGAAGGCGAAGGGTTGGGGCATAGCCTCAGTGATCGCCTCGGGCTGCACCTGCAGCTTGATGCCATTCCACAATCGGCGGCGCAGGAAATGGAATTTGACAGCGCTGCTTTGGCCGAGGCGCGTGCGCGCTTGCCCCATGTGCGACATGCGCCTGACGATTATCGTGATCTGTGCTTGGTGGCTGAGGCGCTTGGCGTCACATCTTTGCGCGCCGTTCAGCACGCGCTGCGCCTTGCCCGCCATTCGGCGGCCTTGATGGGGTCGGATCAGGTCGAACAGGCGGATCTGCAACTGGCTGTGGAATTGGGCCTTGCCCCACGCGCCACGCAAATCCCCGAAACGGCCCCACCTGAACAATCGCCCCCACCACAACCACAAGAACCCGAGGCGCAAGAAAACCCATCTGACCCCGAAGATCCGCAAAAGGAGGGGGAGGATCTTCCCCCTTTCGAGGCGTTGATCGAGGCAGCAAAGGCCATGCTTCCGCCCGACCTCTTGGCACGATTGGCAGCACAGCGCGCCGCACGGCAAAGCAAGGGCAGCTCAGGAACGGGCAACCGCAAGAAGGGCAATCATCGTGGCCGCCCCGTTGCCTCGCGCAGTGGCGAATTGGGGGGCGGCGCGCGGATTGATTTAATGGCAACCTTGCGCTCTGCTGCCCCATGGCAAGGGCTGCGCGCCCAAACGACAGCGCCCAAGCCGCGCGGCCTGCATATCCGCAAAAGTGACATCCGCGTAAAGCAGTTTGAACAAAGCTCTGACAGGGTGATTATCTTTGTGGTGGATGCGTCTGGCTCTAGCGCGATGTCCCGCATGGCCGAGGCCAAGGGGGCGATTGAGTTGATGTTGGCAGAGGCCTATGCGCGGCGCGATCATGTGGCCTTGGTTGCGTTTCGCGGCGCAGGGGCGGATATTTTGTTGAACCCCACGCGATCCCTCGTGCAGACCAAACGCCGCTTGCAAGACCTACCAGGTGGGGGCGGCACACCGCTTGCCGCAGGGCTGAAATCGGCCCTTGATCTGACGGTTCTCACAAGTGGAAAGGGAATGACGCCGTCCATTGCGGTTCTGACGGATGGGCGCGCGAATGTCAGTCTGGATGGCAGTGCAAATCGCGCGCAGGCGGGTGAAGATGCAAACAGTATGGCAAAGGCCCTGCGCGGTCGCGGTGTTCCCGCGATTGTCATCGACACAGGGCAACGCCCAACGCGAGGGCTGGATGATCTGGCCAAGGTAATGGGCGCGGCCTATGTGCCGCTTCCGCGCGCAGATGCCAAATCCCTCAGCGCCGCTGTCGAGGCGGCATTGCCAAGCGCATGAGCGGGCTTTCGGATATTCCAAGCAACTGGCCATGGCGCGCCCATAGCCAAATCATCGCGTCACATCCGCATCGGTGGCATGTGCAGATTATGGGCACAGGCCCTGATCTGGTTTTGATCCATGGTGCAGGCGCATCTACGCATTCTTGGCGGGCCATGATGCCACTTTTGGCACAAACTCATCGCGTCATTGCCTTTGATCTACCAGGTCAGGGCTTTAGCCGTGCTGGCACCCGCAGTCGGTCATCCCTGTCCTTGATGGCGCAAGACGTTTTGCGGCTGCTGCAGGGCCAAGGCATCACGCCTGAGGTGATTATTGGCCATTCTGCGGGGGCCGCGATTGCCTTGCAGCTGATGCTGCTTGCGCCTGACACTGCGCAAGGGGTCGTGGCGATCAACGGGGCGCTTGAGAATTTCTCTGGCGCTGCGGGTTGGCTCTTTCCGATCATGGCAAAAATGATGGCCATGAACCCGCTGACGGGGCTTTTCTTAGGCTCAGGGATGAGTGACCGCAGGCTGATTGCGATTTTGCAAACAACAGGCTCAGAACCTGACGCAGAAACCTTGGGCCATTATCGCGAATTGATGCGCAAACGCGCGCATATCGAGGCAACTTTAGCAATGATGGCGCAGTGGGATTTAGAGGTGCTGCACCGCAGCCTTCCCCTGATCACTGCGCCAATCCTGTTCTTGCATGGCGCTAAGGATCAAGCAGTTGCACTAGAGGTCGCGCAGCGCGCCCAAGGAATGGTGCCGCAGGGCGCCCTGAAGGTGATTTCGGATGCAGGGCATCTTTTGCCTGAATCACATCCCGCCGAGGCGGTTGATGCGATCACCGATTTCGTCCAATCGCTTCGCAAAAAATGAAAAAGGGCAGCTCAATGTCTGCCCTTTTCAATGCCGTCACAAAACGATGCGGTTACTGCGCCGCAAGGCTTGCGAGATATGCATAGACGTTTTTCGCGTCATCTTCGTTACGAGCACGGAACGCCATAGCACTGCGTGCGCGGTTGTCACCGGTTGCTTCCTTCAAAAAGGCGGTCGGGTCTTGCACATAGGCCACAAACGCCTCTTCCGTCCAAACAACCCCTGCTTCACCTGCCGCGGTGATAGATGGAGAATAACGGAAATCTTCGATCGATGCCGCAGGACGACCTGCAACGCCGTAAAGATTTGGGCCTGTGCGGCCATTGCGGCCTGCCAGAGTTTCACCTGCATCGTTTGCCACCACGTGGCAGGCGACACATTGATTGAAGACACGCTCACCTGCAGCCGCATCACCTGATGCGCCATGGCCATCCGCCAAGGCGGACGTTGCAGCGCATAGTCCTGCGACTGCTGCGATGATTGCAGATTTTTTCATGGTTCTCTCTCCCTCGGTTAAAGGTAACCGCTCAGCAACCTAGCCCTTTTTCAAGCCGCTCCAAGGGCAATTTACAGAAAACTTGTCACATCTACGCGACTGCATGCGAAACAGCACATTGTTTCCAGAGTGTTTTCAGGGCCAAAACGAGATATTCGATGTCCTCATCCGTGTGCAAAGGGCCAGGGGTAAAGCGCAGGCGCTCGGTGCCTTTGGGAACTGTAGGATAATTGATTGGCTGCACATAAATGCCGAATTGTTCCATCAAAATATCCGATAGCATTTTGCATTTCACGGGGTCTTTCACCATCACAGGGATGATGTGGCTGTCATTGTGGACATGCGGGATGCCTTCGGCATCAAGACGGGCGCGCAAACGGGCAACTTGGCGTTGCTGCATGTCGCGCTCATAGCTTGAGTTTTTCAGATGATGAATCGAGGCGCGCGCGGCCGCCGCAACGGCAGGGGGCAGAGCAGTTGTAAAGATAAACCCGCTGGCAAAGCTGCGGATGAAATCCACCAATGCATGGCTGCCCGTGATATAGCCACCAACCACACCATAGGCCTTGCCAAGCGTGCCTTCGATCAGGGTGATGCGATCCATCAGCCCTTCGCGCTCGGCCACACCGCCGCCGCGCGGGCCATACATGCCGACCGCGTGAACCTCGTCAATATAGGTCATCGCGCCATGCTTTTCGGCCACTTCAACGATCTCGCGGATCGGCGCAATGTCGCCATCCATCGAATAGACCGACTCAAACGCGACAATCTTGGTCGCATTGGCGGGCAATTCTGCCAATTGCCGATCCAAATCGGCAACATCGTTGTGCTTCCAAACCCGCTTTTCGCATCGTGCATGACGGATGCCCTCAATCATAGAGGCGTGATTCAACGCATCCGACAAAATCACCGCATTCGGAAGACGGCTGCCCAAAGTCGACAGGGCGGCCCAATTTGAAACATAGCCCGAAGTGAACAGAAGGGCCGCTTCCTTACCGTGCAGGTCAGCCAATTCCGCCTCGAGCAATTTGTGGTGATAGGCATTGCCCGAGATATTGCGCGTGCCGCCTGCACCTGTGCCGCAGGCCTCGACTGTGTCGATCATTGCCTTGATCACATCGGGGTGTTGGCCCATGCCCAAATAGTCATTCGAGCACCAAACAGTGACTTCTTCTTGACCTTCGCCGTGATTTTGGACGCGGGGGAAATCTCCACATTTGCGCTGCAATTCTGCGAAGACGCGATAATTGCCCTCTTGTTTCAGGGTGTCCAACTGGCTCTGAAAGAGTTTGTCAAAATTCATCGCACGTCCTCATTTTGCAAAATAGCGATCTGGGGGCCGTCTTGGCCATTGCTTTGGCGAGACGGAAGCATCCACCGCCACAGCCGTTCATCGGGAAGGGGCAGAACCATGAACCAATGCTCTAACAAAGCGAGCATGGTCAGGGCTGCCAATAAAGCGAAACCAATCTCTTGCGACATGGTTTGCGCGCTCCAAATCCGCTCCATCCAACAGGCCGCGGCAAAGCTGAGGCCCGTGATCGAGAGCGGAAACAGCCAATTCATCCGCGCGGTGCGAAAGTGACTTGGCAAATGGTTCAGGGGTTCGGGAATGAATTCCACATTGATTTTCCGCACCCCAAGATAAAGGTTCAGCTTGGCGCTGATCCGCGCGAAAAACAGAATTGCGAATGTCCACATCCCAAAGGGGTTCACGGCATCCAGACTAAACAGGATCATCGTCACCATCATGAACACCAACAGAAGCTCATGATAGGCAATGGTGCCCCATGCGCGGATAAAGCGTTCCCATTCAGGAACCCCATCCCTCAGGCGGTTGCGATTGGGGCCCGTGATGACACCCGTCAAAAAGGCAAGCTCGATCCACCCCCAAAGCGCGATGGCAGATAAAAACGCCACATAAACCCCGGCTAGGCTCTCGTCATAGCGGGATTCCAAGAACCCAACCGCCCCCAAGATCAAAAAGGGCAGGTTCATCAAAACGGCCCAAATTCGGGCCTGACGGCCTGCCTGATCAGCGCGCCGCACAACCAAAAGGATTGCCCCTGTGGAAAACCACCACAGGAACAAGGCGACCAAGGCGGCCACCCAAGGATTATGCAGCGCAGCCGCGATCAATAGACGGGCTCCATCCGCGTGCTGACAGGCACGGCATGAGATTTGGCAGGGATCGTGAACAGGTTCACAAAGGCCAGACCCGCACGAATGCTTGCGCCAATTCGCTTGAAGAATTTGCCATGCGCCTTGGCATCGGCCAAATCCGCATTGGCGGCTTGCAAGGCCGTCAGACCTTTCTGCCAACGGGGATGATCAATGTCCAAAGTGATCGGGAAAATCTGCTTTGAGATGTCACTGGTTTTGCGGAACACTTCGTGGCCATACCAATCGGTATCTACACCCAAAGCCTCGTGAAAAGCGGGGCGTTGGTGGTCGCGCACATACATCGTTGCGAACACGGCAGTGAGGAAGAATTTGATCCACAAAACATTCACGCCGCGCGTCAGCTTGGGATCAGTTTTCATCAACAGCGCGAATGCCTCGCCATGGCTAAACTCATCGTTGCACCATTCCTTGAACCATTTGAAAATCGGATGGAATCGATGTTCAGGATGCGCCTCAAGATGGCGGAAGATGGTGATATAGCGCGCATAGCCGATCTTTTCGGACAGATATGTGGCGTAATAGATGAATTTCGGCTGGAAATAGGTGTATTTCTTGGCTTGCGTCAGAAAGCCCAAATTCACCGCAATCCCAGCTTCCCGCAGCGCGTCATTGATAAAACCTGCATGGCGGGCTTCATCACGGGCCATCAACTGGAACAATGTGGTGATATCCTCATTGCTGCCGCGCCGTTTCATTTCTTTGTAGAGAACACAGCCCGAGAATTCGGCCGTGCAGGAGGAAACCAGGAAATCAATGAATTCCTTTTTCAGCTTTGGCTCCATCCCATCCCAATCGATGTGATCCCAAT
Organism: Roseobacter sp. HKCCA2468; assembly: GCF_037805105.1. Taxonomy (NCBI): domain Bacteria; kingdom Pseudomonadati; phylum Pseudomonadota; class Alphaproteobacteria; order Rhodobacterales; family Roseobacteraceae; genus Roseobacter; species Roseobacter sp. HKCCA2468. The sequence continues at coordinate 192,405 of NZ_JBBLYN010000002.1, forward strand.
CTTCGTTTTTCTTGAAATGGCCCTTATTGGGGTCGGATTTCATTTGATCAATCAGCTGATCCCAATCGCTGCGGACTGATGAAACATCAATCGCATCCAATTCGTCAAAATTGGTCGTGTAAAACCGCGGGGTCAAAAGCGTGTTTTGCATCGCAAGCGCGGTTGCGCTTTCACTGTCAACCACCGCTTGTTCGTAATTGCGTGCCGCCAAAGCATCTTCAACGGTGGTCGCATCTGCGGAATGTTTTGCTTGGACATTCATAGCGAAACCTCCTCTGAGAAACTAAATTCGCATAGCTCCATGAACTCGAAATCACCTGTCATTTTTGTCCAAAGCTGTTCGATTTTGCTGGCGCGGGTGATCGTGGCGGTGCGGGTTTCACACACCACTTCGCCATAAGGCGCCATCACTGGCGCGCCATGCACCAATACCTCGTCACCTGGATTAATGGTTGCGCCGTTCAAGAATTTCACATGCGCGTGCAGGCTTTCGAATTTGTGGCTCACCTCAACCTCGCAAGGGGCCGTTTCGGTCGTTCTGGTCATCCATCCCATGGGTCATTCCTCCATGATGCGGGCAAAAACCCGCTCGTTATCCGCGCCAAAGCCATAAAGCTCGGTGCGGAAATCCGTCAGATCATCGCGTAGGGCGAGGCGGCCATCAGCCATCCGAACCAAACGGATTGGATCACTGCCAGATGCGCCAACAGCGCCGCGGCGGCGTTCAAGCACGCGATAAATCCCCGCGACAAAGCCACCTTCCTCTTTGCTCAAGGTGACAATCACATTGCCTTCGGTATCCATCACGCGTGCTGATCCATCCATAGAGCCGAAAATCTGGATCAGACGCTCTTCCACAACGGGCAGTTCATCCGCGGATGGGGGCATTGCCGCGAGCGGGCGATCCGTCAGCTTGGCATAGGTCACGATGACAAGAACGCTCATGCACAGCACAAACATTGCGCGCACCAGTACCTTGGGCACCATTTCGCGGTCACGTTCGACCAGTTTGTCTTCAGGGCTCATTGCCATAATCAGATCCCCCTTATTCTGCCGCAACCGCGCCACTTGGCGCAGGATCACGTTTGACAACGGGTTGGCTGACCACGGTTTCTGCCGCCTCAGACAGGATCGCAGCCACGTTTTGCGCATCAGGAATGCAACGCAACGCAGGTTGGGTGTTTTTCATCACCCATGGCCGCACATGGGGCCATGTGTTCAAATAGGACAACCGCACATTGGATGGCATCAATTCCAAGGCAATCGTGCCAGTCCCATCCTTACGCAGTCCCAAATTCGCATTGGCCACCTGACGGTAGGGCAAGTTCAACGTCATCGTCAAAGCTGCACCAATCCGCATCGCAACACGGCGGTTCGTGATGGTGTAAACCGTTGCTTTGGCTTGGACATAGGCCACACCCAAAAGCAGAACCGCCACAATCGCGCCAAGCACCAAGAAGAAGGATGCAGCAATCGCACTGTCGGCCCATGAGGTGACGGCAGCCCCAGATGTGGTGCGCCAAGCGAAGAGGAATAGGAAATATCCAACGACCCACCAGAAACTCAGCGCATCTTTCGCCAGAGCAAACCAATGGGGTGCGCCCTGCCAAAGAATTTCTTCTCCAGCAGGGGGCTTTTCGGGCAAACCACGAACAGGCTCGGTCTGAAAGTCGTCATGTGGCATGGGTCGTCCTCCTTTAGAGGTGGTAAGAAATTACAAAAGCGGGTCTGTCCGCTCTTGGGAGGCGTAGAGCGTGCCGCCACCGTAGAAGCCTGAGATTTTATCTTCCTCAAGCAAGGTCACTTGATTGGGTGACTTAGTGACAGGGACTTTGGTGAACTGCTCTGCAAAGATCGAATTGACGACAACGCGGTCAGATTTGATCTTGGCCATCTGGATCGGAACCAAGCGGGCGGTTCCGTCAGCAACTTCAACCTCAAGATACCGCACCAATTGCTCGGGCGCATCGACCCACATATCGGTCACAGTGCCTGCTGCAGCGCCATCCCCCGCGATAACCGTAAGGCCACGCGGATCACGACCCGCTGAAATGCGGTAATCGTCCATCTGCCCCATAGGGACAATTTTCGGATGACCATGGCCGTCCAATTCGGGCAGGTCACGGCGCTTTGCCCAGCTTGCAGGGCCAACACCATCAACCATTGGATCGCCAGTGGGCTCAAACGGATAGCCATTCGCAGCATTGGTCTGACGCAGGGCCAGATTGTCACGCGCTTGCACATCCTTGCCTGGAACAGTGACTTCACCGCGGCCATGCATCAGTTTGAATGTCTTTTCCTTTGGCAAAGGAAAAGGCCCCTGATTGGCGGCAACGCTGCCATCATCATTCTCCAGCGGATAGCCTTCCCGCATATTTTCAGTTTGCAGATAGTAAATCAGTAGGGCGAAGAAGATCCAAAACAGCCAAATAGACAGGCTGGCCAGATCAAAATTGCCGAAAAATGCATTTTCCATGGATTTTATCCTCCTAGGTTCGGCGGTTACGTGGGCAGGTCGGCGAGCCCGATCTTGCCGGCCTCCCCGCGCGAGTATGTGCTTTGCGTCCGCACAAGCGGGCCCAAAGCGACAAGGGTGAAAAACAGAAGCAAAATTTCAAAATGATAGACGACCGAATAGCCCGTGGCGGGGCTATTCAACGCCTCGCCCAAGCCGCCGGAGATGGCGATCTGGTTAATCGTGTCACGCAGGCCACCCCCGATTGCGATGGACAGACCTGCGGCCGTTGCCTGAGCCGCGCCCCATGCGCCAAGCGCCAAGCCACGGCCCGCACTGCCCTCGGCGGGCATGGTCATTGCGGCGGTGAGCGTTGAAACTGAAAACAAGCCGCCGCCAAAACCAATGAGGCAGGCGCCCAAGAAGAACATAAATTCAGACGCCATCGGATTTGCAAAAATCACAGCGGAAAACGCGGCAAGCCCCGCCAATATCCCGCGCGCGCCCATCCGATAAGGGTTGATGCCATCTGACAGCCAACGCGCGGCCAACGCGAAACCAACCAAGGCCCCCGCTGACCATGTCGCGGTCAAAAGCGTTGTTTTCCATACGCTCAACCCAAGGATTTCGCCGCCATAAGGTTCGAGCAAGACATCCTGCATGTTGAAGGCCATGGTGCCAAGGAACACCACAACCAAAAGCCTGCCCGCAGGGCCGCCGCGCGCAAAATCGCGCCATGCATCGCCAAAACTTGGCGCAGGCTCTTCCCGCTCGGCCTTGGTCATCGGGCGGACTTTTTCCTGCTTCCAAAGGGCAATCATATTCAGCACCAAGGTCGCAACAGCCGCGCCTTGCACGACACGGATCAGGGTCAAGCCCGAGAAATCGCGCAGCAGCCAGCCAATCACGAGGGCTGAAACCGCCATGCCCACCAAATACATGACATAGAGCAACGCCACGACCCGTGGCCGTGTGTCCTCGGTCGCGCGATCTGCAGCCAAAGCAAGCCCTGCGGTTTGGGTCATATGCATCCCCAAACCCGTCATGACAAAGGCAAGCCCCGCAAGAACCTCGCCCGCAAAGGGCACCTCGTGCACAACATCACCGCCCAAAACCAACAGGCTTGCAGGCATGATCGCGAGACCACCAAACTGCCACAGCGTGCCAAACCACAAATAAGGGATCCGCTTCCACCCCAACGCACTGCGATGGTGATCCGATTTGTGACCCAAAAAGGCACGAAACGGCGCAATCAACACAGGCAAGGCGACCATGATCGCCACCAATGTTGCAGGCAATGACAGCTCTACGATCATCACGCGGTTCAGCGTGCCCAAAAGCATGACCCCCGCCATCCCAACGGAGATCTGAAACAGGGACAAGCGTAGCAATTGTGCCAAAGGCAACGCGTCACTCGCGGCATCTGCAAAGGGCAAGAATTTGGTGGAGATGCGAGACAAGGCGCTCATTTCACATACTCCAAACAAGAGGAGATATAAAACCCGCGCGAGACCCGCGCGACCTCGGAAATCGAGCCTGTTGCGCCTGTTTGTGACGTATGATGACGCAGATATTTCGCCGTATGCGGGATCATCACAGGCGAGCGATCCGAGCGCGGGAACAATTTTCCCAAACCCCAAAAGGCCATCAAAAACGCTGTGCGCGGCGCAACTGTGAACACCACCTTACCAGAAACGCGCGGACAGAGCTGCGCCAAGGCGCGGCCCAAATCTTGCGCCTCGTAATAGATCATCGAGTCCATCGCGATCACATGATCAAAGCTGCCCAAATCAGGGGACAGCATATCGCCTGCGCGAAACTCGACCTGAGATTGCAAAGTTTCTGGAAGGCGCTTTTTCGCGATTTCAACCAAAGAGGGCGAGATATCAATCGCGACTACATATGCGCCCCGCGCAGCCAGTTCAGCGGTCATCTGCCCCGCACCACAGCCCGCATCCAAAATGCGCAATCCCGTCAAATCCTCAGGCAATTGCCCAAGCATTATCGCGCGCATTTGATCACGCCCTTCGCGCACAGTTTGGCGCACGCGCGAGACAGGCGCGTCCGAGGTCAGCCGCTCCCACGTTTTGGTAGCGGTTCTGTCGAAATATTCTTCAACACGGGCGCGGGTCGCGCCATATGTCGGCGTTGCGACCATCAATCAAACCCTAGCAATTCGAAGATACGCCGATCCTCCAAGGGTTCAGGCGCAAGTGGTTCTGTGCCAGCCCAAAGCGTTTCAGCCAAACGGATATATTCTGCACGGCATTGCACGATATCCTCATCATCGGGCATCTCGAACAATGTCTTTTTCTTGAGGCGGGAACGGCGAATGGCATCCACATCAGGCATATGGCCAATGCGGCGGAACCCGACCTCTGAACAGTAACGATCCACCTCATCGGTATCGCGCGAGCGGTTCGCGACACACCCCGCAAGGCGGACGTTGTAATTCTTGGATTTGGCCTGCACTGCCGCAATGATGCGGTTCATCGCATAAATGCTGTCAAAATCATTCGCTGTGACGATCAAGGCACGATCTGCGTGCTGCAAGGGGGCTGCAAAACCGCCGCAGACCACATCGCCCAGAACATCAAACAAGACGACATCCGTATCGTCTAACATGTGATGCTGTTTCAGCAGTTTCACTGTTTGACCCACAACATAACCGCCGCAGCCCGTGCCAGCGGGGGGGCCGCCTGCCTCGACACACATGACGCCATTGTAACCCGTGGTCACGAAATCCTCGGGGCGCAGTTCTTCGGCGTGAAAATCGACATCCTTCAAGATATCAATCACAGTCGGCTGCAAATGCCCCGTCAGGGTAAATGTGCTGTCATGTTTTGGATCACAGCCGATTTGCAAAACACGCTTGCCCAATTTGCTGAACGCGGCAGAGAGGTTTGAGGAAGTTGTGGATTTGCCAATCCCGCCCTTACCATAAACCGCAAAGACCTGCGCGCCTTCGATCTTCAGGCTTGCATCCTGATGCACCTGCACCGACCCATCCCCATCCTCGCCCTTGCGCAAAATTGGGGGGGTGGCCAGGCCCCGCTTGGCCAGTCCTTCGGCCTCTCGCGCGTTCGCGCGGGCGGCTGGGGGATTTTTATGGTCAAGCATCGTGGTCTCTCCTATTCCGCTGCAACATCCAGGCCTTCGAGTCGGTCTTCCAACTCATCGGCACTGGCCTGAAGCGCGGCCAAAGTTTCATCATCGGGCTGCCAGTAATTGCGTTCAAACGCCTCAAGAAGGCGGTTTGCCATCCGCACAGAAGCCTGCGGGTTCAGCGCCGACAAACGCCGCCGCATCTCTTCATCCAAGACAAAGGTTTCGGACAGGCGTTGATACACCCAAGGTTCGACCTGTCCTGTGGTCGCCGACCACCCAAGCGTGTTGGTCACTTGCGCTTCAATCTGGCGCACGCCTTCGTGGCCATGTTTCAACATCCCTTCGAACCATTTCGGGTTCAGACTGCGCGACCGCGTCTCAAGCGCCACTTGGTCTTGCAGGCTGCGCACGATGCCCGCACCGCGGGTTTGATCTCCGATGAACACGGGCGCATCGCTGCCTTTTGCGCGTTTAACAGCACGCGAAATGCCGCCCAAAGTGTCGAAATAGTGATCAACCGTGGTGACCCCCAATTCGACCGATTCAAGGTTCTGATAGGCCAAATCAACATCGCTTAAAGCGGCCTGAAGGAGGCTTGCGTTTTTCTTGGCTTTCCCGTCACGGCCATAAGCAAAACTTTTGCGGGCCTCATAGGCATCGGCCAGTTCGTCCTCTTCACCCCATGCGCCACTATCGACCAAGGCGTTGACATTCGACCCATAGGCCCCTTCGGCGTTTGAGAACACGCGCAAGGCAGCGTCTTCGATATCGCAGCCCATTTTCTGCGCATAATCGAGGGCATGGGCGCGGATGAAATTTTCTGCGCAAGGCTCATCCGCCGTTGCGGCCTTATAGGCCGCTTCTGCCAACATCCGTGTCTGAAGGGGAAGAAGGTCGCGGAAGATACCCGACAGCGTCATCACAACATCAATGCGCGGACGGCCCAGTTCGGTAAGCGGGATCAAATCAGCCCCGCAAAGGCGCCCATATCCATCAAATCGGGGGACAGCGCCCATCAGCGCCATCGCCTGCGCAATCGGCCCACCATCAGATTTAATGTTATCAGACCCCCAAAGAACAATCGCCACCGAACGGGGCAAATCACCCGCCGCATCAAGCAAACGCTGCGCTTGTTTCGCACCGTCCTGCATCGCAAACGCGGTGGGCATACGGAACGGATCAAAGGCGTGAATATTGCGCCCCGTTGGCAAAACATCAGGGCTGCGGATGAGGTCGCCGCCTGCAACAGGCGCGATATAGCGCGCCGATAGGGCGCGCATCAGCGCAGGCAATTCGTGATCCTCTTGCAGCAAGTGATCGACCCGATCCAACGTTTCAGGGTCTGTTTCGGCCATCACGCGCAAATGTTCCGCCCGTTCCGCATCCCCCATGGGGCGGCCCATGACATGCAAGCCGTCTGGGATCAGCGCCGTTTCCGTTTCAAGCAGGGTCAACCACAGATGATCGGGGTCGCTGCCATCCAAATCGACCGCTTCGGCCTGCATCGCAATCAGCGCGGCAAGGTCGGCGCGCTCATGCGCATCAGGAGCAAGACTGCGATAGCGCGACAGGCTATCTTTTAGCTCGGACAGGCCCTTATACAGACCCGAAGCCGCCAAAGGTGGGGTCAAATGCGTGACTGTAACGGCATTAGAGCGCCGCTTGGCCAACGTTGCCTCTGACGGGTTATTTGACGCGTAAAGATAAATATTCGGCACTTCGCCGATTAAACGATCAGGCCAATCACGCGCGCCAAGCCCCGCCTGTTTTCCAGGCATGAACTCAAGCGCGCCATGCATGCCAAAATGCAAAATCGCATCTGCCTTAAACGTATTGCGCAACCAAAGATAAAATTGCGCAAAGGCATGGGTGGGCGCAAAACCTGTCTCAAACAACAGGCGCATTGGATCACCTTCATAGCCAAAGGTGGGCTGCACACCGACAAAAACATTGCCGAAATGGGCGCCTAAAATGAACACACCGCGACCGTTTGACTGCACCTTACCAGGCGCGGGGCCCCACGCCGCTTCGATCGCGGCCAAGGGGGGCGTGTTGCGCAAGATCGTGTCTGCATCAACAATATCGGCCACATTGGCCTCTTGCCCATATTGCGCCGCGTTGCCCTTAAGAACCGCTGCGCGCAGATCATCGACCGAAGCGGGCAGATCAACCTGATAGCCTTCGGATTTCAGGGTCGAAAGCGTGTTATAGAGACTTTCAAAGACACTGAGATAGGCCGCGGTTCCCACAGCGCCCGCATTGGGCGGAAAACCGAAGAGAACAACTGAAATCCGTTTGTCACGGTTCGCTTTGCGCCGCAAAACCGCCAGACGTGCGGTTTTTTCTACCAATGACGCGATACGCTCATGGCACGGGGCCATCGCCTTTTGACAGGCACTGGCTTGGCACATATGGCTGCACCCTTGGCAACCTTCCGCACCATGGCGACCACCAAAAACAGTCGGATTTGTCGCGCCATCAATCTCGGGCAGCGCAACCAGCATCGTAGTCTCAACTGGGCCAAGCCCGCCACCTGATGCGGCCCATTGGCCCAAAGTCTGAAATTCAATCGGATGCGCGGCGATATAGGGCAAATCGAGATCGCGCAGCACCTCAACCGCCGCCGCGCTGTCATTATAGGCGGGGCCACCAATGAGGCTAAAGCCCGTCAACGACACCATCGCATCCACGCGGTCATTCGTGAAATACTCAGAAATTGCAGGACGGCCATCCAACCCACCCGCAAAGGCGGGAACCACGGCCAAACCTGCGGCCTGCATTTGACGGATCACGCCATCATAATGGGCGGTGTCAGATGCCAGAATGTAAGAGCGCATCATCAACAAGCCGACTGTCGCAATCGGATTTTCAGGCTGGGGCAAATCAGCGAGATCGGTGGTGATGCCATTATGCGGCAAGTCGGGGTGATAGAGCCCAAGTTCTGGGTAATCAATCGGCGCTTCCGCCTCTGCACCATGAAGATCAGATTGGCTGGAATAGCGACCCACCAAGAAGCGGATCATTTGCTCGACATTATCATCCGAGCCACCCAACCAATATTGCATCGTCAAAAACCATGCGCGCAAATCCTGCGCCTTGCCGGGAATAAAGCGCAGAATTTTTGGCAATCGGCGCAGCATAGTCATCTGCTTATGCCCAGAATTCGCGTTTGGTTTGGATGAACCACGCAGCTTTTTCAAAAGCTTCATCGCGCCTGAGGCGGGCTTGAGCATATCCAACTCGCCCATACGTGTCAGCGATACGACCTCTTTGGCCGAGATCACCCCAATCATCGCATCACAGGCATCACGGCGGGCCTGCAAGTCGGGCAAGATTGCGGTGATATGTTCTTCAATGAACAAAAGATTGGCGACAATGATATCGCCATGGCGCACAGCCAAACGCGCCTCTTCCAAGGCGGCGGGGTTCTCGGCCCATTCGGCACTGGCATGGACGGAGACAGACAGCCCTGGAAACTCGCCCGACAACCTTTCGCTGACGCGGGCGGCAGGGCCTGCCGCATGGCTATCCAACGTGACGATGACCACGCGATAGCCGGGGATATGATCGCCATCACCGCGCATAATGGGCCTTCGCCTCATAAAGCGTATCTACGCTGATCTCAGACATGCCGCGCTCGGCTGCGAATTTTTCGGTATTCCGCTTGGCCTTACCCCGCACAAAGAACGGGATTTTCTTCAATTCTTTTTCCGCACAAGCAAGCCAAACCATGACATCGGAGCCCGTGTCTTGTGCGCGCTCGTGAACCTCAGGCGTGGGGGCAGTGGGGGCCACAGCCTTACCCCCGTGGTGACTGGCGCCTGCGTCATCATGGAATTCGAAATCTTCGCGGAACATGGTCAGCAAATGTTCCTCAAGACCCATCACAAGGGGGTGAATCCATGTATCGAAAATGACATTTGCGCCTTCCCATCCCATTTGGGGCGAATAGCGGGCAGGGAAATCTTGCACATGAACCGGGGCCGAGATCACGGCGCAGGGGATACCCAAACGCTTGCCGATATGGCGCTCCATCTGGGTGCCAAGGATCATCTCGGGCGCAGCTTCTTCGATGGCTTGCTCAACGGCAAGATAATCGTCACTGATTAAGGCCTCTAGACCAAACTCTTTGGCCAAGGCACGGATGGGGCGGGCAAATTCGCGATTGTAGCAGCCAAGCCCAACCACCTCGAACCCCATCTCATCACGGGCGATGCGGGCGGCGGCCTGCACATGGGTCGCATCCCCGAATAGAAACACGCGCTTGCCCGTCAGATAGGTGCTATCGACTGACTTGCTCCACCAAGGTTGGCGCAGGCGGGTTGTGTCGATTTTTGGCTCTACACCGCAGATTTGAGCCAGTTCATTCACGAAATCATGGGTCGCGCCTACGCCAATCGGCACAGTTTTTGTGTAAGGTTGATCGCAGACCCGCTCAAGATGCCGTGCCGCTGCCTCGGCATGCTCAGGATACATCAGGATATTGGCATGGGCCGCGCCCAATCGCGCGATATCCTCAGGCGTTGCACCAAATGGGGCAACAACATTCACGGCAATGCCCATTTGTGCCAGAAGATGTTTGATTTCTTCAATATCGTCTCGATGCCGAAACCCAAGCGCCAAGGGGCCAAGAAGATTGACCGAAACGTCCGCACTGCGCGGCATGGGTTTGGCCAAGGCTTTTACGATTTGAAAGAACGTCTCATCGGTGCCGAAGTTTTCTTTGCGCTGATAAGACGGCAGTTCCAATGGGATCACAGGGATAGGCAGACCCATGGTTTCTGCCAAGCCACCGGGATCATCTTGGATCAATTCCGCGGTGCAAGAGGCCCCCACAATCATGGCTTGAGGCACAAACCGCTCATAGGCCGCGCGGCAGGTATCGCGGAAGATGCCCGCAGTATCTGCGCCCAAGTCGCGCCCCTCAAATGTTGTATATGTGACAGGCGGGCGGTGGTCGCGCCGCTCAATCATCGTGAATAATAAATCCGCATAGGTGTCACCTTGCGGCGCGTGCAGCACATAATGCAGACCGCGCATCGCGGTCGCGACACGCATGGCACCAACATGGGGTGGGCCTTCATATGTCCAGACGGTCAATTTCATCGCGCGGCCCCCTGCTCGAGGATCGCGCGGCGGCGCAAGGGGCGTGAAAAGAGCCCTGCCAAATCCCCCGCCTGCTCGTAAAAATGGACGGGGGTAAAGACCAACTCAATCGCCCATTTTGTGCTCAGACCTTCGGCCTCAAGGGGATTTGCCAAACCCAGACCGCAAACCGTCAAATCGGGGCGCGCAGCGCGCACGCGGTCAAGTTGGACATCAACATCCTGCCCTTCTGAAATGCGCGGCCCCTCAGGGATCAACGCCAAATCAGGGCCAACCAAGCCACGATGGATATAGGGTGCGCCGATCTCAACGGCCTCCATTCCACATTCACGGGTCAAGAACCGCGCGAGTGGGATTTCCAACTGGCTGTCGGGCATGAAGAACACGGATTTCCCACGCAAAGCCGCGCTTGCATTCTCAATGGCCTTGCGGGCGCGGGCGCGGGGGGCATCCGTAACACGGGCAAAGGTGGCATCATCTACGCCAAACTCATCGGCGATGGCGCGCAGCCATAGGGTTGTGCCCTCCTCCCCAAAGGGAAACGGCGCCGTAATCCGCCGCGCGCCGCGCCGCTCAAGTGCGGCTGTCGTGTCACCCAAAAACGGTTGGAGGCAGGCAAAGACGGTATTTTCACCAATCTCGGGCGCACCCTCAGCACGCGAGGACGGCAGAACACGGATCGGGCCAATGCCCATCTCCGACAAAAGCGTGACGGCCTGATCTTCGACCACATCGGGCAAGGCGCCAACCAAGACCAATTCCCGCGCTTGGCTTTCCTTCAGAACAGGCACCATCGCGGCAAGGCAAGCATCCTCGCCTTGGGTAAATGTGGTTTCAATCCCGCTGCCCGAATAATTCAGCACTCGCACATGGGGGGCGTGGGCGGTCGTCAAACGCTCGGCCGCGCGGGCAAGATCCAACTTGATCACCTCAGAAGGACAAGATCCCACAAGGAAAAGCTGCTTGATATCAGGACGGCGCGACAACAGCCGTGCAACCTCGCGATCCAATTCGTCATTGGCATCTGCCATGCCCGCCAAATCGGTTTCTTCGAGGATTGCTGTGCCAAAACGGGGTTCGGCAAAAATCATCACACCCGCGGCAGATTGCAAAAGATGCGCGCAGGTGCGGCTGCCGACAACGAGGAAAAACGCATCCTGCATTTTACGGTGAAGCCAAATGATGCCCGTGAGGCCGCAGAATACCTCGCGCTGTCCGCGCTCTTTGAGAACGGGCGCATCGGCGCAGCTTTGGGCCTTGATCGGTGCAGGGGTGTTCATCTGTCCCCCTCCAGCCGTGCTTGGCGCAGCTTATAAAGGAACTGCGCCGCGTTGATCACATAGGCCGCATAGGCCGCGAGCGCGATCCACATCTGCTGAACCGCAGGCACCTCTTGGATCAAAGCCGCCACATAGGCCAAATGCAATGCGATCACGAGAAAGCTGACCACATCCTCCCAAAAGAATGCGGGGGCGAAAAGATATTGGCCAAACACCACTTTTTCCCAAATCGCGCCTGTCACCATGATGGTCAAAAGCACCGCCGTTTTGGCAATGATGGAATATGTGGCGAGGTCATAGCCCGCGCCGGTGATCAAGAATCGTCCGACCAGCGCAAGCGATACAAGAAAGACAACAAATTGAATCGGCGCAAGAATCCCCTGAACCAATGTCCAGATGGTTGCGTCACGCCTTGCGCGCTCATCCACGCTGTAAAGCTTGCGTGACGGGCTTGCTGTCAGACTATCCGATGGCATTTGTCTTTGATTCCAGTCTGTCAATTAAGGAAAGGCTAGCCCTCAAAGGGCTAAAGTGTCAATTAAAACTTACAGTCTTGAACTTGACAGTCGCCAGTTTTGCAAGGGCAATGGCCCTGTGACACGAGCGCTAATTTCCCAATATTTTTTGCATCCAAGGCGCCCATCGGCGCTTTGGCGCTTGTTGACGCAAGGGAATTGTCAATTTTCTTTGACAGATGCGGTCGTTTGCGAGACACTTGCAGGCGAAACAACTGCCCTTGAGACAGGGCAGCGGTTGTGCAACACACGCGGCAGACAGATGACGGGCCGCGACTATAGCGGCCAATACAAGGAAAAAGATCGCCCCGATCTTTTAACACAGGCCAGTAAGACTGCCTTCTCTTCAGTCTTGTTGGTGGTGAGGAGCCGAATGACCCAAGACGGTGACGCTACGTCCCGCAAAGGGACGGAAAAACGCACGGCAGAAATTACTTCGCTGGCCAAGGCCGCGATTTCTGTTTTGGCGCGTCAATCAGCACCCACCCCCGAGGGCCTCGCGCGCCGCCTGGAAACCTTATCAGAGGCATTCATCTCGCCCGAAGAAGCGCATCGTCACGATGCCCTCACCAAGCTGGCCCAAGAAGGTGTCAGCATCGAGGATACCATTGACTATGTCATTCCCGCGACCGCCCGTTTGATGGGGTTCCGATGGGCCAATGACAGTTTGAGCTTTGCCGAGGTTTCCATCGGCTCGGCCCGATTGCAGGAAACAGTGCGTGGACTGACCACGCAGCAACGCCGCGAGATTGTTAAAAACCGCGGCACGATTCTATTGGTTGTTCCGTATCCTGAGCATCATACGCTCGGTGTATTTGTTGTTGCCGATCAGCTTAGACGGCGTGGTTACGATGTTCATATTTCCGTGTCTCAACACGCACGGCAGGTTGCCGAGCGGGTGAAGCGTTTTAAGTATGACATGATAGGTGTCACGGCGGCTGGGCGCAGAACGCTTGCATCCGTAAAGGATTTGGTGGAAATAATAAAGCAGAGCGTTCCTCGTATAACGCCCGTCATCGTGGGGGGGTCTATTGTAGACTCTGGCCTCGATACGGTCGGCATCACAGGGGCGGACTTCGCGACCGCTGATATCGAAGCTGCGCTTGAATTTTGTGGGCTAATAAAAACAGACGTTGAGCCCGCCGAAGCGTTGCAAGGCACTGAACGAAACGATGCGACCGAGAACAGGTAACGGAAACGGACGGAACGTCGTATGAACACGCGCGGAACAGATTTTTGGGATCAGCCCGCAGGCCCGCCTATCGCGCCTGAGCATTTTAACGATATTGTCGCGACTGCGGCGGATTTAGCGATTGTGCTAGACACATCTGGTCTTGTGCGTTCGGTTATCACCAATCCCCTGAACCCCAGTTTGGGCCGACTCGACCATTGGAAAGACCGCGATATTCGCGAATTCATGGCCGAAGATTCGCTATCCAAACTAGAGGCACAGCTCGAGGCCTATCGGGGCGGCAAGAAAAACAAAGTCGAAGCGATTGAGGTCAATCACTACGACAATGCCAGTTGGGAATTCCCAATTCGCTACACGCTCCACAAAACGGGGCGGGATGATATTATTCTCATGCTTGGCCGCGATCTGCGCCCAATTGCGGAATTGCAGCACCGCTTGGTCAAAGCACAGCTTGCCCTTGAAAAAGATTACGAAACCCACCGCGATTACGAAACGCGCTACCGCGTGATCATGGAAGCCGCGCGCGATGCACTGATTTTAGTGGATGTGAATTCTGGTCGGATCACCGACCTCAACACCGCCGCCGCGCAGGCGCTGGGTGGCACAGCTGATAGTCTAACTGGCGCCACCTTTGCCACTGAATTTGAAGGCAAACGGCGGGTTGAATTCATCGAAACCTTGGTGGCGCGTGCAGGCGACAGCATCGGTGGGCCGATGATTGTCACGACCAAGCGACAGAATAAATCTGTATCGCTTTATCCATCGCTGTTCCGTGCTGCGGGCGACAATACATTGCTCTGTCGGATTGAAGTTGATGGCACCTCTGAGGTGATCGCTGCCGAGCTGTCTGAGGCGATGGCAATCCTCTATCAACATGGTGCAGATGCGATTGTCTTTACAGATAACCATGGCACCATAAAATCTGCGAATGACGCGTTCCTTGGCCTCTGCGATGCTGCGCGGCTGAGCGATATTCGCGGGAAATCCCTCAGTGAGTTTTTGATCCGCGGCAGCGTTGACATGAAAGTGTTGATCGACAACGCCTCGCGCGCGGGGAAAATGCGGGTTTATTCCACGCGGCTTGAGGGCAGCTATGGCTCACAGCTTTCGGTCGAGATTTCTGCAACTCACATGATGGGTCAATCCATGGGCGGTTTTGCCTTTGTGATCCGTGACACATCTCGAATGGAAGTGGTGCGCGAGCCAAGCTCACCGCTTCCTGCAGGCGCGCCTGTGGGTGATGATGCGATGCGCAATGTGATGGACTTGGTGGGATCCGCACCCCTCAAGGAAATTGTCGCAGCAACCACCGATGTGGTTGAGAAAATGTGCATCGAAACCGCCGTAGAATTGACCGATAACAACCGCGTTGCAGCCGCCGAGATGTTAGGCCTGTCGCGTCAGTCACTCTATGTGAAACTGCGCAAATACGGGCTTTTGAACAAGAACGGCCAGTAAATCCCCCTTAAAACTTGGGCATCGCGCGTCTTTTAGCGCGCGCGTCAAGTATAGTTTACACTTGCCGAGTCGCTTACTGTCAGTGTAAATTGACAGTATGAGCGTAACGACCGACACGCATACCCGCCAGACCCCGCGTGCCTTTCCTGAACCACGCGCCGTCTTGACGCTCCTTAAACCCATTACATGGTTTCCCCCAATGTGGGCTTATCTTTGCGGGGCAATTTCCGCAGGAACGGCAACTTCGGGCCATTGGTTGGGCTTGGCTTTGGGTATTATCTTGGCGGGGCCGATTGTCTGCGGGATGAGCCAAGCAGCCAATGATTGGTGCGACCGTCATGTGGACGCGATCAACGAACCCTATCGCCCCATCCCTTCGGGGCGCATCCCTGGAAAATGGGGATTGTGGATTGCAATTTTCATGTCAGGCGCCGCCGCCATCATCGGGCTTGCGCTTGGCCCTTGGGGATTTGGCGCAACGCTTGTCGCGATCGCCGCTGCTTGGGCCTACTCCGCCGAGCCAGTGCGCCTGAAAAGATCTGGCATTTTGGGGCCTGGATTGGTTGGTCTGTCCTATGAAAGCTTGCCTTGGTTCACTGGCGCTGCGGTTTTATCGGCTGGTGCGCCGTCTTGGCCTATCGTGATAACGGCGCTGCTATACGGGATTGGCGCGCATGGGATCATGACGCTCAATGACTTTAAGGCCTTGGAAGGCGACCGCCAAATGGGCGTGAATTCGCTGCCCGTAACCCTTGGCCCACGCCGCGCCGCATTGGTGGCGGCATGGGTGATGGCCATTCCTCAATTCATCGTCATTCTTTTGATGTTCCACTGGGACAGGCCCTGGTTCGGCTTTTTCATAACGGCCTCGCTGTTGGCGCAAATCGCCGCGATGCAGGTTTTGATGCAAAATCCAAAAGAACGCGCGCCTTGGTATAATGCCACAGGCGTCTCGCTTTATGTCTCTGGCATGATGATCGCGGCCTTTGGCCTGCGCGGCTTGGGGGGATAGCGGCATGAGCCTGACATGGGTGCAGATTATTCGACTTGGGTTTATTCAGCTGTGTCTTGGCGCAATTGTGGTTTTAACAACCTCGACCCTAAACCGCCTCATGGTTGTGGAATTGGCCCTGCCTGCGATCCTGCCCGGCCTCTTGGTTGGGTTGCATTACGCCATTCAAATCACGCGACCCCAATGGGGTTATCGCTCGGATACAGGCCGATCGCGTAGCCGTTGGATCATCGGGGGCATGGTGATTTTGGCGAGCGGCGCAAGTTTGGCGGCTTTTGCGCTGTCGCTTTTTGCAAGCCATTACATGCTCGGCCTATCCGTCTCCATCTTGGCCTATGTGATGATCGGTGTTGGGGTTGGGGCATCTGGCACATCACTATTGGCGCTTTTAGCAACCGCAACCGACCCTGCACGCCGTCCTGCTGCGGCCACCATCACATGGCTTTTGATGATATTCGGCATTGCCGTAACCGCTGGGGTCGCTGGTCAATTCCTCGACCCCTATAGCCATACGCGACTGATGGCTGTGGTCAGCGTGGTGTCATTTGGCGCGGCGGGTCTGACGATTTTGTCGATCTGGGGTATTGAAGCGAAGGTCACCGCCCGCGCCGAAGAACAATCCGCGCCCTTTTTGGAGGGCTTGCGCGAAATTTGGGCCGAGCGCAAAGCGCGCCATTTCACGATCTTCGTGTTCCTCAGCATGTCTGCCTATTTCATGCAGGAATTGATCCTAGAACCCTATTCGGGCCTCGTGTTTCACTTCACCCCAGGTCAATCAACCTCCCTTTCTGGCGCACAAAATGGCGGCGTGTTTTTGGGTATGGTCTTGGTGGGCGTTGCAGGAACCGCGCTGCGCCTTGGCAGCCTCCGCCAATGGGTGGTGGGGGGATGTTTAGGGTCTGCTGCCGCGCTCCTCGTGATTGCATGGCTTGGTCAAGTCGGGCCAAGCGCACCGCTTTTGCCCGCTGTGGTGGCCATGGGATTTTTCAACGGCGTTTTCGCTGTCGCGGCCATCGGGTCTATGATGGCGCTTGCAGGCGAAGGCCGCACCGCACGCGAAGGCACAAGAATGGGCCTTTGGGGGGCAGCCCAAGCAATTGCCGCAGGGTTTGGCGGTCTGATTGGTGCCGCCCTTGTTGATCTGGCGCGCCCTGTGATGGGCGATGCCGATGGGTTTGCCGCCGTGTTTTTATTCGAGGCCGCGCTTTATATCGCATCCGCCCTTATGGCGGCACGCGTGATTGCAAGCCCCACGCAACCCAGACTTTCCACGCCCCTTTCAGTGCCAGGAGAATAAAATGGATTATGATGTTGTTGTCGTAGGGGGTGGCCCGTCAGGCGCGACCGCTGCACATGATCTGGCGCTGTCTGGCCATCGTGTCGCTTTGTTGGATCGCGCGGGACGGATCAAGCCCTGCGGCGGCGCAATCCCACCCCGCTTAATCGCTGATTTCGACATTCCAGACGCGCAGATCGTGGCAAAGATCACAACGGCGCGGATGATCTCACCAACAGGGCGCAAAGTGGATATCCCGATTGAAAACGGCTTTGTTGGCATGGTGGATCGGGAAAATTTCGATGAGTTCCTGCGCGTCCGCGCCGCCGATGCAGGGGCCGAGCGATTCACAGGCACCTACACAAAGATCGAACGCGATGCACAAGGCACACATGTCATCTATCGCGACAAAGAAACAGGCGACATCCGCCGTTTGACCTGTGCGGTGGTCATTGGGGCGGATGGCGCGCGCTCGAACGTGGCGCGGGACGAGGTCAAGGGCGGTGATCGCATTCCTTACGTCATTGCCTATCACGAAATTGTCGAGGCCCCCGAAGGCGGCACCGATGCCTATGACCCTGATCGTTGTGATGTGGTCTATGACGGACGGATCAGTCCTGACTTTTATGGTTGGGTCTTCCCACATGGGAAATCCGCATCCATTGGCATGGGGTCGATGGATAAGGAGGTTGATTTGAAAAAAGCCACCGCTGATTTGCGCGCGTTTTCACATCTGGCCAATTGCAAAACCATTCGCCGCGAGGGGGCGCCTATTCCCCTCAAACCGCTCGACCGTTGGGACAATGGGCGCGATGTCGTGCTTGCGGGCGATGCAGCAGGGGTGGTTGCCCCCTCTTCGGGCGAGGGAATTTATTATGCCATGGTGGGTGGCCGTGTGGCGGCCACAGCCGCCGCAGCAAAACTGCAATCAGGCCGTATCAAAGACCTAGATCTGGCGCGGCGGTTGTTCATGCGCGAACATAAGGGCGTGTTCAAAGTTTTGGGTGCGATGCAAAACGCCTATTACCGATCCGATGAGCGGCGTGAGCGGTTTGTCAGCCTGTGTCACGATATTGATGTGCAGCGCCTGACCTTCGAGGCCTATATGAACAAGAAACTGGTCAAAGCGCGGCCTTTGGCGCATATCAAGATCGGTGTTAAAAATCTGGCCCATTTGACGGGTTTAATTTCTGCGACACGTGTGTAGCGATGGATGATGTCATGATCCCCGCATGGATCGGGGATGAGCTAAAACCTGTAGACAAGCTGTTGGCGCATCAACGCGGACTGCGTCATAAAGCGATTTCCGTCTTTCTGATGCGCGGGACAAAGGTATTGATGCAGCGGCGCGCCTTGTCGAAATACCATACACCTGGGCTCTGGACGAACACCTGCTGCACCCACCCACATTGGAACGAAGACGCTCTTAGCTGTGCGCAACGCCGTTTGGGCGAGGAACTGGGCCTGCCCATCATTGCGTTGGAAAAGCGCGATCGCGTGGAATACCGCGCGGATGTTGGCGGCGGGCTCATCGAGCATGAACTTGTCGATATATTTGTCGGCGCGTTGCCCCCTCAGATTGAGCCAACACCCAATCCCGATGAGGTGGTCGATATTGCTTGGATGGATCTCGATGGTCTATCCGCCCGCGTCAAAGCAGCGCCCCAGAGCTTTACCCCGTGGCTCAGGATCTATCTTGAGGAACACGCGGCGAAGATTTTTGGCGCTGACGCAAAGGTCTAGCGTTTCAATTTTGCGACTTTGCTGTCTTGCTCAAAATTCGGCGCGGCAATGCCAAGCGCAGCCAAGCCTGTGCGCATAATATCATCAGCCGCCAATCCCGCATCGCGATACATCGCCTTGGGGCTTGCATGTTCAATGAACCGATCAGGCAAATGCATGGTGCGGATAGACACGCCACCATCCAAACGCCCCGTGGTGGCAAGATGATGTAAAACTAAGGCACCAAACCCCAGTGCAGAGCCTTGTTCGACAGTGACAATAGCCTTGTGATTGGCAACCAGATCATTGACCAAATCTGTATCCAGCGGCTTGGCAAATCTTGCATCTGCGATGGTGACAGAGATACCGCGTGCGGCCAAGGCGGCGGCAGCTTCCTGCACTTCGGACAAATGCGCCCCAAGGCTGAGCAAGGCAATGTCACTGCCTTCTTGCAGAATGCGGCCCTTACCAATTTCCAATATCTGCCCGTTTTCAGGCATGGCAACGCCAGTGCCCTCGCCGCGCGGATAACGCAGCGCAATTGGCCCATCGTCATAGGCGACAGCGGTCGCGATCATATCGACCAACTCCGCCTCATCCGCACAAGCCATCACCACCATATTGGGCAGGGCCGCGAGGTAATTGATGTCAAACGCGCCTGCATGTGTCGGGCCATCGGCGCCCACCAATCCTGCGCGATCAATCATAAAGCGTACGGGTAAATTTTGTAGCGCCACATCATGCACAATCTGATCATAACCGCGCTGAAGGAAGCTCGAATAAATCGCACAAAATGGCTTGAGGCCACCTGCGGCCAAAGCGGCGGCAAATGTCACCGCATGCTGTTCCGCAATGCCCACATCGAAAATGCGATGCGGCATGGCCTGCTGCATCACGTTCAGACCCGTGCCGCCTGGCATGGCGGCTGTGACACCCACAACTTTTGGGTCATTCTGCGCCTCAGCCAAAAGACGTTTGCCAAAGACACCCGTGTAACTGGGCGCATTGGCGGTGGCCTTTTGCTGAACACCAGTTTTCGGATCAAACTTCGCCACACCATGATAGCAATCATCCGCCATTTCGGCAGGCGCATATCCCTTGCCCTTTACTGTCACCGCGTGGATCAAAACAGGGCCTGTTGCATGAGTTTTCGCATGGCGCAGCGTCTCAAGAAGCGCGTCCATATCATGACCATCAATCGGGCCGATATAGTCAAAACCTAGATGCTCAAACAGGTTTTCCCCATGCGGCAAGTCGCCAATTTGCGCTTTTACCAACTCCCGCGCGCGGGTCGCGCCCGCACGAAATGGCTCGGGCAAAAGGGGCACCATACCATCGGCAATATCCTTTAATGCCGAAAGCGGCGAATGTTTCGCCAAATCTTGCAGATAGCGGGACATGGCCCCAACAGGGGGCGCAATGCTCATATCATTGTCATTCAAGATCACGAACAAGCGCCGCCCTAAATCGCCCGCGTTGTTCATGGCTTCATAGGCCATGCCTGCGGAGATCGAACCATCCCCGATAACGGCAATCGCATCACCAGTGGCCTCACCCAATTCACGCGCCATGGCAAAGCCCAGCGCCGCCGAAATTGAGGTTGAACTATGCGCCGCACCAAACGGGTCAAAAGCCGATTCACTGCGTTTTGTAAAACCTGACAAACCGCCCTCTTGGCGCAAGGTGCGGATACGATCACGCCGACCTGTCAGGATTTTATGCGGATAACATTGATGCCCAACATCCCAGATCAGCTTGTCATAGGGGGTGTTGAACACGGCATGGATTGCCACGGTCATCTCTACGACACCAAGGCTTGATCCCAGATGGCCGCCCGTTTCCGACACGGCCGAAATTGTTTCGGCCCGCAACTCATCCGCGAGGCGGGCCAATTCGTCATCGCTCATGCGGCGCAAATCTGCGGGGCTATGAATACGATTAAGAAGCTCGGTCGTTGGTCGTGTCATCTTTCCAGCCCTCCCAAGCCAGAAAAAACCACGGGTGGGGAAACCCCAAACCCGTGGCAAGGCGCACCTACGAAGGGACGATAGGTGAGTTCTGATGGTCTGATCTGTTCTGCGATATAGGGTCTATACCGCAGAACAGGGTCTTATTTTGGCCGCAGCCAAACATCACTGAAAGGCCGAATAGTCAGGCTCGCCCGATGTTGTGGCAAGCTCGGGCCAATTCGCGATCACGTTCAAGCCACGCAGCGGACGCTGCTGCCTTTGGTGACAGGTGCGACAGGCCAGTTTCGGCACATCACCATGCACAGGCCCTAGTCGTTCTGCGGGCAGAACATCAGCCAATGGCAGGATGTAGAGGTCAAGCGCCTCTTGCACCATCTGAATGCCAAGCGTTGCGGTCGCCCATTGTGGGGTGACCTGTGCCGCATCGTAGAAAGCCCGCGTGTTGTGACAGAAGGTGCAGTTCACGCCCAACGAATTCGCAATGTAATTCATGAAGGCATAAGTGCGTTCTGCATGTTGGATCAGCGGATCCCCGTCCATCTGCTGCACGCGCGAAGCCAGATCATGCACACCGATGCGGTTATACTGACCGTCTTCGTTCAAGAGCAGATAGGTTTCCAGATAATCCGAGGGCAATGATGTCGAGTTTGACACAATCGTCACACGGTTCTGGTTTGCCGACCAACCGCCTGCGTTTTCGTTCACAGGCGACACTTCGAACCAGATATTATTTGGCACGGGTTGACCACGGTGGCAGGTGTAGCAGGTGACACCCACTTCCGCATTGGCGTTAACGTGCCCCCCCCAGAATTCGTTAATATTCTGGGTCATCTCGATCATATTCCGCGCCACCACGGTTTGGTAGTTTTCCTCGCCTGCAAAGAGATCGGGGATACCTGTCCAAATACGCATTGCCTCGACCAATCGGTCATAGTTCTCAGGTGTCAAATAACCCAAGGTTGGCTCTGCATCTGCACGCACGATACGGATCGGGCGCGCATTGGCTTCGGGAACAATTGGCTCGGTGGTGTAGAAATTATCCGCGTCAGGATAAGAGGCCGCCAAGTCAGCTTGGAATTCAGGCACACCCATCCCTGTCCCGCGCGGGCCAGTTTGCAGCGTGTCTGTTTTGAACGGCTGACCGATGGTGACCAATGCTGCTGCGGCAAAGACCGCGGCACCCACCACCCCGACCAAAATGGCAGGGCCATAAATATTGGTCGGGTTTTTCGAGTTCCATTCATTGAACCATTTGGGGAACATCTCAGTTTCCTCCCGTGGTTTGGCCAAGGAAGCCTTCATAGCTGCCATAGGCCTCGTAGCCATAGGGTGCGAGGTATTCTGGTGCAAAGTTGTGCTCTTGCGCCCAGATGAACCAATTATCCACCACGGTTCCTGTCAAAAGGATGCCGATGCCACCTGTGATCGGGGTCAAAACCGCAAACCACCAAGCCCAACGGTGAATCCCCTCCATTGTGGCGTTAAAACCCATCGTCCAGCGCCAGAACAAGGCCGCGCGTTCAGATGCCGTGCCACGATCATAGATCTGTTCCAATTCGCGGTCGCCGCCAAAGCGCGATACCGCCAGAATGGTCGCGCCATGCATCGCAAAGAGCAGAACCGAACCATAAAGGAACACAATCGAAAGTGCGTGGAACGGGTTATAGTAGAGGTTCCCGTAACGGATTGAGAAGGCTGTCGTCCAATCAAGGTGTGGGAAAATGCCGTAAGGCACTGCCTCACTCCATTGGCCCATCAAGACGGGACGGAACAGACCCAACACAAGGAACAACCAAATCGCTGCCAAAAAGGCCCAAGCGATATGTTTGCCCATCTTATGCTGCTCAGCCAAAAGATAGGTGCGCAACCACCAAGACATCACCGAAACAAGCAGAAAGAAGCTTGCGATGATATACCAGCCGCCTTCGTTCAGCGGTGGAATGCTTAGACCATATTCAGGCCCAGGAGGTTCAAGCGCCAACCAGAACAGCTGACGAATAAACTCGGGGATCGACCAACCCACTTGGGACAGCATGTTGAGGCCAACAATGTTGAACCACAGCAAACCTGTCGCCAAGCTGATCGTGCCTGCCCAACCCAGATAGACGGGGCCAAGCTGCGCGTTGCCAATCAAACCTGCGAGGGTCGAGAAGGAGGCCGACTTCGTGCGCTCGGCCGCCAAGTTGTTTTCATTGTCCATCCCCATCTCGGGATGGCCCTGCACCTGCACTTGCGTGAAGATGTTTTGATATTCGAAATAGGCCATGGTTTACATCCCTCCCGAAACCGCGTGGATCGGGCTTGGATCTGGCCAGATCGGCAGCGTCAGCCACCAATTCCACCATTCCGGCCAACCGCTTGTCCAAACGGGGCCAGAGATCACGATACAAACCGCGCTCCAGAAACCAGCATTCAAAGCCAGCAACAGACCCAAGCGGTGGATGCCCAAAGTGCCGATGGAATAGCCGATGAAATCACGGAAGAACGTGTCTTCGTGATCAGGGCTTTTCGCTTCTTCACCTTTTTCAGGGTTCGCCGCGGATAGGATCAAACCACCATGCAGCGCCAAGGCAAAGGTCGTGGTGAAGAAGAAGGTCACCGCGATCATATGGGCTGGGTTATAGTGGAAATGCAGATAGGAATACCCTACGTTGGATACCCAATCAAGGTGGCTAAAGATGCCGTAGGGGAAGCCATGTCCCCATGCGCCAAGCAACAAGGGGCGCACAACAACCAATGTCACATAAGCCAAAATCGCGAAGCTAAAGGCAAATGGAACATGATAGCCCATGCCAAGCTTTCGGCTGATTTCAACTTCTCTTAAGGCCCAAGATACAAAGGCACCAACGGCACACATCGTGATGATTTGCCAAAGGCCGCCTTCGAGCAGCGGGGCCATGCCCAACCCGTATGAGAGGTCAGGTGGGGCAATATTGATCGTCCAAGGGTTGAACGTGCCTTGCATGGCCGCCCCCCAGAAGATCAGGATGGTTCCAAGGGCAGCGAAGAAGATCGTGGTCACCCCAAAGAAGCCCACATAGAAAGGGCCAACCCAGAAGTCGAACAGATCGCCGCCAATCAGCGTCCCTCCGCGGACGCGATATTTTCTTTCGAAGCTTAGCAAAGCCATGCGTCTGTCTCCGCGTTTGGCGGCTTTGGATCATCTCCACTTAGCCGTCCGTTATTGGTCGGTTAGCTGCGGGCGGGCAGCCCGCCCGCAGCGATGTCATAAGGCATATCAGGCGCGCCGCAGGCGGCGGGCCTAACTCTTACATGCCTGCTGCAGCTGCAGTCTCAAACCAGTTGAGACCCGAGCTCAGAACCACCAAGTGGATCATTGCAGCGAGCAAGAAGAGAAAGACGCCCTGAGCCACGAAGACGCGGCGCGGGTCGAAGATCAGCCAGATTTTGTAAAATTTGGACATGTCTTTCTCCTCAGCCGAACCACGGGCGCCAGATATACGTGGCGATATGAGCAAGCAGGGCGATACCTGCGAACAGCCAAAGGCCGCTCATATACACCGAGTGGAGCTCTTGCGCCTGCTCGTCGGTCAGACCTGTAAAGGACAGATCGGTGTTACCAGCCATGAACTTTCCTCCGGAACGTTTGACTAGTGCCGCACACCCTGCGGCCGGGCCCCGACAAAACCTCATTGTCTTGTCGGCATTCCACCCACGCGGGTAGTCATCCCGCATTGGCGAACTTGTGTCGGCTCCGGTCGTCACGCCGAGAATGTTATCGTCTCACCTATGCGCCTCGACCGGGTCTAATCAGTCTCGAACGGCGGCTGAGTGAGAGGATCAGGCCGAAAAAATAATCGGCGTGATAATCCGCGCTTGGCTCCAAGCGCGCTTTACGGGGCCTTTTTCCGTCAAGCTTCCTGTGCGCAGCGCAGCCAAGCCCCAAGTGAGCGTGGCAAGCGGCAAGGTCGCGAGAAAAATGATCCCGAAGTAAATCATGAACTCCGTTTTGGGCGGCTTTGACCGCGCAATCTGGGTGTTGGAGCTAATATCTGTCATTATACGCCTCCCTCGTTCAGCGTCTCAAAACGGCGCGGCGCGAGTTGCGCCACCGTTTCTTTCACGACCCGCTCAGCCCCGCTTTCTAGCGCGGCTTTTTCTGCGGCATCGCGTAAGGTTTTGGCCGCCGAAATCCGTGTCAAAACGGGGTGTTCGGCAACAATTTTGTCGAGCAACGCCTGCGCATCAGCGTCCCATGGGAAATCGCGGCGCAATGTTGTCGGGGTTGCTTTGGCGCTGTCCATCTCGCTGCCAAGCGGAAGAATATGGAACAGGGCATCAAACAGGCTGTTGCAGATTTCCTGCAAGAGATAAGTCGCGCCTGCATATCCCATGAAGGGCGTGCCTGTGGCGCGGCGGATCGCGGCGCCAGGGAAACTTGCAGGGATGAAAGACGGGCGAGGGCCATGGCCCGCGCTCATTTCCGCGAGATACATCTTCTCGTTGATGGATCCCATCAAGACCAAGGGACGCTTTGCAGAAATCAGGCTGCGCACTTCGTCATTGTTGGTTTTTTTGCCTGCTGTGCGTGCCACCGCAAAGGCACAGGGCAACCCAAGATCACTTTCAAGGAAATGCCGAATGCCGCGGGTATAGGTTTCGTTCGCCACGATGCCAAAATTGGCCGTTGCAAAGAAATCTTGCGTGACCGACCGCCACAAATCCCAAACAGGCTTGAGGGTCGAATGCTTTTCGCGGGTGATAAAAGGCTCGGGATCTAGGCCCAGCATCTCGCCCAATTGGCGCAGGAATTTCGTGGTCGACTCAACCCCAATGGGCGCTTGCAAATAGGGCTTGCCCAATACCTCGGCCAAACCGCGCCCAAATTCGCGATACATCACGATATTGGCATCCGCGTTAACCAAGTTGCGCATTTCGGCCAAATGGCTGCCCAATGGCATGACCATATTCACTTCGGCCCCGATACCTTCCACAAGGCGGCGAATTTCATGCAGATCAGAGGCCATATTAAAGGTGCCATACATCGGCCCAAGAATATTGACCCGCGGCGCAGACCCTTCTTCACGCTGTTTCTCGGGCGGCATACGCCCCTTGGTCATGCCAAATTCCGTGAAAATCCACGTCATGGCACGATCTGCGGCCTCCCATTGATCCTCATCAATGGTGCGCGGCAAAAAGCGTTGAATATTGGTGCCTTGCGGTGTGACCCCCCCGCCAATCATCTCGGCAATCGAGCCCGTGACAACAACGGCAGGAAGCGCGGGGTCTAGCGTGCCCCAAGCGCGTTTCATCGCGCCCTCAGTGCCATCACGGCCCAATTCTTCCTCGCCAAGACCCGTGGTCACAATCGGCAATTCATGGGGTGGCAAAGCATCGGTGTAATGCAGAACCGATGTGACGGGCAGGTTTTCACAACCCACTGGGCCATCGATGACCACTTGCAATCCTTTGACGGCGGTAAAGGCGTAAACCGCCCCCCAATATCCGCCCGCGCGATCATGATCTTGGATCAACATCAGATCATCTCCTGCGCTTTGGCGGCACGGGCCGCTTTGTCGAGTTTTTTCTGATGCGTGGCGCGAAAATCAGGCCGCTCATTTGGGCTGCCTTCCCAAATGCCTGCTGTATCCGCGTGACCGACACCTTCAAAGAAGGCGCGCATATGATCCATGCGGTCTTTGTTTGACATGGCAGCGTTGACCACCTGCGCCAAAGACCCTGCACCCGCTGGCCCCATCAAAGGACGCGCGGAAATCAAATTGGTGAAATACAGGCTTGGGATGCCAAGCTCTTTGCCCTTCTGCACAACAGGGGTCGTGCCGATGGCAAGATCAGGCTTGATGGCTTCCATCGCGGCGCAGTCATCTTCGAGACTTGCGCGGAATTTAACCTTAACGCCCTTGGCTGTTAGCCAGTCCAAATCAGGCTCTGACCATGGTGTTTTCGGGCAGGCCGTGCCAACATAGGGCACATCGGCCCCACTCTCGATCAGCAGGCGCGCGACCAAAAGCTCTGACCCCTCATAGCCCGACAAGGTGATCGTTCCGTTGATCTTTTGGGCGGCAAGCGCACCCTTGATCGCGGGCAAAAAGGCGTTTTGCGCAGCAGCAATCTGATCCGCCGCAACACCATAAGCCGCACCAATCGCAGACAGCCATGCGGCTGTGCCGTCATATCCAACGGGGGCGCTGCCAATAATCGTGCGGCCTGCGGCCTGAAATTCTCGGATGGCGGATGTGTAAAACGGGTGGATTGCTGCCACCACTTCGCTATCCAAGGCAGAATAGAGCTCGCGCCACTCACGGCAGGGAACGACCGGACCTGCCGCCAGACCGAGCGGCGCGAGCATCCCACCAATCCCAATGGGATCGGCTGGGAACATCTCGCCCAACAGGGTCACTGTCGGGCGATCTGATTTGCCCGAAACAGGGGCTTGGACGGGGCCAGCCTCCACCTCTTTACGGGCATAATTCAACATAGCGCCTGCAAGCACATCTTTGGCTTCGGCATGGGTGGGAATTCCAAATCCTGGCACATCAATGCCCACGATCCGAACACCGTTGATCTCCTGCGGCAGGAGACGCAGCGGAACACCGGAGGCGGTCGGAACGCAAAGATTGGTCACCACAATCGCGTCATAGCGCGCGGGATCTGCCATCTCGTGAACGGCATCCCGAATATCCTCGAAGAGTTTGCCCGTAACCAAACTTTCCGAGTTGAAAGGCACATAGCCGACTGAACGGCGCGCGCCATAAAAATGGCTGACAAAGCTGAGGCCATAGACACAGCAGGCCGAGCCAGACAAAACCGATGCCACGCGGCGCATCCGCAACCCTACGCGCAAACTGCCAAAGGCAGGGCACATGCTTTGGGGTTTGTCATGCGGCCCCTGCGGGTAATCGCGGGCATATTGATCAAGGATTTCGGATTTCCCCGCCATGCGCGCGGCGGCTTCCATTTCGGCCGCCCCTGCGTGGCAACCCATACCCTGCCCCAATTCGGGCGGAGTCTGCCTATCCGAAGCGGCAGATGCATCAGCGCGATCTTGGCCGAGGATTACCTCGGCCTCATCGGCGGCATCATATCTCACTTCTTCGGACATTCTTCCTCAGACCTCATCATAAATTACTTCAAGCGACTTTTTCGGCGCGGCGTTCTTGCCGCGCATATCGGCTTCGGTTGCGGGCTCTAGGACGATGCCCGCACCAGTATCCTTGCCATCGAAAAGGCTGATCAATTCATCTTGGCTCAGTGCCGTTGGTCGCAACGGCGGCGCTTCGCCGACATTTTCACCCAACGCCGCAAAAAGCGCGCCCCATTGGCTTTGGTTCGTCCCAACGATTTGGTAATTCGCAGATTTTTTGCGCAGATCATCATCCGCAGGGATCGAGGCCAAAACAGGAATATTCACCGCATCGGCAAAGGCCTGAGCCTCGCCCGTGCCGTCATCTTTGTTGATGACCAAACCCGCGACACCCACATTGCCGCCCATTTTGCGGAAATATTCCACTGCCGAGCAAACATTGTTCGCCACATACAGAGATTGCAGATCATTTGATCCAACCAGAATCACCTTCTGCGCCATGTCACGGGCAATCGGCAGGCCAAACCCGCCGCAGACCACATCGCCCAAGAAGTCGAGCAGGACATAGTCAAAATCCCAGTCATGGAAGCCTAGCTTCTCAAGCAGCTCAAAGCCGTGGATGATCCCACGCCCACCACAGCCGCGGCCAACTTCTGGCCCGCCAAGCTCCATCGCGTAGACACCGCCACGCTTGAAGCAGACATCCCCGATTTTCACCTCCTCGCCCGCCAATTTCTTTTTGGTCGAGGTTTCGATGATCGTTGGGCAGGCTTTGCCGCCAAAAAGTAGGCTGGTCGTATCGGATTTCGGATCACAGCCAATCAACAGAACCCGCTTTCCTTGCTCGGCCATGATATGGCTGAGATTGGCAAGGGTGAAACTTTTACCGATGCCGCCCTTCCCATAAATCGCAATGATCTGCGTTTTCTTAGTGGGTTCGCCCTGAGGCACTTCGAGGGTCGGCTCTTGCTGCGCCTCATCGCGCAGGCGGGCATCGAAATCCTTGAGATTGGGAACATCGAGGGTCATTCTGGCTTCTCCCAATTCAAAATCATTTTCAGGCAAGCGGCATCTTCAAAGGCTTGAGGATAGGCGAGGCTTGCCTCTGCGGCGGGCAGTTGATGCGTGATCAAACCACCAAGGCTAAGCTGTCCCGCTTCGATCAAATCGCGGGTAGCGACCAAGTCGGCGCGCGTCCATTCCGCCGCGATCCGCAGCCGCGCCTCACGCATGAAGGCGGGCGGAAAGGCGAATTCGAGAGATTCGGGATAGAAACCTGCCAAGACGACTTCACCGCCCTTGGTCAGGCGCCCAATCATTTCATCCAACAACGCCGCCACGCCCGAAGCATCGTAGATGCAGCGATAATCACGGCGCGTATCATCGGTGGAATTGGTAACGAGATATCCCTCTGCGCCTGTAACACGGGCAGGATTAACCTCCCATACAGTCGGGGCGGGGCCGCCCAGCGCCAAAGTAAGACGCGCCAAGAGACGACCAAATACGCCATGACCCACGATCAGATCAGGCAAGTCATGGCCCGCGAGCGCATGATAGGCAGTGGCAGCCAAAGCCAAAAGCGCACCTTCGGGGCCGCTTGCACGATCAATGCGCACGGCGCGCTCTGGCGCAGTGACCAACACGGAAGACGCACCGCCAAACAGGCCACGCACATCGCCGTAGCAATTCGCGCCCGGCACAAAAACATGATCACCAACCGAAAATTCGCAATTTTTCGGTGTTGAAACGACCTCACCAGCGGCTTCATAGCCGGGGATCAGGGGATAACCCATGCCTGGGAAGGGCGGCATGCGGCCAGACCAGAACAGTTTTTCGGTTCCTGTGGAAATGCCAGAGTGACACACGCGCACAACCATATCCTCTGGCGAAGGCGCCACGAGGCTAACCTGTCCGAGCCCTATTTTCTTTGGCCCTTCGAGTATGACGGCGGTCGCGTGCACGGTCGCACTTCCCCTTGGTTTTCGGATCAAATCGCGCCTCAAGACGCATTGAGATTCCACTATGAGTCATCTGTCAGTTTAATATTACAGCACTGTATGTCAATTAAAATGGACAGTTTATACAAAAAGATTGTCAGCTTTTGTTGACAGTCTTTTCAGCTGTAACGATCCGCGTCACAAATGGACGCCCCGTTTTGACGGGCGAAACCCGCGCAAACCCTGCTTTCGACAATAATTCGCCGATTTGGGCGGCACTGCGGACTGTGCCTGTGCCCATCGCCATACAATAGAGCGCGAAATACGCATCCGCGCTGCGATCTGGCGTTTGCCCGCCTGACATCGGCTCGGCGATGACGATCTTACCGCCTTCGGGCAAAGCGGCATGAGCCGATTTCAGCAATCGAAGCACGGTTTCATCCTCGTGATCGTAAAGAACACGAATAAGGGTGATGAGATCAGGCCCAATTGGCAAAGGATCATCGCGGAAACTGCCCGAGACAATCGTGGCCCGCGCGGCAATGCCTGCGCGCTCAAACCGATCTTGTGCCAGTGCCGCCACCTGCGGCAAATCAAAAAGGGTCACTTGAACATCTGGATGCGCCTTGGCACAGGCCGCCAAGAACACACCCGTGCCACCCCCGATATCCATGACATGCTGCGCCTTCGCAAAGGACAGGCTTGCGAGGATTTCGTCACTTACAAGATTTTGAGTCTTAGACATCAAATGCGAATAGCGCTCTGCCGTAGCAGGATCTTCCGCCGCAGCGGCCCCAAAAACATAGGGCCAAAACCGTGCAAGGTCTGGGTCTGTTTCCCCCCGAAAAAACCCTTCGGCAGGGCCCAAATCGCGATATAGAATATCATGGTGCAAGATCATGTCGCGCAGACCACCCACGCCATTGATCGCGGCCCCCAACCGCGCCAAGGCATAGCGCCCATCCCGCAAACGGGTCAAAAGCCCAAGACTGGCTGCGGCTTGACATAAGACAGAAATCCGTCTTTCGGGCGCATCAATCTTTACGGCCAATTCGGCAGGATAAGCAGGGCAGGCGCGCAAATGGCGTGGCAGATCAAGCGCAACAAAGGCCTGCAAAATCTGGCTATAGGTAAAGCCTGCCACCAAATCAAAGAGCCGCTCGCCATCCCGTTTTGCAGCCGCACGCGTAAAGAGGGAACGCGCTGCCCATGATTGAAATGCAGCTGAACCCACCAAATCCAAATAGCGCGCGCGCCATTTATCCCAAAATCTTGGGCGCGGTTCGTCACTTGGGGAGATAGCAGCCATATCTCATTCGGCCGCGTGATGTGCGGGCAAAACAGGCGTAAGCCGCTCTGCATATACGCGCACCATGTCACACAGCGCCGCTTCACCCGCACAAGACGGAATCGAGGCAATCGCGCCAGATAAAATATCCTCCAACCGCGAAACGGCGCCGCGCACGCCCAGTTGTGAAACAGCATTAGGTCGCCCGTTGAGATCGTCCTGACCCACGGGCTTACCCAAGGTTTTTTCATCGTAAAGCGCGTCACGCAGATCATCGGCAACTTGGAACGCCTCGCCAATCCGAGCGCCCAGTTCTGTCCAAGGTTCGGGATCTTCCCCCGCAGCAGCGGCACCCATTTTGGTGGCGGCAACAAACAATGCGCCTGTTTTCGACCGATGATAGGCGGACAGGTCTATCTTATCCTCGCTTTCCCAGCCTTGGCCTGCGCAAATTCCATTGGGCATGCCTGTGGCTTGGCTGAGGATTTTGATCATCTCAACTGCACGCTGTGGATCATCCACCGCAGCACGGGCCAAGACCTCAAAGGCCAAAACAATCAGCGTATCACCTGCGAGAACCGCAATGGGTTGCGAATAAGCGATATGCACCGTGGGCTTTCCGCGCCGCAAATCCGCATTGTCAAAACAAGGTAGGTCATCATGAACGAGGCTGGCGCAGTGGATAAGCTCAATCGCCGCGCAAGCCGCGTTTGAAAGATTCGGCTTATCATCCCCGCAGGCCTTCGCCACCGAAAGGGAGATGGTCGGCCTGATCCGCGCGCCGCCCGGATTGACGGCATGATCCAAGGCTTGCGCCAATTTGCGTGGTGCAGGCTCTTTCACGGCTAAAGAGAGGGCAGCAGAGATCGCTGATTCTATGCGGGCGGACAGGGACATGGTCACTCAGCCTTCATCGAGGTTTGCGCGGAGGATCCCACGCATATGTAAATTAGACTGGACAGTTTGCGGGAATATGTCAACAATATCTGACATAATCTCGAGAGTGGCCCGAATGAAAGACGCAACACTGTGACCCGCCCTATTGCACCTGTCAGGCCCCGCGCCGTGGTGATCGGTGCAGGTATGGGCGGTCTTTCAACCGCGCTGCGCCTCGCGCATGCGGGATGTCAGGTCACAGTCTTTGATGCGATGCCCCATGTCGGCGGCAAAATGCGGCAAGTGCCATCTGCTGCGGGGCCGATTGATGCGGGGCCAACAGTGGTGACGATGCGCCATGTGTTTGACAATCTGTTTCAAACATTAGGTTTGAGGCTTGAGGATCATGTGACGCTAACACAGGATGACATCCTTGCCCGCCATTTCTGGCCAGATGGCAGCGCGTTAGATTTTCATGCTAATCTCGAAGAAACGCTTACAGCCATTGATCGCTTTTCAGGCTCCAAGGCGCGCGGCGAGTTTCTCAAATTCCACCAAGATACGGCCGCGCTTTTTTCAGCATTCGAAGGGCCAATGATGCTGCGCGCTGATCCGCGACAAACGGATTTGACGCTCACGGTTTTGAAATCACCGCATCTGCTGCGCGCAATGGCCCCGCATCAAACTTTGGCGCAGGCGATTTTTAAGCGGTTCAGCGATCCCCGTTTGGCACAAGTTTTTGCGCGTTATTCCACCTATGTTGGCGGCAACCCTTATCTTAGCCCCGCGCTGCTTTCGCTGATTTGGCAATCCGAGGCGGCGGGCGTGTGGCGGGTCAAAGGCGGTGTGCATCAACTGGCCCGCGCGATGCAGAATATCGGGCAATCCATGGGTGTCGAGTTTCAGCTTGGGCAATCCATCGAGGCCATTACAAAAGATGCGGATCATGTCACTGGCGTCACCCTTTCAGATAGTCGGCATGTGGCGGCAGATATTGTGGTGTTTAATGGTGACCCACGGGCGATTCATATTGGGCTGCTGGGCCAAGACCACGCACCCCGTGTAACGCGCGCGCAGGTCGAACCGCGCAGCCTATCTGCCTATGTTTGGAGTTTCGCCTCCCGCGCTTGGGGCAAGACCCTGGCCCATCACAACGTATTTTTTGGTGATGACCAACGCAGCGAATTTGACCCTATCGAAAATGGTGCGCTGCCGCGTGATCCAACACTTTATATCTGCGCTCAGGATTCTGGGCTCAACTCTAACACAGATACGGCGCTGCAAAGATTTGAAATTATCATGAACGGCGCGCCAACCGAGGCCCCAACAGAAAGGGAGGTGGCCGCATGTCGTCATCTGACATTTCAAACATTAGCGGATCGCGGGCTGATCTTTCCCGACCCGATCCCCGACAGCGCATTGATGACACCACAGGATTTCGCAACGATGTTTCCCGCCTCGCGCGGATCCCTTTACGGGCTGAGCCCACATGGAATGACGGCAGCATTGAAACGGCCACGGGCGCGGACGTCTCTCAAGGGTCTATACTTGGCGGGGGGCGGTACCCATCCGGGGGCGGGAATTCCGATGGCTTGCCTCTCAGGACGGCACGCGGCCGAGGCGATCTTGACGGACCATGCTTTAACCTTGCCGTCCCGCCCAACGGCTATGCGTGGTGGTATATCGACGGCATAAGCGATGACGGAACCAAGGCTATTTCAATCATCGCCTTCATCGGGTCAGTTTTCTCGCCGTGGTATCGTTGGTCGGGGCGCAAAGACCCCGAAGATCATTGCTGCTTGAATGTTGTCACCTATGGCAAAGGCGGCCGTTGGACGATGACAGATCGGGGCCGAGATGCGCTAGAGCTTTCGGAAACGCAAATGAAAATAGGCCCTAGTCACCTGTCTTGGGACGGGTCAGCCCTCACCATTCATATTGATGAACGCACAACACCACATGGCGGGCGGTTGCGCGGCAAAGTGACACTAACCCCTCGTGCAGTGACGAATGTGGAATTACCGCTCTGCAATGATGGCGCGCATATTTGGCGCCCTTTCGCACCCGTTGCCGATATCCAGGTTCGTCTCGAAAATGCAGGTTGGTCATGGTCTGGGCATGGATATTTTGATGCCAATTTTGGCACTCGCGCCTTAGAGGAAGATTTTGATTACTGGACATGGGGCCGCTTTCCAACGCGAGAGGGCGCTTGTTGTTTCTATGATGCAACGCGCTGCGATGGCAGCAATCTTGCGGCCGCCATTGCCTTTGATGAAACAGGCAAGGCATCACCCGTTGATGCGCCGCGCACTGCAAGGTTCAAATCCGCTTTTTGGGGGGTGCACCGTGAAACCCGTGCGGATCCAGATTTTGCCCCACATGAGGTTCGGCCCATGTTAGACGCCCCATTTTACAACCGTGCCATGGTGCGAACCAAAATCAATGGTGAGACCGTGACAGGTGTTCATGAATCGCTTGATCTTAATAGATTTCGCAAAGCGTGGATGATGCCGATGCTGGCCTTTCGTGTGCCCCGCCGCAAAAATTGGCCGAAGCGGTGGTTGTGATCTGATCGTGTCGCTTCCATATTGGGCGGAACATGAAAGGGTAAACATGTCGAATAGTTTTCCAGATTGGCATGGCACAACCATTATCGGTGTGCGCAAGGGTAACGAGGTTGTGGTTGCAGGTGATGGTCAGGTCAGTCTTGGCCAAACCGTGATCAAAGGCACAGCACGCAAAGTCCGCCGCCTTTCCCCGGGTGGGTATGAGGTGGTCGCAGGATTTGCAGGATCGACTGCAGATGCGTTTGCCTTGCTTGAGCGTCTCGAAGCAAAGCTTGAGGCAACACCAGGCCAATTACAGCGCGCCAGTGTTGAATTGGCGAAAGATTGGCGCACGGATAAGTATCTACAAAAGCTCGAGGCGATGTTGATCGTCACAGATGGATCCGAGCTATATGTCATCACGGGCGCGGGCGATGTTTTAGAACCAGAACACGGGATTGCCGCGATTGGGTCAGGCGGAAATTACGCATTGGCCGCGGCCCGCGCGATGATGGATAGCGATAAATCCGCCGAAGATGTGGCCCGCCGCGCAATGGAAATTGCGGCTGATATTTGCGTCTATACCAATGGCAACCTCACAGTAGAGCGGATCGCAAAATGACCGACCTGACCCCCCGCGAAATCGTATCGGAATTGGATCGTTTCATCATTGGGCAAGCCGATGCAAAGCGCGCGGTGGCGGTTGCCCTGCGCAATCGGTGGCGGCGCAAGCAACTTGGGGATGATTTGCGTGATGAAGTTTACCCAAAAAATATTCTAATGATCGGGCCGACTGGTGTGGGTAAAACAGAAATCAGCCGCCGTTTGGCGAAACTGGCCCGCGCCCCGTTTCTCAAAGTTGAGGCGACAAAATTTACAGAGGTGGGCTATGTCGGTCGTGATGTCGAGCAGATCATCCGTGATCTGGTCGATGCCGCGCAAATTATGGTGCGCGACCATATGCGCGAAGAAGTTACGGCCAAGGCGCACAAAGCCGCCGAAGATCGTGTGATCGAGGCGCTTGCGGGCGCCGATGCGCGTGACCAAACCCGCGAGATGTTCCGCAAGAAACTCCGCTCAGGGGAATTGGACGACACTGTCATTGAATTGGAAGTTGCGGATCAATCCAACCCAATGGCCATGTTTGAAGTTCCAGGTCAGCCGCAAATGGGGACAATGGGCGGCGGCATGAACCTTGGTGATATATTCGGCAAGGCCTTTGGCGGGCGGAAAATCCGCAAGAAGATGACTGTGGCGGCGAGCTATGAAATCCTTATCGGTGAAGAAGCTGATAAGCTTTTGGATCAAGAAACAGTCACGAAAGAGGCCATTCGGGCCGTTGAAGAAAATGGCATCGTCTTTATTGACGAAATTGACAAGGTCGCCGCGCGCGCGGAAACCCGCGGGGCGGATGTCAGCCGCGAAGGGGTGCAGCGTGATCTATTGCCTCTGATAGAAGGGACAACAGTCTCAACAAAACATGGGCCCGTGAAAACAGACCATATCCTGTTCATTGCCTCTGGCGCATTTCACATCGCAAAACCCTCTGACCTGTTGCCAGAACTTCAGGGGCGTTTGCCCATACGGGTGGAATTGCAGGCACTCACCGAGGATG
This sequence comes from Roseobacter sp. HKCCA2468, assembly GCF_037805105.1. Taxonomy (NCBI): domain Bacteria; kingdom Pseudomonadati; phylum Pseudomonadota; class Alphaproteobacteria; order Rhodobacterales; family Roseobacteraceae; genus Roseobacter; species Roseobacter sp. HKCCA2468. Next base: position 228,827 of record NZ_JBBLYN010000002.1, read on the forward strand.
ATTTCACCCGCATTTTGACGGAAACTGATAATGCCCTGACCCGCCAATATTCGGCTTTGATGGCGACCGAAAAGGTGACTGTTGAGTTCACCGAAGATGGAATCAAGGCCTTGGCCAAAATCGCGGCAGATGTGAATAAATCAGTCGAGAATATCGGTGCGCGGCGCCTTTATACCGTGCTGGAGCGTGTTTTCGAGGAGCTGAGCTTTACAGCGCCTGACAGAAGCGGCGAAAGCGTGGTCGTTGATGAAAAATATGTGCAAACCTATCTCGCCGACTTGGCAGGTAAGGCCGATCTTAGTCGCTATGTGCTATAGTCTCTATTTCCTGAGATAGACATAGAGCGCACCCGCCCCGCCATGACGAATATGCGCCTCACGAATATCAAGGATATAGCCCGCGATTGATGGGTGGCGCAGCCAACGTGGCACGTTTTGCCGCAATACCCCACGGGCGGGCGCAATCGGGTCATAATGGCGGCCGCTAGACAGATTGCCCTTGCCCGTAATCACAAGGGCCAAACGATATCCGCGCGCATGGCAGTCAAGGATAAATCGCTGCAACGCAGGATGGGCTTGGGCCTGTGTCATGCCGTGAAGGTCAATTTTCGCCTCTGGCTGCAACTTTCCCCGAACCATGCGGCCATGCAATTTTTTATCCATACGAACGCCGCGCTTTTCAGGCGGGTTTTGCGGTTTCTCAGATGGGGCTGTCAGCCCAATGTCAAAGTCACTGAGATCCAACTTTGGTGTGAGATCGACAATTTCACGCGGCGGAATTGTCGCCGTGTCGGGTTTTTCAAGATAGAAATTGGCGGCGGCACGTTTCAATGGCTTAGCACTGCGTGCCACGCGATCCCATAAAACGCGGTCTTCACTGCTTAGGTTTTTTGGTTTTTTTGCCATGGCTTATCCTGCCCATCGATTGGGCAAAGCATGACCCTTGGGCCAAAGCACGGTCAAGCTGGCGGGTTCATTTATTGCGCCCGCACTCCTACCCGCAGCATCACCTGATCCACAGAAAATATCGGCGCGCTGCGCGCCTTTAATGGCAGTTCCACAATCTTGGGCAAAATAAATCCGCGCTGCGCGCGTCTCTCCCGCAACCATGACGGGCAGTCCATAAGGGATATATGCAGGATCAATCGCGATCGAGCGGTTCGCGGTCAAAACCTGCCCTGCAGCACCGACCGCGCCATTTTCGTGACGCGGTTCAAAGAAGATATAAGAGGGGTTTTTCTGTAAAAGCGCATCCATTTGGTTTGGGTGGTGTCTGAGCCAATCTTTGACCCAATCTGCGGTGATCTCTTTCGCGCTGATTTCACCCATGGCAACCAATTCAGCCCCAATCGAACGATAGGGATGCCCGTTTTTTGCCGCAAACCCAAAGCGGCGCGTCTCACCATCTGGGTAGGTCACGGCAACAGATCCTTGGATATGGCAAAAATACTGGTCTATGCGCGAGTTGAGATAGGCCAGTTCCAATCCTTGCCCCGAAAGCAAATTGCCCGCTTCGATTTCGGCGCGTGTCGCCCAAATCTCCGGCATATTTTTTGGGGCGGCGTAGAGTGGGAACCTGTATTCTGCATCTGGCGCGGCGCGGGCGGGCAAAACGGGTTCGTAATATCCCGTGATATGCCCAGAAAGAGCGGGGCCAAATCTGAGAGGCTGAAAATTTGATTGAAAAAACGCGCGGGCCTGTGAGGGGCTAACCTTGCGGGCGGCCACAATAAAATCAACTATCGCCAAATCCGTTTGAGATTGGAAAATTGAAAGGATTTCGGCGTAATCCTCGTCATCCCAACCCAAAAGATCGGAAAATCCTATGGGTTGGGGATAAGTCACCACGCAGTCCTTACGCTAGGATCAGGCGCCTGTGGCAACCAAAACCCAATTTGGATTGCGGCTGCCCATTTCGCGGGCGAAGGTCCAAACGTCCCGCTGGCGTTTGATTTCAGTTGCGCTGCCTTCGACAATTTCACCATCGGAATTGCGCACCACAGAGGTCAGTTCTGCAGCGAAACGAACCGTGACCTCACCTTCGCGCGAGGTGGCGTCAAACTGGGCTTCTTGAACAGCTATATCATTGAGACCCACAAAATTTGCTTCAATCTCAAGGCCTTGTGCACGGCGCGCTTCGATAACCTCGTCAAAGCTCTCGGCAACCTCGGGGGATAGGAAATCGCGCACTTCCGAAATATCGCCACGTTCAAACGCCATGAGAATCATTTCATAGGCGCCGCGCGCACCAGTCAAAAATTCTCCCACCGCGAAACTGGGCTCTGCGGATTTCATCGCGGCCAAGGCACGGGCGCTTTCTGATCCTTCGGGAACATGATCGGTGATATCCCGATCAGGGCCGCCCTCGATCACCTCAAAATTACGGGATTGTGCGGATTTTGAGGTTTTTACGACTTCGGGCGATTTCTCAAACCCCTCACGCGTGCCAAGAACGGCGCGCAACCGCAGGATCAAAAAGATCGCGATTGCCGCGAGAACCAAAAGGGAAAGAAATGATGAGTTCATGTGGGTCTCAATCCAATTTTGATACAGGCTAATGTGGCCGCAGGGGTTTTAGACTGCGCTTGAGGTTCATATGTAGGGAGGGAAGGGGGCCAAGTCCATGAAGCTGGGCGCGGTTTTACCGACTATCTGCGGGAAAGGCTGAAAAAATGTGGTTATTTGTTCTTTTTCTGGCGATTCCGCTGATTGAGATTGGCTTGTTCATTCAAATTGGCGGATTTATTGGGTTATGGCCAACCTTGGCTGTGGTCGTTTTAACGGCAATTTTGGGAACATGGTTGGTCAGATCGCAAGGGTCGCTGGCGCTGTCGCAGATCCGCTCCAGCTTTAACGAATTAAATGACCCAACCGAACCGCTGGCCCATGGAGCCATGATCCTAATTGCGGGCGCCCTGTTGCTAACACCTGGATTTTTCACCGATGCGATTGGATTTTCCTTGTTGGTGCCGCCCGTCCGACAATTTTTGATCCTTCAGGTCAAATCACGCATAAAAACCACTAGTTTTCAAAGCCGAGCCAATTTTCGTAGCCAATCTGGCACAATCATAGATGAAGATGGCGAGATCTTGGATACAGACCCGCATGGCCCATCGGGATGGACACGGCATTGAGGCTTTTGGATCGGGCTGTTAAGACGCCTTAAAAATTTGCCTTTGGGAGATGAAAGATGGCGAAAAAAGATGCGGATGCCGCGCAGGACAGCGCAGCACAACAACAACCCGTAATGCCGCAAATGAAAATCTTGGGCCAATTCGTGCGAGATTTGTCGTTTGAGAACATCGCAGCGCAAAAATCGGTTCAAGGTGCGGGTCAGCCCGACATTCAATTGCGTGTGGCGCTCGATGGCGGAAAGCGGCCCACGGAAAAGCAGTATGACGTCATCGTAAAAGTGACGATTGAAGCAAAAACCAAAGGGGACACCCCCGAACCAATCTTTCGCGTAGACCTTGATTATGCTGGCATCTTCCACATCGACAACGTGCCCGAAGAACAGCTCCACCCGTATCTGATGATCGAATGCCCTCGGATGCTTTTCCCGTTCATCCGCCGCATCGTTTCAGACGTCACGCGGGACGGTGGGTATTTGCCGCTGAACCTCGACACAATTGATTTTGTTGCGCTTTATCGCAATGAATTGGCGCGGAAAATGACCGAACAAAAGGCAGATGCCTAAGCGTTAACGCATCCAAACAGCCTTGTCGCCCATCTCGGAGATGAAGTCTTGATGGGCGGCGATTTCTTCATCCGTCAAACGCGGCTTAAGGGGTTCTGGTCGCGCGGAGGCGCGGCGCATTGGCTGCACAACATCACGATCTTTGTCCTGATCATCTGGCGAGAGGGCAAAATCAGGTTGCTTGCCCCCGATCAACTCGAGATAGACTTCGGCCAAGATTTCCGAATCCAAAAGCGCGCCGTGTTTTTCGCGCATAGAATTATCGACACCAAAACGGCGACATAGGGAATCAAGACTTGCGGGTGATCCAGGGAATTTGCGCCGCGCTATAGCCAGCGTGTCGATCGCCTGATCATTTCGCAAAAGTGGTTTGTTCACCCATCCAAGTTCTGCATTCAAAAACTTCATATCGAAGCTTGCATTATGAATGACCAGCTTTGCATCACCGACAAAATCCAGAAAATCTTGCGCAATGGCGGCAAAAACTGGTTTATCAGCTAAAAACTCATCGCCCAATCCGTGGACATTAAACGCCTCTTGCGGCATCGCGCGTTCGGGGTTGATGTATTGGTGATATGTCTTACCTGTTGGCAGGTGGTTCCACAATTCAACCGCGCCAATTTCGACAATACGGTGCCCTTCGGACGGCTCAAACCCTGTGGTTTCGGTGTCTAGAACAATCTCGCGCATCACGTTGCCCTTGCCGTTAAATCGTTGATCAAATCATGCACGGCTTTGCGCGCACCCTCAAAACTATTCGTTTCTATCACATAATCCGCGCGGGCAATTTTGTCAGAATTTGGCATCTGGCGCGCAAGAATTCGATCAAAAAGCGCAGAATCCATTCCCGCCCGTGCCATGACGCGGGCTTTCTGCGTTTCGGCATCAGTTGTCACAACCAAAACGGCATCAAGCCATTGATCCGCGCCTGTTTCATAAAGAAGCGGAATGTCGCAAACAATCAGGGACTGTTCTGCATGGTCGTCAATGAATTCGGCCCGATCTGCAGCCACAAGGGGATGAATAAGTGATTCAAGCCGATTAAGCGCGTTCGGGTCTGTTTTGACCCAATTTTTCAACGCTTCCCGATCCACCGCATCATTTTGGATCAACCCCATATTCAACGCTGAAAGCGGTGCCACCGCAGCGCCACCTTTGCCATATAGCTTAGCAACTGTTGCATCGGCATCCCACACAGGAACACCCGCCTCACGAAACATATCTGCGGTGGTGCTTTTGCCCATCCCAATTGAGCCAGTAAGACCAAGAAGAAAACTCATTTTGCCAAAACCGCGCGACGCAGCTCATCGGTAACAGCGGGCTCTTTTCCGAACCATTTCGCAAAACCAGGCGCGGCTTGGTGCAAAAGCATCCCCAAACCATCAACCGCGCCTGCGCCCATGGCACGCGCTTGTTTTAAGAGATCAGTTTCAAGAGGGGCATAAACAATATCGTTCACAACGGCGGTTTTTGGTAAATTACTCAGATCCACCGCAAGGGGTGGCTGGCCAATCATGCCTAGGGATGTGGTATTGACCAGAAGATTACAATCCCCAAGAAGGTTTGGAAGATCTGACATCTCATGCACAGAAACGCGATCCCCAAATCGGGCAGATAGGTTTTTTGCGCGGTCAAGATTACGGTTCAGCACCCGCACCTGCGGTGCACCTGCCTCTAGCAATGCATAGATGACCGCCTTTGCCGCCCCGCCCGCACCAAGAATAACAGCAGGGCCATCCTTTGCATCGAATGCGGGCGCGTTTTGTTGAATATTGGCAAGAAATCCGTGGCCATCTGTATTATCAGCCTCGATTTTGCCATCTTTGTGAAAGGTTAGGGTATTGGCGGCGCCAATCGCACGCGCGCGATCAGTGACAATATCGGCCAATTCCAAAACAGTTTCTTTATGGGGAATCGTCACATTTGCGCCAACAAACCCCATCCGCTGCATCGCAGCCAGAACCTGTCCTAAGTCGCCAGATGTTACATGCAGCGGCACATAATGGCCCGAAATCTGATAGGCCCGCAGCCAAAACCCATGCAACAGGGGGGATTTGCTATGACCAATTGGGTCACCAATAACGGCCGCAAGTGGCACCGATGCTGTCATCTTTCTATAAACCCTCGCAGTGCCAAGAAGTTCAGAACTTCGGTTAATGGCAGGCCCAGAACATCAAAATAGCTGCCCTCGATCCGAGAAAACAGACGAATGCCCTCGGATTCAAGCATATAAGCGCCAACTGCCTGTGCGATATCGGGCCAATTTCGGAAAAGGTAGGCGTCAAGATAGCTGTCACTAAATTCTGCCATAAAGAGACGCACGACACCGATATGGCGCCAAATTGGCTGCGCCTCGTGATAGATCACCGCGGCGGACATGAGTTTGTGCGATTTTCCACGGAGCATTGTCAATTGCGCGCGCGCGTCTTCCAGACTGTCTGGCTTTGACAGAATATCGCCTTCAAATTCCAAAATCTGATCGCAGCCAATAACAACAGCATCAGGATTTTTTCGGGCAAGTTTGGCGGCTTTGGCCTCAGCCAATTGATCTACCAAATCGCGCGGCGGGGCACCTTCGGCCAACAATGATGTCTTTAATAACGATTCATCGATTCGCGCATTTTCTGCGATAAATGACACCCCAGCGTTCTGTAAAAGCTGCTGTCGGACTGCCGATTGGGACGCCAAGATGATTTTTTGCATTGGATAATTCCGTGGGAAGTCTTGGGGATAAGCCCTTGGATCAAGTGATGACATAGTCACATGCACCCCTTCAACCACAGGTCATTGTAACGTAGCGGAAAATTATCTGTCGGTTATCCACGGGTGTAAGTTCTATCCGAGTGGGTTGGAGAAGATACGACACACACGGAAATATCCCAAAGTTTTCCACAGTTGTTCATTCTTAATTTTTCACTAACTAATTGATATTACTTATTTTTATAGAATTTCGGCTTTTGGGGGTAAATATCATCCCCAACGGAAGGCCTGTTGATAAAGTAATGATAAATAAGTTTCCAAAGTTTTGCACTGCATAACCAAATCATCATCCTTTTCTTAAATTTATTATTTTCATTTTTAACACGGACAAAATTCTACGTGCTGTGCTTCAGATTGACTTGGGTTCCATCTGTGCGTAGAAGACAGACTAAGTGATCGTCCGATCACTATCCTTCCCAATTGTGCAAAAGCCCTTAAACGCGATGCGTCTCAAGAGGCATATGGAACCCTCATGACAGTTAACTCTCTCAATCTTGCTGATCTAAAGGCAAAATCACCTAAAGATCTTCTGTCCATGGCAGAAGAACTGGAGATCGAGAACGCCTCGACCATGCGCAAAGGCGACATGATGTTCGCCATTCTCAAAGAGCGCGCAGAAGAAGGGTGGGATGTTTACGGCGACGGTGTGCTGGAAGTTTTGCAAGACGGGTTTGGGTTCTTGCGCTCGCCCGAAGCAAATTATCTTCCAGGCCCGGACGATATTTATGTCTCCCCTGACATGATCCGGCAGCATAGCTTGCGCACGGGTGACACGGTCGAGGGTGTGATTGCTGCACCCCGCGAGACAGAGAATTACTTTGGCCTCACCAAGGTTTCCAAGATCAATTTTGAAGTGCCAGAAAAGGCACGCCATAAGGTTGCCTTTGATAACCTGACGCCGCTTTATCCTGATGAGCGGTTGAAGATGGAGATCGAAGATCCAACAATCAAAGATCGTTCCGCACGCATCATTGATTTGGTATCGCCCATCGGTAAAGGGCAGCGTGCCTTGATTGTTGCCCCGCCACGCACGGGTAAAACCGTGCTTTTGCAGAACATTGCGCATTCTATCGAAACGAACCATCCAGAGTGCTATTTGATTGTTTTATTGATTGATGAACGGCCCGAGGAAGTGACGGATATGCAGCGCTCGGTTAAGGGTGAGGTTGTATCCTCAACCTTTGACGAACCTGCAACGCGTCACGTTGCCGTGGCGGAAATGGTTATCGAAAAAGCAAAACGCCTTGTCGAACATAAGCGCGATGTTGTTATTTTGCTCGATTCTATTACCCGTTTGGGGCGCGCGTATAACACTGTTGTCCCATCATCGGGTAAGGTTTTGACAGGCGGCGTTGACGCAAACGCCTTGCAACGCCCTAAGCGTTTCTTTGGTGCGGCGCGTAACATCGAAGAAGGTGGATCGCTGACAATTATAGCAACCGCCTTGATCGATACTGGCAGCCGTATGGACGAAGTGATCTTTGAAGAATTTAAGGGCACGGGTAACTCGGAAATCGTGCTGGATCGTAAAGTGGCGGATAAGCGCGTCTTCCCAGCTATGGATATTTTGAAATCTGGTACCCGTAAGGAAGACCTTTTGGTCGATAAGGGCGATTTGCAGAAAACCTATGTCTTGCGCCGCATCTTGAACCCAATGGGCACTACAGACGCGATTGAATTCCTGATTTCTAAATTGAAACAGACCAAAACGAACTCGGAATTCTTCGATTCTATGAACACCTAAGATGTCAGGCTTTATTGCGGATACCATCTTCGCGCTCGCCTCGGCCAATGGTCGGGCGGGCGTTTCCGTTATTCGGGTATCGGGTGCGGAGGCAGTCGATTTATGCTCCATATTTCTTGGCGGCCTTCCAGACGTTGGTCAATTTCGGCTTCGACCTTTCAAGGATAAAGACCAAATTATTGACCATGTTTTGGCGTTGCGATTTCAGGCGCCACATAGTTTTACAGGCGAAGATGTGATTGAGCTCCATTGCCATGGCAGCCCCGCTGTTGTGAAAGCCATACTTGCAGCTTTATCCGAGAGTGGCCGCGCCCGTATGGCCGAACCTGGCGAGTTTACGCGCCGCGCCCTTGAAAATAACAAGCTTGATCTCGCTCAGGTTGAAGGGCTGGGTGATCTGATCAATGCAGAAACAGAGGCGCAAAGACGCCAAGCCAGCCGTGTTTTTTCGGGACATTTGGGAAAGCTGGTTGAAGAGTGGCGGCAGCATTTGTTGCGCGCGACAGTATTGATAGAAGTGACGATTGATTTCGCGGATGAGGAAGTGCCCACTGACGTGACCCCTGAGGTGCAGGGCCTTATCACTCAGGTGGTGCAGAGTTTGGATGTGGAAATTGCAGGCAGTTTGGTGGCTGAACGTATCCGTGACGGGTTTGAGGTTGCTATAATTGGTGCGCCAAACGCGGGGAAATCCACGCTGTTGAACGCTATTTCTGGGCGGGATATTGCGATCACCTCAGAAATAGCGGGAACAACCCGCGATGTGATTGAGGTGCGCCTCGATCTTGGTGGCCTGCCTGTGACGTTACTCGATACTGCTGGCATCCGTGACAGCACAGACACGATTGAATGCATCGGTGTTGAGCGGGCGATTGATCGTGCAAAATCCGCAGATTTGCGGGTTTTTCTGAAATCTAACCCAGAGGAACAGCCGCCCTTTGATTTAGATGCTGATGATATATCCATATTGGGTAAGGCCGACATGCAGCACGGCAGCGGGATTTCTGTGTCAGGACAGACGGGTCAGGGCGTGGATGAGTTGATCGCGCTAATTTCAGCGCGCTTATCGGATCGCGCCGCGAATGTTGCCACCGCAACCCATATGCGCCATCGCCAAGCAATGCTTGATGCGCGGCAAGGTCTGGATGACGCACAGATCGCCCTTGCAAAAGGCGACAGTCACACAGACATAGCTGCGGAATATGTGCGATATGCTATAAGAAAGTTGGATTCGCTGATTGGCCGTGTTGATGTTGAGATGGTCTTGGGCGAAATCTTTTCGCAATTTTGCCTCGGTAAATAAGAATAGCGGAGTGTTTCACGTGAAACATCATGATTTCGATGTTGTTGTGATTGGGGGTGGCCATGCAGGTGCAGAGGCCGCTCATACAGCCGCGCGGGCGGGCGCAAAAACCGCGCTAGTCACATTATCCTTCGATAATATTGGCGTTATGTCCTGTAATCCAGCCATTGGCGGCTTGGGTAAAGGCCATCTGGTGCGTGAGATTGATGCCCTAGGGGGTGTTATGGGTTTGGCTGCGGATCGCTCAGGTATTCAGTTTCGCTTGCTGAATCGCCGAAAAGGCCCCGCGGTTCAGGGCCCGCGCACGCAATCTGACCGCAAACTATACCGCGCTGCGATGCAAGATTTGCTCGCCAGAACAGAGAATTTGTCAATTATAGCGGGTGAGGTGGCCGATTTTCTTGGGACAGACGGGGCCGTGTCAGGCGTTGTTTTGGCGGATGGTGCCGAGATTTCAGCGAAATCAGTGGTTTTGACAACAGGCACATTCCTGCGTGGGGTTATCCATATTGGCGATAAAAGCATGCCTGGCGGACGGATGGGTGATAAGCCTTCGGTGAAATTGGCGCAGCGGATCGACAGTTTTGCCTTGCCACTTGGCCGTTTGAAGACAGGCACGCCGCCGCGTTTGGATGGGCGCACGATTAATTGGGATATTTTGGAAACCCAACCTGCGGATGATGATCCCGTGCTATTCTCTTTCCTATCGGATAAGCCACATGTGCGCCAAATTGCCTGCGGTATCACGCATACCAATGAAAAAACGCATGAGATTATCCGCAACAATCTTGGCCGCTCTGCGATGTATGGCGGGCATATAGAGGGGATTGGGCCCCGGTATTGCCCCTCTATTGAAGATAAGATTGTGCGCTTTGCCGATAAAACCTCGCATCAAGTGTTCCTTGAGCCTGAAGGTCTAGAGGATCACACTATTTATCCAAACGGAATTTCAACCTCGCTTCCCGCTGATGTTCAGGTGGATTATGTCCGCTCGATGGTTGGGTTAGAAGCGGTTGAGATCCTTCAACCAGGATATGCGATTGAATATGACTTTGTAGACCCCCGCGCGCTTGGGGCCGATTTGCAGGTTAAGACTGTAAAAAACCTTTATTTCGCTGGGCAAATCAATGGCACAACGGGATATGAAGAGGCGGCCGCGCAGGGGTTTGTGGCGGGTGTTAACGCAGCGCGTTCCGCGCAGGGGCGGGATGCCGTGATATTCTCGCGCCGTGAAAGCTATATCGGCGTGATGATTGACGACTTGGTGACCCGCGGTGTCAGCGAACCCTATCGCATGTTCACCTCGCGCGCCGAATTTCGTCTTTCTTTACGCGCGGACAATGCGGATCAGCGTCTTACACCGCTTGGTATTGATCTCGGCACAGTGGACGAGACGCGCAAGCGTTTATTCGAAGACAAGATGGCCCAGATTGACGCCTGCTACACCGTCCTGCGGAACCATAATCTGACGCCATCTGAGGGAAAGAAGCACGGATTAAATATGAACCAAGATGGTCAGCGCCGTAGCGGTGTCGAGCTTTTGGCCTTCCCCGACATAGAATTTTCCGATCTTGAGGCCATTTGGCCCGAATTGATCGACCACAGCGTGGCGACAAAGGCGCAGATTAACCGAGAGGCGCAATATGCCGCCTATATTGAACGCCAAGAGCGCGATGTTCAGGCGCTTAAGCGGGACGAGGCGCAATTAATCCCCGAAACCCTTAATTTTATGGAGATCGAGGGGCTATCAACAGAATTGCGGCAGAAATTGACCAAAGTGCAGCCACGTGATTTGGGGCAGGCGGGCCGAATTGATGGCATGACCCCAGCCGCCTTGACGTTGATCCTGACAAAACTGCGCCAGATTCAACGGAAATCCGCATGACCGAAGGCGAGGCGCAGGCATATCTTAGCACCTTTGTTTCACGTGAAACATTGGATCGATTGCAGATTTACGTTGATATGCTGGTGAAATGGCAAAAGGCGATCAATTTGGTCGCCCCTGCAACATTAGCTGATGCGTGGTCGCGCCATATCGTAGATTCTGCACAAATCTTTCCATTGGCGGCAAAATCCAGTGGAAAATGGCTAGATATGGGCAGTGGCGGCGGTTTTCCTGGATTGGTTTGCGCAATTATTGCAGCAGAAAAATCCCCAGATATCAGCTTTCATTTCATAGAATCTGATTTGCGCAAATGCGCGTTCTTGCGGGATGTCGCGCGTCAGGTCGGGATATCTATAAATGTGATGTCCCGCAGGATCGAAGAAGCGCCACTCCAAAACGCTGACATCATTTCTGCCCGCGCGCTTAGCGATTTGTCCAAGCTTTGCATGCTGTCCTATCGCCATTTAGCAACAGATGGGCAATGTTTGTTTTTAAAGGGCCAATCTGCCCCGCAAGAAATCGACACCGCAAAGGAATCGTGGCAGATGTCGATCAAGACTCATCCGAGCGTAACCAGTGACGACGGTCAAATCATAGAAATAAAGGAATTACGCCGTGTCTGAACGCGCCTCTCCACGAATTATCGCGATTGCCAACCAAAAGGGCGGGGTTGGAAAAACAACCACAACAATCAATCTTGGCGCTGCATTGGCCGCAATGGGCAAACGTGTTTTGCTGATTGACCTTGACCCACAGGGCAATGCCTCGACCGGGTTGGGTGTCGAAGATCGTGATCTCTCAAGCTATGATTTGCTCATTGAGGGCGCGAAACTTGCGGATGTGACCCAGAAAACCAAGGTTGATGGCATTGATGTTGTTCCCGCGACAACCGATCTCAGTTCGGCTGATGTTGAACTCAGCGATAATGAAAAACGTATTATCCTATTGCGCAACGCGTTTAGCGCGGCGGATTTGCGCGCCTATGATTATGTTTTCATGGATTGCCCGCCATCCTTAAGTCTTCTGACAGTCAACGCTTTGGTCGCTGCAGATTCTGTCTTGGTGCCCCTTCAGGCCGAATTTTTCGCATTGGAAGGTTTGTCACAGCTCATGTTGACCGTGCGCCAAGTGCGTGAAGGTGCAAATTCGGAGCTGCGCATCGAAGGCGTGGTTTTGACGATGTATGATCTTCGGAATAACCTTTCAAAATTGGTTGAAGATGATGCACGGCAAACCTTGGGGGAATTGGTTTATGAAACCAAAATCCCGCGCAATGTTCGCCTGTCCGAAGCGCCATCCTTTGCGCAAACTGTTTTGGATTATGATGCAACCTCAACGGGCGCTCTGGCCTATAAGGCGCTTGCAGAAGAAATTGTGGCGCGCCACGATGCGGTAAAGTCGCGCTAGGAGAAGATAATGAGTAAACGGGATAAACGCGGTTTGGGGCGTGGTCTGTCTGCATTAATGCAAGACATTGATGTGGGGACGAGCCCAGCCGTGAATGCCACGCCAGCGCAAGATATCGAGGGATCGCAACCCGCCCCAGTGCGCCGTGCGGATACCAAATTGCCGATTGAGCGTATTCGCCCCAATCCCGAACAACCGCGCCGTAATTTCACCCCAGAAGCACTGGAGGAGCTTGCCGCATCGATTAAAGAAAAGGGCATTATTCAGCCCCTTATCGTGCGCGCCGATCCAAACCACGATGGTGATTATCAGATTGTTGCTGGCGAACGCCGTTGGCGCGCCTCGCAAATGGCGCAACTGCATGAATTGCCCGTCATTATTCGGGATTTTACAGATGTTGAGGTTCTCGAGATTGCGATTATCGAGAATATTCAGCGCGCTGATCTCAATCCAATCGAAGAGGCGATGGGGTATCGGCAGCTGATTGATCGTTTTGGCCATACCCAAGAAAAACTGGCTGAGGCGATGGGGAAAAGCCGCAGTCATATCGCAAACTTAATGCGTCTTTTGCAGTTGCCTGATGATGTCCAGGCGATGCTGCGCGAAGGGCGCCTGTCAGCGGGTCACGCCCGCGCCTTAATTACAACGCCCAATGCTTCGGAACTGGCGCGCCAGATCATTGCCAAAGGGTTATCGGTGCGTGAGGCTGAGAAACTGGCAAGTGCGGCAGGCGATAAACCTAAATCACCGCGCCCAACAGCACCGACCAAAGACGCTGATACCCGCGCGATTGAGGCGGATTTGTCAGCCGCTTTGGGCATGAAGGTGGATATCAGCCATGATTCAGGGTCTGGGGCTGGTAAGATTTCAATCAGCTATAAAGATCTCGAAGCGTTGGACGAGCTGATGCGCCGTTTGGGTGGCGGGGCCTAGGCCAATAAGCCGCGTAATACCCCATTCAGCACGGGCCGTCCAGACGCGGTGCAACTCAGCCTGTCTCCATTTAGGTCGATTAATCCTAACTCTTTGAATTCATTTAACTTTTCCAGATTAACCGCAGTATTTGATAGGTTTCTGATCCGTGCAAGAGATACGCCTTCGCTGAGGCGTAACCCCATCATTAGCGCCTCAACGGCTTGATCATACGAGGAAATTTCTTCCCGTGCGGTTTCGCCTAAACCCGTTTGCTTCACTTGACCCAACCACAGATTTGGCGAAAGCGGTGTCGCTGTCGCGTATTTCACACCACCGAGCGTTAAACGCCCATGGGCCCCAGGCCCTATGCCGAGATAATCGCCGTAGCGCCAATAAACCAAGTTATGCCGAGACTGCGCCAAATCGCTGGCATGGTTGGACACCTCATATGCCGGCAATCCCGCATTATCGCAGAGTTCTTGGGTCACATCATACATATCAACGGCCAAGTCTTCAGTAGGTAGGCCATCGAGCTTGCCGATCTTGGCGCGTGCGCCAAAGGCGGTGCCCTCTTCGATTGTGAGCTGATAGGCGGATAAGTGATCCAATCCCAAGGATAGAGCGCGGCGCAACTCTGTGCGCCAATCCTCTAGGCTTTGATGCTGCCGCGCATAGATCAAATCAAAACTGACACGGGGAAAGATGCCGCGCGCGATGTCAAAGGCGCGCAAGGCTTCCTCGGCGCTATGTAGGCGACCGAGTGCTTTGAGATCAGGGTCATTGAGGGCTTGGATGCCCATAGATAGTCTCGAAACGCCCGCTTCGTGATACTGTTTAAATCGACTCGCCTCCGCAGAGGTCGGATTGGCCTCTAGGGTAATCTCTAGATCATTTGCCGCGGGCCAGTGCTGTAAAATGCGCGCGATAATGGCGTTGACCAGTTCTCCATCCATCAAAGATGGCGTGCCGCCGCCAAAAAACACCGACTGTAGAATGCGCCCGCCGCACTCAGCGGCCAATCGATCAATTTCACTCAGATAGGCATGTTTCCAGCGAGATTGATCAATGGACTGCGATACATGCGAGTTAAAATCGCAATAGGGGCATTTGGCCTGACAGAAGGGCCAGTGGATATAAATCCCAAAGCCGCCATTTTCCCAATCGTCACGCTTGTTCAAACAGGCTCACCAATTTCGTAAATGCATCAGCGCGGTGACTGATCTTATTTTTTTCCCAACGATCCATCTCACCAAAGGTGATGTCATAGCCTTCGGGTTGGAAAATCGGGTCATAGCCGTGACCTTGGTCACCACGCATTGGCCAAACCACCTGACCCGCCATCACGCCTTCGAATATCTCATCATGGCCATCGGGCCATGCCAGAACAAGTGCGCAACAAAACCGCGCAAGGCGTGGATGTGGGGCGTTTGCAGCCTCTAACTCATCATGGGCGCGCTGCATGGCCATCACAAAATCGCGCCCGTTCGGTGTTTCGGCCCAATCAGCCGTATAAACCCCAGGTGCATTTTCAAGCGCGTCAATTTCAATACCGCTGTCATCGGCCAAAGCGGGTAGACCTGTTGCCTTGGCGGCAGCATGGGCCTTGATCCGCGCGTTCTCGACAAAAGTTGTGCCTGTTTCTTCGGGTTCAGGCAGATCGTGATCTTTGGCGGATACGGTCTTGATGCCAAATGGCGTCAAAAGCGCCGATATTTCCTCAAGTTTGCCTTGATTATGGGTGGCTACAAGCAAAGTGTTTGAGGTGAATTTCCGCATCACGCAACCGCCGCGTTTTGCGCCAAAACAAGCTCTGCAACGCCTTTTTGAGCAAGTTTTTGCAATTCTGCGAATTCATCCAATGAAAAAGTCGCTGACTCTGCGCTGGCTTGAATCTCGATCAGCTTGCCTGCGCCAGTCATAACAAAGTTACTATCGGTTCCAGCCTCTGAATCTTCGGGATAATCCAGATCAAGAACAGGTTGGCCCGCGTAAATGCCGCAAGAGACGGCGGCGACATTATCCAAAATCGGGTCAGATGTAATGGCGCCAGAGGCAAGCAATCTGTTCACAGCAAGTCGCAATGCGACCCAACCCCCTGTGATAGAGGCGCAACGCGTTCCACCATCTGCCTGCATAACATCGCAGTCGATGGTAATTTGACGTTCACCCAAGGCGGAGCGATCCACGCCTGCCCGCAATGCTCGCCCAATCAGGCGCTGAATTTCCTGTGTGCGGCCCGATTGTTTGCCAACCGCAGCCTCACGCCGCCCCCGCGTATGCGTGGCGCGTGGCAGCATCCCATATTCTGCGGTGACCCATCCCAAACCTGAATTTTTCAAAAATGGTGGCACGCGCTCTTCGATTGTGGCGGAACACAGAACATGGGTATCGCCGCATTTGATCAAACACGACCCTTCCGCATGGCGCATCACGGCAGTTTCAATAGAAATTTTCCGCATTTCATCTAGGTTTCTGCCTGAAGGACGCATAAATATCTCCTTGTGATCCACCCCAGTGGGATAGTCGCAGTAACGGGGCAGTTGCAAGCAGGATTGACCATTTGCGGCCCATGCTGAGAAATAAGGTGATGATTTGGGGCTGAAGAATGAGTGAAACATCACAAATTCTCGCTGAGTTGAACGAGAGATCGCGCGAAGTTTTTCGCCGCGTGGTTGAGGGCTATCTTTCCACCGGTGAGCCCGTTGGATCCCGCAGCCTGACCCGCAATATGACCGAACAAATTTCAGCCGCTACAATTCGCAATGTGATGCAGGACTTGGAATATCTCGGCTTGCTCGACAGCCCCCATATTTCGGCGGGGCGTGTTCCGACCCATTTGGGACTGCGCATGTTCGTGGATGGGTTGCTTGAGGTCACTGAACTCGGCGAAGACGACAAAATCCACCTTGATGCGACAGTGCAAAGCAATTCCGACACGGTTTCAACGGCTTTGGATCGGATTGGCAAGGCATTGTCGGGCATCACCCATGGCGCCAGTTTGGTGCTTGCCCCGAAACACGAGGCGCCGATCAAACATGTTGAGTTTGTATCCCTTTCAACGGAAAAAGCCCTTGTTGTTTTGGTGTTCGCCGATGGCCATGTTGAAAATCGGCTATTCACCCCACCGCCTGGATTGACGCCAAGTGCGATGCGCGAGGCTGCGAATTTTGTGAACGCATGGGCAGAAGGGCGCACCGTTACAGATTTGCGCGCGGTGATGGAGCAAGAGGTCAAAACACGCCGCCGCGAGATTGATGAAATTGCAAAATCCCTAATTGAACAGGGTTTGGCGATTTGGGAAAATTCTGGTCATCGGGGCGAGCGCCTTATTGTTCGCGGGCGGGCGAATCTGTTGGACAATGCGCCAGAAATTGCAGATCTCGAACGGATCAAATCCTTGTTTGATGATCTCGAACGCAAGCGCGACATCGCGGAATTTCTCGATTTGACCGATCGTGGTGATGGTGTGCGCATTTTTATTGGGTCTGAGAACAAGTTATTCTCACTTACGGGTTCCTCTTTGGTTGTCTCTCCCTATATGAACTCGGAACGGAAAATTATCGGCGCTGTGGGCGTGATTGGGCCAACGCGCATCAATTACGGTCGGATCGTGCCGATTGTGGATTACACGGCACAGTTGGTTGGGAAATTAATCTCTGATCGTGCATAAGAGGTGAAAGATGGCAGAGCCACAGGAAGAGCAATTCCTTGATGATATTGACGCGCCTGAGGAAGATATCGACCTTGCCGAAGGCATTGGCGAAGATGTTGATACCAGCCCCGAAGGCGTTATTGCTGCGCTGACTGAGGAGCGGGATCAATTGCGCGATCGATTGTTGCGCGTCATGGCGGATTCCGAAAATCTGCGCAAGCGTGCCGAGCGGGATCGCCGCGAAGCCGAGCATTATGGCGGCACCCGTCTCGCGCGCGATTTGTTGCCTGTTTATGACAACCTCAACCGCGCTTTATCTGCCGTTGGCGATGAGCAACGTGATGTTGCGGGCAGCGTGATCGAAGGTATTGAGCTGACCTTGCGCGAGCTTTTGAATGTTTTCTCAAAACATGGCGTAACAGTCGTGAAACCCGAAGAGGGCGACCAATTCGACCCGCAAATGCATCAGGCGATGTTTGAGGCCCCCGTTCCAGGCACGACAGCGGGCCAGATCATTCAGGTTATGACCGAAGGATTCCTGTTGCATGATCGCCTTTTGCGCCCTGCGCAGGTGGGTGTGTCATCAACACCGAAATCCTAATCTTTCATCAACGCCTTTAGGTCGTAAATCAAATCAAGCGCCTCGCGTGCCGTCATCTCATCGGGATGCACGGCATGGAGGCGATCCTCAAGCGGGGATGATTTGGGGGCTTGTGGCGCAGGCTGCGCGGTAAAGAGCGGCAAATCATCAATCAGCGATTTCTGCGCGCCGCCCTCACGATCATTCTTTTCCAATTTTTTCAAAACTTCTTCGGCGCGATGGATCACCGCAGGCGGCAATCCTGCAAGTTTCGCGACCTGAACCCCATAGGATCGATCCGCGGCGCCTTCGCGTAATTCGTGAAGAAAGACAATCTCACCTTCAAATTCTTTGACTGCCACGGTTGCATTGCGCGCGCCCGATAGGGTGCCCGCAAGCGCGGTCAATTCGTGGTAATGGGTCGCAAACAGCGCGCGGCACTTATTAACATCATGTAGAAATTCTAACGTGGCCCATGCGATCGACAGCCCGTCATAGGTGGCTGTCCCGCGCCCAATTTCATCAAGGATAACTAAGGCGCGATGATCGGCTTGGTTCAAAATCGCGGCTGTTTCCACCATCTCGACCATGAAGGTCGACCTGCCGCGCGCAAGATCATCTGAGGCCCCAACGCGACTGAAAACTTGGCTGACCAACCCCAGGTTTGCCGATCTTGCAGGCACAAAACCGCCCATTTGAGCCAAAATTACAATCAAAGCGTTTTGCCGCAAATAGGTCGACTTACCCGCCATATTGGGGCCAGTCAGCAATTGTATGGCGGCGGCATCACTCTGCGGGGATAGCGCGCAGTCATTCGGAACAAAGCGATCTTTGCTGCCGCGAAGCGCGTCCTCAACCACGGGATGGCGACCTGCGACAATATCAAAATCGCGATCTTTTGTGATCTCTGGTCGCACCCAATCTTGTGCCCGCGCGATATGTGCTAAGGCCAGATACAAATCCGCTGATGCGAGGGCAAATGCGGCACGCATGACGGGATCAAACTGTGCTAAAATCTCGTGGCGCAGCGCCTCAAAGATTTGTTTCTCAATCTCAATCGCCCGCGCGCCAGAATTCAGGATCTTTGTTTCAAGTTCTGACAAGTCGACTGTGGTAAAGCGCACCGCATTGGCCGTGGTTTGGCGATGGATAAACTGCTCGGACAGGGGGGCAGATAGCATCTTTTCCGCGTGGGTGGCGGTCGTTTCTATGAAATAGCCAAGCACATTGTTGTGTTTGATTTTAAGGGATGGAATGCCTGTCGTGCTAATATAGTCGGCTTGCATTTTTGCGACAATTCCACGCCCCTCATCCCGAAGGGCGCGCATTTCATCCAGCTCAGGGTGATAGCCTGACGCAACAAATCCCCCATCGCGGGCGAGTAAAGGCGGCTCCTCAATCAGGGCATCTGTCAGCAGCCCAATCAGGCGTTCATGACCGACCAAATCAGTCACTAAATCGCGCCATAACGAGGAAAGCTCTATCCCGCTAAGCTGTGCTGCCACCTCCTGCGCTTGGCGCAGACCCGAGCGGATTGCTGCCAAATCCCGTGGACTGGCCCGATCCAAGGATAGGCGTGACAGCGCGCGTTCCATGTCAGGCACTTTTCGCAAAATCTCGCGCAGCCTTTCCGAAATCGAAGAATTCGACAGCGCGAAGGTCACCGCATCATGTCGGGCTGTGATTTCGTCAAAATCGGTGGAGGGGGCGGAAAGGCGCCGCTCCAACAGACGTCCGCCTGCGCTGGTCACAGTTTTGTCGATCACCGCCAGAAGGCTGCCTTTGCGCCCGCCCGAGAGCGATTGTGTAATTTCCAAATTTTTCCGCGTTGCGGCATCAATCAACATCACCCGCGTCAAAGATTGGCGCTGTGGCCGCTGCAAGAGGGGCAGATTGCCTTTTTGCGTGATGTCCAAATAATCGACCACCGCCCCCATGGCGGAGAGATCAGGACGCTCAAACTGGCCAAAGGCCTCTAGGCTGTCGACCTTGAACAAATCGGTAAGCCGTGCTTCTGCGGATCTGCTGTCAAAGCTTGACGGTGCAAGGCGTGTCACGCTTGCGCCTGTCTCTTCGATTAAGGCAATGCGGCTTGGATCAAGATTTTCCGAAATAAGAATTTCACGCGGTGCAAGGCGCGCCAATTCTGGGCCAAGCCGTGCGGGGGTTACGGGCATCACCCAAAAGCCCCCAGTCGACATATCGCACCATGCAAGCGCCGCTGATCCGTCCCGTGATTCAAAATAAGCCGTTAGATAATTGTGGCGCCGCGCGTCTAGCAGGCTGTCCTCGGTCAAAGTGCCTGGGGTGACAACCCGCACGACATCGCGCTTAACAACCGATTTCGACCCGCGCTTTTTCGCCTCGGCGGGGTCTTCGAGCTGTTCACAGACGGCAACGCGAAATCCCTTGCGGATCAATGTTAGCAAATAGTTCTCAGCGGCATGAACGGGGACACCACACATAGGAATGTCTTCGCCCAGATGTTGGCCGCGCTTTGTTAGGGCGATGTCCAATGCCTCGGCGGCGGCGACAGCATCATCAAAAAACATCTCATAGAAATCGCCCATGCGGTAAAACAATAACGCATCTGCGTGGCGGGCTTTCACCTCAAGATATTGCGCCATCATTGGCGTGACTTGGCCTGTCATTCCTGCCCCCTTCTTTGGGTTTACCCTACTGTCTCTGCGGCATTGTTTGAAGGGACAAAAGAGATGCGTTGTCGCCACGGTCAAGGGATTGTAAACCGAATGAAAGAGGAGGCGAATTTATGGCAAATAAACCAAAGGTCACGCGTGAAGAGGCTTTGGCCTATCACTTGGAACCCCGCCCCGGGAAAATTGACATTTCCGCGTCAACCGCGATGTCGACCCAACGGGATCTCAGCCTTGCCTATTCGCCAGGTGTGGCTGTTCCCTGTGAGGTGATCGCACAAAACCCCGAAACCGCTTATGACTATACGACCAAGGGCAATCTGGTTGCCGTGATCTCAAACGGGACAGCCGTTCTAGGTCTTGGAAATCTAGGCGCACTCGCCTCAAAGCCTGTGATGGAAGGTAAAGCGGTCTTGTTCAAACGCTTTGCCGATATCAATTCGATTGATATCGAGCTTGCCACGGAAGATGTCGATGAATTCGTGAACGCCGTGCGCCTGATGGGGCCCACCTTTGGCGGGATTAATCTTGAGGATATCAAGGCCCCCGAATGTTTCATGATTGAGCAGCGTCTCAAGGAAGAAATGGACATTCCTGTCTTTCATGATGACCAACACGGAACAGCGGTGATCTGTGCGGCGGGTTTGATCAACGCGCTGCATTTGACGGGCAAAAAAATCGAAGATGTCCGTATCGTTTTGAACGGTGCAGGCGCGGCAGGGATCGCCTGCCTTGAGCTGCTGAAATCCATGGGGGCGCAGCATCAGAATTGTATTATTTGCGACACGAAAGGTGTGGTTTACCAAGGCCGCACCGAAGGGATGAACCAGTGGAAATCGGCCCATGCGGTGAAAACCGATTTGCGCAGTCTTGAAGACGCGATGCGCGGCGCTGATGTTTTTCTTGGTGTTTCGGCAAAAGGGGCGGTCACGCAAGACATGGTCAAATCCATGGCCGAAAACCCTGTGATTTTCGCTATGGCAAATCCTGATCCAGAAATCACGCCAGAAGAAGCCCACGAGGTGCGCCCGGATGCGATCGTGGCCACGGGGCGCAGTGATTACCCCAATCAGGTGAATAACGTTCTTGGTTTCCCGTATTTGTTCCGCGGTGCGTTGGATATTCATGCCCGCGCCATCAATGATGAAATGAAAATCGCCTGTGCGCGCGCCTTGGCCGAACTTGCGCGCGAAGATGTGCCTGATGAGGTCGCAATGGCCTATGGTGAAAAGCTGTCTTTTGGCCGCGATTACATCATCCCCACGCCTTTTGACCCGCGATTGATCTATACGATTCCGCCCGCTGTTGCGCGTGCGGGTATGGATACGGGCGCAGCGCGGCGGCCAATTTTGGATCTCGATGCCTATGCCAATGATTTGCAGGCGCGGATGGATCCGACCTCTTCCATTATGCAGGGCATTTATGCCCGTGCCCGTAATGCGCAGGCGCGTATGATTTTTGCCGAAGGTGACGATATTCGCGTCTTGCGCGCCGCGGTGGCCTATCAGCGCAATGGTTTGGGCAAGGCATTGGTCGTTGGGCGTGAGGCTGATGTCGCGGAAAAACTTTCAGCGGCGGGTCTTGCGGATGCCGTGCGCGAGCTTGAGATCGTGAATGCCGCAAAAACGCGTCACTTAGATGCTTATAAAGATTTTCTTTACAACCGCCTGCAACGTAAAGGCTTTGATCGGCATGACATCCATCGTCTGGCCGCGCGAGATCGTCATGTGTTCTCGGCTTTGATGCTTGCACATGGGCATGGGGATGGTCTGGTCACAGGGGCCACGCGAAAATCCGCGCATGTTTTGGGCTTGATCAACCATGTATTTGACGCCTCCGCCAAGGATGGCGCGGTTGGTATCACGGTGCTGATGCATAAGGGCCGTGTTGTTTTGGTGGGCGACACGCTTGTCCATGAATGGCCCGAAGCCGAGGATCTGGCCCTGATTGCCAAGCGCGGGGCAAATGTTGCGCGTATCTTGGGCCTTGAGCCGCGTGTCGCTTTTGTCAGTTTTTCAACATTTGGCTATCCAGTCTCTGAGCGCGCGGTGAAAATGGGGGATGCTCCCGCGATTTTGGCGCGCGAAGGGGTCGATTTCGAATTTGATGGTGAAATGGCGGTGGATGTTGCGCTTAATCGGGACGCGATGCAGCAATATCCATTCTGTAAACTATCTGGCCCTGCCAATGTTTTGGTTGTTCCTGCGCGTCACTCCGCCTCGATTTCCGTGAAATTGATGCAAGAAATGGCGGGGGCTACGGTCATTGGCCCGATTTTGACAGGGCCAGATCGGCCTGTGCAGATCTGTTCAACTGTGTCGACCGCGAATGACATTTTGAATATGGCTGTCATGGCGGCGTGCGAAATCGGAAAATAAAAAAACCCCCGCAACAGCGGGGGTTTACGTTAGTTTTTCAGATCATCGAAAAAGCTTTTGACCTTGTCGAAAAAGCCTGACGCGTGGGGGTTATTCCCCTTATTCAGGCTTTCCTCGAATTTCCGAAGCAGGTCTTTTTGCTCGGAATTCAAGTTCACAGGCGTCTCAAGCGCCAATTCGATATACATATCCCCTGTGCCATTGCCGCGAAGTGCGGGCATACCTTTGCCGCGCAAACGCATTTGGCGACCAGACTGGGCGCCTTCGGCCACCTTCACGCGGCTGCGTCCGCCATCAATGCAAGGCACCTCGACATCCCCACCCAAGGCTGCGGTGACCATCGACACGGGCACGCGGCAGTAAAGATCAATGCCATCGCGTTTGAAAATTGGGTGTTCGGCCACTTCGATGAAAATATAAAGATCACCTGCTGGCCCGCCGCGCAGACCTGCCTCACCCTCGCCCGAGCGGCGAATGCGTGTTCCTGTTTCAACACCAGGGGGCACTTTGATGGAAAGATGACGATCTTTTTGTTCGCGACCCGCGCCCCCGCAGGATCGACAGGGGTTTTTCACAATTTGACCCACGCCTGAACAGGTGGGGCAAGTGCGTTCCACGGTGAAAAAGCCTTGTTGCGCGCGGACTTTGCCCATGCCCGAACAAGTGGGGCAAGTGACGGGTTCAGATCCGCCCTCTGACCCGCTGCCCGAGCAGCTTGAACACGTTACGGCGGTGGGAACGGTAATTTCGCGGCTGAAACCCGCATAGGCTTCTTCCAAGGTGATCCGCATATTATAGCGCAGATCAGAGCCGCGCGTGCTGCGCTGACGCCCACCGCGGCCACCGCCACCGCCCATGAAATCGCCAAAAAGGTCTTCGAAAACATCCGAAAAGGCGCTGGCGAAGTCGCCGCCTGCGTGAGGGCCGCCCGCACGGGGGCCGCCTGCCATACCGCCATCAAACGCCGCATGACCAAAACGATCATAAGCCGCTTTTTTGTCGGCATCTTTCAGAACTTCGTAGGCTTCATTCGCTTCTTTGAACTGCGCTTCCGCATTCGGATTGTCAGAATTGCGGTCGGGGTGCAGTTCTTTCGCCTTTTGACGATAGGCTTTCTTGATTTCCTCAGGCGAAGCGCCACGCGCCACACCCAAAACATCGTAATAATCGCGCTTCGACATCGGTAGACACCCTTTTCTTAACGCATAGACCAGCCAAGGCGCACCCCAGCTGGTCTATCGGGATCAAATTTCCCGATTAGGAGCGCTTTCTGTCGTCCAGATCTTCGAAATCGGCATCTACGATGTCATCATCGACACCAGATGGCTCATCACCGCCTTCGCCATCCTCGGCTTGGGCTTTGTAAATCGCCTCACCAAGTTTCATTGCAGCTTCGGTCACGTTTTGGATGCCAGATTTGATCTTGCCCGCATCATCGGTCGCGATCTGTTCTTCCAAGTTTTTGATTGCCAACTCGATTGCTTCGACTGTGGTCGGATCAACCTTGTCGGAGTGTTCTTCCAAGGATTTCTGGGTCGAGTGGATCAGGCTTTCCGCTTGGTTCTTGGTCTCTACCAATTCCTTGCGCTGCTTATCGGCATCAGAGTTTTCCTCAGCCTCTTTGATCATGCGATCAATATCCTCATCGCTGAGGCCACCCGATGCTTGGATGGTGATCTTTTGTTCTTTGCCTGTGCCTTTGTCTTTCGCAGAAACCGAGACAATCCCGTTCGCGTCAATGTCAAAGGTCACTTCGATCTGTGGCATGCCGCGCGGTGCCGGTGGGATATTTTCCAGATTGAACTGGCCCAACATTTTGTTGTCAGCGGCCATTTCCCGCTCGCCTTGGAAGACGCGGATTGTCACCGCATTTTGATTGTCCTCAGCGGTCGAGAAAATCTGGCTTTTCTTGGTTGGGATGGTCGTGTTGCGGTCAATCAGACGAGTAAAGACGCCGCCCAAGGTTTCAATCCCAAGGCTTAGTGGGGTGACGTCCAGAAGAACAACATCCTTCACATCGCCCTGCAAAACGCCGGCTTGAATGGCCGCGCCCATGGCTACAACCTCATCAGGGTTCACGCCTTTATGGGGCTCCTTGCCAAAGAAGTTAGACACTTCTTCGATGACCTTGGGCATACGGGTCATGCCGCCGACCAAAACCACCTCGTCAATATCACCTTTTGAGAGGCCCGCATCTTTCAACGCGGCTTGACATGGTTTCAACGAGCGTTTGATCAGATCACCTACAAGGCTTTCCAATTTCGCGCGGGTCAGTTTCAGCACAAGGTGCAAGGGCTGGCCGTTTGACCCCATCGAGATAAACGGTTGGTTGATCTCGGTCTGGGTCGAAGAGGAAAGTTCAATTTTTGCTTTCTCCGCCGCTTCCTTGAGACGCTGAAGCGCCATTTTGTCTTGCGTCAGATCGACATTGTTTTCTTTTTTGAATTCCTGCGCGAGGTAATTCACAATCGCCATGTCGAAATCTTCACCGCCAAGGAACGTGTCGCCATTGGTGGATTTTACCTCAAACAGGCCATCGTCAATCTCAAGAATTGTGATGTCGAATGTGCCGCCGCCAAGGTCATAGACCGCGATGGTCTTGGTGTCTTTTTTGTCCAACCCATAGGCCAATGCGGCCGCTGTTGGCTCGTTGATGATGCGCAGCACCTCAAGGCCTGCGATTTTACCCGCGTCTTTGGTCGCCTGACGCTGTGCATCGTTGAAATAGGCAGGAACGGTGATCACGGCCTGCGTCACATCTTCGCCCAGATAATTCTCGGCGGTTTCCTTCATCTTGGTCAGGATTTGTGCAGAAATTTGGCTGGGGCTGAATTTCTCGCCCTTTACCTCGACCCATGCGTCACCATTGCCGCCGTCAATGATTTTGTAGGGAACAAGGTTCTTGTCCTTTTCCACTTCGGCATCGGTCAAACGACGCCCGATCAGACGTTTTACAGCAAAAATTGTGTTTTCAGGATTGGTAACAGCTTGGCGCTTTGCTGATTGACCCACCAGACGTTCGTCATCGGTGTAGCCAACAATCGATGGGGTGGTGCGCGCGCCTTCAGCGTTCTCAATCACGCGCGGTTGCGCGCCGTCCATAATCGCAACACAGGAGTTTGTGGTGCCGAGGTCAATGCCAATTACTTTAGCCATCTTTTCTGGTCCCTTTTCTTCAAGCGAACATGCGGCAACGGCCCGATCTCGGCTCCGTCACTGCTTATGTATAGGCCGTTCAGAACAGCCTGTTTCGGTGGCTATATAGGCAGGCACATCGCCCCCTGCAAGCAGCGCAACGCTAGGAATTTGGGAAAGATCACAAGGAATTCTAAGAAATTCTTGGCTAGCGCCCCATATCCCACGACATTGAGGCCCGCTTGGTTGTGAAAAACTCAGCCATCAGGCCAACAATCAACAGGCCACAGGCCACATAAAGCGGGTATTCCCAATTCGTATGATGCGGAAAGTAATTCACGAACACGGCGCCGCGCATTTGGTCGACAATGTGAAACAAAGGGTTCCAATCAAACATCGAAATAATGAATCCCGGCACCATATTGGCGACAAACATCTTGCCTGACGCGACCATATTGATCCGCATATAGGCCTGTCGCGCAAATCGCGTTACTTCGGGCGACCATGGGCGCATCGCGCGAAACACCAGCCCAACGCCAAAGCCAGAAAACCACGCCAAAAGGTAAATCATCAAAGCGGCTTTCCAGTTGTGGAAGGTCACCGTGCCGCTGAACGTGTGCAGCGCGAATAAAATCACCAAGAGCGAAATGGTTTGCACGTAAAATGCCGAGATCAGTGAGGATGCAATCGCCACAATTGGATTCATCGGCCCATGTTGCATCAGGGATGAGGTGCCGCCTTCTGCGGCAGAGACAGCAGCCACCGCGCGGATATGGCAGAGATATAGATAGATCCCAGACAAGAGATACATCATGAAATCGCCGCGCAGTTTTGCCTCGCGCGCGCCGATGAAATAGAACATCAGATAAAATCCGCCGACAAACATGCCCGCCTGTAAAATGCTGGTCATGATGGCCCAAACGGCGTTGCGGTGCGATGAACGCACCTTTTGAACCGAGGCGTGATAGGTCACCTCAAGCATGGAAAAGAGGCTACGCCTCATCGTGTTCGTTTGTCGCGCTTCAAACATGGATGCTGGCCTTGATCCATAGATGTCGGTTTGTTTGGCAAGATATATATGATCTACTTGCCCCATCCAACGAGATTAGGATAACCGCAAACGGCCATTTAAGGCAATCTGGTTAAGGAAATTGTTACAAAATGGATTTTGACAAGATCGAGCGCGTGTTTCGAAGCCTCGCCTTGGGGGCAGGCGAAAAAATCATGGAGGTTTATGCCTCGGATGATTTTGGTGTTGAAAGCAAATCAGATGACAGTCCCGTAACCCGCGCTGATCAGGCGGCGGATGCCTATATCTCTGCGGGTCTGCGCGCAGCCTTTCCCGATCTTGCGCTTGTGACCGAAGAACAGGCCGAAACCCATCGGCAATCCTTGCGGGATTTCATCATTGTTGACCCGCTTGATGGCACAAAGGAATTTGTGCAGCGCCGTGGGGATTTTACGGTCAACATTGCCCTTGTTTTGGATGGCCGCCCTAAGCGTGGTGTTGTTTATGCGCCCGCGAAGCAGCGATTGTTTTACACCCGTGCGGATGGCCAATCGGTTGAAGAATTCACGCCCTTTAACCACGATGAAATTGGCCCGCAGAAATTGCTTTCCGTGGCAGAGGCCGACAATAGCGCCTTGCGCGTAGTCGCCTCAAAATCACATCGCGATGCCGCCACGGATGCCTATATCAGTGCCTATGAAATTTCCGATTTGCGCAGCGCAGGCTCATCCTTGAAATTCTGTTTGGTTGCTTCGGGTGAGGCGGATTTTTATCCGCGTCTTGGCCGCACGATGGAGTGGGATACGGCCGCGGGCGATGCAGTGTTGCGCGGTGCGGGCGGCCAGATGGTGGAGTTTTCGACCCATCAGGAATTTACCTATGGCAAGGCAGGTTTTGAGAATAGCTTCTTCATCGCCTATGCCCCAACCGTGGAGTTGATCGAGCCATGAGCGTCATTTGTGTCATACCCGCGCGATATCAATCCTCACGCTATCCGGGCAAACCCTTGGTGCAGCTGCGCGGGGTTTCGGGCAAATCTATGAGCCTGATTGAACGCAGTTGGCGCGCCGCTTGTGCCGTAAGCGGTTTTGACGCGGTCTATGTAGCCACGGATGATGATCGTATTCGAGATGCTGCCCAAGGTTTTGGCGCGCAGGTTGTGATGACCTCGTCCGATTGTGTAAATGGGACGGAGCGCTGCGCAGAGGCCCTCAATAATCTTGGACAAAATGTTGAGATGGTGGTGAACCTTCAGGGGGATGCGCCGCTGACGCCTGCATGGTTCTTGGAGGAGTTGATCACAGGCCTGCGCGCTGATCCGTCTGCGGACATTGCTACGCCCGTTTTGCGCTGTGATGGTGAAACCTTGGCCGCATTCAAAGCGGATCGTAAGGCAGGCCGCGTTGGCGGAACCACGGCCGTTTTTGGCAGCGCGCACCAAGCACTCTATTTTTCAAAGGAAGTGATCCCCTACACCACGGGTATTTCTGAGGACGCCGAAGAAACCCCCGTGTTTCATCATGTGGGTGTTTACGCTTATCGCCCCGAGGCGCTATTGGCCTATCCGACATGGCCGACAGGGCCGCTAGAGACACTTGAGGGGCTAGAACAATTGCGCTTCCTCGAGTCTGGTCGGCGTGTGTTATGTGTCGAGGTCGAAGCGCAAGGGCGCAAATTCTGGGAATTGAACAACCCTGAAGATGTGTCACGGATCGAAGCCATGCTTGCGGAGATGGGCCAAGAATGAGCCAGCCGCGCATCAGCGTGATCGTGGTCAGCCACGGACGCCCTGATCTTTTGTGTCGCGCCGCGCTGTCTGTATTTCATCAAAACTACCGCCCTGTGGAATTGATCACAAACGGGCCTTCCTGTCGATCCTGCTTGGGCCAGCCAGACTGTAATTTTGCAAGGTATGGCGCAGGTGAAATTGCCTGATATTTTGTTGCGGGCCGAAGAATTGCCAAATGCCCTTCCTGCTTTGGCGGGGCAAGATCAGGCCTTCGTTCTGCCCAATCCCTGCGATCCAATTTCGCTTTCCGAGATATACACGACCGAAATTGAGGATGTCTGCGCCGAGGCCTATCGGCGCGACTATGTCAGTTTTGGATCTGGGTCTTGGGCCTAGGCCGCTTGGCTTTCTGCGCCGCCTGTCAACAAGGTGTGCAGTGTCATTGGGTCAGAATTTGCCCGCAGTTTTTCGCAAAGATCCGCATCCCGCAATGTGCGCGACACGCGCGCCAGCGCCTTGAGGTGATCCACGCCCGTATCGGCAGGCGCAAACAGCGCAAAAACCAGATCAACAGGCTGTCTGTCTGCAGAATCAAAGTTGACGGGACGTTCAAGACGGAAAAATACGCCTGTGATTTTCGTGAGCGCCGACAAACGCGCATGGGGCAAGGCCACGCCATGCCCCACGCCTGTTGGCCCTAGGCTTTCACGCTCCTGCAGAGCTTCGAAAATTTCCGAGGCGTTGACGTCAAGAAAACCCTCAGCCACATCTGCCAGAGATTGCAGAAGCCGCTTTTTGCTTGTCACATCAGAAACAACCTTCACGCCTTGCGGCTCAAGGAGCATCGAAAGTTCCATTCGCGTGTATTCCTTACCCGATAGGGTCTTTATTTCGGTCTAGCGGGGATCAATCCAGCCGATATTTCCGTCTTCGCGGCGATAGACGATGTTTACGCCTGCGCTCGCTTCGTTTCGGAATACCAAGACAGGGGCGCCCGCCAATTCCATCTGCATTACCGCCTCACCCACAGAGAGCGAAGGGATTTTAGTTTCGGTTTCTGCGATGATGATGGGCTGCAAGGTGTCATCCGCATCATCTTCGTCTTTGTCTGTTGCCGCGAGGATATACGAGGCCGCAGCGAAATGTTCAACGGGTTCTGCGCGTTCGCGGTGATGATCTTTCAATCTGCGCTTGTATCGGCGCAGTTGCTTTTCCATTTTCTCACAGCACTTATCAAAGGCCGCGTAGATTTCTGTATCGCTGCCCTTGGCAGATGCGCTGAGTCCAGTGGAAAGGTGAACATTGGATTCGCATACGAACTCATGTCCACTTTTTGAGAAAACGACATGTGAATCCGTTGGTCTTTCAGCATATTTTGCAACTGCCGCGCCAAGCCCGTCTTTCACATATGTTTGGAGTGCTTCGCCAATATCGATTTGTTTCCCACTGATTTGATAGCGCATGTTACCTCCATTACGTAAAGATAGCGTTGAAGCGAGGCTGCAACGCTACACTAT
This sequence comes from Roseobacter sp. HKCCA2468, assembly GCF_037805105.1. Classification (NCBI taxonomy): domain Bacteria; kingdom Pseudomonadati; phylum Pseudomonadota; class Alphaproteobacteria; order Rhodobacterales; family Roseobacteraceae; genus Roseobacter; species Roseobacter sp. HKCCA2468. The sequence continues at coordinate 259,191 of NZ_JBBLYN010000002.1, forward strand.
AAAATAAGATGTCAGGGATACCGCCTGCCCAAATCTATTTCTGCCTGCGGTCAGCAGCGCGACAGGAAAGAAGAGGGTGTTGGCTCTGTCAAACATCACCCCTATTTGGCGACGAATCTCCGCCATCTGTCAACGTAAAGCAGAAGACGATCAGCCGATTTTGAAATTTTGGCCCAAATAGACGCGGCGCACATTCTCGTCTTGCACGACATCTTTGGAGGTGCCGCTCATTAAGATTTTGCCGTCATGCAGAATATAGGCGCGATCCACAATTTGCAGCGTCTCGCGCACATTATGGTCGGTGATCAAAACACCAATGCCGCGCGTTTTGAGATCGGAAACAAGGCTGCGGATATCGTTCACAGCAATCGGATCAACGCCCGCGAAGGGCTCATCCAGCAACACATAGCGCGGATTTGATGCCAAGCAGCGCGCGATCTCCACCCGCCGGCGTTCCCCACCTGACAAGGATAGGGCGGGCGCGCGGCGCAAATGTTCAATCGAGAAATCACTCAGCAAATCTTCAAGCCGTTTGCGCCGTGTTACGGCGTCTTTCTCGGATATCTCCAAGATTGATAGAATGTTTGCCTCAACTGATAGGCCGCGGAAAATCGACATTTCCTGTGGCAAATATCCGATGCCCGCCCGTGCGCGGCGATACATTGGCAAACGCGTCACATCGTGGCCATCCAACATTACTTTGCCACCATCAGGCGTGACCAAGCCCGCAATTGCATAGAAACTTGTGGTTTTGCCTGACCCGTTTGGGCCAAGCAAGGCCACGACCTCGCCTCTGCGCAATTCCATGGAAACATCACGAATGACGGGTCTGCGGCGATAGCTTTTGCGGAGGTTTGAAACGATCAAACCCGCTGCGCCCTCTTCGACCTTTAATGACACTCGCTTTGCCATGACTTACTGGTTTGCCCCCTGCAAAGTTGTGCGCACACGCCCATCCACCGTGCCTTGCCCCGTGGCAATATCCAGTAGCATCCGCTCGCCCGCAATAACACCGCTCTGTTGACTGACCAAAACATTGCCAACCATTTCCATTTCGTTGCGAGCGACGAAATAGGTGGCGGTTTCGGCCTCGGCCGCGTCCACACCGCGGGTAATCAAAACCCCACCCAGAGCTTGCACTTGGTCGATATCGTTTTGACCGTCGGTTTCGGCATTGGTTTGATAGAGGACGTGGATTTCAGCCGCAGAGATGCGCAAATCGCCCTGCACAGCAATCACATTGCCGCGAAATATTGCATTTCCGTTAGTGTCATCGACCTCAAGACTGTCGGAGACAACTTCGATTGGGGCGCTGCTGTCATGCGGGGTGCCGCCAAAGCCCACTTGTGTCTGCGACTGCGCAGGCAGGCCTATGGCCATCAAGAAAATAGCGATGAAGAATTGCCGCATATGCCCCCCTATTTCCCTTCGTATAGCAGCCGCACGCCACCCTGAAAATGCACAACCTGATGATCTGACGGGCCAGTGATTGCCATTTGCCCCGCTTCAAGGCGAATCCCGTCCGATGTGATCAAAACCGCCGCAGGCGCGATAATGTCACCAGATGCGGCATTTATAGATAATTCCTCAGTATCTAGCCTATAGCCTTCGGGTGATGTTGCAACAATATTTCCAGTTAATCGTGTGTCAGAGCTTTGGCTATTCCATAAGGCTTGATCAGCCGTGATTTGATCGCGCCCGCCCGTTAACCGCGTTATTTCTGCCGTTACATTGGTGGCAAGAATTTGATTGGCATCTCCATCACTTGGCTCTGCGGAAGATGCGATCAATTCCACCGCATCGCCAGATCCTGTAACCATCCTAAAGCGGGGGTTGGTCATCCCTTGCTGGCCCAATTGGCCATCGGCGCTTCGCGCGGCAAGAGGCAAAGCTTGGTTCGGATCAGGGCGCCCCGAAAATAGAAACATCAGAGACAAAACCACCAAAGCGGCAAGCGGAAGAACCAACTTGCTGAATGTTATGATCCGAGAATAGGTGGTACCTTGGCGCATGGGGTTGGATCAATGCGCAAAGATGTCAATCTCTGGCCATCCCGCCAAATCAAGCTTGGCACGGGTTGGCAGGAAATCGAAGCAGGCCTGCGCCATCTCTTGGCGGTTCTCACGGGCGAGCATGGCGTCAAGTTTATCTTTGATCTGGTGCAGATACAGCACATCTGAGGCCGCGTAATCCTTTTGGGCATCGGTCAAATGGCTTGCCCCCCAATCGGAGGTTTGTTGATATTTTGACATATCCACGCCAATCAATTCTTGGGCGAGGTTCTTCAGACCGTGCCGATCTGTGAAGGTGCGCACCAGTTTTGAGGCGATTTTTGTGCAATAGACAGGGGCGGCCAAAGCACCAAAGCGATGATACATCGCCGCGATATCGAAACGTCCGAAATGAAATAATTTCAGCGTGTTCGGATCCGTCAAAAGCGCGCAAAGATTTGGGGCTGCTGTTTGATCTTGGGTGATCTGCACCAGATGCGCGTTTCCATCCCCGTCAGACAATTGCACCAAACACAGGCGGTCACGATGTGGGTTTAACCCCATTGTCTCGCAATCAATCGCCACAATCGGCCCCAGTTTTAGACCGTCAGGAAGGTCGCCAAGATAAGTATGGATGGTCACGTGTCTAGCCTTTCACGGGCGGAAATGGTGATGCCCTCTTGCGGCCATCTTTGCCCATTTCCCATCTGATTACGAATAAAAATTGGGTATAGGCGGTGCCCATTGGGGTCAAGGCAATGATCTGTGAATTTATGCCCAGTGATGCAGAGGTTACAGGCTGAGGAAGATGAACGCGATATAGCCAGCCACGACCAAAGACACGAGGCCAACGGCGAGCGATCCCAAATCCTTGGCATTGCGTGCAGCCAGCGACCATTCTGGAGAAATGCGATCAACAATTTCTTCAATGGCTGTGTTCAGGGCCTCTGTCGCGAAAAGCATTAAGAATAAACAGCCAAGTGTAAAAATTTGCGCAGACGCCGCGCCAGAAAAACCAACCGCCCCAATCGCAAGAACGGCAGCGCCGACCTCTAATTTAAAGGCGGTTTCGCGCCAAAGGCGGCGCAACCCCGCCATAGAAAAACCCGCTGCGTCAATGATATGCAAAAGACCCTGTCGGTTTTGGATCTGTTTTTCAGGCTTTTTCATCGATGTCCTCATCCCGCATCTGCACTGCACGCTGTCGTGATATCAAGACGTGGGTTGCGCGCTTCGGTGTCCAAATTCAACAGGCCGAGCATAGAGTGGAAAACCATATCTTGAGATGTGCCTGAGGTGCGGTTGCTTTCCAAACAAGTCTGATCAATTCCAAAGCGCGATTGATAGGATTGCCCAAGCCAAACAAGAAACGGCACATGGGTCTGCACATCAGGGGCCATGAATCGGGGCAACCCGTGCAAGAATACGCCACCCTCGCCAAGACTTTCGCCATGATCGGAAATATAGAGCATGGCTGTGTCGACATTCTGCGCTTGGCTCAAGCGTTCGATGGCACCTGCAAGGACATAATCCGCTTCTATGATGGTGTTATCATAGGCGTTGATAATCTCTTGGTCCGTGCAATCCGCAAATTCAGCAGATCGGCAATCTGGTGTAAACTGTGCGCGACTTTCTGGATAGCGCATGAAATAGGCGGGGCCGTGGCTGCCGATCATGTGCAGAATCAACAAGGTATTGCCCGTGGCAGTCTCTAAAACCTGATCAATGAGGGGCAAAAAGATGGCGTCTGTGCATTCGCCGGCTGCACAGGCATCGGGGTCCCATGTTGCGTCAACCTTGGCCCAGTCTAGGCGCTGCATCACGGTTTGATCGCCCGTGTTATTGTCCCACCATTGCACATCGAACCCCGCGCGCGAGATCACATCCACAAGGTTTTCCGATGCAAAATACTGATCCCGCGAATAGTCGTCTTGGCTGAAGGGCGAAAACATACAAGGCACAGAAACGGTCGTGACGGTGCCGCAAGATGTGGTGTTCGGAAAATAAATTACATCCTCGCGAGCAGCCAGATTGGGCGTTGTGTTTCGTGCATATCCTTCAAGGCCGAAATTCGCGGCCCGTGTCGTTTCACCAACAAACAGGACAAAAACCAGTGGTTTGTTCGAATTTGAAAGCTGCGCCCCTTGCGCCACATCTTCGCCAAGGGGGGCGACCTCAATTCTGCCCGTAGCATATTCATTTTTGATAAACTTAGCCACCGATAGCAGCGTTGCCCCTGGCTGATAGGATTGCATCAGCGCATGATTTTCCCGCAACACGGATGAGTAGTTTTTATAGTTGGTAAAGAGAAACCCAATCACCAAGGCAAAGCTAACAACGACCCCGAGAGGATATCGCCAAAGTTGATGGATAACCCGCGCCCGCCGCACGGGAATTTTCCACAAAACCACAACGGGCAGGACGCCTGTCAGCCCGATCTTCAGAACCATAGATGCCGTTATAAGATGGCGCGATTCTGTGACTGTCGTTTCCAAAGTGCTGCGCACCATTTCTTCATCGATGAAAACGCCAAAGGTCGTTTGGAAATAATTTGCTGAGGCGGAAATCAGGATCACGACCGCCAAAATGGGCTTTTGCAGAACGCTTGGCCCGATCAATTCAAGCAGCAATAAGGTCAAGGCGCCCACAGCCGCGGCCAAGCCGATGGCGGCAAGAAGATCTCCCTCGAACAGGGTCATCAGTCTTTGCAAAAAGGCGGTATTGAGCAGCGCCATAATATAGGTCGCCCCAGCTAAGTTGAGGGCAAAATGGGGAAGGCCGTTGCGCAACATAGTATTGCGCGTCTCTGGTGTCGGGTCTTGCACGGGCTGCACCTTGCGTGGTCGTTTCAGGATGGGGCGTGTCGCAGGCTTGCAGATACTTATGGCTTTTGGTCACGCCAACTGAACCACGGTCGTAAAACCCATGGATTATATCTTTGGTTTAGTCCGATCTTAGGCTACCGATGGCGGCAAGATTTCAGTATACAGAAGACGTCGCACAGAGTTTCGGGATCCCTTATGCCAAAACCCATGTTTCAAGAAGAAAAGACCCTGAAATTTACGTCTTTATTTCTGTTTGGTAGCGTTTTGTTTTTCCTATTCGACATCGTAAGTGACCTTTATGAGCGGTTGATAGCCCGCAACGCGCCGAGTTTTCTTGATTTGGTGCATCTCACCTTCGAAGTTGCATCGGCGGCCGCATTGATCTTGGCCATTCGCGTTTTGTTGCGGCAGCTGCGCCTGATGCAGGAGCGTAATATCGCTCAAACAGAATCGCTGCGCTTGCTACGCGGTGAAATGGATCATTTCGTGCGCAATAAATTTACGCATTGGGGGCTTAGCCCCGCAGAGCGTGATATCGCGATGTATATGCTGAAAGGTTTGAGTATTTCCGAGATTGCCACCGCCCGCGCCACCGCTGAGGGCACAATCAAGGCGCAAAGCTCGAGTATTTTTCGGAAAACAGGCGTAAATTCCCGCACCGAATTGATGAGCCTGTTTATGGACGAATTTCTAGACGTCGCACCAGAGAGCAATCTCTGAGCGATTTGCGGCATTTCAATTTTTGGGATTGGTGCCCAGGAGAGGCATCTAGCAAACTATCATAAGCTTTATAAATAGGGGAATCATGCGCCTACTATCCAAGCGTTGTGTAGCAATTTGCAAAACGTTGTGTAGCAAAAAGCTTGACATCAGATAGCATTTGTGATATAACTATACGCATAAACCATCCCCCTAAATCGCTATAACTAAGGAGCCTCCCCCATGAGAGCTTTATCAGTCGATTCCTTTGCTGATGCACTTGCAGTCAGGCGCCAATTTCCGAACTGGTTTTACACAAATCGCTACCAACAACTGATCGTTGATGCAGCCAAAACTAACCCAGCATTCTTTGAGTTGAACAATAAGGAGAACGAATGAACATAGTCGCAGCAATTCAACAGGCTCAGGATAGAGCCGCTCTGAAACCCGCCTTCGCAGAAAAAGTGGAAATCGTAACCTGTCTTCTTCGTGCCAAACAGGTTTTGCCTTTTCGCAGATCAATACAGAACGGACACAGGCATCATGAACTCGCAGGCGCTATAGCCCTTGCCCATGAGCTAAACACAACCCTTGATATTCGACATCGCTCTGCCGCCCTGTATCACGCTGATGGTCAGAGTACGATGATACCTAAATGGCTTACTCGATGCCTAGAAACTGGAATTCTCGAAGCGGATAATGACAACAACGTGCCGCACGGAAAGCTGAAAGTTACTAATCTTGTCAGCAGGTTTATTGCCTGACACGGCTGTCAAACATTTGGCCTATTTGGACAGAACACCGTGAAGCCGTATTCATCTGTCCACTAAGTTACATATCAAACATATCTACTTAATCTGCCTATTATCAGTAGTCTTTTGCTGCTGTCTTCGCACCCTTTGTTTTAGCAGCTCTGGTGCAACCCCTCCCCCCCCCACAACACAACAAAGAAAGGCCAGAAGAATGGCTATCATGAGCAAACCAACAGGCACTCCCTCCCCGTCAATCATCGAAGACTTGCGTACTCGCTTGGCTTCAAATGTGTCACGTGATCCAGAAGCACTCTTGCAGGCCATGAGTGAAAGTGAACGCAACGTGGTGCTGCATGTGGTCAAACAGATCGACCAATTAAGCCGTGTTTCGGGCGCATCACCTGCCGCCATCCTCAATCAGTATTTCCCTCATATGGGCATGGAGCGGCGCAAAGTCTTTCTGGCCATCTTAGGAGCACAAGAAGAACGTCCTGATTACTCCGCTCAAGATGCGGCACGTGAACAGGCTTGGGCTGAATGGGATAAGCTCAGGCCAATCGAAGAAGTGTTAGCTGCAGGCAGAGCTTCCCGTGAACGCCTGAATGCCCAGACACAAGCTGCGCTATCAGAGCCTGAGCAACTTAGCTTCCTTGATCAGCTAATCCCGCCAGAACAGCCTCACAGCCCTGCTACGGGGCAGTCAGACTTTATGAGTTCCCTAATGCGCAGCGAGTCAGGCGGACGTGCTGATGCTGAGTATGTGACACGGGATGGACGCAGACATGTCGGGTTGCTGCAATTCTCTGATGCACGGTTGCAGGACTATCGCAACGCTACAGGCGAGATGTTCACGCAGGACGAGTTCGTGCAGGATGTTGAGCTACAAAGTCGTGTTGGACGGTGGCATGTAGCGTCCATTGATGCCGCCATTGATGATCTTGGAGAAGCTGCTGCTGGCTTAGATCGTGATGGCCTTCGTGCTGTGGCGCATCTAGGTGGAGAGGCTGGGATGCGCAGGTTTGTCAGAACCAATGGCGGCTACAACCCATCTGATGAACTTGGCACATCATTGTCTGACTACTACGCTAGATTCAGCAGTGGTGCGTCCTGATGAAACACGAAGCAAACTTTGAAGCTGAGTCCGTCCATGAATGCTCACCGTACTATCATGACGTAATCTTGGAGCGTAACGGTTACAGGATAATCAGAGGCAGAGAGACCAGAGATTATGCTAAACAATGGATCGTACAAAGGCGGCAAGGTCATGGGTATCGCAGCATCTCTTACCATTTAGACTGGCATTCAATAGGTAAGGTTCACGGCCCGTGGTTAATCAATCCTGACAGTGGTGGGCCTACCCCTACACTGTAATGGCCTCGTAGAGACTCTCAGAGGTATCTATACACGGTAGTAGAGCATTTCAGGTAGGGTGACGGCCCAGAGCGTGTAAATGTACTCAGAACTGCATTATATTCAGGGGCGATACTGGACAGTCAGTTTCTTCTGCCTTTGGCGATCTTGGCGAGCAAGCCAAGAACAATACTACCGACAATGTATAATGCTCCACGATCAACCGCTTCACCAGAAGGGCTACCTAAATAGCGCATAGAAAAGAACATCCATTCTGTTGGATCATCAAAGGCGAAACCCACCCAAAGCCCTACCCCAACTTGGTAAAGCCCTATTGCAATCAGGATTGCCGCTATGACGTTTGCAACTTCTACCATGCTTGGATGTTAGAGCTTAGGTCAGGCTCCAGCAAGTCGTTATAAGCGGCAGAATTCATCTCGCAATAATGTAGCTGCTCAACGCTTGACCCGTGCCTAAACTACGCCCAAGCTGTGGTGAAACAGGAGCCACGCTATGAAGCACCTCATCTTAGCCACAACCATTGCAGCCAGCACTTTGGCAGGAGCCGCTTCTGCTGAGTTGGTATGCTAGGATGCCCAACCCTTATGGTTTATCAGAAGAAGCATTAGCTAAACTTCGAACACGTGATCGCCTATGCGTGTATTGCCACAAAGAGATGATCTATCCGTTTGACACTAAGCGTAGATCAGACTCTGCAACGATAGAGCATTTCAATCACGAGCCACCTTGGAACAACATTGAGACTGTGGCCTATGCTTGTGGCTCTTGTAACAGCAGTAAGGGTGCAATGCCTCTTATAGAATGGCTACAAAAGTCTTACTGCGCTGAGCGCAACATAACGTTGGATACCGTTGCTCAGCCTGTACGTGAGTATTTAGCTAATCACACCAGCAACCAAGCAGATCAAAAGCGAAGTTGAGTAAATGAAAATAGTGTCTTGGAATATGAACAAGAGGAAATCAGGTTGTTGGGAGTGGCTGCTTGAAACTCACAACCCTGATTATGTTCTTGCTCAAGAAGCCAGTCCGATTCCGCAAGGCCTCACCGCTACGATCCAAACAACAACTAAAAAGAGCAATAGGTCAGCATTCTATTCCAGAAATAGCGACCACTTGAAAATCAAGATTGATCGTGATCATGGCATGGGCCTTGTTGTCACCGAAGCCAACGGTATTCACTTCATTTGCGTGTATGCAAATCTTGATTTCAAACCAGTAAATCCCCCACTACTTGGCATGATTGCGTCATCAGTTAGTTACCTGCGGAGGTATAGGTCAGCTAACGAAATACTCATTGCTGGCGATTTCAACATGGATCGGCGCATGGATGATAATCCAACTGGTTCAGTATTTGCGCTCAAAGACACATATCCGCACAATAACTTCTTCAATGCTATTGAGGATATGGGCTTCCACGACTGCATGAGGAAGTTCCGTTCAACACCAGTCCAAACACATCGAAATGCGAGAAGCGATTACCCTTGGGAGTTAGACCATATGTTTGTGACTGAGGGTCTGTATTCGAAATTAATCAAGATAGATGTAGTAAGTGCAGACGCTTTGAGTGATCACGATCCAATAATTGCGGAGTTTGCCTGATAGCAGCAGAGTTAGGCAGCTAAACACGCCAAGCCTTGTAGCTATCTGAATGCAAAACCTCGTGCGTGTGTGACAGCGTATATACATATCCGTGTAGGGGTGGGTGGCCCATGCGTGGCTCCCTTGAACCCAACTGAACGCTCCAGATAAGCAGCAGGTGTTACTACTAAACCTGTGTCTTATTTGAGTATGCTCACACGAGAGACTGTCAACGCTGAGCTAATATGTATTACTTGAATGTCTTGTAATGTCTTATATAAAGTTCTATTTAGACTCTAAAACCATATAACCCCATATGCAGAGACACGTAAGGATACACCCATGATAATAGGCTACAGGCGTATTAGTTCTGCAGTTGGACAGAAGTTAGATAGGCAAGAGCTTCCTCAAGCAGAGCGTATCTATGAAGAGACAGAGAGTGGTGCAAAGAGAGACAGGCCAGCCTTACAGGAACTGCTTCGTACATTGCGTGAAGGTGATGAAGTCGTAGTGCATGAACTTTCACGGTTAGCTAGATCACTTCGTGACCTTCAGGAGATCGTATCCACGATACTTGAGAAGGGCTGCAGTATCACATTCCTAGCTGAGAACCTGACCTTCAAACCTAATAGTGAAGACATCTTTGCTACCTTCCAGATGCAGGTGCTTGGTGCATTTGCTGAGATGGAACGCAAGCTCACACATCGTAGGCAGACTGAAGGTATAGCCAAAGCAAAAGCTGCAGGACGCTATAAAGGGAGGCAAGCTAGTATTGATGGTGACAGAATACTTGAACTTCAGGCTAAGGGGCTGTCAGCTACTGAGATAGCCAAGTTTATGAGTATCTCACGAGCTAGCGTCTACAGGTACTTGGGGCAACAACAGGTGTAGGGGGCAAAAATTACAGAATTTGCCCCCTTGAAAAACTGATTAAAAAGTTTCGAGGCGCAAAGTTGCATCACAATATTGCCCGTCATAGGTACCAACCCAAATGTCCATGTAACCGTCTGATGGACGAGTGAGGATGATTTTTGGGTCTAAGTTCCCATTGTCATCATCATCATAGTACCAGTTTGCACTCCCTGTATTTATGAGAAGTGCAGAGTCGCATTGGCTCACCACGCTAATGTGAAGTTCATAGCCTCTCATGCCTCTTAGATCGAAGGTGAAGTCTGGCGCAGTTGTGAAATAACCTGGCCCTCGGTCCGTTCTGGGGTTTATGTGTCTGCAGTTTTGCAGATAGTTTTCTCCCCCAGCGACAACATTAAAAAACTGCGGCTGATAGAGTTGATTGCCGCTGGCGCTATAGCTTTCACGGCCCCACTGTGAGTAATCAGGACATGCTAAAGCTACGTTTGCCATAAGTGTTATTGCGGCAGCGATACTGAGTGATGCTAATAATTTCATTGCCATCTCCGTTCTTCTTTTATGATCGAACACCAAGAAGTGTAGCTCATGGGATGGTGATATCCAAACTAAATGAGAGTTTGGTTGTTTATTGACCCATACCAAACTCGATGCCTCTCTCTCCACGCTGACACATCATCATCAGCTTTAACGATAGCTTCTACATCCAAGCTGGCAGGTTCTTCTGCCGTATCATCTTTGCGGTAAGACCAAGAGAGTATCTCAGTATCTACTTTGCTGATGTGTTCACCTACTTCCTCAAAGTAGGCTCTACGCATGATCTCTTCTACCTCACCTGTCCATGCATAACCGTGATGCACGATGAAGCTGTCATGCACAGGTAGGGCAGGTGCATCCATATCCGTGAACTGCAGCATGACCTTCTCAGCAATACAGCTATCCTTAAACTGTAGCTTAGTGCCAATGCCCTTGAAGAACTGATCTGCTATGGGCTTGTGTGCAGCAAGGATTGCATCACGCAAGTCAGCCCATCCTATCTCAGCTTCAGATAAGTTTATCGTTCTTGGACACGTCTTCAGGAAGCTGTCTGACATAAGCATCGCATTGAAGGCTTGCTTAACTAGCTGGCGATGATCGCCTTGTAGAACACGGCTGTAGGCATCTTCTGAGCCTAACTCTTTGTAGCAGCTCTGGTAGAGCAGGTGAGGGTTAAGCTGAGAGAAGTCCACCTCTGCAGTACGCTTCTCGTCTATCGTGATGTATTGCCTGTACTCACTTGGTACGTTCTGCCACCAGCCACGATAGAAGCGTCCACCCTCTTTGAATGAGCCATTACTGAAGATACGCACCAGAGTTCTGTTAGCAAAGTCTACAGGCTCTTTATCGGTATGGTTAGCTACATGATCAGCAAGCTTTGGTAGCTCAGCATCTTCAACTTCTAGGTCAGCCCAGTGGCGTAACAGGCAAGAGTTTATCTTAGCTAGATTGCCACGATAGCGGTCAGTAGCAGGTGTGTCCTTGTACTCTTGTAAGACCCTCTTACCATCCACCCAGTTACGCAGAATGATAGTCTCACCAGCAGTTAGGCGAGGGGCTGATATAGCAGGATGACCTTCTAGTTCAGCCAGTCTCTCCTGCAGTTCATCTTTAGCTACAAACCTTGTGAGTTCACCCTTGCCAGTCTCACGATCTAGGTAGCCTTCTCTTGTCACCTCTATGAAGCCTAGCCTCAGTAGACCCTCATAGGCAGCCATAGTTTGCTTATAGGTTAACAGAGGGTCACGGTATCTAGGGTTCTCTGAGTAGTAACCACTACGCTTGGAGATGGAGCATTCTCTTGCTGGTATTGAGTAAGCTGACTTCCATAAGTCTAGAAGCAGGAGCATTACAGCATGTTCAAAGCTAGCCTGTGCTTTAGTGTCTCTTGAGCGTGTCCTACCCTCAGTAGCTTCAATACGCTTGATGGTTTCTTCTACTAGATCAGTAAACATGAGATCAGCTTAACTAGGATGGGTGTTACATTGGTAAGCTATTGAATAGCATGGACATAGGTTAGTTAAACTACCAAGCCACGCTCCAAGCTACCCTATACTAGTAACGATAAGGTCTGGCAGTGTTGGACAAACAACTGAGGGTGTTTTTAGAAGTGATAACGAATGCCGACACTGACGCTTCGTACATCAGGGTCTATCCAAGTTGGGCCGCTAAATATTGATCCTTCATAAAGCTCTTCATTGATTTCAGTGTGACTAACTTCAACACGCAGCGATAGGTTGTCAGAGACCTTTTGATCCATGCCAGCAACAATAATGTGACCAGTCAACGTGTCAGCATGGTTGTAAACTGTTCCAGCCCCAACCCCAAAAAGAGTTGTTTCTCGAAAGCTGAAGTGAACTTTGTTAATGCCAGCACCCACATAGAATAGCGAGCTGCTGGAGGGAGCTACGGCGATCTTACCTAACAGCCGCAAACTTCTCTCAGCGTCTACTCGCCATCGGCTAACGTCGACATTTAGGTTGTTATATTGGGTAATGCCCTCAGGAGCGTTAACGTTGTGAGCGTACATTAGCTCTATGCCAGCTAAGATGTTTGGTGTGAGGGATGCCAAATATTCTAGAGACAGGTCTATTCCCATCTCGTTGCCAGTTGGCTCAGCATGTAAACCTGGTGCAGGGAAAACAATTCTATTCGCCAACTCTAGCTGCGAAACATTGACACCGAAACTGAGACCTTGCCACTCGTTAGCTGGATTTTCTTGTGCGGTTACGGCTGCTGCGCTGATAAAAGTCGTAAGTGTAAACGCTATAATGTGCCTTATCATCTTAAGTTCTTTGCTCCGTTTAATCTAAGCCGCACACTATCAAGCTTGAGTTAGCGTTAGACATTCCCATGTTTCCTAAAGCTCACCATAAACATATTGAGACACCAAACGCTAGACGCAAGCTGCGGTGGAAACCGAAGAGCTAGAGTTCATAGCGGTGGACGCCGCTTTACACTTCTACCGATGCTGAGAAGTCTATATGGGCTATGAGGCAAAGGCTTTTCAAGGAGCGGCTTTAGCCGCGCCACTGAATAGTCGAACCTATTGGCCCTGCATTTGGTCAATCCTGCTTTGCAACGCTGCGTCCATATCCGCATCGCCCCACGACTTGGCAGCATGAGCCTTCTTCAATCCATCAATGAGCGCTTCAGGCGGTATGCCGTGCTTTACATATTCAGATTGCTTGCCGACCAACCCTGTAAGTTTCCATCCACTGATATAACCTGCGAATTGCGTGTTCTGCCCAGCCGCTAAATACTTGTGTTGCAGCGTGTGGCGGAAGCTGTGGAAGGTTAGCTTTAGGTCGCCATCACGCAGATGATGAATGTGTTTCTGATTAATGAGATTGCTCACGGCATCTGAACCTTTTTGGCCTCTTCCATATCGTGGGAATAGGGCCGCATTAAGGATGTCACTATCATCTGCGCGAAGCGCACTGATCCGCTTGTCGTGATATTCAATCAGCCTATCAAGAACATCACCAAACAAAGGCACACGGCGTTGAACGCCGTCTTTTGTAAGCTGCCTAATAGTGTTGTCACGGAAGAAGATAAACGGAATGGGGTGCTCATTATTTGGATGCAGATAAAGATCGTTCATCTTCAAACCAGCCGCATCGCCAATACGGCAGCCAGTATGATTGCCAATAAGCGCTATTAGCTGAGCTTCTTCGTTCATGCGTGGCAGGTGTTCAAACATGAATATCTCAAGCTCATGTGGTGAGAATGGTCTACGATCCTTGTCAGGTACGAGCCCTGCCTTCTTTTTGTCATCGTGCTCTTTGTTCAGCTTTGACCGCTTTTTTGCAAAAGGGCTCTCAGTCTTTACGTCAGTAGGCCAATCTTCTTTGCGCTCCTCATACGCCATGTTCCAGATCGAATTCATGGTTTGCAATTCACGCCCAACGGCTGAGGGTGATTTGGGAATGTCAGAGCCATTCTCTCTAATGGCCAGACGAGCCAAGAATTGTTTCACATCGCCACTGCGTATGGATGCTATAGAGCGCTGTAGCCCAGCTTTTGGATCACCGTTGCCCAACACAAAAGCAAGGTGGCCAACTATCCGCTCCACTCTTCTAGATTCATCTTTTTTGGCGTCAGTGCTTTTGGCTTTATTTGCGATGTACTGAAGGTATTCTTCCTTGGCGACACCGATGGTTGGCACACTGATTTGAATCCCAACATCTTTAGTTTTGCCCAGTGTAATGTTCAGCTTGTAAACCGCATCGTCCAGCTTTTGTTTGGTAGCGGGGTCGCCTGAGTGATCATATTCCATCGCAAGTTCGTGGACTTCGTCATACAAACCGCCTTCGAATTGGCCGTGTTCGCCATCTATCTGAATCCATGATCCGTATGCAAAGGCTTGCCTATCACGCAGAAACTGGCGGATTACCTCTGGTGGACTGTCGATACTTGGTACTTGCGAATGGTGAAGGCCAGCTTCCCTGAGCCGATGCTCGAAGTACTGAAAGTTTCGTATTCTTGTTTCATCAAGGCTCTCACTGGCAGCAAGCTCTTCTTCTTTGAGATTAAGCTTGTCCTCAAAAAGCCTATCTTCAAACTTGGATCGCCTCTTTGCTTCAGCTTCGTCCTTCGTTTTGAGTGCGAGAATATGTTCTGTCTGGCGACCACCATGATCACGCCACACGCCCTGTAAATGCTTCGGGATTCGCCTGCGGTAATACCACCAGCCGTTTGCTCTTTGCGTGGGATTCTCGTGTTTCTTCGGCATAGTGAAACATCTATCACGAACAACGTTGTGTAGCAATTCGCAAAACGTTGTGTAGCATTAAGCATACCTAGGGTGTTGATATACTCAATGTTTCGAAATATGCTGGGAAAAGTAGCACTGATAGTGGTGCCCAGGAGAGGACTCGAACCTCCACGTCCATACAGACACTAGCACCTGAAGCTAGCGCGTCTACCAATTCCGCCACCTGGGCCAGTGTCGTGAGGCTGTCTGTTATATATCGGCATGGGTGCTGTCAACGGCTGTTGCATGGCTGTGGCGGATTTGGATGGGGGGATGTGGATTGCGCGCATGTGACGCTTGAGCGTGATATAATTGCGCCTTGTTTCGCTTGGGTTTGCCGCGTATCAATCGCGCAAATCCAGACCAGACGACCGAAAGGCAGAACGATGTCCAAGCTTGTGACAATTTTTGGCGGCTCAGGTTTTGTGGGGCGCTACATCGCAAGACGTATGGCTAAGGAAGGTTGGCGCGTGCGTGTTGCCGTGCGCCGCCCTAATGAAGCAGGTTTTGTGCGTCCTTATGGTGTGGTTGGTCAGGTCGAGCCTGTCTTGGCCAATAT
Source organism: Roseobacter sp. HKCCA2468 (assembly GCF_037805105.1). Lineage (NCBI taxonomy): Bacteria > Pseudomonadati > Pseudomonadota > Alphaproteobacteria > Rhodobacterales > Roseobacteraceae > Roseobacter > Roseobacter sp. HKCCA2468. Next base: position 274,624 of record NZ_JBBLYN010000002.1, read on the forward strand.
CCGCGATGATGCTTCGGTGCGTGCCGCGATCAAAGGGGCCGATGCGGTTGTGAATTGCGTGGGTATTCTCGTTGAATCAGGGAAAAACAGGTTTGATGCCGTTCAGGCCGAAGGGGCTGCACGCATTGCGCGGATTGCGAAAGAGGAGCGCGCCGCGCGGCTTGTCCATGTGTCCGCTATCGGTGCGGATGCAGACAGCGATAGCCTTTACGCGCAATCCAAAGCCCAAGGTGAAGCAGGCGTTAAGGCGGCTTTCCCAAAGGCGGTGATCTTGCGGCCTTCGATTGTGTTCGGGCCTGAAGATCAGTTTTTTAACCGCTTTGCAGCGATGGCGCGGCTGTCGCCTTTCGTGCCTTTGATGGGGGCGGGCAGCAAATTTCAGCCTGTCTATGTGGATGATGTGGCCCAAGCGGCTGTGACCGCCATTCTTGATGATCGGTTTAGCGGAATTTACGAATTGGGCGGGCCAGAGCAGCTGAGCTTCCGCGCGTTGATTGAAAAGATGCTCAAGGTGATTGGTCGCCGCCGTGTGATCTTGAGTTTCCCAAGCCTTGCTGCGGCGCCCTTGGCCTTTGGCCTTGATATGGCGCAGGCGGTGACATTTGGCCTTTTCACCAATGGTGTCCTCACCCGTGATCAGCTGCGTCAGCTCAAGCGGGATAATGTCGTGTCACCAAAGGCAAAAACCTTGGCAGATTTTGGCATTACACCAACTGCGCTTGATACGGTTTTGCCAGAATATTTGTGGCCTTATCGCGATGGCGGCCAATATGCAGCAATCCGCGATAGCGCATCTAAGCTGCGATAAGCCCTAGCTATACGCGATCATCAACAGCACCACGCCCAAGATCACCCGATAGATCACATAGGGCGTGTAGCTGATGGTTTTCAAAAGGCGCATCATCACAGACAGGGCCAAAAGTGCCGCAACAAAGGCGAACCCTGCGGCGATGGCACCATCGCGTGCGGCGGCCATGTCAGCTGTGCCAATCACCTCAAGCCCCAATAGTGCGCCTGAGGCGATGATCACTGGAATTGACATGAGCATCGACAACCGCGCCGCATCTTCGCGCCCGTATCCTAGTTTTCGTGCGGCAGTGATGGTAATCCCTGAGCGGGATGTGCCAGGGATCAGTGCAAGAATTTGCGCACACCCCATAACCAGCGCATCTTTTAGCGTCCATGCCGTGGCAGGCTTCGTTTCTGTGCCTGTGCGGTCTGCCCAATAAAGCACAATTCCGAATCCGAGCATCGTCCACCCGATGACCGCCGTTGAGCGCAGCAGGTCAGAGAGGCCTGTAAGCTTGAACACCAATCCTGCCAGAACCACGGGCACTGTGGATATGATGAGGCACAGCGCGAGAAACGCGCCGCGCGTGTCAATCTGGCCGCGCAGGAGGCGGAAAAATCCAAACAGCGCCTCTTTTACATCGGCCCAGAAATACAAGATCACGGCGCCCAATGTGCCGACATGCACGGCCACATCAATCACCTGACCTTGGTCGGCATGATTCATCAGCGCGGGCAATAGAATCAGGTGACCAGAGGAGGATATCGGCAGAAATTCCGTGATCCCTTGGATGGTAGCGAGAATAAAAAGATAAAACAGGCTCATGAGTTCTATGTCCCAATAAAAACGAGTCTTCTCTAAAGACTTGAATTAATGTGATATTTTTCAGAATAGGTAATGATGCGATACCTATTTTTGTAAATCAAAGTTGCAAATTGGCCGCCAGAAATGAAAACAGCATTATATAGGTCAGTATTGCTGTCTTTTATGTGGTGCGCTTTCGGAATATGAGAAGCGCGTTGAAGATGGGAGTAGTTCCGTGGCTAAGCAACCGATGTTAAAATTTGTCTCCGTGGCTAAAGAAACGCCCGAGAAGAGATCCGCCGAAGAACGCCGTGCGGATTTTCGCGAGATCTATGCCGAGTATGCCGAGCAAAAAGCCGCGGAGCAAGCAGGCCGTTGCAGTCAATGTGGCGTGCCCTATTGCCAGTCGCATTGCCCGCTTCACAACAATATTCCCGACTGGCTCCGCCTGACTGCCGAAGGGCGCTTACGCGAGGCCTATGAGATCAGCCAAGCCACAAACACATTCCCTGAAATCTGTGGGCGTATCTGCCCGCAAGATCGCCTGTGCGAAGGCAATTGTGTGATCGAACAATCTGGGCATGGCACCGTCACCATCGGCTCGGTCGAGAAATACATCACCGATACCGCATGGGATGAAGGTTGGGTGATGCCCATTGCCCCCACAACTGAGCGGGCAGAATCCGTGGGCATCATTGGCGCAGGGCCAGGCGGTTTGGCTGCCGCAGATCGTCTGCGCCGCGCAGGGCTTCAGGTGACAGTCTATGATCGTTATGACCGCGCGGGCGGGCTTTTGACCTACGGGATTCCAGGGTTTAAATTGGAAAAACCCGTGGTGATGCGCCGCAATGAGCTTTTGGAAAAAGGCGGGGTCAAGTTCGAGTTGAACACCGATATTGGCCGCGACATCACCTTTGAGGCGCTGCGCGAAAAGCACGACTTCATCGTGATCGCGACAGGCGTCTATAAATCGCGCGACTTGGACGTTGCGGGGCATGAGGCTTCGGGGATCGTCAAGGCATTGGATTATCTCACCGCGTCCAACCGCAAAAGCTTTGGCGATGCTGTGCCTGATTTTGACACTGGCGCATTGAATGCCGAAGGCAAAAAAGTTGTCGTAATCGGCGGTGGTGATACTGCGATGGACTGTGTGCGCAGTGCGATTCGACAGGGTGCGACCTCTGTGAAATGCCTGTATCGCCGTGACCGAGCGAATATGCCTGGCAGCCAGCGCGAAGTTCAGAACGCCGAAGAAGAGGGCGTGGAATTTGTCTGGCTGTCCGCGCCAAAAGGTTTTGTTGGCAATCCTGTAACAGGTGTCGAGGTTCAGAAAATGCGCCTCGGCGCGCCTGATGCGACAGGCCGTCAAAGCCCCGAGGTGATAGAGGGTGCCGATTATGTTGAGGACGCGGATTTGGTGATCATGGCCTTGGGCTTTGAGCCAGAAGATCTGCCCACGCTTTGGAATTGCGCGGATTTGCCTGTCACCCGTTGGGGGACAGTAAAGACCGACTTCCGCAGCCATGAAACGGCATTGGAAAACGTCTATGCTGTTGGTGATATTGCGCGCGGGGCGAGCCTTGTTGTTTGGGCGATCCGTGATGGCCGTGAAGCAGCGGATGCGATCCTCGCAAAAGTTGCAGGCCACGGCGTGATTGCGGCTGAGTGATCCGATATGGCCCGTCTTGCGCATAGCATCGCACGTCACTTGACCCTTCTCGCATCGGCGGGCGGGGTCATGGGTGTTGCGGCGATGGCGCAAGCGGCGCAAATCACACCGCCCGCGGGGTGCGAAGCCTTCCTCACGGTTCAAAGCCGCGGATGCATGGTCTCGCATTATTGGACCTGTGAAGGTGATGCTGCGGGCGAGCATTGGCGCCTCAGCCTAGATGTCGATGGGCCCATGTCATTATCCCATACGGATCGAGAGTTTCGGTGGCTTGAATCGCTTGATCTTCGCACGGGCCTTCGGTCGCGTTTGGTCCAACCTGAAATTGACCCTGCAAGCCTTAGCGAATTGCTTGAGACGGGGCGGGACAGTTTCACCTTTTCGCTGTCTGTCTCAGAAGGGGACGCGCCCTTTACCCGCGATTACAGCGGTTTTGACGCTCTTACGGGCGACACAGTTGAGATTGACGGTGAGGTTTTGGCACGCACGGAATTTGCCTATACCGAAACCACGCCAGACGGCGCACGCAGCACTGTGGGCAACCAATATGTAAGCCCCTCTTTGCGGATGTTCTTTGGCGGCACCGAGACGCTGACCCTGCCCAGCGGGGAGGAAATCTCCTATGACGCAAGCCCCGTTGATTTTGCCCGTCCCAATGAGGCGGGATTTCTGAATGCACTGCCGCTTTATGATTGCGGTGATGTTTTATCCTAGGGCTTTGGCCCGTTTCGCGCATCCCGATGATGCCCCTTCCGAAAGAAAGGTATGAGTGATGACCAAGTTTGATGCCGAATGGGTGGCCGCAGAAGAGGCCAAGCGCGCGTTTATGGCCGAGCATGGTATGTATTCCCTTGAGGAGGAACATTCCTCTTGTGGTGTAGGTTTGGTCGTTGCTGTCGATGGCAAACCTTCACGCCGCGTGGTGGAAAACGGGATCAACGCGCTTAAGGCCGTTTGGCATCGCGGTGCTGTGGATGCCGATGGAAAGACAGGCGATGGCGCAGGCATCCATGTGCAAATCCCTGTGCAGTTTTTCTATGATCAAATTCGCCGCACAGGCCATGAGCCTGCTTCTGACAAATTGATTGCAGTCGGTCAGGTGTTCTTGCCGCGTTCGGATTTTGGTGCGCAAGAGCGGTGCCGCACGATTGTCGAAACCGAAGTTTTGCGGATGGGGCACTATATTTATGGTTGGCGCCATGTGCCTGTTGATACCGCTTGCCTTGGTGAAAAGGCCAATGCAACACGGCCAGAGATTGAGCAAATCTTGATCCGGAACGAAAAGGGCATCGATCACGAACAATTCGAGCGTGAGCTTTACGTCATCCGCCGCCGTATTGAAAAAGCTGCTGCGGCCGCAGGCGTGGGGCAACTTTATCTGTGCTCTCTTTCCTGCCGTTCCATCATCTACAAAGGTATGATGTTGGCGGAACAGGTGTCGGAATTCTATCCCGACCTTCAGGATGCGCGGTTTGAATCCGCCTTCGCGATTTACCACCAGCGATATTCAACCAACACATTCCCACAATGGTGGTTGGCGCAGCCATTCCGCATGTTGGCCCATAATGGCGAAATCAACACGCTCAAGGGCAATGTGAACTGGATGAAGAGCCATGAGATTCGCATGGCATCCACCTATTTCGGGGATATGGCCGAAGATATTAAGCCGATCATCCCGCAAGGGTCGTCTGACTCTGCCGCTTTGGACGCTGTGTTCGAGGTTTTGGTGCGCGCAGGTCGCAATGCGCCAATGGCAAAAACCATGCTCGTTCCCGAGGCTTGGAGCCAAACCGCCAGCGAATTGCCGCAGGCATGGCAGGATATGTATTCCTATTGCAACTCCGTGATGGAGCCATGGGATGGCCCCGCTGCCCTTGCAATGACCGATGGTCGTTGGGTTTGTGCGGGTCTTGACCGAAACGGTCTGCGTCCAATGCGCTATGTGGTGACGGGCGATGGGATGCTGATTGCGGGTTCCGAGGCGGGCATGGTGCCTGTTGATGAGGCGCGCGTGATCGAAAAAGGCGCGCTTGGGCCTGGTCAGATGATTGCGGTCGATATGGAAACGCAAAAGCTATTCCACGATACCGAGATCAAGGATGCCTTGGCCGCGGCGCGCCCGTTTGGCGACTGGGTTGGCAAGATCACGGATTTGGCCAAGGAAACCGAAGGCCTTACGGAAACAGCGATTTTCTCAGGCGAAGACCTGCGCCGCCGTCAGGTAGCTGCGGGCTATACGATTGAGGAATTGGAACATATCCTTGCACCAATGGCCGAAGATGGCAAAGAGGCCTTGGCCTCTATGGGCGATGATACGCCAAGCGCGGTTTTGTCGAAGAAATATCGTCCCTTGAGCCACTTCTTCCGCCAGAATTTCAGTCAGGTGACGAACCCCCCGATTGACAGTTTGCGCGAATATCGGGTGATGAGCCTTAAGACGCGCTTCGGTAACCTGAAGAATGTGTTGGACGAAGATAGCAGCCAGACAGAGATTTTGGTTCTCGACAGTCCTTTCGTGGGCAATGCGCAATTTGACGCGATGGTAAAGCATTTTGGCGATGCCGTGGTGACGATTGACGCGACCTTTGCTGCGGGTGCGGATAAAAATGGCTTGCGTGATGGGCTGGAGCGCATTCGCCAAGAGGCCGAGGATGCAGTGCGTTCGGGTGCAGCGCATATCGTGCTGACCGACCGTTTCCAAAGCGCAGACAAAGTCGCGATGCCAATGATCTTGGCGACAAGCGCGGTGCATTCGTGGCTGACGCGCAAGGGCTTGCGCACATTCTGCTCGCTCAACATCCGATCAGCGGAATGCATTGACCCGCATTATTTTGCGGTTCTGGTGGGCTGTGGGGCAACCACAGTGAACGCCTATTTGGCCGAGGATTCGCTAGCAGATCGCATTGAGCGCGGTCTGTTGGAGGGCACTTTGACCGAAGCGGTCGCACGCTATCGCAACGCGATTGACCAAGGCTTGTTGAAAATCATGGCCAAAATGGGGATTTCGGTGATTTCCTCATATCGTGGTGGTTTGAACTTCGAGGCTGTGGGTCTGAGCCGCGCCATGGTTGCGGAATATTTCCCCGGCATGACGAGCCGCATTTCGGGCATTGGCGTTTCGGGCCTTCAGAAAAAATGTGAAGAAGTTCACGCGCTTGGTTGGTTGCAGGGCGATGGAATCCTTCCAATTGGCGGTTTCTATAAATCGCGCCGTTCGGGGGAAACCCATGCTTGGGAAGCGCAGTCGATGCATATGATGCAGATGGCCTGCAACAAAGCCTCGTTTGAATTGTGGAAACAATATTCCGCCAAGATGCGCGCCAACCCGCCCATTCATCTGCGCGACTTGTTGGACATTAAGCCTTTGGGTCAGCCCATTGCGATTGAAGAAGTGGAATCCATCACCTCAATCCGCAAGCGATTTGTCACGCCGGGCATGAGCCTTGGGGCGCTTAGCCCCGAGGCCCATAAGACGCTCAACGTGGCGATGAATCGCATTGGCGCGAAATCCGATAGTGGTGAAGGCGGCGAAGATCCCGCACATTTCACACCAGAGCCCAATGGCGACAACCCAAGCGCCAAGATCAAACAGGTCGCATCGGGCCGCTTTGGCGTTACAGCGGAATATCTGAACCATTGCGAGGAGTTGGAGATCAAGGTCGCACAAGGCGCCAAGCCGGGTGAAGGCGGTCAGTTGCCTGGTATGAAGGTGACAGATTTGATTGCGCGCCTTCGTCACTCGACCAAAGGTGTGACGCTGATCTCGCCGCCGCCGCATCACGATATCTATTCAATCGAAGATTTGGCGCAGCTGATCTATGATCTCAAGCAGATCAACCCCCGCGCGAAAGTCACCGTGAAATTGGTGGCCTCATCGGGCGTTGGCACGATTGCGGCGGGTGTCGCCAAGGCAAAGGCGGATGTCATCCTAATCTCGGGCCACAATGGTGGCACGGGTGCAAGCCCCGCGACCTCGATCAAATATGCGGGTCTGCCATGGGAGATGGGTCTGACCGAGGCGCATCAGGTCTTGTCGATGAACAACCTGCGCGACCGAATCACCTTGCGCACCGATGGTGGCCTGCGCACAGGTCGTGATATTGTCATGGCAGCCATGATGGGGGCCGAGGAATATGGTATCGGCACGGCTGCGTTGATTGCCATGGGATGTATCATGGTGCGCCAGTGCCAGTCGAACACCTGCCCCGTGGGCGTTTGCACGCAAGACGAAAGCCTGCGCGCAAAATTCACAGGAAACGCAGATAAGGTTGTCAATCTGATCACCTTCTACGCGCAAGAAGTGCGCGAGATTCTGGCAGAGATTGGCGCGCGCAGTCTTGATGATGTCATTGGCCGCGCCGATTTGTTGACACAGGTCAGCCGTGGTTCGGCGCATTTGGATGATCTTGATCTTAACCCCATGCTGATCACAGTCGATGGGGCGGATAAGATTGTTTATGATCGCAATAAGCCGCGCAACTCTGTGCCTGACACGTTGGACGCACAGATCGTGGCGGATGCAGCGCGCTTTTTGCAAGATGGCGAAAAGATGCAATTGTCTTACGCTGTGCAGAACACGCTACGCACCATTGGCACGCGGACATCTAGCCACATCGTGCAGAAATTCGGGATGCGTAACAGCCTTCAACCAAATCACCTGACGGTGAAATTGGAGGGTTCGGCAGGGCAGTCCTTAGGGGCCTTTGCAGCGCCTGGATTGAAGCTTGAGGTGTCGGGTGATGCCAATGACTATGTGGGTAAGGGCCTGTCGGGTGGCACGATTGTCGTGAAACCCGCTCAAGTCAGCCCTCTGAAGGCCTCTGAAAACGTCATCATCGGCAACACTGTTCTTTATGGCGCCACCGATGGCTATCTCTTTGCAGCGGGTCGCGCGGGTGAGCGCTTTGCGGTGCGTAACTCAGGCGCCAAAGTCGTGGTCGAGGGCTGTGGCTCGAACGGGTGTGAATATATGACGGGCGGCGTTGCCGTGATCCTTGGGTCAATTGGGGCCAATTTCGGCGCGGGTATGACGGGCGGTATGGCCTATCTCTATGACCCAAGCGGCGAGGCTTTGATCAATATGAACCTTGAGACATTGGTGACTTGCCCCGTCACAGTCGCACATTGGGAAGAGCAGTTGCTTGACCTGATCACCCGCCATCATGCGGAAACGGCCTCGCAGAAAGCGGATATGATCCTCAAGAATTGGGAGAGTGAGAAGGCAAACTTCTTGCAGGTTTGCCCCAAGGAAATGCTCAATAAGCTGGCCCATCCGATCAGCCTTGAAGCGGCGGCTGTGCCTGCTGAATAAACCAAAAAAACCGCGCGCAAAGAGATTTGCGCGCGGTTTTACTTTAGGCCTTGATAAAATCTGTTGCGGCGTAGCCTTGCATGTAAAGAAGCGCCGTTAGATCACCGTGATTGATCCGATGCTTGGCTTGCGCTTGCACTGTAGGTTTCGCGTGTAATGCGACCCCCGCCCCTGCAAGTTGCAGCATCCCTAAATCATTTGCGCCATCGCCGACCGCCAAGACATCGGCAGGGGTAATCCCAAGCCGTGCTGTGATGTCATTCAAGGCCTCCACTTTGGCCTCGCGTCCCAAGATTGGGTCAGTCACCTTGCCTGTCAGCTGAGCGCCTTCGGCGCAAAGCGTGTTTGCGCGGTGTTCGTCAAACCCAAGCCTATCTGCAATGGCCGCCGTGAAGGCCGTAAACCCTCCAGATACAAGCGCGGCATAGGCGCCATTTGCCTTCATAGTAGCCAAAAGAACGGGGCCGCCCGGCATAAGGTGAATGCGCTTTTCCAAAACATGGCTGATCACCGCGACATCGAGGCCCTTGAGCAGGCTCACACGTTCGCGAAGCGCGCCTTCGAAATCCAATTCGCCATTCATCGCGCGGGCGGTAATCTGAGCCACGCGCGGGCCAACACCCGCCTCGGCGGCCAATTCATCAATGCATTCTTGGCGGATCATGGTCGAATCCATATCCGCGAGCAGCATTTTCTTGCGCCGCCCCTCTTGGGGTTGCAAAACCATATCTACACCTTCGGCCTGAAGGCTGGCCCAGATGTCTTCGAAATTGGTGGGCGCCTCCGGAATAGTGAATTCTGCCGCTGTGTTTGGGTTCAACCACACTGCATCACCGCCGCCCAATGCATTGCGGAGGCTTGCCACCAATTCTGGTTCCAAATGGATTGCGGGATTGGTGATTAATGTGACAACAAACATGGCTTTGTCCCTTTGGGGATATGGCGAAAGTCCATTGATCCTATAGGAAATGTCCTTGGTCTTGGCCAGTCAACAATCACTTTGGGTGCGCAAGCGGCAATTTTGCGTTAGCTTGGGCCAAAGATTGGCTTGGTAAGGGGCAGACTTGGCATGATCCGCGCTGTGATTGGCCTGATACTGGGCGCGCTTCTCGCATTGAGCGCCGTGATCTTCCTCGAGCGGGATCGCGCAGATATCGTGCAGCAGCAGATGCTATGGGGTGACACCCCAGTGACTTGGATGCAGCGCCCTGCATCCACGGGGCCGGTCATTATACTTGCGCATGGTTTTGCAGGGTCACGTCAACTGATGCAGACCTACCAAATATCTTTGGCCAAAGCGGGTTATGTAACTTTTAGCTTCGATTTTGAGGGGCATGGCCGCAATCGCCAACCGATGCGCGGCGATGTCACCGCGATAGATGGCACAACCCGCTATTTGATGGAGGAACTGGCCCGCGTCACGGATCGCGCGATTGACGCGGTCGGGCGGGCAAACGGGCTGGCCTATTTGGGCCATTCCATGGCCAGTGATATCATCATCCGCCAAGCGATAGAGGATCCGCGTGTTGCGACCACCGCTGCATTATCGGTCTTTTCCTTGGCGATTACGCCTGACGAGCCGCGCTCGCTCCTGATGATCAATGGCCAATGGGAGGCAGGATTGCGCGCGGCTGCGCAATCAGTGATGCAACAAATTGGCGCCAGCGAAGGTGATCGCATTCGTGATGTGACAGGTTTCGCCCGCGCGGCCCTTGTTGCGCCGATGACCGAGCATGTTGGTATTCTCTATTCCCGCGCGGCCATTGCCGAGGTGATTGCGTGGTATGATGTAGAATTTGGCATCACCCGCGCAAGCCCGCCCTCTATCGCGCCTTATGGCGCAATAATTTTGGGCGGGTTTGCGGGGATTGTGATGGCCCTCGGCGGGCTTGCGACCTTGGGATTTAGCGGCAAACCAAGGCGGGTTTTGCCAATTGCGCCGCGTGCCTTTTGGTTGGCGGCGCTTCTGCCCGCGCTGATAACGCCTGTGGTTTTACGGGGGGCATCTCTGCCATTTTTGCCTGTCATTCTTGCCGATTACCTTGCGCTGCACCTTGCCCTTTATGGGGGGCTTGCGATTGCGATTTTGCTGATCACAGGTCATGGTTCGGTGATTTTTCCAACCCCGCGCCGGGTTTTGCGCAGCCTGTGGATTGGGATCGGGTTTGGCGCTGTCGCACTTGGTCTTATGGGTCTTTATCTTGATCGTTATGTCGGCAGTTTTTGGGCAGGGGGCGCACGCCTGCTGCCATTTGTGATGATTTTAATCGGCGCATTGCCCGCGATGATTGCGGATGCGGCGCTGATTTCCGCCGCCCGCGCGCCAATATGGAAACGGATTTTGGTGCGTTTTGCCTTTTTGGCATCGCTTGGCCTTGCGGTCGCATTGGATTTTGATCGGATGTTGTTTTTGATCCTGATCTTGCCTGTGATTCTATTGTTTTATGCCAGTTTCGGCTTTGTCTATGGCCGATTGGGGCGGGGACAGGCGGCAGTTCTTGGCATGGGTTTGGCGCTTGGGCTGTCTTTGGCTTGGGCGCTTGCAGCCAGCTTCCCGCTGTTTCAGGCGGGTTAATACCCCGTCATCTCCAGATATCCGCGCCCTAGATGGCTGCCTGTGCTAAAAATCGGCCCTTCCCAATAGGGGATTGTGCCGCCCATCCATGCATCGGGGTTGAGCGCGTTGGTGCGGATATCTAGTCTCTGTTCTGGCAGGGTGATGTGCCACCCGACAGGTAAAACCCGCCCTGCCACCTCATGTGTCACAATAGGCGTCATGCGCAGTGCGCCATCACCATAAGCGGTGGGTTGGCCATTTGCCGAGATCCATGTGGCCGAGGTAAATCGGGTCTCATCGCGGCTGCGCAATGAGAACCCCATGAGCTTTTCACCCGTTTCAAAATGAAGCGACACCCAATCCCATCCCGCTTGATCTGCCGCCAATGGCTGCGATGACCATTCGCGATCAAGCCATGCTTGTCCTGACACTTGTCGTGCCCCATCGGGCAAGGTGATGGTTCCGCTGACCTCGTAAAACGGTTGGGAGTAGTAATAGCTTGCCTGACCTTCATTCGATTTCACTGAAAACCCATTCACCCCGTGGCGCACGAGCGGGCCATGAGCCGTGAGGGTGAGGTCATATGCAAACGTGTCGCCGCGCGCGCTGACAATGATCTGGTCAAGTGCATCTGTCTCTGATGCCGAGTTCAGAGACTGCAATCCCCAATCATCTATCCAGACCTCAAGCAGATTTTCGGTTAGTAAAGCCCCAGCTTGGCCTGTGCCGCCACGGGCATAGCGTTCGCCGTGATAATGCTGATCAGGCAGGGTGACAGCGGCATGGCCGAGCCAGATTTGCCCGTCTTCCCACGCATTGCTTTGGCCATCGGCGGGGCGGGTTGCATTGCGAAACACAGTCCATTGCGCCCCAAGCGGGTTTCCTGCGGCATCGGTTAGATTGGCGGTCAGATACCACCACTCGATTCGATAATCGGGGTGAGCCGTGTGATCCTGTGGAAATGTGATCGGTCGGTTCGGATCGACCGCCGCATATCCTTCGGCGCTGAGGCCAAGCCCCGCGAAACCCTGAGCATGGGCGACAGGGGCAATCCATATAAAAACCAATGCAAGTAGCGATCTAACGTTCATGGGCGAATAGTCCAAGCAACCGATGGGGTGAGAGACGCGCCAATTGCCATGCGGGCCATAAGGCTGCAATCGCCGCAGCCCCTGCCGACAAGGCGCATAGTTTGATCAGATCCGCAGGGAAGATTTGCAGTGGCAGGCGCCATCCAAAGGCCTCAACATTGATGATCGCCAAAAGGTAATGTGCCAAAGCAAGACCCAGAGGCAGCGCAAAAATGGCGCAGAAGCTCGCAAAGGCGATAACCCGCAAAAATTCGGCCCAGGCAAGGTTCCGCCGCCGCTGTCCTGCAGCCCAGATCGGGGCTATTTGCGCAAGACGCATTTCAGACAGGGTCAAGAGGCTTGTGAACATGGCGAACCCTGCCACCCCAAGGGTCAGCGCATTCAGCGCGTAGGTCACTTGAAAAGTTTGTTCGAACACCCGCAGCGAGATGTCTTTCACCGCCGCTTGATTGATCATGGATTGCGGAGAAAGGCCTGTAGCCTCTGTGATGTCAGCCGCTAAATCTGTGACCGTTGCAGGATCAGTGCGCAGCGCAAAGCGCAAAGGCGGGGATTCGGGGAAGAGCGTCTTAAACAGATCAAGTCCAATGATCGCCTGCCCCTCGGGGTTTCCATAATCTGAATAAATCCCAAGGATTGGCAGGGTTAGGCTTGGGGTTACATTAAAATCCTGACCCAGTTCCAACATTTCGCGGCGGGCGAGTTGTTCGTTGATCACAACAGCTTGGCCTTTGGCCATCTGTGACCACGCGTCAGGCAGGGCCTCGAGAAATGGCCAGTGATCCCGATATGTGGCGTGATCCACCAGCCCATGCAATTCGGCGGGCAATCCACCAAATCGCGTGTCTACTAGGGCGAAGGGCAAAATCGCGTCAACACGCGGTGTAAGATAGTCGGTGACACGCGCCGCTTGTTCGGGGGAAGCGGTGGTCAAATACAGCTCGGACGCCAACCGTTGATCCAACCAGCCTGTAAAGGTGGCTCGAAACGAGCCAACCATGGTGGATACGCCAATATTCGTTGAAAGCGCCAATAAAAGCGCCATCAAAGATAGGGATAAGGCAGGCAAAGACAGACGCATATCAGCTAAGGCCCAGTGCATAAACGGGGCCCTGACCCGTGTTGCGATGCCCGCCAAAAGCACCGATAGGCCAAAGGGCAAAACCAATGCGCCCCCCAATAAGAGCGCAGCCAAACCGATAAAACCCATCATTAGGCCGCTGCCAAAGATCACAACAAGGCCAGATAGGGCCAAAAGGCCTAGGCCTAAAAGGGCTTGGATAAGGCGCAAGGCGGCACTGGTTTGTGCCCATGAATTCGGTGTCGCTGATCGCAAGATCGGCAAGCGCGCCACCCGCCAAAGCGCAGATGCCCCCGCAATCGCGGCCCCGATCACAGACATGGCTAGGGCAGCAACGGCCCACATCGGATCAAATTGCAGCACTGCGCCGATATCGGCGCCGTATAGCCCTCGAAGGCTTGCGGAAACCTCTGGCAAAAGAGTTGCGGCCAAACCATATCCTAAACCAAGACCAAGGATGCCTGACACAAGTGCGAAAACCCCAAGCTCTACAGCCAAAAGCACAATCAACCCACCCAATGGCACGCCAAGCGCGCGCAAGGCCCGCAGGCTTGTGCGGCGTTGCTCAAAGGCCAGACCAATGGTGGCGTGGGTGATGAACAAACCCACGGCAAAGGCAAGAAAGCCAAAGGCCGTCAGGTTGAGATGAAAGCTATCTGTCAGCCGTGCCAGATCATTGCTGGTTTCGGCCTGCTGAAGGATCAAGTCACCGCGTGAGGCAAGCCAAGTGTCAATCGGCGCAAGGCCAAAAGGCTGGGGTGCTGAGACAATCAACGCGGTTGGCCCCATCTTACCCACAAGCTGTGCGATTGTTGCGATGTCGCCGATGACCAAGCCCGTTGCGAGCGTGTCATCATAGCGGGCATTGCCCAAGATCCTGCGCGCGTGTTCGGTCAAATCAGGGGGCAGGCCGCGGGATGCCGTGTCTGATGTCATCAACACCTGACCGTCCAAAAGGATATCCGTAACGGCGATGCTGCCAGATTGCAGGCGTTCGGGAAGTGCCGCGACTGGCAGGGTCAGAGGATCAATTCCAAGCACACGTAAGGCATTCGGGCCAGAGCCAAGCCGTGCCTCAAGAAGCGGTGAAACAAGATAGCCCGCGCGGCGCAGTTCGGAAAAGATCGCTTGATCCATCGCGCGGCCATCTTGGCGCAAGATGCGGTCAAATTGATCTTGTCCCAATAAATTCGCGGCGCGGGCATAGCTTGCGCGCGCTTCAGCGTTGAGGGCCTGAACCCCCGACCACAGTGCCGTTGCCAGTGCAAGCCCCGCAATCAGCGCAAAAACCTGCAAGGGATGTCTGCGCCAATGGCCCAAAAGTGCCGATAGGGTGGTCAGGATCAAGGCGCGGTTCATGGATCGAATGCCTGCAACTGCCCGCGTGAGAGATGTCGGCGCGTCTCGCAGGCGGCGGCAATGCGCGCCGAATGGGTGACCATCAAAAGACCCGCCCCGCTTTCCGCGATCAGTCGTAAAAAAAGTGATAGCACTGCTTGGCCATTTTCTTCGTCAAGGTTTCCCGTTGGCTCATCCGCAAGGATAAGGTCAGGGCGCAGTGCCAAGGCACGGCCAACGGCAACCCGCTGTTGTTGTCCGCCTGAAATCTCCTCTGGATAGCGCGCCAAAAGCGTCTCTAAGCCTAGGTTTTGTGACAGATGCGCGATCCAATCGCGATCATATCGACCCGCGAGCCGCGCTTGAAAGGAAAGGTTGTCACCAATGGTCAAAGCGGGGATCAGGTTGAACTGTTGAAAGACCAGGCCAATCGACTGACGCCGAATGGCCGCCAAGCCCCCATCATCCAATTTCGTAATATCTTGGCCCTTGATCAGAATCTCGCCCTGATCGGGCCGTTCCAGACCTGCCACCAAGTGAAGCAGGGTAGACTTTCCCGCCCCGCTTTCCCCCGTCAATGCAAGGCTCTGGCCTGCGCCCAGTTGTAAGGACAGGTCGCTCAAGACGTTGACCTGACCTTCACCGCTCTCAAAGGATTTTGAGACATTGCCCAGTTCTAATAGCATAATTCACCCGTGAGCTGTCGTGACAAAACATAGGCCGTTTTGCCCCGTTGCACAGCGCGGCGGGCTAGCGCAGGCGCAAGGGCAGATCGAAATTATATCGTGCGGCGCTAATCCCGTCTGGTGCGGGTGGATATGGGCTTGCCTCTGCCACAAAAGCCAAGAGGGCTGTGTCCAAATCAGCTTGGCCCGTGCCCGCCAGAATTCGAACATCATGAAGGCGGCCATCGGCATCAATCACAAGCCGCAAGGTTGCTGCGCCGCGCCCGCGTGGGCGGCTGGGGCTGCGTTCTAATTGACGTAAAATTCCGCTGCCCCAATGGGACATCAAGCGCATGATCACATCCTGATCTTCGCTGTTTGTGACGGCGGTTGTGGTGGTTGGTGCGGCCTCGGCCCCACCGCTTGCGCGTGTTGCAGGGCGCGGTGCGGGGGCGGTGGGCGGTGGTGCGTTTGGAACCTCAGGTTCTAGCGCAGGTGCCACCTCTTGCAGTTGCGGTGCCAAATCAGGACGGCGTTCGGTCAGGTTTGGCGGTGCAAGCGGTGCAATTTCTGGGCGCATGGGCGCAAATGGGGCAGCCATCGGTGGGACGTCTGGTATGACTTGGCTGAGTTCGGGCGGCCGTGACCATTGATCAACAAGGGCCGCCAAATCTTGCGGGGCCGCCGAAAGCGACAGTTGCGCATGCCCGTGATCGCCTGCCGCTTCATCCCCGACCATGTTTTGCGGCGCCCCTGCGCCAATCCAAGTGGCCGCACCCAGATGCAGCCCAAGCGATAGGGTAAGAAACCCAAATATTTGCGCGCCAAGTCGGATCATGGGGCACCCCCTGCGCGGGTGATGAGGTCGACACGCCCCACACCAATCGCGGCAAAATCCGCCAAAGCGCGCGCCAAATCTTGGGCGGGTAAGGTGGCATCCATCGCTAGTTTCAGGGTAAATTCAGTCTCTGCACCTTGTAACAGAGCCGATTGAAGTTCCGCCAACACAGCCTCGCGGCCCTGTTCGGCCCCATAGTGCCACTGACCATCCGCCGCGATATACAGCACCGCATCGCGCGCGGGATCTGATGCTTCGGCTAAGGGTGACACGGGCAGGGTCAGTTCCACAGGCGGCTTAGCGCGTAAGGTTGCGCTGGTGAGAAAGAAGATCAAAAGCAAAAAGACGACATTGATCATCGGCACCATATCAAGATCGGCCAAGTGTCGTCTGCTGCGGCTTTGTGGGGGGGTAAGTCTCATTCAATCACCGCAAGATTGTCTAAACCGCCTGCCCGCAATGCGGCCATCAAGGATAACAACTGTTGAACCGTTGCACCCGCCTCAGGACGCAGAATGATTTTTTGTGCGGCTTCGGATCCATCTTCTTGGATCAGGTTGTGCAATGCGGGGATGAGATCAGCGGCATCTATGACCTGCCCGTTTAGCATCAGATGATCGGCCCCGAGTGTAACCAAACGCGGTGGGCCTTCATAAATCATGGTGGTGCTTGCGTTGGGCGCGGCGGGACGCATAGATACGGCGCTGTCGCGGCCCATTTGTGCGGCGAGCATGAAAAAAATCAATAACAGGAACACCACATCAATCATCGGCGCAAGGCTAGCCTTGCGTCTGCCGATGCGGGGTTGGTGAAAGTCTAACCTCATGCCGCGGGGCCTTTGATTGCAAAAATACGCGTGGCGATATCTTCAAAGCTGTGGCGCATTTTGTCATGGATGGTGTCGAACCATGTCAGGCACATCGCAACTGGGATCGCCACGGCCATGCCTGCGGCGGTGGTTAAAAGGGCGGCCCAAATCCCCCCTGCAAGCGTGGCAGGGTCGGCATTCCCTCCCTCAAGCTGAAGGGCTTGGAATGCGTCAATCATGCCCAAAACCGTGCCCAACAGGCCCAAAAGTGGCGCAATCGTCACAACCAGTTCCAAGGCACGCAACCCTGCGCTGATCTCTTGAAGCCGCGCGCGGGCGATGCGGGCAATTTCTTCCTTGCGGCTGCTTTCATCCCAGTCGGCGCTTTCGCGCAGGCGGATCGCATCACTGGCAAATTCTGCGCGCATCCCGCTGCGCGCCGCAAGCACGGCGCTGACATCCTCACCTGCGCACCACCGCGAGATTGCCGCATCGGTGTTTTGCCCTGAGCGAAGCGCGCCAAGGCGCAAAAGCTGACTGATCTTCCACAGGATCACCGCAAGGCTGACCACAGAAAGCGCTGCAATCAACATAAGGATTGGGCCGCCTTTGAGAAGTAATTCGATCATGCCGTTGCCTCTTCGCTGAGATAGGTGTCGCAGGCTGTCCGCACAGCATCATAAACCACGCGTCCCAATGCGTGACCGATTTCTGTGTGCAGTCCTGCATAGGCGTGTTGCAGATCTTCGCCTTGGACGCAGGCCAAGGTCAGGCAATCCGTGCCTGTTCCTGTGGCAATGACGGGCGCGCCGCTGACCATGACCTCATAGCGCGCCTCCATGACGGCGGCTGTGCGCGCCTCGGCCATAATGGTCAGTGCTTCAATCATCGCGGTTTCGCTTAGGCACTGATTGAGACGGGCAGCAATGTTGATCGTGCCATACTCTTCAGGGTGGGCAAGGCGGCGGTGGCCGATGCGTTCAGCATTTGAAAGGCCAAGGGTCACCAATGCCTCTGCTTTTGTCTCACCAACCACTGCCGTGTCAAAATGGTGAAAGCGGATATCGCGCGATGTCAGCATCGCGATTGCCTGATCCGCGTGGTCAAGCCTCTCGTCAACCTGGCCCTCCAGCCACGAGATCACATCAAAATCGGGCGGCAAATCTGCATTGCGCACCTCGCGCCACGCAATCTGTTGGGCAGAGACGAAACCGCCCCGATAGGGGGCAAAGCTGAGACAGGCATGCGGTTTGCCGAGATCCCAAATCAGCCATGGATGAGTCAGGGTCGCGGTCATTCGACAACCTCCAAGGCTTGGAAGATCAGGCCCTGTTCTGATTGGGTGATATGCGCGGTGATGCCGAAAACGCGGCGAAGATGATCTTCGGTCAACACATCCTCGGGCGGGCCTTCGGCAATTTTTTGGCCGCGATCCATGAGGATCAATCGATCACAAAACCGCGCCGCAAGGCCCAGATCATGCAGCGAGACCAGCGCGGCCTTGCCGCTTTGCGTCAGGCTTTGCAGATGGGCAAGCGTGGCAATCTGGTGACGCGGATCAAGCCCTGCAACGGGTTCATCGGCCATGATTAGTGGGCAGTTTTGTGCAAGTGCCCGCGCCATAAGCACGCGTGCCTGCTCACCGCCTGACAAGGCCGTGGCAGGGCGGGTGGCAAACCCTGTTAAATCCATTGCGGCCAAGGCCTCAGAGACGGCGGCGTGATCATCGGCCCGTGGGGATTGCCCCGCGCCTAAATGTGGAACGCGGCCCAGCATCACCAAGGTTTCCACTGATACAGGCCATGCAATTTCGCGGGTTTGCGGCAGCCATGCGACAGCGCGGGCGCGCGCATTGGCGGGCAATGCGCTCAGCGATGAGTGGCCTTGATGCGGCAAAAGTCCAAGCGCGCCACGCATCAAGGTGGTCTTTCCTGCGCCATTGGGGCCAATCAGGCCAACCAAATCGCCTGCCCGCAATTCAGTGCTGACCCGATCCACAACAGGGCATTCCCCGCGATGGACCGTGAAATCCTGCAAGCTGAGACATGATGTGGTCATAGCTCGGCCCGCCTTGTGCGATAGATCAAATGCAGGAAAACGGGCGCGCCGATGATGGCCATGACCACACCCAATTTTAGGTCACGATCAGGCAAGATGATGCGCGCAGCGATATCGGCGGCCAAGACAAGTGCTGCGCCCCCAAGCGCCGATGCGGGCAAAAGCCGTGAGGGGCGTGCGCCCACAAATGGCCTAAGGATGTGCGGGACAACAAGACCAACAAATCCAATCGCCCCAACCACGGATGTCGCCGCCCCTGTGCAGGCCGCGACCCCTAAAACCAAAACCCACCGCAAGCGGGTCAGGTTGATGCCCAAAGATGCGGCCGCATCTTCGCCCAAGATCAGCGCGTCTAGCCCGCGTGACGTGGACAAGATCAATATCCATCCCAACACCATAAAGGGCAGGGCAATGGTGATATGAGAAAAGCTGCGATCTGCCAATGATCCCAACATCCAAAAGACGATTTCAGACGTTGCAAAAGGGTTTGGCGACAGGTTCAACACAAGTGACGTCAGGGCCGCAGCCAAAGCGCTGATTGCGATCCCCGCAAGGATAAGGGTAAGTGACCCACCCCGTGGTCCCGCCAAAAGCAGCAGCAGCACCACGGCAACGCCTGCCCCGAACAGGCCAAAAAACGGCAAAGCAAACATCACCTGTGCGGCCAGACCCGTTTGCAAAGTGACCACTGCCCCCAATGCGGCCGAGGAGGATACACCGATCAATCCAGGTTCGGCCAAGGGATTGCGCAGATAGCCCTGCAAAGCCGCTCCTGAGAGCCCCAAACTTATCCCAACCATGATCGCAAGTAAGGCGCGAGGTAGGCGAATTTCTTGCATCACAAGGCTGACAGCATCGCCTGTGCCGCCGAAGAGCGCGGAAAGGCTGTCGGAAATAGAAAACCCAGCGGGGCCGATCAAGAGCGAGGCCAAAGTCAAAAGCCCCACCACCAGGCCAAGACCTGTGAAAAGCAGTTTTTGCGACACCCCGCTCATCCTTCCATCCTCGCGCGAAGGGCGCGCAAATCTTGGATCGCGCGCAGGACGACAGGGGTGCCACAGACCCAATCCGCATTGGATTGCGTGCGCATCGCGCCAAGATGGGCGAGGGCGGGATGTGACATGACCTCTTCGGAACGGGAGTTGCCTGAATAAAGCTCGGCATGGATGAGCAGATCGGGCTGCGCCAATGTTAACAATTCCAGATCAAGCCGCCCTGATCGGCTGCGTCCCATTTCTTCGGCAATGTGACGAAACCCTGCAATCGTGATGATTTCATGGCTGAGCGTGCCTGTGCCAAGGCTATAGCTGTTGGGGTAGTAAAACGCTGCACGCGGGCCAGTCGGGGCCGCGCGCAATCGTGCCAAATCTGCCTCGAATGCATCTGCCAACTCGCCCGCGCGGGCAGTTTGGTGAAGAATTTCCCCCATCTCGCGGATGCGGTCGCTAACCTGATCCAGATTGGAGACAATATCAATCTGCGCTGTGGCAATGCCAAGCCGGCGTAGCATATCCAAGACCACAGGATCGGAATATCGCCCCGCCACAACCAGATCAGGACGCATGAGGAAGATTTCCTCTGCCTGCCCGTGGTTGATGGGATAGGCCCGCGCCGCCTCTGCCATAGGTGACATATTGGGATCGGTCGCAATATCGGACACCGAGATCAACTGCCCCTCATCGGCAAGCATCATGGCCAGTTGATCGGTGCAAAGGTTCATAGACACCACACGCAAAGGTGCGGTTTGGGCATCGGCGGCACTGGTAACCATCAGCGCCGCCATGCAAAGCGATATGAGCCTAAAACGTGCCACGAACCCCGATATAAAATGCGCGGTCGGAAGCACCGTAACCGCGGGTGGTTTGGTATTGCTCATCTGTTAGGTTATCAATGCGCATGAACAGATCAGCACCATTGGCCAAGGTATAGGTCAGGTTAGCGTTGAGAACTGTGTAGTCTTCAAGCGGTGTTGTCGTATCAAGGCGATCAGAGACTGATTGCAGCGACAGGCCCGCAGTGGTTCGTTGCCCCAAGGGCGTGGACGCGCTCAACGATACATCATGGCGCGGCACGCGGGCGAGCCTTGCGCCATCTGCCGCGCGGGCATCTGTGGATGTATAATTCAGATCAATTCCTGCATCATTCAGGAAGATGTAAGAGAGGCCCAACTGATACCCATCGGTGCGACTTGTTCCAGGCACTTGGTTATAACCTGTTGTATATTGGATCAAATCCGTAATGCGGGTCTGAAACAGCCCTGCTTCAAATGTTACTCTGCCTATCACGTGTTCAAATCCAATTTCAGCGGATTGGCTGGTTTCTGGCTGCAAGGCGGCGTTCGCGCCAAATGGCCCATATAGCTCGTTTAATGAAGGTGCGCGGAACCCCGTGCTAAGGGAGGCGCGCAGAAGGCTTGATGGGCCCGCTTGCCATGCAATCGCAACGCGACCAGTGGTTTTTGACCCATAGTGGGAATTGTCGGTCAACCGCGCAGAGATTGAGATATCAAGGTCTGTCAGGGGTGAGGTGAGCCATTCTGTAAAAACAGAATTGCTTTCGTAATCGGCGTGGATGGGGCTTGTATTATCGGTAGAAAAATACCGCTCCGTCATGGCCTCCGCGCCAAAGCTGATCGTGTCACCATTGTCTAGCGATTGCACCCCCAAATAGGTTAGCTTCTCGCGCTGCCCCTCAAACAAGAAGCGCCGTCCAGCGGGCGCAGAGGGATCAGTGCGGGTTGTGCGCGAGGCTTCAATTCCAAATTCATGGGTGCTGCTGCCAAAATCAGCGAGGGCAAAAAGACGCGCCGCAAGCAGTTCATACTCGCTGAAACGTGCAGCGTCCCCACCAACACCGCCCGATGCGTCAAATTCAAAATTGGCATTCTGCGCCAAAACACTGGCGCCAAATGTTAGAGTATCTGTCGCCTGATACTCGCCGCGCAGGTTCAAGTCGGTCGATTCAAATCCATCCGCCTCCGCGTTGCCTGCGTTCTCATCTGCGGCTGAATAGCCTTCTGTATTTGTATTGCTCAGGCTCACGGCTAAGAACCCGCGCTCAAATCGGGTTCCATAAGTCAAACCTGTGCGCATTGTTTCGAAGCTGCCCACCTCAAGATTGTAACCAATTTCGCTACCAATTTCGTCAGGCGCATCGACTGTCGTGATGTTAACCGCGCCGCCAATGGCCCCAGAACCAAGAATTGCAGACTGTGATCCGTAGAGAACCTCAGCCGAGGCGATGCCAGAAGAGGTCAACTTTCCAAAGTCAAATTGCGTCTGCGTTGAGGACGGATCTGTCACGTCAATTCCATTGATCCGGACAGGGATATATTTGCTGTCCAAACCACGAATGCGGAGGGTTGCGCTGGTTCCGATGGGGCCTGATTGCGTTACGTTGACACCGGCCAGCGTTTCGAGAAATTCAGAGAATTGCAGACGACCTCCATTGGCCAAGTCGCGCGCGGTTAAGCGACTCACTCTAACCCCCGTCCGATCCCGCGCGACATCGGTGAGGCTTGCGGAAAAGACCAGTTCATCAAGGGTGAATACATTTTGTGCGGCCAAGGGTGTGGCGGCGAGACCTGCGCACAGCGCGGCGAGGCTCAGAGTGGAAGAGGGGCGCATTTTTGCTCTCCAATTACGAATGGGTGGCAAGGCACATGCCTTGCGCAAAAGTGAATGGTCATTGGAGGGTTGGCCCTTCCGCAGACGGCGATTTGTGCCACCACTACGGAATTGTCCGTTGCCCGCTGCGCCCACCGCGCTTGGACAGGGTGATCACCTCGGCAGGTCTCCTGACTCGCGGGTCGTTGTTTGATCGGGCCTTCCCGTGGCCCATCTGGGGCCGCAGTGGCATATGCCAATCGCACTCGCCGCTTACAGTTGCGGGGGCAGTCGCGGATTTACACCGCGTTCCCTTTTCACCCAATGTTGTCACCAACACTGAGACCGAAGCGAGATCGGTGTAACCTTTGGGGCCCTGCAACTCAAGGGTGAAAGCGACTGTCTGCCTCGGGAAAGCGGCGGCAAACTGTCTTAGGCTTAGGCGGTGGCTGCGCGCCGTTTTGGGCCGAACACGGCGGTAAGCGCCAAGATCAATCCCGAAACTGCCGCAATCATACCAGCGGCGCTGACGGAGTTCTCGAGGCCGATCCAAAGCGGGCCATATCCCGCCAAAACATATCCCAAACTTGCCGAGAGCGTGGCAAAACCCACGCTCCACCAAATTTGACTGCGCAAACGATCCGTCATCAAACGTGCGGCGGCGGCGGGGCATATGAACATTGCGATCACGATGATAGAGCCCACGGCATCAAAGGCCGTGACGGCGGCCAAAGCAGCGACCATCACAAGGCCAAGACTGATGGCGCGCACGGGTAAGCCAAGGCTTTCGGCATAGCCTTCATCAAAGGTTGATAGGGTCAAAGGCCGCCAAAAGATGATTAAAAGCACCACAATCAGCACCAAAGTCAGGGCCAGGCGGGGTAGTTCTGGTGGCAGGCCCGCAAGCGCCACAGGATCAAGCAGCGAGGCCCATCCCCGTGCCTCAAGCCAGATCAGGCTTTCAAGGTTTCCCATCAGTGCGTGTTCGACATCCAAATGAACCGAAGACGCGCTGCTTTGCTCGAGAAGTAAAACACCAAGCGCAAATAAGGTGGTGAAGACCACGCCCATGATTGCGCCCACCTCAATGCGCGAGACACGTTTGATCACATCAATCATCACGACCGCGAAGAGGGCCGCAGCACCTGCACCCAAAAGCATCGCCCAAGCGTCTAGGGCTTGTGTCACCAAAAAGGCCAGCACGATCCCAGGCAGAACCACATGGCTGATGGCATCGCCAATCAAGGCCTGCTTGCGCAGCACCAAAAAATTTCCAGGCAGGGCACAGGCGATTGCCGCCAAGATGCCGATGAGAATCGGCGGAAGCGAAAGGGGCACGAATTCAGCGCCGTTCATGACGCGTCCTCCAATCTTGTGTCGATATGGGCTAACTCATCGCGGGTGAAGGCGCGGGATAGGTCGCTCAACCCGTCATGGCGCGACAGAAATTCGGCATAATCGGGTTTGCTGCGCAAATAGGCCAGACGCGCCTCATCGCGCTGTGCTGCTATGGCTGCAGACTGGCCGCGTTCGGTCATCACCCCATCGGCGCGCACATAACCTTCGCGCTGTAAAAGCTTGCGGGTATAGGGCTCCAGAATGCGATAGCCTTGGGCCAAGGAAAGCAAGCCCTGTCTGCGATGCACACGGCGTTGAAATTTGCGGTGCCGCATCGCGGAGGCCAAGACCCCGCGTGCGGGCGCAACCAAAAGCGAAATGAGAAAAAATCCCGCAGCCACCAAAACGATAATGGCGCCAGTGGGCAAATCGGGGGCAAGGCTTGAAAGGCCCGCGCCAATCAGGCCCGATGCCCCGCCAATTGCGCCCGCAATGGGCCAGATATAGGCGGCGCGGTTGCTCCAGAGACGCGCGGTGACAGGGGGGATGATCAGCAAGGCAACGATCAAGATCAGACCCACGATTTTCAACCCCGCAACGGTTACGGCTAAAACCAATGCCATGGCCGCCGCATCAATCAGGGGCACGTTCAATCCCAACGCGCGGGCAAAGTTTTCATCGAACGCCGTGAGGGTCATCGCCCGATGCAGAACAAGACCCGCCATGAAAACCAACGCTGCCCCGATTGCAATCATTTCAGCATCTTCACGCAGCATTGCAGCGGTTGAGCCGAGTAAGAGTTGGTCTAAGCCTGCTTGGCGGCCCGCGCTCATGTTTTGGATCAGGGTCAACATGACGACCCCCAACCCAAAGAAACTCGACAAGACCGCGCCAATTGCGGCGTCCTCGGATAATCTTGTTCGAGATTTCAGGAAATTAACCGCCAATAGGCCAAGTGCCGCGCTGATCGCAGAGCCAAGCAATAAGCCCTCTAATGCGCGCCCAGTGCCGCCCAAGGCGACCATCACCATAAACCCCCCGCAGAGGCCAGGTAGGGTGGCGTGGCTGATCGCGTCCGATAGCAAGGCGCGTTTGCGCAGAAACATAAACGTTCCTGTCACCCCTGCGGCAACGCCCAAAACGCCTGCGCCAAACATGACCAAAGCGACATTATAGTTCAGTGTGAAGGCCATGATACCCATGTCTAATAGTGACCCGCTTCCCGCAATCGATCAATTTGCGCTGTCGCCAATCGCCCGCCATAGGCCTCTTGCAAATGGGCGGTGGTAAAGGCTTGGTCCACAGGCCCTTCTGCAATGAGGCGTGTGTTGATCATCGCGACATGGTCAAAATATGTGGTTACAGTTGAAAGATCATGATGCACCGCAACAACCGTTTTTCCCTCATCTTTCAGCTTTTTGAGAACGGCAATGATGGCCGCTTCGGTCGCAGCATCAACGCCTGCAAAAGGCTCATCCAAAAGGTAAAGATCAGCATTTTGGGCCAAGGCGCGGGCCAGAAAGACCCGCTGTTGCTGTCCACCTGACAATTGGCCGATTTGACGATGAGCAAAATCCTGCATCCCGACCCGTGCCAAAGCATCTTCGGCTATGGCCTGATCGTCACGGCTGATACGGCGCAGAAGCCCTATTTTTCCATAAAGGCCCATCAACACCACATCGCGCACATTCGCAGGAAAATCCCAATCGACACTGGCGCGCTGTGGCACATAGGCAATGCGGTGGCGTTCAGAGGCCAGTGCGCGTCCGAAAATCGACACTTGCCCTGAGAGACGCGGAACGACCCCCAGCGCCGCTTTAAGCAAGGTCGATTTGCCCGCGCCATTTGGCCCGATGATGGCCGTCATCGAGCGGGGCGCCACCGTAAGATCGACCGAGAAAAGCGCGGGCTTTTCCCCATAGCTGACGCTGAGGCCGCGTATGGCCAGCGGGCTTTGCGGATCGAGGGGTTGGTCGTTCTGATGAAGCCGTAACATGGCCAATTCCTTGCCGCTAAGGGGTTAATGCGCCATTCATCCCACCTTCAGGGGCTGTGCCCCCAAGGGCGCGGGTGATGGTGGTGATGTTGTGATCCAACATCCCGATGTAGGTGCCTTCATAGCTGCCTGCTGGCCCCATCGCGTCTGAATAAAGCTCGCCCCCGATGGCGACCGCGTGACCTTGGGCAGCCGCACCTTCTTGGAGGGCGCGAATATTGCGGTCAGATACAGAGCTTTCAACAAAAATGGCCCCAATTTGGCGCGCCACCAGCGTGTCGACCAAGGTTGAGATTTGCAAAAGCCCGGCTTCTGATGCGGTCGAGATGCCTTGGATGCCCAAAACCTCGAAATCAAAAGCGCGGCCAAAATAGCCAAAGGCATCATGGGCTGTGACCAGAACCCGTGCTGCTTCGGGAACGCTTGAGAGGCTGCTTTGGGCATAGGTGGCTAGGCGATCAATTTCGGCCAAATGCTGTGCGGCATTCGCTTCGAAAATCGCCGCGCCTGCGGGATATGACGCACTCAATGCATCGCGCACGGCTAAAACAACTGTGCGCCATAGGGTCGGATCCATCCAGACATGGGGGTCAAATCGATCCTCATACTCTGGATGACTGCGCAATCTGTCTTGTGGGATAGCCTCTGCCACCGCGACAACAGTGCGGGATTGCCCAAGATCAAGCAGGAGCGGCTCAAGTTGCGCCTCAAGATAAAGCCCATTCCATAGGATTAGATCCGCATTCATTAATGCAAGAATATCCGAACGGGTTTGCCGAAAAGAATGCGGATCAACGCCCGCACCCATGAGGGTCTTTAATTCGATCAAATCCCCCCCGATCTGACTGGCGGCATCTGCGATCATCCCTGTGGTAGCGACCACTTTGATGGGTGCAGATTGCGCAAGGGCGGGGGCGGCCAGAACGGGCAGCATCATCATTGTCAAAATGCGTAGGAAACGCATGAAGGCTTCTCCAATATCGAAAGACATAGGCCCTTGCGGGCAATCATTGCTGCCACGAAGATGATATTGATAATCATTCGCAAAAAGTCAAGAAGTTGCGAATGACTCGCAACTAGTGCTTGCCCTTGCCAATTTCTTATCCTGTGCAAAAGTGAGGCGAATTCACGCAGACGAGGCGGCCATGGTTAAGATTACAGATTTCGATGATGCCTATCAAAACGGGGCCTATATCCCTGATGCAGATGGGTTCATCACACGTTGGACAGAGGCCGCAGCCAGTTTTCGCGCGGCATATCCGCCCGTCACGCATCACTACGGGACAGGCCCGCGCCAGTATTTTGATCTATTCATGCCTGATGGCGCGTCCAAAGGCCTGACTATTTTTATTCACGGTGGCTATTGGCGGCGGTTCTCGCCGCGCGAATTTAGCCATTTGGCCCGCGCCCTGCGAGACGCGGGGCAAGCCGTGGCCCTGCCGTCATACACACTCGCACCCGAGGCGCGGATTTCTCAAATCACCGATGAAACGATGCGCGCTGTTTGCCATGCGGCGGGTTTGGTGGAGGGGCCAATCCGAATCACGGGCCATTCGGCAGGCGGGCATTTAGCCACCCGTATGATGTGCGAAGGCGTTTTGCCTGACGCGGTCGCCTCTCGCGTGGTTCAGGTGATGTCAATCTCGGGCGTGCATGATTTACGGCCTTTGCTGAACACAGAGATCAACCAAGACCTGCGTTTGACCTTAGAGGAAGCCATGCGGGAAAGCCCCGCATTGTTGCTGCCGCGAAAGACCGCGCGATTCGTTGCCGCCGTGGGGGGCGATGAGCGGCCCGAATTCATCCGTCAAAATGATCTTTTGGCGAATATTTGGCATGGCGCTGGTGTTGAAATTGAAGCGATGCATCTAGCGGGCTTGCATCACTTCGATGTGATCGAGGAATTGGAGCGGCCAGACGGGCGGCTGTTGCAGAAAATCTTGGCTGATTAGCCGCGCGCGTAAAGATCAGAGACGACTGTGCGCAATTGGGCGCGTTCATCTGGGCCGAGGCGGTCTAGAAGATCGGTTTCCGCTTCTAGAGCGGCGGCTTGAAGGCGGCGGATTTCCTCATTCCCTTTTTCGGACAGGCGCACCACCAAACGGCGGCGATCCACGGCATCGGTCGAAACATTGATCATATCGAGATCTTCGAGGCGACGCTGTGCGCGGCTGACGCGTGCGGCATCCATCGCGGTCAAAATGCATAGATCATGCGAGGAACAGGGTTGATTCTCAGGCAAAGCCATCATGATGCGCCATTCTGGAACCTGTAAATCTGCATCCCGCATCAGGTTCTGAAACAGGGCGCTTGCGATGACAGCCATTTGGAAAGGCACAAAATCCTTGAGGCTGAACTGGCGTGTTTGTGAGAAATCTTCCACTTTGCACCCAAGGCGTGAATAAGCATCTACCGCTCATCTTTAGCGCGAAATGCCCCGTTGGTGCAAGGAAAACCTGTAAATTAAATCTGACATATGATTGTCACAATTTAAAGACATTGGCTTACTTGTTTATTTTTGCGCTGCGCATCTCCGCTTTTGGCCGTTTGAGGCAGTCATCAACTGCGACTCTTTTGATTTATTTTCCGACTTGCGCGCCGTGCAACATAGGTATAGCAGCGCAGGTGGGACACCCCTCCCCAACGAGGGGCATATATCTGTGAGGGTATCACATCATGGCTTTGACCACTCCGGCAACGCGGCCGGCTAATCCGCGTTTTTCGTCTGGCCCCTGCGCCAAACCCCCCGTCTGGACATTGGATAAACTGGCTGACGCCCCTTTGGGTCGGTCGCACCGCGCTGCGATTGGCAAGGCAAAGCTTGCTGCCGCGATTGACCAGACTCGTGAAATTCTGGGCGTGCCTGCTGACTATCGCATTGGCATCGTGCCCGCTTCTGACACAGGCGCGGTTGAGATGGCCATGTGGTCGCTCTTGGGTGCGCGCTCCTGCACAATGGTCGCTTGGGAAAGCTTCGGTGCAGGTTGGGTCAGTGATGTTGTCAAACAACTGAAACTCGATGCGACTGTTCTGAACGCCGATTATGGCCAGATCGTTGACATGGGCGCGGTCGATTATGACACGGATGTTGTGTTCACATGGAACGGCACGACCTCGGGTGTAAAGATGCCCAATGGCGACATGATCCCTGCCAATCGCGCAGGCTTGACCATTTGCGATGCAACCTCGGCGGCCTTTGCGCAGGATTTGCCGTGGGACAAGCTCGATGTCACCACCTTCTCTTGGCAGAAGGTCATGGGCGGTGAAGCGGCTCATGGCATGTTGATCCTCAGCCCGCGCGCGGTTGAGCGGCTTGAAAGCTACACACCTGCATGGCCGTTGCCCAAGATTTTCCGTATGACAAAAGGCGGCAAATTGATTGAGGGCATCTTTAAGGGGGAAACGATCAACACCCCGTCCATGCTCGCCGTTGAAGATTATTTGGTCGCGCTTGATTGGGCCAAATCCATCGGTGGATTGCCTGCCTTGATGGCACGGGCCAACGCGAACGCGCAGGCGATTTTCGATTTCTGCGCGTCTCGCGATTGGATTGACAATCTGGCCGAAGATCCCGCGACACGCTCGAACACGAGCGTTTGCCTGAAATTCACGGATCCGCGCATTACGGATGGCGCAGCCTTCGCCAAGGCGGTTGCAAAACGTCTCGAAGGCGAAGGTATCGCGCTCGATATCGGGGCCTACCGAGACGCACCTGCGGGTCTGCGTATTTGGTGCGGTGCCACGGTGGAAACCGCCGATATCGAA
This sequence comes from Roseobacter sp. HKCCA2468, assembly GCF_037805105.1. Lineage (NCBI taxonomy): Bacteria > Pseudomonadati > Pseudomonadota > Alphaproteobacteria > Rhodobacterales > Roseobacteraceae > Roseobacter > Roseobacter sp. HKCCA2468. The sequence goes on from NZ_JBBLYN010000002.1 coordinate 304,338, forward strand.
GCCATGCTGCCATGGCTTGATTGGGCGTTTGAAACTGAAATCGCGGCGCTTTCTGCTGCGGCTTAAACCCCTTTTTCTGGCCGCAATGCGGATGTGATCCCTGCGGCCAGACCCTTTCCCATTTCGAACATATGAGGCCCTATCATGGCTCCTAAAGTATTGATTTCCGACAAACTCTCCGATGCAGCCGTTCAGATTTTCAAAGATCGCGGCATTGATGTGACCTTTGACCCAAGCATTGGCAAAGACAAAGACAAGCTGCTTGAGGTCATCGGCCAATATGATGGTTTGGCAATTCGTTCTGCGACCAAAGTTACGGAAAAGATCATCGCGGCTGCCGATAACCTAAAGGTCATTGGCCGCGCAGGGATCGGCGTAGATAATGTGGATATCCCCGAAGCCTCGAAAAAAGGCATCATCGTGATGAATACGCCGTTCGGCAATTCCATCACCACCGCAGAGCATGCAGTTGCGATGATGTTTGCCGTTGCCCGCCAAATCCCCGAGGCCAACGCCTCGACCCATGCGGGCAAATGGGAGAAATCCCGCTTTATGGGGGTTGAGCTGACAGGCAAAACCTTGGGCGTTATTGGCGCGGGCAATATTGGGGCGATCGTCTGCTCACGTGCGCTTGGCCTCAAGATGAAGGTTGTGGCTTATGACCCGTTCCTCTCTGAAGAACGCGCCACGCAAATCGGTGTCACCAAGGTAGAACTGGACGAGCTGTTGGCGCGCGCTGATTTCATCACGCTGCATGTGCCCTTCACCGAAAAGACGGCAAATATCCTATCGGCTGAAAATTTGGCCAAAACCAAGAAAGGGGTGCGCATCATCAACTGCGCCCGCGGTGGTTTGGTGGATGAGGCTGCTTTGGCTGAATTGATTAAATCAGGCCATGTGGCAGGCGCCGCCTTTGACGTTTTCAAAGAAGAACCTGCAACCGCGAACCCATTGTTCAATCTTGAAAACGTGGTCGTGACCCCGCATTTGGGCGCTGCCACGACCGAGGCACAGGAAAATGTGGCGCTGCAAGTGGCCGAACAAATGGCGGATTACCTGCTGACAGGTGCCGTAACCAACGCGCTGAACATGCCCTCTGTGACAGCGGAAGAAGCGCGTGTCATGGGGCCATGGTTGAAGTTGGCCGAGCATTTGGGCAGTTTTGTCGGTCAGCTGACCGAAGACGCGATTGAGACAATCGAGATCACCTATAATGGCGTTGTCAAAGATATGAACCTCAAGGCGCTGAATTGTGGCGCGATTGCAGGTGTCATGAAGGCGACCAACCCTGACGTGAATATGGTGTCTGCACCAATTATCGCCAAAGAGCGCGGCATTGAATTGTCGACTGTTACACAGGATAAATCAGGTGTGTTTGATGGCTATATTCGCCTCAATGTGAAATCAGCTTCGAAAGAGCGGTCTATTGCAGGCACGGTGTTCTCGGATGGCAAGCCACGTTTCATTCAGATCAAAGGCATCAACATTGATGCCGAGATCGGTGAACATATGCTCTATACCACCAATGAGGACGTTCCAGGCATCATCGGCACATTGGGCCGCACGATGGGTGAGATGAACGTCAACATCGCTAATTTCACCTTGGGCCGTGCCTCAAAAGGGCATCAGGCGATTGCGATGCTGTACCTAGACGAACAACCCCCCGTTGCTGCGGTTGACGCACTCAAAGCGACTGGGTTGTTCCAGCAGGTGCGCCCGCTTCGCTTTAGCGCACATTAATTTGCATCAGATATCAGAAAATTGCTGTCCCGCCTCCCATCTTGGGAGGCGGATTTTTCAGTAGTTTTTTGTATAAATCTGCACAATCCAACGCGGATGGTTTTTCCTAAAAATTGGGCAAAGACTTAGGATAATCGCCAATCTCGCACGCTTGCGACAGGGCGAATAAAACCTGTTTCGACATCACGGCGATTGGTGATTGGGCCATGGGTTAAGCGTTTTGCAACGGGGCTGGCTGCATCCAACACACCTGCCCCGATCAGCAATTGCGTGATCATGGCTTCTGAGGCGCGGGTGCCGCCATCTTCGATTTTCAGGGCAATGCCGATTTTCTTTTCGGGAATGATTGCCACAAAAACGGCCTCGGCCCCGGTTTTTACCGCAACGCGGCCCCCCATCGCCGCCATCAGGTCGGTGCAGGCGCGCCCTTCACCCGCAACCAAAATGGGGTGGGTGGCCATAGCGCGATGCAGTTTTGCCATTGCCGCCTCGCGGGCCGCGCCATTAGGGTTTGCACCTGCATAACGCGCCATCGCCCGACCAAGCCCCAAAAGGGAGCAGGCAAAATTTGGGGCAGAGCAGCCATCAATCCCATAGCCTGCACTGGTTTCGCCTGTCACATCTTCAAAGGCTTCAAGAACCGCTTTTTGCACAGGATGATCAGCTTCAATATATTCGCTGCCGCCGCCCAAATGTTTGTTGAGCGTCAAGAATCCTGAATGTTTGCCCGAGCAATTATTGTGCCCTTGATCTGGCGCACAGTCGCATTTGATCAAATCCTCTCGCGCGGCGCGATCATCGGGCATTTGTGGGCCACAGCGCAAATCTGCCTCTTGAAGGCCCAAATGATCCAACCATGCTGCGACCATATCTGTATGCACCTTTGCCCCGTTATGGGAGGCACAAGACAAAGCCAGCTGCGCTTGGCTCAGGCCAAAGTGATCCGCCGCACCGCTTTCAATGAGAGGTAAGGCTTGGATCATCTTGCTGCTTGAGCGGGGCAAAATAATTTTGGACGGATCGCCCCACGCCCCCAAAATTGTCCCTGCATGATCCACCACAACAGCATGGCCGCGATGTTGGCTTTCGGCAAAAGGGCCGCGATGCAATTCAACGAGAATTTCCGCCGTATCATCTGGCTGGGGCATGAGCGCTTCCTTTTGATCAAGATTTTGGAGTTTCACGCGCGAAGGGCTTTCCCGGGATCGTGATTTCAGGTTATTCTGCGTCCGAGTAATGGTAAAGGCGCAATAGAAGGGATGATGGCGACATACATCTCGCGCTTGAGGCAGTAACAAGCAGATCAGGAGGCGTATCGGCAATGGCTGGTCGTAGAATAGCAGTTTTGGTGGCAGCAGCATTGGCTTTCACGCCCGCAGCCATCGCACAAGAGACATCGGATAACCGTGTTAACGCGCAAACGGATTGGAGTGTCTTTGTCCAATCTGACCCTGCCGTGTGTTGGGTTGTGAGTGCGCCGCGCGAAACCGTCAATACGCGTGACGGAAACCCAGTTTCGGTGAACCGCGGCGAAATTTTGCTGTTTGTCAGTTTCTGGCCGAATCAAGATCGCCGGTTTGAGGTATCCTTTACTGGTGGCTATCCTTTTGCCGAAAATTCCACTGTTGAGATGGAAATTGGCGATGCGTCCTATTCGCTGTTTACCCAAGGTGAGATGGCATGGGCCGCGTCCCCGCAGGATGATCAATCCATTGTGACCGCGATGAAGCGCGGCGCAGAAGCGGTTTTGACCGCTCGTTCTAGCCGCGGCACGCAGACAGAGGATACATTCTCGCTCTTGGGCTTTACCGCTGCGGTTGAGGATGCGGAAACACGCTGCCAAGGCAATTAAGCCAAACATGTTCTTTGATTTGCTTTGAGGCGGATTTGCGGCTATGTGTGCGCCGCCTCAAAGGACAATGAAAATGACCCAAGCCAGCGCCCCGATCACGCAGGATGTTTTGACCATTCCGCGCAAACTGCCCGAAACAGGCCTGACGAATATCGTTGGCCTCAGTCGTGATGCATTGCGCGCGGCGTTAATCGCAGCAGGCACGCCCGAGAAACAGGCCAAGATGCGGGTTAATCAAATCTGGCAATGGGTCTATGTCTGGGGGGCGCGGGATTTTGACGGGATGACCAACCTCGCCAAGTCTTATCGCGCTGAATTGGCGGAAAATTTTTACATTGGCCTGCCTGACATGGTCAGTCGTCAAATCTCAAGCGATGGCACGCGGAAATATCTGGCGCGGATTGCGGGCGGCCATGAGGTTGAGGTCGTCTATATCCCCGAAGAAGATCGCGGCACATTGTGTATCTCAAGCCAAGTTGGCTGCACCCTGACATGTTCTTTCTGTCACACGGGCACGCAGAAATTGGTGCGCAATCTGACGGCGGCTGAGATTGTTGGGCAGATCATGATGGCGCGCGATGATTTGGATGATTGGCCGCGTCCAGGCGAGGCCTATGGCGAGCGGCCGCGTTTGATCTCAAATATCGTGCTGATGGGCATGGGTGAGCCGCTCTATAATTTCGATGCGGTGCGCGATGCGATGAAAATCGCAATGGACGGCGAGGGGATCAGCCTCAGCCGCCGCCGCATTACCCTTTCGACCAGTGGCGTTGTGCCAGAAATTGCACGCTGTGCCGAGGAAATCGGCTGTATGTTGGCCATCAGCTTTCATGCCACGACAGACGAGGTGCGCGATCGTCTTGTTCCGATTAACAAGAAATGGCCTATCGCGGAGCTGCTTGAGGCCTTACGGCAATATCCAAAAGCCTCAAATTCTGAGCGGATTACGTTTGAATATGTGATGCTCAAGGATGTGAATGATAGTGACGAAGATGCGCACCGGTTGATCAAGCTGATCAAAGGCATCCCCGCGAAGATCAATTTGATCCCGTTCAACGAATGGCCTGGCGCACCTTATCAGCGGTCAGATTGGGCGCGGATCAAGCGGTTTGCAGATATTATTTACAAGGCGGGCTATGCCAGCCCCATTCGCACGCCCCGTGGTGAAGACATCATGGCGGCCTGTGGTCAGTTGAAATCTGCGACTGAACGCGCGCGCAAATCCCGCGCTGAAATTGCCGCCGAGATTGGCGAAGCCTAAGGCACAAAAAAAGACGGCTCCCTGACCAGGAAGCCGTCCTTTGTTCTGCAGCCGAAGGCTAAATTAGTTTGCAGCTGCTGCTGCAAGCAAAATCAGAGCAAGAACTGGAACGAGAACGCCACCAGCAGAAGACGAAGTGTCGCCTGCGATAGTTGCGGGTTCCATTGCCGGAGCAGCGGTGCCACCAGCGAAAGCGCCAGTTGCGGCAACCGAGAGAACGGCGGCGAGTGCGAGTTTCTTCATTGTATCCTCCAAGATACGCCCAAATGCGCATTATTGCGCGTTATACGGGCACCCAAGACTGTACCTCGTAAATATGTCTATATTCAGGATTGCACGCAAAATGCAATGGAATCCGCATCTGTTCGTCTTTGCGATTTTTGTGGTGTCATCAAATTAGCAACACTTGCGTGCCAATGCGCGCCAAATTGTAAAGTTCCGCAATATGTTCGTTATAAAGCCCAATACATCCGTTTGACGACCGCCGACCAATCTTGCGCGTGTCATGCGTTCCGTGGATGCGATAGAATTGCCACGACAGATAAAGTGCGTGTGTTCCTAATGGGTTATCTGGGCCAGGTGGCACATAATCGGGCCATTCTGGGTTGCGTTCCTTCATGGCTGGGGTCGGGCTCCAATCGGGACCTTCGACACGGCGCACCACCTCCGTGCGACCACGGCGGGTCAGGTCTTCGCTCATTGGAACCGATGTTGGATACAGCCGATAGATAGATTGATCGGCGCTCCAGAAGTGCAGTGCGCGCGAGGTCAAATCCACCAAAATCGCCCCGTTTTGGGTATTGGTGAAATAGGGCCGCCAATCCAAGGTCCGAAAACTAGAGATATTTCGTGGCACAGAATGCGAGATATCCGCTTCAATTTCGGTGCTATCCGCAAGGCTTTGCGCCAAGGCGGGATTACCTGCGCTCAGCGTCAATGCGCTTGCGCCAAGCCCCACCATAAATGGCCTTCGTTTCATAGGCTTTGACTTTGCCATGATGCTCTACCTCTTGCGAAACTGCTTATTTATATTTTAGGTATGATTTACTTCTATTTTTGCAATTTCGAGATCGCATTTGTGACCGATGTCGCGCTTTTGCGAAGCTTGGGATGATTAAAAGGCCGCAGGCGTGATGCGAATAATCTTCCTCATGGGGCTGACAGTGTTGGTTGCGGGCTGCCAAATTGGTGCGCCCACGCGGCCTGACCCAAACTCGGTGCGGATTTATCGGCTGGATCAGGCGGATCGTGCTGAAGTGCAGTTTCGGGTCTTGGACGCGGTCAATCTTCTGCACGCCTCCGCTCAAGCCCCTGCGCTCGGGCTTGATAGTGGGTTGATTGCAGCCGCATCGACCCATGCCCGCGATATGTCTGTGCAAAATCGACCATGGCATTTTGGCTCGCACGGTTCATCACCCATAGATCGCGCAAGGCGCGCGGGTTATGCGGGGGCGGTTTTGGGTGAAAATATCTCGGAAACCTATGAAGGCGAGCTTGAAACCCTGCGGGCATGGATGGCGCAGCCTGACACAAGGGCCGTCATTCTTGACCCAAGTGGCCGCGACTTGGGGCTTGGGTATTTCCAAGAAGATGCTGGAAAATTTGGTGGGTGCTCATGGTCGGTGACAGCCGCCGTGCGGCCTTTGGCCCCCGTGGGTGACGGATCACGGATAGATGTCAATCGGTGTGCGTAGGTTCACCATTGAATAAATCTCACGCATTTCGGCGTTTGAGACAGCAATACACCCCGCCGTCCAATCATTGCGAAACATCACGCTCGCCGGGGTCCCGTGGATGAAAATATCGCCCCCAGGTGATCGCCCACGCGCGCGCGCGAAGGCGCGGTCTTGGGCGTTCGGATAACTTAGCCCGATTGACAGGTAAAAGGCTGAATTGGGATTGCGGCGGTCGATGTAATATCGCCCTTCTGGCGTGCGACCATCGCCTTCGAATTGCTTATGCCCTTCGGGTGCAAAGCCCAGTTCCACATCATAGCTGCGCAGCACTTGGTCATTATGTAACAGCGTCAATTCGCGCTCGTTTTTGTCGAGGACAATGCGCGTTACCTCAGGGCCTGTATAAGTCGGAATTGATTTTGACACACACCCGCTCAGGGCAGTGGCAAAGACAAACACGATAAAACCGCGGCGTATACTCATGACGGGCCTGAAATATGAAAAGCTGCTCTTGTGGCTGCGCATACTTGAATTTGGGCGCTCGCAAAACTGAAATTTTGCGCGCTAAAGATTACCCGCCTGCCGCAAGAATGGCCTTTAGCCCTGATTTATAGTCGGGATAGAGCCATGAAAGGCCAAGATCAGCTTTCACATGGTCATTCTTGACCCGCTTATTTTCTGAATAAAAACTGGTTGCCATCGGCCCCAAATCGGCGTGTTCAAACGCGATTGCAGGTGGAATTGGCAGGCCCAGTAACTCGGCCCCATAGGCAATCACATCTTCGGGAGGGGCGGGCATGTCATCGCATATATTGTAAACAGCCCCGCGCTTTTGCGCCGTCATCGAGGCCTCTAGCGCCATCGCGATATCCTCAACATGGATCCGTGAAAACACTTGTCCCTCTTTGATAATGCGCCGCGCTGTCCCGTTTCGCAGTTTTTCAAACGGGCCACGATGGGGGCCATAAATTCCTGCCAGACGGAAAATATGTAACGGCGCCTTGGTTTGGCGGCAAACGGCGGCCCATTCGCTTTCCGCCGCAACGCGGGCGCGTCCGCGATCCGTGTTGGGGGTGAGCGGGCTGGTTTCATCCACCCACGCCCCCCCGTGATCGCCATAAACGCCCGTGGTCGACAGATACCCAATCCATGCTTTTTCATCCAAGCAAGGTGCAAGCGCCCCGCCCCATGCGCCCAAAACAGGATCGCGCCCGCCCTCAGGGGCAATGGATGATAGAATATGAGTAGCACGCGCGATATCGGCAGAGAGATCATCACGCCCCCAAACCCGTGCAGATAACCCCCGCGCGCGCAGTGCCTCTGCCTTTTTGGGGTCGCGTGTCGTGGCGATAATCTCCGAGCCTTGTGGCAGCAATCGCTGTTCAAGCGCGCTTGCGCTATAGCCGTGGCCAAAAGACAAGAGGATCATGGTCGTTGCTCCAAAGCCCATTTGGCGGCATCCGATACGGCCGCGTCAGGATCATCCACCAAACTGCGCGCCATTTCAATCAAGCCTGCATCGCCACTATTGCCAATTGCATAAAGCACATTGCGCACAAACCGATCCCGCCCAATGCGTTTAATCGGTGATCCTGAAAACCTATCGCGGAACCCTTGATCATCAAGCTGCACCAACTCCGCTAAATTGGGCGCGCGCAGATCATCGCGCGGGGCATAGCGCATTTCAGTCGCTGTTTGAGCAAATTTATTCCACGGGCAAACGGCAAGACAATCATCACAGCCATAAATACGATTTCCCAAAGCCGATCTCAGGTCAGGATCAAGCGGGCCTTTATGTTCGATTGTGAGGTAAGAAATGCACCGCCGCGCATCCAATTGGTAGGGCGCGGGGAAGGCTTTTGTTGGGCAAATATCAAGGCAGGCTGTGCAACTTCCGCAATGGCTGACTTCTGGGCTGTCTGGTTCGAGAGGAACCGTTGTGAAAATCGCACCCAAGAAAAAGAAATTGCCCAAATCCCGCGCCAAGAGATTGGTATGTTTGCCCTGCCACCCCAGCCCTGCAGCCTGCGCAAGGGGTTTCTCCATCACGGGGGCCGTATCAACAAATACCTTGATCTGATGGTCTTCGCCTGCTTGTTCCAGCAGCCACCGCCCGAGGCGTTTGAGCCGTTTCTTGACGACATCATGATAGTCTTTGTTTTGCGCATAGACCGAAATCGCAGCGCGGGATTTCTCTTGCAAAATCGCAAGCGGGTCATGGTTTGGCGTGTAAAGATCAGCCAACATGATCACCGATTTCGCTTCAGGCCAAAGCGCGCTTGGATCAGAACGCCACGCAATGCGATCTGCCAACCATCCCATTTGGCCATGATGCCCTGCCGCCACAAACGCGTGCAACCGCGCCCCTGCTTCAGCGATATCTGTGGGTCGACAAACACCAATTTTGGCAAAACCTATGGCTTTGGCCTCGGTCGTTAGGGTTTGCTTCAGCGCGCTCAAAAGTCCAAATTCGCGTAATGGGGCGGCTGCGGGAAACCCGAGATTTGATCCGCCAAAATGGAACGGAATGCAGGACGCGATTTGACCTTTGCATACCAGTCTTTGACGATCTCAGATCGGTTCCAATCTACATCTGAGATGTAATCAAGACAGGATAGGTGCGCCGCTGCGGTGAAATCGGCCAAGGTCATGCGATCCCCCGCCAACCAACGGCGATGATCCAACAGCCATGCCATATAATCCAGATGAAACTTGATCTGGCTTGCGCCAGTTTTGACTGCCCGCCCATCGGGATATCCCGCGCGCATCAGCTTTTTGTTCACGCGTTCATAGACGAGGTTCTTGGTCACATCATGGTGGAATTTATCATCAAACCAGAAACACAGGCGGCGCACTTCGGCGCGGGCTTTGATGTCTTCTGGGATCAGTTCTGGCTCAGGATGTTTTTCCTCAAGATATTCGCAAATGGCTTGGCTTTCACTCAGGAAGACGCCGTCAATCTTGAGAACGGGCACCTTACCTGCAGGGTTGCGGCGCAGGTGATCCGGCGAGCCTTCCCAATAGCGTTCTTCCACCAACTCAACTTCGATTTTTTTCTCCGCCAAAACCAAGCGCACTTTGCGGCAAAAGGGCGATAGGGCGAAGTGGTAGAGGCGCGGCGTGTTCATTTGGGTTTTGCTCTAACTCATTGGTTGCGAAGGTTTTGCCCTGTCTGGGTGGGGAATTCAATTCGCAAAGCAATCATCACGCCCATCATTGGCGATGGTCGCCGCCCCATCGGCAATGCTTGCAGCGCGCTCCAACAGCCATGGGGAGGGGTTTGCAGCAGATCGATCCTTTGGCGCTGGCAGCACCGCTGCGAGGCGCGCGGCTTGTGCCAATGTCAAATCAGCGGCACTCACCCCAAAATAATGCTGTGCGGCGGCCTCTGCCCCGAAAATGCCCGCATCAAATTCTGCGATATTGAGATAGACCTCTAACACCCGCGATTTTGGCCAGATCAGCTCGACCACGGGGGTCAGTGCCGCTTCAAGCGCCTTGCGCCCCCAATTTCGGCCATGCCACAAAAACGCATTTTTCACAGTTTGTTGGCTGAGCGTGGATGCGCCGCGCTGTGCGCCATCTGAAATTGCGTCACGAATTGCGCTCATGTCGAACCCCCAATGGGCGCAAAAATTTGCATCCTCTGCCGCGACCACGGCCCGTTGTAAATTTGGGGAAATCTCTTCTAGCGGGCGCCATGTCTGGTCGATTGTGCCGATGCGCCGCGCCTCGCTGACCATATAGGCCGTGGTTGGCACAGGAAGAAAGCGATAGGCAATGATCCACAGCAGCACCAGGGCGACCGCCAAAAACCCCACACGCCACAAAACGCGACCCACGCGCCGCGTCAGGCCACGATCCTCGTGGGATTTTTTATCTTTGCGTTTGCGGGCCAACCTGCTTGCTCTGCCAATTTATCTGGTTTTTGACAAACTACGCGGATCAGCCCGCAAGGTAAAACAGTTTTACCTTGTCCCGTCTGGCGGAAAACGCCTTAGCAGGCCTTACAGGTCTTGATGCCCAAGATCGTATAAAGAGGGCAATTGCCTACCAAACCTGTCAAGAGAGGCACCAGACCCACCCAACCCCAAGCGGTTTGCGGGCCAACAAATACAATGGCAATAAGAGCCACGCCTAAGATCACGCGAAGCGCGCGGTCGATCATCCCAGCATTGCGAGTCATATCTAAACTCCTTTCTATAGCCGATCACAGATCATCGCATACTGGCCCCTGATGGTCTGTGACCATGTCACATGTGCTGGTTTGCTTGACTTGTGCTGTGAAATCAGGCCATGCCGCAGCCATGAGCAAAGACAATACACCAAAACCAAGCAAAGATGCCGCTGCCAAGCCTAAGCGCGCGCAGGATGTTTATACGCTTGTTGTTGAACTAGGTCGCCGCGAGGGGGATGGCCTGCCTGCCAGCGCAACGGGGGCGGGGCTGTTGTGCTATGCGTCAGGCGTGGACGAGGCCGAAGCGGTGCGCGAGACGGTTGCAGTGCTGAAAACGGCGGATATGAACCCGCTTGAGGTCACGGGCTATGGCACCTTGACCGAACGCGAGGCGCAGGGGCTTGAGATTGATGAAGAAGAGCGCTCTTTGATGATGCGCGCTTTGGAAGAAAACTCGGTCATAGTCGCGCAGATGACACCCTATTTTGCCGAGGATGATGAGACATGAGCGAGGAAGACCTTAACGCGCGCCACAAGGCAAAGATGCAGAAGATTAAGGCCGCGCGCGATCGTATGATGGCGGAGAAAAAGCGCGAGAAGAAAGGTCTGGTGATTGTTCATACAGGCAATGGCAAGGGCAAAAGCTCGTCTGCTTTTGGGATGATTATGCGCTGCATCGCCCATGGGATGCCTTGCGGTGTCGTGCAATTCATCAAAGGCACATGGGTGACAGGCGAAAAGGAATTCCTTCGCAAAAATTTCGCGAATGAATGCAAGTTTGTTGTGTCGGGCGAAGGATTTACGTGGGACACCCAAGACCGCGAGCGCGATATTGCAGCGGCGCGTGCGGGTTGGGAAGAAGCCAAAGCGATGATCAAAGACCCCAATATGTCATTGGTTGTTCTAGACGAGATCAATATCGCTCTGCGCTATGATTATCTTCCGATCCTAGAGGTGGTAGAGTTTTTGGTCACAGAGAAGCCAGAAATGACCCATGTTGTGTTGACGGGTCGCAATGCCAAGCCCGAATTGATTGAGATTGCCGATCTTGTGACCGAGATGACCGAGGTCAAGCATCCATTCCGTGAGCAAGGCATTGTTGCGCAAAAAGGCGTGGAGTTCTAAGCTCTTATGCCCGCTGTCATGATCCAAGGCACAGGGTCGAATGTGGGCAAATCATTGCTTGTTGCGGGGCTTTGCCGTGCTGCGCGCAAGCGCGGGATCAATGTCGCGCCGTTTAAGCCGCAAAATATGTCGAACAATGCGGCTGTCTGCCCTGAAGGGGGCGAGATTGGTCGCGCACAGGCCGTGCAGGCTGAGGCCGCAGGTCTTGCGCCTCATGTTGATATGAACCCTGTTCTGATCAAACCCGAAAGCAGCACAGGCGCGCAGATTGTGGTGCAAGGCGCGCGTCTGACCCGCGCCGAGGCGCAGGATTACCAAGGGTTGAAGCCGCGCCTCTTGGCGGCCGTGCAAGACAGTTTTGCGCGGCTGTCCGCGCAGCATGATCTTGTGATTGTCGAAGGGGCAGGCAGCGCTGCCGAGGTCAATTTGCGTAAAGGTGATATCGCCAATATGGGCTTTGCCTGTGCTGAAAATATCCCCGTGATCCTCGCAGGCGATATTGATCGTGGTGGGGTGATTGCACAGATCGTTGGAACGAAAGCCGTATTGGACGACCAAGATCGCGCTCAAATTGCGGGGTTTTTGATCAACCGCTTTCGGGGTGACCCGCGCCTCTTTGATGACGGCTATCGCTATATTGCCGAGCAAACAGGATGGCGTGGGTTTGGAGTGGTGCCTTGGTTTGGCGATGCTTGGAAATTACCCGCCGAGGATGGCGTAGATCTGGGCAAAACCCCGACCCATGCTGGCGCGTTTCATGTTGCGGCCCTCGCATTTCCACGGATATCAAATTTCGATGATCTTGATCCGATTGCCCAAGACCCCAAGCTGCGCCTCACTTGGGTTGAAGCGGGGCGTGTGATTCCAGCGGATGCTGATTTGGTCATCCTGCCTGGATCAAAAAGCACGCGGGCCGATTTGGAATTTTTGCGCGCGCAGGGTTGGGATGTTGATCTGGCCGCACATCGGCGGCGCGGCGGCGCGATCTTGGGCCTATGTGGCGGCTATCAAATGCTTGGCCGCAGGATCAGCGACCCTGAGGGGCTTGATGGCGCGGTTGGGGTCACCGAGGGCTTGGGTCTGTTAGAGATTGAAACCCTGATGCGCCCCAAAAAGCGTCTGGCGCTCAGCGCGGCGCACCATGTTCCAACGGGGGCCGCCGTTTCGGGCTATGAAATCCATATGGGCGAAACCTCAGGCCCTGATTGCACGCGTCCCTTTGCTGCTTTGACCGGCCACAAGGATGGCGCGATAAGTGCCGATGGGCGGGTGATGGGCAGTTACCTACACGGGCTTTTCCAAGAGGATGGGTTTCGCACCGCGTTCTTCGCGGGTCTTGGTGCCGAGATTAGCGCGGTCGGCTATCGGGCGCAGATCGGTGCAGTCTTGGATGATTTGGCACAGCATCTGGAGACGCATTTGGATGTTGATGCCATTTTTGATCTGGCCCGCTAAGCCATCATGGCCCGCGCCTCATAGCTGCGCAGCGGCATCCGCACTAATTCGCCATAACCCGCGCCACAGCTGTCTTGCAGGGCAGGAAAGAGGTCGAACAATTCGGCGCGGATTGCATCATCAAATTCGGGCAAGACCTGTTTTCCGGGGTAAAAGCTTTCGGTCAAAAGCCCCTCGGATGTGATGATCTGGTGGTGGTCAAACAGGATGTGAAAATATTCCACATCCCCGCCTTCGCGGCGATAGATCGTGACATCATTGATCAAGTCCTTGGCCGCAACCAAGACCTCCTCCTCGCCAAACATCAATTGCGCGCGAATATCGCGGACAAGCACACGGTGTTGGGGCGATAATACCAGCGTGCCGTGAAACCCAAGGCTGCCTTTCTCAATGACAATCGGGGCGTGATTGCCGATCGCGGGCACTTTGCGGCTGCCAATCCAACGGATTGGCTGCGGGCCACCATCATGGGTTTCGACCATCATACCGACCCTCAGATATTCAATCGCGATATCCCCTTCGGTCGTTCTGATTTTTGTGCCGCGGGCAAAGCAAGGCACAGTGGTGATTGTGACAAAGGCGGTGTCGGTGATGCCGTCTGAATTGGTCGCGGTATAGGTGAAATTACGGATAACTGTGTCACCCCCAGGAAGGGCGGGTGCTGTGACCGACAATCTGCCATCGGGCAAGAGTGTGATCTGATGACCAGAGGCAAGGGTTATTGTTTCCCCCGCGCGAATGTCTTGGCCGTTGATTTGGGTGACAGCCATTGTTGCGCTGTCATTGGCCAAAACATCTAAAGTGCTGGTGGCGCGCTGTGCGATGCGCAGGCTGTCATCAGCACTCAGCGCCATGCCTTGAATACTGCCACCCGCAATGAGGATTGCTGAATCAAGGGTTGGATCACCAACATCGGTGATGCCAATTTTGAGCGTGTTGATCGCACCGACCGAGACAGGAAAACTCACGCGAAGCGTGGCGGTGAACCCATCCATTTCGGTATTATAGGTGCCGCTGGCATTGTCGATGTAGAGCGTGCTGTTAGAGTTGTCAGAAACAGAATTGATTGAGGCCAAGGTAAAGACAGGGGACGTAACTTTGGTGCCGTTGATCCAAATGCCGACCTGATCATTGAAGATCGAGCCTACAAATTCGGGATATTCTTCTGAGGCGAAGGTAAATTGCAGCGACATTTGCGCATTGTCGGGGATAAAATCCACCTCCAAGATGCTTGCGTCATATGTGCGCCGCGCGGCGATGGTTTCAAAATCGGAATCACGCCCGCCGCCCGTTATGCCTGTCGTATCAAGGGATTGGTTGGTGGCCCCTGAGCCATTGGTTAAATCGCTGACAAAGCCCGTAGACAGAACAACGCCCGTATCGGATGGGGTCAGGCGCGATGAGGTGCTGTCACCCCCCATCCAAATCGCTGACGAGGCATTATTGCCATAATAGCGGGCATCCACGATGGAAACGTCATCGTGGAAGATGGTATACGCCATCCTGAGCGCAGATGCGCCTGTATTGAGCGCCAGTTCCTGTGCGCTTTCCATTCCCCTAGCCCATGCCCCGTGCCAAGGCATGGTAAATTCAGGCAAATCAGGCGCCCCTAAGCACCTTCATGTTCGTCTGATTTACAGCGGATTTTCCGCTCGGCCTGCCTCGGCTTATTGTTATTGGCATGATGCTATCACAAAATTATCTCTATTGTTAATATATTTATGCGATGCGCCCTGCAATTCTTCTGCATATAGTGGTTTGACCAAGATATCGGTTTTCTGTTTGTCTCTTGGCCAAGGGGCGCGTAACCCTAGCGCCTGACGCCTTTGGAGAAATCGGATATGGCCGACACCCGCCTTGATCCCGTTCTATTGACCGCAGATTTGCTGCGTTGCCCCTCTGTCACTCCAGAGGAAGGCGGCGCATTGGTGCTGTTGCAAACTGTGTTAGAGGCGGCAGGGTTTGAGTGCCACCGCGTAGATCGAAATGGCACAGCAAATCTTTTTGCACGCTTTGGGCCCAAAGGTCATGCGCGCAGTTTTGGATTTAATGGACATACCGATGTTGTGCCAATTGGGGCCGAAGCGGATTGGAGCCACCCGCCCTTTGGCGCGGTGCGCGAGGGGGATTGGCTTTATGGGCGTGGCGCGACCGATATGAAATCGGGCGTTGCGGCCTTTGTCGCGGCTGCGGTCGATATGGTGCAAACCGCCCCACCTGATGGTGCGATTATTCTGGCCATTACGGGCGATGAGGAAGGCCCCGCCACGGATGGAACAGTGGCGCTTTTGGAGTGGATGGAGTCTCAAGGCGAAGCGATGTCGGTTTGCCTTGTGGGCGAGCCGACCTGCCCAGAAACCTTGGGCGATATGATCAAAATCGGGCGGCGCGGGTCAATCAATGCGCAAATTACAGTGGCGGGGAAGCAAGGCCATGTCGCCTATCCGCATAAGGCGCAAAATCCAATGCCTGCCATGGCCGCGCTTGCGGATCGTCTGTCGCGCCATGTTCTGGATGAGGGGACAGCGCATTTTGACCCGTCCAACCTACAAATTACGGCGATTGAGACAGGGAATCCCGCCAGCAATGTGATCCCTGCGCGCAGTGAAATGCGGCTTAACATTCGTTTTAATGATTTGCATTCAGGCGCATCTTTGGATGCATGGTTGCAACGTGAATGCGCCGAAGTTGCGGCTGTGCATGGCGTTCAGATTGCCTGCGAAACCCGTATTTCGGGCGAGGCGTTTTTGACCGAGCCTGGCGCGTTCTCTGACCTGATCGCGGCGGCAGTGGCGCAGCACACTGGACGACAGCCCGTTTTGTCGACCACAGGCGGCACATCGGATGCCCGATTTGTGCAGCGCCATTGCCCCGTGGTGGAATTTGGTCTTGTCGGCCATCGGATGCATGAGGTTGATGAGCGGGTATCTTGTCAAGATATCCAAGGCCTGACCGTGATCTATTCCGACATTTTGCGCCGCTATTTCGAAGGCTAAGGCTGGCCTCAAAAAACCCTCTCGAAAAAAGAACAAAACGTGAATATCCTTGCGGTATGGGATTCGCAGAGCTTGCCGCATTGTCCAATTTTTCTTTTCTTCGGGGTGGATCGCATCCTGAAGAATATGCTGTGCGCGCGGCGGATTTGGGGCTTCATGCTTTGGCGATTGCCGATGTGAATTCGGTTTCGGGCATCGTGCGGGCGCATAGCGAATTGCGCCGTATCGCGCGTGAGATTGCGGCGCGGCGCGCGGCGGATGCTGATTTGCATGGGCCACCGCGCCCCGCCCATATTCCCCCCGCCCCGCGCGCACCAATTTTCACCTGTCCGCGGCTTTTGCCTGCCGCGCGATTGGTTTTCCCTGATGGGCTAGAGATGATTGCCCTCGCCCGCACGCGGGAAGGTTGGGGAAATCTGTGCCGTATTCTGTCCAAGGGCCAATTGCGCGCAGAAAAAGGGCAGTGCTTGCTTGCTCTTGAGGATTTGCTGTCGCATGCAGCAGGGCTGGAATTGGTTGTGCTCAGTGATCGAAACGCCCATTTCCCACCGCATCATGCAGGGGCTTGGCATAATGCGCTGCCCCAATTGGCGGCGCGGTTCGCGGGGCATATTTGGCTTGCCCTTACCCCCTATTATGACGGGCAGGACGCGTTACGTTTTGCCGCGATTGCACGGCGGGCAGAGGCGCTATCCCTGCCGCTTGTGGCCTCTGGTGCGCCGATGATGCATCACGCCCGCCGCCGCCGTTTGGTGGATGTCCTTAGCGCCATTCGCAAAGGCATTCGTTTGGTTGATCTCGGACGTCATGCGCAGGTCAATGCCGAACAGCGGTTGCGCAGCTTGTCGCAGATGCGCCGCTTGTTTCACGATTATCCCCGCGCTCTTGCGGCAACGCGCTTGATCGCGCGGCGCTGCCAGTTTCAACTGGATCAATTGCGCTATGAATACCCATCCGAGATTTCTGATGGCGAAACCCCACAGTCCCGCCTTGAGAGATTGGCTTGGAAGGGGCTTGCCTGGCGCTATCCAAGGGGCATCCCTGAGCGTGCGCAGACCCTCATGACCCATGAATTGGCGCTGATCGACAAGCTTGGTTATGCGCCCTATTTTTTGACAGTGCATGATGTTGTCGCTTTCGCGCGCGGGCGTGGGATTTTGTGCCAAGGGCGCGGGTCTGCGGCCAATTCCATCACATGTTATGCTTTGGGCGTGACCTCTGTCTCTCCTGAAATTGGCACGATGGTGTTTGAGCGATTTGTCTCAGAGGCTCGTGATGAGCCACCCGATATTGATGTTGATTTCGAGCATGAACGCCGCGAGGAGGTGATCCAATGGATTTACACCCGCTATGGTCGTCACCGTGCAGGGATTTGCGCCACAGTGATCCATTATCGCGGCAAGCGTGCCATTCGTGAAGTTGGCCGCGCAATGGGTTTGAGCGAAGATATCCTATCCGCGCTTTCAAGCCAGATTTGGGGATCATGGGGGTCAGGTGAATTGCAGGATGCCCGACTGCGCGAAATCGGTCTTGATCCTGATAACCCGCATTTGCGCTTGGTGATGGATTTGGTGGGCCAGATTATCGGCTTCCCCCGCCATCTCAGCCAGCATGTGGGGGGATTCGTGATTACCGAAGGGCGGCTTGATGCGCTTGTGCCCATAGAAAATGCCACGATGGAGGATCGCACCATCATCGCATGGGATAAGGATGATATTGACGCCTTGGGCATTTTGAAGGTCGATGTTTTGGCCTTGGGAATGCTCAGTTGTTTGCGCAAATCCTTTGATCTTTTGCGGGGTCATTATGGACGGGATTTTGATCTGGCCACCCTGCCCGCTGAGGATGGCCGCGTCTATGATATGCTGTGCAAAGCAGACAGTCTGGGTGTGTTTCAGGTGGAATCGCGCGCGCAGATGAATTTTTTGCCGCGTATGCGCCCACGTTCTTTCTATGATCTGGTGATCCAAGTGGCGATCATCCGACCTGGGCCTATTCAGGGCGATATGGTGCATCCCTTCATTCGCCGCCGCAATGGGGAGGAGGCGGTCGAGTTTCCCTCTGATGCGTTGGGCGCTGTGTTGCGCAAGACCTTGGGCGTGCCCTTGTTTCAAGAACAGGCAATGCAAATCGCAATTGTCGGGGCCAGTTTCACCCCGACCGAGGCCGATGCGCTGCGCCGTGCCTTGGCCACGTTCAAGAAAAAGGGTCATGTCTCGGAGTTTCGGGCGCGGTTTTTGCGAGGCATGCAGAATAACGGATATGATCCCGATTTCGCCGCGCGCTGTTTTGCGCAGATCGAAGGGTTCGGTGCCTATGGTTTCCCTGAAAGCCATGCCGCAAGTTTCGCGCTTTTGGTTTATGCCAGCGCATGGATCAAATGCCATTACCCTGCCGTTTTTGCCTGCGCTTTGCTGAACAGCCAACCGATGGGGTTCTATTCGCCTGCACAGATTGTGCGTGATGCGCAGGCGCATGGGGTGGAGGTGCGACCTGTCTGCGTCAATCTCAGCGCATGGGATCACACGTTAGAACCAGATGGGACGGGCGCGCTTGCACTAAGATTGGGGCTGCGGCAGATCAGAAGCCTGTCCGAGGAGGACGCGCATTGGGTCGTTGCCGCGCGTGGCAATGGCTATCTCAGTCCGCGTGATTTATGGCGTCGTGCGGGTCTGTCGCAAAAACCTTTGCGGGCCTTGGCCGAGGCAGATGCTTTTGCCGCGCTTGGGTTTGATCGCCGCGCGGCACTTTGGGAATTGCGCGGGCTTGGCCCTGCACAAGATTTGCCGCTTTTTGCCCGTGACCTTGAGGGCGAGGCGCATAACGAGGCCACGCCAAATTTGCCACAGATGACCGAAGGTGAAGCCGTGATCGAAGATTACGCGAGCCTGCGGTTGACGTTGAAACGTCATCCCGTTGCGTTTTTGCGTGGAAAACTGAGCCCAAATTGGGTGGCGCGCTTATAGGCCGAATTTTGTGGCGTGCTCGCCCACAGATTTCATCACCCGCACCAATTCTTGGCTGATACCAGGCTCGGACAGGGCATGGCCCGCAGCCTTGACCATCTGCAAACGACCCGAAGGCCAACGCGCGGAAAGGCTATAGGCGGATTGGGGCGGACAAATCATGTCATAGCGCCCTTGCACGATCACACCGTGAATATGGGCGATACGATGCATATTCTTTAAAATCTGTCCGTCTTCTTCGAGAAAGCCGCGATTGACGAAATAATGGTTCTCAAGCCGCGCGAAGGCACGGGCGTAATCGGCGGGGCAATCGCCCCCTTGGCCATCGCTTTCGATAGAGGCCAATGCGTTTTCCCATGCGGCCCAAGCCCGCGCATAACGGGTTTCCACCATCATATCGCCTGAGAAAAGGCGGCGGTTATAGGCGGCAATTAAATCGCCACGCTCATCTTCGGGGATCAGCGAGACAAAGCGCTGCCATTGTTCTGGCCAGAATTGACCCGCGCCGCCGCCATAAAACCAATCCAACTCGCGTTGCATCGACAAAAATACACCGCGCAAGGCCAAATAGGCCACGGATTGCGGATGGGTTTGCGCATAGATCAAGGCAAGGGTCGCACCCCAAGAGCCGCCAAATACGGCCCATTTCTCGATGCCAAGCGTATTGCGGATGCGCTCAATATCTTCGACCAGATGCCATGTGCTGTTGCCCCGAATAGCCGCATGGGGCCGCGAGCGGCCACAACCGCGCTGGTCAAACAGGATAATTCGCCAGACCGAAGGGTCAAAATAACGCCGCATAGCGGGGCTGCACCCGCCGCCTGGGCCGCCATGCAACACCACAACGGCAGGGCCGTTTGGGTTTCCGCATTGCTCCATATAAATCTGGTGACCTTCGCCAACATCCAACATGCGCTGATCGAACGGGTCGATCGGCGGAAAGAGATGCTGCACTGCGCGCTTTTGGCCCGTGAACTTATCCATAAGCTTCCTATATAGGACGTAAGACCCAACCTAACAGCCCCAAACCCCTTGGCAAGGCTTTGAGCATAGAATGACGGACAAGACTGGCACAATTGACCCTGCGGAAATCGCAAAATTCGAGGCGATGGCCGCCGAATGGTGGGATCCAAACGGGAAATTCCGACCGTTGCACATGATGAACCCTGTGCGGCTTGACTATATCACGCGCCAGATCGCAGCCGAATTCGGACGGGATCTAACGGCTGAGCGACCCTTTGAGGGGCTGCGTCTCTTGGATATTGGCTGTGGGGGTGGGCTTCTATCTGAACCCATGGCACGGCTTGGCGCCGATGTGGTGGGCGCAGATGCGGCTGAGCGCAACATTCCTGTGGCACGGGTTCATGCCGAGCAATCAGGCCTGACGATTGATTATCGCCACACAAGCGCTGAGGCCCTTGCCGCAGCAGGTGAGCAATTCGATGTCGTCCTCAATATGGAAGTGGTTGAACATGTGGCCGATCCGCAGGCCTATTTGACTGCTTGCCATGATTTGCTGAAATCAGGCGGGCTAATGCTGTGCTCAACCATCAACCGCAATCCCAAAAGCTTTGCCATGGCGATTGTGGGCGCGGAATATATCATGCGTTGGCTGCCAAAAGGCACGCATGAATGGTCAAAATTCATCACGCCCGATGAGTTATTCAAAATGATCGAGATTGCAGGGCTGAGGCCCGTGGATCGCAAGGGCTATGTGTTCAATCCGATTTCTCGGGGTTGGTCGATCTCGGATCGTGATTTGTCGGTGAATTACGTCACCGCATCCATTCGCCCCTAACCGCGTAGGTCGGCATCATCTTCAAGGCGCACCCGCATCTCGCGCAAAACAGGCAGGGCTGCGCGAACTTTGGCCGCACCGATGGCTTCGATCGTATCCGACAAAATAGGTGCAATCGCCTGTAGCGCTGCATCGCGCGCGGAACGCCCCGCGGGGCTGATGGTCACAAATTTACGGCGGGCATCGTCCCAATCGGGACGGATATGGATATGTCCCGCCCATTCCAAGCGGTTCAGCGTGTTGGTCATGGCACCACGGGTGACGTGAAACAGCCGCGCAAGCTGAGCAGGTGTGCGTTCCTCATTGGCACGGGCCAAGTGGTTCAGCACAGAAAAATGGCTCAATTCCATACCTTTTGGCAGGGCTTTAGACAGGCGGTTTCGGGCCAATTGATCAGCCATGAACAATTCGCTGAACAGCGCGATAGAGAGGGGATCACTGGTGTCACTCATGGCGCGGACTAGACCCCATGCCAGCCTTTTGGTGCAAGGGAAATCGTTAAAAACACTAGAAATTTACGCAGAAAGCAACGGATCAAGCTTGCCCTGACGTTCAAGTGCCGCAAGATCATCGTAACCGCCTATATGTTGGTCATTGATAAAAATCTGCGGCACAGTGTGACGACCATGGGCGCGTGCCATCATATCTTGGCGCAGTTTTGGGTCACGGCTGACATCAGTCTCGACAAAGCTGACATCCTTGCTTGCCAAAAGGCGTTTGGCAGCGTGGCAATAGCCGCAAAGTGGGCTTGTGTAGATTTCAATCTGTGCCATCTGCCTGTCTCCTATCTGCTACGCTGCTTTTGTCGCGCGGGCCATAACCAGCACATATATCGGCCCTGCGCCGCCCAAGCGCAAGGCGTGGGTTGCAGACCATAGGGTCGCGCCTGAGGTCATCACATCATCAATCAAAATGACGGCCCGTCCCCGCAGTCTTTCACCATGGCGCGGGGTTAGGGCCAGCGCCTCGTCCAAATTGGCAAAACGGGCTTCCGCGCCCAGCCCATCTTGGGGGGCCGTTCTGCGCAGACGAGATAACGCATCAGGCAGGCAGGTGATTGCGTGTTCACGGAACTGGGGCGTTCTACAGATATGCTGCGCGAGGAGAGCGGATTGATTGAACCGCCGCTGCAGCAAGCGCAGCGGGTGTAGGGGGATGGGAACCAGAAGCGGGTTTTGATCAAGCCAATCTTGTGCCTTCTCGGCCATCCAAGAACTGGCCGCACGGCAAATATCGGCGCGGTCGCCATGTTTGAGGGCAAGCACAAGTGCGCGTCCTGTCCCCTCATATCGCAGCACGGCGCGGCCTGCATCCCATGGCGGTGGGCGCATGAGACATGCATCACAAAGATCACTAGGCGCAGCCTCCTCGCCAATCAATTCATCGCCGCAGGCGTGACAGCAGGATTTGCCAATAAATTGAGCCTCCGCCCAACAGGGGCCACAAAGACCATAAGGGATTTCAACCCTGTCACCGCAGCGCAGGCAATCAGGCGGAAAGGCCCATGTTTTGGCCCGATCAAGGATTTGCAAACGGGACGCAAACACTTACATAAACCCCCTAAGTTTTCACAAAGCCTGAGCCCATAGTCGTGACTGAACCCTTTCCGCCAAAATTGACCGACCCGAAGGCCTTGGCCCGTGCCCGTGCGCGTGCGCGGTTGGATCGGGCTGGGTTCTTGCATGACGAGGTCAAGCTTGAGCTTGAAGAAAGACTGGCAGACGTTAACAGGCGCTTTACCGCGCCCGTTTTGATCGCGCCTTTTTTGGAGTATTGGGCAGATTTTATGCCCGAAGCCCCCCGCGTTTTGCCCCAAGATGACTTGGGCTTGACCGAAGGGGCCCATGATCTGGTGATCCACGCAATGGCGTTGCATTGGGCCGATGACCCCGTGGGGCAACTTGTGCAAGCGGCCCGTGCGCTGAAACCTGATGGGCTGTTTCTCGGGGTGTTTTTTGGCGGCGAAAGTCTGACCGAATTGCGAGATGTTCTGCGCCAAGCCGAAATTGCGGTAATGGGCGGCTTGTCGCCGCGCGTGGCCCCGATGGGGGATTTGCGTGATATGGGCGGGCTCTTGGGGCGTGCGGGGTTTGCCCTGCCTGTGGCCGATACATTGCGCAAAACCATCAGTTATCGGGATATTTTTCATCTGATTGGCGATTTGCGCGATATGGGGGAAACCAATGTGCTTGACGCGCGTCACCGCGCCGCCCCCCCGCGTGATTTATTCACGCGCGCCGATGAGATTTACAAAAAAACTTATCCGTTCGAAGAAAATCGCATCCGATCCACGGTTGAGATCGTATTCCTTTCAGGATGGAAACCAGATGCCAGTCAACAAAAGCCGCTTCGACCTGGATCGGCGCAGGCGAGATTGGCAGACGCGCTTGGCGTGACCGAATTTGATGAAACCGCCCGACCCGTGGAAAACGGGTCGTAAAAGGGTGGCCGTTTTTTGTTGTCTGGGTTAGTCAGGCTGAAGAAAGAAGTGCGATAAAAGATGAATATGATGCAAAACGCGACCGAAGCTGCTCTGCCCCATGCGCCCGCTGATCACCCAAAGGTGAAGTTCGGCAAGATTGGTGTGCTTTTGGCAAATTTGGGCACGCCAGATCATTATGATTACTGGTCAATGCGCCGCTATTTGAACGAATTCCTCTCAGATCGCCGCGTGATTGATTACAGCCCG
The DNA here is from genome assembly GCF_037805105.1 of Roseobacter sp. HKCCA2468. Lineage (NCBI taxonomy): Bacteria > Pseudomonadati > Pseudomonadota > Alphaproteobacteria > Rhodobacterales > Roseobacteraceae > Roseobacter > Roseobacter sp. HKCCA2468. The sequence continues at coordinate 328,073 of NZ_JBBLYN010000002.1, forward strand.
TGGATTTGGCAACCGCTTTTGCAATTGGTGATTTTGACCAAGCGTCCCTTTTCTTCGGGGGCGGCTTATAAATCTATTTGGAATGAAGAGCAGGGCGAAAGCCCGCTGATGACCATTACCAAAGATCAGACCGCAAAGATTAAGTCTGAAATGGCGGCGCTTTATGGCGATCAGGTCGAGGTGGATTTCTGCATGCGGTATGGCAACCCATCGACCAAGTCCAAAGTGGATGAACTGGTTGCAAAAGGCTGCACGAAAATCCTGTTTTTTCCTCTTTATCCTCAATATGCGGGCGCGACATCAGCCACAGCTTGCGACCAATTCTTTCGCGCACTGACGGATATCAAATGGCAACCGACCGTGCGCACAGTCGAGGCCTATTACGAGCACCCGCTCTATATTGAGGCCTTGGCGCAGTCGGTTGAGCGGGCCTATGCAAAGATTGAAGACCGCCCTGATGTCTTGGTGGCCTCCTATCACGGCGTTCCCAAACGGTATTTGATGGAGGGCGATCCCTATCATTGCCAGTGCCAAAAAACCTCACGCCTGCTGAAAGAGCGTTTGGGTTGGTCTGACGGTGAGATTGTCACGACATTCCAAAGCCGTTTTGGCCCCGAAGAGTGGCTCAAGCCCTACACAGTCGAAGAAGTGGCGCGATTGGCCGAAGCGGGCAAGAAAAAGATTGCGGTGATTGCCCCTGCATTCTCGGCCGATTGCATCGAGACTTTGGAAGAGATCAACGAAGAAATCCACGAAAGCTTTGAAGAGGCGGGCGGCGAGCAGTTTACCTATATCCCCTGCCTCAACGATGATGATGCGCATATCAAGGCCTTGGTTGCTGTCGCGCAGGATCACCTCAAAGGGTGGATTGGCGGCTAAAGCCAGTCGCGCAGGATCGGAATCAAAGGGATATCTGCAGGTGGCATCGGGTAGTCGCGCAAATCTTTTGCGCGGACCCATTTCAGCGCCTGCCCTTCGCGCGATTGCGGGATACCGCCCCATTTGCGGCAGGCAAAAAGCGGCATAAGCAGATGGAATTTCTCGTAGCTGTGGCTGGCAAAGCATAACGGCGCAAGGCAGCTTTGCCACGTTTCAATGCCCAATTCCTCGTGCAATTCTCGGATCAAGGCGGCCTCGGGCGTTTCGCCCTCTTCGACCTTACCGCCCGGAAACTCCCAAAGACCGGCCATGGATTTCCCCTCAGGCCGTTGCGCCAAAAGCACACGGCCCTCGCCATCAATCAACGCCGCTGCAGAGACAAGCACCGTTTTCATGAGCGATAATCCGCATTGATGCTGATATAGCCATGGGTCAGGTCACAGGTCCAAACTGTGGCCGCCCCCATGCCAAGGCCCATATCCACGGCGATCCGCAATTCCTGCTGTTTCATATAGGCGGCCCCTTGTTCTTCGCGGTAATCGGGGCTGACCCAGCCATTTTCGGCCACCAAAATATCACCGAACTTGATGGTCAGGCGGTCACGATCCGCGACTGCGCCAGATTTCCCGACCGCCATGACAACACGGCCCCAATTTGGGTCCTCGCCCGCCGCCGCGGTTTTCACAAGTGGGCTGTTGGCAATCGCGCGGGCAACACGATCTGCATCCGCGTCATTTGCCGCGCCTGTGACCTGCACTTCAATCAGTTTGGTTGCGCCTTCCCCATCGCGCACCAATTGCAAGGCAAGGTCTTTGAGAACCGCCTCAAGGGCCGCATAAAATGCCTTTGCATCTGTGCTGTCCAAATCGGCAATTTGGGGATTACCTGCCTTGCCTGTCGCGGCCACCATCAAACTGTCCGAGGTTGAGGTGTCGCTGTCCACTGTCACCGCGTTAAAGCTGCGTTTGGTGGCTTGCGATAACATGGATTGCAGCGCGGCACGCGAAATTGCGGCATCGGTAAAGACATAGGCCAACATTGTGGCCATATCTGGCGCGATCATGCCCGAGCCTTTGGCAAAGCCCGCGATCTTCACCTCATGGCCCGAGAGGGTCAGGGTTTCTGTCGCGCCTTTGGGGAAAGTGTCGGTGGTCATAATCGCCCGCGCCGCACCATCCGCCCCGTCAGCATCCAGTTTGCCCGCCAATTCCGCCAAGATATGCGTAATTTTTTCGGGGGCGAAGGGCTCACCAATCACCCCCGTTGACGCGCTGAACACATGAGCGGCTGGAATACCCAGAACACGGCCCGCTTCGGCGGTTACCGCCTCGACCGTTTGATCACCTGCGCGGCCTGTAAAGGCGTTGGAATTTCCAGAATTTACTACAATTCCAAAGCCTTGATCGCTGCTTTCCGTCAAAGCGGCCAACTTGCGCTCACAATCAAGGACAGGTGCGGAGCGCGTGGAGGATCGGGTAAAGACACCTGCCACTGACGCCCCTGCACAAATCTCGACCAACATGACATCGGTGCGGTTTTGATACCGCACCCCCGCCGCGCCACTGGCAAAGCGCACCCCATCAATGCGGGGCAATTCAGGAAACCCACCTTTTGGGGCGAGGGGGGAGACAGGAAGCGGGGCTTTTGCCATGATCGGGCCTATGTAAGAGGGGTTACTGTGTTAAAAGATCAATGTTGCGGATGAGGCTCATGTCAATCTCAACCTCTGGCCGCGCGATCTCGGCCGCTTCGGTCAATTCCGCAAGATAGGCGTCAACGCGCTGACGGCGCAATTCTTCCTCAAGATCGGCGCGCACATCTTCTAGCGCGGGGGGCGCACTGATGCGCGACTCGTTCAATTTCACAACGTGCCAACCAAATTGGGTTTGGACAGGCGCGGAAATTTCCCCCGCCTCTAGGCCTGCTACGGCAGTTTCAAATTCTGGCACCATCATGCCCGTGCCGAACCACCCCAAAGCGCCGCCATTTGGGCCAGAGGGGCCTGTTGAGAATTCTTGCGCCAAAGCAACGAAATCAGCGCCATCATTCAATTGGTCAATCAGGTTTTGCGCCTCTTCTTCGGTTGCGACCAGAATATGGCTTGCATTCCATTCCAGATCACCGCCTGCATCCGCGAAATTTGCGTCATAGAGGGTTTGGACATCCGCATCTGCGATTGTGTCAAAGGCAATCGCATCAATGGCGACACTGGCCAAAAACGCACGATCTTCGTTTTCCATAGTCAGTTTGGTGCGCGCGTCTTCCGAGCCGCGCAGCGAGTCTGCGACCACCTCCTGTTGGATCAGCTGATCCAACATTCCATTATAAAGAACCTCGTCTGGCAATTCTTGATATTGCGCGGGCAGCATCGCGCGCATTGCAATCAAATGACCCAAAGTGATGTCGGTGCCGTTGACCGTTGCCAAGACCGTGCTGGCGTCTTGCGCCGCCACTGGGGCTGCGAGGGAGAGGGAAATTGCGGCGGAGACAAGCAGGCGTTTCATAGAACAGTCCTTTTATTACGGGCGTAATCCTTCGCGCCCACGTTGACAGGCCAAAAGCGGGCGCTTATGTCCCATTGCGGTTGGGGACGTTGGCACAGCTTCCTTGATGGGTCTTCTAGACCGCCGCGCGGATGCAAACAACCCGAGCGGAGATCACATTCTATTGGGTCTGCCACAGCGTGGATCAATTCTGACATAAGGCGTTTTGCATGCTTGGGCTTGGATCTATCGCAAAGAAGATTTTTGGCAGTTCAAATGATCGATTGGTCAAGGCTCAAAGGCCGCTTATTGCAAAGATCAACGCACTTGAGCCCGAGTTTGTCGCGCTCGATGATGCAGGGCTGATCGCAAAGACCGAAGAACTTCGCCAGCGCCACGCCAATGGTGAGAGCCTTGATGCGCTATTGCCCGAGGCCTTTGCCAATTGCCGCGAAGCCGCCAAGCGCGCTTTGGGTTTGCGCGCCTTTGATGTGCAGTTGATGGGCGGCATTTTCCTTCACCAAGGGAATATTGCCGAGATGAAGACAGGCGAAGGGAAAACTTTGGTTGCGACCTTTCCCGCCTATCTCAACGCTCTGAGTGGCGAAGGTGTGCATGTTGTCACTGTGAACGATTACCTTGCACGGCGAGATGCGGAATGGATGAGCAAGGTTTTCGCCGCGCTTGGCATGACAACGGGCGTGGTTTATCCGCGCCAGCCCGAAGCCGAAAAGCGCGAGGCCTATGCCGCCGACATCACCTACGCCACCAATAACGAGCTTGGGTTTGATTATTTGCGGGACAATATGCGCGGATCGCTGCCTGAGATGGCGCAACGCGGTCACAATTTCGCGATTGTGGACGAGGTCGACTCGATCCTCATCGATGAGGCGCGCACGCCATTGATCATTTCTGGCCCATCTCAAGATCGTTCCGATCTTTATGTGGCGATTGACAAAGTGATCCCTGAGCTGACCGAAGAGCACTATACGCTGGACGAGAAAACGCGCAACGCGACCCTGACCGAAGAAGGCAATGACTTTCTTGAGCAGCGCCTTGCAGAAGCGGGCCTCTTGCCTGAGGGGCAAAGCCTCTATGACCCTGAAAGCACATCGCTTGTGCATCACGCGACCTGCGCGTTGCGGGCGCATAAGGTGTATCTCAAAGATCGCGATTATCTCTTGCGCGGTGATGAGGTGGTCTTGGTCGATGAATTCACGGGCCGTATGATGCCGGGTCGGCGCCTGTCTGATGGTCTGCATCAGGCCATCGAAGCCAAGGAAGGCGTTGCGATCCAACCTGAGAATGTGACCTTGGCTTCAGTGACATTCCAAAATTACTTCCGCCTCTACAAAAAATTGGGTGGCATGACGGGCACAGCGGCAACCGAGGCCGAAGAATTTTTTGAAATTTACAAACTTGGCGTTGTTGAGGTTCCGACCAACCGCCCTGTGGCGCGGATTGATGACCATGATCAGGTCTATCGCACCGCCGCCGAGAAATATAACGCCATCGTAGAGTCGATCCGCGAAGCGCATGAAAAGGGCCAACCTGTTTTGGTCGGCACAACCTCGATTGAGAAATCCGAGATGCTGAGCGGCCTTTTGACCAAGGCAAAGTTGCCGCATAATGTTTTGAACGCGCGTCAGCACGAGCAGGAAGCGCAGATTGTGGCAGATGCGGGCAAATTGGGTGCGATCACTATTGCGACCAATATGGCGGGGCGCGGCACCGATATTAAACTGGGCGGCAATGTCGAGATGAAGGTGATGGATGCCATCGCCGCAAATCCTGATGCTGACCCTGAAAAACTGCGCGCTGAAATTGAAGAAACCCACAAAGCCGATGAAGAGGCCGTGAAGGCCGCAGGTGGTCTGTATGTTTTGGCAACAGAGCGTCATGAAAGCCGCCGTATTGACAACCAGTTGCGCGGTCGTTCGGGCCGTCAGGGCGATCCGGGTCGTTCAGCGTTTTACCTGTCGCTCGAAGATGATCTGATGCGGATTTTTGGGTCAGAACGTCTTGAAAAGATGTTGACCACGCTCGGTCTGGCCGAGGGTGAGGCCATTGTGCATCCTTGGGTCAACAAATCCCTGGAGCGCGCGCAGGCCAAGGTTGAAGGGCGCAACTTCGACATCCGCAAGCAGTTGCTGAAATTCGATGATGTGATGAATGAACAGCGCAAAGTCATCTTTGGCCAGCGCATGGATATCATGGCCTCCGATGATATTGAGGATATCGTCAAGGATATGCGCTATGAGGTGATCGCCGATATGGTCGACACTTATATGCCACCGCGATCCTATGCAGATCAGTGGGATGTTGAGGCGATGGCACAGGCTTGCCGTGAGACATTGTCACTCGATCTTCCGATCCCCGCATGGGCCGAAGAAGACGGCGTAGATCAGGACGTGGTGATTGAACGGCTTGAGGAAGCCGCCGATAAATTCATGAACGACAAAGCCACTGCCTTTGGTGCCGAGCAGATGCGCAATATTGAAAAACAGGTATTGTTGCAGACAATCGACCAGAAATGGCGCGATCACCTATTGAAATTGGAACATTTGCGTTCAGTTGTGGCATTCCGTGGGTATGCGCAGCGTGATCCTTTGAACGAATATAAATCCGAGGCGTTTCAATTGTTCGAGGGCCTGTTGGATGGGCTTCGTCAGGAAGTGACGCAGAAACTTGGCCGCATCCAACCGCTCAGCCCCGAGCAGCAGGCAGAATTGATCCGTCAATTGCAGGCACAGGCCGCAGCGCAGCAGCAAGCCGCCTTGAAAGCCGCGGATGAGGCTGAAGCAAAAGCAAGCGGTGATGATACAGGCTTTGATGAGACGCGCCCAGAAACATGGGGCAATCTTGGCCGCAATGATGCCTGCCCCTGTGGATCGGGAAAGAAGTTCAAGCATTGTCACGGGCGTTTGGCCTGATTTTAAATCAGACCCTCCGCGCGAAAGCTAACCTCGCCGCTTGGCGTGATGATGATGTGGTCATGCAGGGTCAGACCCATCATTTTGCTTGCCTCACCCAACTGTCGGGTCAGGGCAATATCGCCTGTGCTTGGGGTCGGGTCGCCTGACGGATGATTGTGAACCACAACCAGTGCCGAGGCGCTCATCTCAAGCGCGCGCTTGATAACTTCGCGGGGATAGAAGGGCGCGTGATCCACGGTGCCGCGGCTGTGCTGTTCGTCTGCGATCAGGTGGTTTTTGCGGTCAAGGTAGAAAACCCGCACCTCCTCAACATCACGGTGCGCCATGGTTGCGCGGCAATACTCCATCACCGTTTGCCATGAGCCCAAGATCGGGCGGTGATCAAGCTGTTTGCGGGTAATCGTTTCCGCCACAGCCTGCGTTAGGCGTAAATGGGCAATCGTATCTTCGGTCATATGGCTGACAGATTTCAGGCGTTGGTCACTGGCGCACAGAACGCGTGCAAGGCTGCCATGTTGTCGTAATAGCGTGGCCGCCATCCGCGCAGAGGGTGCGTTTGGCGCCGCCGCCGCCAATAGCCGCGCGAGAAGATCATGCTGTGCGGCATCAACCGCAACCCTGCGCAATTTCGGCAGGGGCGCGGTGCGGCTATGGGCAAGGGTCAACTCGGGCTTTGTCATGCCCGCACCATCCATCAGAATGGTTAATCAGCAATTAAGCAGATCACCCCCAAGTGGGGTGGAATTTCCCAGAGGGTGACAGGGTGAAAATTTCAAACCCGTCCGCTGTCACGCCAATCGAATGTTCAAACTGTGCGGAGAGGGATTTATCCCGTGTCACGGCTGTCCATTCATCTGCCAAAACTTTGGTTTCGGGACGGCCAAGGTTCACCATGGGCTCAATGGTGAAGAACATCCCCTCTTCCAAGACGGGGCCAGTGCCCGCGCGGCCATAATGAAGAACATTTGGCGGTGCGTGAAAGACCTGACCCAACCCATGACCGCAGAAATCACGCACCACGCTCATGCGATTGGCTTCGACATAGGTTTGAATCGCATGGCCAATATCCCCGAACGTGGCCCCAGGACGCACGATCTCAATCCCTTTGAAGAGGGCGTCATGGGTCACTTGGATCAGGCGTTCTGCTTTGCGGTTCAGATTGCCGGCCACATACATGCGGCTTGTGTCGCCAAACCACCCATCCACGATGACGGTTACATCAATGTTCAGGATATCCCCATCTTTAAGGGTTTTGGGGCTAGGGATGCCGTGGCAGACCACATGGTTCACCGAGATGCAGCTTGCATGTTTATATCCACGATATCCGATGGTTGCTGATTTCGCGCCCGCCGCATTGACCATATCCTCAATCGCTTGATCTAAGGCTTCGGTCGTGACGCCTGGCTCTACCATGGGCGCGATGTCGTCAAGAATGCGCGCGGCCAGTGCGCCCGCTGCATGCATCCCAGCAAAGCCTGCATCATCGTGAATGCGAATTCCGTCTTTGGTCACGCGGCCTTTGAAATCGTCCAAAACATCTGCTCCTGTCATCTCGCACCAGATTACGGTTTTTGGCGCTTGAATTCTAGCCAAGCCCGCCACGCGATGACGCGTTGCGGCATGACAGGGCTTGGCCTATACCGCAGGCAGGGTGCATGACAAGTGGGGGGTTCTCAAAATGGCACAACCAACCGCAGCGATGTTGGTGATCGGGGATGAAATCCTATCGGGACGCACACGCGATGCAAATATGCACCATTTGGCCAATGAATTGACCGCAAAAGGGATTGCGCTGAAAGAGGTGCGCATCGTCTCTGATGATCATGCGGGCATTGTTGAGGCCCTCAATGCGCTGCGCGGGTCTTATGATCATGTGTTTACTTCGGGCGGTATTGGGCCAACGCATGACGACATCACCGCTGATGCGGTTGCGGCGGCTTTTGACGTGCATATCGATGTCCGGGCGGATGCGCGGGCCTTGTTGCAAGCCCATTATGATGCCCGCGGGCAAGAGTTGAACGAAGCCCGCCTGCGCATGGCGCGCATTCCTGATGGCGCGGCCTTGATCGATAATCCCGTCTCCACCGCACCTGGGTTTCAGATCGAAAATGTCTATGTGATGGCGGGGGTGCCTTCGGTCTTTCAGGCGATGGTGGCTTCGGTCATGCCGCGCTTGACAGGTGGCGCGCCCTTGATCAGTCACAGCATCCGCCTAGAGATGGGCGAAGGCGATATTGCAGGGCCATTGGGCCAAATTGCGGCCCAATTTCCCGATGTTTCAATCGGCTCTTACCCCTATCAATTGAATGGGGTGTATGGGGCAAATATCGTGCTGCGCAGTTCTGATGAGGGGATGCTTCAACGTGCCATTGCGGAAATGGTGCGCGCTTTTCCGCAGGGCGTTTGATATGGGCGCGGCCTGTTCCGACATGCTGCCTGATGAGGGCCGTTTGTTTATGGCGTTAGATGCCACTTGGCCCGCCAAAACTTACCAAACTGATGGGCTTTTGACCTTTCGTGAGGGGGCAGGCGGCGGCAGTCGTGTATCTGCGGCCAGTTGGGACGGCCAAGATGCGCCCGATGAGGCAACGCTCAACAAGGCCGAGGCCCGTATGCAGGCTATGGGACAGCCGCGCTTATTTATTATTCGCGAAAGCCAATCCGCTTTGGATGCGGCCCTCGCGGCGCGCGGCTATCAGATCAAAGATCCTGTATGGTTTTACGCGATGGATCTGCGCGGGCGGGATCTGCCTGCGCTGTCTGAGTGCTTTGCCCTTTGGCCGCCCTTGGCCGCGCAAGCGGCAATTTGGGCTGATGGTGGGATAGGGCCCGCGCGCCTAGAGGTCATGGCGAGGGCCTGCGCCCCGAAAACCACAGTTTTTGCGCGGCAGCAGGATCGCATTGCCGCGACTGGCTTTATCGCCTACGATGGAGATATCGCCATGCTGCACGCGGTCGAAACCGCCCAATCGGCCCGCCGTCAGGGCGTGGGGCGGCGTGTTATGTGGCACATGGCGCATTGGGCGCAGGCGGAAGGGGCGAATTGGTTAACACTTGTGACGACCAAGGCCAATCAAGCGGCAAATGGGCTCTATCAATCCATGGGCTTCGAGGTGGTCAGTGCTTATCACTATCGAATCCACCCCGAAGATGCCTGAGAGATTGATCACCAATCCATTGGGCCTTTGTCTTTGAACTGATCAACCAGAAAATCAATGAAGGCGCGCAATTTGGGCTGTGTATAGCGTCCAGGTGGGTAAACTGCGTGCAGGCTTTGTATTTCCATCGGCAGATGTGGCATCGCTTCTTCCACTTCGCCTGCCCGCAGCGCCTCGCCAAAGAGGAAGCTTGGCAAAAAGGCGATACCAAAACCGCCGATTGCCGCTTTCAACAAGGCTTGCCCGTCATTGACGGTCAACGCGCCAGTGGAGCGCACAAAACGCCGCTCCCCTGATGGGGCCAAGAGTTTCCAAACATTTCCCTGCGCTTCATTCGAGAAGTGCAGCAAGCGATGTTCATTGAGGTCTTCAATCCGTTCGGGATGACCATGTGCCGCGAAATAGGCAGGGGATCCGATCATGCGCATTGTGGTGTCACAGATACGGCGGGCTTTGAGTGTGCTGTCCTCCATCTCACCCATGCGGATAGCAACATCAAACCCCTCAGAAATCAGTTCTACATGACGATTTTCCAAAACCATGCTGACGGACACTTGCGGATAGGCTTTGAGGAAACCGCCAATGAGGGGCGAGAGATGACCAGACCCAAAATCAGTGGGGACGGTCACGCGTAACAGCCCCGATGGTGCAGACTGCATAGAGGAGACCATCGCATCAGCATCGCCCGCATCATTGAGAACGCGACAGGCGCGATCATAATAGGCCAGACCGATCTCGGTCGGGCTGACGCGGCGGGTGGTGCGATTTAATAGCCGCGCACCCAAACGGGATTCGAGCGATGAAATATGCTTGGACACGGCGGATTTCGAGATACCCATCTTGCGCGCCGCATCGGTGAAGCCACCTTGGTTCACAACCATGGCGAAGGCTTCCATTTCGGTCAATCTGTCCATCTTTCGTCCTTTGGGCATTGTTCGACTTCCCTCGCAGCATCGTTTCCAAATGGGGCGCTATTGGGGAAAAGAACGGACTAAAGGCGGGAATTATGAGGGAGTGTTGAGGGCAAAAAGGCAAATTTGGGCGTAATTTCCGTGATTTGCCGTAATCCTGCCGATTTTGTTGCCGCATCGTTAACAGTTGCCGCAAAAAAACGGGCCGCGCCTGCGACCCGTTTTGAATGTGATACCTGCTTCGCGATTTAGTCCCGCAGCAGCTCGTTGATACCCGTTTTAGAGCGGGTTTTCTCATCAACGCGTTTTACGATGACAGCACAGTAGAGGTTGATCCCGTTCTTTGAGGGCATAGAGCCTGCAACAACCACCGAATAAGGTGGAACCTCACCGTAAAAGACCTCGCCTGTTTCGCGATCCACGATCTTGGTGGATTGGCCAATGAAGACGCCCATCCCTAGAACCGAGCCTTCACGCACGATCACGCCCTCGACCACCTCGGAGCGCGCGCCGATAAAGCAGTTATCTTCGATGATGGTGGGGCCTGCCTGCATTGGCTCCAAAACGCCGCCAATACCCACGCCGCCCGACAGATGGACGTTCTTGCCGATTTGCGCACAAGACCCGACCGTGGCCCATGTATCAACCATTGTGCCGCTGTCGACATAGGCGCCAAGGTTTACGAAGGACGGCATCAGAACAACGCCGGGCGCGATATAGGCAGACCGGCGCACAACACAATTTGGAACCGCACGGAAGCCTGCGGATTTCCAATCGCTGTCTGACCAGTCCTTCCACTTGCTGTCGACCTTATCCCACCAGCTGCCGCCTTGAGGACTGCCCGATTGCATTTCCATATCCTTCAGACGGAAGCCCAAAAGAACGGCTTTCTTTGCCCATTGATTGACATGCCATGTGCCATCACCGCCGCGCTCTGCAACGCGCAAGCTGCCTTGGTCGAGGGCGCTGAGGGTTTCTTCAATCGCATCACGGGTTTCGCCAGTGGTTGCAGGCGTGATGCTGTCGCGCGCGTCCCACGCGGCTTCAATCGCCGTTTCCAGTTTCTGAATATCGGTCATAAGCTTTATCCTTAGCTCGGGCTGTTTGACAGGCGCTATAGCGCCAAGGGGGGCTTTGCGCAACGCGCCGCCCTCTGGCCGCATGGTGCGAATATTGGTATGAGATAAATATGGCCAGAACAGGGGGAGACAAGCGATGAGCAGCAAGAAACATCTGATGCGGGATGCAGGTTTGGATTTGCGCGAAGCCGACCGCACGCCAGACACGCCGCAAACCCAAAGTCCCGCCTATAGGCTTGCCTTCGCAGACCCTGATTTTCTGTGTCAGGACGCGCTGCGCCCTGTGCGCCTTCAGCTTGAGCTTTTGAAGACCGAAATGGGGATGGATGCAGAAGGCATTCGGTCAACCATTGTTCTGTTTGGCGGTGCGCGCATTCCTGCGCCTGACGCCACAGACGGCAAACCCCCCGCGATTGCCGCAATGGCCCGTTATTACGAGGAGGCCCGCCGTTTTGCCTATCAAATCACCCAGCGCGGTGCGCGCGGTGAGAATGTCATTGTCACGGGCGGTGGCCCGGGCGTGATGGAGGCAGGCAATCGCGGCGCGCATGAAGCGGGCGGTGTTTCCGTTGGGCTTAATATCGTGCTGCCCCACGAGCAGGCCCCCAATGCTTATGTCACACCTGAATTGAGCTTTAATTTTCACTATTTCGCCATTCGCAAAATGCATTTCCTGCTGCGCGCGCGTGCGCTTGCGATTTTTCCAGGCGGTTTTGGCACGATGGATGAGCTGTTCGAAAGCCTGACCTTGATCCAAACAGGGCGAATGGAGCAGGTGCCTGTGCTGCTGTTTGGCCGAGATTATTGGACGCGCCTTGTCGATTGGGACATGCTGGTTGAGATCGGCACGATTTCACCTGAGGATCTCGACCTCTTCCGTTTCGTGGAAACCGCGGAAGAGGCGCTAGATGTCATCGACACATGGCCCCTATCAGGACGGCGCGGCGGCATTCCAGGCCGTTAAGGTTTCGGGCGCTACAACTGACTGATTGCCTGACATTGTGCAGGCAAATCACCAAGCCGCAGGGCGCGGCGCGGTTCGGGATCAGGCGCATCGGGGTCAGGGGGCGGCGGGTTCAAAATATTGTTGACCCAAGCCTGCGCATCTTCGCAGCCATCCCCCACAGGCGGCGCATCTTGCGCCTCGCAATCGCTTGCGCCACGCGGGCAGTTCAGGCGCACATGGATATGGTAGTGATGGCCAAACCACGGCCGGATTTTCCGCAGATAGCTGCGATCCCCTGTCTCATTTTCGCACATCCAGACCTTTGCGGCTGGAAAGACGAAAATGCGCGACACGCGCGGATCACTGGCGGCAAGGCGGATGAGCGTGGCGTGTTCCTCCGTCCAATTTTCATTCACGGCTGCCCCGCGTTGCGCCTGCATCGAAATAGAGGACAGGTTTTCACGCGCTGCTCGCGATAGGTTCAGATTGCGCGCGGGCAAGAGCCAGATATCCGCATCAAGCCCCGATTGATGGCTGGCATGGCCTGACAGCATAGGCCCGCCGCGCGGCTGGCTCATATCGCCAATATATAGACCGCTCCAAGAGGTTGCAGCCGCCATTCTTGCGCTTAGGTCTTGGACGAACGTCACTGTGTCAGGGTGGGCCCAGTTGCGATTGCGCGACAGGCGCATTGCCTGCCATGTCGGCCCTGTTTCGGCCAGTTGCACGGCCCCTGCCACGCATCCGCCTGCATAGGCGCCGAACACATTTGCGGCTGTTGTGGTGGGCGTTGGCAGATTGCCAAAGACAAGCCGTGCTTCGCGGCTCAGATCAGCACTTGAGAGTGTCACCTGCGGCAGATCATTGGCCACAGGCGGTGCGCTTGGGGCGCAGGCCGTAATGGCGATGAGACACAAACCGATAGAGGCGATATATTTGCGCATGGCCTGATTTCCCCTATTCATGCTGCCGCGGATCGGCACTCACCCCGCGCAACAGCCATAACCCCAGTAAGAATAGCATAATCAGCGGCGTTACACCCCAATTTTGACTGTTAGTGAGGGAGGTCATCACCGCAATGAGAAATGGGGCGAGGAAAGCTGTGGCCTTTCCTGCGAGGGCATAAAGGCCAAAATGTTCGGTTATTGCGGCAGGATCCGCTTGGCGCAGCATCATATGGCGGGATGCGCTTTGCACGATACCGCCTGCCGCGCCAATGCCGATGCCGATCAGGTAGAACATTAGGCTTGGCAGGTTTGAGCCTTCGGCAAGCACAAGACCAAATAGGCTATCGCGCCCGATAAAGGGGATGAGAAGAGATAGACCGGTTAGGCAGAGAACTGACCACCAAATGATCTTGTATGGCCCGAAATGATCATCCCATTTGCCGCCTATCCATGCCGCAACGGCCCCCGAGATGATGGCAAGAATCCCAAAAATTCCGATATCTGTGATCGACCAACCCAAGACACCCGCCGCATAAATGCCGCCAAAGGCATAAAGACCGTTCAAAGCATCGCGGTAGAACATAGATGAGAGCAGATAGCGCAGCAGGCTTGGATGATGGCGCAAGGATTTCAGCGAGCGTGCAAGCTCAGGCAGTGCTTGGCGCATGGTTTGACCAAGGCTTGGGCCAGAGTGCGGCTTGGGCTTGTGCGGTTCTCGCACCCAAAGAAAGAAGGGGATCATAAAGATCATATACCAAAGCGCGGTAAAGGGCCCCACGGCGCGTGTCCCTTCGCGCGCGGCGGCGTCCAGACCAAAAGCGGGTGATAGGCCAAAAAGCGTGCGCCCCGTTTCGGCGTTTTCGGCAAAAAATCCGAGCATCAGGATTATCGCCACCAATCCGCCCAGATACCCAAGGGCCCATCCTGTCCCAGAGATGCGCCCCATTTGCGCGCGTGGGCCAAGGTCAGGCATTAGCGCATTGGTGAAAATCGTGGCGCATTCCATCCCAAAAAGGCCGAGGGCAAAGAGGATCAAAACCACCCAGATTTGCATTCCCTCGGGTGCAGCAAACCAACAGCCCCATGCGCCGGTGACGTAAAAGGCGGAAAATACCCAAATGAATGGCAATTTGCGCCCAGTTTGATCTGCGATTTTGCCCAATATGGGCGCGGCGATGGCAATCAATAGGCCTGCCGCCCCGATGCTATAGCCCCAAAGGCTTTGGGCGCGGGTGCCATCACCTAGGACTTGCGCGATATAGGGCGCGAAAATGAAGGTCAGAAGCAGCGTGTTATAGGGCTGACTTGCCCAGTCAAACGCCCACCATCCATAGATGCGTTTCTTACTTTCGATCATCCTGCCCGCCATGGCCGTTCTGTTATCGTTACTGTGGAGGGCTTTCTCGATTTGGCAAAGGGAATCCGAAAGGATGGTATAAAAGCAGCTTAAAAATCGGCAAAAATGCCCGATCCCTTGCGCTTAGGTTGGACAGGGCTTAGATCACTCGAACTGGGATTTCCGATGGAAGGGGCCTTTGCCGTGACTTCGCTCTTCATGATCTTGATGCTGCTGCTTAATGTGGCGACCTATATCATCATCGCCCATATCATCATGAGCTGGCTGATCAATTTCGGTGTGCTGAACATTAGGCAGCCTTTGGTCTATCAAATTTGGCAAGGTCTTTCGAACCTCCTTGAGCCGATTTATGGCCCTATTCGCCGTGTTTTGCCCCAAATGGGTGGGCTAGATTTGGCGCCGCTGATTGTGATCTTGGGGATCTACGCGCTTGAGATCATCCTGCGCAACAATGCCATGATGTTCATGTAGGCCTATGTCCACGCCCCGGTCCCATTTTGACGCCGTTGTTGTTGGCGCGGGTGTGGTGGGCGTGGCCAGCGCGCTTTGGGCGCAGATGCGTGGGCAATCGGTGGCCTTGATTGATCCTGCCCCCGTTGGATCAGGGGCAAGTTCGGGCAATGCCTGCACTTTAGCCACCTATGCCTGTCTGCCCGTCAACGACCCATCCGTCTTTGCAAATCTGCCCTATTATCTGTTTTCAAATGACAGCCCGCTTGCTTTGTCTTGGGGTCATGCGCTGCGCCATCCGATCTGGATGATGAAATTCTTGGCCAATTGTCGCGCTACGAAATCCCGCCAGATTGCGCAGGAATTGGCGGCACTGTTGGCCCATGCCGATGCGGGGTTGAACCCTCTGATTGAGGCCGCCGCGGCAGAGGATTTGATTATTGCAAATGGGCAATTGACAGTCTGGCGCAGCGCGACTGCCGCCGATGCAGATCGGGCGGGCCTTAAGTTTCGCCGCGACCAAGGCATTCCCTTTGAGGAATTAAGCGGGGCCGAAGCTCATGCGGTGGAACCTGCCTTGGCCTTTAAACCCGCGCGTGGGGTCTATTATCCGCTCGCGCGCCATATCCGCGATCCGCTGCTTTTGACGCAAAGATTGCATCAGAAATTTACCGAATTGGGCGGGCAGACGATCGCCAAAGCGGTGACCGAACTTAGCGATGAAGGCGCGCAGGTGCGGGTGCATCTTGGGCAGGATGATGTCACCGCGGCGCGGGTTGTTCTGGCCGCAGGGGCCAATTCGGCGCAGATCAAAGGCGGCGGTGCGGAGCATCTGCCCTTGCAAACCGAACGGGGCTATCACCTGATATATAAAGATCTTGGCCATTATGCCTCGCGCCCCGTGGGTTGGGTTGAGGGTGGATTCTATACCGCCCCTATGGCGCAAGGTCTGCGTTTGGCGGGAACCGTTGAGATTGCGGCCCTGAACGCACCACAAAACCCGCGCCGCTTGGAATATATCGCGCGCAAAGGGGCCGAGTTATGGGGCGATCTGCCCGCGCCTGATGCAACATGGATGGGATGCAGGCCTACCTTGCCTGATGCCTTGCCTGTTATTGGGCCAAGCCCAAGCTCCTCAAAGATTATCCACGCCTTTGGCCACCAGCATTTGGGCCTCACTTTGGCGGGTGTGACGGGGCGGATTGTGGCTGATCTCCTTGAGGGGCGGCAGCCCAATTTGGCGATTGGCGGATTATCGGCGGCACGCTCTTTTCTTTGATTCATGGCCCATTAACCCCTGATCCTCATTCTGCCCTCGGCAATATGGAGGCGCAGAATGCCCGTTTTGGTGGTTGGTGCAGGGTTCTCAGGGGCCACGCTTGCGCGTAAATGTGCGGAGGCGGGGCTGAAGGTCACTGTGATTGAAGCGCGCAATGATGTGGGCGGGCATTGTGCCACAAAAATCGACCCTGAGACGGGGGTCATGATCCATTGCCACGGGCCGCATATCTTTCACACAGCCGACCTCGCAACTTGGGCGTTTATTCGGCGGTTTGGGGCGTTTATGCCCTATCGGCATCGGGTGGCGGCGTCTTTACGCGGGCAGGTCTTTCCCTTGCCAATCACCCTTGCCACGATCAACCAATTCTTTGGTTACAACTTTACCTCAGAGGCGGCGCGCCGCTTTATCGCGGCGCAGTGTATCCCCATTTCAAACCCACAGAATTTTGAGGAGGCGGCCCTGTCGCAGATTGGCCCCGCTCTCTATCAGGCGTTTTTCAAACCCTATACCGAGAAACAATGGGGTCGCCCCGCGCACGCCCTGCCCGCTTCCGTTTTTGCGCGACTGCCTGCTCGTTTTACGATGCGGGCAGATTATTTCAATCACCCGATCCAAGCGATCCCTGCCGAAGGATATAGCGCCGTTGTCGCGGCGATGCTCGCGCATCCGAATATTGCCCTGCATTTGGGTCAGCCTGTCACGGCGCAGGATAGTATGGGATTTGATCATGTGTTTTGGACGGGGCCGATTGATGCCTATTTTAAGCATCAGCACGGGCATTTAGCCTATCGCAGTCTGCGGTTTGAGCATGAGCACCTGCCTGACCCTGCCCAAGCCCTTGCCGTGATGAATTATCCCGCCCAAGATGTGCCATGGACACGGATCACCGAGCATCGCCACTTCGCGCCTGAACGTGCGGTGCGGGGCAGCGTTATCACCCGTGAATATCCGTTCGAGGCGGGGCCGAATGATACCCCATATTACCCTGTGCGCCTTGCGCGCGAGAAGGCTCAGCTTGGGCGGTATATCGCGGCAGCCTTGGGTCAACATGGCGTCAGCTTTGCGGGTCGGCTTGGCACTTACCGCTATTTAGACATGGATGTTGCCATCCGCGAAGCGCGCAGTTTGGCGCGCTCGGCAGTGGCCGCATTGCGCATGGGGCAGCGCCCCCCCGTCTTTGCGCCTGAGGTTGAAACTTGCCTCTCTGTCCAACCCATCCTAGAAACGGGGCAGGTTGGCAGAAAGGCACCGCAATGCGCGTGAATACCCAGAAAAAACCTGTGATTTTGTGCATTTTGGATGGGTGGGGCATCGGCACAGAGGCCGAAGGCAACGCGCCGTTGCAGGCCAAAACCCCAAACTTTGATCGGCTGATGGCCACCTGCCCCAATGCGACCTTGGTGACCTTCGGCCCTGATGTCGGCTTGCCAACGGGGCAAATGGGAAATTCCGAGGTGGGCCATACCAATATCGGCGCAGGGCGCGTGGTGGCCATGGATTTGGGCCAAATTGATCTGGCGATTGAGGATGGCTCCTTCTTTCGCAACCAAGCATTGCAAGAGTTCATCGCGACTGTGAAATCCGCGAAGGGACGCGCTCATATTGCGGGGCTTGCCTCCCCCGGTGGTGTGCATGCCCATCAGGCGCATATTTTGGCTGCTGTTCAGGCCTGTGCAGATGCAGGGCTTGAGGTGGTGATCCATGCGATCACCGATGGGCGGGACGTAGCCCCGAAATCCGCAAAAGAACAGATCGCGGGGCTTGAGGCGGGATTGCCCGAGCGCGCGCGTATTGTAACTGTCACGGGGCGCTATTTTGCGATGGATCGCGACAATCGATGGGAACGGGTCGAGACCGCCTATCGCGCAATGGTCGAAGGCAAAGGCGCAAAAGCCCCGTCCGCGCAGGCGGCGGTTGATCAAGGCTATGGGGCTGAGAAAACCGATGAATTTCTGCCCGCAACAGTGATTGATGACTATTCAGGCATGGCGGCAGGCGATGGTCTGTTTTTTGTGAATTTCCGCGCAGACCGCGCGCGCGAAATATTGGCCGCAATTTGCGCGCCTGAGTTCACAGGATTTGCGCGTGGCCCTCGCCCTGATCTCTCGGCGCGATTGGGGATGGTGAATTATTCGACCGACCATGATCGCTATATGCAGGTGGTTTTTCCCAAGCAGGAATTGAAAAACACGCTCGGTGAATGGGTTGCGGCCCATGGTTTGCGTCAATTTCGAATTGCTGAAACAGAGAAATATCCGCATGTGACCTTCTTTCTCAATGGCGGCCAAGAAAGTGCGGCTGAGGGGGAGGATCGGTTTATGCCGCTCTCGCCAAAAGTGGCGACCTATGATCTGCAACCCGAGATGAGCGCCGCTGAGGTGACCCAAAATTTGGTTGCCGCGATTAATGCGGAGTATGACCTGATCGTGGTGAATTACGCCAATCCTGACATGGTGGGGCATACGGGGGATTTGGGCGCCGCAATCGCTGCTTGCGAGGCGGTGGATCAGGGCCTTGGCGCGGCCTTGGCGGCCCTTGAGGGTAAAGGCGGTGCGATGATTGTGACGGCGGATCATGGCAATTGCGAAACGATGATCGACCCTGTGACAGGTGGCCCTCATACGGCACATACCGTCAACCTTGTGCCTGTTGTGGTGTATGGCGCGCCCGAAGGCACAAGCCTTGCAGATGGTCGATTGGCGGATTTGGCGCCAACTGTTCTTTCCCTAATGGGCCTGCCGCAACCGCCTGAAATGACGGGGCAGTCGCTGTTGCGATGAAAGCGCGCTTTAGCCTTCTCTTGTCGGTGTTTTTGATTTGCGCGCCTGTGGCGCTGCATGCGGAGATTGACCCAAGCGAGGCGGCTGAAGCGGCTATCCTTGAATTAGAAGCCGCGGCCACAGCCCTTGCCAATGCCCAGAGTGCCAGTGATCGCATTGCGGCCCTGACCCAGACGATTAAGGGCTATGAACATGGTTTATTGACCTTGCGCGAGGCCGTGCGCCGTGCGGCGCTTGCACAAAGGGCAATCGAATCGCGTTTGGATACGGAGAGTGCCGAATTATCAGGGCTGCTTATGGCCATGCAGCGGATCGCAGCCGAGCCAAGCCCCGTTGGTTTGATGCACCCCAATGGGCCTGTTGCTTCGGCCCGTGCGGGGATGGTGCTTGCGGATGTGACCCCAGCGCTTGCGGCTGAAGCGATTGCGTTGCGGCAGGAATTGGAACAGATCGCCACCTTGTCCCGTTTGCAATCGGGTGCTGTGCTGCAGATGGAGGCGGCTTTGTCCGAAGTGCAAACCGCCCGCGCCAGTCTCGCCGCCGCAGTGGCGGAACGGCGTGAAGCCCCTGATCGCTTTGCGCTGAGCGAAGACGCCTTGCGCCAGATTGTCGAAGCAGTCGACACATTGGACGCGTTTCTTGATCTGTTGGCGCAAGCCCCTGCGCCCGAAGATAGCGCTATGCGCGGGTTCAGTGATGCACGCGGCGCAGTGCCTTTGCCCGTTTTTGGGGTGTTGCTCAATGGGTTCGAGGCCCAAGATGCGGCAGGCATCAGCCGCCCCGGTTTGTTATTAGCCACAGCCCCTGCGGCGCTTGTGACATCCCCGTGGTTTGGAACAGTGCGCTATGCGGGGCCTTTGTTGGACTATGGCAATGTGGTGATCCTTGAACCTGAAGGGAATATTTTGATGATTCTTGCGGGGCTTGGTGATCTTTATGTGACCGCGGGCGCCGTGATTTCACAGGGCGCACCCTTGGGAATGATGCCAAGCGCCGCAGGCGCGCGCGCAGATTTGATCACTGAGACACCAGATCAGACTGGCGCTGCGCTTTCAGAAACTATTTATATTGAATTGAGACAGAATGGCGGCGCGATTGATCCGCAACCATGGTTTGATTGGGAATAAGTGCGCCGCGCCAGATATGCGGTCGGAAAGGACGGATGGACATGAAGAAACTGGTTATTGCGGGCTTAGGGGGCGCGGTTGCTGGGGTCATCTTGGCATCCCAATTTGCCGCCCCGCTCTTGGCGCAAGAGCAGGAACAGCAGCGCAGCGTTTACGAGCAGCTTGATTTATTTGGAGATGTGTTTGAGCGAATCCGCTCGAATTACGTTGAGGAGGTCGATGAATCCGCGCTGATTGAAGCGGCGATCAATGGCATGCTGACCTCGCTTGATCCGCATTCAAGCTATCTGCCGCCGCGTGATTTCGACTCGATGCAAGTGCAGACCCGTGGCGAGTTTGGTGGGTTGGGCATTGAGGTGACCCAAGAAGACGGGTTTGTGCGCGTCATCACGCCAATGGA
Source organism: Roseobacter sp. HKCCA2468 (assembly GCF_037805105.1). Classification (NCBI taxonomy): domain Bacteria; kingdom Pseudomonadati; phylum Pseudomonadota; class Alphaproteobacteria; order Rhodobacterales; family Roseobacteraceae; genus Roseobacter; species Roseobacter sp. HKCCA2468. The sequence goes on from NZ_JBBLYN010000002.1 coordinate 348,808, forward strand.
TGACACCCCTGCAATGGAAGCGGGTGTTGAGGCGGGTGATTTCATCACCCATGTGGATGGCGAGGCACTGCTTGGCCTGACATTGGAAGAAGCCGTTGATCTGATGCGTGGGCCTGTTGGTTCGGAGATTGTCATCACTGTCGTGCGGGAGGGGGTTGATGAACCCTTTGACATCTCCATCATTCGCGACCGCATCCGTCTTACCGCTGTGCGCACGCGCCTAGAGGGAAACACCGCGATTTTGCGCGTCTCGACCTTCAATGATCAAACCTACCCCAACTTGGAGGAGGGTTTGTCTGATGTCATCGCAGAGCTTGGCGGGATCGAAAATCTGAACGGTGTCGTGCTTGATTTGCGCAACAATCCTGGGGGTCTATTGACCCAAGCAATTCGTGTGTCCGATGCCTTTTTGGAACAGGGCGAAATCGTTTCCACCCGTGGTCGCAATGGCGCGGATGGGGATCGCTACAATGCAACGGCAGGCGATTTGATTGACGGATTGCCGATGGTGGTTTTGGTCAATGGCGGCTCTGCCTCGGCCTCCGAGATCGTGGCGGGCGCGTTGCAAGATCATCGCCGCGCTGTGGTCGTAGGCACAAACACATTTGGCAAAGGGTCGGTGCAATCCGTGATGCCTGTGCAGGGCGAGGGGGCCATTCGACTGACCACTGCGCTATACTACACTCCTTCGGGCCGCTCGATTCAGGCATTGGGCGTGGCCCCTGATATTCTGGTGGAACAGCGCGACCCTGTTGAGGATGCGCCGACCGAGGATCGGTTCACCCGTTCCGAAGCCGATTTGCGCGGGGCCTTGCGCAACACCACCTTGACCGAAGATGAGCAGCGTCTTCGCGATGAGGAGCAAGCCATTGCTGAGGAAACCGCACGCCTGCGCAATCAGGATTATCAACTGGCCTATGCGATTGATATTCTGACGGGGCTAAACGCCTTGGGGCCAAACGCCCGATGAGCGCGGCGCTGTCGCCGGCTGATATCGCATCGCTGCCCTATCGGCCCTGTGTTGGCATTGTGATGGTCAATGCCGCGGGTGGTGTTTTCGCGGGCACGCGCGCGGATATGGACAAACCTGCATGGCAAATGCCGCAGGGCGGTATTGATGCGGGTGAAACCCCACGCCAAGCCGCTGCCCGCGAATTGCTTGAGGAAACTGGCATTTCAGAAGATCAAACGCGGTTTATACGGCAGACCGCTGATTGGTTGACCTATGATCTGCCGCCAGAAGTGATCCCCTATCGTTGGGGCGGCAAATTTCGGGGGCAAAAGCAGCATTGGGTTATGGTTGAATTAACCGCCCCCGATGACGCGATTGACCTCAGCTATCAGGATGTTGAATTCTCCGATTGGCAATGGATGCAGGCGCAGGATCTTTTGGTGCAGATTGTGCCGTTCAAGCGCGACATCTATGCCGCCGTGTTTCAAGAATTTGGTTTAATCTAAGCCCAAAGGAACAAGAAAAATGGCGCAATTTCAGGTTCTCGGCTCTGCTGCATCCCCCTTCGTGCGGAAGGTTCTTGTGATGGTCAAAGAGGCGGGTATGACAGATGTGATGTTCGAAACTGTCAAAGCCTCACCCATGGGCGGGGATGCCCATCTCAATGCCGCCAATCCTTCAGGACGTATTCCTGTGCTTTTGCGCGAAGGCGATAGCCCGATTTTTGACAGCCGTGTGATCACCCGCTTTTTGGATCAACATGCGCAAGCGGGGCTTTATCCCGAAAGCCGCCTTTGGGAGGTGCTGACCACCGAAGCGGCGGCAGATGGTATGATCGAGGCTGTGGTGGCCATGGTGTATGAAAAACGCTTCCGCCCTGAAACACATTGGTATGAGCCTTGGTATGAAGGCCAATGGGCCAAAGTAGAGCGCGCGCTTGATTATTTCGAAACCCAAGTGCCGAGTTTTGATCAGGCGCTTGATATGGGCCAAATCGCGGTTGGTGCGGGCTTGGGCTATCTTGATTTTCGCCAAGGCCAATTTGATTGGCGCGCGACCCGCCCGAACTTGACCGCGTTTTTTGATCGCTTAAGCGCGCGTCCCTCTTTCAAAGACACATTCCCAGTTGGATGAGTGGTTCGCTCGAATTTAGCCTTGTGCAAACACAGGCTGATTTGGATCTGTGCTACGAGATCCGCCGCGCTGTCTTTGTGGTCGAGCAATCTGTGCCGCTTTCAGAGGAATTTGACATAATTGACGCAAAAGCCACTCATGTTTTGGGTCGTTTGGCGGGGCGGGCTGTGGCTACAGGGCGGCTCTATCGCACAGGGCAGGCGTGGCGGATTGGACGCATCGCAGTTGTCGCAGATGCGCGGGGCGCGGGCTATGGTGCGGCACTTATGCGGTTTGTGATGGCGCATATTCGCCACATCGCCACAGAACCAGATCCACATCAGATGGAATTGGACGCGCAATTGAGTGCGATTTCCTTTTACGAGCGCTTGGGATTCACCGCCACAGGCCCCGAATTTGATGATGGATCAGGTATTTTGCACCGAAAAATGGCCCTAAATTTCGGGAAATAGGCGGGCTTTGCGAAATTTTTTTCGTGTGAAACCTTCATGTTTTTCGCGCAGAGGTTGAAAATTCATCACAAACCGCGACATTTCGGCCAAACTGCGCGCGTTTGTCCGCTAGACGCTTATCATTTCATTGCATAAACAGCCCGAGAAAAGCTGCGGGGGATTCCTGTGGCTTAGATTCAATTGGCCCCGTTTGGTGGGTCGCTGACAAGGGAGACGCTTTCAGTGTCACACGCAGAAGACCAGTCCAGCACACGCCGCGACTTTCTGTACTATGCGACAGGCGGTGTAGGTGCTGTTGTAACCGGCGCCGCCGTCTGGCCGCTGGTCAATCAAATGAACCCTTCGGCAGACGTTCAAGCCGCATCCACAATGCGCGTTGATGTCTCGGGTGTGCAGGAAGGAACGCAGCTGACCGTTCTGTTCCTCGGCAAGCCCGTTTTCATCCGCCGCCGCACGCAGGATGAGATTGAAGCGGCGCGCGCCGTTGACATGAATGACCTTGTAGATACCGATAGCCGCAACCCAAACATCGCTGCAGGCTCGGATGCGCATGACGAAAACCGCAGCCTAACCACCCCTGAGGGTGAGAACACAGGCGAGTGGTTGGTGATGCAGGGCGTTTGCACCCATTTGGGCTGTGTGCCTTTGGGTGATGGCGCAGGCGAGTTCGGCGGTTGGTTCTGCCCTTGCCATGGTTCGCATTACGACACGGCCGGCCGTATCCGCAAAGGCCCCGCGCCGGAGAACCTGCACATTCCAAACGCGTCTTTCGTAGACGATACAACAATTTTGCTCGGTTAACGGAGGAAACGACCGATGTCTGGCATTCCCCACGACCATTACGAACCGAAGTCCAACGCCGAGAAGTGGTTGCATTCGCGCCTTCCCATCGTGGGCCTTCTTTATGACACATTGATGATCCCAACCCCCAAGAACCTGAATTGGATGTGGATTTGGGGCATCGTTCTTGTGTTCTGCTTGGTCATGCAGATTGTCACAGGGATCATCCTTGTGATGCATTACACACCACATGTCGATCTCGCTTTTGCAAGCGTTGAACACATTATGCGCAACGTGAATGGGGGATGGGCGATCCGCTATATCCACCAAAACGGGGCGTCTTTGTTCTTTATCGCGGTTTATCTGCACATTTTCCGTGGTCTTTACTACGGCTCCTACAAGGCGCCACGCGAAGTCACATGGATTGTCGGTATGCTGATTTACCTGTTGATGATGGGCACAGCCTTTATGGGTTATGTTCTGCCTTGGGGTCAGATGTCCTTCTGGGGCGCGACCGTGATCACGGGCCTATTTGGCGCGATCCCCTTTGTGGGCGAAGCGATCCAGACATGGCTCTTGGGCGGGCCTGCGGTGGACAACGCCACGCTGAACCGCTTCTTGTCGCTGCACTATCTGCTGCCATTCGTGATCTTGGGTCTGGTGATCGTTCACGTTTGGGCCTTCCACACCACGGGTAACAACAACCCAACAGGTGTTGATGTCCGCCGCGCATCTAAGAAAGAGGCCGAAGCCGATACGCTGCCATTCTGGCCCTATTTCGTAATCAAAGACCTGTTCGCCTTGGCGGTTGTTCTGGTGGCTTTCTTTGCCATCGTGGGCTTTATGCCGAACTATCTGGGTCACCCCGATAACTATATCGAGGCAAACCCAATGGTCACGCCTGCACATATCGTCCCTGAATGGTATTTCCTGCCCTTCTACGCGATCCTGCGCGCCTTTGACGGTGAAGTTTGGGTTGTGATTGCGGCGGAGTTCCTGACAGGCGGGATTGTTGACGCGAAATTCTTCGGTGTTCTCGCCATGTTTGGTGCGATTATCGTGATGGCCTTGGTGCCATGGCTTGATACATCTTCGGTGCGCTCTGGCCGCTACCGCCCAATGTTCAAGCCTTGGTTCTGGGTTTTCGTGATCAACTTTTTCGTGCTGATGTGGGCGGGTGCAATGCCTGCAGAAGGGATTTACCCCTACATCGCTTTGATCGGGTCGGCCTATTGGTTCGCCTATTTCCTCGTGATCCTGCCGCTTCTGGGGGTTCTGGAAAAGCCAACCACACCGCCTTCGACCATCGAAGAGGATTTCAACGCCCATTACGGCAACGCAAGCGTGGGCAGTGGCCCTGCCTCTGCGAAAATTCCTGCTGAGTGAGAGAAAGGATAGTCTGACATGTTCAGGAAACTTGTGATCAGCACAATTGCTGCGCTGAGCCTCTCGACCGGAGCGGGACTTGCAGCAGGTGCAGCGGGCCATATCGTGAATTATGAATTCTCGTTCCAAGGCCCATTTGGTCGCTATGACCAAGATCAGTTGCAGCGCGGGCTTCAGGTCTTCACCGAAGTTTGCTCTGCCTGCCATGGTCTGCAATATGTGGCTTACCGCAACCTCGCCGATGAAAATGGCTTGGGATATACCCCCGAACAGGCCCGCGCCTATGCGGAACAGTTCGAGGTGTATGACCCTTCCATTGATGATTGGCGCACTGCGACCCCGAATGACCATTTCCCGCAGTCTAGCCTTGAAAACGCACCTGACCTGAGCCTCATGGCGAAGGCCCGTGCTGGCTTTCATGGGCCATATGGTTTGGGTCTGAACCAGTTGTTCAACGGCATTGGTGGCCCAGAATATATTGCATCTCTTCTGACCCATTATACGGGCGAAGAGGTGGAGCAGTATGGGACATACTTCTACGAGAACGAATCTTTCCCTGGTGGTTTGATCGCAATGGCCCCTCCCTTGTGGGATGGTGCGGTTGAGTTCGCAGATGGCTCACCCAATGATATCGAAAGCATGGCCAAGGATGTGGCTGCGTTCCTGACTTGGGCGGCAGAACCCCGTATGATGGAGCGTAAGCAGCTTGGCTTCACCGCGATTATCATGCTCGGCATTCTCGCTGTAATGCTGTATCTGACCAATAAGAAACTTTGGGCGCCTATCAAATCGCGCGCCAAAGCGGGCGCGGCGAAATAAGCCACGCCCCCGAAGGGACGATAGAAACCTAAAAGCGCCTCTGATCCCAGAGGCGCTTTTTTCTTTTGCCTACAGCCATGGCACCAAACCCGCGGGGGGTGCGGCGCGTAGGCCTGCGATGGGGCAATCTTCTGTAATCTGCCCTTCGGACAAAAGCATCACGCGGTCACACATCCGTTCGGCATCCGTGAAATCATGAGAAGCGAGGATCAAGGTCAGTCCCAAATCGCGGCACAAACTGCAGATCAACTCTGCCATCTCGCGCCGCAAAGCGGGATCTAGGGCTGCAAACGGCTCGTCCATCAGCAGGATTGGCCGATTTTGCAAAAGGATGCGCGCAATGGCTGCACGGGATTGTTGCCCACCTGACAGGCTTGCGGGGCGGCGCCCCTCAAACCCGCGCAGGCCCACTTGTGCCAAAGCGGCGCTGATCTGCGCCTCCATCGCCGCGTTCAACGCCAATCGCGGGGAGAGGGCCAAGCCTAGGTTTTCCCGCAAAGTCAGATGAGGGAAAAGATTGCTGTCTTGAAACAGGATTGAAATTGGCCGTTTGGATGGATCGCACTGGGTGAGGTTTGTGCTGTCAAACCAGATCTCTCCCGCATTTGGGCTGAGAAACCCTGCGATGAGGCTGATCAACGTGGATTTCCCCGCGCCTGATTGCCCCATTAAGGCCAGCCTTTCCCCTCGCTCCACGCGGAAGGTGGCGTTCAATTCAAAGCCCTCGCTGCGATAGGTTAGGTTTGTGATCTCAAGCATGGTAACGGCCCCCACGGTCAAATATCCAAAACAAGCCCAGGCTTAGGATCAAGAGCAGCAATGCAGCCCCTTGGGCATCCGCCATACGATAGGCCCCCATCAGGCGCAGCATCTCTAGGGGCAAAGTGGCTTGATCAGGTGCCGCGAATAGGGCGATCACGCCCAAATCCCCCATTGATAAGGCCGCACATAAACCCGCCGCAAAGCCCAATGGACGGACAAGGCGCGGCAGGATCGCGTGCCGAAATCTGTGCCAACCGACAAGGCCCAGCGCCGTGGCAAGGCGGGCTTGGCTTGCTTCAGCTTCACGAAGGGCGGGCAGAACGGCACGCAGCACGAAGGGCAGTGCCATCAGGGCATTGACGCATACGGTGACGGGCAAGGCCCATGTCACGGGATTGGTGATTGGCCGCAGGATTAAAAACCATCCTGTGCCAAGAGCCAAAGGTGAAATGACCAAGGCAAGCAGGCAAAGAGCCTCAAATATTGCGGCGCGGCGCAAGCGGAGCAAGGCAAAGGCGATTGGCAACGCCATCGCAATCGACAGAGCGGTCGCAGATAACGCCATGATCAGCGAGCGCAGCGCCGCAATCCAAACGGCTGTGGGTAGTTCTGTAAGATTTGGCAGGCCAAGGATCACGATCCGCGCCAAGGGCAATGCGAGAAATCCACCCGCAGCCACGATCACCAGAGTATCGACAAATGCGCGCCCTTCAGTGGGCAGGGCCAATGTGCGATCCAGCCCCGTGCCAAGTTCCGTGCCACGGGCTGACAGCCGCAGCGCAAACGCGCCGAGGCCGAGGCACAGCAGTGCCTGCACGGCGGCCAAACTTGCGGCGCGCCCGAGGTCAAAATCAAATCGAAAGGCTTGATAAATGGCCAATTCAATCGTGGTCGCGCGCGGGCCACCGCCCAAGATCAACGCGACTGCGAAACTTGAGCAACAGAGCAGAAAAATCACCACAAAAGCGCCCGGTGCAGTGCTTCGCACAATCGGCCATTCAATATGCCGAAAAAAAGCGCCGCCCTTAAGCCCCAAAGATTGTGCAAGACGTATGCGTTCCTGTGGGATGGCTTGCCACTCTTGAAGGATCAAGCGCGCGGCAAGGGGAAGGTTGAAAAACACATGCGCGAGAACTACGCCTTGCAGCCCGTAAATTTCGGGGAGGTCTAGGCCAATGACCTGTAAGGCGCGCGCAAGCCACCCGTTATGCCCATAGCTGGCAATCAGCCCGATCACGGCAACGATGACGGGAAGGATAAATGGGGCACCCATTAGGCTGATGAAAATGCCCCTGCCAATAAACCTCCGCCGCGCAACAGCGCGGGCCAGTGGAATGGCAATTGCAAGGCTCAGACTTGCGGAGAGGAATGCCTGAAGGAGGGTAAAGCGAATTGCGGCCCAGTCGGCCGCGCGTAATTTAAACCCATCGTCCGCCGTGACGGCAATCGCCACAAGCGGGCCAAGGGTCACGGTCAGGATAAGCGCCAAAGCGCCCGTCCCGACCCAAACCAAGGCACTTAGCGGCTGAGTGCGGTTTGCCATCTGTCAATCGCTGCATCGCGAAGCGCCGCAGCCTCATCCCCCGAGAAGTGCAGCACTTTTTCAGGGGCAATCAAGGTTTCAAATCCATCGGGCAGCGCCGATGCGGGCAAAGCCGCAGGATACATCCAGTTTGTCGTGGGGATTACGGATTGGAATGCGGGCGACAGCATGAAGGTCATAAACGCACGCGCTAAATCGGGTTGATCGCTTGCCGCAGTGATGCCCGCAATTTCAATTTGCATATAATGCCCTTCGTCAAAGGCAGCGGCAGATTTGCTGGGATCTTCCTCGGCAATGAGGTGATAGGCGGGGGATGTTGTGTAGGAAAGCACCATATCGGCCTCACCCTCTAGGAACAGGCCATAGGCCTCAGACCATCCTGGGGTGACGGTGACGATGTTATCCGCCAAATCCTGCCAAATCTGTGCAGCCCCATCGCCATAGGCGGCCTCGATCCAATAAACGAGGCCCAAACCGGGGGTCGAACTGCGTGGGTCTTGGATCAAGATGCGCAGATCACTTGCGGCCAATTCCTCAAAACTTTGGGGGGGGTTGGGCAGATCAGCGTTATGGACAAAGGCGAAATAGCCCCAATCAAAGGGCAGAAATTCTGCATCATCCCATGCGATTGGTAGGGTCAGCCCCTCAGCGGAGATATCATGCGTGACAAATAGGCCCGTATCGCGCGCGGCTGTCATCAGGTTTGTATCAAGGCCCAAGACCACATCCGCTTCGCTGCGGCTCCCCTCAAGCTGAAGCCGCGACAGCAGTGCTGCGCCATCGCCCGCGCTGACGAATTGCAGATCACAGCCACAGCGTTCTTCGAAAGCAGCCTCAATCTGGGGCCCGGGCCCCCAATCAGCGACAAATGAATCATAGGTATAGACATGCAAAACAGGGTTTTCGGCCATTGCCGCCCCTGCAAAGATGCTCATACCCGCTGCTATGATGGTGTGTTTCATTTCCTCACTCCTCCATTGCGACGGGCGAAGTGAAGATGGAGCTTGGGCAAATTGCCCTCTGTTCCAAAGCCTTCCCTCCGCCGGTCCTAACCGGTTCAGGTTCAACGGGTTTACGCAGGATTGCGCATCTCAGGCCCAATAACGGGCCACCCCGAGACAAGGATTGATCTAGGCAGGTTTTCTGCGAAGGGCAAGGGTCTTGGCATTTTGCCTCAGGAAGGCTAACCCCTGTGAAGGCTAAAATTATGTAGGTCACGCCAATGTCGATGAACACTTTCGGTCATCTTTTTCGGGTTACCACTTGGGGCGAAAGCCACGGGCCAGCCCTTGGCGCGACTGTTGACGGATGCCCCCCAGGTGTCGCGATAGATGCCGCAATGCTGCAGCATTGGCTTGATCGCCGCAAACCAGGGCAGAATAAATACACCACGCAACGCCGCGAACCTGACGAGGTGGAAATTCTTTCGGGCGTTTACGAGGGCCAGACGACAGGCACGCCGATACAGTTGATGATCCGCAACACGGATCAGCGGTCGAAAGATTATTCTGAAATTGCCGAAAAATTCCGTCCAGGCCATGCCGACATCACCTATTGGCAAAAATACGGTATCCGCGATCCGCGCGGGGGTGGACGATCAAGCGCGCGAGAAACCGCCGCACGCGTGGCCGCAGGCGGGGTTGCGCGCGCGGTTTTGGCCACGCTGCTGCCTGATCTGCAAATTACGGGCTTCATGGTGCAAATGGGCCCACATCAGATTGACCGCACACGGTTTGACTGGGATCAGATTGCGCAGAACCCATTTTGGACGCCTGACCCCAAGGCAGCGGCAGATTGGGCAAGCTATTTAGATGGTCTTCGCAAATCGGGCGACAGTGTCGGCGCGGTGATCGAGGTGGTCGCGCGCGGTTTGCCCGCAGGGCTTGGCGCGCCAATTTATGGCAAGCTTGACACGGATTTGGCTGCAGCGATGATGTCAATCAATGCCGTGAAAGGTGTTGAGATTGGCGAGGGCATGAACGCCGCTGCCTTGCGGGGCAGTGAAAACGCGGATGAAATCACGATGGGCGCAGATGGCCCACAATACGCCTCTAATCATGCGGGCGGGATTTTGGGTGGAATTTCCACTGGCCAAGATGTGGTTGTGCGTTTTGCAGTGAAACCCACCTCCTCCATCCTGACACCGCGCCAAACGATCACGAAGTCGGGCGAATCGGCTGAGATCATCACAAAAGGGCGGCATGATCCTTGTGTGGGTATTCGTGCCGTTCCCGTGGGTGAAGCGATGATGGCCTGTGTGGTTCTGGATCATTTGTTGCTGCATCGCGGACAAATCGGCGCAAATCGTGGCAACATCGGCTGATCGTTTCTTAGATTAGTTTCAAATTCCGTAAAATTTTCTTGGCCTTGCCGCTTTTTAACCAAGTTTCCTTGCGATCTTGAGGGGGTAAACGAGTAAGAGGTTAACTATGCGACAGGCCAAGCGAACATGGGCACTTCCGAGATCCTTTCGGGTGGATGGAAGAACGATGATCATCGCGCTCATGGCGCTTGGCCTCCTCATTGGGATGGTTTGGCGGATCGGCCCGACCCCCGATGTCTGGGCAAGCACCAATGACAGCACGGCGGGTTTGCGGGTGTTCTCGCAAGACGACCGACTCGTCTCTTTCGAAGATTTTGAGTTTAACGAAGGCGGCTTTAGTGGTGCGGCCCAATCAAATCAATCCGTGATAACGGGCGGTATTCTGGGCCCTGTTGCAGCAGGGTTGGTGATCCAAAAACCAATCCTTTTGCCACTTGGTTTTCGCAATGCTGTGCTTGAGTTAGACCTATGGCTTCTTGACGGATGGGACGGTGCGGCGGTTGAACTGAGCTTTGCCGATGCAGCCTTGCGCATTACGGGCGAGGCGCATGCCCCTGTGATCGAGATCGCGCGGCAAAGCCCAACAGGCACGCGGTTTCAATTGCTTGACGCGTATCCCAAACCCGATGGGTCAGTGCAATCGGGAGAAGAAACCACACGATTATCTTTGCGCATTGCGGTCAGCAGCTATGACGCAGAGGGCGAAATCAGCCTATTTGGCAGTGATGATACGAATACGCCCTATCGCATCGCTATTGATAATCTGCGCGTCATTGTCAGCGATACGCCGCTTGAAGGGGCCTAACTGCTTGGCGCTGTTGGGGTGACGCGGGCCAACTGCACCGCCAAAATCCCGCCTGCGATAATGGCAACCCCAATGATGTCGGCCAAAGATAATTGTTCCCCAAGGAGCGCCGCGGCAATCGCCACGCCGAAAAACGGGTTCAAGAAATGAAACGTTGCGGCGCGGGTTGCTCCAATGCGGGCGACCAACAAAAACCAAATCCACGTTGCCAAAAGACCTGGGGCTAAAGTTGTATAAGTGAAGGCCCAAAAGAGACGCTGCGACATGTCAAATTCTGGCGTTTCAAAGATTAAGGCAAAGGGCAGTAAGACAATCGAGCCAACCGCCATTTGCAAGCCAACGGTCATGATCACATTTCCGCCCGAGGCTGAAGCACTGCGCACGGCCAATGTTGCGATGGTCAGCGCCACGGCAGCAATGACGCAGAGTGCAAGGCCCATGACATCCGCCCCGCCTGTTAATCGCTGTGACATAATCAGCGCCACCCCAGCGAAGCCCGCAATCAGGCCGAAAATCCCAAGCTTCGGGAGGGTTTCGCGGAAAAACGCCCAATTCGCAGTCGCCACCAACAGCGGCATACTGGATGCGATGATGGCTGCAAGCCCCGCTTCGACTGTTTGCATGGCGATAAAATTCAGACCCAGATAGATCGCGTTCTGGCAGGTGCCAAAAATCAAAATGCCGCGCCATTGCTTGGCTGAAAATTTCCAGTGTTGTCCGAGGGCCTTGGCAATGGCCACACCAATCAGACCCGCTAATCCAAAGCGCAGAACCAATGCGTAGAGGGGCGGCGCGGCTTCAACGATCATTCGCGCAGAGGTGAAAGCCGAAGACCATATGAGGGCGAAAATCAGCCCCATTCCAATTGCGCGAAAATCCATGTCATGCATCCTGCCGAAACCTGCTTGCGACACAGAAGCATGAAACCCGCCCAAGAAAAAGGGCCGCCCAAGTAGGCGGCCCTTAAAACTTCAAAACTGCGAAAACTTAGCCGTTTACGCTGTCCTTCAATGCCTTTGCGATTGTAACCTTCACAACCTTGTCGGCAGGCTTTTTGATCTGCTCGCCCGTTGCTGGGTTGCGCACCATACGCTCGGGACGTGCGCGGCAGTATACTTTGCCAATCCCAGGAAGGGTTACTGCGCCACCGCCTGCGACTTCTTTGGTGACCACTGCGGTCACTGCATCCAAAGCGGCTGCTGCGGTTTTCTTGTCACTGCCCATTTCGTCGGCAAGCGCGGCAACAAGCTGCGTCTTTGTCATCGGTTTCTGTGCCATTTTTTATCTCCTTTACTCCCCGAACCCTTGGGCTCGCTGGTGCGAAATTACCCTAATATTGTGGAGGGACACAACAATTAGTAGACAAAATGGTGCAGAAAACATGCATCTTGACAAAAATTTATATATTTATAAGAAAGCCGTTTCCTCAAAAGACCGCAATTTTCGGCTATGAAGGCGTTCAAGCGGCATTTCGCGCAATTTTTCCATGGCGCGAATGCCGATCAACAAATGTCGCGTCACTTGGGTTTTATAGAATTCTGAGGCCGTTCCGGGCAGCTTTAATTCGCCATGCAGCGGCTTATCCGAGACACAAAGCAGCGTGCCATAAGGCACCCGAAAGCGAAATCCATTGGCGGCGATTGTTGCGCTTTCCATATCGAGTGCGATGGCGCGACTTTGGCTGAGGCGCTTTACGGGGCCAGATTGATCGCGCAATTCCCAATTGCGATTGTCGATTGTGGCGACCGTGCCTGTGCGCATGATCCGTTTCAATTCATAGCCAGACACTTGCGCAACATCTGCCACCGCATCCTCAAGGGCAATTTGAACTTCGGCCAATGCGGGGATGGGAACCCATGCGGGCAGATCATCATCAAGAACATGATCTTCGCGCAGATAGGCGTGTGCCAAGACATAATCGCCAAGCGCCTGCGTGTTGCGCAGACCTGCACAATGACCAACCATCAACCATGCATGGGGTCGCAAAACTGCAATATGGTCAGTGGCGGTTTTTGCGTTTGAAGGCCCAACCCCAATATTAACCAAACTAATACCTGCATTGTCTTTACGGGTGAGGTGATAGCTTGGCATCTGGGGCATTTTTGCGGGATGTGTGAGCTCTGCCTCAGCCGTCATCAAAACTTGATTGCCTGGCCCAACGAGGGCGGTGTAGCCGCTGTTTGGGTCGGCCAACATTGCCCGCGCATAGGCAATGAATTCGTCAATATAGAATTGGTAATTGGTGAACAGAACATGGTTCTGGAAATACACAGGATCAGTCGCGGTATAATGAGCGAGCCGTGCTAGAGAATAGTCGATCCGTTCGGCGGTAAAGGGCGCAAGCGGCCCCGATCCGTCTGGATGCTTAAAGCCAAAGGAATTGACGATCTCGTCATGGATGCCGCCCAGATCAGGCACATCAAACATATCGCGCAAGGGAAAGGTTAGCGCTGCCTCTTGCGGGACGTTGAGATTGGGATCCGTCAGCACTGCAAAATGCAGCGGAATTGGCGTAGAGGATACCCCAATCGCGACCTCAACATTATGGTTTTCAATCAGCAGGGCGATTTGCTGTGTCAGATAATTTGCAAATAAATCGGGGCGCGTGACCGTTGTGGAATAGGTGCCCGGTTCTGCGACATGACCAAAAGAAAGGCGGGTGTCGATCTTGCCAAAACCTGTCGTGGTAATCCGTATCTCGGGATAAAAGGCGCGATAGCGGGTGTTCTCGCGCGGGGCTTTTAAGGCCTCGGAAAAGGCATCGTAAAGGAATTTTGTGGCCGCCTGATACAGCAGTTGCAATTCGGCGACTGCGTCTGCGGCCTTACTGAAATATTTCGGGTGAGGTGCGGCGGGCGATAGGATTTGTTCGTCTTTGGCTGATTTTCGCATCGCGCACTCCCCCTGATTTAACCTTAGCCTGTGTGTTTTAGACTGCGCATTTGTTCGTAATATTCAAGCGCCTCGGTCAGCAGCCCATGATATTCCTTGGGCAAATCGGGCAATGGCCCTTCGGGATCAGAAATCCCAGTTGAGCGATGCACAGCCCCATACCAATGCTTGGCCCAGATCCCATCTTGGGCCCGTGGCCCTGCGGGCCAAGATAACATTGCCGCGTCAAATGGAAGGTCGGCCGCCGCGCAGATCATGCGCAACATGGCCTCTGGCTTCGCGCGAATATCTGTGCTGTCGAAAATTGGGCCAGGAAGGCGCTGATAAAGCGCCCATTGTTGAGGATAGCCAATATCAAGCAGGCTCGGCATATCTCGCTTGGCGAGGTAGGAGGCAATGACGCGGGCGGGGTGACGGATCAGATGCATATTCACGCAGCCCTCAGCCCACGTCAGGTCAAACCCATCCAACATATGGTGGGGCATGTGTTTCATATACCAATGCTCTTTTCCGTCAGGCGGGCTGCCCGCACAGCGCCGCGCCACGATCTTTGCATCGCTTTCATGCGCGGCAAGGATCTCGGATCGCATCGGATGGTCGAGCCCTGTCTCTGCCAAATAGGGGGCGTAGAATGGCTCGTCCCAAACTGCGCAATCGGCGCGCGCACCAAAGGCATACATCATCGCAGTCGAAAGGTTGCGTGGCCCCGACCACATGGCAATTTTTGTCATTCTATTCTGTGCCTTGATCAATCATGTCTTTATACAGCGCGCGGATGCGCGTGGTCAGGGGCCCCAAATCGCCTGTGCCGATGACGCGGCCGTCAATCTCGCCCACAGGGGTTTGCGCGCCGAATGTGCCCGTCAAAAATGCCTCATCTGCGCTATAGGTTTCCACCAAGGAAAAGTTTTTCTCAAAGACAGGGATGTCATTGTTGCGGCACAGGTCAATGACCTTCTGCCGTGTGATCCCATTCATGCAATAATCGCCTGTGCTTGTCCAAACCTCGCCCTTGCGAATGATGAAGAAATTGCACGCATTTGTGGTGTTCACAAAGCCATGGATGTCTAACATCAAGGCCTCATCTGCCCCCGCCTTTTCCGCGGCGATGCAAGCGAGAATACAATTTAATTTGGAATGAGAGTTTAGCTTGGGGTCTTGCGTCATCGGCAAGCCGCGCAGATGTGGCACTGTGGCCAGACGAATAGGGCGTGGGATGGAGGGTTTGGAATGCTCCATGATGATCGCAACAGTCGGGCCAGAACGCGACAGGGCAGGATGTTGAAAGGGGCGCATCTTGACCCCTCGCGTGACCATCAATCTGGCATGGGCATCGGTCTGCATCTCGTTGGCGCGGCGGGTGTCTTCGAGGGCCGCAATCACCGCGGCGCGGGTCATGCCGATATCAAGATCAATGGCTTTGGCAGCCTCAAACAGGCGATCCATATGATCGTCTAAAAAGGCCCATTTCCCGTTATAGAGACGTAACCCCTCCCAAACGCCATCACCAAGCATAAAGCCGCTGTCATAGACGCTGACCATTGCCTCGGCGCGGGGTTTCAGCGCTCCGTTGATCCAGATCAGAATATGTTCATTGCGCGCGTCTTCTTCGCTTTGATGTGTGCTGACCATGATTTGCCTCGCCCTCGCCCTAGTCACCTTCGCGTGAGCAGACAGGATGCCGTCTTGATGTGCAATATCAATCACAGTTTAGTGCGGGCAGTTTCCACATTTTCCCAAATGGATGGGAGGCAGGCTATGACACGGACTAACAATAAATCACTGCGCAGTGGGTTTAAACTGGTCGCCTTGAGTGTCGCCATTGGGCTGGCATTTATGTTGCAGATGCTTTCGCCTCAGGATCGCGGTGCGGTGATTGTGCAATCTCTGTTGAAGGGGCAAATGCCTGTCCTCGGGCAAAGTGCGCCCTGTGATCTGGTTTGCAAAGGCCCGCAGATCTTGCCCGCGACAGGCGATCTGAACGCGTACGCGCCCCGTTTGCGGGATATCTGAGCGCTACGACAGCATATCCCCGTTTGGCCTTGGGCGCTGGCCCGTGGGTGCAGGGCTGCCCAAATGCAACATGGGTGTCAGGCAGGTCATCGCCAATCTTGGCCTCTCGCGCGAAATCTCAATCGCGGCCAAGTTCGGATATTTTGCTTAAAGAAAGGTTTCAGACACGGTGATAAGGCGCGCCCGCAAGGATTGATGCGGCACGGTAAAGCTGTTCAGACAGCATCACCCGCACCAACATATGCGGCCAAACCATACGGCCGAAGGAAATACGCCGTGCGGCTTCGCCGCGTAGGTTTGGCTCAATGCCATCTGCCCCGCCAATGATCAGCGCCAAATCGCTTGTTCCTTGATCACGCACTTGGCCAAGCCCTGTGGCGAATTCTGGAGAGCTTAGGGTCTCGCCCCGCTCGTCTAGCGCCCAGATCATCGCGGATTTTGGTAAAGCACGGCGCAGCAAGTCGCCTTCGGCTTTCATGCCCTGATTCTTCTTATCTTCCACCTCAATGACATCGCCTAAGGTCAGGCCAAGTGCGCGACCTGTGCGATCAAATCGCGTGAGGTAATCGGTAATCAGATCATGTTCGGGGCCTTGCCGCAGGCGGCCGACACAACAGATGGACACGCGCATGGCCGATTAGGCCTGTGCCGTGCCATTGGGCAGCCACATCTTTTCGATCTGGTAGAAATCCCGCACTTCGGGGCGGAAGACATGCACGATCACATCGCCCGTGTCGATTAAAACCCAATCACCTGCGTCTTTGCCCTCGGTTTTGGACAAAAGCCCATAATCTTGCTTGAGGCGATCCACCAAATTGGTCGCTATAGCGGCCACTTGCCGTGTCGAACGCCCCGAAGCCACGACCATATAATCGGCCATCGAGGATTTCCCCGCCAGCTCGATCGTGATTACGTTTTCAGCTTTGTCATCGCTCAGAGAGTCAAGCACTTGGTCTAGCAAATCCTTGCCACCAATGCGGGGTGCATGCGTGTCGGCATGCGGCGCAATCTCTGCGGTGTCAGTTACCGCCATTCTCGGTCCAGTCAGGACGAAGGCCCTCCGTTTCATGGCGTCAGTCTAAGATGGACACCCATCTGGCGCTGACGAATAGCACAAGGATACCACTGCTTCGGGATGATCTCAATGCAAAGGATAATATGGGATTTATACAAATGAAACGGGCCGCGATGTGCATCGCGGCCCGTAACCTTATGGGGTGTGTTTTATTCAGCAGGCGCAAGTGCTGCGGCGCTGTTCTTCGCGAAATGCTTGCGCGCAAGGATCAGAACCAAGGCGATCATTCCGAATTGCAGGCCTAGGGCCAATGCGCTGAGCACCCAATAGGCTGCGCCAAATTTTGCGATCATGCCTGTGGCGACCAGACCTTTGTTGATCCAAAAATGACCCAAGACAGACATTGCAACGCCGGGGCAAACAAGGGCGTATGAACCTGCAGAGGCTTCGGTGCCATTGATGAAGCGGCCGAGATAGCCCACGCTGGCCAAGGCCATGATGCTAAAGAGTGCGATCAGAACTTCAATCGACAGCATGCGTGTCAGGAAGGTAAATGTTTCACCCGCACCGCCATGGATGTCGAAATGAACGTGCAGGCCATGCGAGATCCGCATCATCGCAATCGAAACAACAGTGATCAGCGGAATGATGACCATCAGCGTGGGGGCGGCCTCAACATTCAGACCGTTCTCCATGATTGAGCGCAGACCCAATATCGCGGCGACAAAAGCGATCAACAGCGCCGCTGTGATGAAGAAGGTTCCCAGAATAATCGAAACCCCTGCGGTCAGTTGTAGGTTGGACATTGCGGCGGGGGCAGCAAGGCCAACACCGATCATAGACAGCGCAAATGCGGGCAGAACTTGGGCAAAGGAGTTGTTCGCGGCACATTTGAAACCGCCATTGGCAAAGCGCGCCTTGAGGAAATCAGCGATCATGCGGAATGCCAGAATCCCGATCATCAGGAAGGCGGCCATGGCTGCGGGGAATAGATATTCCACGATGCTCCATAGCCCTGGGACAAAGGTAAGACCCAGAAGAAAGCCAACATTAACCGTCATCGCCAAGGCAAGAGGCAGCGCCAAAACTTGGCTCCCTGCGTTTGAAGCGGCAAAATCTGAATAAGACGCCGCTGCGCGGAACGCAGAGAAGCGCCCAAGGTTCCAGATCAACAGTTTGATGTTCAAGAACCCAAAAACTGCGATCCCCGCCATGGCGCCCAAGACCATAGCCTGTTGCAAAATTGACCCTGTCGTCAAAACCGCAAAGTTGTTTTCGAAGATCGGAACGGGTTGGTCAGGATGCGGCACCCAAAACATCAGCCACATAAAAAACGTAACGGCCAACCCCCCTGCGCCCAGCGAGGCAAGGAAGTAGAGCGGTGAATATCGATTTTGAGCGAGTGACATTGTTAGTCCCCTTTGATGAACTTTGTTAACTGATTTCTGAACTAGTCGGTTTAGTTTAGCAATGGATGAAATGTCGCAGGGCAGAAAATTGGCTAAATTTGACTATATCTTGTGGAAAACTGGTTAAACTTATCCACATCGTGGGGTTCGTGATTGACTCTGCGATGGCAGCGGCGAGACAGTAACACTGGATAAGAATCACCGAAGGGTCTGCCTGTGCGGTTTTCCAGATTACGCTTGAACGGCTTTAAAAGCTTTGTTGACCCGACCGAATTGGTGATTTCGGACGGTCTTACGGGCGTGGTTGGCCCCAATGGCTGTGGCAAGTCTAATCTTCTGGAAGCGTTGCGGTGGGTCATGGGCGAGAACCGCGCCTCGGCGATGCGCGGCGGCGGTATGGAAGATGTGATTTTCGCGGGGGCGGCCACGCGGCCTGCGCGTAACTTCGCAGAAGTATCCCTGAGCATCGACAATCAAGACCGTCTCGCACCGGCAGGGTTTAACGAGGATGACACCCTTGAAGTCGTGCGCCGTATTACCCGCGATGCCGGATCTGCCTACAAGGCCAATGGCAAAGACACGCGTGCGCGCGATGTGCAGATGCTGTTTGCGGATGCCTCAACAGGCGCGCATAGCCCCGCCTTGGTGCGGCAGGGTCAGATTTCGGAGTTGATCAACGCAAAACCACGCGCAAGACGGCGGGTTCTTGAGGAGGCTGCGGGTATCTCGGGCCTCTATCAGCGCCGTCATGAGGCCGAGCTAAAGCTGAAGGGTGCGGAAACCAATCTCACCCGTGTTGATGATGTGATTGAACAACTGGCGGGGCAATTATCCTCGCTTGCTCGGCAGGCGCGCCAAGCCGCGCGGTATCGCGAGATCGGGACAGAGCTGCGCCAAGCCGAAGGGATGCTGTTATATTTGCGTTGGCGTGAGGCAGATCAGGCCCGCGCGCGCGCTGAGGAAACCTTGCGCTTGGCCGTGCAATCTGCGGCGCAGGCTGAGGCGGCCGCGGTCAAGGCCGCCCAAGCGCGTGAGGAGGCCGAAGCCACTCTTCCCCCCAAACGGGAGGAGGAGGCAATCGCCGCCGCAATTTTGCAGCGGCTGACTGTAGAACGCGAAACGCTGCAAGCCGAAGATTTCCGTGTTCGCCAAGCGATTGAAGGTTTGGAAGCACGGATTGAACAACTGACCCGTGACATTGGTCGCGAAGACAGCCTTAACACGGATGCAAGCGATACAGTGGCCAAGCTGATGGAGGAGCGCGAAGCCCTGTTTGAGGCGCGTAAAGGCCATGATGAGGCGCTGAAGGCCGCGTCACTTGCAGCCGCTGATGCCGCTGAGGTTTTGGCCGATTGTGAAACGGGCCTCAGTCAGCTGACAGAAGACGCAGCGCGTCTTGCAGCGCGCCATCAATCCGCAGAGCGCATTGTTTCTGACGCCCGTGCGGCCCTTGAGCGGAACCGCGCCGAGGCGGAAAAGGCACGGCTTGCGGCGGCGGAAGCCGAGGCGCGCTTGGCCGAGGTGAGCCACGATGTAGATACAGCACAAACCGCTTTGGCCAGTGCGACAGAGCAGGCAAACCAAGCTGAGGCTGCATTGGCACAGGCCGAAGCAGATCGCGCCACCGCACAAAGCGAAGAGGGCAAGGCCCGCGCGGCTTTGGCTGAGGCCAATGGCACGCTGAGCACGCTTGAGTCCGAAGTGCGCGCCCTGCGCCGCCTGCTTGAGCGCGAACAGGGCGCGGCGGAGCAATTGCTGGATCATGTGAAGGTGGATGTGGGTTTTGAGGCCGCCGTTGGGGCGGCCTTGGCCGATGATCTCAAGGCCCCGATCCGCGCAGATGGTCTGGCAACACGGCTGACAGGGTGGCTTGGTTTGGATCAATATGCCAATCCCCAACCCTTGCCCCAAGGGGCGATTTGTTTGGCCGATGTCACCCGCGCGCCGCGCGTATTGGCGCGGCGTTTGTCGCAGGTCGGTATTGTCGATGCCGCAGATGGGGCGCGGTTGCAAAAGGATCTTTTGCCAGGTCAGCGCTTGGTCAGCCGCGAGGGCGATCTCTGGCGGTGGGACGGCTATAGCCTTGCATCTGAGGACAGCTCAAGCGCGGCTGCACGGCGTTTGCAGCAGGTTAATCAACTGGAAAAGTTGGATCAGGAATTGACTGCGGCCAAGGATGCCGCCGATGCAGCCCGCAGCCGTCATGACGAAATTTCAGCACGCCTCACTGCCGCAAGCGAGGCAGATAAAACTGCCCGCCAATCGCGCCGTGATGCCGATAGCGCCATGGCCGAAGCCAGCCGCCTCTTGTCGCGCGCCGAAGCAGAGCGCAATATTTTGGCAGGTCGTCTTGAGACATTGACCCAAGCCGTCAGCCGCCATGGCGAGGAAGCCGCAAGTGCCGAGCGGCAATTGGTTGAAGCTGAGGCGGGGCAAAAAGCCCTTGAAGACCTCACGACAATGCGCGCGCGGGTTGAAAGCGCGAAATCGACAGTCGAGGCTGCGCGCCTGACGATGTTGGCCAAACGCACGGCGCATGATGAGATCAAACGCGAAGGCGAAGCGCGGGAACGCCGCATTGATCAAATTGCAAGCGAAGTAGATGGGTGGCAAAAGCGCCTTGATACCGCCAAGTCCCGCATGGCGGAGTTGAACACCCGCCGCATTGAGGCCGAAGCGCAATTGCAAGATGCGAAGAACAAACCCGACCATCTTGCGGGCCAGCGCGCAGAATTGGCGCAAAAGATCAAAGATGCCGAGGCGCGCAAGGCGGCTGCCGCAGATGCGTTGAGCGTTGCAGAAGGTATTGCGCGCACCGCGACATCAGCCGAGCGTGATGCCGAACGCAGCGCCTCGGATGCCCGCGAAGCCCGCGCGGCTGCCGAAGCGCGGCGCGATGGTGCGGCAGAATCCGTCGCCCATGCAGCAGAGCGCATTCATGAGGAGATGGAAGTCACCCCTGATGCGTTATTAGAGCAATTAGAGACAGACCCGACAGATATGGCCTCGGCTGAAAAGCTTGAAGGTGATGTTATGCGCCTGCGCCGTCAGCGCGATGCGCTTGGTGCCGTTAACCTTCGGGCTGAGGAGGATGCGCGCGAAGTCCAAACCGAGCATGACGCGTTGCTGTCAGAAAAGCAGGATCTTGAAGCGGCCATTTCAAAGCTGCGTTCGGGAATTGCGGCCTTGAACAAAGAAGGGCGCGAGCGTCTTTTGACGGCCTTTGATGAGGTCAACCGCAATTTTGGACAGTTGTTTAGTCACCTCTTTGGTGGTGGTGAAGCGCGGCTTGTTTTGGTCGAAAGCGATGATCCTCTCGAAGCGGGGCTTGAGATCCTGTGCCAACCGCCGGGCAAGAAACTCTCGACCTTGTCACTGTTGTCGGGGGGGGAACAAACCCTTACCGCGCTTGCGCTTATCTTTGCGGTCTTCTTGGCCAATCCTGCGCCAATCTGTGTGTTGGACGAGGTGGATGCGCCTTTGGACGATGCCAACGTGACCCGTTTCTGCGATATGTTGGACGAGATGACCCGCCGCACCAAAACGCGCTTCTTGATCATCACGCACCATGCTGTGACGATGGCGCGGATGGATCGCTTGTTCGGCGTCACAATGGCCGAGCAAGGTGTCAGCCAATTGGTCAGTGTTGATCTGAAAAAGGCTGAGGCCTTGGTGGCCTAGGCGGCCAAGACCGCCAGAAGCACGACAGCCATCACAAATGCGGCCCATGATTTCCAAAGGATCGTAACCGCGTTCGATATATCGCTGCGTGTGGCCTCTGCCCGTCCTGCGGCGTTCAGGCTTGGGTGATCGCTGCGATGCCCATGATAACTGCGCGGGCCTGCCAATGTGATATCAAGCGCGCCTGCCATTGCGGCTTCGGGCCATCCTGCATTGGGGCTTGGGTGCTTTGAGGCGTCCTCGCGCATCACTGCCCAAGCCGCAGGATTGCCGCAAACAGCGGCAATCAGTGCCCCGCTGAGACGGGCAGGGATGTAGTTGAGGATGTCGTCAAACTTGGCGGCAGCAAACCCAAATTCCTCATGTCGCGGGGTGCGGTGGCCAATCATGCTGTCGGCTGTGTTCACAAGTTTATAGAGCAACACGCCAGGTAGCCCGAGGATGAGAAACCAAAAGGCAGGGGCAATCACCCCGTCTGAAAAATTTTCAGCGGCCGATTCAATCGCGGCACGGCTGATTTCGCTTTCACCCAATTCAGCCGTGTCCCGCCCCACGATATCGCTGAGCGCGCGGCGGGCCTCGTGCAGCGATAGGCCCAAAGCATCGCGCACGGCCAAGACATGGGATATGAGGCTGCGCTGTGCGATGAGGATGGCTGCAAGCAGGATTGAGATCACCTCCCCAAAGGGCAAGAGGGCGATTGTGGCCCCAAGCCCCAAAGCGCCAAGGGACAAAAGCGCCATAACCGTCACGCCTGCGCTGCGTGCAGCCGCGTTTTCGGTGTTGTAGCGGCGATCTGCCCAAGCAATGATCCGCCCCATCACCACGGCAGGATGGGGGATACGCTGCCACAGCATGCGTGGTTCGCCAAATAGGGCATCAAGGCCAAGCGCCAGAACCAAGAGGGCAGCGGTTTCCGTGATCATGCCAATGCCTTTTCCAACCTTGCCCAGTCCTCGGGTGCATGGGGTAAGCCCAGTCTGATCATAGAGGTGGAATAGGGAAAGATGCGTGTCCAGATGTGATGCTGCGCAAGCTTGGATTGCAGGGCCGCAGCGTTGCCAACATGGAACAGTCGAAACAGGCTTGTGCCACACGGATCATTTGCACCCGCCGCCGCCATCAGCGTATCAAGCCGTGCCGCATCTTGCGCCAATCTACGGCGGGTGTCTTCGGCCCATGCGGGATCACGCAAGGCCCGCGCCCCGATCACAAGGGCGGGGCCTGAAACAGACCATGGGCCCATTACTGCCCGCAAACGGGCAATGGTGTCGGGGGCGGCGATGACAAAGCCAAGGCGCAGACCTGCAAGGCCCCAGAATTTCCCAAAGCTTTTAAGCACAATATCGCGACTGCTTTCTGCGATTTTGGGCAGGTGGCTGGCCTCAGGTATCACATCGCAGAAACTTTCATCATAGATGCGGATTTTGTCACTGACTGGTGCAGGCGCGAGGCGACCATCGGGGTTGTTGGGGTGGACATAGATCTCAAGCGCGGCGCTGCCTTGGGTTATCGTCCAACCTGCACCCTCGAAACTGGCCGCCCATTCATTATAGGTGGGCATGGTGATCTGCACGGATCTCTCCAAATCCCCAAAAATCGTGGGCAATCGCGCAATCGCCGCAGAGGCGCCATGTGTTGGCAGAATATCAAGATATGCGGGAACCGACCAAAATGCGCGCGCGGCGGCAATCAGCGCAGCCTCAGCCCCCTGATCCGGCAGGGCGCGCCATGCATCGGCAGGCAGGTCACCGATTGGATAGGGGCAGGGATTGATCCCTGTTGAAAGATCAAGCCAATCTGCGCGCGCCGCACCATATTGGGCGGCGGCGGCATCAATGCCGCCCCCATGGTCACGGCTATGTTGGGTTTTGGTCGTCATGCCGCCTTAGATAGGCGATTTGTCCCGCCCCGCCTAGAGGTGGTCGCGCTCATGTGGGGCGTTGAAATCTAGCACAGGATTAATCGGCAGGATACGTGCGGGATTAATCATATCGTGGCTGTAATGGTAATGGTGGACGATATGATCAAAATGCACCGTATCTGCCACACCCGCCCATTGATATAGCTCGCGCGTGTAGCCCCAAAGATTAGGGTAATCGATGATCCGCTTGCGGTTGCACTTGAAATGCAGGTGATAAACCAGATCAAAGCGGATCAAGGTGGTAAACAGTCGCCAATCGGCCTCGGTGATGCGTGCGCCCATTAGATAGCGGTTGCGACTGAGGCGGTCCTCTAGCCAATCGAGCGCCTCAAAAAGCGTATGCACGGCATCATCATAGGCCGCCTGTGACGTGGCGAAGCCTGATTTATAGACGCCGTTATTCACCTCGTCATAAATGCGCGCATTCACTTGGTCGATCTCTTGGTGCAGTTCTTCGGGGTAGAAATCCTGCGTGTCGCCTGTGATCCCGTTAAAGGCCGAATTGAACATTCGGATAATTTCCGAACTCTCATTCGAGACGATTTTCTCGCGCTCTTTGTCCCACAGGATTGGAACCGTAACGCGGCCCGTCATGTCGGGCGTGTCTTTGAGATAGACATCACGGGCGAAAGGCAGGCCGTAGAGTGTGTCCCCCGTAGCCCCGTCAAAATCTGTGGAAAATGTCCACCCATCGCCCAGCATATCGGGGTGCACAACGCTGACGCTGATATGGTCAGTCAGACCCTTGATGGCGCGGAAGATCATGGCGCGATTGGCCCAAGGGCACGCATGCGAAACATACAGGTGATAGCGCCCCGATTCTGCCTTGAAGCCGCCTTCACCCGAGGGGCCTGCACTGCCATCTTCGGTCACCCAGTTGCGAAACGAGGCCACACTGCGCTGGAATGCGCCGCCTGATTTTTTGGTGTCATACCAAACATCTTGCCATGTGCCATCGACCAAAAGACCCATTGGTTCCGCCTCGTCTCGCTGTTTCCTGTTGTCTCAGACCTAATGCGTGTGGCCTTTTCGTCCAACCCTAGGTCATGCAGAGGCACTCTGCGTATATGCACAGAACCCATGTTGCAAATTGGCAACGAATTTGCAGGTTGGTTAACCCGATGTTGACCAAAACCAACCATGATCCATGTTACAGTGGGAAGTGATAGGTGTGTTATGAACGATTTTTTGCCCAAAGATGTCGTAGATGGCCTGCGCCACGCGAAGATGCGCGATCTCAAGCGCCGCGCGACCCGTTCGGTTCAGATCGGGGATGATGTTTATGCAATCCTAGAATTCACGCCCTCAGGTTTCGCGGTTGACGCGGAAACTACCCCGCATTTGCGCGGTTTGGTGGATGTTTACGAAGGCTCTCGTCACCAGTGTCAGGCGTTGATTATCGCCTCAGAACAAGATGGCGATTTGATGCGCTATGAATTCAAGCGTAACACCGCCGCCTCTGATCGCGCCGCTTTGGATTTTGAAGAAGTGACGCCACAGGTTTCGGGATACTTGACCTGATTCGACTGAATTGGCGCAATAAACCGCCGCTATTGGCCTACTTTTCAAGAAATTCGTGCGAAAATTGCGCGCAGGTCGCGTGATTTTGCGAAAGAATTTCTGACGGCTTGGATTATCCTGTGACAAAGCTTCACCTCTTTGTCGGAGAGCCAAGATGATCAAGACCCCTTACCTTTTGTTTTTGGGCGATGCGCCCGACCCTTTGGCGGCCAAAGTGGCGCAAGGTATTCGTGATTGGCGTCCTGAGAACGCAATAGGCCAATTCCGCATGGAAGGGTGTCAGGCCGATATGCGCTTGCCCGATATGACTTTGGCCGAGGCGCGCGCCGCTGGTGCGGAAACCCTCGTGATTGGCGTTGCCAATCGTGGCGGGGTGATCTCGCCTGCATGGAAAAAGGTTTTGATCGCGGCCCTAGAGGAAGGGTTTGATCTGGCCTCTGGGTTGCACAATCTGTTGCGTGATGAGCCTGATTTGGTCGCCGTTGCCAAGGCGACAGGGCGCAGTCTGCATGATGTGCGGGTGCCAAATGTGCAATATCCCATTGCCAATGGCGTTAAACGCAGCGGCAA
Organism: Roseobacter sp. HKCCA2468; assembly: GCF_037805105.1. Lineage (NCBI taxonomy): Bacteria > Pseudomonadati > Pseudomonadota > Alphaproteobacteria > Rhodobacterales > Roseobacteraceae > Roseobacter > Roseobacter sp. HKCCA2468. The sequence continues at coordinate 374,789 of NZ_JBBLYN010000002.1, forward strand.
GCGTTGCCTTGCCGTTGGCACGGATTGCTCGGTTGGGAAGATGTATACGGCGTTGGCCATGGATGCCGAGATGAAGGCGCGCGGGTTGAAATCCAGTTTCCGCGCCACGGGCCAGACAGGTATTCTGATTACAGGCGAAGGCGTGCCATTGGATGCGGTCATTGCGGATTTCATGGCAGGGGCGGTGGAATGGTTAACCCCTGATAATGACCCAGATCATTGGGATATGATCGAGGGACAGGGCAGCCTGTTCCACATTTCCTATTCTGGTGTGACCATGGCTTTGGTGCATGGGGGTCAGCCCGATGCGTTGATCTTGTGCCATGAACCAACCCGCCCCCATATGCGTGGTCTGCCCGATTATGAAATGCCAAGCCTTGAGGCGCTGCGTGATCTGGCCTTGACGCTTGCACGCCAGTCTAATGCAGCGGCGCAAGTGGTGGGGATCGCAATCAACACAGCGGCATTGGGCGAGGATGAAGCCTTGGCCTATCTGGCAGAGGTTGAAAAGCGCATGGGCTTGCCTGCTGTCGATCCTTTCCGCCAAGGTGCTGCACGTCTTTGTGACGCATTGGAGGCGATATGAGTTTTACCATCACGGCCACGCCCGAAACTTTTCGCTTGGCCGAGGTTTTTACGATTTCACGCGGCTCGCGCAGTGAGGCGCAGGTGGTCACAGTCCATATCAGCCGCGATGGGATCACGGGGCGGGGCGAATCTGTGCCCTATGCGCGCTATGGCGAAAGCATTGCCTCGGTCGTGGCGCAAATAGAGGGGCTGCCTGCAGGGATTGATCGTAAAAGCTTGCAGGACGCATTGCCCGCAGGGGCCGCGCGAAACGCAGTCGATTGTGCGATGTGGGACTGGGACGCAAAATCAACGGGGCGGCCCGTTTGGGATTTGGCGGGGCTTGCGACCGCGCCGCGCGCTGAGATTACAGCCTATACCCTGTCGCTTGATACGCCCGAGCGCATGGAGGCTGCGGCAGCGCGCCACCAATCCCGTCCGCTGCTTAAGATCAAATTGGGCACACCCGATGACATGCCGCGTCTTGAGGCGGTGCGCCGTGGTGCGCCACGGGCGCGGATCATCGTGGATGCCAATGAGGGATGGACTGTGGACAGCTACAGTGATCTTGCGCCGCATCTGATCCGTCTCGGGGTCGAGATGGTGGAACAGCCGCTTCCTGCGGGTGCCGATGATCTTTTGGCCGAAATCGCTCGCCCCTTGCCAGTTTGCGCCGATGAGTCCGCCCATGATCGTGCAAGCCTGCCTGATCTGGTGGGCAAATACGATATGGTGAATATCAAATTGGATAAAACAGGCGGTTTGACGGAGGCGCTTGCGTTGCGCGATGCGGCTGTGGCGGAAGGCTATGGGGTTATGGTGGGCTGCATGGTCGGCAGTTCTCTCGCTATGGCCCCTGCGCTTCTCGTGGCACAAGGCGCGGCAATTACCGATCTTGACGGGCCGCTTCTTCTGGCAGAAGACCGTGAGCACGCTTTGACATTTGACGCAGACGGGGTGCATCCTGCGCGTCCAGAATTATGGGGATGAGTTGAGATGACGCGCATCGTATATGTGAATGGCGAATATCTGCCCGAGGATCAGGCCAAAGTCTCGGTGTTTGATCGGGGGTTTCTGTTTGCCGATGGCGTCTATGAGGTGACCAGCGTTTTGGATGGCAAACTTATTGACTTTGAAGGCCACGCAAAACGCCTTGCCCGTTCCTTGAACGAATTGGATATGCGCGCGCCATGTGACAGTGATCGCTTGCTTGAAATTCATCGCGAACTGGTGACGCGCAATGCCTTGGTCGATGGTATGATCTATCTACAGATCACCCGCGGCGCACCCAATGATCGCGATTTTGCCTATCCTGCCCCTGAGACAGAGCCAACCTTGGTGCTGTTCACCCAGTCCAAACCAGGTTTGGCAGAAAGCCCAATGGCAAAGACAGGGATGAAGGTGATCTCTATTGAAGATCAGCGATGGGGGCGGCGCGATATTAAGACTGTGCAGCTCCTTTACCCTTCGATGGGCAAGATGATGGCAAAGGCGGCTGGCTGTGACGATGCGTGGATGGTGGAAGACGGTGCTGTGACAGAAGGCACGTCAAACAATGCTTATATCATCAAGGATGGCACGATCATCACCCGCAATCTTGGCACTGAAATTTTGCATGGGATCACCCGCGCAGCGGTGCTGCGTTTCGCGCGTGAAGCACAGATGAAAGTAGAAGAACGCCCCTTCACAGTCGCCGAGGCGCAAGCGGCAGATGAGGCATTTATCACCTCGGCCTCAACCTTCGTGATGCCTGTGGTTGAACTGGATGGAACGCCGATTGGCACAGGCAAACCTGGCCCTGTGGCGACACGTTTGCGCGAGATTTACCTTGAAGAAAGCCGTAAAGCGGCAATCTGAAAAGGCCAAAAAAGAAGGGCGCCAGAGATGGCGCCCTTTTCAGTTGGAGTGAATTGCACCTTAATTTGTGAGGGTAATTGATCCCGCAGTAATTTGCGTAGGCGTAATGTTTTGCAAGGTCGCCACCAATGTGCCTGGCCCACCACCAAAGGACACAAGAACATTGGTGTTTGCGCCGTCTGCCACCAATTGCAAACTCGCCCCTGTCAGATCAGCCGAAGAACCATCTGCATTGGTCAGCAGCACTTGTAGCGTTTCGTTCGCGGTGAAATCGGTCACAGTTACAACGTTTTCTGTCAGCAGCGCGGCACCTGCCGCTTTGGTCACTTGAACGCCAAAGGCATCAACACCAGAGCCGCCTGTCAGAACATCGCCATTGTCGCCGACCAAGACATCACCCTCGGAGCCGCCATTCAACGTATCCGCATTCGCCGCGCCCGCCCCTGTTGTGTATTCGTCCAAGGCGGCCAGAGAATCTGCACCGCCACCGCCGATCAGGGTGTTGCGTCCGATCCCATCCACCAGACTGTCGGAGCCAAAGCCGCCATCAAGACTGTCATCTCCCACACCGCCAAAAAGCGTGTCATTGCCGGTGAAGCCTAGCAATGTGTCATTGCCTTCGCCGCCCCACAGAAGGTCGCCATCGCCCTCACCGACAATCGAGTCATTGCCCGTGCCGCCAGTAATCGTGTCCGAACCCGCGCCGCCCGAAAGACTGTCATCGCCGCCATTGCCCTGCATTTCGTCATTGCCGAAGCCGCCAAACAGCGTGTCATTGCCAAAAGACCCAAGCAGCGTGTCATCGCCGATATCGCCGAAAATTTCATCATTGCCAGCGCGGCCCGTAACGCTGTCATTGCCGGCGCCGAGGCGAATGAAGTCATCCCCATTTGACCCAGTGATCGTGTCATCACCGTCTTTTGCGAAGAGGGCCCCTGCGTCAGACATGGTTCTGCTATCTGCGCCATCTGTGAGATTGATATTGGGAACACTTGCCGATCCAGCGCCCGCACCTGCGCCAGCGCCTCCACCTGAGCTAGCACCAGAACCTGCGCCAGCGCCATTTGATGATGTGTTGTCGTCATCGTTAGTATCATCGGTAAGCACAGCATAGCCGATGCCCGCAGCCAAGATTGGCGCCATCAACAAAAGAGCAAGCATAGCATAAACCCCTAAATGCCATTATTCGGCCACAATCTTATATTTTTAGACATTATTAACCAAATAAAAAAATCCAATCCTTGGAAACGGATTGTTCGCAAATCAGCAATGCATTGAAATTATTTGAGTTTCGCCTTTTAGGTGAAGTCACCCTGAGCAAACCAACCGCCTGTTATCGCGCCCCCATGGGCATAAAAAAGCCATAATCTGGCGCCTTGCTCGGTGGTAATACACCAATAATCCCGCAATCCAGTGCGCCAATTGGGGTCATCAAGCCACCATTCTGGCGCGATTCTTTCAGGGCCGATATAGGATTTCACAGTGAAATTTTGTCGCCGCCAGGCAAAGCGAAATGGCGGTTCTGGGCTGTCGGGGGCATCAATAAATTCGGGCTTGAAGAGAGTTAAAGGGCGCGGAAGATGCGCGCGTGGCCATAGGCCCTCAAACGGGTCTGACCATGCGGCCGCAAGAGACTTCTGTGATTTTTCGGGCAGATGGCTTTCTGCCGGATGGGGTCGGGTGATTGCTTCTAGCCCAATCCTTGTGCCAATGCGCGTGACCAGATCGTCCAAGGCGCTGCGCGCCGCATGGGCGCGCGCGGAACTATCCCCGCCTTGATGTGGGATGGCATTGCGCGCCTCGGTTTGCAGCGCCTCAAGGCGGATCATATCAAAGGCTGTAGAAGGTTCTAAATCTTTGAGGCCTTGTTCCATCTGTAATTTCAACAGGCTGTAAACGGTGCGCGCATCGGTATGGCTGCGCGCAAGCCGCAAAGTGATATGACGGCGCGCTTCGGTCATTTCGGCAAGATCAAGACGTAGGCTGCGCAGATCTCGCCCTGCTTTGTCGAGCTTTTGACACAGCGCTTCGGTTAAACGCAGGATCGCTGCATCAAGATCATCACTTGTTCCAATGGGTTCGGGAAAGCTCATGCGCACCGCGAAATAGGGCGTGCTGCGCGCGGGCGAGACAGGTTCGGCAAGACTTCCCAAAGCTTGGTCAAGGCGCTGGAGTAAAAACGGGCCAAAGCGCCGTGCCAGACCTGCGCGGGGTTGCGCAAGCAGATGGTGAATCTGATGCAGGCCAAGCCGTGCCAACCCGTCTATCGTTTCGTCCCCAAGCCGCAAAGCGGCGATAGGCAAGGGCAAAACTGCCGCGCGGGTTTCTAACGGGGGGGCGATATGTATGGGCATCTCTTTGCTTTGGTGGGCGGGTGGCGCAAATTTTGGGCCCATGTCACGCCTGCGTAAAGCGGCGCGTGCCCGCGTGGCGCGCGCTTCTTGGCTGATGGCATCACCACGGGCTTGTTGCGCTCTGCCACGACCATGTCCAAAGCGGGCCAAGGCCCAAGCTGCCCCGCGCGTATCGGCAAGCCCGATTTCCGCACTCAGGCCCAATGCCGCGAGATCGGCGCAAATGGTCTCGGCCATGGCGGTTTCCCCACCAAAAAGATGAGCGCAGCCAGAAATATCCATCACCAGACCATCTGTCCCCTCCGCCGCGATCCAAGGCGAAAATTTCTCTGCCCATCGACACAGTGCCTTGTGAAAGGCTTGTTCTTGCGCGGGGTTTTGACTGCGGGTGATCAGATTTGCACATAGCGCCATAGCGGCGCTTAACGCCTGTCCACGATAAAGCCCTGCGGCTTGTGCTTTGGGGCAGAGCGAGGAGAGAACTTGCCGATTGCCCGCTTCCGCAATCACGGCAAGTGGTTGCAGGCTCGTGCCGCGATGCAGGCGCAAGATTTGCTCCGCAGCAAGATGCGGCAAATAGATCGACAAAATGCGGCGCGTTTTGGCACGGGCCATTTGGGGGGCGGGGGCGGACATTCGAAATCATCCATCAAATGTTCACATTTTGTTCTTATTTAGTCCGCATCCCAGAAAGAGTCGAGTCCCACCTATTGAAGGCGGCGTAAAAGATCGGGGCTGGCATAGCCATCAGGTAGGAGGCCGTTGGCAATTTGATAGGCGCGGATTGCTGCTACGCTATTGGGGCCAATCCGCCCATCGACCCCGCCTGTATCAAACCCTGCCGCGGTGAGTAGTGTTTGCAATTCTGCACGCTCACTCCGCGTTAGGACGCGGTCATTGCGGGGCCATGTGGCGCGAAACCCGTTTGAACGCCCCACGATCCTATCTGACAAATGACCCAGCGCGATCACATAGCTGTCAGCGGGGTTATAGCGCTCTAGGACACCAAAATTATCGTAGACCATAAGCGCCACACCATTCGCCCCAGCGGGGAGGAGCAGCGCAGAGGGCCCATGATCTGGCAAGGGCGTGCCATCCGCGAGGGTGACCGCGCGGTTGCGCCAAAAACTGGCACCGCGTTTTTCCTCACGGCTGGCAAGGCGATAGTCAAATCCTTGTGGCAAGCGCACCTCTAACGCCCAAGGTTGCCCGCGCCGCCATCCTGCTTCGCTCAGGAAATTGGCGGCTGAGGCCAAGGCATCGCGCGGGTCATCGCCCCAAATATCTGCGCGACCATCGCCCGTGTAATCCACCGCATAGGCTAGATAGCTGGTTGGCATGAATTGCGTATGCCCCATTGCCCCTGCCCATGACCCTGCAAAGGCGCGGGGGCTGACCGCCCCGATCTCTAGGATTTGCAAAGCGGCGAGAAGTTCGGCTTCGAAATAGGCGCGCCTGCGCCCTTCCCATGCCAGCGTGGCCAATGCGCGCAATGTGTCGGTGTTTCCACGGAAACTGCCATAGGATGTCTCGACCCCCCAAACGGCGACAACCACCTCTCCAGGAACGCCAAATTGAGATTCGATCCGCGCCAAATCTTCGCGCCACCTTTGGTAGTTGGCCCGCCCGCCTTCGATGCGTTGCGTGGAAACGGCGCTGTCAAGATAGTCCCAAATGGGGCGCACAAATTCGGATTGATTGCCATCAAGACGCACAACCTCGTCTAACGGGGTCATTCGGCCAAGGGCGGCATCTACCACTGCGGGCGAAATACCTTGTGCCACGGCGCGGGATGCGAAATCTGCGCGCCATTGAGAAAAACTTTCGCGGGGTGCAGGGTTGGATTGGGTGTTGAGCGTGGCAGGTCGTGGGTAAGGCAAGGGTGAACTGCTGACCGCTAATCCCTGAGCCAAGCTTACCTCTGCGCCAAGCAATGTCAAAATGGCGGCCATAGGCGCGCACCATTGCAAGGCGTTTTGCTTCACCTGCATTTTTCTTCCCCGATACAGACCAGCAACAGCCCGCTGGCGCTTGGTTTTGCCGCTCATGGACAAACCTAGCGCGCAGAATGCATTCCGCCTAGGGGCAATCGAGATTAGGATTTTCGCTTTTTCAATTTGCGCAATTTACGCTTTTTGGCTTCAGCTTGGCCCGATCTGCGCCCGCCAAAGCCGCGCTTGCCGCGTTTGCCGCCCGTGTTGGGGCGGTGTTGCGTGCCGTGAATTTCTAGTAGCTCAAGACCGATGCCGCCTGTGACTGGCAAGGCCTCCGTCAGGCGCACCAAGACGCGATCCCCAATACCTAAGGTTAAACCCGTATCCGCACCCATCAATGTCTGGGTGTCTGCATCAAAATGGAAAAACTCGCGGCCCAAGCTGCGCACGGGCAATAAGCCGTCTGCGCCTGTTTCATCCAGTTTCACGAATGCGCCGAACCGCGCCACACCTGAAATGCGACCTGTGAATTCCGCCCCTACGCGATCCTTGAGGTAGGCGGCCAGATAGCGGTCGGTCGTGTCTCGCTCCGCCACCATCGCGCGGCGCTCAGCTTCGGAGATTTGTTTGGCGGTGGCGTCCAGCGTTTCGATATCTTCGGCGCTCAAGCCATCCTTGCCAAAGCCGTGAGACGAGATCAGCGCCCGATGCACGATCAAATCGGCATAACGGCGAATGGGGGATGTGAAATGGGCATAAGCCCGCAGAGCAAGGCCAAAATGGCCGAAATTTTCGGGGTGGTAATAGGCCTGCTGCATTGAGCGCAAGGTTGAGATATTGATCAGCTCATCGTGATCCGTGCCCTCGGCCTGCGCCAAAAGCGCATTGAGATGGCGGGTCATCAACACCTGACCTTTCGCCAAAACAAGCCCCGCTGTGGCGGCCGTCTCGCGCAAAGCGTCCAGCTTGTCGGGATCGGGTTCTTCGTGAACGCGGAACAAGAGCGGCGATTTTTTCGCAATCAAAGTTTCAGCTGCGGCGACATTGGCCAAAACCATGAATTCTTCAATCAGGCGATGCGCGTCTAGCCTGTCGCGGAAAGCCACGCTTTCAACCTCGCCTTCTTCGGACAGAATGATACGCCGCTCTGGAAGATCAAGGTCAAGCGGTTGGCGGCGCGCCCGCGCCGTTTTGAGTGCCTCATAAGCCGCAAAGAGGGGCGCGATGATGGGCTCCATCAAAGTTTCGCAACGCGGGGTTGGGGCGCCGTCTTGGGCGGCCTGCGCCTCTTCGTAGGACAAAGATGCGACCGAGCGCATAAGCCCGCGATGAAAGCTTTGCGCCTTTTTCTCACCTGTTGCATCAATGACCATGCGCACGGCAAGACAGGGGCGCAAAACGCCCTCATGCAAAGAGCAAAGATCCCCCGACAGTCGGTCAGGCAACATCGGCACAACGCGATCTGGGAAATAGGCAGAATTGCCGCGCTTTTTTGCCTCGCGATCAAGCGCACTGCCCGCGCGCACATAATGCGCGACATCGGCAATCGCGACCCAGATGATATGACCACCTTTGTTCTTCGGGTCAGAGTCTGCATGCGCATAGCACGCATCATCATGGTCGCGCGCGTCTGAAGGGTCGATGGTCACGAAAGGCAGATTGGTTAAATCTTCGCGACCTGATTTTGACGCTGGTTTGGCTTTGTCAGCCTCTGCGATGACCTCGTCTGGGAAATTATCGCGCAGCCCATGTTCATGGATAGCAATAAGGCTGACCGCCTTCGGCGCGCTTGGATCGCCAAGCCGTGTCACGATGCGTGCCCGTGGCTGGCCCATGCGGGACTTTGGCCCTGCAAGTTCGGCCTCGACTAACTCGCCATCTTTTGCGGATAAGGTGGCATCTGAGGCCACGCGCCATTCTTTGTCTGATCCTTTGGTGACGGGCAAAATACGCCCACCTTCCGAGGTTGTGCGGAAAATACCAATGAATTTGCGGGGATTGGTGCCGATGCGCCGAATGAGGCGCGCGAGGTAACCGTGATCTTCGCCATGAACCTCTTGCAAACGAGCAAGGATACGGTCGCCTTCACACAAGGCAGGATCAGCCTCACGGGGAACATATAGAATTTTTGGCGCGTCCCCTTCGCCCTGCCATTCCATCGGACGGCAGAATTGATCCCCTGCGCTATCTTCGGCCAAAACTGTCAGGATGGCCACGGGTGGTAATTTATCGGGGTCGGCATAGGTTTTCTTGGTGCGGGGCAGATGGCCTTCTTCTTCAAGCTCTTTGAGAAGGCGCTTGAGATCAATGCGCGCGGCCCCTTTGATACCAAAAGCCTTCGCGATATCGCGTTTTGAACTGGCATGTGGATGATCGGAAATCCATTGCAGGATTTCGCTTTTTGATGGGATCGCGCTCATGGCACTGCCCTAGCATGGTGTGGGCCTGCCGTCATGGGGTAATCTTAAAGCGCCAAAAGATCGCGGCGGGTCAGGCGAAAGCCTGAAGCAATCCAACGTGCTTCTAACTCCGCAAGGGCTTTGCCCAAGTCTGGCCCCTGCAACTTGGGCATGAGATCGGCTGCGCGAATTGGAAACTCCGCCTGTGCGCCCAATGTTGCGGCTGCCCATTCCGACAGATCAAGCGGGGTTTCAAAGACGGCATGGCGCAGCATCAGCGCCGCGTGGGCCATTGTCTCACCATGGCGATAGCCCAATTCTGCGCCCGCCATGTCGCCCGTAGCTGTCTCGCGCAAAACTGCCACATTTTGGGCCATAGATTTGGATAGACGGAGTTCCGTTTGCAGATCTTCCCCCCCAATCGCGGCAAGCCTAAGGGCGGGGTCAGGTGCAAAGCCGCGTTCGGCCTCAAAATGCAAAACTGGGCCTAAGGCGCGCAGATTTGCGCCTGTGATGCAGTGGTGTAAAATTCCCGTTTGCTCCATCGCGGCCAAGGCGGGTGCGGGGTTTTGGGCGCAGAGAAGCTTGATCATCTCTGCCCCAATCCGTTCGCGGGACAACTGGTCTAGCCCATCTGCCAGTGCCGCACAGGCTGCGAGTATGTCGGGATCAAACCCTGCATCTGGTGGTGCGTAATGCGCATGAAATCGGAAGAAGCGTAAAATACGAAGATAATCCTCACGGATGCGGTGATGCGCCGACCCGATAAAACGCAACAGACCCTTGCGTAGATCGTCCAAGCCTTGGCCCGTGGGATCAGATATCGCACCGCCTGCATCAACATAAAGCGCGTTGATCGTGAAATCCCGTCGCATGGCATCCTCGGTTAAGCTTGTGCCAAAGGCTACGGTCGCGCGGCGGCCATGGGTTTCGACATCACGGCGAAAGCTGGTCACTTCATAACTTTCCCCTGATAGGATCAGGGTTACGGTGCCGTGTTCAACGCCCGTTTCCACGCATTTTACAGAGGCCGCTTGCGCCAATTCGATCACCTGCTGCGGGGTTGCATCTGTGGCGATATCAATATCCCCCACCGCGTGGCCCATCAGGTGATTGCGCACCGCCCCCCCCACAACATAGGCTTGGTGGCCTGCATCGCTCAAAAGTGCCAAGGCCGCTTGCGTGGTGCGATTGGAAAGCCAATCTGCGGATATGATAGGGGATTGGTTCATGTGATCCGATCCGCAAGAGATTTCAATATCCGCGCGGTCGCGCCCCAAATGTAATAGGGGCCATAGGGCACGGCATAGAATTTGCGCCACTGTCCCTGCCAGCGGCGGGCCTCTATACGGAAATTCTGCGGCTCCATCACGAAGGAAAGCGGGACGCGAAACACCTCGTCTACTTCGTTCGCTTCTGGCATTGCTGTAAAGGGCGCGGTGATTTCAGCCAAGATCGGGGTGATCAGATAGCCCGTGACTGTTTCATGCGGCAACAGATGGGACAGCACATTGACCTGTGCCGCAGGCAAACCGATTTCCTCATGCGCCTCGCGCAGGGCGGTGTGATCGAGGCTAGCATCAGTGTCGTCTTGCTTGCCGCCTGGGAAAGCAATTTGTCCAGGGTGATGGGCCAAATGCGAGGCGCGTTTGGTCAACACAACCTGTGGCGTGGCCCCAAAGGCTTCGATGCCGAAAAGCACAGCGGCAGGGCGCAGTTTGCGTCCCGCAGGCAATTTGATGTCAGGGTTCAAATCATAATCGGAGGAGGGTTTGGCGGGCCGCTCAAGCGCCGCCATGACCTGATCTAGAGTGATCTTTCCCGCCGCCCCCGCCATTGGCCGTTTACGCCTCTGGCACGGGTTTTGTCGCCTCGAACCCAAGGGTTTCGGGGTCGAATTCATAATGCGCCCCGCAGAATTGGCAATCGGCCAAGACCTGCCCGTCTTCCGTGGTCATATGCGCGATATCTTTGGCCGAATAGATCGACAGGCTTTGACGCACCCGCGCCTCTGAACAGGTGCAGCCAAACCGCACCGGCAGCGGATCAAAGACGCGTGGCGATTCCTCATGGAACAGGCGCAGCAAGAGATCCGTCTGGCTGAGAGAGGGGCCAATCAATTCAAACGTGTCTACAGTATCAAGAAGGATATTGGCGCGGTTCCAATTTTCACCCTCATCCTCATTGAGAAGATCGGTTGCGGCCAAAAGCCCTGCTTCCCCTGATCCGCCTTCGCCAGTCACATGCGGGCTTGCTTTGGGCATATGCTGAAGCATCACGCCGCCTGCGCGCCAATTCTCCCCCTCCTGCCCAGGGGTGGAGGAGCGACCATAGCCCAACATAAACCGTGTCGGTAATTGTTCGGATTGCGCGAAATAAGCCTCGGCACAACCGCGCAAAGCATCGCCCGTCAGAGGTGTGATGCCCTGATAGGGCGCGCTGCCCGTGCCCTGATCCAAAAGAAGCGCGAAATAGCCCTTGCCCGCCTGTGGAAAGGGTGCGGCGCTGTTGTCAAATTTGTCTTTGTCATAACTCGCATAGGCACGGATGCGGGCGGGTTTCCCCTCGCCTTCAGGGGCATAAAAATCTGTCGCGATCAAACGCAGTGGGCCATCACCGCGTAATTGCAGCGACAATTTCCAACGCAGTTTTATGGTCTGTCCGATCAAGGCGGTCAAAAGCACCATCTCGGCCACCATAGCCTCAACCCCTGATGGGTAATCATGTTGGCTAAGAATCTGATCCAGCGTCTGATCAAGGCGCACCACGCGCCCCCGAATATCGGAAGCGTCTAATTGAAATGGTAAAACCACATCATCCCAAGCGGCATCCGCGCCAACACTCATTCTCTTTCGTCCTTCGCCTAAAATTATCGCGCCTTTTCTGTCAGGGTCAGCCAAAGGCCGCGCCCCGTCAACCGCGGTCTGCTTTCATATAGGTCGTCCAAGGGCAAGACCCAAACCACGCTTTGGGCCGCAAAGCCGCCATGCGGCTGCCACAATCTGGGCAAATTTCGATGGTCATTTACGGGCCATAACTTTGATTTGGCTCTCATTGCGCGTGGCTTGCGCAAAAACCGCCTCAGGCTGCGAACGGGGTAAGGCGCATATGAAAATTTTGATTGTTCACCAAAATTATCCCGGTCAGTATCGAGAAATATTGTCTTGGCTGATTGCACAAGGTGGGCATGAAATTGTGTTTCTGACCCAAAGACAGGGCATTGCACCGCGCGATGGGATTAAGATTGTCAGCTATCCAACCCATCACAGACCCTCTGACGGCGCCTATGCTCTCAGTAAATATTGGGAAGAATGTTGTGGAAATGGCTATGGCGCGGCCGTTGCGATGCAGGCGATAAAGGCCGAAGGGTTCACACCTGACATCATCTTGGGACATATCGGCTGGGGTGAGTTGACCTTTGTGCGTCAGGTTTGGCCCGCATGCCCCGTCATTGGATATTTTGAATATTTCTTTCTCAATGAGGGCGGCAGCGTTGGCTTTGATCCTGAATATCCGTCTTCCAAAGACACGCCCTATATTATGCATGCGCGCAACGCGATGAACTTTGCCAATTTGGAAACGGTTGATCGAAGGGTTACACCCACGAAATGACAGCACGATACCTTTCCCAAGAGCTTCCATTCTAAATTTTACACTTGCCACGATGGCATCCGAACGGACAGGCTTATGGCTGATCCAGATGCCACAATCGGGCTGTCTCGGCTTGCGAAGAAACTGACGCGAGAGGATGAGGTTTTCACCTATATGGCGCGCAATTTGGAGCCTGTGCGCGGTTTCCACCAATTCATGCGCGCTGTGCCAAAAATCCTAGAGGCGCGGCCGAATGCAAGGGCGTTGATCATTGGTGGCAATGAGGCGTCATATGGCAAGAAATCGGATATCCAAGGGGGCTATCGCGCGCAAATGGAGCAAGAAGTGGGCAAAGACCTTGATTGGTCGCGTGTCCACTTTTTAGGCCGTGTGCCTTATGCGGATTATCGCACCATTATTCAGCTCTCGCGCTGCCACATCTATTTGACGGTGCCCTTTGTTTTGTCCTGGTCTTTGCTTGAATCGATGTCGATGCAGGCCCCTATTGTGGCCTCTGGCACGGCCCCCGAGCGCGAGGTGATCAAAGATGGCAAGACGGGGCTTTTGGCGGATTTCTTGAACCCTGATGAGATCGCTGAAAAGGCGATCCAACTTTTGTCGGATTACAAACTCTGTGAGAAACTCGGCAAAGCCGCCCGTGCCCATGTGGTGAAGTCCTATGACTTTGAAAAAGTCTGCCTGCCTCAGCATCTGCGCCAGATCAATGCGCTGGTTCCAAAGGCCAAAGCGATAGCGTTGCCCAAGAGCAAATAGTGATCTGGGGTTTGACCGCGCGGGTGTTTTCTGACAGCAGGATTGACAATACCGCAGTTTCCGCACGGGTGATCCATGGCAGAGCAAATTCTGGTAACAGGTGGGGCGGGCTATATTGGCTCGCATGTCGTGGTCGCTTTGCATGAGGCGGGCTATACCCCCGTCATATTCGATAATTTTAACAACGCCCGCCGCGATGTGCCTGTGCGTTTGGCGCAGATTATGGGCACGGCCCCAAGCGTTATTGAGGGGGACATCCGCGACAGTGCCTGCCTTGATCAGGCCTTTCAGGAACATGAAGTTGGCGGGGTGATTCATTTGGCCGCCCATAAAGCGGTGGGCGAAAGCGTTGCCAAGCCATTGGCGTATTTTGATAATAACGTGGGTGGTTTTTTGAACCTCCTCGGCGCAATGGAGCGAGCAGGGTGTAAGCGCCTTGTGTTTTCGTCATCCGCCACAGTTTATGGTGAGCCTGATGAAACCCCAACGCCCGAAACTGCGCCACGCCGTGCGATGAACCCTTACGGGCGCACCAAAATCATCTGCGAAGAAATGTTGCAGGATCTGTGCACAGCTGATCCAGAATGGGCGGTGGGTGTGTTGCGTTATTTCAACCCCGCTGGTGCGCATGGCTCGGCGCTGATTGGCGAAGACCCTGCGGATATTCCAAACAATCTGATGCCTTATATTGCCAAGGTGGCCACTGGCGCATTGGCAAAAATCTCGGTTTTTGGAAATGATTATGACACGCCCGATGGCACGGGCGTTCGGGATTATATCCATGTTGAAGATTTGGCCGAAGGCCATGTTCTGTCTTTGGCGCAGTTGCGGCAGGGGAACGGGCATTTGGTCAATCTAGGGACGGGGCGGGGGTATTCGGTCTTGGAAATGATCGCCGCCTATCAGCGCGCTACGAACCGCCAGTTGCCCTATGAGATTGTCGCGCGCCGTGAGGGAGATGTGCCAATTTATTGTGCCAAAACAGAAAAAGCCCGCGATCTGCTTGGGTTTGAAGCAAAGCGCGGGCTTGATGAGATGTGCGCCAGTTCTTGGGCTTGGATGCAGGCCCAAGAGCGCGGGAACGATTAACCTTTTAGGCGGCGATTGCGCGCGGCCAGCAGTTTCAAGCGCAGCGCGTTCAGCTGGATAAAGCCCTGTGCATCTTTTTGATCATAGGCGCCCGCATCCTCTTCGAAGGTCACATGGGCCTCGGAATATAGGCTGTGATCAGACCAACGCGCCACAGTGCGTGCCGCACCCTTATAGAGTTTGACGCGCACAGTGCCAGATACATGCTCCTGGCTTTTGTCGATCAGCGCTTGAAGCATTTCGCGCTCAGGGCTGAACCAGAAGCCGTTATAGATCAGTTCCGCATAGCGCGGCATGATGGAATCTTTCAGATGGCCCGCGCCGCTATCCAAGGTGATCTGCTCAATCCCGCGATGGGCCTCAAGCAAAATCGTGCCGCCTGGTGTTTCATAAATGCCGCGCGATTTCATACCAACAAAGCGGTTTTCAACCAGATCAAGCCGGCCAATGCCGTGCTTGCCGCCCAATTCATTGAGCTTGGTCAGGAGTGTGGCGGGGCTCATTGCGGTGCCATTGATTGCAACTGCATCACCGCGCTCAAACGTGATTTCCACCATTTCGGGCGTGTCAGGCGCGTCTTCAGGATGGACGCTGCGCTGATAGACGTAGTCGGGCGCTTCTTGTGCGGGATCTTCCAGCACTTTCCCTTCAGAAGAGGTGTGCAGCAGGTTTGCATCCACTGAAAATGGGGCTTCGCCGCGCTTGTCCTTGGCGATAGGAATTTGATTTTTCTCTGCAAAATCCAACAATTTTGTGCGGCTGGTCAAATCCCACAACCGCCAAGGTGCGATGACTTTGATGTCTGGGTTCAGTGCGTAGGCAGCCAATTCAAAACGCACTTGGTCATTGCCCTTGCCCGTTGCCCCATGCGAGATCGCATCGGCCCCAGTGGCTTCGGCAATTTCAACCAACCGCTTGGAAATCAGCGGGCGCGCGATGGATGTGCCAAGAAGATAAAGCCCCTCGTAAAGCGCATTGGCGCGGAACATCGGGAAAACGAAATCGCGCACGAATTCTTCGCGGAGGTCTTCGATGAAAATTTCGGACACGCCCAGCAATTCGGCCTTTTTGCGTGCGGGCTCCAGTTCTTCGCCTTGACCCAGATCGGCGGTAAAGGTGACGACCTCGCAGCCATATTCGGTCTGCAGCCATTTCAGGATGATGGATGTATCAAGACCACCTGAATAAGCGAGAACAACTTTCTTGGGCGCAGACATCGTTTAGCTCCGAATTTGAAAGGGATTGGCGCGCGATAACGGGTTTTGGCGAGGGACGCAAGTTGGCGCAGTATTCGCTTGGCGCCTTGCGTAGGCTAGACAGGGGGCAATCTTTAAGGCAGGCCTAGGGAATGAATGATTTTACACATAATGCCAAAGCCGCCGAACAGGCAATGCGCGCCTTGTTTGCGCCTACGCCTTTGCAGAAAAATATTTATTTGTCTGAGCGCTATGGCGCAGATATTTGGCTCAAGCGCGAGGATCTTAGTCCTGTGCGCTCGTATAAAATTCGCGGTGCCTTTAACGCAATGCGCAAGGCCTTGGCCGTGGATGCCACGCGCCGGCAATTCGTTTGCGCCAGTGCGGGCAATCACGCACAAGGCGTGGCCTATGTCTGCCAGCATTTTGGGGTTGAGGGTGTGATTTTCATGCCCGTCACTACGCCACAGCAGAAGATCGCCAAAACCCGTGCCTTTGGGGGGGGCAATGTGCGCATTGAATTGGTCGGCGATTATTTTGATGAGACATTGGCCGCAGCGCAGGGATTTTGCGCGCGCGAAGGCGCTCATTTCCTGTCACCTTTTGATGATGAAGATGTGATTGAGGGGCAGGCTTCGGTGGCTGTTGAGATGGTCGAACAACTGGGCCACGCCCCCGATTGCTTGGTGCTGCCTGTAGGAGGCGGGGGGTTGTCAGCGGGTATGTTGTCCTATCTCGGGCGTGATCAGGCCGTGACCTTGGTTGAACCTGTGGGCGGCCCAAGTCTGACCGCAGCATTGGCCGAGGGTGTGCCAAAGACGGTCAAAATTGAAGATACGTTTGTCGATGGCGCGGCTGTTGCGCGGATTGGTGAAAAAACCTTTGCGCGGCTCAATCATATCAAGCCTGAACGCGTACATTTGGCACCTGAAAACCGAATTTGCGTGACGATTCAAGAGATGCTCAACATCGAAGGCATTGTGCTAGAACCTGCGGGGGCCTTGTCGATTGATGTTTTGCCTGAAATTGCCGATGAGATTGCGGGTAAGTCGGTGGTCTGTGTGACCTCTGGCGGAAATTTCGATTTCGAGCGATTGCCCGAAGTCAAAGAGCGCGCAATGCGCTTCTTGGGCGTCAAGAAATATTTCATCTTGCGTATGCCGCAGCGCCCCGGGGCCCTGCGCGAATTTTTGAACCTGCTTGGCCCAGATGATGATATCGCGCGATTTGAGTATTTGAAGAAATCCGCGCGCAATTTCGGGTCGGTTTTAATCGGGATTGAAACAAAAGACGCAGCGCATTTTCCTGATCTTATGGCGCGGATTGAGGCGCGTGGATTTGCCTGTCGCGACATTACCAATGACGAGGTTTTGGCTGAGTTTCTGATTTGAAAAGCGCGGTCTAAATCTCTGCGCCAAGTTGGGGGATATGGTGCGCCAGCGCCGCAAGACCAGTCGAAAGCAGTCGGGTCAAACTGTCGAGATCGGCCTGTGTTGCGAGCCCCTCACGATGTTCAAGTCTGTGGCAATATTCGCAAAAGCTGGTTAGGCCAAGATTACTGGCCGCCCCGCGCAACGCATGAAATGCACGCGCTGTGGCGATGTTTGGATCAGCGGATAAGGCGCTGAGGTCATTTTTCAATTCGGCGATAAACACCGCCGCCAAGTCGATGAATTCATCTTCGCCCAATTCGCTGCGCAAAATGGTGACATGATCAAGGTCAATGGCATTTGCGGCCAATCGAGATTGAATTTGACTGAGATGCGAGCGTGCGCCGTGATCTGTGGAAAATGCGGTCATCCTGCTGCCTTCGCCTTTTGCCTTGGCCCTCGATACGCCCCTAGCAGTTAAAGAAGTGTTTACGGCGGGGCTGAAGTTTACAGCCTGAGCGCCTACTCGCGTTTACGTTGTATTAGGAACAGGGCGCTAAGAGGGTCGGGCAAAGGAGATTTCCGTGACGATTCACGCCCTGACCAATCACACGATTGCTGCGCGGCCCTCACGGTTGCCAACCCTCGCAGATATGCCGTCTGCGCGGGTATCGCCTTATGCGGGACACCCAATGCCTGTTCTGGTGATCGATGACAGTGCCGCGCAACGGCGGTTGATTTGCCATATGCTGTCCCAGTGGGGCTATGACCCAGTGCCATGCGAGACAGCAACCCATGGGCTTGAGGTGTTGAAACAGCGGCAAATGTCGCTGGTCGTCTGTGATTGGGTGATGCCAGAAATGTCTGGCCCAGAATTCTGCGCCCATCTGCGCAAGATTGAGACGGACGGGTATTCATATGTCATCCTGCTGACCTCAAAAACAGGACGGGACGCGATTACGGCGGGTTTGGACTCGGGTGCGGATGATATTCTTTCAAAGCCCGTGCATCCGCCCGAATTATTGGCGCGGTTGCGCGCAGGCGAGCGGATTTTGCAAATTCACAGCGAATTACAGCAGAAAAATGCGCTGCTCGGCCAAACCCTTGAGAAACTTAGCGTTCTTTATGTTGATCTGGATCGTGACCTTCAGGCAGCGCGCGATATGCAACAGGCCTTGGTGCGCGAACCATTTGTTAGCCTGCCTGAGGCGCAGCTGTCTTTGATGCTGCGCGCATCGGGCCATGTTGGGGGTGATCTTGTCGGTTATTTTCCTGCAGGTGAAGACAAGATCGGCATGTTCTCTTTGGATGTCTCGGGTCATGGCGTTTCAGCGGCGATGATCACTGCGCGCTTGGCCAGTTTGCTGTTGCCGCATTCGGCTGAACGAAACCTCTGCCTGCGGCGCAGCGGCGGCGGGGTGCAGGCCTTGCCCCCTGTTGAGGTGGCGCAAGCCCTTAACCGTCTGATGCTTCGCGAGGATATGGGGGGGCATTATTTCACGTTGTGCTATGTGCTGTTCAATCTGAAAACTGGAACAGGGCGCTTTGTTCAAGCGGGTCATCCCTTGCCCTTCGTGTTACGCAATGGGGGCACTGTGCAGGAAATTGGCACAGGTGGATTGCCCATCGGTCTTTTGGAGGACGCAGAGTGGATTGAGCAAGAATTCACGCTCACGGGCGGGGATCGGCTGTTTCTATATTCAGACGGATGGGTCGAATGCCCCAATCCGCAAGGGCAATTGTGGCAGGAGGCAGGTTTGGCTACGGCCTTGGCGCGCCATCAGGCGCGGCGCGGCCATGATCTATTTTCCGCCCTGACCCGCGATCTTGAGGCCTATGCGGGTGGTGATGAATTCGTGGATGATATCTCTGCCGCCATGTTGGCCTATCGGCCATAATGGGCCGAGAGTTGCCGCACAAAATGCCGATCCCCTGACACGGCCAATAGCGTTTCAGCCTCGTCCCACGGCAGGAAAATCGCGCTATGGCCTGCCTCTGTTGGTTCCCCCATGCGGCGCCCCAGTTGGGCATAGAAGATGTGGCATTGCTTATGCGCGTGATAGCCATAATCGGGCATAAATGTATGGCGATGAAACATCCCCAAGCGGCGAATTCCATGGATGCGATATCCCGTTTCTTCCAAAACTTCGCGGTGCAAGGCTTGGATGGCGGTTTCGCCCGCGTCAATCCCGCCCCCAGGCAATTGAAATTCGGGGTCTGGATCCTCTTGGAAGGTGGCCAGAATGCCATCACCTGCATCAATAATCGCATAGGCCCCCGCGCGGGGGCGGTAATATTGGTTTGGATCTGGCCAATTGCCAAAACGGCGGTTCATTTTATCCCCCCTCAGGTGCGACTTGCTTTGAGCACGACTTTGACAGGTGTATCCCGTTCTCAAAACCCCTCAAATGCATGTCAGACCCTGTGCAAAGCTTGATTTTTTGTCTAAGTCAGACCACAGCACGCCACACCAACCAGATCGGGCAAGAGATTATGACACAGCAGGATAAATTGGCCGCGATCCGCGACACCGCCGCCCGCGTTTTGAAAATTGAGGCGGATGCGGTGATGGCTTTGGCCGCGCATTTGCCTGCTGATTTTGACGGCGCGGTTGAGGCCATGTTGGCCACGAAAGGCCGTGTGATCCTATCTGGTATCGGAAAATCGGGGCATATTGCGCGCAAGATCAGCTCAACCCTTGCTTCGACTGGCACACCTTCGGCTTTTGTCCACCCTGCGGAGGCAAGCCATGGTGATTTAGGCATGATCACCCCTGAGGATTTGGTGATTTTGATCTCAAACTCAGGTGAAACGGCTGAATTGGGCGATATTGTGGCTCATGTTGCGCGGTTTTCAATCCCGATGATTGGCATATCAGGGCGCGAAGACAGCACATTGATGCGGGCGGCGCAGTATCGCTTGACCTTGCCTGCCGCGCCTGAGGCTTGTGTGATTGGGATGGCGCCGACAACTTCAACGACCCTGACACTTGCCTTGGGTGATGCATTGGCCGTTTGCGTCATGGAACAGCGTGGTTTTCGACCCGATCAATTCCGAACGTTTCATCCCGGCGGGAAACTGGGCGCACAATTGTCAAAAGTTGCGCAATTGATGCATGACGGGGCGGCCTTGCCCTTGGTTCAGGTGACCACCCCGATGCCTGAGACCCTGTTGGTGATGACTGAGAAAAGCTTTGGTATCGTGGGGGTCTTGGACGGCGAAGGTCGCCTTGATGGGGTGATCTCGGATGGCGATTTGCGGCGCAACATGGCGCGGCTCATGTCCTGTACGGCTGGTGATGTCGCCACCAAATCTCCCCGCGTGACCGCCCCAGATGCCCTTGCTGCCGAGGCCTTGGCGGTCATGTCTGCCCATAAAATCACAGCCCTTTTCGCGTTGGATGATGAGCAACGCCCTGTGGGTCTATTGCACTTGCACGATTGCCTGCGGGCGGGTTTGGCTTAAACCCTTAGCGTCCTATAGCGTCATAGGTGGCAAAGCCTGCGCTTAGCGCATCTTGGCGGCTGTATATATTGCGCAAATCCGCCATGCGCGCCTGCGCCATGCCCTTGGACAAACGGGTTAAATCCAGCGCGCGGAACTCGTTCCACTCGGTTAGGATCACCAAAAGATCGGCGGCTTCCGCAGCGGTATAGGGGTCATCGCACCATGTCACATTTGGCAACAGATGCTCCCCTTCGCGGCGGCCTTGCGGGTCGACCACATGCACGGTCGCGCCGCCGCCCACAAGAGCGGGCACAATGGTGAGCGAAGGCGCATCACGCATATCATCGGTGTTTGGCTTAAAGGTTACGCCCAAAACAGCGATTTTCTTGCCATTGAAACTGCCATCGCAGAGATCACGCAGTTTTTCGATCATGCGCAGTTTAACAGCGTCATTCACGCGGATCACTGTTTCCACAATCTGTTGGGGGGCTGCAAAATCCTGACCGATCCGCGCCAAGGCTTGGGTGTCCTTGGGGAAACAAGACCCACCATACCCTGGCCCTGCATGTAGAAACTTATTTCCAATGCGCCCATCAAGCCCCATACCTTTTGAGACTTCCTTCACATCTGCGCCGACTTTTTCGCAGAGCGCGGCGATTTCATTGATGAAGGTGATCTTGGTCGCAAGAAAGGCATTGGCCGCGTATTTGATCATTTCCGCCGATTCCAGATCGGTGGTCACGATTGGAAAATCGCGCAGATAGAGGGGGCGATAAATCTCGGCCATAACCTTGGCTGCGCGCTCTGATTGCACGCCAACTACAACGCGGTCTGGCTTCATGAAATCGTCAATCGCGGCCCCTTCCCGAAGAAACTCAGGGTTTGAGGCCACATCAAACTCCGCCTTTGGATTGGCCTGTGCCACAACCTCTTGCACCTTGCGGTTGGTGCCAACAGGCACAGTCGATTTCGTAACCACCACGGCGTAGCCTGTCAGCGCGCGCCCCACCTCCTCGGCGGCGGCCATGACATAGGTGAGGTCAGCATGGCCATCGCCCCGCCGCGTGGGCGTGCCAACAGCAATAAACACAGCATCTGCCCCATCCACAGCTTGGGCCAGATCCGTTGTGAAGGACAGCCGCCCCGCCTCGACATTGCGGGCCATCAGATCCTCAAGGCCAGGCTCATAAATGGGAACCTCACCCTTATTCAGTTTGGCGATTTTTTCTGGGGCTTTGTCGACACAGATCACCTCATGCCCAAAATCCGAGAAACAGACCCCCGAAACCAAGCCAACATAGCCTGTGCCAATCATTGCAATCCGCATGGTTTAATGTCCTTTTTTGGCCAATCTTGTTCTCGTCCTAGCGGCGATAATAATCGCGATACCAGTCCACAAATGCGGCAACCCCGTCTTGCACTGCGGTTTGTGGCTTGTAGCCTGTTAAGCGCATCAAAAGGCTTGCATCGGCCCATGTGGCAGGCACATCACCTGCTTGCATATCCATGAAATTCTTTTGCGCCTCGATCCCAAGACGCGCTTCTATGGCGGCGATGAATTCCATCAAAGGCACCGATTGTGAATTTCCGATATTCACAATGCGATGGGGCGCAACAGGTGAAAGGCTATCGCCTTCAGCAATCTCAGAGGCCGCGTTGGGGCGGGTCGGGATGGCATCAATCAGACGCACAATCCCATCAACCAGATCTGTGACATACGTAAAATCACGGGCCATCTCGCCATGGTTGTAGACATCAATTGGCTTACCTTCGAGGATCGCCTTGGTGAATTTGAACAGCGCCATATCAGGCCTGCCCCATGGGCCGTAGACCGTGAAAAACCGAAATAACGTGGTGGGGATGTCAAAGAGATGGGCATAGGAATGCGCCATCACTTCGTTGGATTTCTTGGTGGCCGCATAGAAAGACATCTGCGTGTCGCATTTTTGCGTTTCAGCATAGGGCATTGTCTCATTCGCGCCATAGGCGGAGGAGGTCGAGGCGATCAGTAAGTGAGCGGGCTTGTGATGGCGCGCGGCCTCAAGCACGCGGAAGGTGCCGATCAAATTGGCTTCGACATAGCTTTCGGGATTGTCGATAGAATAACGCACCCCCGCTTGCGCGGCGAGGTGGATCACCGCGTCAGGATGGAAATCGGCCATGAGCCCATCCATGACACCCGCACCCTCAACCCGATCATGCACAACGCGGAAATTGGGCGACTGGTTCAGCATCGCCTCGCGGCGTTCTTTGAGGGTGACATCATAGTAATCGGTCATGGCATCTAGGCCCAGAACCTCCCACCCATCGGCCAAGAGACGCTGCGACAGGTGAAACCCGATAAAACCAGATGAACCCGTTACCAATGCGCGCCGTGTAGCCATGTCATGTCCTCGATTGTCGTTTGGGTTTCCCTAACAGGGAAAGCCTTGAACCTCCAAGAGACAAATCCGCGCTTTTGGGGGCTATGTGATATTTGGCGCAAAGGCACAGGTTGCAAAATGATCATTCACAAGCCCACTGGCTTGCATAAAGGCATAAACAGTTGTGGGGCCGCAGAATTTGAACCCTGCCTGCTTTAGGGCCTTGGACAGCGCCGCCGAGGTTGCGGTTTGTGCTGGAACATCACCAAGGGTTTGGGGGTGGTTTATCTGCGGGGTGTGATCCACAAAACCCCAGATAAATTTTGAAAAGCCAATCACAGCCTCAAGTTTGAGATAGGCCTGTGCATTTGTAAGGGTGGCCTCAATTTTGCCGCGGTGGCGAATGATGCCTTGATCTTGCATCAATCGCTCAACATCTGTCGCACCCCATTTGGCAAGTGCATGGGGATCAAACCCTGCAAAAGCGGCGCGAAAATTCTCGCGCTTTCGCAGGATCGTGATCCAACTTAGGCCTGCTTGGAACCCTTCAAGACACACGTTTTCAAACAGCGCGCGGCTGTCATAAAGGGGCCGCCCCCATTCTTGGTCGTGATAGGCCATATAGTCGGGATCGCCCAAACACCATGCGCAGCGAATTATCGTTGGATCATCCATAATCTGCCCCTTTGTTCACCTCACATTAAGAGTTGGCACGGCACATCTACAAGGCAGCAATTGGAGATGACCATGACCGTGCCGCGCAGCGATTTTGCAAATCCTGATTTGGCCAGCCCTTTCGCGGTTGCCATGACCGATATGCGGCGCGGGGCAATCGCCCTAGTCGAAGGGGCTTTGAGGCGGGGGGATGTCGCCTTGGCATTTCAGCCGATTATGCGGGCCCATGGGAAAGGCCCTGCCTTTTACGAGGGGTTGGTGCGCGTATTTGATGAGGCGGGGCGGCTGATCCCCGCCCGCGATTTTATCATGGAGGTTGAGGCCACAGAACTTGGCCGCAGGCTGGATTGCGCGGCCCTTGCGATGGGGCTTGCAGCTATACATGAAGCGCCGCAACTACGTCTTGCGGTGAATATGTCAGCCCGCTCTATCGGCTATGCGCCGTTTCATAAAATTCTAGCCGCTCATATTGCCGCCCATCCGCAAGATTTGGAACGTTTGATCCTTGAGATCACTGAGACAAGCGCGATGCAGATGCCTGAATTGGTGACGCCGTTTATGCGGGATCTGCACGCGAAGGGGGTCAGCTTTGCCTTGGATGATTTTGGAGCAGGGAATACTGCCTTGCGCTATTTGCGGGACTTCTCGTTTGATATTCTGAAGGTTGATGCGCAATTCGTGGCGCATGTCGCCGATGATCCCGACAATCAGGTTTTATGTTCTGCGATCCAATCCGTGGCACGCCATTTTGATATGCTGATTGTGGCGGAAGGGATTGAAAACCCTGCCGATGCCGATTGGCTGTCGCGGGCGGGCTTTGATGGGTTGCAAGGATATGTATATGCCGTGCCCAGTTTGGAAAAGCCGTGGCTGAAGGAAACCGCCCCTATTCATCCCTCTATTGCTGCGCCACGGCGGGTGCGCCCTGGGTCGCGTTAATCTGTCAATTGCGCAGATGTCTAGCAAGCGCGACAACAAAGTCTGTTGTCGGTTGAGCGATGAAGGCCTATCACTAGACCTTGAGGAAAGAATTTCGGCCCCGCGGCCCTCTCCTCTCCGCCACGGGGTCGGCAGGGATAGGTCAGGAAAGGACGTCTAATGACCAACGTGGTGATTGTTTCTGCTGCACGCACAGCAGTAGGTAGTTTTCTGGGATCATTCGCAAATACGCCTGCCCATGAACTTGGGCGCGTTGTGCTTGAGGCCATTGTGGCCCGCGCAGGGATTGATAAATCCGAAGTGTCCGAGACAATTTTGGGTCAAGTTTTGACAGCGGCACAAGGTCAGAACCCCGCGCGTCAGGCGCATATTAATGCAGGTTTCCCACAGGAAGCGGCCGCATGGAGCATCAATCAGGTCTGTGGTTCAGGTCTGCGTTCAGTCGCAATTGGGGCACAGCACATCATGTTGGGTGACGCTGCAATCGTTGCCGCTGGTGGTCAAGAAAATATGTCGATGAGCCCCCATGCAGCCTGCCTGCGTCAGGGCCAGAAAATGGGTGATTTGGCCTATATCGACACAATGATTCGTGATGGTTTGTGGGACGCGTTTAATGGCTATCACATGGGCCAGACCGCCGAGAATGTCGCCAATCAATGGCAAATCAGCCGTGAGGCTCAGGACGAATTTGCGGCTGCGAGCCAGAACAAGGCTGAGGCGGCGCAAAAGGCAGGTAAATTCGTGGATGAGATCACCCCTGTTACGTTGAAAACGCGTAAGGGTGAAACCGTTGTTGATAGCGATGAATATATCCGCCATGGCGCAACAGTCGAAGCGATGGCAGGCTTGCGTCCTGCCTTTGCAAAGGATGGCTCTGTGACAGCGGGCAATGCCTCGGGCCTCAATGATGGCGCTGCCGCGGTGTTGTTGATGTCAGAAGAAGACGCGCAGAAGCGCGGTCTAACCCCATTGGCGCGCATTGCCTCTTATGCCACTGCAGGTCTTGACCCTTCGATCATGGGTGTTGGCCCGATCTATGCGTCACGTAAGGCATTGGACAAAGCGGGGTGGGCTGCTGCTGATCTTGATTTGGTTGAAGCCAACGAAGCCTTTGCTGCGCAGGCCTGCGCTGTGAACAAGGATATGGGGTGGAACCCTGATATTGTGAACGTGAATGGCGGCGCGATTGCCATTGGCCACCCGATTGGTGCGTCTGGCTGTCGTATCCTGAACACGCTTTTGTTCGAAATGCAGCGCCGTGATGCGAAAAAAGGTCTAGCGACCTTGTGCATCGGCGGCGGCATGGGCGTGGCTATGTGCCTTGAACGCCCCTGAGGCAACTTATTGGGGTATTTCGCAAGGGGCGCTTTCGGGCGCCCCTTTTTGCATCCGCAAAATCATATGCGAAACAATGTTGCGCGCGCAGCATATCTATCGTAACAACGTTACACAGACCTAGGCCTGATCGGAGGAAGATATGGCAAGAGTAGCATTAGTAACAGGTGGCAGCCGCGGCATTGGGGAGGCAATTTCCAAGCGTTTAAAGGCCGAAGGCTATGAGGTTGCTGCAACCTATGCGGGCAATGATGAGAAAGCTGCGGAATTCACCAAAGCCACAGGCATCAAAACCTATAAGTGGAATGTTGGCTCTTACGAAGATTCCGCTGCGGGTATCGCCAAGGTTGAGGCTGATCTGGGCCCAATTGATGTTGTTGTCGCCAATGCGGGTATCACCCGCGATGCGCCTTTCCACAAAATGACGCCCGAACAATGGCATGAGGTGATCGACACCAACCTGACGGGTGTGTTCAACACGGTTCATCCGATTTGGCCTGGAATGCGCGAGCGCAAATTTGGCCGTGTCATTGTGATCTCTTCGATCAATGGCCAAAAGGGCCAGTTCGGCCAAGTGAATTACGCCGCGACCAAGGCGGGAGATTTGGGGATTGTGAAATCTCTGGCCCAAGAAGGCGCGCGCGCAGGTATCACGGCCAACGCGATTTGTCCCGGCTATATTGCAACCGAAATGGTTATGGCGATCCCAGAAGAGGTGCGCGCGAAAATCGTTGCAGGCATCCCAGCGGGTCGCTTGGGTGAACCTGACGAAATCGCCCGCTGCGTGGCTTTCCTTGCATCTGATGATGCAGGGTTCATCAATGGGTCGACCATCTCCGCCAACGGGGCGCAGTTCTTCGTGTAATCACGAAGCTGATGAAAAAACCGCCCCTCACTGTGGTGGGGGGCGGTTTTCTTTTGGCTCAGCCGTTTAGGCGGGCAATTTCTTCTTTGATTTTCAGCTTTTGCTTTTTCAGCTCGCGGATTTCTGATCCATCCATGCTTGGACTTCGTTGCGCTTCTTCCACGCGTTTGGAGAGGGTTTCGTGCTTCTTCTTGAGTTGCTGCAAATGTCCGTTCAGTGACATGGTCAAATCTCCTCTCGTTGATGTTCGACAGAATCAGTGCACCACGGATTTTGAGTCGTGTCACGCATTCCCTTCATAAAACTGCCATGATGCGCGGCAGTTTGCCGATGCTGGTCTTATGGCCAGTTGATCGCCGCACCTTGGCGCAGAACGGCGCGGGCGGCATCCGAATAGTCATCGCCATCCTTTTCATGGGCCGCGCCCGCATGAATGATGAAGGGCGGGCAGAGGGTGGCAGGTGTTTTCGCCAATTTGCGCGCGCGGATCACCACGCGCTTTGCGGTTTGCCCTGCGCGGGATTGCAGGGGCAAGATGGAAATCGCGCCAAATTTCTCGGCCTGAAGGGCCGCCAATATTTCTGGCAGACGTTCAGCGATGTGGATGAGGGTCAGCCATCCTTGTGGCTTTAGGCGTTTTTTTGCGCAACTGATCCAGTCGCTTAACCCTGTTTCCTCACGCCGTGCTGCTTCACGCCCTGCATCCTTGGCCCCTGTTCCATCCCCTGTCGCGAAAAAAGGCGGGTTGGCCATGACATGATCAAAAGTTTCGGTGAGATGCCGTGACAGGGTGGTTAAGTCCGCAACCACGATCTCTAAGGGAAGGGCGGCATTGTCGGCATTGCGCCGTGCAAGCTGCGCATAGTTTTCCTGCCGCTCAACCCCGATCATACGTAAGTCAGCAATACGCTTTCCCAAGGCTAGGCTGGCTGTGCCAACCCCGCAGCCCAATTCCAACACGGATTGACCCGCTTGCGCCGGACAGGCTGCCGCCAAAAAGATCGGGTCTGTGGCGGCGCGATAGCCTGTGCTTGGCTGATAGATCCGAAGCGCACCATCCAAAAAACCATCGCAGGTCAGATCATCGTCTGAGAAAGGCACGCTCATGGGCTGACCTCTAAACCATTATCGCGCAATGCGATGCGCGCCATGTGCAAATCCTGCCGCCGCACCATCAATCGGCGCGGCAATATGCCAATGGAGCCTTCAAGCATGCTCATATTTACGTCAAACTCGAACACCTCTATACCCTCGCCAGATAAGATGACGGAGGCGAAGGCGATGATCGTTGGATCGTTGCTGCGCAGAACTTCATGCATCAGGTTGATTTAGGCCCCCCGATCGCGTCTGTCGAGAGCGGCTGCGGGTCACGGGAGAAAGAGAATTCATGTCGCTAGACCATGCCAGTGCAAAACCGCATGAGCGTTTGGCCGCCCATCTTGAGGCAGAAATGGGCGCTGTGGATCAGTTGATCCGTGAACGTATGGCTTCGCGGCACGCGCCACGCATTCCCGAGGTGACGGCACATTTGATTGATGCAGGCGGAAAGCGTATCCGCCCGATGCTGACTTTGGCGGCGGCCAATCTGTGCGGATATAAAGGCGAGGGCCATATTAAATTGGCCGCGACCGTAGAGTTTATCCACACGGCTACGCTGTTGCATGATGATGTGGTCGATGAAAGCAACCAACGCCGTGGTCGTCCGACTGCGAATTTGCTTTGGGACAATAAATCTTCGGTCTTGGTCGGCGATTATCTATTTGCGCGCGCGTTTCAGTTGATGGTCGAGCCGCAAAATTTGGATGTTTTGGAAATTCTCTCCAATGCGGCGGCAACGATTGCGGAGGGCGAGGTTTTGCAGATGACCGCCGCGATGGATATCACCACCAGCGAGGACACCTATATGCAGGTGATCCGCGGCAAGACTGCCGCCCTGTTTCAGGCGGCCACCGAGTCGGGCGCCGTTTTGGCCGGGCGCAGTGATGCAGATCGTGAGGCCCTTGCCCAATATGGCGATGCGTTGGGCGTTTCCTTCCAGATCGTTGATGATCTTTTGGATTGGGGCGGTGCTTCGGGGGCCATGGGCAAGAATACGGGCGATGATTTCCGTGAGCGGAAAATGACCCTGCCCGTCATTCGTGCGATTGCTAAGGCCGATGCAACCGAGCGTGAATTCTGGGCGCGCACGATTGGACGCGGGGATCAGGGCGAAGGGGATTTGGAACAGGCCTTTGCCATTTTGACCCGCCATGGTGCGCTTGAAGAAACCCGCGTTGAGGCCTTGCGGTTTGCGGATCACGCAAAGACATCTTTGGCCGGCCTTCCTGATCATCCCTTGCGCGAAATGATGCGCGACTTAGCGGATTATGTGGTTGCGCGGATCGCGTAATCCTTAACGAAGAACTGCACCCGTTTTGACCCACCAGTGCGGCTTGTTGGCCGCGAGATCTGCGGCGGCTTTTTCAGCGGCAACGGCGCTGTCATAAAGGGCAAAGCAGGTGCTGCCAGACCCACTCATACGGGCCAGACGCATATCTTTGGTGCGGCGCAGTTCCGTCAAAACAGCGCCAATCTCTGGGCAAAGGGCGATGGCGGGGTCTTGTAGATCATTGCGTTGTGCGGCGATCCAAGTCCAAAAATCATCATGCCAAGCCGACAGTGCGGGATTGGTCTTGGTGGTCAGCGCGGCAAATACAGATGGTGTGGCCAGTGGCAGATTGGGATTGACCAAAACCGCCCAAAGCGGTGGCAGCGTGGGCGCGGCGGTGATTTCATCGCCAATGCCGCGCATATAAACGGGCGCAGTTTCAAGGCACACTGGCACATCTGCGCCCAAAGCTATGATCGCATCGCGCGGAGGCAGATCGCATCCCCATAGGTCTGCAAGCCCCTGCAAAGTGGCCGCCGCATCGGCTGACCCGCCGCCAATTCCTGCGCCATGGGGCAGGTTTTTGACCAGATGGATTGCAGCACCTTGGCCCTTTATGCGCGGGAAAAGACCCGCCGCTTTCAGCACCAAATTACGCTGATCTGTGGGCACACCCTGGGCAAAAGGGCCTGAAACTGTGAGGGTAACTTCCTCTGCTGGGCTGATTTCAAGGTAGTCTGCCACCTCAACAAAGCACACAAGCGAGTCGAGTAAGTGATACCCATCCGCCCTTTGGCCCACCACATGCAAAGCCAGATTGAGCTTGGCGCGTGCGGGCCGCAGGGTCATTTCCCTTCGACCTCGCGTTGCTGAACCGCATCCAGACCGAGCTCAAGTTTCAGTCTGATCCGCTCAGCATCTTCTTCGGTCGGTTCAAAGGATAGCGCGCGTTCCCATTGGAACCGCGCCTCGCGTTGACGGCCAACCTTCCAATACACATCGCCCAGATGATCATTGACGATCGGGTCAGTGGGCAGCAATTCGACCGCGCGTTCCATTGGCGCGACTGCCTCCTGATAGCGACCCAGACGGAAATAGACCCAAGCAAGGCTGTCTACGATATAGCCAGACTCGGGTTCTAGCGCGACCGCACGTTCGATCATCGTCAACGCCTCGTCTAGATTGCGGCGTTGTTCCACCAAAGAATAGCCCAAGTAATTCAACACGGACGCTTGGTCAGGGCTTAGGCGCAGCGCCTTTCGGAAATCTGCTTCGGCTGCATCCCATTCATCGGTTTGTTCATAGCAAATCCCGCGTGCATAAAACAGGAACCAGAACCTTGGATCTTCTTGATCAATCAGATCTACCGCTTGGCTATAGGCCGCTGCGGCCTCGGTGAACCGCTCCTCACGGCGCAGCAAATCGCCAAGCTGTGCATGAACGGCAAAGGGCTGTGGCTCTGCGGCAATCAGGTCTTGCAGGGTTGTGATCGCTTCATCACTGCGGCCTGTGCGGGCAAAGGCATCAGACCGGCCAATCGTTGCCTCAAGGGCTAAGGGGTGATCTGCAGGCACGGCACCATAGATCTCAACCGCCAGCTCGAACTGGCCCGTTTCCACCAACAGATCACCGCTTAAAAGCGCGGCCTCCAGATGGTTGGGGTCAATGTGATAGGCCGCTCGTGCGTAAATCAGCGGCAGGGTTGGCCCGCTCTCGCGCCCTAAGGCCTCGGCCAATGTGAAGAACACCTCCGCCAAACCTTGTTGCGGGGTGACCACAAAATTATAGCTGCGGGTTGGATTGGTCGCGATCTCATCCCGCAGGGCGGCAAGGCTGAGATCACGATTTTGGGACAAGACGCCGTCCAACATCGCCACAGCGTCATCCGCGCGGTCAAGTTGCACCAAGGTTTGCGCATAGGCCCGCAGGATGCGTGATCCTGCTGCGCCGAGATTAAATTCCACGCCCTCATAAATCTGTGCGGCACCCTCAAAATCGCCGACCGCACCACGGGCGAGGGCCAAGTGGTAATTGGCGAGATCGGCAAGTCCCTGATCCCCCGCAAGCCCATTAAAACTGTCGCTTGCGAGATCCATTTGGCCCTGTGCAAGGTAAAGCCAGCCCGCAATCAGATCATCCACCAATAGACCCGCGCCCCGCTCAGCGCGGATGCGGGTGAATGCGGCCTCAGCATCGCCTCTCTGCAAAAGGTCGACCAAGATCGCCAAATCTGCCAATTCACGGCTTGGATTGTCGTCCTTGATGGTGGTTGAAATCTCGGCGGCTCGTGACCAATCCCCCAAGGCCGCATGGGAAAGGATCGCATTGATGGCCAAATCCCCGTTCGTGCGATCTAAGGCTAGCAATTGATCCAGATAATTCGCTGCAACCCGATAGTTGCTTTCGTTCAGCGCATGGCGCGCAGCGAGATAGGCCCCGGCGCTTGTGTCACGGTTCACAATCTGCGCCTCGGCCTTGTGTATTTGCCCGCCGAGAGACAGGGCAAGGATCAAGGCTGAGGCTGTCAGGTGACGCATAGGGTGGCTCCCGTTTATATGTGACTGAGATTAGGGGCTTGATCGGATGAAAACAATGGCGCGACACCCGATAAAGATGCCGCGCCCTTCTGAATTGACCCGATTTTCAATCACATATTCGGGTAATTTGGCCCATCCCCACCTTGCGGTGTGACCCAAGTGATATTTTGTGAGGGGTCTTTGATGTCGCATGTTTTGCAATGCACGCAGTTTTGGAAATTGATCACAAAGCGCGCGTCTTTACCCGCTTCCTCCACAACTTCGTAAACCCCTGCGGGGCAGTAGCGTTGTGCAGGTTCGGCATATTCGGGCAGATTAATTGAAATCGGCACCGAGGCATCCGCAAGACGCAGATGCGCGGGTTGGCTTTCTTCGTGATTGGTCATTGAGAAACTGACATTGGTCAGCCGGTCAAAGGACAAAACCCCATCTGGTTTTGGATAATCGATTGGCGCGAAATCCTTGGCTTTGCCCGTTGCCGCGGCATCGGTTTTGCCGTGACGCATTGTGCCAAAAAGATTGAGCCCCGTCAGGTTCGCAACCCACATGTCCAAACCGCCAAAGCTCAGGCCGCCCAATAGGCCAAATTTTGACCAGAGCGGTTTGACGTTGCGCACGCGCTTTAGGTCTTTGCCAATCGGGCCATCGGTGAGTGCCGTGGCGTAATCGTCCAGCCTGTCACTTGAGCGGCCCGCCTTGATCGCGCTATGCGCCGCTTCGGCGGCCGCAATGCCCGAGAGCATCGCGTTATGGTTGCCCTTGATACGCGGCACGTTCACAAGGCCCACGCCACAGCCCAAAATCGCAACACCTGGCGCGACAGGGTTTGGCATAGATTGATAGCCGCCTTCGGAAATCGCGCGCGCGCCATAGGCAACACGTTTTCCACCCTTCAACAACTCAGCAATCATCGGATGATGTTTAAAGCGTTGGAATTCCATGTAGGGGTAGAGATGCGGGTTCTCATAGTTCAAATGCACCACGAAACCCACATAAACTTGATTGTTATCAAGGTGATATACAAAGCTGCCACCGCCTGCATTATTCCCAAGCGGCCAACCCATCGTATGGGTCACAGTCCCCTCGCGGTGCTTGGCGGGGTCAATTTCCCAAATCTCTTTCATCCCAAGGCCGAATTTCTGCGGTTCTTTGCCCTCGGAAAGGCCGAATTTTGAAATGACCTCTTTGGTCAGTGAGCCGCGCACGCCTTCGCCCAAGAAGACATATTTGCCATGCAACTCCATCCCCGGTTCAAAGCCGTCTGAGGGGGTGCCATCCGCATTCAGACCAAACACGCCCGCAACGACACCTTTAACAGACCCGTCATCGGCATAAACCAATTCAGAACAGGCCATGCCGGGGAAAATCTCAACGCCCAAGCCTTCGGCCTGCTCGGCCAACCAACGGCAGACATTGCCCATTGAAACGATGTAATTGCCGTGATTGTTCATCAAGGGTGGCATCAGCATATTGGGCAAACGAATGCTGCCCGCTTCGCCAAGCATGTAGAAATTATCTTCGCGCACTGGCACTGTAACAGGCGCACCTTTGGCTTTCCAATCAGGGATCAGCGCGTCAAGCCCTGCGGGGTCAAGCACCGCACCTGACAGGATATGCGCCCCAACCTCTGACCCTTTTTCAAGCACGACCACACTGAGATCGGGGTCAAGTTGCTTGAGACGGATCGCGGCAGATAGGCCTGATGGGCCTGCGCCAACGATGACGACATCATATTCTACGGATTCGCGTTCTATATCCGCCATGGGTCTCGTTCCTTCCGACAGTCGGGTGGTCTGGGCGTAAATTGTCAGGAACAGGTAGCGCGATCTGGGTCAGGGGGTCAATTGATACGCGACAATATATTGTCGCGTTACGACTGAATAATTTGCAAAACTTGCGCGCGTGCTATCTGCTGCGCAGAAGATGGGCAAAAGGGGAAGCCGAATGTCGAAACTGCGAATGATCTACCTAGGCTTGGCTATTTTGGGAACGATTTTGCCAATGCAATATTTCTTGCCATGGTTGGCCGCGAATGACTGGTCGATTATGGCGATGGTGGATGCGTGGCACGCCAATGATGCTTCATCAGGTCTGGTGTGGGATTTGACCATTGCCGCTGTCACCCTGACCGTTTGGATATTGGTTGAGGGGATTGCGCGGCGCGATTGGGTGTCGCTTTTGGCAATCCCCGCGATTTATGGGATCGGGGTCAGCTGCGGCCTGCCGCTTTATTTGTTCTTGCGCTCCCGCCACGAAGTCTGAGGCTTAGTCCAACGTCAGGATGGTTGATCCTGTGGTGGCCCGCGCTTCTAGCGCATCATGGGCTTTGGAAATCTCCTCAAGCGCAAATCGCTGATCAATGCGGATTGTCACATCACCTGCCGTGACCTTGTCGAACAACTCGCGCGCCATGGTTTGGCAGGTATCGTGATCCGCGATATGGGTGAACAATGTGGGGCGTGTGATCTTGAGCGATCCTTTGCCCGCCAATGTCGCGAGGGATACGGGCGGCACAGGGCCTGAGGCATTGCCGAAGGAAATCATCATCCCCAAGGGGCGCAAGCAGTCAAGCGAGCCTTCAAATGTGGCAGCGCCTATGGAATCCATCACAACATCAACGCCTGTCCCGCCAGTGATCTCGCGGGTCTGCGCGGTGAAGTCCTCGATGCTATAGTTGATGCAATGGGTCGCGCCATGTGCAAGCGCCAGCGCGCACTTTGCGTCAGACCCTGCAGTTCCGATCAATTCGATCCCTTCGGAGCGTGCCCATTGGCAGGCAATCAAACCAACACCGCCTGCCGCCGCGTGGAACAAGACCCGATCCCCGCGCTTGATCTCGGTGGTGCGGCGAAACAGGTAATGCGCGGTCAGACCTTTCAGCATCATTGCCGCGCCCTCCTCGAAGGAAATCGCATCTGGCAGAGGGCAGACTTGCGCGGCAGGCATGACGCGGGCCTCGGTATAGGCCCCGGGCGGTTGCGCGGCATAGGCCACGCGGTCGCCTTCTTTGAGATGGGTTACACCTGCGCCAACCGCCTCGACAATCCCTGCGGCTTCCATACCCAAAGCATGGGGCAGCGCCATTGGATACAAGCCAGAGCGTTGATAAACATCAATGAAATTCAGCCCAACGGCTTTGTGGCGGATTTTAACCTCGCCCGCCTGTGGGTCACCCACGGGCCGTTCAACCAACTTCAAGACCTCAGATCCACCATGTGCCTCGATGATGATGGTTTTTGCCAGATCGCTCATATGCGTTTCCCTTTGGAGAAATATCGTTGCACGGAACCTAGGGCGCAGACCCCTGCCCGTCCAGAGAGGGTTTGAAACCGCGCGCAAGGGTGATAAGCGCGAGGCGCACCCAAAAGATGCCGCGCGGAGGTCGGGCAATGGATCATTTTCTGTATAAGAACGGCGAGCTTTATGCCGAGGATGTTGCCGTGCGCGAAATCGCCGCTCAGGTTGGCACGCCGTTTTACCTCTATTCCACCGCCACGCTGACCCGCCATTACAGTTTGTTCAAAGACGCGCTTGCGGGCTTGGACAATCTTGTTTGTTTCGCGGTGAAATCCAACTCGAACCAAGCGGTATTGCGCCATTTGGGCAATTTGGGCGCGGGTATGGATGTTGTGTCTGGCGGCGAATATGCCCGCGCACGCGCTGCGGGTGTTGATGGATCGAAAATCGTGTTTTCTGGCGTGGGTAAGACCCGCGCAGAGATGCGCACTGTTCTCGAAGGCGGCATTCGGCAATTCAACGTGGAGTCAGAGCCTGAACTAGCCGTTCTGTCCGAGGTCGCACAAAGCCTTGGCGTGACGGCACCGATTACCATTCGTGTTAATCCCGATGTTGACGCGAAAACGCACGAAAAGATCGCCACAGGTAAATCTGAAAATAAATTTGGTATCCCCATCGCTCGCGCCCGCGAGGTCTATGCCTATGCAGCAAGCCTGCCTGCGATAGATGTGATCGGGGTTGATGTGCATATTGGCAGCCAGCTTACCGACCTTGCCCCGTTCGAGTTGGCTTATAACAAAGTGGCCGATTTAACGCGCGCTTTGCGTACGGACGGGCATAACATTCGCCGTCTAGATTTGGGGGGTGGCTTGGGTATCCCCTACGAGCGGTCAAATTCTGCGCCGCCTTTGCCCGTTGAATACGGGGCTTTGATCAAGCGCTGTGTTGGGGATTTGGGTGTTGAGGTTGAAATCGAACCTGGCCGCTTGATTTCAGGAAATGCAGGGATTTTGGTGTCCGAGGTGATCTACGTGAAATCGGGCGAGGGGCGCGATTTCTTGATCTTGGATGCGGCGATGAATGATCTGATCCGCCCTGCGATGTATGGCGCTTGGCATGACATCATCCCCGTGATTGAGGCCGAAGCCGCCGCCGAGCAGCGCCCCTATGACGTGGTTGGCCCTGTCTGCGAGACAGGCGACACATTCGCCAAAGCCCGCAATCTGCCGAAACTTGTCGCGGGGGATCTTGTGGCCTTTCGGTCGGCAGGGGCCTATGGCGCGGTCATGTCGAGCGAGTATAACACGCGGCCTCTGATCCCAGAGGTTTTGGTGAAAGACGATCAATTCAGCGTCATCCGCAAACGTCCAGAGTTTGACGAAATCATCAACCGCGATATCGTTCCTGAATGGCTATAATGCCAGAACCCGCCTGATTGGGTTGGAATCAGGCCGCAGATGATGGGGCTGATGAACAAGATCGACAAAACCGCACAGGTGATGCAGCAGATCCGCTGGCCCCTGCGCCTGACATGGGCCGCCATGATCTGGGAGCGCGGCTTGGGTGCCTTTTGGCCGTTTTTGTCTCTTGTTGCGCTGTCCTATGCGGTTTGGGTTTTCGCGGGGGCGGCTCTTTTGCACCCTGCGATTTGGATTGTTTTGGCGGGCTTCCTTGTCACAACGCTGTGGCGCGGGGTTGCCGCATTTCAATGGCCCCGCCGTGATGCAGCCCTTGCACGGCTAGACCACAGCCACCCTCATCGCCCGATTAGCGCATATTTGGATGAAATATCGGTTGGCCGTGGTCAAATCCGCACTGCGGCCCTGTGGCAGGCGCATTTGGCGCGGATGCAGCGTGATCTTGCGGGGCTTGAGGCGATTAAACCCGCTCCACACTTGGCCCGCCGTGATCCTTATGCGCTGCGCTTAATTGCGCTGACCGCTTTGGCGATGGCGCTGATTTTTGGCAACGCCGCGCGTGAGGTGCAACCGTCTCAAAGATCACAGATTGCTGCAGGCCCCAGTTGGGAAGCATGGGTTGAGCCGCCGCGTTACACAGGGCTGCCCACGCTTTACCTGCAGGATTTACCACATGCGGATGCAAGCGCGATTGAAGTTGTCACGGGCACGCGTCTGATTTTGCGCATATATGACAGCGCAGATGCGATGGAGGTCACCCATAGCTTCGGCGATCAGGCAGGTGCTTTAGCCGATGATCTGATCATCTCGCAATCAGGGGATGTCGCGATTGGTGACGCAGCATGGCGGTTTATCGTGACCCCTGATGCGTCCCCAAGCGTCACGATATTAGGGGTGCCGCAGCTTGAGGCACCGGATCAAACGGCGATTGCCTATCGCGCGGAAGATGATTTTGCGGTTCTAGGCGGGGTGGCCACCCTATCGCTTGATCTAGAAGCTGTGACGCGGCGCTACGGGCTGAACGTTCCGCCTGAACCCCGCGATGATTTGGTTTTTGATTTGCCGATGCCGTTTTCCGGGGATCGGGCGGCTTTTTCGGAAACCTTGATCGAAGACCTCTCCAAATCCGTTTTGGCGAACTTACCCGTGACCCTCACGGTCACAGTCGAAGATGATTTGGGCCAAACGGGTCGCGCGACCTTGCAGGTGGCACGTTTGCCATCCCGAAGGTTTTTTGACCCGCTCGCGGCGAGCCTCATTGAACAGCGCCGTGACCTTTTGTGGTCGGTTGAAAATGCGCCGCGCGTGGCGCAGGTTTTGCGCGCCATCACCTATGCGCCGCAGACCTATTTGGAGGATGAGGCAACCTATTTGCCCCTGCGCAGTGTCATCCGCCGCATAGAGGCGGCCCCTGCGCCCTTGGCTCGTGAAATCCGTGATGAATTGGCGGAAATCCTCTGGCAGGTGGCGGTAGATCTCGAGGAGATTGATTTAGATGATGCGTTGGCGGCCCTTCGCCAAGCGCAAGAACGCCTATCCGAGGCGATGCGGCGCGGGGCCAGTGACGAAGAAATCGCTCAGCTGATGGAAGATTTACAGCGTGCCATGGATGATTACATCCGTGAATTGGCGCAATCTGCCGAACCCAGTGACGCCCCCACAGACAGCCCCGATCAGGGACAAGAGGGGATGGAGTTGTCGATGAATGATCTGTCCCAGATGATGGATCAAATTCAGGAGTTGATGGAGCAAGGGCGCATGGCCGAGGCGCAGGCGATGCTAGATGC
This sequence comes from Roseobacter sp. HKCCA2468, assembly GCF_037805105.1. NCBI lineage: Bacteria > Pseudomonadati > Pseudomonadota > Alphaproteobacteria > Rhodobacterales > Roseobacteraceae > Roseobacter > Roseobacter sp. HKCCA2468. Next base: position 412,891 of record NZ_JBBLYN010000002.1, read on the forward strand.
CTTGTCAAAAATGCTTGAAAATATGGAAGTGACCCAAGGGCAGGGGCAGGGTTCCGCGGGCGAACGCGCGATGGAAGATCTGCGCGACACGTTGCGTGAACAGCAGGGTTTGGCGGATGATAGTTTTCGGTCTTTCCAAGATAGTTTTGGTCAGGGCGAGCCTTCTGACCAAGATGGGGAACAATCCCTTGCCGATCGCCAAGAGGCATTGCGCGACAGCTTGCGTGAGCAGGCAGAAAACTTGCCGGGCCAAGGACGTGAAGAAGGCCAAGCGGCGCGGGATCGTTTAGACGAGGCAGAACGCGCGATGCGTGATGCGGCGCGCGCTTTGGAAGAGGGCGATATGGCGGGTGCTTTGGATCGTCAGGCGGACGCTATGGATGCATTGCGCGAGGGTATGGACCAGTTGGGGCGCGCCTTTGCCGAAGAGGGTGGCACCCCCCGCGAGGATGATGCGCCACAGATGGGTGAGGCGCAGCAAGGTGGACAGCAGCAAGGATCTGCGCGCCCATTGACCGACCCGCTTGGTCGCGCCACGGGGGGCGAAGGGGCAGGTGTGGCAGGCGGGCCATTGTCCCGCCAAGAGGCCGCGCGGCGTGCAGAGGAATTGCTTGAGGAACTGCGCCGCCGTTCTGGTGAAACCACGCGCCCAGACCAAGAGCGTGATTATCTCAGACGTTTGATTGAGCCTTACTGAGTGAAAGAGGCGATCAAGGCTGTAATCTGTGCCTCAAGCGCAGGCAAAGTTTCGCGCAGCCAGTCTAGGATTTGGTCGCGCAGTGCCTCTACACCATTGGCATATTGGGTTAGATAAGGCGCGGCGGTGGGCACAGCTTCGCCCAACTGGGCGGCATTGCTGTAAACGCCTATTGCAATCATGCCCAATCCCAAGCTCAGCAATAGACCTGCATTGCGACCCTTGCGGCGTGCGGCGTCAGGTGCCGTTGCTTGGCTTGCGCTTTGCTGTTTCGGCGCGGGGCGTGGCGCAGCCTTTTGCGGCTGAAGCGAGGCGTTGATTTCCTCAATATCTGGCAACAGCGTTGCGCGATCTTTGGTTTGCGGTTCTGGAGTTCGCGGCTCTGGCGCGGCGGCATTGGTCGGCGCAGGGTCTTGCAGCGCCATTTCATCTTGCCGCTCCAAACCTTCGGCTTCTTCGCGGCGCAGGCGTTCTTCGCGCTCCGCCTCTTCGCGCAGGAGTGCCCGCAAGCTTGGGTCAAGCTCACGGCGTGGGGCCTCTGGCGCGGGGCTTGCAGGTTCAGGGCTTGCAGGTGCTGCGCTCAACGGGTCAACCGCAACCGCACCAGACTGGAACCAATTTGTTGAACAATTGGAACATTGCACATCCCGCCCTTCAGCAGGGATTAGCGCGTCATCAATCTCGTAACGCGCGCCGCAATTTGGACAAGTCAGGCGCATATGGGTGGTATAATCCCTTTGAGTTCAATCTTTGCACGGGGGCCGCGTAACGCCTCTATATGGCGGTATTCTTCCCCATTTAGCAATGCTGCATGGGCAATCCAAGGCCGTGATGCGCAAGTATTTGTTGCAGTGCGATTGCAACAGAACACAGCATCGGGCATCAAAGGAAGGTGCTGGCTGTGCTTTGGGGAAATTCGTGATCGAATTACAAGATGTGTCTTATGGCTATGGATCCGATATGGTTCTGTCGCAAATGTCTTTGCGCTTGGCCAAAGGCTCGTTCCATTTTCTGACAGGCCCCTCTGGGGCAGGCAAGACCACCTTTCTCAAATTGTGTTATGGCGAATTACGCCCGCTTTCTGGGCAGGTTCGTTTGATGGGGCATGACAGTGCCACAATGGCCCGCGATGATCTGGCGCTTGCGCGTCAAAGGATCGGTGTTGTGCATCAAGATTGCCATTTCTTGGATCATTTGGATGTCGCACAAAATATCGCGTTGCCGCTTTATGTGGCGGGGCGTGACATATCCGAGGCGGAGCGGCGCAATCTCACGCAATTGGTGAATTGGGTTGATCTGCGTCACCGCTCTGCCGCGTTGCCCCCCGAACTATCGGGCGGGGAACGGCAGCGCGCGGCATTGGCGCGGGCGATTATCATGGACCCTGATGTGATCTTGGCGGATGAGCCAACGGGCAATGTCGATTGGGAAATGGCGATGCGGCAGTTGCGCTTGTTGGTGGAGTTGAACCGCCTCGGCAAAGCGGTTCTGGTGGCGACACATGATCTCGCCTTTATCCGCGCGGCAAAGAAACATGTGGCGGCGCGGGTGTTGCGGATTGTGGGCGGTAAGCTGCAATTGGCGGGGGCAGATTTGTGAGCTTCCTCCTGAATATGCTGGCTGTTCTCTTTGGTGATCCAGCCTCGGATCGGGTGGTGCCCTCCACAGGCACGGCGGCACGCCTTACGATTTTTGCATCTGCAGCGATGGCCTTTTTGGCCGTATTTGCTTTGGCCCTATCCTTGGCGGCGGGGCGCGTTGCGGCGCGATGGTCTGAGGATTTAGCGCGCAGCAGCACCATTCGCGTGGCTGCCCCTTTGGCAGAGATGGACGCGCAGGTTGATGCAGTGCTTGCGGCCCTTGCGCAAACGCCCGGTGTCGCCTCTGCGCGAGCTTTATCCTTGGACGAACAACGCGATCTGCTTGCCCCATGGTTTGGCAGCGATATGCCCCTTGAATTTCTACCTTTGCCACGGATCATAGATGTGACGGAAACGGCAGAAGGCTATGATGTCGAGGGCTTGCGCCTGCGTTTGGAAGCTGAGGCGCCTAATGCTGTTTTGGATAATCACGATACATGGCGCAGGGCGTTGATCTCGGCGGCGGGGCGGTTGCGCATGATGGGGTATTTGGCGCTGTCTTTGATCTTTGCCGCAACGGTTGCAATGGTCAGTTTGGCGGCGCAAGCCGCGCTTGCGGCCAATGTGCAGGTGATCCGCGTCTTGCGACTGGTTGGTGCCCGTGATGCCTATATCGCGGGGGCTTTCGTGCGAAGATTTGCCTTGCGCAGTTTGATTGGGGGTGGATGCGGTGCCGCGCTTGGGATAGGCGCGCTGTTGGTTTTTCCAAATCAAGCAAGTGCGCAAAGCTTTATGGTGGGTCTGAGCTTTTCGGGTCTTGAGTGGCTCTTGCCCTTGATTATTCCCGTGATGATCGCTTTTGTGTCTTTCCAGGCGACCAAGGCTGCGGCCTTCCGAACTTTGCGAGGCATGCCATGATCCAGTGGGTAAGATCCCTGATCTTTGTTGGTCAGATGTATCTGATGATCCCGTTTGTCGCGCTGGCCTTCGCCCCATGGGCGATTGTCTCGCGCCAAGGCGCTGTGGCAGGCGTGCGGTTTTATGCGCGCTATGTGCGGTGGGCGGCGGCCCTCTTGGTTGGTCTGCGCTCAGAGGTGCGGGGAGATGTGCCTCAGGGTGAGGTGATTGTGGCCTCAAAGCATCAAAGTTTTTTTGATATTATCATCCTTACCTCGGTGCTTCCGCGCCCGCGATTCATCATGAAGAAATCCCTCAAAAACGCGCCTTTTTTGGGCTGGTATGCAGCGCGGCTTGGCTGCGTTGCGGTTGACCGCGGCAAGCGGGGGCAGGCCATTCAAGCTATGGTCGATGGTGTGCTGGCGGGCATGGGCGATGAGGGGCAGTTGATCATATTCCCACAAGGCACCCGTGTGGCCCCACGTGTCAGTAAGCCCTATAAGGTTGGGGTGGGCGTATTGGTTGAACGCACAAAAATGCCATGTGTGCCTGCGGCCACCAATGTCGGCCTGTTCTGGCCCCGCATCGGTATTGCGCGCAAATCGGGTCTTGCGGTGGTTGAGTTTTTGCCACCGATCCCCGCAGGGCAAGATGTGCAGCAGGTGATGGCGCATCTCGAACGCGAGATCGAGGCCGCCTCAGATGCGCTGATGGACGAAACGGGGCTTTAAGCCGCCAAGCCCTTCGAGCCCAAATCAAGATATTTCTTGCGCCGTGCAGCAATCAGCTTTTTGCGATCCATGCCCTTTGTTGCGGCAAGCATCGCCTCGATGGCCTCACCAACTGCCGCGATGGTTGCCGCTTTGTCGCGCTGCGCGCCGCCCATTGGTTCGGGGATGATGCGGTCGCAGACGCCCAATTTTTGCAAATCCTGTGCAGTTAGGCGCAAGGCCTCTGCGGCTTCGCGCATCCGTTCGGCGTCTTTCCAGAGGATTGATGCGCAGCCCTCGGGGCTGATGACCGAGTAAATCGAATGTTCCAACATGGCGAGGTGATCTGCGGTGGCAAAGGCCACGGCGCCGCCCGATCCGCCTTCGCCAATAATCACGCTGATCAAAGGCACACCAATTTCGAGGCATTTCTGCGTTGACCGCGCAATGGCCTCAGATTGGCCGCGTTCCTCAGCCCCTTTTCCAGGATAGGCGCCAGGGGTGTCGACCAAGGTGACAACAGGCAGGCCAAATCGATCAGCCATATCCATCAAACGCACGGCTTTGCGATAGCCTTCGGGCCGCGCCATGCCAAAGTTATGTTCAATGCGTGATTTGGTGTCATTGCCCTTTTCGTGACCAATCACCACAACGGGGCGGTCATTGAATCGTGCAATCCCCCCCATCACGGCGTGGTCATCGGCAAAGTTCCGATCCCCGGCAAGCGGGGTGTATTCGGTGAAAAGCGCGTTGATGTAATCGCGGCAATGTGGCCTGTCGGGGTGACGCGCAACTTGGCATTTGCGCCAAGGGGTGAGGTTTTTATAGAGATCCTTCAGGATATCTTGCGCCTTTTTATCCAGCGCTTTTGCCTCTGCCTCGACATCCATTTCAGAATTGCCACGCGCCATTGCGCGCAACTCTTCTGCCTTGCCTTCAATCTCGGCCAAGGGTTTTTCGAAATCGAGATAGTTCATCACACCTCCGCAGGGCATGGCCGCATCTGCGGCATGGGTCGTTACTGGCTTATGCCTATATGGCTAAGCCTGACCAAAGATGCAACGAACAAGCGCGCTTGATTAGCCTTGAGCAATCATCTGTGCTTGTTTGACAATCACCTCAGCCTGTTTGATCGAGGCGATATCGACCAAGCGGCCCTTATAGACAGTCGCCCCTGCGCCGCTGCGCTTAGCGTCTTCCATAGCGGCCAGAATTTCCTGCGCTTCGGCCACCGCGGCCTCGGATGGGGTGAACACCTCATTGGCGAGCGCGATTTGCTTGGGATGGATGGCCCATTTCCCAACCATACCCAAAGTGGCCGAGCGGCGGGCCTGTGCGCGATAGCCTTCATCATCCGAGAAATCGCCAAATGGCCCATCTACGGGCAAGACGCCATGGGTGCGGCAGGCGGCGACAATCGCGGTCTGTGCCCAATGCCATGGATCAGAATAATGCCGCGCCCCATCGTGCAGCATATAATAATTTTCCTGCGTGCCGCCGATGCCCGTGGTCTGCATGCCCATTGAGGCCGCGAAATCCGCAGCCCCTAGGCTCATGGCGACAAGGCGGGGCGATGCGGCGGCGATTTCTTCGACATGAGCAATGCCTGCCGCAGATTCGATAATGACCTCGAAATTGATCCGCTTTTGGCGGCCTTTGGCGGCTTCAATCGCTGAAACCAGCGCATCAACCGCGTAAATATCAGCGGCATTTCCCACCTTCGGGATCATGATCTGATCCAGACGGTCAGACGCGTTTTCCAGCAGATCAACCACATCCCGATACCAATAGGGCGTATCAAGCCCGTTGATCCGCACGCTGAGGGTCTTTTTGCCCCAATCAATTGCACCGATGGCCTCGATCACATTCGCACGGGCCGCTTCTTTGTCACTGGGGGCAACGGAATCTTCGAGATCCAAGTTGATGACATCCGCTGCTGAGGCCGCCATTTTCTCAAAAAGTTTCACATTCGAGCCAGGCCCGAAAAGCTGACAACGGTTTGGGCGGGCCACAGGTTGGGGCTGGAGGCGGAAGCTCATCAGATGTTCCTTCGGCGGATGATGCGCTAGGGTCGCGCAAGGAAGTTTCGTTTTTTGCTGATCTTTGGGTATGATATTACGCGGAGTTTCGCAAGTGCTGCACTGCGGCAAAATAGAATTTTCTGGAAATTATACCCCGTTTACACCCGTGCCGTTGCCGCTGACCCCGATCAGGCCTATAGCGGCGAAGTAAAGATTTTGCGGAGCCACCTATGAAACAGCATCCTGCATATGGCTTATTGCTTGCACTGACGGGCGCGTTGATCATCTCGCCTGATACGTTGCTAATGCGCTTGTCTGGTATGGGTGGGTTCGAGATGTTGGGCTGGCGCGGCACGGCGATGGGTTTGGTGCTGATTGCGGCATGGTTTATCGCCGCGCGTGGGCGGCATCTTGTTGAAGTGTCAGCCCTTGCCACGGGCGCAGGCGCTTTGTTGGTTTTGTGTCAGGCGCTGAATGGGGCGCTTTTCAGCGTGGCCATCGCGGTGGCCCCCGTCACTGTGGTATTGATGGGCGTTGCAACCGTCCCGATTTTCTCGGCGGTGTTGTCTCATTTGATGTTGGGCGAGCCTACGACCCGCGCCACATGGTTGACGATTGCGGCGGTTCTTTTCGGGATTGCTCTGGCGATATTCGGCAAATCCGATGCAGGCCTGCCCTTTGATTTAGCCACGCTTTGGGGCGGCTTGATGGGCCTGTCTATGGGTGGGTTTCTGGCCATGACCTTTGTTCTGATCCGCAAACACCATCAATTGCCGATTTTACTCGGTATGGGCCTTGGGGCTTTTGTGTCGGGCATGGTGGGGTGGGCCTTTGGCGTGCCAAGCGGGGCAAGCAGCTTTGATGTATTTTTGATTTTGGTGACAGGCGCGGTGATTTTGCCTGCCAGTTTTTTCCTGCTTACGCTGGCAAACCGATATACGGCATCGGCCAATGTCAGCCTTTTGATGCTGTTAGAAACCGTGCTTGGCCCGATCCTTGTCTGGGTTGGCGTGGGCGAGGCACCGACCCCTTTGATGATGGTGGGCGGTGCGATTGTGGTCGCCTCACTGGCAACATATTTGCTGCACATGCGCTTTGCGCGGGGGCGTGCGGCCCGCGCTGCGTGACTATTGCAAATCAGCAAAAGCCTTTTGCATCCGCGCAACCGCCTCTTCGATCTGCGCATGGGGCATGGCGAGATTAAATCGCAGGAATGGCGCGCCACCCAAGCCGAAGCTTGACCCGTAATTGGTGGCGATCCGCGCGTCCCCTTCCACACGGGCTATGGATTCTTCATGGCTCATGCCAGTTCCCGAAAAGTCGACCCATGACAAATAGGTCGCCTCTAATTTCATTGGCTTTAGGCCTGGAATTTTGGCGATGCCTGCATCAAATGTTTCTGCGTTTTTTGCGAGATAGGCGCAAAGTGCATCGACCCATTCTGCACCTTCGGGGCTATAGGCCGCCTCGGCCATTGCGAGGCCAAAGGAATTGGCCGAAATCCCCAATGCACCCATGCGCGCGGCAAAGCGTTTGCGCAGCTCCGCGTCAGGGATGATCACATTGCCCGAATGGCCACCCGCAATGTTAAAGGTTTTGGTGGTCGCGGTCATCATCACCAAACGATCCATGATCCCGTTAATTTTCGCCATTGGCGTATGGGTATGGCTGGGCATGATCAGGTCATGGTGGATTTCATCTGAAACCAAGATCAGATCATGTCTCCGCGCGAAATCGGCAATTGCCTGCAATTCTTCAACAGTCCAAACCCTGCCGCCTGGATTATGGGGGGAGCAGAGGATCAACATTTTTTCGCGCCCTGTCATCGCCGCATCCCATGCGGGGATGTCGAGGTGATATTTGCCTTCAATCAGTGCAAGGGGGCATTCGACCACCTGACGATTGGCAGCGCGGATCACGCGGGCAAAGGCATGATAGACGGGCGTCATTAGAACCACGCCCTCCCCCTCTTGCGTATAGGTGTCCACGCAAAGGGCCGTTCCGTTCACCAGACCATGGGTGGTGAAGATCCAGTCGGGCTCAATCTCCCAACCGTGGCGGTTTGCCATCCACCATCCAATGGCGGCGCGATAGGCGCGTTCATCGCCGTAATAGCCGTAAATGCCATGATCGAGCATGTTTTGCAGCGCGGCTTGCACAGATTGAGGGGGGCGGAAATCCATATCTGCCACCCACATGGACAACCCATCGTCTGGGCCAATCCCATAAATTGACGACATCATATCCCATTTCATTGAATGGGTGTTTTGGCGATTGATGATTTCGTCAAAGTTCATCGGTGTTATCCATTCTATGGCGGCATGTGCAGTGCGTTCTTTGATACATCATATAAATGGACATATGTTCCAAATCAATAAAATTTATTAGAACAACGTCTTTATAATTTCCGTATAATTAGAATATTCGTTCTGTTTTTTACCAGATTTCTCACATGAGCCTATCAGGCGCGCCTGTCCTGCGCAAATCCCAGTCGCGCTGGTTGCGCGGGTCGCAGAATTCGCTTATGGCACAGGCCATGATTTACCCAATATTAATCCATCCTGATCCTCGTCTGAAAAAGGTCGCACAAGATGTGCCCGACCTCTCGGATGAGTTGCGCGCTCTTGCAGATGATATGCTCAAGACGATGTATCACGCGCCCGGTATTGGTCTGGCTGCGCCACAAATTGGGATTGATCAGCGCGTGATCGTGATGGATTGCGTCAAGGAGGAAGGGGCAACACCCCGCCCGACCGCGATGTTCAACCCGAAGATCGTGGAATCCTCGGATGAAAAAAACATCCACGAGGAAGGCTGTTTGTCGATCCCAGATGTTTATGCTGATGTGGAGCGTCCGCGCGATGTGACAGTGGAATGGTTGGATCGCGATGGCGTTTTGCAGCGCGAGACATTTACGGGACTATGGGCCACTTGCGTGCAGCATGAGATTGACCACCTCGATGGGGTTCTCTTTATCGATTATCTCAAGCCCTTGAAGCGGCAATTGATCACCCGAAAGATGCAAAAGCTCAAGCGCGATATCGCGCGCGATAAGGTGTAGCTTTGCGCATTGTTTTCATGGGCTCGCCCGAATTTTCTTGTGCGCCTTTGCGCGCCTTGATTGCGGCGGGGCATGAGATTGCTGCGGTCTATTGTCAGCCCCCCCGTCCCGCAGGGCGCGGCAAGAAACCCCGCGCGACCCCTGTTCAGGCCTTGGCCGAAGATCTGCACCTGCCAGTGCGCCATCCTGAAACCTTGCGCAATGCCGAGGCACAGGCCGAATTCACGGCATGGGCTGCCGATATTGCCGTGGTTGTGGCTTATGGTTTGATCTTGCCTCAGGCGGTGCTTGATGCGCCGCGCTTGGGCTGTGTGAATATCCATGCTTCGCTTTTGCCGCGTTGGCGTGGCGCGGCCCCTATTCATCGTGCGATTATGGCGGGGGATGATGAGACAGGCATTTCCATTATGCAAATGGAAGCGGGGCTTGATACGGGGCCAGTTTTATTGACCCGCACCCTGTCAATCGGCGCGGAGGATACCACGGCCGCGCTGCATGATCGTCTTTCGCAGCTTGGTGCTGAGGCGATTGTTGCCGCGCTTGCCGAGTTTGACAGTCTCACCCCTGTTCCGCAGCCGCAAGAAGGCGTGACCTATGCCGAAAAGATCGACAAGGCCGAGGCTGCTATAGACTGGTCGAATGATGCCGCAGAGATTGACCGCCAAATTCGCGGCCTTTCACCCTTTCCTGGTGCATGGACAACGCATTCGGGGCGGCGGTTGAAATTCCTTGCCTGCCGAAGGGCGCAGGCGCGGCCCGATGGGGCTGCAGCAGGGTCGGTCATTGATGGCCTGACAATCGCGTGCGGCACGGGCGCGATTGAAATCACCGAACTGCAACCCGAGGGCAAGCCGCGCATGGCTGCTGCCGATTTCTTGCGTGGCACAAATCTGCCCACAGGGACAATTTTGGGCTTGTGATTATTTGAAAGGGGCCATGCCCGCACGGGCCAAGGCATCGGCGCGTTCGTTTTCGGGATGGCCTGCATGGCCCTTGACCCATGTCCACGTTACCTGATGGCGCGCTGCCGCCTCATCCAAACGCCGCCAAAGGTCTTCGTTTTTGACAGGCTTTTTTGTGGCGGTGCGCCAATTATTGCGCTTCCAACTGCGCAGCCATTCGGTGATGCCGCCTTTGACATAGGCGCTGTCTGTCACCACAGTGATCGTGCTTGGACGCTCCAGCGCCTCAAGTGCGTTGATCGCGGCCAAAAGCTCCATTCGATTATTGGTGGTGTCTGCTTCACCGCCTTTGAGCTCGCGTTCTTTGACAACGGCATCGCCAGTCTTGGCTTGCAGCAGCGCGCCCCATCCACCAGGGCCAGGGTTGCCTGAACAGGCCCCATCCGTATAGGCGAACAGCTCAGGCATAGAGGACGCCCAGTGTTAGGCACAAAATGACAAGGCTGCTCAAAAGCCCGCGCAATCGGAGCCACCAGTTCGGTGCAAGGCCCGCACGCATCGCCCATGCATCAAGGGGCAAAAGCGCCAAGAAGCCCATGATCAGGATTGGCAAAGCCTGATGGGTTGGGCCAAATCCAAGGAAAAACGCCACCAATGCGGGGATCGTGGATGCCGCAAGGCCATATCCCATCATCTGCGGTGATGGCGCATGCACAGCAAAGCCCCATATGACCCCTGCCATAAAACACAGGATCACGATCCCATAATTGCGCAGCAGTATATCGGGTGCGAAATTCGGCAAAAGCCAGTCGCCAAGGGGAGCGGCGGAGGGGACGATCAAGCACAGCGCGGCGTAGGCAAAGGGCAAAACCCCCGCCAAGCCTAAATATAATGCCGCCTTTGGTATGTGATCCCTGCTGCTCATATCTCAGCTTGTCCCGCATCTTTGCGCAGCGCGCAAGCGCATTTGGGCCATCTATGGCTGAGCATTCGATTGCCAGTGGCGGGCATCGCGCAGCTTTTGGAATTCTTTGAAACTATGCACAAACCCCATTGTTCCATCGGCACCGCTGTCTCTAATCTGACCCTATCTGCCGTACGCTTATGCGGCGGCATGATGGGTTCAAAAACGGAGAGGGCGCTCTGCGCCCAAGAAGGGGAAAGATATGTTTGCAGAATTCAAAAGCTTCATTGCCCGTGGCAATGTTATGGATATGGCTGTGGGGATTATCATCGGGGCAGCCTTTACCGCGATTGTAACGTCACTCGTGGGCGACTTGATCAATCCATTGATCGCTATCTTTACGGGCGGGATTGATTTTTCGGGTTGGTTTTACGCCTTAGACGGAAATGACTATGCCTCGCTTGCCGTGGCGCTCGAAGCAGGCGCGCCTGTTTTTGCGATTGGGAAATTTGTGATGGCGGTCATCAATTTCTTGATCGTAGCTTTTGTGGTTTTCATGCTGGTGCGTTTGGTCAACCGCATCAAATCGATGACAGAAGCAGAGAAGGAAGAAGCCGCTTCAGCCCCCGCAGGCCCAAGCGAATTGGACATTCTGATTGAAATCCGTGATGCTCTGGCCAAGAAGTAAGCATGAATAAAACATGCGTCCCCGTCACCATGGCGGGGCGCAAGCCGTTTTAGCGAGAGATGATATGGGTTTTGAGTTGGACATCACGGATCGCAAAATCCTGGAAGTTTTGCAAAAGAACGGCCGCATCACCAATGCGGAGCTATCCGAACAAGTGAATTTGTCCGCCTCGTCCTGTCATCGGCGGATCACGCGCTTGGAGCAGGAGGGGATTATCCGAGATTATGTCGCCTTGGTGGATCACCGCGCGATTGGTCGGATGACAACCGTCTTTGTGGAAATTAGCCTGTCAGGACAGGCGGACGAGGTTTTGCAAGCCTTCGAGCAGGCTGTGAAGCGGGTGCCAGATGTGTTGGAATGCCATCTTATGGCAGGCAGCGCGGATTATCTTCTAAAGGTGGTGGCACGCGACAGCGAAGATTTCGCCCGCGTGCATCGCGAATATCTGGCCCGTTTGCCGGGGGTATCGAAGATGCAATCCAGCTTTGCTCTGAAAAACGTATTTTCAACAACTGCCTTGCCGATTTAGCCGAGGAAATAACCCACGCCGTATAGCGTGGCCATGCCTGCAAAGACAGCTGCGATGGCATTTTTGCGCCAGACCCCCACGCTCAAGGCCACGATTGCCGCACTCAATCGGGGGGCATCTAGCGCGCCACCTGTGGCTTGCGGCCATAGCACCAAGGGCGTGATCAATGCGGGCAGGATCGCCACGGGCGTATAGCGCAAATGGCGCAAGACCCATTCTGGCAGATCGCGGTTGCCCAAAATCCCCAAAAAAGACAGCCGCACAAGATAAGTGCCGCAGCCAAGCGCAGCGATGATCAGCCAGACCGTGATTTCGGAATAGGCGCTCATGTCAGCTTCGCCTTTGCAAGGCTCATGCGCCGTTCCACCTCTGCGCCAACGATCATGGCGGTGATCCCTGCGACCATCAACCAAAGGTTATAGGGCATCCAATTTAGTAAGACCGCCATAACCACCGAGGTCATTGCCGCCGCGATATGCGCAAGTGTGCGCAAGGCTGGGGCCACCAATGCAAGAAAGGTGATCGGAACTGCGAAATCGAGTGCAAATTCAGGTGGTATGGTTGCCCCTAAGACTGCGCCTGCATAGGTCGCGCCATACCACAGGGGGCAAATCGGGGTCGCAAGTCCGAAGAAATAGACCACTTTCCATCTGACCGAGCGTTCAGGCTGTGCCTCATAGGTTTGCATGGCCATTGCATAGGTTTGGTCGACCAACATGTAGGATAACAGAGCACGCTGCCATAAAGGCGCGGCCCCTAAATGCGGGGTGATCGAGGCTGAATACATCGCCATGCGCAGATTAACAGCCAAAGCAGAGGCCAAAACCACCAGGACGGGTGCGTTTTCGGTCATCAGCTGCAGCGCGGTGAATTGGGCCGAACCCGCAATGACGAGGAAAGAAAATCCCATGACTTGCGACAGGGGCAGACCCGCTTCTGTGCCAAGAACCCCAAATAACAGACCAAATGGCAGGAGCACCAATAGGAACGGCAATCCACCAATGATCCCAGAGAGATAGGCCGGCTCTGAAGGGGTTTTGCGCATCTTGCACCATTGTCGTTTCTGCTCATGCGATCTAGCCTTGATGGGCGAAGGATGCAATCTGCGCGGATGGATAAGGGCAAAGCAATGATCTGTGGCGTGATCTTGGCAGGCGGGGAAGCGCGCCGCATGGGCGGGCATGACAAGGGACGGCTGCTGCTGCGGGGCCAAAGCCTCTATGCGCATGTTATTGAGCGCGCGCGCCCGCAGGTGGATCATTTGATCCTCTCCGCCAATGGCGACCCCGCGCTTTATGCTGATCTTGGGCTTGATGTGGTTGCTGATGGCGCATTCGCCGCGATGGGGCCGCTTGGCGGCATTTTGGCGGCCTTGCGCGCGGCCAAGATGCATGGGGCGCAGCGGGTGATGAGCTTTGCCTCGGACAGCCCGTTTTTTCCAAACGATATCGTGGCGAAACTATGCGCCGCACAAGGGCATGACGCATTGGTTTTTGCTGAGGATCAAAGCGGGGGCATACATCCAACATTTGCGCTTTGGGATGTGGATTTGGCCGATCCATTGGCGGCGGAATTGCGCGGAGGTGGCCGCAAAATGCGCGATGTCATGGCGCGATTGGGCGGGGTTTCCGCCCCTCTCGATGCACATGAACAGATGTTTTTCAACATCAACACAAAGGCTGATTTGGAACAGGCCGCTGAGATGGTCTTATGAGCGCGGGACGCTTTGATCATATCGTGGTGGTCGATTGGTCGGCGCGGGCCACCCCAAGCCCCAAAGCCCCCACGAAGGAAGCGATTTTCATTGCCCATTCGGCGCATGGTGCAACGCCACAGGTGAGCTATTGTCGCACGCGCGCCGATGCGATGGCCGCGCTTGAGCAGCTGATGACAGACACCCTTTTGCGGGATGAACGCATCTTGGCGACCTTTGACTTTTCCTTCGCCTACCCTGCGGGCTTTGCACAGCATCTGACAGGCAAGGCCGATGCGCTATCGGTTTGGCCGCTTTTTGCACAGATGGTTAAGGATGGGCCAGACAACGCGAATAATCGGTTCGATGTGGCCCGCGCGCTTAACCGCCGTTTTCCTGGGGTTGGCCCCTTTTGGTGCGTGCCCAAAACACAGGCCTGCCCTGATCTGCCCGCGCGCGACCTACGCCAAGGACATCATCTGCCAGAACGGCGCAAAGTTGAATTGGCCTATGGCAAAATGCAGCCGGGTTGGAAGCTTTATACCACGGGATCTGTGGGATCTCAGGCGATCCTTGGGATCGCAAGATTGCAGTCCTTGCGCGGGCGGTTTGGGTCGGCGCTTGCCGTGGCGCCTTATGACGGGATCGAGCGGCCTATTGTTTTGGCAGAATGTTGGCCATCGTTGATGGCGAAAGAGATCGCACATTATGCTTTGGCGGGCGAAATCCCAGATGCCGCGCAGGTGCGGGTGATTGCCGCGGGTTTGGCCGCTTTGGCCCCTGATGATCTTGCAAAAATGCTTGTCGATGGTGATGCCGAGGAGGGCGGTGTTTTGGGTGCGGGGCATGAGGCGCTGTTGCGCTCTGCGATCCATGCGGCCTTGGAGCCTTAGTCAAAAATCCCAGTCACACGCCCAAGCAACATAAAGGCCCGTGCGCTGCGGGTGGCACTGAGTTTGACAATATCTTCATCGGTTGCAGCCTGCTCGAACTGACAGAAAACGCGATCAAATTCGCGCAAATACTGATGAACAGCTTCGCGGAAGGCTGTGTCTTGCCGCATCCGACCAGTGGAAAGCGCGATGGAAGACCGATCTCGAATACCGCCAAGCGATGCAATCGCGCGGCCCCGCTCGCCTTTCGCGAATTTGCGCCAAATCTCAGGGCGGGCGCGGTCTGGATTGAGATCATCCATGAAAATCCCGTCTTGCGAGAGCAGGGTCAATACATCTTGTGCAGCACGGATCAAAGGGCGGGTTGCAGGGTCTTCTAGGGCCGCGCGAAGGGCGCGAAAGCCCTCCTTGTCCTGATCATTATTCGGGAAATGGAGCGCACGAATAAAGTCAGCGGGCGTGACCGGATGGTTCAAGGCGGGCTCGGCTGCGATAAGCGATAAATCCGATTGTGGCCGATCTGGGGCAGGGGGCGGGCTTAGGGGCACAGCCGCCCGCAGGTCAGGGTCTTGCAGGCGCAAAGATGTAAAACTTGCGAGCTTGGTATCGGTGGCCAATTGTGCCTCTGCCAAAGCCTCTATGCGGTTTTGTGTCTCTCGCAAATCAGCAGGCACAGCCCCGCCGTGAAGCGCGTCCTCAATATTGTTGAGCCTTAGGCGCAGATCTTGGGCCTGAAGACGCAGGCTTTGCGTGAGGCGCAGGAGGCTTAGGACAATCCATAACAAAACAAGCGGCAAGATTGCCCCAACTGCGACCATGACCCCGCTCAGCAACTCGGCCATATTCGGGGTGTCACTGCCAAAGCCCAGCGCCGTGAGGCTGAGTGCCCCAATCCAAAGCAAGGCCAAGGCCAGCGCGATGCCTTCGCGCAGTCCAAAGGACATCGCGCCATCAGCGCATTGAAGAAAACCAACCGCACGGCCTAGCCAAATCTGCTTGTC
The DNA here is from genome assembly GCF_037805105.1 of Roseobacter sp. HKCCA2468. NCBI lineage: Bacteria > Pseudomonadati > Pseudomonadota > Alphaproteobacteria > Rhodobacterales > Roseobacteraceae > Roseobacter > Roseobacter sp. HKCCA2468. Next base: position 428,467 of record NZ_JBBLYN010000002.1, read on the forward strand.
CCGCGTGAAGCGATGCGCAAGCGTCAATCTGGGGTGAGGCAATGCTGCGGGGATCATCACACGTAGGTCACCTTCGTGATCTCGTAATCCTTGCTGCCACCGGGCGTTTTGACCTCTACGCTATCGCCTTCATCTTTACCGATTAAAGCGCGGGCCAAGGGCGATTTGATATTGAGCAAACCTTTTTCGATATCGGCCTCAGATTCGCCGACAATCTGGTAGGTCTTTTCTTCCTCAGTATCCTCATCAATCAACACAACCGTGGCGCCGAATTTAATCGGGCCAGACAGGGTCTTGGGGTCGATGACCTGTGCAAGGCCCAAAATCCCCTCTAATTCCTTGATGCGACCTTCGATGAAGGACTGTTTTTCGCGGGCCGAATGATATTCGGCATTTTCCGACAAATCCCCATGCTCGCGCGCCTCTGCAATCGCCTTGATGACAGAAGGGCGCTCAACACTACGCAGATGCTTCAGCTCGGCATCAAGGGCGCTATACCCTGTCGGGGTCATCGGTATTTTTTCCATTGGAACTCGGGGCCTCAAACTTAGGTCTTGGAATGGTCAATCGTCTTAAAATGAGCAGTCTGACCCCAGACGTTAGGGGCTCTTTGCCCTAGTTTCAACGGGCAAGACGCAGAACGCCACACGCGGCGCAAGAAAATGACCCAAACGCCACGCAGGCTTAGTAGGTCACCGCGTTTTCGCTTGGTGGCTCAGGTGGGCCATCTGCGCCGCAGGCGGCCAAAGTTCCACCCAAAGTCAGGGCCAATAGCCCCAGTTTAATCCATGATGCAAAAGAGCGCCCCATCACGCCAACCTTTCTTTCCATCGTGCAATTTGCAGGCGCACCTGATCGGGTGCGGTGCCGCCATAGGATTGGCGCGAGGCAACCGAGTTGTGAACCCCCAAAACATCAAACACGGCCGCAGTGATGTTGGATTGCACTGTTTGCATAGCTGCAAGGCTGAGATCAGGTAAATCACAGCCCCGATCCTCGGCCATTTTGACAAGCGCACCTGTTACATGATGCGCTTCACGGAATGGCAGACCCAATTCGCGCACCAACCAATCGGCGAGATCAGTTGCGGTTGAAAAGCCAGATGCGGCGGCGCGCTCTAGCGCGTCTTTATTGGCGCTCATGTCACCAAGCATCCCCGCCATAGCGGCCATTGCGATCATGAGGTTATCAGCAGCATCAAAGACCTGCTCTTTGTCCTCCTGCATATCCTTGGAATAGGCCAAGGGCAGACCTTTCATGACCGTCATCAAGGCCACATTCGCCCCCATGATCCGTCCAATTTTGGCGCGGATCAATTCCGCCGCATCAGGGTTTTTCTTTTGCGGCATGATGGAAGAGCCTGTTGAAAACCGATCCGACAGGGTCACAAAACGGAATTGTGCCGAAGACCAGATCACCAATTCTTCAGCCAATCGCGACAGATGCATCGCGCAAATGGAGGCCGCCCCGAGATAGTCTAGGGCGAAATCGCGATCTGAAACCGCATCCAAGGAATTCGCCATAGGCCGGTCGAAACCTAGGGCTTCTGCGGTCATGTGGCGGTCAATTGGAAAAGATGTGCCTGCAAGGGCGGCTGCACCAAGCGGGCATTCATTCATCCGCGCGCGCGCATCTTGAAAACGCGATAAATCGCGGGCGAACATCTCGACATAGGCCATCATGTGATGCCCCCATGTTACGGGCTGCGCGGTTTGAAGATGGGTAAAGCCAGGCATCACCCAATCAGCGCCCGCTTCGGCCTGCGCCAATGCCGCGCGGATCAAGGCCTGCAGCCCCTCAATGGCCGCATCCATTTGATCCCGCACCCATAGGCGAAAATCGGTCGCGACCTGATCATTGCGTGACCGCGCCGTATGAAGACGCCCTGCAGGCTCACCAATCAGGGTTTTAAGCCGCGCTTCGATATTCATGTGAATATCCTCAAGGGCGGTGGAAAATTCGAATGTGCCGCTCTCAATTTCTGACAAGATCGTGAGCAGGCCTTCCCTGATTGTCTCGGCATCTTTACTGCTGATGATGCCTTGGGCGGCGAGCATAGCAGCATGGGCGCGTGAGCCAGTGACATCTTGCGCGCTGAGCCTTTGGTCAAAGCCGATGGATGCGTTAATCGCCTCCATCAAAGCATCTGGCCCTGCGGCGAAGCGACCGCCCCACATTGCGTTTGAAGATTTCTGTGCCATGTTCTGTTTTATCCGCCGATCAAAGAAAGGATGCCGCTAGGATGCTCCCGCGCCGTATCATTGCCCTGCTCTACATTGCCTTGGGTTTCTGTGCAAATGCCGCCTTTGCGCAAGATCTTTCGCAGTTGCCCCGTGATGGGGATATGCGCGGGCTTGTGATTGCGTCTGAACCTGTGCCTGTGTCGGATTTGCCTTTTGTCGATGAGGATGAAGTCGAGGGGCGATTGAGCGATTATCGCGGGAAATATGTGGTTCTCAATTTTTGGGCCACGTGGTGCGCGCCCTGCCGTGAAGAAATGCCAAGCCTAGAGGCATTGCAACGTCAGTTTGGCTCAGATCAGTTTGAAGTGGTCACGCTCGCCACGGGGCGCAATTCCCCGCAGGCGATCCGCAGATTTTTTGAGGAAATTGGCGTAGAACATCTGCCGATGTATCGTGACATCAACCAACAGATCGCGCGCCAAATGTCGGTGATGGGCTTGCCGATTACGCTGGTGATTGATCCCGAAGGGCGCGAGATTGCGCGGCTGATGGGAGATGCCCATTGGGACAGCCCCGAGGCATTTGCCTTTTTCGAGGCGCTTTTGGAAGAAGCAAGCTAGGCCAAAAGCCGCCCGTCTTTATGGTCTGAAATTGTGGCGGTGATGATCTGACCCGTTTCTTGCGCCACATTGAGGCTGACTTCAGTGAAGTCTTCGGTGCGGCCAAGATGGGGATTTTCCATCAAAATCTGATGGGTTTTACCAATCTCGCCCGATAAATGTCGGGCGAGCGCCCGATCCCCTGCGGCGCGCAGTCGTGCCGCGCGGTCTTTGATTGTGGCGCTTTGCAATTGTGGCATCCGCGCCGCAGGCGTGCCTTGGCGCGGTGAGAACGGAAACACATGGAGCCATGTTAGCCCGCACTCCTCAACCAATTTGAGGGAATTTTCGAAATGTGTTTCGGTTTCTGTCGGGAAACCTGCAATGATATCTGCGCCAAATTTGATTTCAGGCCGCAGGCGGCGCGCCTCCTCGCAAAAGGTAATGGCATCCTCGCGCGCATGGCGGCGCTTCATACGCTTGAGGATCAAATTATCGCCATGTTGAAGGCTCAGATGCAGATGAGGCATCAGGCGGGGTTCGTTGGCGATGGCCTCCATCAACATCGGATCAGCTTCGATGGAGTCGATAGAGGAAATCCGCAGGCGCGCCAGATCAGGAACAAGTTTCAAGATACGCATGACCAAATCGCCCAAATGGGGGGCTTGCGGGAGATCCGCCCCCCATGAGGTCAGATCAACCCCCGTGAGCACCACCTCCACATAGCCGCGGTCGACCAAGCGTTTGATTTGATCCACCACCACACCCGCAGGCACGGAGCGTGAATTACCGCGCCCAAATGGGATGATGCAAAAGGTGCAGCGATGATCACAGCCATTTTGAACCTGCACATAGGCGCGCGCGCGGGTGCCAAAGCCATCAATCAGATGCTCGGCTGTTTCGCGCACCGACATGATGTCATCCACCATGACCTTTTCGGTTTGGCCGATGAAATCAGGGCCGCTGAGCTTGGCCCATGTTGCAGGTTCCATCTTTTCGCGATTGCCAATGATGAGGTCAACTTCGCCCATTGCGGCAAAGGTTTCGGGCTCGGTCTGTGCGGCGCAGCCCGTCACCACGATCCGCGCGCTTGGATTGTCGCGCTTCACCTTGCGGATTTCTTGGCGCGCTTTGCGCACGGCCTCGGCCGTTACGGCGCAGGTGTTAATGATCACCGCATCCCTGAGGCCCGCTGCGGTGGCCATATCGGTCATCGCTTCGGTTTCATAGGCATTGAGCCGACACCCAAGCGTTCGAAATTCAGGTGGCTTTGTCATGGGTTTTGTAGGCGACTTATGAAATCTGCGGTCAATTCAGCGGTGAACACATGGGCCGTTGGCCCTGTCATCCAAACGCCATCGTCGCGCCACTCAATCCAAATATCACCGCCATCAAGGGTCAGTTTCACCGCACGACCTGTCAGGCCGCGCCGCGCCGCGGCAACCGCCACCGCGCAAGAGGATGATCCTGAGGCAAGCGTGATGCCCGTTCCCCGTTCCCAGACCCGCATCCTGAGATGATCTGGCCCGATGAGTGAGGCGAATTGCACATTGGTGCGCGCAGGGAACAGCGGATGATGTTCCACTTCGGGGCCGCGGGCAGCCAAATCCACCGCTTCGGCATCGTCCACAAAGAAACTGCAATGAGGGTTACCCATGCCTGTCGCAACAGGATCCCCGTCTAGGGGCAGATGCAGCGTGTCCATCGCCGTGGCTAAAGGGATATCCTGCCACTCCAACAGCGGGGCCCCCATATTCACAGCGGTCAGGCCGTTGCCGCGATCCTGCGCAATCAGAATCCCGCGTTCTGTGCGCAGGCGGATCTGATTAAGGCCCTGTGCTGCCATTTCATAGGCAGCGATGCAGCGTGTGGCATTGCCACAGGTTGCAGAGAGGGACCCATCGGCATTGTAAAAGGTCAGTGCTAAATCCGCCTCGTGATCGTTTTGGATCAAGGCCAATTGGTCAAACCCCACCCCACGATGACGATCTGCAAGCGCGCGCGCCAAATCAGCCGTCACAGTGACCTCGCGCTTGCGCGCGTCCATGACGACAAAATCATTGCCAAGCCCGTGCATTTTCATGAAGGGCAGGCCGATATATGTTTGCGGCTCAGACATGGATGCGCCTATAGCGCAAGCGCGCGGTGAATGGGACTCGAATCTTTGTGCGGATTAGTAGCGGTGGATCAAACGCAGCATGACCATATCCATTCCGGGCATTAGCGTGCATGTGCTGGCTGCTATTGCAGGACATCGCAACATAGCCACCACACAACGCTATCTAACCGTGAACGATGCGC
>NZ_JBBLYN010000003.1:0-259510 GCF_037805105.1 Roseobacter sp. HKCCA2468
CCTCCATTTTTTCCAACGTATAGCGCAACCGCGCGACATTGGTGAGGATGTCAAAATTTAAAGCCAATTGCCTCCACCTCGCAAAAGTTTGCCTCACTGGTTTGAATTATAACCCGCAAAACACTTGCTGCATAGCCGCTCATGTGGCCAAGCACGGCCTGGCCACACAACGCTTCAGTTACTTTATGAGCAAACCGTCAAGTGACTTGCCGGAGGCAAGGTGTGCCTCGACCCACTTTGGCTGGCGCCCACGCCCAGTCCAAGTCTGCTCTGAATTGTCCGGGTTCACGTATTTTGGCGCCACCTTGGATACCGACTTCCTTGGTTGCCCGCCCAATAAGTCCGAAAGCGAAAAGCCCATCTCAGCAGCCTGCTTCTCAAGTTTGGCTAGCGCCTCCTTCTTCATTCGGTCTTCGTAGCCATCGATAGCCTTACTGACGCGCTTATTCAAATCACGGAGTTCAGCTAAGGAAAGGTTATCAAGATCTATATTCATTTTGATACTCCAAATAAACTACTTGAAACCAATTCAGTAAATGGAAGAAAAATTCAAGATTTTTTTTAATGGGAGCGCAAAAAAATTTTTTAAATTTCTCATCAATAATTAATCAATGAAGCAAAAATAATTAAGTGACAAAAGAACTTCAGAATGAAACAGAAGATTTAATACCAAAAATGTAATAATATCAATCTGGCAACGAAATTGCGTACCCAGCTCTCTTGTCCGTTCCGAGCCTAGTTACGTAGCCACCCGCACACAAAGCTTTGAGTGAACGAAAAAAAGAACTCCGAGACACACCGTCCTCTCCCCTCAACATTTCCAGAACCTCAACCGGAGAAAATATATTTTCCGAATTGGATGCCGCAAAGGCTGCCCTCAACACCCTCCTCTCAAGATGAGACAGGCTGCCTATCCCAGCAGCCTGCTCCATACGCTCCAGACGCGATGCCAGTACACAGATACGAGCTAAACTTGCATGCCGCCCCATTGGAAGCCAATCCAAATAATTTAATCCACGCGGACAATATATCTCAGCAGGTAAAATCAATCAATTGCGCCAGCAATCGAGGGTAATATTATTCATACAACGGCGACCATTTTATCAAGCTACCATTACATTAGAAATCGCCAGAAATGATAAAATTCATCGCGAGACGAGCGGCCCAAAGATATCGATAACCATATAGGCCCTCAGCTCGCTGGCGGCGCCTCTTGAGTTGACGCGTCTGCTTCAGCTTCAGACTGGGCAGCCGCACGCTCGAGTGCAGCCGCCTCCCGGGCTATAAAATCACAGTGAGCACCCAATTGAGCCGACAGTAATTTACCGTCATGCGAAAGGTCAGCAATTTTCCAACGAACCCCGTCGCGCAATAACGTCACATCCACGCGCTGCGAGCCCGGATTGCGACCAGTCAATACGGATACCTGTGCTGCTTGCAAGGTCTCTATCTGGCTCTCATAGACCAAGGTTTCAGGGAGTTCCGTGAGGACTGGCAAGACGTCGCCCATCTCTAGTGCCCTCCCATAAGCTTCCTGATGGCACGCAGCGGCACGGGCCGAGGCCTGCACCAAATCATCGGTGAGATATTGCGGCTGCATTTCGGGATCTGTGAAAGCGGCCATAACCACCCCACCACGCGGAGGGATCACCTGCGCCAAAGCCTGTTGGGGGGGGCTCAACTCCTCCACAGGGGGCATGCTCATCGGTTGACACCCTGCAAGGAAGGTGGCGGTCAAGATCAAAGCAACGGGCAAGTGGCGCATGGGTTTGGCCCTCCTTGGGGCAGTCGAAATTCTGGTCACGCCTCCCCTAGCAAACCCTTGCGCTTGGGGCAAAGAAATAGCGCGGGCCGAAGATAAATTCAGCCCGCGCCTGTGTCTGCTAAGTGGGGTGCCTTAATCCGTCAGGGTTAAAGCAACAAAGCGTGGATCCCCCGCGCGGCGGATCAGCAAGAGAATAGATTTTTGCCCTGCATCACGCGCCTCTCCAACAATTTGGTCAAATTCCTGTGGGGTGGAAATCGGCATTTGCGCAACTTCGGTCACGATATCGCCCGCCTGCAGGCCCTTTGCCGCCGCGTCCGAGCTTGGATCGACCGCCTCAATCACCACACCGCTCAGGCCCCGTGCCGCGAGATCTGCGCGATCCTCTTCGGTGATAGGGCCAAGACGCAGGCCAAGCACATCCACGGATGCGGGTTTAATCGGTTCGGGCTGCCCCGCGCCGCCTGCATCCGCGGTCTCGCGGCGCCCCAAGGTGACAGAGAGGGTTTCAACGGCACCATTGCGCAGAACGTCCATATCCACTGTTTCCCCAACAGGGGCCGCGGCCACAACACGCACCAATTCGCGGGTATCCTGAATATCCTGCCCATCAAAGCTGAGGATCACATCGCCCACCTCGACACCCGCATCACGGGCGGGGCCTTCTGGCACATCTGTGACCAATGCACCGCGCGCCTCCTCCAAGGACAGGCCATCGGCGATATCTTGGGTCACGTCCTGAATGCGCACGCCCAACCATCCGCGGCGGGTTTCGCCGAATTGCTGCAATTGATCAACCACATCGCTGACCACGGCAGAGGCCATAGAAAACCCGATACCAATCGAGCCACCGTTGGGTGACAGGATCGCAGTGTTGACGCCGATGACATCGCCCTCGAGGTTGAACAATGGCCCGCCCGAGTTACCGCGATTGATTGCAGCGTCTGTCTGGATGAAATCATCATAGGCCCCCGACAATTCCCGCCCGCGTGCCGATACGACACCGACCGAGACAGAGAACCCCTGCCCTAGCGGGTTGCCCATGGCCATAACCCAGTCGCCCACGCGCAGCGCGTCACTATCCCCAAAGGAGACAGAGGTGAGCGGGCTTTCAGGGTCTACCTTCAAAAGCGCAATATCTGTGTTGGGGTCTGTGCCAATCAATTCAGCCTGCAACACCTCGCCCGTGCGGAATTCAATCGAAATCTCATCGGCCCCTTCGATCACGTGATTATTGGTGACGATGAACCCATCTTCAGAGATCACAAACCCCGATCCAAGCGCCTGCGAGCGGCGGGGGGCTTGGCCCCCTTGGCCGTTGCGGTTCATGAAATCGTTAAAGAAATCCTCAAATGGCGATCCAGGTGGCAGCATGGGTTGGATGCCCTGCGGCCCTTGTTGGCGGGCGGCAACGATTGAGGTTGTGGTGATATTCACCACCGCATCGCCCACTTGATCCACCAAATCTGCAAATGTGTCAGGCCGCGCCGATTGCGCTTGCGCGGGGCTTTGCAGGGTGATCAGCCCCAGCGCCACAAGTGCGGCAGCCAGTAATAGCGCCGTTTGGCGCAGACGCGAGACCTGCGGTGGCGCGATGGCAATTGCATTCGCCCGCGCAGCACCTCTTGGCCGCATCCATTCCGTGGTTTGATAATCGCGTCTCACCTGCACACTCCTTTTTCATCTCCCAAACCACGCCCAGACGAGCTGCGGTTAGGTTCCGTCATAACCAATAGGGTCAGATGAATATTTGGCCGCCCACAAGGCTATTCAAGAACCATCCCTATCACCCTATCTCACACCCCCGTCACAAGGCCGTGAAAGTAAATTACAAACTTCCCGCAAAGGCCAGAATGATAACCCCGAAACACACCGCGCCAAAGCCAATGAGGCGGCGTGTTTCCACGGGGATCGCCGCGAGAAAAGCAATCAGATTTTCCAAACGCGAAGGGGCCAGCACAAAGACCAGCCCCTCGATCAGCAGGGCCATACCAAGCCCTGCAATTATAATGTCCCACGACAATCCCAGCATCAGCGCGGGCTCTGCGAAGACCCCAAATAATCAAAGAATTCGCTATCAGGGGCCAACAGGAAGGTGGAATTCCCCGTGCGCAGGGCTTGGCTATAGGCATTCATCGAACGATAAAATTCAAAGAATTCCGTATCCTGCGAGAAGGCCTCGGCAAAGATGCGGTTCCGTTCCCCATCTGCTTCACCGCGGATGATTTCGGCTTCGCGGGTCGCCTCTGACACGATCTCAACCACGGTGCGGTCGGCTTGGGCGCGGACACGCTGTGCAGCCTCGGCACCACGGGCGCGTTCATCGGTGGCTTCGCGCTGCCGTTCGGCCTCCATACGGGCGAAGGTGGCTTCAAGGTTTTGCTGTGGCAATTCCGTGCGCTTGAGGCGCACATCCAGAACCTCAAGACCCAACCGCTCGGCCAAGACACGCGCTTGCGCCGTGATCCGCGCCATAAGTTCTGCGCGCTCGCTCGACAAAATCGTGTTTGATGTCACACCATCAGCACCCAAAACAGCACGGATCTGTGGGTTGAGAATATCTTGCAACTGCGCCTCAGCCGCACGTAGACCGCCCGCGCCAATCGCCTGACGGAAGGCAACCACATCTGAAATCCGATAGCGCGCAAAGGCATCAACCACCAAGCGGCGATCATCAGACGGGGTCACCTCAATCGGTTGGGTGTCAAGCGACAGGATCCGGTCGTCATAATACACCACCTCTTGGATGAACGGCACTTTGACATTCAACCCTGGCTCTTCGATGACCTGACGAATTTGACCAAATTGCAGAACAAGCGCCTTTTGACGCTCATCCACGATGAACAGTGAGCTGAACGCCACGGCAACGGCGAGAACGCCAACGGGGATTAGGAAAGCGATACGAGACATTAGTTATTCCCCCCTGCTGCGGGCTCAGTTCTGCGCAATTCATTGAGCGGCAAATACGGCACAACACCATTCCCCCCACCATTCTCATCCATGACGATCAGGTTCACATCACCCAGAACCTGCTCCATGGTTTCAAGATAGATACGGCGGCGTGTTACTTCGGGCGCCCCGCGATATTCTTGAAGAACCGCCAAGAAACGGCTTGCTTGACCTTCGGCCTCATTGACCACTTGGGCGCGATACCCTTCGGCCTCTTCTAGCAGCTGCGCAGCTTCACCGCGCGCGCCTGCGAGGGCTTGGTTGGCATAGGCATCCGCCTGACGCTCTAGTCGGTCGCGTTCCTGTTCTGCGGCTTGCACATCACGGAAGGCGTCAATCACCTCGGCGGGTGGGTCAGCGCGGTCAAGGTTGAGACGCACGATATTGATGCCTGAATCATATCCATCCATCGTGGTTTGGATCAAATCCCGCACCTGATCTGCGATCACGCCGCGATCACGGTTTAGAATTGGCGAAAGTTCGGATTGCGCGATAACTTCGCGCATGGCGGCCTCGGACACCGAGCGCACAGTGACCTCTGGATCTCGAAGGTTAAAGAGGAACTCTGCGGGGTCTTTGATGTTCCAAACAACTTGGAAATCAATATCAACGATGTTTTCATCCGTGGTCAGCATCAGGCCCTCGCCCGCACGGGAAGACCCAATCGCCTCGGTGCGCTGCGTGGTGACTTCGATCACTTGTGCACGCACAAAAGGCCAAGGCGCCAAATGCGGGCCATCGCCCGTGGTGCGATAGAAACTGCCAAAGAATGTCTCAACGCCCTGCTGAGACGGCTGAACCGTGTAAAAGGACGCCAAGAACCAAGCAACGATGCCTGCGCCCGCGCCAAGCAGGAACATGCTGCGTGTCGGTTTAAACCCACCGCCACCTGCGCCGCCGCCAAAGCCGCCGTTGCCGCCACCGCGCCCCCCCATCAAAACGCGGAGTTGCTCTTGGCCCTTGCGAACCAAATCATCCAATTCGGGGATCTGTTGCCCACCGCCCTGTTCAGGGCGGCGCGGGCCGCCATTGCGACCATCATCATCGCCACCGCGATTTCCGCCAGAGCCCCAAGGGCCGCCGTTATTTCCAGCCATGCTGCGCTATATCCTCTTGTGATCTCTCGTCTTACATATTCAGTCAAATCTGTGCCCTGCCGCGCCACGCTGCACCACATGGGCCATCACCGTCTTGTCACAGATGTGCCTTTGCGCCTGATTTTCAAGCCACGCGGGCGGGTGTTTTCAGTGTAACCAATTCCTCCGACATGGTGGGATGCACGGCGCAGACGCGGTCAAAATCTTCCTTTGTTGAGCCCATTTTCACAGCAATACCCGCCAATTGGATCATCTCACCCGCCTGTGGGGCGACAATGTGACAGCCCAAAACGCGGCGCGTTTCAGCGCAAACCACCAATTTCATCATCACCCGATCAGACCGCCCCGCAAAACTGGATTGCATCGGTTTGAAAGAGGTCGCGTAGACCTCAATTGGGCCTGCTGCTCGGGCCTCTTCCTCAGACAGGCCCACAGTGCCAAATTCGGGCTGTGTGAACACCGCCGAGGGGATTAAGTCATGATCCACGGGCGTCTTCTTGCCTTCAAAGACTGTCGCCACAAAGGCCATCGCTTCGCGAATGGCAACGGGGGTCAGGTTCACACGATTGGTCACATCCCCGATCGCATAAATCGAAGGCACGGCGGTTTGGCTGAAGTGATCCACCACAATCTCACCACCACGGCCCAATTCTACACCGAGGGCGTCTAAACCCAACCCATCAGTGTTGGGACGGCGGCCTGTGGCAAAAAACACCTGATCGAAACTTTGCGTCTCGCCATTTGTCGCCTCAACACGCAAGCCCGTGTCTGTTTTCTCAATCCCGATCACATCGGTGCCCATATGGATAGAAATCCCATTGGCCCGCATCTGGTCGCAAATCAGCCCACGCGCCTCATCATCAAAGCCACGCAGAATTTGTGCGCCGCGATAATATTGCGTGACCTCAACCCCAAGGCCGTTGAGAATACAGGCAAACTCGCACGCGATATAGCCACCACCCACAATCAATATTGATTTCGGCAGTTGCGGCAGGTTGAAAATATCATCCGATACAATGCCATATTCCGCGCCTTTTACATCGGGGCGGACGGGCCGACCGCCCGTAGCGATCAAGATATGTTTCGCGGATTTGATTGTGCCATCGGCAAGGCGCACGGAATGCGGATCCGACAGGGTGGCGCGCTGCGCAAAAACAGTGACGCCTGATTTGTCCAACAGGCCGTTATAAACCCCTTCCAAGCGATCTAACTCGGCGGATAATTTGCGCTGGAAATTCGGCCAATGAAATGCCCCCAGTGAAATATCCCACCCATAGGCCGCTGCATCTTCTGCCATCGGCGCATATTCCGAGGCAAAGACCATCAGTTTTTTGGGCACGCATCCGCGGATCACACAGGTGCCCCCCATGCGGCTATCCTCAGCCAAGGCCACCTTGGCCCCCAAACCTGCTGCAACGCGGGCGGCGCGCACCCCGCCAGAGCCGCCACCAATTACGAAAAGATCATAGTCGAATGTCATCAATCAGCCTGAGTTGAGGGATTAGGAGAGGTTAAAGAGGTTATCACCCTCAAGAATTTCGATCTTTTCCCGCTCGACCGTGCCATCGTTGATATTGCGCACCTCAACGGTGCCATCGCCATTGCCGATCACGATAATGTCGCAAATATCTAAGAACAGACCATTCTCTACCACGCCAGGGATCTGGTTCAGAACAAGCGAGGCTTGTTGCGGGTTGGCAATGCGCTTGAGATGCAAGTCGATGATGAAATTCCCTTCATCTGTGCGATAGGGCTCTTCCCCCGAAAGGCGCAAAGATGTGCTGCGACCCAGAACATCGAGATTGACCAAAACTTCCTCAATCAGGGCTTTGGTGGTTTGCCATCCAAACGGAATAACCTCAACGGGCAAGGGGAAGGCCCCAAGACCCGTTACCTCTTTTGCAGGTTCGGCAATCACGATCATCTGATCTGAAGCTGTTGCTACGATTTTTTCTTGCAACAACGCACCACCGCCACCTTTGATGAGGTTCAAGTTTGGGTCAAACTCATCCGCGCCATCAATCGTGAGATCCAGCCATTTCACCTCGTCCAAGGTTTTGACTGTGATGCCAACTTCACGGGCAAGCTCTGCTGTGCGGGTTGATGTGGCGACACCTGTCACCTGCAATCCGTCTTCGCGCACCATCTCGCCCAGACAGCGCACCATCCATGCTGCTGTTGATCCCGTCCCAAGCCCAAGGCGCATCCCATCTTCAACAAAATCAACAGCGCGCTTTGCCGCCACATATTTTGCTTTATCAATTGGGTTCAGGTCAGCCGCCATTCGCGCGTCTCCATATTGTCATGCCAAAGGGTCAGCCGCGCTGCGCCAGTGGCGTTTGTCGATCTCGCATCATGTTTAGCGAAACTTGTTCAGGGATGCGAGGGTCAAAGAGACAAACCGAAACTCTGCAAAACCTGATCACGGTGGCGCGCAGGCAAAATGGCAAGCAGCCCTGCCCCCTTGGCCATCAGACGCAGCGCCCCACCCGTGGCCTTGTTGGATGTGCCAATCTGCCCCATCGGGTCGAAGGTCAAACCATCGAGGGGCCAACGCAGCCCCTCAGCGGCACAGGCCACAGAGGCAAAAGGGAACAAAGAGACCCGCGTATCTCGCGGCAATTCAAAAGCCATTTCACGATGCGCAGGTAGGTGGAAAACCACATCCTGCGCGCTTTGCAAAATGACAGGCGCGCCTTGATGCCGTGCCAAGGCCTGCATTGCGGCCAATCCATGATCGGCGCGCGGCCCTAGAAACCCAAAACCTATGATCCCCGCAACATCCAAAACCAGCAAAGATTTCTCAAAATCGGTGCTGTCTTGCTCGGGAATGTGATGCAGAACATCCCCAAATTGGTCGCGCGTCTCAGGGCTGATGGAATCCATATCCCCAATCACGGCAACAGGTTGCAGACCGAGTGCGCGGGCATGATCCGCCCCTCCATCTGCCGCCACAAGAATCGCCCCGCGCGCGACCAAATCCTGCACGGCCTCAAAATCGACCGCCCCGCCACCAATCAGGCAGATCAATCCCGCTTCGGAAACGATCCGCGGCTCTCTCGCCGCATTGTGGCGAATTTCGCAAGAATTCATCACTGAATAGCCCCAATCCTGTCGTCTTTATGATTAATAGTTTTTTTACCGTAAATGAATAAATGATAAATGAAATCTATGCGCCCCAAAGCGCAAGCGAGTGGTTCAGATGGGTGAAACGCAAAAAATTCTAACGGTGTCCTATGGCACATTTTCCTGCACGTTGGAGGGGTTTGATGATCCGTTCAGCGCCATGAAAGGTGTCGCAGAATATTTCCGTGACCTCGCCGCAGAGGATCGTTTTTTTGGCGCAGAACCCCCGCAGCCCGATGCAGAGATGCTGCGCCAATTCGCTGAAACCGCGGCACGAGGAAAAATTCGCGCCGAGATGATTGAAAACGGCATGATCCTGCGCCCCGAGCTTGCTCAGGATGCACCTGCCCCAGACACGGCGACCGCTGTCGCGCAGCCCACAGCACCGCAGGCCCAAAACCCTGATGCGGGCGCAGCACCTATGCCTGACCCAAAGCCCGCCGATGCACCGAAGGGCGATGCAGCCGTTTCTGCACCGCCCCCCCAAATGCTGTGGAGGGGCCCAGGCGTCCCAGATTAGCGGCATTAAGCAGCGTGATCTCGCGTGCGCCGCAAGACGAGTTTACCGAAGATCAACACGCTGACGCCGATTTCATGGCACCCCCCGCGAAACCTGAGCCCGCGGTTGAGATTTCAGCGGATCCCGTAGCATCGGAGCGTGACCCACAAATCGAGGCCTTAACCCGCAATCGAGAGGCAGAAGCCTCTGATATGACCGCGCCTGTCGCCTTGCGCAAAACGCCCGAAGCTGCGTCAACCATCGCGGCGGAACCTACGCCTGAAATATCGCCTGAGCCGATTGCGCAGGCGGCAGCCCCGCAACGGACAGCCGAAACCGAAAAGGCAACCACGGTTGGCGAAACTTTTGCGGAGGCAACAGATAATCCCGATTTGGCCGCTGCAGCAGAAGCTGCCCTTGCCGATATTCTGAACGAGGCGCGCATCCGCCGCACAGCGCCCAAACCAGAAACACCAGATCACCTGCCCGTATCCCCGGCACCAGACAGCCCTGTCGAGGCTGAGGCCACCCCCGCCACTGCAAGCGAAGCTGCGCCTTCAGACATCCCACCGCTTGATATCGTCACCGAGATGACCGAGCGGATCGATGATTTGGCCAAACGCGACACGCGTGACGCGGAGGCACCCCCGCCTGCACCTGCAATGACTACCCTCGACACTGTGGCCGATGACGAGTTGATGGCACAGCTCAACGCCATTGCGCAGGAAGAAGGGAAAAGCCCAACCGCCAAGCCAGAGATGGCAGCGCCCGCCGACAATCCTGACGCGGTGGCGGCCCGTCTCTTCGCCTCAAGCGAAGCCTATATGGGTGATGAGGGACACGCACGCCGTCAAAACACTTTGCGCCACCTCAAGGCGGCGATGGCTGCAACAAGTGCTGAGGCACAAGTCGCGCAAGCAACCGAGAGGGCGCGCCGCGTGAGCGTAGATGTAAAGCGTGGCAGTTTGGACAACGGGCCAGAGGCATCTGAGGTGGCAACCCGACCTGCCCCCTTGGTGCTGGTGTCCGAACAACGCATTGACCTCACTGCACCCGCACTTGGCGACGTTGAGGAAGCTTTGCCCCCACGCCGCGCCGTGGCGGGTGGCGGGGGCTATGCCAATGGCGCGCCCGTGCCACGCATGCCAACCCGCAAGTTCACGGCAACTTTGGCGATGTTGGCAGAACGCACCGCCAGTCTTGGGGGCGGTGCAGAAACCCTGCCGAAATTGCGCCCAGACCTTCGTGGAAATTTTGCGGCGGCGTTTCTAGACGCGGCCCCTAAAACGGCGGAGGACGCAATTCTTTTGGCGGCGCGCCATATCATCGACTATTCCGACAGCCCAAAGTTTCAGCGCCCACAAATCCTTGAGCTGCTTGAGGTCGATGCAGGGGCAGGTTTCGAACGCGAGACGCTGTTGCAAGGGTTTGCAGCCTTGTTGCAGTCAGATCGCATCAGCCGCGATGAGAATGGGGCCTTTTCTCTCGCTTAATGGCTAGCGCTGATCGTCATGAGCTGCGTCTGGGTCCGCCTGTCCAACGCCCTTGAAAACGGCTTTGAACGGCAGGGCCCACAAAATACCAAGCCCCACATATATGGCAAACTCCACCCAGATGGACGGGCGCTCAAACAAGCTCATCAGCCACCACGCAGCCGCTATATAAGCAGGCAGCCCGAAGATCAGGATAAGCAGGGACAAACGCTTGCGGGTTTTATAGCCAAGGGCCATGACAGGCAGCTCTCCCTTTGGTCGGTGATCAGATCAATCCGCGAACGGGTCAGTCACAAGAATTGTGTCTTCACGCTCGGGTGAGGTGGAAAGTAGCGCCACGGGGCAGTCAATCAACTCCTCCACACGGCGCACATATTTGATCGCGTTGGCAGGCAAATCCGCCCAAGAGCGCGCGCCTTCGGTCGTCTCATGCCACCCTTCCATCTCTTCATAGATTGGCGTGCAGCGTTTTTGCGCCTCAGACGCGGTTGGAAGGTAATCAATCCGCGTGCCGTCCAATTCATAGCCCACGCAGATTTTGAGCGTGTCAAACCCGTCAAGAACATCCAGCTTCGTCAGCGCAATGCCATTCACACCAGAGGTCGCGCAGGTCTGGCGCACAAGGGCGGCGTCAAACCACCCGCAGCGCCGCTTGCGCCCTGTGACCGTGCCAAATTCATGGCCACGCGTCCCCAGACGGGTGCCATCGTCATCGTCCAATTCCGTTGGAAACGGCCCCTCGCCCACGCGAGTTGTGTAGGCCTTTACGATGCCCAGCACATAATCAACCGCACCTGGCCCAAGGCCGACACCTGTCGCAGCCTGCCCTGCAATGACGTTGGAGGAGGTCACAAAGGGATAAGTGCCAAAATCAATGTCCAGCAGCGCGCCTTGTGCGCCCTCGAACAAAATACGCTTACCCGCGCGGCGCTGTTCGTTCAGAACCTTCCAAACGGGTGCGGCATAGGGCAAAATCTCAGGCGCAATGGCCTTGAGCTTTTCGATCAGCGCATCGCGATCGACAGGCGCGATGCCAAGGCCACGGCGCAGCGGGTCGTGATGCTGCAGCGCGCGATCAACACGGGCGATCAAGGTGGCCTCATCCGCCAAATCCGCTACCCGCACTGAACGGCGACCAACCTTATCTTCATAGGCAGGGCCGATCCCGCGGCCTGTGGTGCCGATTTTGGTGCCGGCGCTGGCCGCATCCTCGCGGGCACGATCCAACTCACCATGGATTGGCAGGATCAGCGGGGTATTCTCCGCAATCATCAGTGTTTCAGGACTGATGGTCACACCATCTTGGCGGATTTTTGCGATCTCTTCGATGAGATGCCAAGGATCGAGAACAACGCCATTTCCAATAACGCTCAGCTTGCCGCCGCGCACCACACCCGAAGGCAGCGCGTTGAGCTTGTAGACCTTGCCGTCAATCACCAATGTATGGCCTGCGTTATGCCCGCCTTGAAAGCGGCAAATCACATCTGCGCGCTCGCTGAGCCAGTCGACAAGCTTGCCCTTGCCTTCATCCCCCCATTGCGCGCCAACAACCACAACATTCGCCATTTTACGATCCGTCCTTATCCGCAGGCCAGAATGGCCGGCTCTTGCAAACGATGGCGTCTATAACGACACGCAGCCTCGGTGAAAAGCGCGAAACGCATAGCCCGCCTGCGGCAGAACGCGGGACGGGCCCGCATCCTTGGGTCATGGAACTGTCATATGTGTTGCAATATTCAAAGGATTCGCCTTAAAGTTGTGAAACTCTTGGCTTGCGGCGGCGGGTCGCATCCCCTAAGTAAGCCGCGAAAAGTGACGGATTGTTACAGACACGCACCTGAGGCCGCTCATGGAAAATATCGTTCTCGTCATCCATCTTATCCTCGCAATCTGCTTGATTGCCGTGGTGCTTTTGCAGCGCTCCGAAGGGGGCGGCATGGGCCTTGGTGGCGGCGGTGGTGCAGGCGGTGGCCTTATGACAGGCCGCCAAGCGGCAACAGCCCTCAGCAAACTCACATGGGCCTTTGCGACTGCGTTTTTAATTACATCGGTTACATTGACCATTTTGGCGGCGCGAAACTCGGCCACCACATCTGTGCTAGACCGCATCGGCACATCAGCCCCCGTTGACGGGGCCGCAACCGATGGCACAAACGACAGCGCGCCTGCGGCAGATAGCCTTCTGCCCCCAGCACTGGGGGATGCGCCTGCGCTGCCGCCACGGGCGGAATAACGCAGCATCTAAAATTAATTCACCGCAAAGGCCCAATAAATATTGGGTCTTTGTTATTTTTAGCCACATGATATAGCGCTGACCGCTTGCCCTAAGGACACGAATCCTGATACGGTCAAATCCCGTGATACAGGTGGCAAACGCGGTCTGTTTCCAACAGACAAAATAGCCCGCGCGGGAGAATACAGGTATATGGCACGATACATTTTTATCACGGGTGGTGTGGTCTCTTCGCTTGGCAAGGGCCTCGCGTCAGCCGCGCTAGGTGCATTGCTACAGGCACGTGGCTACACCGTGCGTTTGCGCAAGCTTGACCCCTATCTCAACGTTGATCCTGGGACGATGTCGCCCTTTGAACATGGCGAAGTTTTCGTGACCGATGATGGTGCTGAAACCGATCTGGATTTGGGCCATTACGAGCGCTTCACAGGCGTCTCTGCCCGCGCAACGGACAGCGTCTCATCAGGCCGCATTTATTCCAACGTTTTGGAAAAAGAGCGCCGTGGTGATTACCTCGGCAAAACCATCCAAGTGATTCCCCACGTCACCAATGAGATCAAAGATTTCATCGCCATCGGCGAGGATGAAGTGGATTTCATGCTGTGCGAAATCGGCGGCACGGTCGGCGATATCGAGGGCCTGCCGTTTTTTGAGGCGATCCGTCAATTCGGCCAAGAGCGCCCGCGTGGCCAGTGTATCTTTATGCACCTGACCCTGTTGCCCTATATCAAAGCATCGGGTGAGTTGAAAACGAAGCCCACCCAACACAGCGTAAAGGAGCTGCGCTCTATCGGGCTTGCCCCCGATATTTTGGTATGCCGTTCTGAGGGGCCAATCCCGCGCAAAGAGCGCGAGAAGCTTGCGCTATTTTGCAATGTGCGCCCCGATAGCGTGATTGCCGCACAAGACCTTAGCACGATTTATGATGCACCTTTGGCCTATCACCGCGAAGGGTTGGATCAGGCGGTGTTGGATGCTTTCCAAATCGCCCCCGCCCCGAAGCCAGATCTCAGCCGTTGGGAAGATGTATCAGATCGCATTCACAATCCCGAAGGCGAAGTGCGCGTGGCGATTGTTGGCAAATACACGCAGTTGGAAGATGCCTATAAATCTATCGCCGAGGCGCTGACCCATGGCGGCATGGCCAACCGCGTCAAAGTGCGCGCCGAATGGATTGATGCCGAGATTTTCGACCGCGAAGATCCTGCGCCACATCTTGAGGGCTTCCATGCGATCCTTGTCCCTGGTGGGTTTGGCGAGCGCGGAACAGAGGGCAAGATCAAGGCTGCAGAATTCGCCCGAACCCGCAAGATCCCTTATTTGGGCATCTGCTTGGGTATGCAAATGGCGGTGATCGAGGCTGCGCGCAATCTGGCGGGCATGGCCAAAGCAGGATCGGAGGAATTTGATCACGAAGCGGGTCAAAAGCGGTTCGAGCCGATTGTGTATCACCTCAAAGAGTGGGTGCAGGGCAATTATAAAGTCACCCGCAAATCCGATGACGATAAGGGCGGCACGATGCGTTTGGGTGCCTATGATGCGGTTCTCGCAGAAGGCAGCCGCGTAGCCGAGGCCTATGGCACAACCGCCATCGAGGAACGTCATCGCCACCGCTATGAAGTCGATATCAAATATCGTGATAAACTTGAAAAATGCGGTCTGCTTTTCTCGGGCCTTTCGCCCGATGGGAAACTGCCCGAGATTGTCGAGATCAAAGACCACCCGTGGTATATCGGGGTTCAGTTCCATCCAGAATTGAAATCGAAACCCTTCGCACCGCACCCGCTGTTCCGTGACTTTGTGCGGGCAGCCAAGGATGTCAGCAGGCTTGTCTAAGCCTGCCTGACAGGCCCGCGATGCTGTCTTATCAACATATCTATCATGCGGGCAATTTGGCCGATGTGCATAAGCACGCGGCCCTCGCATGGGTCTTGGATTACCTGACGCGCAAAGACAAACCGCTGAGTTATATCGAAACCCATGCGGGGCGGGGGCTTTATGATCTTGCCGCCCCCGAAGCCGTCAAAACGGGCGAAGCAGAGGCAGGCATCGCCCGCTTGCGCGCAGGTTTTGCAGCAGATCATCCTTATGCGACCCTGCAGGAAAAAATTGCCGCAAAATACGGCCCTCAGGCCTATGCGGGTTCTCCCCTCTTGGCGGCGGAATTATTGCGGCCCATGGATAATTTACATCTGGCAGAATTGCATCCTCAGGAACACGCTGCCCTGCAGGCGGCAATGATCCAAGCGGGCGGTGCGCAGCTCTATCGCCAAGACGGGTTCGAGATGGCCCAATCCATCTGCCCACCTGATCCACGGCGTGGCCTCATGTTGATTGATCCCTCCTATGAGGTGAAGACCGACTATGCCCGCATTCCAAAAATCATGGGTCAGTTGGCGCGCAAATGGAATGTTGGAATTATAATCTTGTGGTATCCGATCCTCGCAAACACAGCCCATCAGCCGATGGAAACAGAGTTACGCCAAACCTTTGCTGATGCGATGCTCCACCGCCAAACCTTCCCCCCCGCCCGCGAAGGGCATGGGATGATTGGCTCGGGCCTGTTTATTCTCAACCCGCCTTTCGGCATGGAGGCCGCATTGGCCGAGATTGCAGCGGTGTTTGCAAAAGCCAAGGCGCATTAGGCGGGTTCTCTTATCGCAAAAACGGCTTATATTGGGGCCTATGTTTGCAGATCTCCTTCGCCGCCTTGGCGCGCCCAAACCAGAACCCATCACTGACAGCGATGCGCGGCTGGCGCTTTGCGCCTTACTCGTGCGCCTTGCGCGCAGTGACGGCGATTATGCCCAAGCGGAACGCGCAAAAATCGCGGAAACCTTGGCGGCGCGCTACCGCCTTGACCCGTCAGGCGTTGATGCCCTGATCCATGAGGCCGAGGCGGTTGAAGCAGAAGCGCCAGACACGGTGCGCTTTACACGCGCCATCAAGGAGTCGGTCGCCTATGAAGATCGGATCGTGGTGATTGAGGCCCTTTGGGCGATTGCCTTAGCCGATGGGCAGCGCAGCGCGGATGAGGACGCGCTATTGCGTATGGTGGCGCCCATGTTGGGGATCAACGACCGCGACAGCGCCCTTGCGCGCCAACGTGTGGCCAAACTTTAGGCAGGCGCGTAAATTACGCGCCTGCCTGCGCGAATTTCGCTGCCATTTCAAAAATGCCGCGCTAGACTGGCCGCATGAGCAGCTATCTCAACGATAATCCTGAGATCAAAACGATCCGCGTTGCGGCCTCTGATCTCAATGGTCAGCCGCGCGGAAAACGGATTGCGCGGCGCTATGCGCAAAAAGCATGGGAAGACGGAACACGCTTTCCCTTCTCCGTCATGAACCTTGATATTTGGGGCGAAGATATCGATGACAGCCCGCTTGTCTTTGAAAGCGGTGATCCCGATGGTCTGCTTCTGCCGACCGAGCGGGGCTTTGTGCCAATGCCGTGGCTCAGCAATCCAACCGCGCTGTTGCCGCTTTGGATGTTCCACGAAGATGGCCGCCCCTTTGCGGGTGATCCGCGCCACGCGCTGGCGCGGGTTCTAGATCGGTATAAGGCGCTTGGCCTGACCCCTGTTGTGGCCACTGAGTTGGAATTCTACATCATTGATGATCGCGGCCCCGACTTGCGCGTGCCGCCATCGCCCCGCTCAGGCAAAAGACGCAACCAAGCCGAAATTCTGGCCCTCAGGCAGCTTGATGCCTTCGATCAGTTCTTTACCGAAATTTATGATGCCTGCGAGGCGATGGATATACCCGCCGACACATTGATTTCCGAGGCAGGCCCCGGACAGTTCGAAATCAATATGATGCACCAATCCGATGCTTTGAAGGCGGCGGATGACGCGTGGCTGTTCAAGCTTTTGGTCAAAGGCGTTGCGCGCAAATACGGCTTTGCCGCCTCGTTTATGGCGAAACCCTACGAGGATTACGCGGGCAACGGAATGCATATGCATTTCTCGGTTCTTGATCAGCAGGGGCGCAATATTTTCGACAATGGCAGCGCCGAAGGGTCAGAGGCGCTGCACCATGCCATTGCGGGGTGTTTGAAAGGGATGGCAGGGTCTATGCTGATCTTCGCCCCCCATGCCAGCAGCTATGATCGATTTGTGCCAGGCGCCCATGCCCCGACTGCTTTGGCATGGGGTTATGAAAACCGCACAACCGCGCTGCGGGTTCCCTCTGGCGCGCCTACCGCGCGGCGGATCGAACATCGGGTCGCAGGGGGTGATGTGAACCCCTATCTCTTGGTGGCCAGTATCCTTGGCGCGGCACTCACAGGGATTGAGGGCAAACTCACACCCCCCGCGCCCACCCATGGCAACGCCTATGATGCGGCGAGCCCGCATTTGCCCACCACATGGGGTGAGGCCATCGCGGCCTTTGAAGACTGCCAGATGACCGCGCAAATCTTTCCGCGGGAGTTGGTCGCAAACTACCTCGCCACCAAGCGTCAAGAGATGCATTACATGGCCGAACTTTCACCCGAGGAGCAGATGCAACTCTACCTCGACACTGTCTAAACTGCCCCCTTGCCGAACGATGCGCGGCGGCGTAGCCTTTGGGTATCTTTTTTTTACAGGCCACCCATGATCATTGGCATTTTACAAACAGGCCATATGCCTGATGAATTGAAACCTGATTTCACCGATTACGCGCGGCTTTTTGCCCAGCTTTTGGACGGGCAAGATTTCGAATTCCGCGTCTATAACGTGGTCGATATGGAGTTTCCCACAGGCCTGTTTGATGCCGATGGGTGGCTCATTACGGGCTCACGCCATGGGGTCTATGAGGATCATCCGTTTATCCCGCCGCTCGAGGCATTGATCCGCGACATCCACGCCGCGCGCATTCCGTTGATTGGGGTATGTTTCGGGCACCAAATCATTGCGCAGGCCCTTGGCGGGCGGGTTGAAAAATTTTCAGGCGGCTGGTGTGTCGGACGGCAAGAATACCACCTCAAAGATGGCCGCAAATTGCATTTGAACGCATGGCATCAAGATCAGGTCATTACCCCCTGTGAGGAGGCGGAAACCCTTGCCTCGAATGAATTTTGCGCCCATGCGATGCTGTCTTACGGGGGGCATACCTTCACTGTGCAGGCCCATCCAGAATTCGGGGCTGATGTGATTGCGGGGTTGATTGCGCATCGGGGTCAAGGGATTGTGCCCGCCCCCCTCTTGCAGCGCGCCAAGGCCGAACTTTCAGCCCCCACCGATAACGGGATTTTGGCTGAACAGATGGCCAGCCTATTCAAAAGCGCCAAGGTGCCTGCATGAGCAGCGTTTATGACAGTTTTCTTGACAAGCTTCCTGAGGTTGCGCGCAGTTTTCTAGAAAATCGCCGCTTGGACGAGGTGGAATGTATCGTCTCCGACCTTGCAGGTGTTGCGCGCGGTAAGGCCATGCCCGGCCAGAAATTTGCAGGCCAAACCCAGTTTTACCTGCCCAATTCTATCTTCTTCCAAACGATCACGGGGGATTGGGCGGATGCTTCGCCTGATGGGTTCACTGAACCTGATATGGTTTTGACCCCTGATTGGGATACTGCCCTGCCTGCGCCATGGACAGCCGATTGGACGCTACAGGTGATCCATAACATTCATGACCAACA
The DNA here is from genome assembly GCF_037805105.1 of Roseobacter sp. HKCCA2468. NCBI lineage: Bacteria > Pseudomonadati > Pseudomonadota > Alphaproteobacteria > Rhodobacterales > Roseobacteraceae > Roseobacter > Roseobacter sp. HKCCA2468. Next base: position 18,785 of record NZ_JBBLYN010000003.1, read on the forward strand.
GGGTCAGATGGTGCCCTTTGCCCCGCGCAATGTGCTACGCCGCGTGGTCGAAATGTATAACGCCAAAGGGCTCGCGCCGATTGTGGCGCCTGAGATGGAATTCTACCTCGTGGCCCCGAACACCGACCCCGCCCGCGAGATCGAGCCACCTATGGGCCGCTCAGGGCGGCGGGCTGCCGCCCGACAGGCCTATTCCATGTCTGCGGTCGATGAATATGGCCCTGTGATTGACGATATCTACGACTTTGCCGAAGCCATGGGCCTTGAGATTGATGGTATCTTGCAAGAGGGCGGCGCAGGCCAAATTGAGTTAAACCTCCGTCATGGCGACCCTGTGCGATTGGCAGATGAGATTTTCTATTTCAAGCGCATGATCCGCGAGGCCGCGTTGCGCCACAACTGCTATGCCACCTTTATGGCGAAACCGATTGAGGGTGAGCCTGGTTCAGCGATGCATATCCATCATTCAGTGGTGGATATGGCCACAGGGCAAAATATCTTCTCGACCCTGTCAGGTGATGAAACGCCCGAATTTCTACATTTCATCGCAGGGCTGCAGAACAACCTGCCTGCTGCGATTGCCCTCCTCGCCCCATATGTAAACAGCTATCGCCGCTATGTCCCTGATTTCGCAGCCCCCATTAACCTTGAATGGGGCCGAGATAATCGCACGACAGGCCTGCGTGTGCCCGTGTCCGACCCTGCAAGCCGCCGTGTTGAAAACCGCCTGCCAGGCATGGATTGCAACCCCTATCTTGGGATTGCCGCCTCTCTGGCCTGCGGTTTGATCGGGCTGCAAGAGGGCAAAATGCCAAGCGCTGAATTCAAGGGCGATGCCTATCAAGGCGATGACAATATTCCCCGCGGCCTTGGCGATGCTTTGGATTTATTCGTGGAAAACGCGGCAATGACCGAAATCCTCGGGCCTGAATTTTGTAGCGTCTACAAGACAGTCAAAGACCTCGAATATAAAGAATTCCTGCAAGTCATCAGCCCTTGGGAACGCGAGCATCTTTTGTTGAACGTATGAACCCGCTCTATCGCAACGACATTTCGGGACATCATGCCCCCTCTTGGTATGCGGCCTCAGTGCCCCCCGCGCCGGATCGGCCCGCATTGGCCGACATGATCCGCGCTGATGTGGCCATCTTGGGCGCAGGGTTCACAGGTCTTTGGGCGGCCCTAACCCTTGCCCGCCGTGGCGTGCGGGTTGTGGTTCTAGACGCGCATCGCGTGGGGTTTGGGGCATCGGGGCGCAATGGCGGGCAGGTGCATTCTGGCTTTAACAAGGGGCAAGATTGGCTTGAGGCGCGACTTGGGGCCGATGCGGCCCGCGCCTTATGGGCCCTGAGCGAAGCGGCAAAGAAAAACCTGCGCGATTTTTGCGAGACCCACGCGCCCGAAGCAGAATATCGCTCAGGGATCGCGCATGGCGCCTATAGCATGGCCGAGCGGGATGAATTGGCCCGCGAGGCTGATTATATGGCCCGCACCTATGACCATGAAATCCATGTGATGGATCGTTCCCAATTTGCGGAATTGGTCAAATCCCCGCTTTATCGCGGTGGCACGCTTGACCCAAGCGGCGGACATCTACACCCCTTGGCCTATGCCCAAGCCCTTGCCCGTGCAGCCGAGGCCGAAGGGGCGGTCATCCACGAATGCAGCGAGGTGACAGAAATTGTCCGCGGGGCAAAGGCAACCCTGAAAACTGCCAAGGGCAGCGTCACAGCAGATCAGGTGATTGTCGCAGGAAATGGGTATCTGCCCAATATTCTGCCGCAGGTGAATGCGGCCGTGATGCCCATTAACAGTTTCATTGCTGCGACCGAACCCCTGCCCCAAAAATGGCAAGAGGTGCTGAGCCAAGATATTGCCGTGGCGGATAGCAAATTCGTTGTGAATTACTATCGCTTCAGCGCAGATCGGCGGTTTTTATTCGGCGGGCGGGAAAGCTATTCGATTGGCTTTCCCGATGATATCTCCACCGCGCTTGTCGCACGGATGCATCGCCTATTCCCTCAGCTTGAGGGGGTGAAGATCGACTATGTTTGGGGTGGCGCGCTTGGCATCACCCCCACCCGTTTGCCGATGGTCAAGCGCATCGCGCCCAATATCATCGCCGCTGGCGGGTTTTCGGGACAAGGCGCTGCGCTGTCAGGCATGGCGGGGCGAATTATGGCCGAGGCTATTTTGGGGGATGGGCGCGGGCTTGAGACATTCGCAACCCTTCCCACGCCCCGCTTTCCAGGTGGCAGCGCATTGCGCGCGCCAATCCTTGCCCTTGCAATGACATGGTTCGCTTTGCGCGACCGATTGGGAATTTAGCGCTGCGGCACTGATGCCACAGACGCATGGCGAATTGCCCTGACCGCCCCAGTGTCACAAAAGCTTCGCTAGATTTTGAACCGCTTTTTATGTAAAGATTTTTGAAAGGGACTTTTTCAAAAAGGTGAAATCATGACCGTTGCGCCAAATGTTTATGACGCAGAACCGATCCCCGAAGCCGCGCGTGCCGAGATCGACCGACTTCTGCACTCTGGCGACCTGTTCCGCTACACCGCCCCCGCCGATGCGCCTGTTGCGCTGCTTGAGCGCGAATTTGCAGATTTGATGGGCGTGAAATACGCGCTTGCGGTGTCCTCTTGTTCCGCCGCGCTGTTTTTATCGCTCGAGGCGCTTGGCCTGAAACAGGGCGCGCGGGTGATTATTCCTGCCTTCACCTTTGCCGCTGTCCCCTCGTCCATCGTGCATGCACGGATGCAGCCTGTATTGGTCGAAGTGGGCGAAAACTACCGCATTGATTTGGACGATTTCACAGCCAAGATCGACCAAGACATTGATGCGGTTTTGATCAGCCATATGCGCGGCCATACATCCGATATGGATGCCATCAAGGCGCTGTGTGACGCGCGCAATATCCCCGTGATTGAGGACGCGGCCCATTCGCTTGGCACGCTGTGGCATGGCGAAAAAATTGGCACCATTGGCAAAGTTGGGTGTTTCTCTTTCCAGTCTTATAAAATGATCAACGCGGGCGAAGGCGGAATTTTAATCTCGAATGATCCCGACCTGATTGCCCGCGCTGTGATCATGTCAGGGGCCTATGAGCATAATTGGAAAAAGCACAAAGGCCCGAATGGTCAAAATGACCCAGAATTGGCTGAGGCCTTTGCACGTTGGCAAAACCAATTGCCGCTTTACAACATGCGCCTGCAAAACCTGTCTGCCGCAGTGATCCGTCCGCAATTGCCTGAATTGGCGCGCCGTGTGCGCGATGGCCTTGCCAATCACGACTATGTCGCGGGTGAGTTGAACAAATCACCTTGGCTGAATGTTCCCCCTGCCTTGGCGCCCGAAACCCGCGCACCAGATTCTATCCAGTTTAATCTGGTGGATTTTGCGCGCGATGAGGATGCGGTCGCCTTTCAAGATGCAGCAGCAGCGCGCGGCGTGAAGGTGCAGGTCTTTGGCCTATCAACCGACAATGCCCGTGCGTTTTGGAACTGGCAATTCATTCCCGGTGAGAGGCCTGATCTGCCAAAGACCCGCGCGATGTTGATGCGCGCCTGCGATGTGCGCCTGCCCGCCCGCCTGACACGCAGCGAGCTTGACTTTATCATTAACGCGCTGGTGATGGCGGCCGAAGATGTGATGGGGTCAGAGGAGGCCGCCTACGGCACCTAACGCAGCACCGCTGATCCAACAGCAAGACAAGCCCGCGCACGATTTTGCGCGGGTTTTTTATTATGGCTTTGGCGCGTTTGCCCAATTGCAGCAGCGCAGATGCGGCGCTAGCCTCTGCACAGACACGCTTGAAGGAGTGACCAGATGCCCGCGCATGATCATAGCCCGCTCAATTCATGGGAAGCCCGCGCTGAAGAATATAGTCTTTATGGCTTTACCGATCTGCCATCCGTTCGGGATCGAGGCACTGTCGTTTTAACCCATGGCGAGGGACCTTATGTGTTCGACACAAACGGCAAACGCTATTTGGACGCGAACTCTGGCCTGTGGAATATGGTGGCGGGGTTTGATCACAAAGGTTTGGCCGAAGCCGCCAAGGCGCAATATGACCGCTTTCCTGGCTATCACGCCTTTTTCGGGCGGATGTCAGATCAGACTGTTGCCCTCTCGGAACGTCTGATTGAGGTATCCCCCTTTGACAGCGGCAAGGTGTTTTACACCAATTCTGGGTCTGAGGCGAATGACACCATGGTCAAGATGCTATGGTTCATGACACAGGCCGAGGGGCGGCCACAGGGGCGCAAGATTCTGACCCGCAAGAATGCCTATCATGGCGTCACCGCGGTTTCAGCCTCGATGACAGGCAAACCCTACAACAGCCTCTTTGGTCTTCCGATGGAGGGGTTCATCCACCTGACTTGTCCGCATTACTGGCGTGAAGGGCGCGCAGATGAAACCGAGGCAGAATTCAGCGCCCGCCTTGGCGCAGAATTGGAGGAGGTCATCGCGCGCGAAGGCGCCGACACAATCGCGGGGTTTTTCGCAGAACCCGTCATGGGTGCAGGCGGCGTGATCCCCCCCTCAGCAGGCTATTTCCAGATCGTGCAACAGATCTTGCGCAAGCATAACATCCCTCTCATCGCAGATGAGGTGATCTGCGGCTTTGGTCGCACGGGCAACATATGGGGATGCGACACTTATCAGTTTGTGCCTGATGCGATTATCTCCTCCAAGGTGCTGACCGCAGGCTATTTCCCGATGGGCGCGGTGATTTTAGGGCCAGAATTATCCGCGCGACTGCAAGCCACCATCGACCCGGTCGAGGAATTTCCGCACGGCTTCACCGCCTCAGGCCATCCTGTGGGCTGCGCTGTTGCGCTTAAGGCAATCGATGTGGTTCTGAACGAGGGATTGGCCGATATGGTAAAGATCGGCGCACCCCGCATGGAGGCAGGTCTTCGCGAGATCGCGAAGCACCCAAATATCGGCGAGTTGCGCGGGATCGGCTATATGTGGGCGCTTGAGGCGGTGCAGGATCGCGCCACAAAAACCCCCTTTGCCTCGGATTTATCGGTCAGTGAGCGCATCGCCAACACCTGCACGGATCACGGCTTGATTTGCCGCCCCTTGGGACAGTCCGTGGTTCTGTGTCCGCCGTTCAATCTGACCAATGAGCAAATGGATGAAATGTGCGACAAGCTGAACAGCGCATTGAACGCCGTGTTTCGGCAGGTTGCCTAAACAGGGAGCAGGGCCGCACCGATGCGCCGCCCCTCGCCAAGCAGCACATTATAGCTGCGCGCGGCTGAGGGGCTGCCCATCACTTCGACACCCAATCCCGCGCCTTCAAGTGCCGCGCGTAGTTTGGCGGGAATATGCGCAATCTCTGCCCCTGTGCCAATCAGCAAAACATCAATTAAACCCGCCGCTGCAAGCAGGGGCGCGGGATCATCATAGCCGCCCCAATCCTGCCGCCCATTGGGCAAGATCAGCTGAGCGCCGTGATAGACCGCCCCGTCAATGCGGAAAAAGCCTGCGCCATATCCATCAATCGGCATGCCGCCATTATAGCGCACCTCGTTAAGTTCCATCGGACATACGCCCCCCTTCGGATTAGGTTTTTTCCGCGAAGGTCGTGCCTGCCTTCTGGTCTGGTTTTGTCCAATCGCGCTTTACGCCAATCATCAACACCACGTTCTTTGCAACATAGATCGAGGAATAGGTGCCAACGATGACACCCCAGAAAATCGCAAAGACGAAGCTGCGGATCACATCCCCCCCCAGAACAAGCAGCGCCAAAAGCGCCAAAAGGGTGGTGCCAGATGTCATCAAGGTGCGGCTGAGTGTTTCATTGGCCGATAGGTTCATCACATCCTGCAAATCGCGCTTTTTGTATTTGATCAGATTCTCGCGCAGGCGGTCAAAAATCACCACCGTATCGTTGATCGAATAACCGATGATCGTCAGAATCGCGGCAATGGTCGCCAGATCGAAACGGATTTGGAGAAGGGAAAAGAGGCCAATGGTCAGCAGAACGTCATGCACCAGCGCCGCAATTGCACCGACCGAAAATTGCCACTCAAATCGCAGCCAAATATAAATCAAAATCGCCGCAAGGGACGCGCCCACCGCAATGAGGGCTGTGGTGATCAATTCACCCGAGACTTTGGGGCCAACGGATTCTACCGATGGGAAGGTCATATCCGCCGCGATGGTTTGCAATGCGGCTTCAACCGCCGCGATCATCTCGGGCGTAACAGACTCTTCACCCGCCTGTGCTTGAATTCGGATCATGGCCACATGGCGGTTTTCGCCAAAGCTTGGGTCGAACACTTCGGAAATCGCGATATCGCCAAGGCCCAGCGGGCTGAGGGCTTCACGATAGGCCCCAACATCGACAGGGGTCGAGCTTTCGGCACGGATGGTCGTGCCACCCAAAAAATCAATCCCGAAATTCAGACCAAGCGCGAACCAAACCCCAATGGACAGAAACACCGCCACCACAGAGGCCCCAAAGGTGATACGGGCATGACGGAAGAAGTCGATATTGGTGACTTCTGGAACCAGTCTCAGACGTTTCATATCAGACCTCGATCTTTTTGGGGCGGGCGCGTTCGAACCATGTCACGACCATGACCCGCGTCACATAAAGCGCAGTGAAAACAGATGTGATGATCCCAATGGCCAAGGTGACGGCAAAGCCTTTGACAGGGCCAGAGCCAAGGGTGAACAGGATCACCGCGATTAGGAAGGTTGTGATATTGGCATCCACAATCGCTGACATCGCACGATCATAGCCTAGTTCAATCGCGCGGGCGGGGCCGCGTGCAGTTTTCAATTCTTCACGGATCCGTTCAAAGACCAACACATTGGCATCAACCGCCATACCAATCGTCAGGACGATCCCCGCAATCCCCGGCAATGTCAGGGTTGCCCCCACAAGGCTTAGGATACCAAAGATCATCGCCACGTTCATCAGCAGCGCGATATTGGCGAAAAGGCCGAAAAGGCCATAGCTCGCCTGCATGAACAGCAGCACCGCCAGAAAGGCCACAATCGCGGCAATCCGACCCGCTGCGATACTATCAGCCCCCAATTCAGGGCCAATGGTGCGTTCCTCAAGGAAGGTCATCTCAGCGGGCAAGGCCCCTGCGCGCAGAAGAACCGCCAATTGGGTCGAACTTTCGACTGTGAAACTTCCTGTAATCTGACCAGAGCCGCCCGTGATCGCCTGACGGATTGTGGGCGCTGAAATAACCTCATTGTCCAGAACAATGGCAAATGGCGCACCGACATTAGCAGATGTATATTCGCCAAAGAGGCGCGCGCCATGCGGGTTAAAGCGGAAGCTGACATTGGGCTGGCCATTTTGCGCGTCAAAACCAGGTTGGCTGTCCACGAGATCATCACCCGTCACCACGGGGGTTTCTTCTAGAATATAATACGCGCCTTCTTCATCCATCGAGGGCAGCAGCAGTTGCCGCGCGTCCACACGGGCCTCAGGGTCGCTGGTGCGGGTGATGACAGGGTTAAAGGTCAGGCGTGCCGTGGTGCCAATCAGGTCTTTCAACTCTTGTGCAGAGCCTACACCGGGAACTTGGATCAAAATCCGGTTTTCGCCTTGGCGTTGGATGGTCGGCTCACGGGTGCCTGCCTCATCCACACGGCGGCGCACAATTTCCACAGATTGCTGCATGGTGCGATCATCGGTTGCGATCTTCTCCGCCTCAGAAAGCGAGACGATCAGCACATCGCCCTCGCCGCGCGCCTCAAGGCTGGCTGATCCTACACCTGTTAGGCTGACAACAGGGCCACCCAAACCGCGGGCCAATTCCACCGCGCGGGCCATGCCCGAAGCCTCACCCAATTGCACCCGCAATTCGCCTGCGGGGGCATCGGTGCGGCGAATGGGGCCGACCTCATCGCGGGCATCGCGCAAGGCATCCCGCAACTCGGGCCAAAGCGCATCCATACGTGCGGTATAGACATCCTCAACCCGCACCTCAGCCAAAAGATGCGCGCCACCGCGCAAATCAAGCCCAAGATTAACTAGGCTTGAGGGCAGAACAGACGGCCAAAGCGCCAAATCCGCTTCCAGTTCAGGCGTAGAGGGCGCGCCACCTTCGAGGGCAGCAAGGGCATCATTGTGACGCTCGACCCGATCATAGGCCAAATTTGGAACGGCCAAAGCCAGTGCAACCAGAACCACGCCCCAAATCAGGATGCGTTTCCATAGCGGGATATCGAGCATATCTTAGCCTTTTCTCACACAAAGCCCCGCCAAATGGCAGGGCTTGGTCAGTCGAAAATTATTCTTTCGCGGGTTCTGTTTTTGAAACAACCTGCGTGATGGTGTTGCGCACAACGCGGACATTTACACCCGTTGCAATCTCAAGCTCGACCTCGCGCTCATCCTTAACTTTGCTGACCTTGCCCATGATGCCGCCTGCGGTGACAACCTGATCGCCGCGGCGCAGCGCAGCAACCATCGCCTGATGCTCTTTGGCTTTTTTCTGCTGGGGACGGATCAAAAGCAGATACATGATCGCGAAGATCAAAATCAGCGGCACGAATTGTGCAAATGCTTCCATGGTCGGTCTATCCTTATATTCGCGCCCGCAGCGGCGGAGGCTTGATCAAATTCACCCAAGATCGGGCAGATGGTTGGCGGACTTGGGTGCATGTTAATCCAAGCCCCGTCAATTTGGCGGCACGTTACTTTCCCCCCGCCCGAAGCGCAAGGCAGGCCAATACCGCAACTGCGCCCTGCGGCAATCCTGCCATCGCGCCCTATATGGGTATAAGATGCGGCGCTGTCAGCCCCTGAGGCGCCAAGAATTGTAACACCCCCTTTCCCCGCGCCGCGCAATATTGCATACCGCCCAAAAGGGAACCTGCGCCCCGTTCTGAGATAAAGGCAAATCCAATGCATGACATTCGCGCCATTCGTGAAAACCCCTCACAATTTGATGCAAACCTTGCGCGCCGCAGTCTCGCCCCACTATCTGCGGAAATTCTGGCGTTGGACGAGGCACGGCGCGCCTGCATCACGGCATCCGAGGCGGCGCAGGCCGAACGCAATGCCGCATCAAAAGATGTGGGGGCGGCCAAGGCCCGCGGTGATGACGCTGAATTCGAGCGCCTGCGCGCCCTTGTTGCAGAAAAGAAAGACGAGATTGCCCGCCTCGAGGATGAGGCCAAGACCCGTGATGCAGCTTTGCGCGATATGCTGGCCACGATCCCCAATGCGCCCGCCGCTGATGTGCCAGATGGGGCGGATGAGACTGACAATGTGGAATTGCACAAATGGGGCACCCCGCGCAGCTTTGATTTCAAACCTGTAGAGCATTTTGAATTGGCCTCTGTTGCGCCAAGCATGGATTTTGAGACAGCCGCAAAACTGTCAGGCTCGCGCTTTGTGATGCTTGGGGGTGCTGTGGCACGGATCCACCGCGCCTTGGCGCAATTCATGCTCGACACCCATGTCGATCAAAACGGCCTGACTGAAATGAACGGCCCTGTCCTTGTGCGCCCTGAAACAATGTTCGGCACGGGCCAATTGCCGAAATTCGGCGAAGACAGTTATGAAACCACCAATGGTTGGTGGATGATCCCAACCTCCGAAGTGACGCTGACCAATATCGTCTCAGGCGAAATTGTGGAGGAGGCCGCATTGCCAATGCGCTATACTGCACATTCTCTGTGCTTTCGGTCTGAGGCAGGCAGCGCAGGGCGCGATACTGCGGGGATGCTGCGTCAGCACCAGTTCGAAAAAGTTGAAATGGTTTCGATCACGCATCCCGATCACTCGGATGATGAACAAAAGCGGATGTTGCGCTGTGCTGAGGGCATTTTAGAGACGCTCAATATCCCCTATCGCACTGTCACGCTCTGCACGGGCGATATGGGCTTTGGCGCGGTGCGCACCTATGACATCGAAGCATGGCTTCCGGGTCAGGATTGCTATCGCGAGATTTCGTCAGTCTCAAGCTGCGGAGATTTCCAAGCACGCCGCATGAATGCGCGCTTCCGCCCATCAGGCGGCGGCAAGCCTGAATTTGTGCATACCCTAAACGGCTCTGGCCTTGCGGTCGGGCGTTGTTTGATCGCAGTGCTTGAAAATGGGCAAGAGGCAGATGGCTCCGTCACCCTGCCTGCGGTGCTGCACCCCTATTTGGGCGGCAAAACACGGCTTTTGGCGGATGGCACGCTTGGCTAACTCTGGCCTAAACCCCACAACATTGCGTGCCGCTGTCACGCTTGTCTTGGTTTTGGCCTTTGCAGGCGCGCCGCTTTTAACCGCGCCTTTCACAGGATTTGACCCTACAACCCTGCCCTATGATGTCAGCACCCCCCCTGTGCAACCTGCGGGCTATGCTTTCGCGATTTGGGGGGTCATTTACCTATGGCTGATTGCAAGCGCGGGCTATGGGTTGTGGCACCATGCCAACACTCCAAACTGGGATGCCATGCGCTGGCCCCTGATCGTCAGCGCAGGCATTGGCGCAATCTGGATTGAGGTGGCGCTGCGCAGTCCGATTTGGGCAACGATCCTTATCTTCGTCATGCTGATCACCGCCGTTCTGGCCTGTTTGCGCGCACCAATAAGCCCAACCTCATGGGCGCGGGCGCCTTTGGGCCTATACGCGGGGTGGCTCTCGGCTGCGGGGTTTGTGGCGCTTGCAACAACCTTAACGGGCTTTGGCATAATGCCCCGCGAGATTGCAGGTTGGGCGGGTCTTTTGGGGGCGCTTGCCACCGCCTCCGCCTTGACCACGCGGCTCAGGGTCATCACTTATCCGATTGCCGTGATCTGGGCCTTGGTTGGCGTGATTGTCTCGCAATGGCAAAGTGATCCATCGCTAAGCCTTGCCGCTGTTGGCGGGATCGCCGCCCTCGCCTATCAGGGGATCCGTGCCCGCGCGTGAGGCTTGCGCGCAATCTTGCAAATTGGCAAAATGGGGTTTGCAAAGCCAACCAAGGGGCAAATCCATGCGCGCGAATGGCCAAGACACACGCAAGCTCTATGTTGGCGCGAAATTGCGCGAATTGCGTCAAAGGCTTGAGCTGACGCAGAAGGACTTCGCGGCCAAGCTTGGCATTTCCTTGCCCTACCTGAACCAAATGGAGAACAACAACCGCCCGCTCTCGACTGTGGTTGTTTTGGCCTTGGCGCAGGAATTTGGTTTTGATGTGACTGAACTGACCTCGGGCGATGCGGAACGCCTGATCTCTGATATGCGCGAGGCCTTGGCAGACCCCGTTTTCACGGATGGCCAACCCGCGCTGACCGATCTGAGGCTGGCCGCCTCGAACGCGCCCGCGCTTGCCCGTAGTTTCCTCTCCCTGCATCGCGCCTATCGTCAGGCGCAAGAGCGCCTCGCCTCCTTGGATGAGGCATTGGGCCGCGATGGCAGCGGCGCTGCCCCCTCACCTTGGGAGGAGGTGCGGGATTTCTTCCATTATTGCGACAATTACATTGATGCCGTGGATCATGCCGCCGAACGTTTTGCCGCGAAAGCGCAAGGGGACTTGGCCGCGCATACCGAGGCCATGTTGGCCGCACAAGGCGTCACAATTCGGCGCGCGACAGATCAGGGATTGCGCCGTTATGACATCGAAACGCGCGTTTTAACGCTGTCGCCACGCGCCGCGCCCGAAACACAGCGCTTTCAATTGCTGCATCAATACGCGCTTTTGGGGCAGGCGCAGTTGTTGGACGCAACGCTTGATTTCGCGCGGTTCCAATCGGAGACAGCCCGCGCCATTGCCCAAGTCGGCATGGCCAATTATTTCGCGGGCGCTGTGTTAATGCCCTATACCCGTTTTGCCGAGGCCGCGCGCACCACCCGCCATGATCTAGAACGCCTGTCGATCCAGTTTGGCGCTTCAATTGAACAAGTTGCCCATCGTCTGGCCACCCTACAAAGACCAGGGGCCAAAGGGGTGCCGTTTTTCTTTACCCGTGTCGATCAAGCAGGCACGATCACCAAGCGCCATTCTGCGACACGCTTTCAATTCGCGCGCTTTGGCGGGGCTTGCCCTTTGTGGAATGTCCATCAGGCTTTTGAAACACCGACCCAATTCTTGCGCCAATTAGCCGAAACGCCTGACGGGGTGCGCTATTTCATTTTGGCGCGGGATGTTTCGAAATCAGGCGGGGCATGGGGCGCACCGCTGCGCCGCTTTGCGATCTCTTTGGGCTGCGAGGTGAAACATGCCAAGGAATTGATCTATGCCGATGGCATGCCGTTGGACGATGATGGGGCCTATCAGCCCATCGGGATTTCCTGCCGCATTTGCGAACGGCAAAATTGTCACCAACGCTCTGTGCCGCCTCTCGAAGGAAAACTGCGCGTTGATCCGCATGAACGCGGCACACTGCCCTATCGCCTCGAAACTTAGACCATGCAGAATTGACGGCTGACTACCCTAGGATATAGGGTTTTCGCAACATAGTGACGGAGATGACATCCATGGAATTAGCAGCCTCTCGTATTTTAAACGCAGACCGCGCAACCGTTTGGGCGGCGCTGAATTCCGCCGAGGTGCTCAAGGCGTGCATCCCAGGATGCGAGGAATTGACAGGCAACCCTGAGGAAGGCTTCGCCGCTACAGTCAAACAGAAGGTTGGGCCTGTTTCAGCAACCTTTAAGGGCGAGGTCACGCTGTCCGATATCGTTCCGCTTGAAAGCTACACGATCACAGGCGAAGGCAAAGGCGGTGTCGCGGGCTTTGCCAAAGGGGGCGCGAAAGTGGCCTTATCCGATGCCGAGGGCGGTGGCACGGAACTGACCTATGAGGTTGAGGCCAAAGTTGGCGGTAAAATCGCACAACTTGGCTCGCGCTTGATTGATAGCTTTGCCACTAAAATGGCTGATCAATTCTTTGAACGGTTTCAGGCGCAGGTCGAAGGCACTGCTGAGGGTTAAGGCGGGGGGCCAATCAGGCCCGCCCCCAAATTTTCAGTCTGCGATTACGCCGCCGCCAACATGGCGGCGATTTCGTCTTTGAGACGCATCCGCTCCTTGCGCAGCGCCATTTCAGCCAATTCTTCCAATGGCTCAACACCTGTCTCGGCACGATGCACGGCGCGGTTCACCTCGTGATAATCAGCCGCCAGTTTTGCAAAATGCGCGTTTTGGGTTTTCAGCTCATGGATTTTCTCAGCATCCTGTGGAAAATCTTCGGCCAGTTCATGCGGGGTGTTCGACATCGGTTCGCGTCCTTTTACCATTACAGTCACGCCCCATCTAAATCCCCAGACAGGCAGCGGTCTTTGCGCTAAATCAAATGATTGCACTTTGCATGCGCTACAGCTTGGCGCTAGGGTTTCGGCATATAAGGGAGGGACAGAATGGAACATTACGTCAATTGGGGCATTTTGGGCGCATCCAATTTTGCACTAAACGAGATGGCACCTGCGCTGCATCTGGCGGGGCGTGGGCGTTTGGCGGGAATCGCCACGCGCGATGTCGGCAAGGCCGCGCCCTTCACTCGGATCGCCCCTGACCTGAACGTGCATGACAGCTATGACGCGCTCTTGGCGGATCCGATGATTGATGCGGTCTATATTCCGCTGCCCCATACGATGCATGTTGAATGGGGGATCAAAGCCCTCCAAGCGGGCAAGCATGTTTTGGTTGAAAAACCAACCGCAATGACCGCGCCCGAAATCCAACCTTTGATCGAAGCCCGAGATAAATCAGGTCTGGTTGCAAGCGAGGCCTTTATGATCGTGCATCACCCGCAATGGCAAATGGCCCGAGAGATTATTGCATCGGGCCAATTGGGGCAGCTGCAGCGCGTGCGTGCGGCCTTTACCTATAACAATGCGGCCGATACCCAGAACATCCGCAATAAGGCGGCCATGGGTGGCGGATCATTGCCCGATATCGGGGTTTACACCATCGGCTCGACCCGTTTTGCAACAGGTGGAACCTTACGCGAGATTTATGACGCGAAAATCGAATATGAGGGCGATTGTGAAGTTACCGCAGAGGCGCGTGCAGGCTTTGACGGGTTTGATGCGCAATGGCTCACCTCAATGCGGATGCACCCGTTCCAAGAGGTCACCTTCCACGGCAGCGATGGGGTTTTGCGCGTCCCAACCCCCTATAATGCGGGCGTGTTCGACCAAGCCCGCCTCGTGATTGAAACAGGGATGGAGCGCCGCGAAATCCGCTTCCCCAAGGTCAATCAATATGTGTTGCAGGTGGAAAATCTGAATGCCGCCATTTTGGATGGTGCCGCGCTCAAATGGCGACTGGAAGATGCGGTAGAAACCCAAGAAACGATTGACGCAATCCGCGCCAAGGCGGGGTAAGAAAAAAGGGGCCACGCATCCGCGCGGCCTCTTTTTCTTTGGCTGTGGTGGCGCGGGGTTATTCCATCGCCTCTAGCTCATCAATCATGCTTTCAATCATCGACAGGCCCTTATCCCAAAACGCAGGGTCAGAGGCATCAAGCCCAAAGGGCGCAAGCAGTTCTTTGTGATGCTTTGATCCGCCTGCCTTCAGCATATCGAAATACTTCTCCTCAAACCCGTCTTGGCCCTCCTCATAGGCCGCATAAAGTGCGTTCACCAACCCATCGCCAAAGGCATAGGCATATACGTAGAAGGGCGAATGCACGAAATGCGGGATATAGGCCCAGAAGGTTTCATAGCCTTCCATGAAGTTAAACACAGGCCCAAGGCTTTCGGCCTGGACGCTCATCCAAAGCGCGTTGATATCGTCAGGGGTCAACTCCCCCTCGCGCCGCGCCGCATGGAGTTTGCATTCAAAATCATAAAACGCAATTTGCCGCACGACTGTGTTGATCATGTCCTCCACCTTGCCCGCCAACATGACCTTGCGCGCAGCTTGATCCTTGGCCTCGGACAACATTCTGCGGAAGGTCAGCATCTCGCCAAAAACGCTTGCCGTCTCCGCCAAGGTCAAAGGCGTGGAGGACAACAATTCGCCCTGCCCTGCCGCCAGACGCTGATGCACCCCGTGGCCCAATTCATGCGCCAAGGTCATCACATCGCGCGGTTTCCCAAGATAGTTGAGCATCACATAAGGGTGGGCATCGGCCACTGTGGGATGCGCAAAGGCACCAGGCGCTTTGCCCTCTTTCACCGCCGCGTCAATCCAACCATCGGTGAAAAACGGCTCGGCCAATTCCGCCATGCGCGGATCAAAGGCCGAATAAGCCTCGGTCACAATACGGCGCGCCTCGGTCCATGGCACGATGCGCTCATCCTCCATCGGCAGGGGCGCGTTGCGATCCCAGACCTCTAAGGTCTCAAGGCCCAGCCATTTGGCCTTAAGCGCGTAATAGCGGTGCGAAAGGCGCGGATAGGCCGCCACGACCGCGTTGCGCAGCGCCTCGACCACCTCGGGCTCGACATGGTTGGCCAAATGCCGTGCCGCCTGCGCGGAGGGCAATTTGCGCCACCGATCCTCGATCTCTTTTTCTTTGGCCAAAGTGTTATGCACCCGCGCAAAGAGGGGCAATTGCGCAGCGAACCCCTTTACCAATGCGCGCGCACCCTCCTCGCGCTTGGCGCGGTTCTGCTCAGATAGGCAATTGAGCGTGGCCTCAATCCCCATCACTTCGCCATCCACCTCAAAGCTCATGCCTGCGATCGTTTCGTCAAAAAGACGGTTCCACGCAGCCGCCCCCACGACCGATTGGTCATGCAGAAACTTCTCCATCTCGTCAGACAGCTGATAGGGCTTCATCGCACGCATCCGATCAAAGACGGGGCGATACCGCGCCAGTTCGGCATTCGCAGCCAACAACGCCTCAAGATGGGCTTCGTCCAAACGGTTAAACTCAAGACTAAAGAATACCAGCGCGGTGGTCGCATTGGTGATCTTGTCCTGACAATCGGACATGAATTTCGCGCGGCCTGCATCGGTGGTTTTTTGGTAATAGCGCAAACCTGCAAAGGACATGATGCGCCCCGCGACCATGTCGATCTTTTCATAGCGCAGCACGCAATCCAGCATGGCCTTGGCATCGAGATTGGCCAATTTGCCCTCGTAATCCGTGGCAAATGCCGCGCATTCTTTGGTCAGAAATTCCATGTCGCGCTTGAGTTCGGGCGCATCAACCGATGGGTAAAGGTCGCTCAAATCCCATTCGGGCAAATCCGCCCATGCCCCGCCACCTGTCTCGGACTGGGCATCGAATTGGCGGGGATCGGTATGATGGGTCATGGCACTGCCTTTGATAAACTGCGAAATATCTTTCCCAAGATATGCGGTGCAAACCCCGCGCCCTCAACCCCTAAGGCGCAGATTTCCTCTCAGGGCGCCAAGTTAAAGGTCAAGATCAACCACAACGGGGAAGTGATCGGATGCCACCAACAGCGCCGTGCGCAGATCAATATCCGCATAGCAGGCGGCATCCTCGAACGGATGCCAAATGCGCCACTGCCCCCGTTTTGCGCGCAAATCGGGGCTAACCATGATGTAATCTAGCAGCGCAGACAGATAGCGCTTTTCCTCTGGGATATAAAACCGCGCGCTAGTTTGTGTTGCCGCAGTCAGGCTTTGCAACGCGCGCGCGGCATGCGGATCAAACAATTGTTGCGCCCGCGGCAGATCGCAGCCCAAAACAATCTCAAGCGAGGAGCGCCCAAACAGTTTTTCATATTCATCCAAACCTGGCCCGTCATTGAAATCGCCCATCACAATCAAGGGATCACCTGCGGCCAAATGGTCATCAACACGGGCACGCAACCAAATCGCTTGGGCCAGTTGTTTGCGCCGATTGGCGATGGCGAGGCGCATCACCTCCTCGGGGCTACGGGCCCCATGCGGGGCTTTGGATTTCACATGAACACCGATCATGCGCATTGCACCTTTGGCGGTTGTTACTGCGACCTCAAGCGGCGGCTTGGAAAAGCCAATCACATCGGCGCGCGCATCAATATCGAGATCAATTCGGAATTTTCCGTCAAACCGCGGCGCGGCCTCGCTTGCCACGGGATCATGGCGCACATCCATCTGATCAGGATCATACAAAAGCGCAATTTGCTGTTGTGTGTCGTTATCAAACCCTTTGATAGCCTTACGGCAGCGCAGCTCAAATCGGGCTGCAAAATTTTCAAGGGCACGCACTGTGTCGCGGGATTTCTTGGTGTCTGGGGCTTCGATGATCATCACCGCATCGGCATCTAGCTCGATGAAAACCCGCCCCAAGGCCCGCACTTGATCCGCGCGGGTGATTTTATAACGCGATGACCATGTGCCATCTTCAAGCAAGCTGCCATCATCCGAAAACAGCGCATCAAACCATTCGACATTGTAGCTGGCGAGGCGCATCTATCCCCCCTGTCGGGTCTGGGATTTTACAATCTCGTCATAGGCGCGGTTGATCGCCGCCATTTTATGAGCAGCAAGATTAACCGCTTCGGGCGGCACGCCACGGGCCTGCATCTGGTCTGGGTGGTTTTCCCGCACAAGCGTGCGATAGCGGCTGCGAATGTCCTCTGCACTGGCCTCAGGGGATATGCCCAAAATGGCAAAAGGGTCTTGCGGCGCATCAGGGATGAATGTTGCGCGCAGGGCCGAAAACCGCGCAGGCGAAATGCCAAAAATCTCGGCCACCCGCGCCAAAAATTCATCTTCAGCGGGGTGATAGTGACCATCGGCTTGGGCGATATGAAACAGACCTGAAAGCAGATCCTCTAAAATTGGTGCGGCGGGCTCGAACATCCGTGCGATGCGGCGCGCGTAATCCTGAAATCCCGCTACATCCTCGCGCGCTAGGTTGAAAACACGCGCAGCGGCGGCAGTATCGGCCGCAGGAATATGGAACACTTGCCGAAAGGCTGCGACCTCATCACGGGTGACTTGACCATCCGCCTTGGCCATTTTTGCCCCAAGCGCGATGACTGCGATGGTAAAGGCCACACTGCGCTCGGGCGGACGGCGCAGGCGCTCGAACAGAACCGAGAGGCTTTCACCACGGGCGAGGGCGGATATGGCATCCGTTATTTTGGCCCAGATCGACATGGGCCTAGCCATAGCTTGTTTGGCAGGGCTTGTCAGAGTTTTTTGGGCTTTTGCCGCCACTCAAAGATCTTTCTGCATCAAGACCAGATCGTGCCAGCGTTCAAATTTCCACCCCATGCGCGGCATCCGCCCCGTTTCGGTATATCCCATGGATTTATGAAATTTCTGCGCAATGTCATTTTCGCCACCAATACCTGCCACAAAACGCGCGATGCCTGCCTTTCGCCCTTCGTCCTCAAGCGCCGATAGGAGGCGGGGGCCGAGCCCGCGTGCGCGCGCCGATGGGGCCATCAAGATCGTATGTTCTGCGATAAACCTATAACCATCCCCCCCGCGAAACGGGCCAAAGCGCGCGAACCCAATGACCCGCGCCCCTTCGACCATCACAAGCGCGCATTGATCGGTGAGGATATGCTCCACATCTTCAACCGTCTTGAGCGTGCTTGTGAACGTATAGGCCGTGTCACGGATCACATGGTTCCAAATCTCAAGGATCGAAGGAATATGTGCGGCACGGGCGGGACAAATTTCTGGGGTCATTTTGAAGGTGTCGATTGTTGAGAGAACTACAATTTAAAGAACCACAGTGCCAGTTTCGGTCGCAAGCGTTACGGAAATCTTAGGCGCGTCCGCCTTCGCGATAGACAGGCGGGTATCCGCGAAAAGAGGCGCAAGCGCGGCCCGAAGCGCCTCTGCCTGTGGTGTTTCTAGCGCGAGCGCCTCAAGCCGCACCCCAACCTCATTCAGGCGCGTTGCAGGGTGGCCGCCCGATTGCCATTCGATCAGCGCAGGGAACAGGCCATCAAACGGCAAAATCCCATCTTCAGGGATCGTCATGCGCCACCGCAGATCACCACGGCCCAAATTCCAGACCTTGCCCACAGGAAAGGGAATTTGCGCCAAAGCAGCGTCCAAATCTGTCACTGCGCAGACCCAAGACCGCGCCCGCGGCGCGCCAGAGAACCGATCCAAATCAAACCAACGCGGTTGCGAAGGTGCGGGAATGTCTGGGCACGGGGTGATCAGTTCCAAATATTCCGATGGCCCAAGCCCAATGAGGCGATTATGAGTGCCCATATCCATATGCTGACCGCCGCCTTGAAAGGTCAGGCCATGGGCCGCGGTCAATTCTGCCTCGGCGCTAGCCAAGTCTTCTGCGGCGATTGCCACGTGATCTAATACCATCATCATCTTCAAGTCGCCTTTATGCAGGGTTATGGTCGCGCGCAAACATCCTTGCGCCCTTGCACGACCTTATGATCGTGTTGAATGAAGATTTCGGCGCAAAGGCAAGAGGCAAAAATGACAACCCCAGATGACAAGGCGCTCTTGCGCAAATCTGCCTTCGCCGCGCGTAAATTGGCCCATACTGAATTAGGGCCTGCGCCTGAAGCCGCGACCGCGCGACTTTTGGCTGAAATCGGGCCAGTCGAGGGGGCAATCATCGCCGCCTATATGCCCATTCGCACGGAAATAGACCCCCGCCCTGCAATGGCACGTTTGGGGCAGAAAAATCGCCTTTGCCTTCCCGTAATCGTGGCCAAGGATACGGCGCTGCTGTTTCGAGAATGGGCTTATGATGGCCCGTTGATCACGGGGGAATTTGGCGCAGAAATCCCGCCCGAAGGGGCAAGCCTGATCCCTGATATCGTCATTGTGCCTTTGGTCGGGTTTGACGATCATGGCCAGCGCCTTGGGTATGGGGGCGGGTTTTACGACCGCAGCCTAGAAGGTCTGCGCGCAGCAAAGCCTAATTTGCGCGCGATTGGCTTTGCCTATAGTGCCCAACGATTTGGCGGCTTGCCCGTTGAGCCAACAGATCAACCTTTGGATGTGGTCGTCACCGAAAGCGGCCTTCACCATGCTGCGCTTGCGCAAAACACCAAAGGGGACTAGGGGTTTCCCCATGAAATGCCTTTTCTTAGGAGATGTGATGGGCCGCGCGGGGCGCGCCGCCATCACCACCCATCTGCCGCGTCTGCGCGAAGACTGGAAACTTGATTTCGTTGTTGTGAATGGCGAGAACGCCACTTCGGGCATGGGCCTGTCAGGTGGGCATGCGAAAGATATTCTGGCGGCTGGGGCTGATTGCATAACTTTGGGCGATCATGCGTTTGATCAAAAGGATATGTTTGGCTTTATCGAAAATGAGCCGCGCGTGATACGGCCCCTGAATATCTCGAAAGCGGCACCCGGACAGGGCGCGCGTATTTTCACAGCCCCCGGTGGGCGCAAAGTATTGGTTGCGCAGGCCTTGGGTCAGGTGTTCATGAAACACCCCTATGATGATCCTTTCTCAGCCCTTGATCCAATCCTAAAGTCGCATCCTTTGGGCGGCATGGTGCAAGCGGTCATCGTGGATTTCCACGCTGAAGCGACATCCGAGAAAATGGCCATGGGCCATTACTGCAATGGCCGCGCGAGCCTTGTTGTGGGCACCCACACCCATGTGCCGACCGCAGACACGATGATCCTGTCAAATGGCACCGCCTATCAAACTGATGCGGGGATGTGCGGCGATTATGACAGCGTAATCGGGATGGATAAGGCCGAACCGCTGCGCCGTTTCTTGACCCATATCCCAAAAGAGCGTTTCAGCCCCGCCCTCGGTGAGGCGACCCTATCAGGGGTATACATTGAAACCGATGACCGCACAGGCCGCGCCACTGTCGCGCGCGCGGTGCGGGTCGGCGGCAAGCTGTCTCAGGCAACTGCGTGAACAGGGTGCTTGCGCTCTCCTGATCAGATGGGGAAGATGGGGCTGTGGGCGGGCTGACCTTGGCCTGCACAAGCGAGGGTGCCAATGCTAGACTTGGGACTGACACCAACGGGTGAGGCGATTACAACCCTGATCATCTTGGTTGGGATGTTCATCCTATTCCTGCGCGAGACCTACCCGACCGAGGTGGTGGCCATTGGTGTCGTTGGCCTGCTCCTGGTCACGGGTCTTTTGCCCTATAGTGATGGTTTGGCGGTTTTGTCGAACCCCGCACCATGGACAATTGCGGCCATGTTCATTGTCATGGGGGCTTTGGTGCGAACAGGGTCACTTGATCGGGTGACGCGTTTGGCAGAAAGCACGGCCAAAACGCATCCGAAATTGGCGGTGACGCTGTTGCTTGGTTTTGCGGCTTTGGCCTCGGCCTTTATCAACAACACGCCCATTGTGGTCATCATGATCCCGATTTTCGTGCAGGTCGCGAAAATCCTCAAACAATCTGCGTCTAAACTTTTGATCCCGCTGTCCTATGCCGCAATCATGGGGGGCACGCTGACATTGATCGGCACATCAACCAATCTTTTGGTCGATGGGGTGGCGCGCAGTCAGGGATTAGAGCCTTTCACGATTTTTGAGGTAACCCCGCTTGGCCTTGTCGTGGTCGCATGGGGCATGATTTACCTTGCCTTAATCGGGCGGCATCTGCTGCCTGATCGCGCCTCTATGGCCACGCTTTTGGGCGGCAATCGGGCCAAAATGAAATTCTTTACCGAAGTGGCCATTCCAGAAGACAGTGCGCTGATCGGGCAGAATGTCACCGAGGTCGAGCTGTTTACCCGAGACGGGGTGCGTTTGATTGACGTTTTGCGCGGGGATGCCTCGCTGCGGCGCAACATGGACGGGGTCACGTTACAGTTGGGCGATCGCGTGGTTTTGCGCACCGAGATGGCCGAGCTGTTGGGGATGCAAAGCTCAAAAGACCTGCGCACGATTGATAAGCTGTCTTCGGTGGAAACCACCACTGTTGAGGTTCTGATTACACCTGGGTGCCGCATGGTGGGCCGATCCCTCGGGTCTATGCGCCTGCGGCGGCGCTATGGCGTTTACCCATTGGCAGCGCATCGGCGGAACCAAAATATCGGTCGGCAATTAGATGATTTGGTCGTGCAAGTGGGCGATACCCTGTTGTTGGAGGGCGATCCCGCCGACATCCAACGCCTTGCGGCTGACATGGATATGGTCGATGTCTCAACCCCATCCGAACGCCCCTATCGCCGCGAGAAAGCCCCAATCGCGCTGTTGGCTATGGCAGGCATCGTGGTTTTGGCCGCGCTGAATTTGGCCCCTATTTTACCCTTGGCCGTCTTAGCCATGGCCGTGGTTCTGATTGCACGCTGCATTGACGCCGAGGAAGCGTTCTCGTTTGTCGAAGGGCGCCTTTTGGCTTTGATTTTTGCCATGCTGGCTGTTGGCGCAGCACTTGAACACACGGGCGCCATCGAGCTGTTGGTTGGCAGTCTTGCCCCTTGGCTTGAAAATGTGCCGCCCGTGGTTCTGATTTGGACAATCTATTTCATCACAACACTTCTGACGGAACTGGTGTCCAACAACGCAATCGCCGTGATTATGGCCCCGATTGCCATCGCGCTTGGGCAGACGATGGGGGTGGATCCGCGCCCCTTGGTCGTGGCGGTGATGATTGCAGCCTCTGCCTGTTTTGCGACACCGATTGGATACCAGACCAATATGCTTGTTTACGGGCCTGGGGGCTATCGCTTTACCGACTATCTCAAAGTGGGTATCCCTTTGAATATATCCTTAGGTGTCGTGGTCTGTTTGACCATTCCTCTGCTTTGGCCACTGTGAAAAGGATGGTTCTTGATGACACGCAATTTTGCACTTGTGCCTTTGGTTTTTGCGCTTTGTGCTTGCGCGCTTTCCCAAGTGAACCCAAACCCTACGGACATCCGCCTTTCGCGTGGTGACCTAGAGGTGCGAATGAATGATGGAACGACCTGCACCGCAACCGCGCCCGAAGCGGATGTGACGCTGTGGCAAGGGGCGCTTGAGGGCTGCCCTGATGGCTTTGGCTATGTGGTTGAGATTGACCCGCGCAGCAATATCTTGCGCCGCGTGGTCGAATTGGTGGTCAAATCCGTGGCACCCGAAGCCGAGCTTCCCCCAGTGGCAAGCGTGACCATCACCGATGCGCGGGGCCAGACCTACGAATTTGTATCACCCCGCCCCGTGGCCCCCATTCGCTGATCATCCCGAAAGCCGCGCTTGCGCAATCTGGGCCGCAGGGCTAAAACCCCGCGCGAGTTTCAAACACAAGGACGCATGCCATGGCAGGCCATTCAAAATGGGCGAATATTCAGCATCGCAAAGGGCGGCAGGACAAGCTGCGCTCTAAGCTGTTTTCTAAGCTGGCAAAGGAAATCACCGTTGCCGCGAAGATGGGCGACCCCGATCCTGATAAAAACCCACGTTTGCGCCTTGCCGTGAAAGAAGCGAAGTCAAGCTCAGTGCCGAAAGACGTGATTGAGCGCGCGATCAAGAAATCGCAAGGCGGCGATGCGGAGAATTACGAAGAAATCCGTTACGAAGGCTATGGCCCCAATGGCGTTGCGGTCATCGTGGAAGCCATGACAGACAACCGCAATCGCACCGCATCAAATGTGCGTTCGACCTTTAGCAAGAATGGCGGGAATTTGGGCGAAACAGGGTCGGTTTCCTTTATGTTCGACCGCAAAGGTCAGGTCAGCTATCCCGCCTCTGCAGGGGATGCAGATAGCATCATGATGGCCGCGATTGAGGCCGGGGCCGAGGATGTCGAAAGCAGCGAAGATGGTCATATCATCTGGTGCGCGGACACCGACCTGTCGGATGTTTCGACCGCCCTCGAAGATCAATTGGGGGAATCGGAAAGCACCAAATTGGTCTGGCGTCCTCAGACGACAACACCGCTTGATCTTGACGGGGCGCAGAAGCTGATGAAGCTGATTGATGCGCTTGAAGATGATGACGATGTGCAAACCGTCACAGCGAATTTTGAAATTCCTGACGAGATCATGGATCAACTGTGATCTGATCTGCCCGCATGAGAATGAAAAAAGGCTGGCCATGTGGCCAGCCTTTTTTGCACCTTATTCAGCGGCGTGTTGACCTTGCCCATCGGGGGCGGGCCTGACCAATTTTGTAATATCCAAAATATGCAGCAAGGGCAGATCAGCAGGAAATTCGTCCTCTTCTGCCAAACGGCTGGGAAAGCCCACCACATGGCACCCCGCATCTTGCGCGGCATAGGCCGCGGCACCGCGATCAACGATTGCCAAAACCTTGTCTGCTGGAACCTCTAGCGCCCTGATGCAGCTTTGCATGGCCTCAGGATGGGGGGCGTGGCGGGTGACATCGCCGCGCAGGATCACAGCGTCAAAAGAAATTCCTTCGCGGGCACGGGCCGTTGCCCCCAAAAGCGCACGCACAGGCATCAAATCCGAGCGCGATACAAAGCCAAGACCCCGCCCCCCATGGGCCGCAGCGCGCAGCACATCGCGCACACCCGAACGCAAGTGAATGTTCTGAGCCAGTTTCGCTGCAAAGATTTTCTGGTGGGTCGCATCAAGTGCATCGGCACGATGATCTTCACCATGCAGCGCCGCATAGGCCGCCGCCAAATGACGATGCCCCACCTCATGGGTCAGGGATGCATATGTTTCCCATGACCAGAACCAATCTAACCCATGGATACGAAAGGCCGCGTTCCACGCGGCAAGGTCAAGCTCTGCACAATCGGCCAATGTGCCAAGCCCGCCAAAAATCACCGCATCATAGCCCTGCAACCAGTCAGACATTCACCGCAACTCCTTTGGTTTGACTGAAGCAGATCAACGTAAAGGAACAATGAAATGGCCGCCCTTTCTGCATTGCAGCGTGGCAGGCTGGTGCGCGCTTGTGCAAAAAACAAGCGCGATGCCCAAGAAACAGGCAATCCAAAATTCACCTACTTTGTTTGCGGCACCGCTGGCGTGATTTGACGGCGATTTAAAACCGCTTCGCGCCATGTAATAAAGGAAATCGAGCCTATGATAATCGCCCCACCGAAAATCACATAAGGGTCAACCGCCTCGCCGAACATGACTGCCCCCATCGTGGTCGCCCATACCAGTTGAAGGAAGGTCACAGGCTGCGTGACAGTCAAAGGTGCAGCTGCAAAGGCCAAGGTCATTGTGTAATGTCCCGCCGTGGCGAAACAGGCCACAAGGAACAGCCAAAAAATCTGTCCCCATGTGGGTGTGATCCAAACCGCAAAAGCAAAGGGGGCAAGGCCGATGGTCACTGTGACCGACAGCATCCCAACCACCACTGCTGCATCAACCCGATCTGCCATGATCTTGGCGACCAAATAGCCCCCTGCGAAAAACAGGGCCGTGAAAATCATCGCGAAATGCCCCATCGATAATTCGCGAAAGCCCGGGCGCAAGATCACAAGCGCCCCGACAAAGGCCAAAAGCACCGCAAGTGCGCGGCGCAGCGCCATACGCTCGCCCAAGAAAAGCACTGCCATAACAGTGACATAAACAGGGTTCAGATAGTTCATCGCCGTCACTTCAGCGATGGGGATTTGCGTCATCGCATAGAACCAACAAATCACGCCCAAACTGTGCAACACGCCCCGCAAAGAAAACAGCGCCAGATCCCCCCGCGTCAGGCGCGCGCGCAAAATGGGGCGGATCATGGGGATCAAGAAACCCAGGCCTAAAATATAGCGCAAAAAGGCGGATTGTGCGGGCGGGACATCACTGCCAACATGTTTGACCAAGGCCGTCACCAGAACGAAACAGAGGCCCGTCAACAGCATCCACGCCATCCCAATCACGGGGCGCGTGGCTGTTTCTTTTTTGAGGCGTGGGGTGGTCGTCATAGCGCGCATGATGCGCCAATCTCAAAAAACCACAAGCCGCAAAATCCCGTGGGCGTGACGCGATGAAAGTCTTGATTTACCTTCGCATTATTTATAATTATACCTAATAATTCTATACAAATGCAGGTTTGTCATGTTGGATTATGCTGCGCTTGCCGCTTTTGCTGCTGTCTTGCGGACTGGGTCTTTTGACGCGGCCGCGCAAATCTTGGGCGTCACGCAATCGGCCGTGTCACAGCGCGTCAAAGCATTGGAGGAACGGCTTGGGTGCAATTTGGTGCAACGCACCCGCCCGGCCCGCCCAACCGAAGCGGGCCAAAGGATGCTGCGCCACATTGACGATGTTACCCTTATGGAAGCTCAGCTAATCAAAGATTTGGGCCTGCTTGCGCCCAATATCAGCGCGCATTTCCGCATCGCTGCCCCAAGCGAGGCGATTAATGGCCTGCTCCTGCGGGCTTTGGGACGCGCACAAATGCAAAATTTTGAGATCGTGCAGCGCAATTCTGACGATGTGTTGGATTTATTACGGCGCGGCGAGGTGAATGCAGGGATCACAAGCCGCCCTTTGTCGATTTCGGGTGTGGCAAGCTACAGTTTGCCCCCGATGGAAATTGTCGCCTGCGCAAGCCCTGCAATGGTGCGCAATTATCCAGAGGCTGCCATCCTAAAGGCCCCGCGTCTGGTCACCGCGCCAAAATCCTCTCTGCCCGATATTTGGGCCAAGGCACAATTTGGCAATAAGCATGATGCGTTTGGCCCTGCACGGATCATGCCATCGCTTGGGGATTGCGTGATTGGCGCACAATCGGGGCTTGGCTGGGTCGCAGCCCCGCATGACATGCTCAAAGGCCCCCTTGAAACCGGCAGTTTGGTGCAAATCGGCAGCGGCAGAGCGCGGGCCGAAAAAGCATTTTACTGGCATCTTCAACAGCGACTTGAAAAGGCCTTTACCCCCCTCATCACAGCCCAGAACGCAGAACCCGCCTGAACGCGGTTAGGCGGGAATGATCCCGCCCTCTACGGCCAGTTCACGCATTTTCTTTTGCAGCTTTTCAAAGGCACGCACCTCGATCTGGCGCACACGTTCGCGGCTGACATTGTATTTTCCAGACAGTTCCTCAAGGGTGACAGGCACATCTTGTAGGCGGCGCTGCGCGAGAATCTCACGCTCGCGCTCATTCAAAACTTCCATGGCCTGCTCCATCAAGGCCATACGGCTTTGATACTCATCCCGCTCGGCGTAATCTTCGGCTTGGTTAGCATCCTCATCTTCAAGCCAGTCTTGCCATTGCGTGGCACCCTCGCCATCGCTGCCAATCACCGCATTGAGCGAGGCATCCCCACCCGACAGGCGGCGGTTCATTGAGATCACTTCATCCTCAGTCACACCCAAATCTGTGGCGATTTTGGCGACATTCTCGGGGCGCAAATCGCCCTCCTCCAACACGCCGATCCGGGCCTTCGCCTTACGCAGATTGAAGAACAGCTTTTTCTGTGCTGATGTCGTCCCAAGTTTTACAAGGCTCCAAGAGCGCAGGATGTATTCTTGGATCGCCGCACGGATCCACCACATCGCGTAGGTGGCGAGACGAAACCCTTTTTCGGGATCAAAACGTTTGACGGCCTGCATCAGGCCCACATTGGCCTCAGAGATCACCTCGGCCTGCGGCAAGCCATAGCCACGATACCCCATCGCAATTTTAGCCGCCAAACGCAGATGCGATGTCACCAATTGATGGGCGGCTTCGGTATCTTGATCTTCCGCCCAACGCTTGGCCAACATGTATTCTTGTTCGGGCTCAAGCAGGGGGAATTTGCGAATTTCCTGCAGATAGCGGTTCAGCCCCTGTTCGGGGGATGGTGCTGGAAGATTTGCATAGCTGCTCATAAGCATGTGATCCCTGATGTTCGTCTTAATTTGCACGATTTTTTTTAAGAAACCGTGAATGTAACGATGATTAACTTCACCTCAGATGGGAATTTTTATCCCCCATTCAAGGGGAAGCGTGCAGAAAGACCATAGGCCTACCCCCGCAACCAGCAGCAAACAAGGCATACTGCCATTTTTTATAGCAAAGCTCACGCGGATATGATCGCAATGCGCCCCACCCCTTGTCACGAGGCAGCCGCGACATAAGCTAAGGCTCAACGCGTGACGAGGGAAAAACCATGCTTAACACCACACAAGGATTTCGGGGCGCCGTGACAGCCCCCCATCATTTGGCCGCACAGGCAGGTCAGGATATTCTCGCCGAGGGCGGCAGCGCCGTTGAAGCGATGGTGGCCATGGCGGCAACAATCGCCGTGACCTATCCGCATATGAACGGGATCGGCGGCGATGGGTTTTGGCTGATCAAACGCAAGGATGCCCCTGTGCAGGCGATTTTTGCAGGGGGCCACTCTGCCGCGTTGGCAAGCCGTGCGTGGTATGAGGCCGCAGGTTTCACCGATGCAATCCCCACCCGCGGCGCCAAGGCCGCGTTGACTGTTCCAGGATCGGTGGATGGGTGGCGCGCCGCGCTCGAAGCCGCACCAAGCGTCAACCCCCTGCCCCTGTCGCGCCTTCTTGAGCATGCGATCTATCACGCCGAGGCAGGCTTTCCTGTCAGCAACAATCAATCCCAATGCATCGCAGATAAGATTGACGGGCTGAAAGATGTGCCTGGATTTGCGGATACCTATCTGTTTGGCGGCGCAATCCCTGTGGCAGGTGCGCGGTTTACACAACCTGCTTTGGCGGCAACGCTGCGCCAGATCGCGCAAAAGGGCATTGCAGATTATTATCACGGCAATTTGGCCAAAACCCACGCGGCCTTTCTTGAGGCTCAAGGCAGCCCTTTGCGTCTTGAAGATTTCACCGCCTATAGCGCCCGTGCGGTGACACCGCTGTCGGTCAAGACATCAAAAGCCATGCTTTATAACATGATCCCACCCACCCAAGGGATGTCATCACTGATGATTTTGGGGATTTATGATCGCATCCAAACATGGGCCAAAGAAGGGATCGCGCCTATTCACGCCCTGATCGAAGCCACGAAGCAGACCTTTATTCTGCGCAATCGTGAATTGGGTGACCTCAGCGCCATGCGGCAACCGCCCGAGACGTTCTTACAAGATCAGGTGCTAGAAGATCTGGCAGGGCAAATTGACCACAAGCGCGCATTGCCATGGCCCTATGAGCCAAAGGACGGTGATACAATTTGGATGGGGGCCAGCGATGCGGAAGGCACATCTGTGAGCTTTATCCAAAGCGTCTACTGGGAATTTGGGTCAGGCCTGACCTGCCCCGACACGGGCGTGTTTTTCCAAAACCGTGGTGCAGGCTTTGGCATGGGCGATGGCCCGAACCAAATCGCGCCGCGCAAAGTGCCATTCCATACCCTCAACCCCGCAATGGCCGTGTTCGAAGACGGGCGCGTCATGGCCTATGGCACGATGGGCGGCGAAGGACAGCCACAAACCCAAGCGGCAATTTTTGCGCGCTATGCCTATTTGGGTCAGGAATTGCAGCAGGCGGTTACAGCGCCACGATGGCTGTTGGGGCGAACATGGGGCGATGCAACGACCTCTCTGAAACTCGAGGCACGGTTTGATCCTGACTGGATCACGGCCCTTTCCGATATGGGGCATGAGACAGAAATCTTACCCGATTACAGCGATTTGGTTGGTCATGCAGGCGCGGTTGTCACCCATTTGGACGGCCTGGTTGAGGCCGCGACCGACCCCCGCGCAAATGGCTTGGCCTTGGCGCACTAAGCTAAGGTTGCCTCAAGGCGAGTGACAATGGTTGCCATATCCTCGGGCAAATCCGCCTCAAAGCGCATCCATTCGCCACTGGCAGGGTGCGCGAAGCCAAGCGAGGCAGCGTGCAGGGCCTGACGCGGAAATTGGTTCACGGCACCCGCAAGCTCGGGCCCAAACAGCTTTTCCGAAACCCTACGCCGCCCGCCATAGACGGGGTCCCCCACGAGCGCATGACCTGCATGCGAAAGATGCACGCGAATTTGATGCGTGCGACCCGTCTCTAGCCTGCATTCAATCAAGGCCAAGGCATCGTGATAGCTTTGCAAGGGTTTGACACGCGTCACAGCGTGACGCCCCCCTTGGAACAGAACCGCTTGACGTTGACGGTCAGTTTTATGGCGCGCCAATTGGGTGGTGATTTTTAGGATATTACCATCCTCAAAACTTGTGCCACGCACACCGCGCAGGCGGGGATCAGCGGGGTCAGGGCTGCCATGGCAGAGCGCGATGTAATGCCGCTCGGCACTATGGGCGGCGAATTGGTCGGCCAGTCCATGATGCGCACGATCTGATTTCGCAATGACCAAAAGGCCCGATGTGTCCTTATCGATGCGATGCACGATGCCTGGCCGCTTTTCGCCGCCCACCCCAGATAAATTGCCGCCAAAATGATGCAGCAGCGCATTCACAAGCGTGTGGTCAGGACTGCCTGGTGCGGGGTGGACAACCAAACCTGCGGGCTTATTTACAACAATCAGATCGTCATCCTCGTAGCAAATATCAAGCGGGATATCCTGAGGACGGGTTGCCACCTCTGATGCCTCGGCCACGCGAATGGTGATCTCATCGCCCTCAACAACACGCGCGCGGGCATCTGTGATTGTTGCGCCATTGATCGCGACATCCCCTGCCGCAATCAACCGGGCAAGGCGGGATCGGCTGAGCGCGGCTTCTTCTGGCACATCGCGGCCAAGTGCCTTATCAAGACGAGGTGCAGGCTCTGGCCCAATCTCGAAACTAATGATGCGGAGTTCCGCCATGAACACGCCTTCCTCAGGTGACTATCCTCAATCTGCCGCGCTGCCATCCCATTTGGTCTGGCTGCAGCGTATGGTTTGGGTTTTGACCCTTGTGATGATCTTGGGCCTGATAACGGTGGTTTCGGTTTTTGTCACCCGTTTCCCAAAGCCCGCGCAAAATGAAATCGCCCTTCCAACCGACCTTACCCTGCCCGAAGGGATCACAGCAACGGCCGTGACCTTTGGCGATGGGTGGATTGCGGTGGTCGATCAAGGCGCGCAGATCATTGTGTTTGACGCGACCACCATGGCCGAAATCGGACGGTTGGAAATCACAACCGCGCAGTAACGACAGACTGGGAGAGAGATGGTACCGCCTCCCCGGCTTGAACGGGGGACCTCTGGATCCACAATCCAGCGCTCTAACCAACTGAGCTAAGGCGGCACTGTCGGCGGAAATAGCCCCCTCGCGCCGCGATTGCAAGGGGTGGATGACGCGGATATTGTCATTCATGGCGCAAAGGATTAGGGCCTTTGCCGCAAGGGGCAATGCATCCGTGCCTTTTGTCATCTGGAGAGGAAGAGATGAGTATCAATAGCGACAGCGATATCGCCGCGAATCTACAGATCGGGCCAACAAGCCTTGGGATGGTGCGCATCTATGTCGAGGCCGAAGGTGTCGACCTTCCGCTTGATTTCGATCCTGACGAGGCAGATGAGATCGCCGAAGAATTGCGCCTTGCCGCCGAAGCCGCACGCAAATCGCGCAAATAATCAATAACGCCCCATCGGGTCGCGCATCCGCGCCAAGCGCCGCGCGGCAGTCTGCGCCAGATCATGCGTGATCTTTTTGCGCCGCGCAGGGGCCAGTTTCACCTCTGGCCCCATGCGGATCACTTCGGCATCGTAACCATCTGCAAAGATCAGCCCAGTATCCTCAGGCAGAATTTCGGTTGGGAAATCGGCATCAACCGCCCAGAAATAGCGGTCACACCATTCGAGGTAGCCATCCCATTTGCCGTCACTGCGGAAATCAGCCACGCCTGATTTGCACTCGATAATCCAAATTTCACCTTTGGGCCCAAGTGCGATGACATCCACGCGCTTGCCCCGTTTGGGGCAAAACTCCTCCAATGTGGTGAAACCAAGCCGCGCGAAATGCCGACACACCCCCCGTGCAAGACGTTGGCCTGCGGTCATTAAATCGGACGGGTGCGGATCAGAGGCAGTCATAGCATATGATTGGAACAAATACGGAACAAAAGCAAGGCTTGGGTTGATCCTGCCCCACTTGTCGAAAGCCACGGAAAGACCTAAGAGATGCGGTGACGGTTCTGCGCCATTCGTATCTGTGGCAACATTCCGGTGGCCTTAATCATTTCCGAGGGAGCTGGCTCTGTCACGGCCCTGGTCGCGTTACCTGGCACCCACCTGTATATGCAGGCTCTCGGGAATTACGCCTCTACGGTGGATGCGGTTCCGTCACCTCAGCCGTAAAATCAGCCGCGCTTATCCTCACGGATACGAACGGGAATTGGCTGCATCTCGGGTGTAAAGGCCCGATCACGGCGACCCTTATCGCCTTTGTCATCATCGGATAGGGTCATAATGCGATACCCGATTTGCGCCGAACCGAAGGTGATGGTGCAAAAGATATAAAGCATCACAACGGCAAGAACCCCATCGGCGCTGTTCAGAACCAAATGACGCAGATTGGCAAGGTTGAACCCCAACAGCATCGCAACAAAGGCAAAGGCAATCACGGCACCAATGGCCGCGTGGCGTAGAATGAAACGGATATGTTCTGGCATCTCGCACCTCCCTTTGCAGGATAATTTGGGAAACCCTAAAAAGAGGTTAGCGCAAAGAAACGCCAGTGCAACTGCGATTCCTGCGACAGATCGGCCGCATGGCTTTGGCGGTTAAAAGGCTTCGGGGCGTGCTTCGCGGGCAATATGATCTAGAACGGCGTTCACGAATTTTGGTTCGCGCCCTTCGGGAAAGAACGCCCGCGCAATATCAACAAACTCGGTGATGATGACCTTAGGCGGTGTATCAGACCCAACCAATTCCGCCCCAGCCGCGCGAAACAAAGCGCGCAAGGTGGGATCAATGCGGTCAATCGGCCATTTTGCAACCAAGGCGCGATCAGTCATTTGGTCAATCTTGGCCTGACGCGCCACAGCATCCTCAAGAAGCTGGGTGAAAAGGTCGATATTGCCCTCAGCCATTTCTTCGCCATCCAGAACCGCACCAAAGCGATGCGCCTCGAATTCGCGGCGCACAGCGTCCACGCTTTGGCCAGAATGCTCCATCTGGAAGAGGGCTTGCACCGCGTATAGACGGGCTGCCGATTTCATCTGCCGCGCATTTTGTGGGGCAGTCTCTCGGCTGGGGGTGTCATCTGACGGGGTGCTCATCGGGCTTGTATCAATCCTTGGGGCGCGGCATCTCAAGCGCGCATCATCTGTCATAAGTCGCGCCGCATCTAAGATGCTTCGCGCGGCGCGTCAACGCAGAGAGGTGTTAACCTTTCCAATCCTGCAATCGGGCGACATAGCGCGCGAGCATATCAATCTCGATATTCAGGCACGCGCCCACCGCCATTGCCCCCCAGGTAGTGACGGATTTCGTGTGGGGGATCACATTCACGCCGAAAACATCGCCTTCCACTTCGTTCACGGTCAAAGAGGTGCCATTCAGCGCGACCGATCCTTTTGGCGCGATAAATCCCGCCAAATCGCGTGGTGCGCGAAACCGCATGCGGGTGGATTGGCCTTCGTCATACATTTCAATCAATTCAGCCACGCCATCCACATGGCCCGAAACGATATGCCCCCCCATCTCATCACCCAAGCGCAAGGCCCGCTCAAGGTTGATGTGATGCCCCTCGACCCAGTCCGAAATCGTGGTTTTCGACACGGTCTCGGCCGAGATATCGACCGCGAACCAATCCTCACCCAATGACACAACCGTCAAACAAACGCCGTCACAGGAAATCGAAGCGCCGATATCAATGCGTGTCGTGTCATAATGTGTAGAAATGCGCGCGCGCAAATCCCCGCGCGGCTCTAATGCCGTGACCGTTCCGATATCTGTGATGATGCCAGTGAACATCGGCCCGCCTTTCCTTTGAGACCCTCTTTGTCCCTCTGCCTAGCGCCGCCCCTGCCTTAGGGCAAGAGCGTGCCCCAAAAGCTGCGCCAAATTTGTGCCACAATTTAGCCCTACTGCAACCACCATCTAAGCGCACGATTTTCGTGGGATGTGCCCAAGCATCCTCACAATAATAAGGCTCGGCACGGGCGGTGCCATTCTCTATTCCCCAATGCGCGCTTTGCGCGCCCCTCCCCTTCGGCGTGTAAAAGGTGACGATGCAGCGCAAGTTTCTTTTTCTTCAGGGGCCTCACGGGCCCTTTTTTTCGGAACTTGCGCAGCAATTGACCGCGGCGGGCGCAATATGTCATCGCATCGGGTTTAATCGCGGCGATCAGGCATTTTGGCGGCAATGGATCGCCTAAATCGTCTACGCAAGGCGTTTTAGACGCGCGACCATTGGCTGAGAATATCCGCCCCAACCGCACGGTGCGTAAGGCGCGAGAACCGTGGTGCAGCGGCAAGTTCGGAAATCCCCAAAGCGCCAAGCGCGGGCTTCCCCTCGGCACCGATCAGGCTGCCTGCGGAAAATACACTGAGACGATCCACCAAATCCGCCGATAACAGACCTGCGGCCAAAGCCCCCCCGCCCTCGCAGAAAACAGAGGTCAGACCTGCATCCCCCAACGCCTGCAATGCGGCGTTCAACTCAAGATGCCCCCCTTGGGACTGGGCAAGCGGGATCAAATGCGCCCCTGCCTCGCCCCAATAGGCACAGGCCTCATGCGGGGCGTCTTGGCCATGGACAAGCCAAAGCGGCGCCTTCGCTATAGAGGCTTGCAAACGCCCCCCACGCGGCAAATCTAACCTGCGCGAAAGGATGACGCGCAAGGGCTGATGCGGGCTGCCAATATCGCGCAAGGTAAGGTCAGGGTCATCAGCCCGCGCAGTGGCGGCACCGATCATCACGGCATCATGGAAGCCACGCATGACATGGGTCATACGCCGCGCCTCAGTGCCCGTGATCCAGCGGCTTTCGCCACTGGCCGTTGCGATGCGGCCATCAAGCGTTGTTGCCAGTTTCAAATGCACCAAGGGCCTGCCGCGTGTCACACGCATGAAAAACCCTGCATGGGCCTGCGCAGCTTCGGGCGCGGCAATATCGGTCGTCACAGATATACCCGCGTCACGCAGCCGCGCGATTCCCTGCCCTGCGGTGCGCGGGTCGGGATCAGTCTGGGCAATAACCACACGGGCCACCCCTGCCTCGATCAAGGCCATGCTGCAAGGCGGGGTTTCGCCGTGATGATTGCAAGGCTCAAGCGTAACATAGGCAGTCGCCCCCCGCGCGCCCTCCCCCGCTTGTGCCAAGGCTTGCGTTTCAGCATGTGGCCGGCCCGAAGGTGCGGTCACGCCCCGCCCGATGATCACGCCATCTTTAACAACCACACAGCCAACAGCAGGGTTTGGCCAAGTGCGACCTTGCCCGCGCTGTCCGAGTGTCAGCGCGGCCCGCATGAAGCGTAAATCTTCTTCCTGCGATGCCGCTTTCATTGCGGCTCACCCCTCAGGGGGGATCGGCGGGCGCAATTCAGCAACGAAATCTTCGAAATCATCTGCAGCTTGGAAATTCTTATACACGCTCGCAAAGCGCACATAGGCGACTGTATCAATCCGCGCGAGGCTTTCCATCACGATCTCACCGATAGTTTTCGATGGAATATCCGTGTCGCCGATGCTTTCCAAACGCCGCACAATGCCAGAGATCATTTGATCAATCCGCTCAGGCTCGACCGGACGCTTCTGCATAGAAATACGAATGGAGCGTTCAAGCTTATCGCGGTCGAAATCTTCGCGCTTACCATTGGTTTTCACGACCACCAAATCGCGCAGTTGCACCCTTTCATAAGTGGTGAACCGTCCCCCACAGCCTGGGCAGAGCCTACGACGGCGAATGGCGACATGGTCTTCGGCGGGGCGGCTGTCTTTGACTTGGGTGTCAACATTTCCGCAAAAGGGGCAACGCATGGTGGTTCCTTATCCCTGCTCAATATCCTGCATCTGGATGTTAGTTATCCACAGCCAGTCTAGGGGAATCAATAGTGATTGGGTAGAGGCAGGTTCAAACTACTGCATTTTGCGACAAAACTGCGCTTTCCAAGAGCTCGGACGGAAGCAGAAATCTTGCCGATGAATCGCTTGACACCTGCGGCGAAGGCCCGTATCCCCTCGCGAGATTAAGGGGCGTGGAGCCTTCCGCGCCCTTCTATAGTTATACACCGTTCTTATGACGAGGATGATCCAATGTCACGCGTCTGCGAATTGACTGGCAAGGGGCCAATGTCTGGCAACAATGTCAGCCATGCCAACAACAAAACCAAGCGCCGCTTCCTGCCAAACCTGACGGAAGTGAATTTGGGCTCTGAAATTCTTGATCGCAGCTTCAAACTGCGTGTTTCCAACTCTGCTTTGCGCACCGTAGATGCGCGCGGCGGTTTGGATGCTGTGCTTCTGCGCGCGAAGGATGACGTCTTG
Source organism: Roseobacter sp. HKCCA2468 (assembly GCF_037805105.1). NCBI lineage: Bacteria > Pseudomonadati > Pseudomonadota > Alphaproteobacteria > Rhodobacterales > Roseobacteraceae > Roseobacter > Roseobacter sp. HKCCA2468. The sequence continues at coordinate 54,803 of NZ_JBBLYN010000003.1, forward strand.
TCGCCCCGCGCCTTGAAGATCAAGCGCGAGATTGCCAAAGCGCAAGCTGCGCAAGCCTAATCACCGCTGATCGAGATCCTGACCTTCGCGGGTGAGGATGCTGCAAGAAACGCCCCCGACCCTTGGTTGCGGGGTGTTTCGTTTTATGCGGCAACGCGACACCATCGCGCAGGGCCAGACATTATTTTTTGTGGTTTTGATGGGCGCCATGACACGCAAGGCTTCCAATTGGCTGATGACAGCGCTGATTGCGCTGATGCTGCTAACGAGCAGCGCCCAGGCCATGGCGCGCGGTCAAATGGTTTGGGGCGAATTAACCACATTGTGCCTCGGGGCCGAGCAGGTCTGGATCGTCACCGATGCGCAGGGCTTGCCACTTCTGGATCAAGACGGGGCGCCTGTCGCGCATAAACACGCCTGCCTTGATTGCCATCTGGCCCATGCTGCCCCGTTGATCTTCAGCCCCGCTTGGCAGGCGAATGCAAGCTATCATAAATTTGACCAGACACGCGAAGCCCCCACCCTAATTGGGGCCTCTCTCCCCCGCCACAAACAGGCCCGCGCACCCCCCTCCTTCTGTGAGTTCAACCCTATTTGAATTTCAACACAGATCTGGATGGAGATATCCAAAATGAAAAAACAGTTTTTCCTCGCGGCAGCCCTCTGCGCGCTGCCCTCTTTCGCGTTGGCCGATATGGTCGTCAGCGATGCCTATGCCCGCAGCACAGGCCCTTCGGCCCCCACAGGTGCGGCCTTTATGCAGATCACCAACGACACGGGCCAAGATGACGTCATCACGGGCGTGACATCAGATGCGGCGGCCAAGGTCGAACTACACACTCATATCGCCGATGGGGATGGGGTGATGCGCATGGTGCATGTTGAAGAGGGGTTTCCCATTGCAGCAGGAGAGACCATTTTCTTGGAGCGCGGAGGCAAGCATGTGATGTTCATGGGGCTGAATGCACCGATGGAAAATGGTGCTGAGATCGAAGTGACGTTCACCTTCGAGACGGCAAGCCCGCTGACAGTGACCATTCCCGTTGATCTTGATCGTATGCCCGAAGGCCATTCCATGAGCGGCCACGGGTCGATGGGCGAAGGCCATAACAACTGATCCCGCAAACCCGCGCAGGCAGGGCATGTGCTTGCGCGGGTTTATCATCTGAGCCCTCTTTCCTATTGGCCCGCCTTGCGCTATCTGACCGGTTACTGCACGCATAGCCTAGGGCCAACATGACCGAGCTTTCTCGCATTCGTAACTTCTCCATCGTGGCGCATATTGACCACGGCAAATCCACCTTGGCGGATCGCCTGATTCAATTGACAGGCACAGTGGCCGAGCGGGATATGAAAGAGCAATTGCTTGACGCGATGGATATCGAGCGCGAACGTGGGATCACCATCAAGGCCAATACTGTGCGGATCGAATACCCCGCCAAGGACGGCCAGACCTATGTGCTGAACCTGATCGACACGCCTGGCCATGTCGATTTCGCCTATGAGGTCAGCCGCTCGATGCGGGCGGTGGAAGGGTCGCTTTTGGTTGTGGATGCCAGCCAAGGGGTTGAAGCGCAGACCTTGGCCAATGTGTATCAGGCGATTGAAGCGGATCATGAGATTGTCCCCGTTCTCAATAAGATTGACCTGCCCGCCGCCGAACCTGAGCGGGTCTGCGAACAGATCGAAGATGTGATCGGGATTGATGCCTCAGACGCGGTCATGATTTCCGCGAAAACGGGTTTGGGCATCCCAGACGTTCTAGAGGCAATCGTCACCCGCCTGCCTGCACCCACAGGTGACGCGAATGCACCGCTCAAGGCCATGCTGATCGACAGCTATTATGACCCGTATCTCGGCGTGGTTGTTCTGATCCGCGTGGTGGATGGCAAGATCAAAAAGGGCGACCGCGTCCGTATGATGAAAACCGGCGGGCTGTATCAAATTGACCGCCTCGGCGTGTTCCGCCCCCAGATGGAGAATATTGCAGAACTCGGGCCAGGCGAAATCGGGTTTCTGACCGCCTCCATCAAACAGGTGCGCGACACCCGTGTCGGCGACACCATCACCCATGATAAGGGCGGCTGTTCTGCAGCGCTTCCAGGGTTCAAGCCCTCGATCCCTGTGGTGTTCTGCGGCCTTTTCCCTGTGGATGCCAATGATTTCGAAGACCTGCGCGATGCGATTGAGAAATTGGCCCTCAATGACGCAAGCTTTACCTATGAGATGGAAACCTCAGCCGCGCTTGGGTTCGGCTTCCGCTGCGGGTTCTTGGGTCTTTTGCACCTTGAGGTCATCCGCGACCGCCTTGAACGTGAATATGATATCGACCTTATCACCACCGCACCTTCGGTGATTTATCATGTGCATATGCGGGATGGGTCGATGGTGGAATTGCACAATCCCGCCGATATGCCCGACCTGACCTATGTGGATCATATCGAAGAGCCGCGGATCAAGGCCACGATCCTTGTGCCTGATGATTTCTTGGGCGATGTGCTGAAACTCTGCCAAGACCGCCGCGGGGTGCAGCTTGACCTCACCTATGCGGGCAACCGCGCGATGGTGGTCTATGATTTGCCGCTGAATGAAGTTGTGTTTGACTTCTATGACCGCCTCAAATCGGTGACCAAGGGCTATGCCAGCTTTGACTATCAGATGACGGGCTATCAGCAAGATTACTTGGTCAAAATGCAAATTCTGGTGAATGATGAGCCAGTTGATGCCCTATCAACCATGGTGCATCGGGACCGCGCCGAACAGCGGGGCCGTATGATGTGCGAAAAGCTCAAAGACCTGATCCCGCGCCATATGTTCAAAATCCCGATCCAAGCCGCGATTGGCGGGCGCATCATCGCACGCGAAACCTTGGCCGCGCTGCGCAAGGACGTGACCGCAAAATGTTATGGCGGGGATGCTACCCGCAAGCGGAAACTCTTGGATAAGCAGAAAGCGGGCAAGAAGAAGATGCGCCAATTCGGCAAGGTCGAAATCCCGCAAAGCGCCTTCATCAATGCGTTGAAGATGGATGATTGAGGGTGCGGGGAGGCAGATATGCCCGCCTCTCTCGCGTCTGCGCTCTTGACACATCCCCCACAAGTCGTGTCACCTCCTGACATGCGTCAATCGTGGCCAGCGAATTGCGCGGGTGTGCTGGGGTGTAGTGAGTTTGCCAAAGTAACCGACCGCTTTGTGGGGGCAGTAGGGGCCTGCAGGCGGTCGGCGCTTTTGGGCGCGTCAAACCTGATCTAAATCAAGGCGCGGCAGATCGTTACGGCAATGATCCCTTTTAGGAAACGTGCAGAACGAACCAAAAGGATCATATCATGCGCTTGTTTTTCCTCATATTTACATTGGCCGCGACAGCTTTGGCGGGGATTGGCGTAACAGCTGTGTTGGCCGCAGGTCTTGACGGGTGGCAGCCGATTGCCATTGCCGCAGGGGGTGGTGCGGTCATTGCCTTGCCCGCCGCGTGGATCATAGCGGGGCGTATTAAGGCATTAACCTGATAGGAACGGAAAAGAGATGTCAAAACCACTGGGCTATAGCGGCACGCAGATTGCGCTGCATTGGGGCATAGCCGCCCTCATCATTTATCAATTCGTCTACCACGAAGGCATTGAAGAGGCCTATGAGCAGGCGCTTGAAACAGGCGTTTACGCGCAATCCTTGGGATGGGCGAGCCACGCCATTCCTGGGATTTTGGTGCTGCTTTTGGTGATCTGGCGGCTTGTTCTGCGCCTGCGGCGCGGCGCGCCTGATGCCCCCGCAGAAGAGCCCGCGATTTTCGCGCGGCTGTCGCATCTCGCCCATTGGGCCTTTTATGCGCTGATGCTGGCCTTGCCAGTCACGGGGATGCTGGCATGGGGCGGTCAGATTGAGGCGAGCGCCGAGGTGCATGAGGTTCTCAAGTCGCTTCTCATGCTGTTGGTGTTGGTGCATGTGGGCGCGGTCTTGGTGCATCAATTTATCTGGAAGACCAATATCATGCAGCGCATGAAACGCGCAGGTTAGCCCAAGAACACCTTGAGGCTTTCCACAAATTCCCGCGGGGCGTCAGCATGCAGCCAATGCCCCGCTTGCGGAATTTTTGCGAATTTCGCATTGGGAAATAGCGCCTTAATGGCGGGGCGATGCTCGGGACGGACATAATCGGAACGCCCGCCCGACAGGAACAAGATATCCCCCGCAAAGGGGGTGAAATCCCCTTCAGGCCAACCTGTGATCTTCGCCATTTCGCGCGAGAGAACGTCCAAATTTAAACGCCACGCCTGTGCCTTAACATCTAGCGATTGCAGCAAAAACGCGCGCACCCCCGCATCGTCCACATGGGCCTGCAATTGGCGATCTGCATCCCCGCGTGTCGCAACCGCGTTGAGATCAATTGCGCGCATGGCGTCAATCATCGGTTGTTGCGAATGGCCATAGGTCACTGGGGCAATATCCGCGATCACGGCGCGGCGGATCAAATCGGGCCGCGTCAGAGCCAGCATCATCACCGCCTTGCCACCCATCGAATGGCCAACCACATCGGCACAGACGCCATGCGCCTCGATCACTTGGGCCAGATCATTGGCCAGATCAGGGTAGCTGTGACTGTCATACCATGGACTCGCGCCATGGTTGCGCATATCAACGGTGAGGCAATGCCGTTCGACCCGTTTCGCAATCACACCCCAATTGCGCGCTGATCCATAAAGACCATGCGCGATTAAAAGAGGCGGGCGATCCTGCGGCGTGCCATGTTCGACAATGTTCAACATAGGCCGCTTTTTAGGGGATCCCCCGCCCCTTGGAAAGGTGACTTAATGCGCGGGCGCCACAAAGGTGCCATTGCGCAAATCTGCAATGGCTTGGCGGATTTCGTCTTGGGTGTTCATCACAATTGGCCCATGCCACGCGACAGGTTCCTCAATCGGTGCACCCGAAATCAGAAGGAACCGCACACCTTCAGGCCCCGCCTGCACAGTGATCTCATCGCCTGTGCCAAATCGGATCAAGGTGCGATCGCCCGACATATCACGAATGTTCACCTCTTGCCCCATGACCTCTTTTTCCAAAAGCACGCCTGTGGGTTGGCTTGCATCCGCGAATGCGGCTTGACCTTCGAAGACATAGGCAAAGGCACGGCGATAGGTGTCGATGCGGAAGGTTTTCTTCACGCCCGCAGGGATTGAAATGTCCAAATATTGGGGATCAGCGGCGATGCCCTCCACGGGGCCTTTCTTGCCCCAGAACTCCCCAACGATCACTTTGACGCGGGTGCCATCGTCATCAATCACCTCTGGGATTTCTTGCGCGGCGACATCTTGATAGCGCGGATCTGTCATTTTCATAGATGACGGCAGATTACCCCACAGCTGAAATCCATGCATTTGCCCTTTGGCGTTTCCGAGCGGCATTTCTTGGTGCAAGATGCCCCGCCCTGCGGTCATCCATTGCACCGAACCTGCCCCCAATTTGCCAGTATTGCCAAGGCTGTCTGAATGCTCAACCGTGCCTGCCAGCACATAGGTGATTGTCTCAATCCCACGATGGGGGTGCCAAGGGAACCCTTTCTGGAAATAGGCGGGGTCTTCGTTGCGAAAATCGTCAAACAACAAGAACGGATCAAGTTCGGTTGGATCTTGAAAGCCAAAGGCACGGTGCAAATGCACCCCTGCCCCTTCCAACGTGGGCTTTGCGCTGCGCGCTTCGACAACAGGACGGATCGACATAAGCTTTCTCCTTCTCATGCCCCTTAAGATCTTTGGAGCGTGTTGTGAGTGAAACTAGGGCGCATCCCGCACCATGACAATCTGCACAAATCCGCAAAAAGATGTGCATCTTTGCGAGGGCCGATATTCCATGTATGAGCGGGGGGCAGATTTCAGCGAAAGGAATGCTTCGTGGCCAAGAAACGCGCCCAAGACGAGATTATCGGCTATATCGCCCCCAATATTGCCCGCCGCAGCTTTGCGGTGTTTTGTTTGGGTGGCCTAGGGTTTCTTCTGATCATGATTGCGGCCACAAACCCGCCCCAACATCTCTTCTGGCTCTTGCTGTTGATTGTGTTTGGCGTGGGGTCATTGGGGATGACCTATAAATTGTGGGAAGCCTCATCGCACAAATTGATCCTAACCCGCGCATGCCTACGCGAAGAGAATGGCCGCGTGCTGTTTCATATCGACAATGTCGAAAGCGTGGATCGCGGGTTTTTTGCGATGAAGCCCGCGGGGGGCTTTATCGTCTTTTTGCACAAACCCGAGGAAGGGGGTCGCGTTTATGCCCCTGGTCTTTGGCGGCGTTGGGGGAAATCTGTGGCCGTTGGCGGCGTCACATCCGCAGGCGAAGCCAAGGCCGTAGCTGATTTGATCAAAATCATATTGGCGGAGCGGGATTTGGGGGCGAAATCCTAAAGCGCGAACCCGCCCCCGAAAGAGGTCATAACCCTTTTGCGCGATAGCTTGCCGCCACACGGGCAATGGACACCAAAAATCCCGCCATCCGCAGATCAGGCACATCGTTGCGATCGTGCCAGACCTCGCGCATCGCCTGATAGGCGGTGCGCATCGTATCATCGAGGCCAGAGCGCACCAATTCCAACTCTCCGGCGCCGCGCAGATATTTTTGTTTAAAATCGGGCGACAGCGTCCAACCAATGCCTGTGTCGCGCGACAGCCGCTCCAGCTCATTTACGATCAATTCATGGCGGCTTTCTTCTTGGCGGCGCTGCATCCGACCAAATCGGATATGTGACAGGTTCTTCACCCACTCGAAATAGGACACGGTCACGCCGCCCGCATTGGCGTAAAGATCAGGAATAATCACCACGCCCTTTTCGCGCAGCACATCATCCGCGCCAGCGGTGATCGGGCCATTGGCCGCCTCAATGATGAGCGGTGCTTTAATCCGCGCGGCATTGGACAGGTTGATCACCCCTTCAAGCGCCGCAGGGATCAGGATATCGCACTCAGCCTCAAGCGCAGAGGCGCCATCCTCGATGAAGGTGCCGCCTTTGAATTTACGCACACCGCCCGTGGCAACGATGTGTGCGCGCAAGGCTTCGATATCCAACCCCTGATCATTATGAACCGCGCCATCGCGCTCGATCACATGGGTAATCTTCGCGCCATCCTCATCACTCAGAAAAAGCGCCGCATGATAGCCCACATTGCCCAAGCCCTGCACAATGATACGCTTGCCCTCAAGGTCGCCCGATAGATTGGCCGCCTTGATATCCTTTGGATGGCGAAAAAATTCCCGCAAGGCATATTGCACGCCTCGCCCTGTGGCCTCGATACGGCCTTGAATCCCCCCCGCATGAATGGGTTTCCCTGTAACGCAGGCCTTTGCATTAATGTCGGTTGTGTTCATGCGAGCATATTGATCTGCAATCACCGCCATCTCACGCTCGCCCGTGCCCATATCTGGGGCGGGCACGTTTTGACTGGGGTTGATGAGATCACGCTTGATCAACTCATAGGCAAAGCGGCGGGTGATGCGGTCGAGTTCATCTTCATCCCATTCGCGCGGGTCAATGCACAGACCACCCTTCGAGCCACCAAATGGCGCCTCTACAAGCGCACATTTAAACGTCATCAGGGACGCCAAGGCCTCAACCTCATCTTGATTGACATTGGGGGCATAGCGGATGCCACCTTTTACAGGTTCCATATGCTCGGAATGCACCGAGCGATAACCCGTAAAGGTCTTAATTTCACCGCGTAGCTTAACGCCAAAACGCACCACATAGGTGGAATTGCAAACGCGAATTTTCTCCTCCAATCCGGGGGAGAGATCCATCAACGCGGCCGCGCGGTTGAACATCAGTTCAACGGATTGACGAAAACTTGGTTCATTTGCAGGGATGCTGGCCATAGCTGTTCCTTCCTTAGACAGCGAACAAAACGGCGCGGGTGCGATTAAATTTACATATCCCCCCTCATCGCACCCAAACTTTGCCAAATCATGACACTCAAAAAGGGTTTGTGATCTGTGTCACACTTCGAACCCTACGCCTTGCCACGAAGATTGCAAAAAACTTCGTAAACTCTTCCCGTAATCGCCGCATTTTCGCCGCTCTTTGAGGACATGACAGGAAAGCCTCCGCCAAATCTGCGGTGGGTCAGGTCAATGGATTGAGGATGATGCAGGGGAAACCGAAAACGGCACAGCTTTGCCGCCATGGTTTGGGCGCGAACCGATTCTGGCGGGACGAGCATGGCTCGGTCACGATCTTTGTGGTGCTGTTGACGATGGTCATAGTTAGCCTTGGCGGCTTGGCGATGGATGTGATCCGCTTCGAATCTCAACGGGCGAAATTGCAAAGCGCGATTGATCGTGCGGTTCTTTCTGCGGCAGGCACCGCCAATGATGAGGCCGAAGTTTCTAGCATCGTCACACAATATTTGACCGCGCAAAACATTACGCCCTCGCGATTAACCCCTGATTATTTCATCCAAGATGGTCGGCAAAATACCTGAGTTTGTCGCAACTTGACGAAACCCTTCTGCGCTGCTGTCCTAGGGTGAGCTTAGGGACAAAGGGAGAGGTCAGATGCGCTATTCAGGCCTTCGTGTGATCAGCGAAGGATTGCGAGGGCAAAAATCATGGACGCGCGCGTGGCGCGATCCTGCTCCAAAAGCGCAGTATGACATGATTATCATTGGCGGTGGCGGCCACGGTCTGGCAACCGCCTATTACCTCGCCAAAAATCATGGCATCACAAATATTGCCGTGCTTGAGAAGGGCTATTTGGGCGGTGGCAATATCGGTCGCAACACCACCATTGTGCGCGCAAATTACCTACTTGAAGGCAATTCTCAATTTTACAGCCATTCCCTGAAACTATGGGAAGGGCTAGAGCAAGACCTGAATTACAATGTCATGCACAGCCAGCGCGGCATTATCAACCTGTTCCACTCAGACGGGCAACGTGATGCCTTTGCGCGGCGCGGGAATGCGATGATCAATCAAGGCGATGATGCGATCTTGTTGGATCGCGATGAATTGCGGCGCATGATCCCCTATCTCGATTATGATCAAACCCGTTTCCCAATTTTTGGCGGGCTCTACCACAAACGCGGCGGCACAGCGCGGCATGATGCGGTGGCTTGGGGCTATGCCCGCGCGGCGGATCAACGTGGTGTAGACCTCATCCAGAATTGCGAAGTCACAGGGATTGATGTGCATCAGGGCCGCGTCACGGGTGTCCAAACCACGCGGGGTGCCATTAGCGCACGCAAGATTGGCGTTGTGGTGGCGGGACGCAGTTCTCAGGTGGCCGCAATGGCAGGCCTGCGCTTGCCCATTGAGAGCCATGTGTTGCAGGCCTTTGTCACCGAAGGGCTAAAGCCCGCAATTGACCATGTGATCACTTATGGCATGGGGCATTTCTATATCAGCCAGTCTGACAAGGGCGGACTGGTCTTTGGCGGTGACCTTGATTTTTATGCATCCTATGCCTCGCGCGGGAACCTGCCCACCGCAGAGCATGTGGTGGAAACAGGGATGACGCTCATGCCGATGATCGGACAGGCCAAAATGCTGCGCTCTTGGGGGGGGATTATGGATATGTCCTCGGATGGCAGCCCCATTATCGACAAAAGCCCGATTGAGGGCCTCTATTTGAATTGTGGGTGGTGTTATGGTGGCTTTAAGGCCGTGCCCGGATCGGGGTATGCCTTCGCGCATCTTATGGCCACAGATCAGCCGCATCAAAGCGCCGAGCGCTATCGCCTTGACCGATTTGAGACGGGGCGGGGCCTCATGGATGAAGAAGGCCGCGGCAGCCAACATAATTTGCATTAGAGATCGAGACGGTTATGCGTATCCCCTGCCCCATTTGCGGCGAAAGAGACGGCCGCGAATTTCGCCCCAAAGGCGATATCACCTATGCAGATCGCCCTGCGGCTGAGGCGGGCGCGGCGGCGTGGCACAGCTATCTGCATTTGCGAGACAATCAACCGGGCCAAATCGTTGAGATTTGGCGCCATGCGCATGGCTGCGGGGCGTGGATATCTGTCACCCGAAACACAGTCAGCCACGCCATCCTAGGGGCAGAGTTGCTACGTGATCGAGGACAAGATCATGCGGGTTGAGGGCAAAGGACGGATCAATCGCGACAAGCCGCTCAATTTCACCTTTGACGGCAAAACCTATCAGGGGTTCGAGGGCGATAGCCTTGCCTCTGCGCTTTTGGCCAATGATGTCGCATTGGTCGGACGTAGTTTCAAATATCACCGCCCTCGCGGGATCGTGACGGCAGGCTCGGATGATCCAAACGGCTTGGTTGAACTGTCACGCGGGCCATATGGGGCCGCGATCCCGAACACACGCGCCACCATGCAATCCCTCTATGAGGGGCTTGTTGCGAACAGTCAAAACCATCTCGGGCCGCTTGGGTTTGATCTTTTGGCGGTGAATGATCTGGCCGCGCCCTTCTTAAGCGCGGGGTTTTACTACAAAACATTCATGTGGCCGCGCCGCTTTTGGGAAGCGGTTTACGAACCCCTGATCCGCCGCGCAGCAGGTTTGGGCCGCTTGTCCCGCGAGATGCAGGCAGAACCATCTGAAAAGGCCTTTGGACATTGTGATCTTCTGGTCATTGGCGCTGGCCCTTCGGGCCTGACTGCCGCCCTTGTCGCGGCCGAGGCGGGCGCGGATGTGATCCTTGTGGACGAGAACACAGAACTCGGCGGCAGGCTTTGGCTTGAGGATGCTGCAATTGACGATATGCCTGCGCAAACTTGGCTCGCGCAAATATCGGCCAAACTTTCTGCAATGCCCAATGTGCGGATCATGCCGCGTTGCACAGTCACGGGGGCCTATGATGGTGGCACCTACGGCATGATCGAGCGCGTGGGACTTGAGCACGCCCCAAGTGGCACTGTGCCGCGCGAATGTTTCTGGCGCATCACCGCACGCGCTGCGATTTTGGCCACGGGCGCGGTTGAACGGCCCATTGCATTTGCAGACAATGACCGCCCCGCCATTATGATGGCAGGCGCTATGCGATCCTATCTTGATCGCTACGGCGTTTTGCCTGCGCGCAAAATCGCGCTGTTTGTCAGCACGGATCAAGGACATCGCGATGCGCTTGCCTTGCAGGCCGCGGGGGCAACCCTTGCCGCTGTCATCGATCCGCGCAGCGATGCACCTGCGCTTGGCGATTATCCCCTTTATCGCGGTGCGGAGGTCGTGGCGACACGCGGCCGCAAGCGCATCTCGGGTATCACCATTCGTGACGCCGCGGGGAAAACCACCGATATGGACATTGGCGCTTTGGGAATGTCTGGGGGATGGAACCCCAATATTCACCTTGCCTGCCATATGGGCGCCCGCGCAATTTGGAACGCGGAGAAATCCTGTTTTCTTGCCCCTGAGGGCGCGGTTCCTGCCCTGCATTACGCAGGCAGTGCTGCAGGATATTTCAGCACTGCCGAGTGTTTCACCTCGGGGTTTGCAGCGGCGATCAATGCCCTGTCCGACTTGGGCCTGACAGCCCCTCATACGCCCTGCCCAATCGCCCCCGCTTCGCGCGAGACAGCGAGGCCCCATTGGGTGGTTTCTGGCAAAAAGCGGGCATGGATTGATTTTGCCAATGATGTGACCACCAAAGATATCCGCCTTGCCGCGCAAGAAGGGTATCAATCGGTCGAACATATGAAGCGCTACACGACCCAAGGAATGGCGCCCGATCAAGGACGCAGTTCAAACACGACCGCGATTGCGGTTTTGGCAGATGCCACGGGTCGTGGAATTTCCGAGACTGGCACGACAACCTATCGCCCGCCCTTTGTGCCCGTGTCCCTTGGTGCGATTGGCGCAGGCGCGCAAGGCAAAGGGTTTGCACCCGAACGCTTGACCACCAGCCATGCAGCAAGTGTTGCCCGCAAGGCGCCGATGGTGGCCACGGGCCTGTGGTATCGTGCATCCTATTTCCCACAAAATGGCGAGACAACATGGCTGCAATCCTGCAACCGCGAGGTGGGCTATGTGCGCAATGCGGTCGGTGTTGTCGATGTTTCCACTTTGGGCAAAATCGCCGTGTCAGGCCCTGATGCCGCGCGGTTCCTTGATTTTGTCTACAGCAATATGATGTCGACCCTGCCAGAGGGGCGTGTGCGCTATGGTTTGATGCTGCGCGAAGATGGGTTTGTCATGGATGACGGAACCTGCGCGCGCGTAGGCCCCTATGACTATGTGATCACCACGACCACCGCCGCCGCAGCCGAGGTCATGGCGCATCTGGAATTTGTGGCGCAGGTCTTTTGCCCTAATTGGAAACTCAGCCTGACCTCTACAACAGAGGCTTGGGCGCAATTTGCGGTGGCAGGGCCAAACGCGTTTGACCTTGTGGCGGGTCTGACCACAGACCTGCGCCGCGATGAATTGCCCTTTATGGGATGGGTCGCGCGAGATGTTTTGGGCGTGCCTGCCCGCATTTTCCGCATCTCTTTCTCAGGCGAGGAAGGCTATGAAATCGCGGTTCCTGTGGGCTATGGTGCAAGCCTTTATGACGCGCTTCTGACCCGCGCCGAAGCGATGGGGGGCGGGCCCTATGGGGTCGAGGCCCTCAACGTCTTGCGCCTTGAAAAGGGCTTTATCACCCATGCCGAAATCAATGGCCGCGTGACCGCGGGTGACTTGGGCATGGCGGGGCTATTGTCCAAGAAGAAAAGTGATTTCATTGGCCGTGCAGGGGCAGCGCGCGAAGGCTTGCTTGACCCTGCGCGTCCCACATTAATCGGGTTGCGCCCTGTTGATGGCCAATCAAAAATTCTTGCAGGCGGGCATTTGTTCGAGGCCGATGCAAAACCCAGTCGGGAAACCTCAAAAGGCTACGTATCTTCGGCCTGTTTCTCGCCAACCTTGGGCCATCCAATCGCACTTGGCTTCTTTGTGGATGGGCGCGCACGACATGGGGATCAAGTAAAAATGGTTGATCATCTGCGCGGGCAAGAAACCCTTTGCGAGATTTGCCCGCCTGTCTTCTTTGACCCTGACGGAGGGCGGATGCGTGACTGATCTTTCCCTAGCCCCAGTTGTAACGGGCCCCAGTGAAATCTCTCATGGCGCGATGCAGCTCAGCCTTGATGCCCCCCAAAACATCACGGCACTCTTGCCCCATCCAAACTGCCTTGATGCGGTGAACACGATCCTGAAATCTGATTTGGGCCTAAAATTTCCTGCGCCAAGTGAGGTCGTCACAAACGACACACTGCGGCTGATTTGGAACGGGTTAGATCATGCGCTTCTTTTGGGGGCTTCAGCCCCCCTTGCCCCCTTGGCACCTTACGCGCTTTTGGCAGATCAAAGCGGGGCTTTGGCGCGGTTCACGCTGACGGGGCCTGATCTGGCCGAGGTTTTGGCGCGGCTTTGTCCTTTGGACCTGCGCCCCACCGCCTTCGGGCCACGGCGTTCTGCGCGCAGTTTATTGGGCCATATTGATGCGCTATTTGTGACATCCGATGACGAAGGTCACATCGAGATATTCGTGATGCGATCCATGGCACAATCGGCCCTGACCGAACTGACCCATGCAATGCAAGGGGTGGCCGCGCGCAGATCAGCCGCGCTATGAGTTTGCCCACAGGGTTCTCCACAGAGGATCGCACGGCGGCATCTGGACAGCGCCCGCGTTCGCGCAGATACTCGCCCCATGAGTTTGCCGCCCGGATTTTTGGATGAATTGCGCACCCGCATCTCGCTGTCGCAGGTGGTCGGGCGCAAAGTCATGTGGGACAACCGCAAATCCAATGCGGCCAAGGGGGATATGTGGGCCCCTTGCCCCTTTCACCAAGAGAAAACCGCATCTTTCCATGTCGATGATCGCAAGGGGTTTTATTATTGTTTCGGCTGTCAAGCCAAAGGCGATGCAATCGGCTTTGTGAAAGATACTGAAAATGTCAGCTTCATAGAGGCGATTGAAATCCTTGCGCGTGAGGCAGGGATGCCCATGCCAGAACGAGATCCGCGCGCACAGGAAAAATCAGACGCGCGCGAGAAATTGGCACAGGCCACCGAGGCGGCGGTGCAATTCTATAAGCTACAGTTGAAATCCTCTGCGGCCCGTGACGCGCGGGATTATCTTGAAAAGCGGGGCCTAGATGAAGCTACGCTTGCACGGTTTGAAATCGGCTTTGCCCCATCAGCACGGCGCGGGACCTTTGAGGCATTGCAGGCCAAAGGTATCGCTGCCGAGGATATCATCACCGCAGGGATTGCCAGCAAACCCGATGATGGTGGCGCGCCCTATGATGCGTTTCGAGATCGGATCATGTTTCCCATCCGTGACCCGCGCGGGCGCTGCATCGGCTTTGGTGGGCGCGCGATGGATCCGAACGCGCGCGCCAAATATCTCAACAGTCGAGAGACACCTCTGTTCGATAAGGGGCGCGCCTTGTTCAATCACGGCCCCGCCCGCGAAGCCGCAGGCAAGGGCCAGCCTTTGATCGTGGCAGAAGGCTATATGGATGTTATCGCGCTATGGCGTGCAGGGTTTGAGGCGGCGGTGGCCCCGCTTGGCACCGCCATCACCGCCGATCAATTGCAACTGATGTGGCGCATTTCGCCCGAGCCGATCATCGCCCTTGACGGGGATAAGGCGGGCTTACGCGCCGCAATGCGCCTGATTGATTTGGCCCTGCCCTTGTTGGGTGCGCAAAAATCCCTGCGGTTTTGCATCCTTCCTGAGGGCCAAGACCCTGATGATCTGATCCGTGCCAAAGGGCGCGGCGCAATGCAAACCCTGATTGACGGGGCGCAGCCCTTGGTCAACCTCTTGTGGCAACGCGAAACCGAAGGCCGTGTTTTTGACAGCCCCGAACGGCGCGCCGAATTGGACAAATCTTTGCGCCGCGCCACGGCACAGATCCAAGATCCTGATTTACGCCACCACTACGATACAGCATTCAAAGACCTCAAATGGCAGCTGTTCCGCCAAAAACGGCAGAGTTCCGCAGCACCTAAAACAGCCCGCAGCCCCCGCAAGGCTGGGTTTATGCGCCCTGACTTCCCTCTCGAACCTTTGGCGGAAACCCGTGCCTCGGCCCTCGCTTCAGGGGCAATTAGCGAAAAAGATCTGCGTTGGTCGGTCATCTTGGCGTTGTTGTGTCTTTACCCCGCCTTGCTCGATCATTTTGAGCCGCAGCTTGACCGACTGCACCCTGAGCTGGAGGAATATCGCCGCCTGAGCGCGCATCTTTTGGGGACGCGATGCCGTGACAAAGAAAGCCTTAACCAAGAATTAGAGGCTTTTGGGTTATCTCCCCTTCTTGAAAATCTGCTCTCAATGGGCCATGTGCGCATTACACCGCCCATTTTATCGCAGGGCGCCGAAGACAAAGCACGAGACTGCCTCACGGAGGAATTCGCGAAACTGGCCGCGTGGCATGGGATCGACCATGAAATGGCCGAAGCCCTTGAGGGGTTGGATCGCACCGAAGACGATCCGCACCTGTCATGGCGTTTAACTCAGGCCTTAAAGACGTTACAACAAGCCACAAAGCCGAAAAGAAACGACCAAGCGGATGCCAGTGAAGACACATCTGCATATTCAAACCGCCTGCGCCACTTGATAGAGGAGCGCGTGTGGGAGAAGAAAAAACGTTAATCCGCTTTGCGAATCACTGATTCGCACTACAATGATTTCAGGTGCAAGCGTCAGCCGACCTTGGCCGAGCTTGAACGAAAAGGATAATCGCCGATGGCCAAAGACAGCGATGACGGCAAACCCGAAGGCGAAGAGACCGAAATCGGTCTAGATATGAGCCAAGCTGCCGTCAAAAAAATGATCGCCGAGGCCCGCGCGCGTGGCTTTATCACCTATGATCAATTGAACGCTGTCTTGCCGCCTGAACAGGTCTCCTCTGAACAGATCGAAGATGTCATGTCGATGCTGTCTGAGATGGGCGTGAATATCATCGAAGATGATGAGATCGAGGAAGAGGAAAACAAATCCTCTGGCGGTGAGTTGGTGGAAACCTCCACCTCGCGCGAAGTGGCCTTGGCCAGCAGCGAGACCGAAAAACTGGATCGCACAGATGACCCTGTGCGGATGTATCTGCGCGAAATGGGCAGCGTTGAATTGCTCTCGCGTGAAGGTGAAATTGCGATTGCCAAGCGCATTGAAGCGGGCCGCAACACCATGATCGCAGGGCTTTGCGAAAGCCCCCTGACCTTTCAGGCGATCACCATCTGGCGGGACGAATTGCTAGAAGAAGATATTCTTCTGCGCGATGTGATTGACCTAGACGCCACATTTGGCCGCTCAATCGGTGAAGAAGATGATGATGCGCCCGTGGTTGGTGGTTTGGATGGCGACAACCGCGACAGCGGCAGCGCTGCATCGAACCAGAGTGACGAGCCAGAATTGGACGCGGATGGGAACCCAATCGCCCGCGATGATGACGAGGACGAGGACGATCAAGCCAATATGAGCTTGGCCGCGATGGAGGCCGCGCTTAAACCTCGCGTTTTGGAAACCCTAGATCGTATCGCCAATGATTACATCTATTTGGCCGAAATGCAGGACAAGCGTATCTCGGCCACGCTGAATGAAGATTCGAGCTTTGATTCGGGCGATGAGGCCACCTATCAAAAACTGCGCGGCGAGATTGTGGAATTGGTGAATGAACTGCACCTGCACAACAACCGTATCGAGGCGCTGATTGACCAGCTTTACGGCATCAACCGCCGCATCATGTCGATCGACAGCGCCATGGTGAAACTGGCGGATCAGGCCCGCATCAATCGCCATGAATTCATCGAGGCCTATCGCGGCTATGAACTTGACCCCACATGGGTGGATCGCATGGCCGAAAAACCTGGCCGTGGGTGGCAAGCCCTGATGGAACGCTCCCGTGATAAGGTGGAAGACTTGCGCGCCGATATGGCCCAAGTTGGCCAATATGTCGGCCTTGATATCAGCGAATTCCGCCGCATCGTGAACCAAGTTCAAAAGGGCGAGAAAGAAGCGCGTCAGGCGAAAAAAGAAATGGTCGAGGCGAATTTGCGCCTCGTGATCTCCATCGCCAAGAAATATACCAATCGCGGCCTGCAATTCTTGGACTTGATTCAAGAGGGCAATATCGGCCTGATGAAGGCGGTGGATAAATTCGAATATCGCCGCGGCTATAAATTCTCGACCTATGCGACATGGTGGATCAGGCAGGCGATCACACGATCCATCGCCGATCAGGCCCGCACGATCCGCATCCCCGTCCATATGATCGAGACGATCAACAAACTGGTGCGCACGGGCCGCCAGATGCTGCACGAAATCGGCCGCGAACCCACGCCCGAGGAATTGGCCGAAAAGCTGCAAATGCCACTGGAAAAGGTGCGCAAGGTCATGAAAATCGCCAAGGAACCTATTTCCTTGGAAACCCCGATTGGGGACGAAGAAGACAGCCAGCTTGGCGATTTCATCGAAGACAAGAACGCCGTGCTACCGTTGGACAGTGCCATTCAGGAAAACCTGAAGGAAACCACAACCCGCGTTCTGGCCTCGCTCACGCCGCGCGAAGAACGCGTGCTGCGGATGCGCTTCGGCATCGGGATGAACACCGACCATACGCTTGAGGAAGTGGGACAACAATTCAGCGTGACCCGCGAACGCATCCGCCAAATCGAGGCCAAGGCGCTACGAAAACTGAAGCACCCCTCGCGGAGCAGAAAGCTGCGGAGTTTCTTGGATCAGTGATGCACGGCCTGCCTTGGCTTTTGTTGATCACCAAAGTCGCGCTCATGCGGAAAACCGCCTAAGGGGCCATTTTCCCCAAAATCTCCGCCGCCGCCGCATCGGGGCTGATTTTGCCCGCTGCCACATCACGCACGCGGGTCTCGATAGCGGCGCGGATCGTCTTATCCTCGCGCAACCGCGCCAATAACCCCTCGCGCAATTCTGTCTCGAACCAATGGGCCGCTTGCGTGGCGCGGGTTTCTTCCCAGATGCCTGCCGCCTGCCGCCACTGGGCCAAATTCTGCATCTCGACCCATGCTGTCTCAATCCCTGCCCCTTCCACGGCAGAAACGGCCAGTGCCTTTGGGAACCCTTCGGGGTCTTGCGGGCGTTTGCGCAACAGCCGCAGCGCGCCTGCGTAATCGGCCACTGTGCGGGTGGCGGTGGCACGCAAATCACCATCAGCCTTGTTCACCAAGATCAGATCGGCGATTTCCATGATCCCGCGCTTGACCCCTTGCAATTCATCCCCGCCCGCGGGCGCCAAAAGCAGAACGAAAAGATCGCACATCTCGGCCACCATCGTTTCGGATTGGCCCACACCCACTGTCTCGATCAAGACAACATCAAACCCTGCCGCCTCACAAAGCGACACCGCCGCGCGGGTGCGGCGCGCCACGCCGCCGAGGCTTGCCTGACTGGGTGAGGGGCGGATAAAGGCCGAGG
This sequence comes from Roseobacter sp. HKCCA2468, assembly GCF_037805105.1. Lineage (NCBI taxonomy): Bacteria > Pseudomonadati > Pseudomonadota > Alphaproteobacteria > Rhodobacterales > Roseobacteraceae > Roseobacter > Roseobacter sp. HKCCA2468. The sequence goes on from NZ_JBBLYN010000003.1 coordinate 73,197, forward strand.
GCGCGCGCGAGAGCTGCTCCATCCGTGTCTTATCGCCCAAGATTGACCCGCCTGAGCGCGCAGAGCTGGGATCAACCGCCAAAACCGCAACGCGCAGCCCTGCATCGGTCAGCATCATCCCAAAGGCCTCGATAAAGGTGGATTTCCCAACACCAGGCGTGCCCGAGAGGCCGATGCGCAGCGCCTCACGCCTATGGCCGCGCAGCGCGTCCAAAAGTGCGGCCGCCTGCGCACGATGATCGGCGCGGCTGCTTTCGACCAAGGTCACGGCACGGGCAAGCGCACGGCGTTCGCCCGCCAAAATCCGATCCTTGAGATCGAGAATATCCAATTCTGCCGTCATCGGGGCTGATTACTCCTTGACCTTACAAGGGCTTTTCTGCCTGTTCGGCCAAGCTACGTCCACCCCGAAAGACTTTTGCCGCCCTATGCGCCTGCCGATTGATGATATCCTGCCCGAGCTGATCGCCGCCCTTGCGCGCGCAGGCCGCGCCGTTTTGCAGGCCCCGCCCGGCGCGGGCAAAACCACCCGTGTGCCCCTTGCCCTGCTTGAGGCGGGGGCGGTGCAGGGTCGTATCCTCATGCTTGAACCCCGCCGTTTGGCCGCGCGTGCCGCTGCCGAACGCATGGCGCAAACCTTGGGCGAGGGGGTGGGGCAGACCATCGGCTACCGCATGCGCGGCGACAGCAAAACAAGCCCTGCCACGCGGATTGAGGTTGTGACCGAAGGCATCCTCACCCGCATGATCCAAGACGCGCCTGATCTGCCTGACATTGGCGCGATCATCTTTGATGAATTCCACGAGCGGTCGCTCAATGCTGATCTTGGTCTTGCCTTGAGTTGGGAATTACGCGGCGCGCTTAGGCCAGATCTAAAGATCTTGGTCATGTCGGCCACATTGGATGCGGCCCCCGTGGCGGCACTCCTTGATGACGCGCCCCTTGTCACATCAGCAGGCCAAGCCTTTGAGGTGGTGACCCATCATCTGCCCGCCCCCCTGCCCAAGGAGACGCGGCTTGAGCGCGCGATGGCCGATCTGATCCTGCAGGCCCTGCACGAAACGGAGGGGGGCATCTTGGCCTTTTTGCCGGGTCAAGGCGAGATTGCGCGCACCGCAGCCCTGCTTGATTTACCCCGCGATATTCGCCTGCATCAACTTTATGGGGCAATGCCCCTGGCCGCACAGCGCGCGGCCATTACACCCGAGGCAGATGGTGCGCGAAAATTGGTGCTTGCCACATCCATCGCAGAAACCTCACTGACCATTGCAGATATATCCGTGGTCATCGACAGTGGCCGCGCAAGGCGCGCGCGGTTTGACCCCGCCTCAGGCATGACACGGCTTGTGACCGAACCCGTCAGCCGCGCCGAGGCGGATCAACGCCGTGGCCGCGCGGGTCGTGTCTCGGCAGGCATTTGTTATCGAAATTGGACGAAGGGCAGCGAAGGCGCGCTACCCGCTTTCCCCCCCGCCGAAATAGAGGCCGCCGATTTGACAGGCTTGGCATTGGAACTGGCCCTCTGGGGCAGCGCGGATGGCTTGGCTTTTCTCACGCAGCCCCCTCTGGGCGCTCTGGCCGAGGTGCGGGCCTTGTTGCAAGGGCTTGGGGGTTTGGACGCCAAAGGGCGGATCACGGCTCACGGGCGCGCGATGGCTGCAATGCCCTTGCACCCGCGTCTTGCGCATATGCTGTTGTCTGGAGATGCGCGCGCCGCCCGAATTGCGGCCCTTTTGGGCGAGCGTGACCCCCTGCAGGGGCAAACTTCGCAAAGTGATCTGAAGCTGCGTCTGCGCCTTTTGGATGACCCTGCAGGAAAATCCCCTACCCTTGCGCGTATCCGTCAGGAAATGGCGCGCCTCAAACCCTTGGCCAAAGGTCGCGCGTTAAGTGACGCGCAATATCTGGCCTTGGCCTATCCCGACCGTATCGGGATGCGCCGCAAGGGGGACGCCCCGCGATATATTCTTTCAGGTGGAAAAGGTGCCATCTTTGACGCAGGCGATGAATTGGCAGGCGCGCGCTTGATTGTTGCCAGTGACCTTGATGGCAACCCGCGCGAAGCCCGGATCAGGGGCGCGCTTGCCCTGACCGAAGCCGAGTTGCGTGACATCTATGGCGATCAAATTGCATGGCAAAAGATTTGCGACTGGAACCCGCGCCTGCGGCGCGTTGAAACCAAGCTGCAAGAAAGCTTTGGCGCGCTCATCCTAGACGAGAGGCATGACCCCAAGCCAAACCCCGAGGAGGTTGCAAAAGCCCTCTGCGCGGGTATTCGCGACCTTGGTCTAAACGCGTTAGGGTGGACACGCGGCGCAACATTTCTGCGGGCGCGCATTGCCTTCGCGGGCTTGACCGATGTCAGCGATGAGGCGCTTTTGGCACAGCTTGAAGATTGGGCTTTGCCCTTCCTCGGCACAGCGCGCACCGCGGATGATCTGGGGCGGTTCGACCCTAGCGAGGGGCTAAAGCTGTTGGTGGGATATGAGGCCTTGGCCGAGCTTGATCGCCTTGCACCTGCGCATTGGACAACCCCCTTGGGGCGACAAATCGCGATTGACTACGGCGATGCCCAACCCGCCATTGCACTGCGCATCCAAGAGGTCTTTGGCGTGAACGAGCATCCGCGCATAGGGCCAGATCGCTTGCCCATTAAATTCACGCTGCTCTCTCCTGCGCAGCGCCCTATTCAGGTGACGCAAGATCTGCCGCAATTTTGGGAAGGCTCTTATGCGGATGTGCGCAAGGATATGCGCGCGCAATATCCCCGCCACCCTTGGCCCGAAGATCCACGCGCGGCTGACCCAACCCTGCGGGCCAAACCACGCGGGACATAACCCTATTCTGCCGCAATCGCGCGGGTGGCTTCGATGGCCTCCCACAGGCGGGCGGGGGTGAAGGGCATCTCAACCTTGGCGCCCATATCCGCAAGCGCATCATTGACCGCATTCGAAACTGCCGCCAACGCACCCACTGTGCCTGCCTCGCCACAGCCCTTCATCCCCAATGGGTTCGCGGTTGAAGGAACAGGACGGATGGAGAAGCCGATAAAGGGCATATTATCGGCACGCGGCATCGCGTAATCCATGAAGGTTGCTGTCAAAAGCTGACCATCTGCGTCATAAACCACGCGCTCGCAAACCGCCTGACCAATCCCCTGCGCAACGCCACCATGCACTTGGCCCTCAGCCAACATTGGGTTCATCATATTTCCGAAATCATCTACCACAGTGTAGCGATCCACGGCCATCACACCCGTTTCGGGGTCAATCTCGACCTCAGCAATATGGCACCCATTGGGATAGGAACGTCCGGGCAGTTTGACATATTCCTGCACCACACACAGATCCGCACGGCCCGCACCGCGCGCGGCCTCTGCAGCCTCTAGGAGCGTAACCACCACATTTGAGCCAGGCGCACGGAAGACACCTTCATCGGCATCGAAATTGACATCATCCGCATCGAGATGATCCGCCATGAAATCGCGCAAGCCACCGATGAGGCTATCACCTGCGGCGCGCAGCGCCATGCCCTGCACAGTGACCGAGCGCGATCCACCCGTGCCGCCACCCATTTCGATCAAATCACTATCACCCTGCACGATCTCAATCGCCTCAAGCGGAAGGCCCGTTTGATCATGGACAAGCTGCGGATAGACCGTTTCGTGGCCCTGCCCGTTTGATTGCGTTCCGACATAAACGCGCGCGCCGGCATCAGTGAGTTCGATCTTGGCCCGCTCATCGGGGTCGCCTAGGATTGACTCGATATAGTAACAAATCCCCGCACCGCGCAGTTTGCCCTTGGCGGCGCTGGCGGCACGGCGTGTGTCAAAGCCTGACAGATCCGCTTTTTCCAAGGCACGATCCAAAAGCGCCCCAAACTCGCCCACATCGTATAGCTCCCCCGTTGCGGTGCGATAGGGCATCTGATCAGGGCGAATGAAATTGCGCCTGCGCAATTCGGCGGGATCCACCCCCAAGACGCGGGCAGCGTGATCCATGCTGCGCTCAAGGCAGAAAATCGCCTCAGGGCGCCCCGCCCCACGATAGGCATCGACCTGCGCGGTGTTGGTAAATACCGCACGGTTGCGGAAAAACACATTTTGAATGTCATAGGTGCCCGTCAAAACGCGGGCGAATAGGTTTGATTGGATCAGCTGCCCATATTGCGAGACATAGGCCCCAAGATTTGACCAACTGTCCAAATGATAGGCCACGAGGCGATAATTCTCGTCAAAGCCAAGCTCACTCACTGTGACCAAATCTCGGCCCGCGTTATCGGCCAACATGGCCTCGGTGCGATCGGACATCCACCGCACAGGGCGGCCCATATGACGGGCGGCCATCGCGGTTAGGAAATATTCGGGATAGCCCATGGTCTTCATCCCGAACCCACCGCCTACATCGGGCGTGGTCACACGGACGTGCGAAGGATCAATGCCAAAGAATTTGGATAGATCACCTTTGGTGCCCCAGACCCCCTGACCATTTACGCCCAGATGGATACGCTCACCCTGCGGTTCCGCGAAGCACCCACGCGGCTCGATTGAATTGACGATAATGCGGTTGTCTTCGATGCGCAGACTGACACGATGTTTGGCCTGTGCCATCGCAGTTTTGACAGCCGCCTCATCGCCATGTTCCCAATTATAGGCCACGTTATCGGGCGCTTCGTCATGCAGCGCCGCGCCGCCTGCAGAAAGATCTAATTTCACGGGCAGGTCATCAATATCCAATTCGATCAGTTCAGCTGCATCGCGCGCCTGCGCAAGGCTATCTGCCACGATGAAGGCCACGGCCTCGCCCACAAACCTCACCCGCGAGGTGGTCAGGACGGGGCGGCGCGGGGCAGCCGCATCGCTGCCATCGCCGTTTTTCACGGTGACATAGCGCATCGCATTCAGATACCCCGCCGCTTCGATATCAGCACCCGTGATGATCATATGCACCCCATCCGCCGCACGCGCGGCATCAAGATCAAGGGTGGTGATAGTGCCATGTGCAACAGGGCTGCGCAGCACGAACCCCACCAAGGCATCCTTTGGCGCAATATCATCAATATAGCGCCCCTGCCCCGTTAAAAGACGAGCATCTTCAAGGCGTTTCACCGATTGGCTTGATCCAAACTTTTTCATGATCCCTCCTACTGGCATGGCGCTGAACTGCGAAACGCGCCTTCGCTTAGGTCGCACAGTAGCGGGCCAGATCGATCTGTCCAGTCTCGCCCGCCGCTTTCTCACGATTTCCCGTAGAGAAGCGCCCCCTTGCCCCTTGGCCTCACCCGCCCCATTGGGTAAGGGAAGCACTGAGAAACCACACGCAGATGCAGCCCGAAGGCAGATCAAATGGAAAAGACATTCGACGCAAAATCAGCCGAAGCGCGGATTTCCGCGAAATGGGAAGCAGGGGAATGCTTTAAGGCAGGGGCCAATGCCAAAGCAGGTTCTGAGGCGTTTAGCATCATGATCCCGCCCCCCAATGTGACGGGCGTGCTGCATGTGGGCCATGCGTTCAACAACACGCTGCAAGATGTGCTTGTGCGGTGGCATCGGATGCGCGGCTTTGACACGCTGTGGCAGCCTGGCACCGATCACGCGGGCATCGCCACGCAGATGGTGGTCGAGCGCGAATTGGCCAAGGAGGGCAAATCGCGCCGCGATATGAGCCGCGAGGAATTCCTCTCCCATGTTTGGGCGTGGAAAAAGAAATCTGGCGGCACGATCATCGAACAGCTTAAGCGCCTTGGCGCCTCCTGCGACTGGTCACGCGAGGCCTTCACCATGTCAGGCGCACCCAATGCACCCGCAGGCGAAGAGGGCAATTTCCATGATGCGGTGATCAAGGTCTTTGTCGATATGTATAACAAAGGCTACATCTATCGCGGCAAGCGGTTGGTGAACTGGGATCCGCATTTCGAGACTGCGATTTCCGATCTTGAGGTCGAGAATATCGACCAGACAGGCCATATGTGGCATTTCAAATATCCGCTCGCGGGTGGGGACACCTATGAATATGTCGAGAAGGATGAGGACGGAAACGTCACCTTGCGCGAGACGCGCGATTATATCTCGATTGCCACGACACGGCCCGAAACCATGCTCGGCGATGGCGCGGTGGCGGTGCATCCCGATGACGAACGCTACAAGCCCATCGTGGGGATGCTCTGCGAAATCCCTGTCGGGCCAAAGGAACATCGCCGCCTGATCCCGATCATCACCGATGAATATCCTGATCCAACTTTTGGCTCGGGCGCGGTTAAAATCACGGGCGCGCATGATTTCAACGATTACGCCGTGGCCAAGCGGGGCAATATCCCCTGCTATCGCCTGATGGACACACGCGCGCATCTGCGCGCCGATGGCGCAGCCTATGCCGAGGCCGCGAAGACTGCGCAGGAAGTGGCCAATGGGGACAAGACCCTGACCGAGGCCGAAGTGGACGCGCTGAACCTTGTTCCCGACCATCTGCGCGGGATGGAGCGTTACGCCGCCCGTGATGCGGTTGTGGCGGAGATCACCGCCGAAGGTCTGGCCGTGATGACCCGCGCCGATGACCCCCGCCTTGGCAAAGCCGCGCTGAAACCAGACGCGGAAGGCGCGGATGCCTTGGTGCCTTTGGTCGAGGAAAAGACCATCACGCAACCCTTCGGGGATCGCTCAAAGGTCGTGATCGAACCGATGCTGACCGACCAATGGTTTGTAGACACCGCCAAGATCGTGGAACCCGCGCTAGAGGCCGTGCGCACGGGCCGCACGCGGATCATGCCCGAACAACACCGCAAGGTTTATTTCCACTGGCTGGAAAATATCGAGCCATGGACGATCTCGCGGCAGTTGTGGTGGGGGCATCAGATTCCTGTGTGGTATGATGACGAAGGCGGAATGTATTGCGCCCCAACAGAGGCAGAAGCGCAGGCGATGGCAGGCGGCAAATCCCTGACCCGCGACCCCGATGTTCTCGACACTTGGTTCTCCTCTGGCCTTTGGCCCATCGGCACGCTTGGCTGGCCTGAAAAGACACCAGAATTGGAACGCTATTTCCCGACCTCAACGCTTGTGTCGGGCTTTGACATCATCTTCTTCTGGGTTGCGCGGATGATGATGATGCAATTGGCCGTGGTCGATGACATCCCCTTCCGTGACGTTTACGTCCACGCGTTGGTGCGCGATGAAAAGGGGCGCAAGATGTCGAAGAGTATCGGCAACGTGCTTGATCCCCTCGAATTGATTGACGAGTTTGGCGCGGATGCGCTGCGCTTTACGCTGACCTCCATGGCCGCGATGGGGCGCGATTTGAAACTGTCTAAAGACCGCATCGCGGGCTATCGCAATTTCGGCACGAAACTGTGGAACGCCGCACGGTTTGCGGAAATGAACGATTGCAAACCTGTTGACGGGTTTGATCCAAAATCGGTCAGCCAAACTGTGAACAAATGGATCATCGGCGAAACCGCACAGGCGCGTGTGGCCCATGATGAGGCGCTGTCGCAATATCGGTTCAACGATGCGGCAAACGGGCTTTATGCTTTTGTCTGGGGCAAGGTGTGCGATTGGTATGTCGAATTCGCCAAGCCGCTTTTTGCCTCTGATGACGCGGCTGTCATCGCCGAAACCCGCGCGACCATGGCATGGGTGATCGACCAATGTCTGATCCTTTTGCACCCCACAATGCCCTTCATCACCGAAGAGCTGTGGGGCGAGATTGCAGATCGCCCCAAGATGCTGGTGCATACAGATTGGCCCGACTATGGCGCGGAACTGGTCGATGCCGAGGCCGCACGCGAGATGACTTGGGTGATTTCGCTGATCGAAGAAATCCGCTCCGTGCGCGCGCAAATGCATGTGCCTGTGGGGCTTAAGGTGCAGTTGTTGCAACTTGATCTCGATGCGCGCGGTCAGGCCGCGTGGGACAATAACGCAGCGATGATCGAACGGCTTGCCCGCATCTCGGAGCTGACCCATACCCAGACCATGCCCAAAGGTGCAGTCACAGTTGCGGTTGAGGGCGGCACGTTCGGCCTGCCCGTGGCTGATCTGATTGATGTGGCCGAGGAAAAGGCGCGCTTGCAGAAGCTGCTGGATAAGTTGGCCAAGGAAATCGGCGGGCTGAAGGGCCGCGTGAACAACCCCAAATTCGTGGCAAGCGCCCCCGAAGATGTGGTCGCAGAGGCCCGCGAAAACCTTGCGGCCCGTGAGGAAGAAGAAGCCAAGATTAAAACCGCCTTCGCGCGTTTGGCGGAATTGGGCTAAGATGAACGCGGCGGCGCACGAGCGCCGCTGCTGCGTCAATCACAGTGCTGAATGTGCAAGGAAGGGCTTGGTAGCGGAGGAGGGACTTGAACCCCCGACACGCGGATTATGATTCCGCTGCTCTAACCAACTGAGCTACTCCGCCAGAAGCATCGCGGAAGTAGGACAAGCGGGGGCAAGCGTCAACCTCAAAATCGAAGCGCCCGCGCAGTTTTTCAATCCACCCGCCCGCTTGGCTCAATCGCGAGATCCTCCAAGATTGGACAATCGGGGCGGTGATCCCCCGAACAGCGCGACACAAGATCGGCCAAGGTCGCCCGCATCGCGGCCAATTTGGCCATTTTCGCATCAATATCCTGCAAATGTTGTTGCGCGATCTCTTTCACATCGGCGCTTGCGCGCCCGCGATCCTCGTAAAGGGCCAAAAGCGCGCGGCATTCCTCGATGGAAAACCCCAATTCACGGGCGCGCCCAAGAAAGCTCAGCTTATGCACCTCTTGTTGCGAAAAACTGCGGTATCCGTTTTCGCCGCGCGCAGGGGCAATCAAACCAATTTCCTCGTAATAACGGATGGTTTTGGCGGGCAGGCCCGTGGCCATGGCCGTTTGCGATATATTCATCAATGCCCCCCCACATGACGCAGGCGTAGCGCGTTCATCACCACAAAGACCGAGCTTGCCGCCATCGCGCCCGCCGCCAACATCGGGTTCAAAAGCGGCCCTCCGATCAGGGCCAATGCCCCTGCTGCGACAGGGATCAACGCCACGTTATAGCCAAAAGCCCAAAACAGATTCTGCCAAATATTGCGCAAAGTGGCCCGCGACAGGGTCATGGCATCCACAACACCCCATGGCGCGCCAGACACCAGAACCACATCTGCCGCCTGCATCGCGATATCGGTGCCACTGCCAAGCGCGATGCCCACATCTGCCTGCGCCAAAACAGGGGCGTCATTGATCCCATCGCCGACAAAAACAACGCGCTGCCCCGCCTTTTGCCACGCCGCCACAAGTGCCAATTTATCTTCGGGCTTGAGGCGAGCATGGGCTTCTGTGATGTCCAATTCTGCGGCAAGCGCATCAACCGCAGGCGCCGCATCGCCTGAAAGAAGCGCGATCTTCAGACCCATGCTTTTCAACGCGTCAATCGTGTCGCGGGCATCTTTCTTAGCAGGATCACGAAAGGCCAGACTGCCGGCATAGGCACCATCTTGCGCCAAGTGGATCAGGCTTGCGCCCTGAGGGGGAATGTCTGGGACACTGACACCCAACTCTGCCAAATAGGCCTCTGTGCCTAGGGCGATCTCCGCGCCCCCGACAGTTGCGCGGACGCCGCCACCGATGCTGTTCTGGAACCCTTGCATCGCCGCGATGGTCAGCCCACGCGCCTCGGCCTCGGCCACAATTGCTTGGGCGAAGGGATGTTCTGATCCACGCTCAACACTTGCGGCCAAGGCAATCAGGCGATCTTCGTCTTGCGCGTTGTAACACGCCACAAGCGCAGGCGCGCCCGTGCTGAGGGTGCCTGTTTTGTCAAAGGCCACAATGTCGGCCTGCCGCAAATCTTGCAGTGCGCGCCCCTCACGGAAATGCACCCCCAATTCCGCAGCGCGCCCCGTTCCTGCCATAACAGACACAGGTGTCGCCAGACCCATGGCGCAGGGGCAGGCAATAATTAGAACAGACACGCCAATCACCATAGCCTGCACGGGGGATGGGCCAAAGACCCACCAAAGCGCCGTGGTTACAAACGCCACAGCGATCACGACAGGCACAAAAACCGCCGCAACGCGATTGATCAAAGATTGGATAGGCAGGCGCGTCATCTGCGCCTTTGTGACCATATCCACGATCTGCGCGAGAACCGTTTGCCCACCTGTTGCAGTCACGCGGTAAATGGCGCTGCCCGCGCGGTTCATCGTGCCGCCCACAACACGATCACCCACAGATTTCGTCACTGGAACAGGCTCGCCTGTGATCATGCTTTCTTCAACCAAGGCCTCGCCCTCGGTCACGATGCCATCGGTGGCAATTTTCTCACCTGGTTTGACGCGGATCAGATCCCCGATCCGCAGGTCAGACGCTGCCACCTGCCGTTCGGCCCCATCTTGCAAGAGGGTGGCGGTGTCAGGGCGCAGTTCCATGAGGCTGCGAATAGCTGCGCCCGCCTGACCGCGCGCGCGAAATTCCAAAAAACGTCCCAAGAGGATCAAGGTGACGATGACCGCAGCGGCCTCGAAATAGATGAAACGGCTGGCTTCTGGGATTAAGTCTGGTGCGAATGTGACCACGGTGGAAAAGGCCCATGCCGCCGTGGCCCCCATCGCAACCAAGGAATTCATCTCTGGCGCGCCGCGCAGCAATGCAGGCACCCCTAGGCGGAAAAACACAGCACCGGGGCCAAATAAGACCAAGGTGGTCAGGGCAAATTGCGCCAGACGGGTTGTAAATTCCCCAAAGGTCGCGACCTGCCAGTGATGAAACGCGGGAAAAAGATGCCCGCCCATCTCCATGATAAAAACAGGCAAGGTCAGGAGCGCCGCCAAGATCAACTGTCGCTTTAGCAGGTGCCCTTCATCCTCTGCGCCGCTCTCGGGCTGCACCTCTGCCGCCTGTGTCTCAGGCAGGATTGGATAGCCTGCTTGACGCATCATATCGGTCAAATCGGAAAGGGCCAAATCGGGGGCCGCGGTGACATAGGCCTCTTTCATGGCCAGATTGACTTCAGCTTTGATCACGGCGGGATAGGCATTCAAGGCTTTTTCAGCGCGGGAGGCGCAGCCCCCACAACTGAGATTTTCCACGGCAAAACGCCAGTGAGTGGTCTGCGCAGGGTCAAGCGCAACGGGATACCCCGCCTTGCGCATCGCTGCATCCATCGCCGACAGATCAAACTCTGGCGTGGCTGTCACTTGGGCGGTTTTGGTGGTCAAATTGACCTGAGCAGAACGAACATGCGGCAAGGCTGCAAGCGCCTTTTCCGCCCGCGCAGCACAGCCCCCACAAGAGAGGTTCTCAACAATCAAAGGGATCACGCGCTGCGCTTGGTGGTCTAGCATTCTAAAGGGTCACTTATCATTCAGTTGGGGCATTTCACCCTTCAGATAAGGGTTCCAGTTACTGGAAGGTCAAGCCCCTTTGATGAGTGCCTGCAAATATTGCCCATATTCATTCTTGCCAAACAACTGGGCGCGCGCGGCAAGATCTGCCGCCGAAATCCAGCCTTTGTGATAGGCGATCTCATCGGGGCTGCCCGTCTGCAAACCTTGGCGTTTTTGCAATGTATAGACGAATTCCGAAGCCTCGAGCAGACTGGCATGAGTGCCTGTGTCAAGCCACGCATACCCGCGCCCCATTTGGCAAACATCCAATTGCCCATCGTCAAGATAACTCTGCAAAAGCGAGGTGATCTCTAACTCACCCCGCGCTGATGGGGTCACCGATTTGGCGCGCGCAGGCGCCGTGCCATCCAGAAAATAGAGGCCTGTCACTGCATAATTTGAAGGCGGCACTTCTGGCTTTTCGATGATTTCGCGCACACGGCCCTCAGCATCAAACCCGACCACGCCATATCGCTGCGGGTCTGACACATGATAGCCAAAGACAGTGCCACCTGCTTTGTCATGATCGGCCTCTTTCATCAATTCAGGCAATCCGTGACCAAAGAAAAGGTTATCACCCAAAATCATCGCCGAAGGCGCACCTGCCAAGAAATCCTCCGCCAAAAGATAAGCTTGGGCCAGACCATCGGGCGAGGGTTGTTCAATCCAGTCCAACCGAATGCCCCATTGGCTGCCATCGCCAAGGGCGCTTTTGAACTGGGCTTGATCCTGCGGGGTGGTGATGATCGCAATCTCGCGGATATCGGCCAACATCAGCACCGAAAGCGGATAATAGATCATAGGCTTATCATAAATCGGCAAAAGCTGTTTCGAAAGGGCCATGGTAATCGGATAAAGCCGCGTTCCCGTGCCACCCGCCAAAATGATGCCTTTGCGTGCCGTAGATCCCCCGTGCGTTCCGCAAGCCTGATGTCAGCTTATGCCATGCAGGGGGCAAGGTTGAAGCAGAAACTTCAACGGACTGGGGCGGCCACCTGACCGCCCCTTCCGATAGATTACCCCACCACGTTTTCGGCAGGGCCGTATGGATAGCCCGTGATATCCTCGGCCCCATCCTTGGTGATGATCAAAATATCATGTTCGCGATAGCCGCCCGCGCCTGCCATTCCCTCGGGGATTGTCAGCATAGGCTCCATGGAAATCACCATGCCTTCTTCGAGAACAGTGTCGATATCCTCGCGCAGCTCAAGACCTGCTTCGCGGCCGTAATAATGGCTTAACACCCCAAAGGAATGGCCATAGCCAAAACTGCGATATTGCAGCAAATCGCGTTCCGCGAAGAAATCATTGATCGCATGGGTGATCTCAGCACAGCTGACACCCGGCTTCATCAGGCTCATACCCAATTCATGCGCCTCGATATTCGCCTGCCAATAACCAAGGCTTGCCGCATCCACTTCGCCCACAAACATCGTGCGCTCAAGCGCGGTGTAATAGCCCGAGATCATTGGGAAGGTATTGAGGCTCAGGATATCACCGCGCTGTAAAACCCGCCCCGTGACAGGGTTATGCGCGCCATCGGTGTTAAGCCCCGATTGGAACCACACCCAAGTGTCCCGATATTCGGCATCGGGAAAGCGTTTGGCGATTTCCAGCTCCATCGCATCGCGGCCTGCCATGGCGACATCAATCTCGCGCACCCCCGCCTTCACGGCGTCTCGAATGGCATAACCGCCCACATCGGCAACTTGCGCGCCTGCGCGGATCAACTCGCGCTCGGCGACAGATTTCACCATGCGCTGGCGCATCGTAGCAGGCGCGACATCGGCGGTGGATTTTGGCGCCAAGAACTCATTGAGAAGCGCAAATTGGCTCAAGACCAAATGATCGGCTTCGTAACCAACTGCCTTGCCCTGCCCCGCGACATGGGCCACGGCGCGCCAGTAATTGTTGCGCTGCCAATCGGTATAGGTGATCCCATCACAGGCGCAGCGCCGCCATGGCTGCCCCGCATCAATACCCGCAGAGATCACGACCGCCTCAGATGCGGTCACAACCAACGCATAGGGGCGGCCAAAGGCACAGTAGAGAAAACCCGAGTAATAGGCGATATTGTGCATCGAACTCAGCACAACCGCATCTAGGCCTTGCGCATCCATAATTGCGCGCAGCCCCATCAGGCGGGCGTCATACTCAGCTTGAGAAAACGGAAGAATGGCTTTTTCGCCATTGTGGAAACGGAAGAATTCAGGTCGCTGCATCGCCGACCCTCCTTTGACAGAAGACCCCGGCGTTCAGGGCGGTTAAGGTCTGCCATGGGACGACGCCATCGTCCCCAACCTCGTGGCACTATCTGCCGCGAAAGCCTTGAGTCGCGCAAGTCCCCTCTAGCGGCCTAGCACGCCTTCGGGCTAAGGTTTTGCCATGTTGAGCTATTTTCTCAGTCGGGCGCTTGCGATGATCCTTAGCCTTGCCGTGGCAAGCGTAGTTATCTTTTGCCTCATTGAGGTGATCCCCGGTGATCCTGCCAGTTTCATGCTTGGCCTAAATGCCACAGACGAGGCGGTTGCAAACCTTCGGGCGGAACTGGGCCTCGATGGGGGGCTTCTGCCCCGATATCTGGCATGGGTCGGGGGCATGGTGCAGGGAGATTTTGGCCTATCCTACACCTATCGCGTGCCCGTGGCCGATTTGATCCAAGATAGGCTTGCCGTTTCACTGCCCTTGGCCATTTACGCGCTGATCCTGTCAACTGCCCTCGCGATCCCTGTGGGGGTGCTGGCCGCGGCCAAGCGCGGCGCATGGCCCGATCTTGGGGTGATGGCGGCTGCGCAAATCGGCATTGCGATCCCCAATTTTTGGTTTGCGATGCTGTTGGTGCTGCTGTTCGCGATACAATTACAATGGGTGTCGGCAGGTGGATTTGCGGGATGGGACAGTTTCGGGGCGGGGCTCGCCTCGCTCACGCTGCCCGCCTTCGCCTTGGCCCTGCCGCAGGCGGCCATTTTGGCGCGGGTTTTGCGTTCGGCCCTCTTAGAGACATTAGAGCAAGACTATATCCGCACCGCCCGCGCCAAGGGCCTAAGCCGCAGGCAAACCCTATGGCGTCATGCCTTGCGCAATGCAGGCATTCCCGTGATGACGATCTTAGGCCTTCAATTCTCGTTTCTTCTTGCGGGCGCCATTATCATCGAAAATGTTTTCTTTCTTCCTGGGCTTGGTCGCCTGATCTTTCAGGGCATCACCCAACGCGATTTAATCGTGGTCGAGTCGGTCACCATGCTGCTTGTGTTCGCCGTGATCCTTGTAACCTTTTTGGTTGATCTGGCCTACGCCGCCCTTGATCCTAGGCTGCGCAGATGAAGGTGCAGCGATCCTTGATCCTTGGCGGTGCGATCAGCCTGTTTTTCCTTGCCCTCGCCACCCTTAGCCTCCTCTGGGTGCCCCATGAGGTCACAAGCCTTGCGATTGCCAATCGCCTGCAAGGGCCAAGCGCCACCTATCTGCTTGGCACGGATCAATTCGGGCGCGATGTCCTATCTTTGCTGATGGTGGGCGCGCAAACCTCTATTGCGGTGGCGGTGGCGGCCATTGGCATTGGGGCAGGCATTGGCGTGCCTTTGGGTCTGCTGGCGGCAGCACAGCATGGGCGCTTTGGCGATGAACTGATCATGCGGGGCAATGATCTGATCTTTGCCTTTCCCGCGCTTGTGATCGCCATTCTGATCACTGCAACCTACGGCCCCTCGGCGTTTAACGCGATCCTTGCAATTGGCATTTTCAATATCCCCGTCTTTGCCCGCGTGACCCGGGCAGGGGCGCTACCACTTTGGACATTGGATTACATCCTTGCCGCGCGTGTGGCGGGAAAATCCAAGTTTAGGATCAGCCTTGAACATATCTTGCCCAATATTCTGAACCTGATCATCGTGCAGGCCACGATCCAATTCAGCCTTGGGATTCTGGCTGAGGCCGCGCTCTCCTATGTTGGGCTTGGGGCGCAACCGCCAACCCCCAGTTGGGGCCGCATGTTGGCCGAGGCGCAAACCATGATCTACACCCATCCGATGCTGGCCATTCTGCCCGGGGCCTGCATCATGGCCTTGGTTCTTGGCTTGAACTTGGCGGGGGATGGGCTGCGCGATCACCTTGACCCGAGACTGGAGCGCGCCCTGAAATGACCGCTTCGCCCCGCCTTAAACTGAAGAACCTGACAATCACCCATGACGGGGGTGCATTGGTTTCTGATCTGTCCTTGACGCTCGCCGCGCATCGGATCACCGCCTTGGTTGGGGAATCTGGATCAGGCAAATCGATGACGGCGCTGGCGATTATGGGCCTATTGCCCCAAGGATGCAGCGCGCAGGGTTCGGTTCTGCTCAATGGCATTGACAGTCTCTTGGGCCTGTCAGATCGAAAAATGTGCCAGTTGCGCGGTCGAAGGATTGGGATGATTTTCCAAGAACCCATGACCGCGCTGAACCCCGTTCTGCAAATCGGCGCACAGGTGGCCGAAACCCTTATGGTGCATCGCATCAGTCCCAATCGGCGGGCCGCAATGGCGCAGGCGCGCACCGTTTTAGATCGGGTTGGCTTGGCGCAGATCGCGCTTGATCGTTATCCGCATGAGCTGTCTGGCGGACAAAGGCAGCGCGTGGCCATTGCCGCTGCGATCGCGGCAGCGCCCGATGTTTTAATCGCGGACGAGGCGACAACCGCGCTTGATGTCACCACGCAACAGGGGATTTTAGCACTTTTGAAAACCCTCGTTGCCGAGGATGGCATGGCGCTTTTGCTGATCACGCATGATCTGGCCGTTGTGGCCTCGATGGCTGACGAGGTGGCGGTGATGAACCAAGGCCGCATCATTGAAAAAGGCGAGACAAAGCGGCTTTTGTCCCGCCCGCGCGACCCTTACACCAAGGCGCTCTTATCCGCTGCCCGCCCCGCCCCAAAAGAGACCGAACCCCTGACAAGCGAGACACTCTTATCCGTGGAAGGCGTCAGTCGCATCTATCCGCCCAAACGCCTAGGCTTGCGAAAATCTGAACCCTTCGTTGCAGTGCGTGATGCAAATCTTACCCTTAAGCGAGGGGAATGTTTGGGGATCGTAGGGGGGTCTGGATGCGGAAAATCCACGCTCGCCCGCGCCATTTTGGGGCTAGAGGCCGCGCAATCAGGGAAGATTGTCTTAGACGGCACAGAGGTGCATCCGAACATGCCGCTTGAAAATCGGCGACGTCTGTCAATTGTGTTTCAAGACCCCTATGGCAGCTTTGACCCCCGTTGGCGGGTGGGGCGCGTGATCGCGGAACCGCTTGATCTGCAAAATGTCCCATCTAATGAGGTCACATCTCGCGTTGCAACTGCACTTGAGCAGGTAGGCCTTTCGCCTCAAGATGCGCAAAAATACCCGCATCAATTCTCAGGCGGGCAAAGACAGCGCATTGCCATTGCCCGCGCGCTGATCACGCGACCCGATATCGTGGTGCTTGATGAGGCGGTTTCAGCCCTTGATGTCTCCGTGCGCGCACGGGTTTTGGATTTGCTGAAATCGCTGCAACAGGAATTGCAGCTTTCGTATATTTTCATCACCCACGATCTCACGGTTGTGGCCCATATGGCCGACACTATTGCGGTGATGGAAAATGGGGTGATTGTCGAACAGGGGCCAGCGCCCCAAATTCTATCTGCCCCCAGACATCCTTATACACAAAACTTACTCAACACCGCGCCCCGCTTGGACGCGGCCCCACAGAAAGGGACAGTTTCATGAGGCTTGCAGGAAAAACCGCAATTGTAACGGGCGGCGCATCGGGATTTGGCGCAGGGATCGTGCGCAAATTCCGCGCCGAAGGGGCCGAGGTGATGATTGCCGATCTCAATGGCGCGGCAGCCCATGACATGGCCCAGGCCACGGGTAGCCTTGCCCATGAAACCGATGTCGCCAAGGGCGAGAGCGTGGCCGCCCTCGCCCAATCTGCGCTTTCCGCGTGGGGGCGTATTGATATTATTGTGAACAATGCGGGCATCACCCATCTGCCGCAGATGATGGAAGATGTTACCGAGGAGATGTTTGACCGCGTCCTCGCGGTGAATGCGAAATCTGTTTATCTGATGGCCCGTGAAATCGTTCCGCATATGAAAACTGCACAAGCGGGCACGATCCTCAATATCGCCTCAACTGCAGGCCTCAGCCCACGCCCCAAGCTGAATTGGTATAATGCCTCCAAGGGCTGGATGATCACCGCAACCAAGGCGATGGCGGTGGAACTGGCCCCGCAAGGTATCCGCGTCAACGCGCTATGCCCTGTGGCGGGGGAAACCCCGCTTTTGTCCAGTTTTATGGGCGAGGACACGCCCGAAATGCGGGCAAAATTTCTATCAACCATCCCTTTGGGCCGGTTTTCCACGCCCGAGGATATGGGCAATGCTGCGTGCTTCTTGTGCTCGGATGAGGCCTCAATGATCACAGGTGCCGCCTTGGAGGTTGATGGCGGGCGCTGCATCTAAGGGGATGGCGATGTTTGAGAAAGGCGCGAAAAACTTAATCACCGATGTCGCGGGCCTATATGTCGGCCACGCTCAGGATGACGTGATCAAAACAGGGGTCACTGTTCTGACAGCCGAGCGCCCCTTTGTGGCAGGGGTGCATATCATGGGCGGTGCGCCTGGCACGCGAGAAACGGAGCTCTTATCGCCTGAGCGATTGGTGCAGGAGGTGGATGCACTGGTTCTCGCGGGCGGGTCTGCCTTTGGCCTTGATGCGGCCTCAGGTGTGATGGATGGCTTGCGGGCCGCGGGGCGCGGCTTCGCCGTTGGCGATCAGCTTGTGCCAATCGTGCCCGCCGCAATTCTCTTTGATTTGATCAATGGTGGTGACAAAGCATGGGGTCAGAACCCCTATGCCGCCTTGGGACGTGCGGCGTTTGAGGCGGCATCCCCTGATTTTGTCCTTGGTACAGTGGGCGCAGGAACAGGGGCGCTGACCGCTGACCTCAAGGGTGGGCTTGGCTCAGCCTCGGTCACCTTTGACGGGATCACGGTGGGCGCTCTGGTCGCTGTCAACGCATTGGGCCGCGTGACTATAGGCGATGGCCCGCAATTCTGGGCAGCCCCATTTGAAATGGGTGCAGAATTTGGCAGGCTTGGGACTGGGGCGCTTGGGACAGGGGCGTTCGATCCATCCGCATGCCCCTTGGTCAAAGGGCATCGGGACGGGGCAACCACCATCGCGATTGTGGCGACAGATGCCATCTTGACCCAAGCGCAAGCCACCCGCATGGCCACCGCCGCGCATGATGGCATGGCGCGCGCGATTTACCCCGCGCATACGCCGATGGATGGGGATTTGGTCTTTGCCGCTGCAACGGGCGCGCGCGCCCTTCACGATCCGCTCATGGATACGCTGCATTTGGGAAATGCGGCAGCCCTGTGCCTTAGCCGCGCGATTGCCCGCGCGGTCTATGAGGCCACCCCTGCAGCACATGATCCCCTGCCCACATGGGCCGAGAAATTTGGCTGATCATTCAAAAAGCCCCGTTTGCGCAGCCGGGGTAGGAACGGGCAGCCCGAGATGCGCAAAGGCCGATTGCGTCAGCATCCGCCCCCGCGGGCTGCGCGCAATCAGGCCTTGTTGCAAGAGATAGGGTTCAACCACCTCTTCGAGCGCATCGCGGCTTTCGGAAAGGGCGGCTGCAAGCGTTTCAATCCCGACAGGGCCGCCGCCATAGGATTCGGCGATCAGGCGCAGATAGCGCCTGTCGGCGCCATCCAGCCCAAGCTTATCGACCCCAAGCCGTGTCAACGCGCGATCCGCGATTTCAGCGGTGACACGCCCATCCCCCTCAACCACCGCAAAATCGACCACGCGGCGCAATAAGCGGCCTGCAATGCGCGGGGTGCCGCGCGCACGCTTGGCGATCTCCCGCGCCCCTTCCTCATCGGCAGGGGCGCCCATCAGGCGCGCGCCACGGGTCACAATCTGCTCCAACTCGGGCGTGTCATAATACACCAAACGCGTGGGGATGCCGAACCGATCCCGCAAGGGCGTGGTCAACAGCCCCAAGCGGGTGGTGGCCCCGATCAAGGTAAAGGGCTGCAATTCGATGCGCACAGATCGCGCGGCAGGCCCCTCACCTATAACCAGATCCAGTGCAAAATCCTCCATCGCGGGATAAAGCACCTCTTCGACTGCGGGGTTCAGGCGGTGAATTTCGTCAATAAACAAAACATCACGCGGCTCAAGATTGGTGAGGATCGCGGCCAAATCCCCCGCTTTTGCCAAAACGGGGCCCGAGGTCATGCGAAAATTCACCCCCAATTCGCGCGCCATAATTTGCGCCAAGGTGGTCTTGCCCAAGCCCGGGGGGCCATGAAACAGCACATGGTCCATCGCCTCACCGCGCTTGCGGGCACTTTCGATAAACACCCGCAAATTTGCCCGCGCTTCGGCCTGACCAATAAACTCGGTCAGAAGTTCAGGACGCAAAGCGCGATCTTCGCGCAGATCATCCTGCGGGTGCGGATCGGGGCGCAATGTTGGATCAGGCGTGCTCATATCAATCCTTCGAGGCCAAGAGGCGCAGTGCCGCGCGGATCAGTGCAGGGGTCGTATCGGCCTCGTCTGCCGCGCGCGCAACCGCACTTGCCGCGTCAGAGGGGCCATAGCCCAAATTGGTCAGGGCTGAAATTGCCTCAGCCTGACTTTGCGCATCGGCCTGCGCGGTTGCAGGCGGCGGCGGTGCCGCAGGGGTGGATACAGGCCCCTGCGGGCCTTCCACCACGGGCGCAGGGGCATTCTGCGTCAAATCGCGGGCCAGACTGCCACCCATCGCCATCAAAGCGGGGCCTTTATCCTTTAGTTCATTGACCACGCGCTGCGCCAATTTCGGACCCACACCAGGGGCTGCTTTGACCGCGCCCCAATCCCCAATCGCAATGGCACGGGCCAAGGCCTCTGTACCAAGCGCACCCGAAATTGCCATCGCGGCTTTGGCCCCCACGCCCTGAACAGACACCAACAAACGATGCCACTCACGATCATACGGGGTTAAAAACCCAAAAAGCTGCAAAAGGTCTTCGCGCACCAGAAGTTCGGTGTAAAGGCTTGCCACCTGCCCCGCATTCGGCAGGTTCGCAAGAGTGCGTTCTGAGCAATAAACCACATAGCCCACGCCACCGACATCCAAAAGCACATGGTCACTGGCGCGGTAATCCACGCGGCCTGTCAATTTCCCGATCACAGGCTTGCCCCCACTGCTTTCATGATCCGCGTCTGCGATTGCGCATGATGGGCATGACATATCGCAATCGCCAAAGCGTCAGCAGCATCCGGGGATTTTGGCGCGCATCCGGGCAATTGCAGGCGCACCATATGTCCAATCTGATCTTTATGCGCGTGCCCCACCCCAACCACGGTTTTCTTTACTGTGTTTGGCGCATATTCAGCCACAGGCAAGCCTGCCTTGGCAGGGGCCAACATCGCAACACCGCGCGCCTGCCCCAATTTCAACGTAGCCGCGCCATCACGATTGACAAAGGTCTGTTCGACTGCCGCGCAATCTGGTGCAAATTCGGCAAGGACGGCGATTAATCCATCATATAGCGCCAAAAGACGCGGGGCGAGATCACCGCCCACCCCTTCGATAACGCCATTTGAAATGTGGCGTAGGCGCGGGCCATCCGCCTCGATTACGCCCCACCCAAGATAGCGAAGCCCTGGGTCAATACCGATGATACGCATGGCCTGCTCGCCCTTTGTGGTTCTTTGCGTCAGCTTAGCCCATCAATAGCACGAAACAAGAACATTCAACAAGCGTGGCGTGCCCATCACCCCATATAGCGCAGTGTCAGCGCCGCCCATTCCCCATGCTCGGACGCATAAACCCGCTCGAACCCTACCGCGAGATAGGCGGCAGTGACATCCTCAGCCTGCTCCAACAAAAGGCCTGACAAGATCAAATAACCGCCCTGCGCGGCATGACGCGCCATATCGGGGGCCAGTTCGATCAGTGGCCCCTTTAGGATATTGGCAAAGATCAAATCAAAGGGCGCGCGGGCTGCAAGGGTGGGATGATCAAACCCTGCGGCTTGCACAGCCTCGATCCGATCTGCGAGGTCATTTGCTTGGGCGTTTACACGGGCGACATCAACCGCGATCTCATCAATATCAGAGGCCAGAACAGTCTGCGGAAAGACCCGTGCCGCAGCCAAGGCCAAGACCGCCGTGCCACAGCCAATATCAACCACATTTTTGAAAACATGGCCCTCAGTGAGCAGGCGATCAAACGCAATCAAACATCCAGAGGTGGTGCCGTGATGCCCTGTGCCAAAGGCCATTGCGGCCTCAATCAGCAAGGGCACGGCATCGTTTGGAACTGTATCGGCATCATGGCTGCCGTAAAGGTAAAACCGCCCCGCGCGCACAGGGTGCAATTCACGGCGCACCTGCGCGACCCAATCAGTTTCGGGCAATTCTGAAACGACAAATTCCCGCGCGCCATGCGATGCCGCCAAAAGCGCCAATCCGATCTCATCGGGGGCCTCAAGGAAATAGCCGCCCACCTCCCAACGGCCAGAGCCGTCTTCGATCTCAAAAACCCCTACGCCATAGGGCGCGGGATCAAGTGCCTCTATGGCCTCACCCAAGGCTTCGGCGGCGGATTTAGCAGGCAATGTGGTAAAGGCGGTAAAGGTCGTCATAAGCACCCTATTTGATCACGGTGGTGATGGGCGCAGCCACGGGTAAACCGCGCCGCGCAAGTAAGGTTTCATTCCCCGCCTCTGGATGACGCGGCACCAAAAGCGACAAGGCGAAAGATGTGGCAGCCATCCCTGACGCAAGCAGGAACACCGCAATCGGTGAGGTCAGCCAGATATACCCCAAGATCGCAGGCAAGAACACCGCAGCGATATGGTTGATGGTAAAGGCCACGGCGGCGGTAGGCGCAATATCAGCGGGATCTGCGATTTTCTGAAAATAGGTTTTGATGGCGAGGGCCAGCGCAAAAAAGATGTGGTTGCCGACATAGAGGACCGCCGCCATACCCACGCCCCAATCAAAATGATAGAGGCCCGCATAAAGCAGGAAAATCACGAACAAGCCCGCATATTCAAACATCAAGGCCGCACGTTCCCCAAAAAAGGCAACAGCACGACCCAGAAGCGGGGCCGCGATCATATTGGCGACCAATGTGACCATGAACAGCGCTGTGATCTCATGCACGGCAAAGCCATAGCGCTCGACCATCATGAAGCCTGCAAAGACCACGAAAATCTGCCGCCGCGCGCCCGACATAAATTGCAGCGCATAATAGAGCCAATAGCGGCGGCGCAGGATCATTTTGCGGTTCTGCGGGGTTGGGCCCTCAAATTGGGGGAAGGCGAAAAATGCAATCACTGCAACCAAAGCGGTAAAGCCGCCCGCCAACCCATAGACCAAGTCATAGCTCAAATCATAAGCACGCCATGTCAGCACGATTAACCCATAGGCCAAAAGCGTGGCCAAAGACCCCATCGACATCAGCCAACCAATGGTCTGTGGCGCGCGCTTTTTGTCAATCCATTGCAATTGAAGCGATTGGTTGACTGTCTCGTAATAATGGAACCCGATGGAGGAGATCAGGGTGACAATCAACAACCCCCCCAAGGAGGGGAATTGCGAGGTCAGCGCCGTGGCCAGACCCAACATAACCAAGGACAAAAGCGCCAATTTCTGCTCGCGGATCACAAGCAATAAGGCAATCACGCCAATCGCGAGAAACCCTGGAATTTCGCGCACTGAATGCAGCCATCCTATGTCGGCCCCGTCAAACCCTGCCGCCTCAATCACAAAATTATTGAGCAATGCAGACCATGTGGCAAAGGCCACAGGCATCGCAAAAGCCATCAGGAACAAAAGAACCTGCGGGCGCTGCCAGCGCGGCAAATGTGAGGTTTCAGAGAGGGGCACGAGCTTCATAGACTTTGCCATAGGCCCGAAGGGCTAGGCTTGGCAATTGAAACTTTCACCCCATACGATCTGCCAAAAGAAATTCCGCCGCCGCATCAAGGCGAATATGCGGCGGGCCAAGCCCCGCGCGCAGGCTTGATATAGGCGGGGCGAAATCTGTCACCGCGAATTCATGATCCGACCAATCCCGCGCGCCTTCGCGTGCAGGGGCAAGGATATGGTCGGGATGGTCGGGCAAGTGCCCCGCATAAAGGGCGCGCATCTGATTAGATTGCCCAACACGGCCCCGCACCAGATCAACCTCGGCCCCGTCTAGAACGCGGCTTTCCTCAACGGTGCTGCGCAGGCCTGCAATCGCCATAGCCCGCGTTTTCGCCCCCCGATAATCGGCGCGCTGTTTGGCCTCTTGCACCAAAGCCTCAAGAAGATTGGCATAGGCCTGATGCTGGGATTGATGCAGATAATCTGCCTTGGTGGCGGCAAAAAGGATACGATCGGTTTTTTGCCCCAAGAGCGCCGCCAAAGGGCCATTCGCGCCGTGGCGAAACACCGACAAAATACCCGCCATTGCCTGTCGCAGATCTTCTAAGACCTCAGGCCCACCTTGCATGGCGCTGAGCAGATCCACCAAAACCACTTGACGATCAATGCGGGCAAAATGCGCGCGAAAGAACGGACGCACGATTTGCGATTTATAGGCCTCAAAGCGCCGCGCGGCCTCGCGCGCGATTGTGCCACGCCTCAGGGCCTCAATCGGCAAGGGGCAAAAGGTAAGCGCGGGGCTGCCTTGCAATTCGCCCGGCAAGATAAAACGGCCGGGGGTCAATTGGCTGAACCCCGCCGCGCGCGCCGCGTGCAGATAGGCGGTGAAACTTTGCGCAAGGGCCGAGGCCTGCATCTCATCATGGCGCGTCTCAGCCACGGCTTCGGTGGCCATCGCCAAGAAATCTCGTGCTTCGACCAAGTTCTGCGCCTTGGCGGAAATCTGCGCCAAGCTGGCCTTAGACCATTGCGCGTAGCTTTGCGTCAGCAGTCCCAAATCCAACAACCATTCACCCGGATAATCAGTGATATCCAAATGCAAGCGGCGTGGGCCCGTCAGACGCGCAAGCCGTGATTTTGGCGTGACGCGCAAGGACAAGCGCAATTGCGAAACGCTGCGCGTGCCAATCGGCCAATGCGCCTCTGGCCCCGTCATCGCGGCAAGATGGCTTTCGTAATCAAACCGCGCAACCGTATCATCGGGTTGTGGTTGCAGGTAGGCCGCTTCAATCCGACCTTCGCGCTCGGGCGAGAATGCCGCCATGCGGCCGCGCTCCATCAAATTGGCCACGAGAGAGGTGATAAACACCGTCTTTCCTGCGCGAGACAGCCCTGTCACCCCCAAGCGCAGGCTTGGGTCTGAAAAGGCGCGCGTCAATGCTTCGCCCGTGCTCTCCACGCTGTCACGCAGCATATCGCCCAAAGATGATATCACGCTTGGCCTGCCCCCATCTGATGCCTTGCGCAAAGATAGGATGCCAAAGCCGCCATGGATAGGGGGTCATGGGCAATTGCATGGCGCGCGCGTTTCCGTTAGCCAAAGCCATGGCCCGTTATGCGCTCAAAGTCGAATATGATGGTCGCCCCTTTGCGGGGTGGCAACGTCAGGCTGATCAACCCTCGGTGCAGGGTGCGATTGAGGCTGCGCTTGCACAGCTTGAGGCGGATGTGCCCTCCATCGCTGCGGCAGGGCGCACAGATGCAGGCGTTCATGCCACGGGTCAGGTCGCGCAATGTGACATGGCCCAAGAGTGGCAGCCCTTTCGCCTGTCCGAGGCGCTGAATTATCATTTGAAACCTTTACCCGTGGCAATTGTGGCCTGTGCGCCCGTGTCAGAGGATTGGCACGCGCGGTTTTCCGCAGTTGAACGGCGCTATACCTATCGGCTGATCAACCGCCGCGCGCCCTTGACCCTTGATGTGGGGCAGGCATGGGCCGTCAAGCAGCCCCTTGATCTTGCCGCCATGCAAGAAGCCGCGCGCCATTTGATCGGCAAGCATGATTTCACAACCTTCCGTGCCTCTATCTGTCAGGCAAAATCGCCCGTCAAAACCCTTGATGAGATACGGATTGAGGCCTTCCCGCGCGGCGATGCGGTCGAATTTCAATTTCACCTGCGCGCGCGCTCGTTCCTGCATAATCAAGTGCGCTCGATTGTCGGCACGCTTGAGCGGGTTGGGGCGGGATCATGGTCGCCTGACGATGTGCGCATCAGCCTAGAGGCGCGCGATCGGGCCGCCTGCGGCCCTGTTGCGCCGCCAGATGGATTAATCCTGACGGGCGTGGGGTATCCAGATGATCCGTTCAGGGGTCAAGGATCATGACCCCCACCGCTTGGCCCGTGACCCGCGAAATTGTGCTTGTGGGGGGCGGGCATAGTCACGCGCTGATCGCGCGCATGTGGGGGATGCAGCCACTTGCGGGTGCGCGCTTGACCCTTGTCTCGCCAAACCCAACGGCGGCCTATTCAGGGATGCTGCCCGGTGCGATTGCAGGGCATTATCAACAAGACGAAATTGAGATTGATCTGGTTCGCCTTGCCCGTTTCGCCAATGCCCGCCTCATCCTTGCCCCCGCCATTGGGATTGATCGAGCGGAAAAACGCCTGCATCTCGCAGGGGGTAGGTCTATTTCCTATGACATAATGTCGATTGATATTGGCATTACGACTGATATGCCCGCCTTAGCAGGCTTTGCAGATCATGCCGTGCCCGTCAAACCTCTCGAGGAGTTTGCAGCCGCATGGGAGGGCTTTCTAACCCAAGCGCCCAATCCTGCACGCATCGCCCTTATCGGTGGCGGAATTGCGGGGGTTGAGGTCGCCATGGCCGTGGCGCACCGCCTGCGCACCATAGGGCGCAAGCCCGAGGTGACGATATTTGAGCGCGCACAAGCGTTGCAAGAATTGCCTTCGCGCGCGGCACGGCTTCTGCGACAAGACTTGCGCACCCAAAACATTACCCTGCGCGAGGGCGTTGAGATCACCGAGATCACCGCGCAAATGATCCATCTGCGAGATGAGCCTCCGCTGCCCTTTGATTTGATCCTTGGCGCGGCAGGCGCGCGGGCGCATCCGTGGCTGGCACAGACAGGGCTTGCCCTGAAAGATGGGTTCATCCGCGTGGGCGCCGATCTGCGCAGCGTGACAGACCCCGATATTTTCGCCACGGGGGATTGCGCGCATTTTGATCATGCCCCCAGGAGTAAGGCGGGCGTTTATGCGGTGCGCGCGGCAAAGCCGCTGTTTCACAATCTGCGCGCGGCTGCGATGGGGCGCAGTTCGCACACCTACCAGCCGCAACGCCATTATCTCAAGCTGATTTCCTTGGGCGATAAGCGAGCCATTGCCACGCGCGGAAGGGTGTCTGCATCCTTTCCCTTTCTGTGGATGTGGAAAGACCAAATTGATCGCAAGTTCATGCAACAGCTGACGCAGTTGCCTGAGATGGCGGCACGACCGCAACCGCCACAAGACCACGCGCTTGGCATAATCGAGGCCATGGGGCCAAAACCGCAATGCGGCGGCTGTGGCGCAAAACTGGGCCAAGCCGCGCTTGAGGCCGCCCTGCCCCCACCCCCAACCCACCGCAAAGACATTGAGATTGGGCGGGGGGATGATGCGGCGGTGCTGCATATGGGCGGTGCGCGCCAAGTGATCAGCACAGATCATCTGCGCGCGTTTTGCAATGACCCTGCCGTGATGGCGCGCATCACTGCCATTCACGCACTTGGCGACATTTGGGCCATGGGGGCTGCCCCGCAATCGGCCTTGGCAATGATCACCCTGCCCCCCTTATCAGAACCGCTGCAAAGTGCTTGGTTGACCGAAATCATGTCAGCCGCCGCCGAGGTGATGTCAGCGGCAGGGGCCGATATTATCGGCGGCCATAGTGCGGCGGGGGCGGAACTGAGCATCGGGTTCACAGTCACAGGTCTTGTTACAGATCGCGCAATCGGACTTAGAGGCGCGCAAGCAGGGGATGCGCTGATCCTGACCAAACCCATTGGCACAGGCGTTCTTCTGGCGGCAGAGATGCAAGGATTGGCAAAGGGCGGCGACATTGCGCGCCTTTATCAGGGACTTACGACACCGCAGGGGGCGGTGGCGGATATTCTCGCCCCCCATGCGCGCGCCATGACCGATGTGACGGGGTTCGGCCTTGCAGGCCATATCATGAATATCGCCCGCGCCTCGGGCGTGGGGGCGCAGATTTGGCTTGATCAAATTCCTCTCTATCAAGGCGCGCTTGATTTGGCGGCGGCGGGGGTGCAATCGACCCTCTACCCGCAAACCCGCGCGCATCTTTTGGGGCAAATACGGGGCACAACATCGGGCCCGCGCGCCGATCTGTTATTTGATCCTCAAACCGCAGGCGGGCTTTTGGCAGCCCTGCCCCAAACCGCCCTGCCAGAGGTGCAAGCGGGACTTCAAGCCACAGGTCACACCGGATGGGTTATTGGCGAGATAACGGATCAAACTGGCACGCTAGAGATCAGCTGAGGGGATTGAACCACAGCCCCCAAGCCGCTAATCCCGTGGCCTATGACCCAAGATGAAGTCACACCCTATTTCACCCGCGCTGATGGCAGCTATCTCTTCGCCCGTTGGGGTCGGCCTATCGCCCCTGTGGTGTTTGGGGTTGAGGATGCGACCGTGTCCATCGTCAAGGGCGCGCTTGAGGCGGTTGTCGCACTTGCCGGCCACCAGATGGCCGAGACAGATCCCGAACTGGGCGCGAATTTCATGATGTTTTTCATCCGTGATTGGGACGAGGTGCTTGCCACACCCAATATGGATCGCCTGCTGCCCGATTTGGCCGAGATCATTGCGCGGCTCAAAGCGGTAGATGCCAATCAATATCGCGCATTTCGGTTTGATGCCGATGGTGGCATCAAAGCGGCCTTTGTTTTTGTGCGCATGGATGCGGATTTATCGCGTCTGCCTGCCGATACCATCGCGCTGTCACAAGCGGTGCAGACGATTTTACTTTGGTCGGATCAAGCCTTTCTAGGGCAATCCCCACTGGCCGCAGGGACCGATGGCGCGGCGCGCCTGAAACCTGAAATTGCCGCGATTATTCGCGCAGGCTATGATCCTGTTATGCCCGTCTGCGCGCAAGACAGCACGCATGGCCTACGCATGGCGGCACGGGTGGCTGTCTTGGAGCATAGAAATTGAGCATGACGCATCACTGGCCCATCCGTGTTTATTACGAAGATACCGATCTGGCGGGGATCGTCTATTATGCCAATTACCTAAAATTCATTGAGCGCGCCCGCAGCGAGATGGTGCGCGACCTTGGTATTGATCAAACGGCGCTCAAGGCCACCCAAGATATCGTGTTTGCCGTGCGCCGCGTTGAGGCTGATTACCGCGCGCCCGCAAAATTCGATGATGAATTGGTGGTTGAAACCAAAATTCTGCGCGCAAGCCCTGTGCGCTTGGAATTGAGCCAAGATGTCATGCGCGCAGGCACCGTGATCTTTGCCGCCAAAGTCACCCTCGCCACCATCAATGGTCAAGGCGGCGTGGCGAAACTGCCGCCCGAAATGCTGTCGAAATTCTGCTAAGCCCTGAGAGCAAGGATTTGCCAATCACGCGGGCTTGAGCGCGCGCCCATTCCCAAGTGATTTTGAACCTGATATAGGGGAAAGCGAACCCATACTGAGTGCCGCAAAAAGAACGGCGCCGATTTGGGGGTGCTTTGCCCAAAAGGCAAGGTCGGGCATCGAGGCAAATAGAAAGAACGGGCATGGACGCTACAACGCTTAGCATGGCGCAAGAGGCTGATTTCACCCTCATGGCGCTGTTTTTCCGCGCATCCTTTATTGTGCAGGCCGTGATGATCGCACTGATCGTGGCCTCAGTTTGGGTCTGGGCGATCACGATCAACAAATTTCGGATTTATCGCCGCGCAAGGCAAAACACAGCGGATTTTGATGCAGCGTTTTGGTCGGGTCAGCCGCTTGATTTGCTCTATGATCAAATCGCCGAAAGCCCGCAATCGGCCGCGGAACGTGTCTTTGTGGCGGGCATGGCCGAATGGCGCAACTCGCTGCGTGACGATGGCGCGCTTATCCCTGGTGTGCAGCAGCGCGTGGATCGCTCAATGGATGTGGCGATTGCCCGTGAAGCAGAGCGCCTAACCGCGGGCTTGACCTTCCTTGCCACAACAGGCGCAACGGCACCGTTTGTTGGCCTCTTTGGTACAGTTTGGGGGATCATGCGATCCTTCCAAGAAATCGCGATTTCTGGCAACACATCCCTTGCCGTTGTGGCGCCTGGTATTGCCGAGGCCCTGCTTGCAACGGGTCTTGGCCTGTTGGCCGCGATCCCTGCCGTGATTTTCTACAACAAACTGTCGTCCGACTCAGATCGGATCATTGCAGGCTATGAGAGCTTTGCAGATGAGTTTTCCACCCTCTTGTCACGGCAGCTTGACTGATGGGGGCCTCGGTTGCGCAAAAATCAGGCGGCGGTCGCAGACGCGGCCGCAGACGGGCGGGCAGCAGCCGCGCCATGTCCGAAATCAACGTCACGCCTTTCGTGGACGTGATGTTGTGCCTTTTGATCATCTTTATGGTGGCCGCCCCGTTGATGACTGTTGGTGTGCCGATAAACCTGCCAGACACTGCCGCAGAAGCCCTGCCCAGTGAGGAAGAAGAACCGCTCACTGTAACCATCGCCCCCGATGGGCGGGTGATGATCCAAACCACCGAAGTTTCGCGGGATGAACTGGTCACGCGGCTGTTGGCCATTGCAGGCGAACGCGACAGCACGCGCATTTTCCTGCGCGCGGATGGCGCGATTTCCTATGAGCAAGTGATGCAAATCATGGGCGCGCTGAATGCGGGCGGCTTTCGCGAAATTGGCCTTGTGACCGATGCGGGCGGGCCTGCGCTGGATGGCGCGGCGGGCAGCGGGCCTGAGGGGTAGGTTTGATGCGGCGGGAGCTTTATGTCTCGGCTGGGCTGCACATCGCGCTGCTCTTATGGGTGGCGTTTGGAGATATTTTGTTTCACCGCAACACGGAAACCGATTTTCAGGTGACAGGCGTTCAAATCATCTCAACCGCTGAATTTGAGGAACTCACTCAAGCGGCGAGCCTGCCGCCTGCGCCCGAACCCGCGCCAGAGCCCACGCCAGACCCTGCACCGCAACCAGAGGTGCAACCCGAGGTGCAACCACAGCCCCCAGAAATAAGCGCACCCCCTTTGGGCGCAGAGAATGCGCCCCCGTCAAACACGCCAACACCCGAGGCTGCGCCGCGCGTGGCACCAACACCCGCGCCTGCACCGCCGCCTGATGCCGAAATCGCGCCGACTGTTGTCGAGGCAACCCCTGAGCCTGATACGCCGAGTGAAACACCCGTTGAGCAAGAGGTGGCCCAAGCCCCCGAAGCCGCAACGACCCAGATCGTAACAGAGGCCGAAACACCCGCAGCAAGCCTTGCACCGATTGCGTCACCAGTGCCGACCGCACGGCCACAGCGCCCCACACCCGAACCAACACCCGAACCAGAGCCGCAGCCTGAGCCTGAACCCGCGCCTGAACCTGCTGACCCGCTCGCTGATGCGATTGCGGCGGCGGTTGCAGATGCGGTCAGCGCCCCTGCGACACCCTCCGTCCCCTCTGGCCCGCCGCTGAGCAGCGGCGAGGTGGATGGTTTGATCGCCGATGTGCGCGCCTGTTGGAATGTGGGCGCGCTATCCTCCGAAGCGCAGCGCACAATTGTCACCATCTCGGTCACCTTGGGCCAAGATGGGCGGCCAGATGCGGGGTCTATCCGAATGATCGACAGTTCTGGTGGCTCGGATGCATCGGTCTCCCAAGCATTTGAAGCAGGACGCCGTGCAATTTTGCGCTGTGGCGCAAACGGGTTTAACCTGCCCCCAGAAAAATACGACCAATGGCAAACCATCGAGATGGTCTTCAACCCCGAACAGATGAGGCTGAGATGAAGGCGCAGTTGATTACAGTTTTTCGCGGCTTGGGGCTGTGCCTTGCGCTTGGCGCAAGCAGCCTACCCGCATGGGCCCAAGGTGCAGGCGGGCCTTTGCGCATTGAGATCACCGAAGGTGTGATTGAGCCGCTCCCCTTCGCCCTGCCCGTCTTTATCGCGGATACGCCTGATATGGCTGATGCCGCCCAAGATATCACGCGGGTGATTGCCGCCGATCTGCGTGGCACAGGCCTGTTTCGCGAAATCCCAGCCGAGGCCCATATTTCCACAATCACCAGTTTTGACAGCCCCGTGCAATTTGCCGATTGGCAAGCCATCAATGCCCAAGCCCTGATCACGGGTTCGGTGGGCCGCACCCCAGAGGGGCAGATGGTTGTGCGTTTTCGGCTTTTTGATGTGTTCTCACAACTGCCACTCGGAGATGGGCTGCAATTCGTAGCAACGCCCGAAACATGGCGGCGCATGGCGCATCGGGTGGCAGATCAAGTCTATAGCCGCATTACAGGCGAAAGCGGATATTTCGACACGCGCGTGGCCTTCATAAACGAGGAAGGCCCCAAAAACGCGCGGCTCAAGCGTCTGGCCCTGATGGATTATGACGGCGCGAATGTTCAATATCTAACAGATAGCAGCGCGATTGTTCTTGCGCCCCGCTTTTCGCCAGATGGACGCAGCTTGCTCTACACATCCTATGAAAGTGGCACGCCGCGCATCTATCAGATGGATATTGCAAGCGTGACCCACCGTCCTTTGGCCGATCTTCCTGGAACTATGACCTTTGCCCCACGCTATTCCCCTGACGGGCAGCGCGTTGTGTTTTCGGTCGAACGGGGCGGAAATAGCGATATTTATGTGCTTGATTTGGTCACGGGCACGCAGACACGTTTGACCGAAGCGCCTTCGATTGAAACGGCACCAAGCTTTTCACCAGATGGCAGCCAAGTCGTGTTTGAAAGCGACCGCTCTGGCAACCAGCAGCTTTACATCATGCCTGCCACAGGTGGCCCTGCGCAGCGTATCAGCCGCGGCAGTGGTCGTTATGGCACCCCCGTCTGGAGCCCGCGCGGCGACTATATCGCCTTCACCAAACAAGAGGCAGGGCGGTTCCATATCGGCGTCATGCGCATTGATGGCAGCGAAGAGCGTCTTTTGACAGCGTCTTTCCTTGATGAAGGGCCAACTTGGGCTCCGAATGGGCGCGTGGTTATGTTCACCCGCGAAACTGCAGGCACAAATGGGGCGCCTGCGCTTTATTCGGTCGATATTTCGGGGCGCAACCTTCAGCGTGTCGCGACACCGGGAATGGCGTCCGATCCCGCTTGGTCGCCGCTGTTGCAATAACCCGCACGTGATTGGCCAAATCATTATGCCCGATTCACAACGCGCTTTGGACATGTTACACAGGGCCAAAGCGGTGCCCACAATCGGGGTGGAATGACCTGCCCCTTGTCTTAGGAATGTAAACGATGAAACTTTTGGTAAAATCAACTTTGATGGTTGCGATGCTTGGTCTTGCAGCCTGTTCGCAAGCAGGGCTTGGCGGCAATGGCGCAAGTGGCCAATATGGCGCGGGCGCAGGCGGGAATTACGACCCTGCAAGCCCCGAATATTTCAACCAAACCATTGGTGACCGCGTGTTCTTTGCGGTGGATCAATCGAACCTGTCGGCTGAGGCAATTGCGACCCTAGACCAACAGGCGAACTGGCTGTTGAGCAATCCAAACTACACCGCGATTATCGAGGGCCATGCGGATGAACAAGGCACGCGCGAGTATAACCTTGCGCTTGGCGCGCGCCGCGCGGCATCGGCACAGGAATATCTAATCAGCCGTGGGGTCGCGCCCAATCGTCTGTCGACCATCTCTTATGGTAAAGAGCGCCCGATTGAGATTTGCTCGAACGAAGCGTGCTATAGCCGCAACCGCCGCGCGGTGACGGTGATTGCCGCAGGCGCGGGGGCCTAAGCGATATGCTCAAGCGGGCGCTGATCTGCGGGGTAATGGTCATTGGCCTTGGGGGCGGCATGCCCCCCCATGCGGCCTTTGCCCAAACTGACCAAGCCCAAAGCCTTGCCGATATTCGGCAAGAGCTATCGGTGCTTTACTTCGAGATACAGCGCCTCAGGCTTGAGCTCTCAACAACGGGCGGGCCAAGCCTGCCCGCAGGAACAGCGAACCCGCTTTCGCGGCTTGATGCCATTGAGGCGGAATTGCGCCGTATGACCGCCGCAACTGAAACGCTGCAATTGCGCATCGAGGCGATTGTGGGGGACGGCACCAACCGCATTGGTGATCTGGAATTCCGCCTTTGTGAATTGGAACCTGACTGCGATATCGCAACGCTGGGTGACACGCCCTCCTTGGGCGGTGTTGCCCCCGATGGGGACACAGGCACGCCCTTGGGCCAAGGCAGCACCCTTGCGCCCGCGCCAAGCACCGGCGGGGCCAGCGATGGCCCGCAATTGGCCGTTGCGGAACAATCGGATTTTGACCGCGCCCTTGCGGCCTATGATGCGGGCAATTGGGCAGAGGCCGCACAAGCCTTTAGCCGCTTCGCAGAAACTTATCCGGGCGGCCCATTATCGGGCGAAGCGCATTTCCTGCGCGGTGAGGCCGAAGTCCAGCAAGGGGCTTGGAGTCGTGCAGCCCGCGCCTTTCTTGACAGTTTCTCAGGCAGCCCCGATGGCCCGCGCGCGCCTGCGGCCTTGGCCCGCCTTGGGCAATCCTTAGGCGAATTGGGCCAAATTGAGGAAGCCTGTATCACGCTGTCGGAGGTCGCTACGCGCTATCCAGAGGCACGCAGCGAAATTGCGGCCGCCGAAGCAACGCGTGCGGCGCTTGCGTGCAATTGAGCCTGAGCGATAAATTTCACAGTGAGATGGCGCGGCTATGCCCCGCGCCTTTACCGCCAGTTTTGGCCATCATGGTTTCAGGTGGCAGCGATAGCCTTGCCTTGATGATGCTGGCCCATGACTGGGCCGCAGAGATGCGCCAAGACCCTGACAATGGCCCCGTGACGCTGATTGCGATTACTGTGGATCACGGACTACGCCCCGAAAGCGCCGCCGAGGCGGAAGGGGTGGCGAAAATCGCGCATGATCTTGGGATTGATCACGTCACCTTGCAATGGAAATGGGATGGCGTGGGCAACTTACAGGCCGCCGCGCGCGCTGCGCGCTATAGTCTTGTTCAAGAATGGCGCAGACGCAAACGGCCTGAAATTGGCGCGATCCTTGTGGGCCATACCCGTGATGATCAGGCGGAAACCTTTTTGATGCGCCTATCGCGCGGATCGGGCGTTGAGGGGTTGTCAGCGATGAAAGCCCTGCCGCTCTCGCATAAGGCCGCAGATGCGGCAGGGGCTGCCCCAGTTATTCGCCCAATCCTTTGGGCGTCCCGCGCTGACCTGCGTGCGGCCCTGCAAGCGCGCGGGATGGGGTGGGTCGATGACCCCTCAAACGAGAACGAAGATTATCTGCGCGTGCGCACGCGCAAGGCGATGCGCGATCTGGCCGAAATTGGTCTCGATGTCGACACCCTTACGCGCACGGCAGACCACATGGCCCGCGCCAGCGTTGCACTTTGGGCGCGCGCGGCGGATGTGGCACGCGATGTTGTCACCGAACCCTATCCAGGCATTCTGCAGTTTGACCTGACGCGCCTTGAACGGATTGAAGAAGAAACCCAATTGCGCCTCTTGGCGCATGGGATTGGGTGCTTGACCCAAGCCCCCTACAGGCCCCGCCTCAGCAGCCTAGAGGCCTTGGCAGACGCCGCATATGCGGGGCGCGGGGCAACGCTTCAAGGGGTGCAAAGTTTTGTGCAAGATGATGCGCTGGTCTTGGTGCGTGAATTGCGCGCAGTGGCCGATTATGAATGCCCTGCAGATGGGGCGTCTGCGTGGGATGGGCGGTGGCGCATCAAAGGGCGCCGTTTGGGCGAGGCTGTGATCCGCCCCTTGGGCGCGCAAAGCCTTGCTGCGCTTGAGTTGCCAAAGGGTTTGCCAAAGGCCGCGTTTCAGTCTTATCCCGCGCTTTGGGCGGGCCAAGCCTTGGTTGCCGTGCCCTATTTGGCGCGCGAGGGACTATGCGCCCCGCAATATGATCCATCGGCAGAGTTCCACCGATCCATATTATCGCATTGAAGTCAGCCAAAGCTTCTTTATCTTAGAGGGAACGCAAGCGCGCATGTGGCGCGGCTGCCGCGAAAGCGAGGAGAATTCTCTTGGGCAATGCTCGTAATATCGCCTTTTGGGTCATTTTGTTTTTGTTGATCCTTGCGCTGTTCAATCTGTTCAGCGGCAACCAGTCATCGGTCAATGCCCGATCAGTGGCTTATTCTGATTTCATCTCTCAAGTCGAACAAGGCTCGGTGAGCACGGCAACGATAGATGGCGAAGCGGTGCAGTTCACCACTTCGGAGGGCACATTTGAAACCACCCGTCCTGCGGACAGTGACATCGCCACCGCCTTGATTGACCAAGGCGTGCGGGTCGAAGTGCGCCCACAGGAGCAGTCGGGATTCATGTCCATTTTGTCGCTGTGGCTGCCCGTTCTGGTTCTCATCGGGATCTGGATTTTCTTCATGAACCGCATGCAAGGCGGCGGTCGTGGCGGGGCTATGGGTTTTGGAAAATCCAAGGCGAAACTGCTGACCGAGAAGCATGGCCGCGTCACCTTTGACGATGTTGCAGGGATCGATGAAGCCAAGGAAGAATTGGAAGAAATCGTTGAATTCCTAAGGAATCCACAGAAATTCAGCAAGCTTGGTGGCAAGATCCCCAAGGGTGCGCTGCTTGTCGGCCCTCCTGGAACGGGTAAGACCTTGCTTGCACGCGCCATCGCTGGCGAGGCGGGTGTGCCCTTCTTTACCATCTCTGGCTCTGACTTTGTCGAGATGTTCGTGGGTGTCGGCGCAAGCCGCGTGCGCGATATGTTTGAGCAGGCCAAAAAGAACGCGCCTTGTATCGTCTTTATTGACGAGATTGACGCGGTCGGGCGCTCACGCGGTGTTGGCTATGGCGGCGGCAATGACGAACGCGAGCAAACCTTGAACCAGCTTCTGGTTGAGATGGACGGCTTCGAGGCCAACGAAGGTATTATCATCGTGGCGGCGACCAACCGCCCCGATGTTCTTGACCCTGCCCTTCTGCGTCCAGGTCGTTTCGACCGTCAAGTGCAGGTGCCCAACCCAGACATCAAAGGCCGTGAAAAAATCTTGGGCGTTCATGCGCGCAAAGTGCCTCTTGGCCCGAATGTCGATCTGCGAATCATCGCACGGGGCACGCCAGGCTTTTCGGGTGCTGATTTGGCCAATTTGGTGAATGAAGCCGCTTTGATGGCGGCCCGCGTCAATCGCCGCTTTGTCACGATGGAAGATTTCGAGAATGCCAAAGACAAGGTGATGATGGGGGCTGAACGCCGCTCAATGGTGATGACTGAGGATGAAAAACGCCTTACCGCCTATCACGAAGCGGGCCACGCGGTGGTTGGATTGAACGTGCCGCAGCACGATCCAATTCACAAAGCGACAATCATCCCGCGCGGTCGTGCCTTGGGTTTGGTTCTTTCCCTGCCTGAGCGCGATCAACTGTCCGTCAGCTACACAAAATACACCTCGAAAATCGCAATGGCGATGGGGGGCCGTGTGGCTGAGGAGTTGGTATTTGGCAAAGAGAACGTCACCTCTGGGGCCGCCTCTGATATTCAACAGGTCAGCCGCATTGCGCGTGCCATGGTCACGCAATTTGGCTATGCCGAAGAGCTAGGCTATGTCGATTACGCCAATGAGCAGCAATCTTATTTGGGCTCTTATGGCGGCGGCACGAACCATTCGGCGGCCACGCAAAAGATCATTGACGACAAGGTCAAGGAATTGGTGGATCAAGGTTATGAGACCGCCAAGCGCATCTTGACCGAAAAGCGCGATGACCTTGAGCGTTTGGCACAAGGTCTGCTTGAATATGAAACCCTCACAGGCTCTGAGATCACCCGTGTCATCGCTGGCGAACCTTTGAACCGCGGCGATGATGGGGATGACACAGGGACAGGCGGTGGCGCCTCGATCACCGCGATCCCAAAAACCAAATCGCGCAAACCGCGCAATGATGATGGCGGGATGGAGCCTGAACCCACGCCCTAAGCGGCCATGGTTTTCTAGACCACAAGACACCCCTCGATCCGTTTCGATCTGGGGGTGTTTTCATTTCTACACGCTCTGCTTCTGGCGCACCACGGCGCGAAAAGGTCGAAAACAGTCCGCGCGATTCAGAATCGCCTCCCTATAGTCGCGCTGAATTCGACCTTTTTTCTCAACCCCAAACTATGAATGGGACACGCGCATCATGGCCTTCAAAACCGACATCGAAATCGCACGCGCCGCAAACAAACAGCCAATCAAAGACATCGGCGAAAAGCTGGATATCCCATATGAGGCGCTGCTGCCCTATGGGCACGACAAGGCAAAAGTGTCTCAGGATTTCATCAACAGCCTTGAGGGCCGCGACAATGGCAAGCTGATCCTTGTAACTGCGATCAACCCCACCCCTGCGGGCGAAGGCAAAACCACCACCACAGTGGGCCTTGGGGATGGTCTTTGTGCAATTGGCAAAAAGGCCGCGATTTGTATCCGCGAAGCCTCGCTTGGGCCAAACTTCGGCATGAAGGGCGGCGCGGCTGGCGGTGGCTTGGCGCAAGTTGTCCCGATGGAAGAAATGAACCTGCATTTTACAGGCGATTTTCATGCGATTACGGCGGCGCATAACCTGCTCTCTGCGATGATCGACAACCATATCTACTGGGGCAATGAGCTGCAGATTGACGAGCGCCGCGTGGTCTGGCGCCGTGTTCTCGATATGAACGATCGTGCCTTGCGCGATGTTGTGACCTCGCTTGGCGGTGTGTCCAACGGCTTCCCACGGCAGACAGGGTTTGACATCACAGTGGCCTCCGAAGTGATGGCCATCTTGTGCTTGGCAGATGATTTGGCGGATTTGCAGCGCCGTTTGGGGGATATGATCGTGGCCTATCGCCGTGACCGCAGCCCGATTTACGCACGCGACATCAAGGCCGATGGCGCAATGACTGTTCTGCTCAAAGATGCCATGCAGCCAAACCTCGTGCAGACCCTCGAGAACAACCCCGCTTTTGTGCATGGTGGCCCCTTTGCCAATATCGCGCATGGCTGTAACTCGGTCATTGCCACCAAAACCGCGCTGAAATTGGCGGATTATGTGGTCACCGAAGCGGGCTTTGGTGCGGATCTGGGCGCCGAAAAATTCATGAATATCAAATGCCGCAAAGCAGGGCTTTCGCCCGATTGCGTGGTCTTGGTTGCCACTGTGCGGGCCATGAAAATGAATGGCGGCGTTGCTAAGGCTGACTTGGGCGCAGAAAATGTTGAAGCGGTCAAAAAAGGCTGCCCAAACCTTGGTCGTCACATCGAGAACCTCAAAGGTTTTGGTGTTCCTGTGGTTGTCGCAATCAACCATTTCTACAGCGACACGGATGCCGAAGTCGCCGCCGTTCAGGACTATGTGAAATCACTGGGATCTGAGGCCATCTTGTGCCGCCACTGGGCAGAAGGATCTAAGGGGATCACCGACCTTGCGACCCGCGTGGCGCAATTGGCGGATAGCGGTTCTGCTGCCTTCCAAACGCTCTATGCCGATGACATGCCACTGTTCCAAAAAATCGAAACAGTGGCCAAGCGGATTTATCGCGCGGATGAGGTTTTGGCAGATCAGAAAATCCGCGATCAGCTCAAAGCATGGGAAGATGCAGGCTATCAAAACCTGCCCGTCTGTATGGCAAAAACACAATATAGCTTTACCACAGATCCAAACCGCCGTGGCGCCCCAACAGGTCATTCCTTGCCCGTGCGCGAAGTGCGTCTTTCGGCGGGTGCAGGGTTTATCGTTGTGATCTGCGGCGAGATCATGACAATGCCTGGCCTGCCGCGCGTCCCCAGTGCGGAGAATATCCGCCTGAATGACGCAGGCGAGGTCGAGGGGCTGTTCTAAGCGCCTTTTTGAAAAACGCGATCCCCGCCCGTTGCAGCAGTAACGCGGTGGGGATATGTGCCTTTCCAACAGACCGAAAAACGACCCCGAATAAGGAATGACGCCATGACCGCCCATATCATTGACGGCAAAGCTTTCTCAGCCAAAGTTCAGCAAATGGTGACCGACCATGTGACCGCAATGACAGCAGATCATGGCATCACCCCAGGCCTTGCTGTGGTGTTGGTCGGCGAAGATCCTGCAAGCGAGGTTTATGTGCGCTCAAAAGGCAAGCGCACAGTTGAGGCGGGGATGAATTCCTATGAACACCGCCTTGATGCCACAACCTCGCAGGCGGAACTGCTGGCCTTGATTGATCACTTAAACGCGGATCAATCGGTGCATGGTATTTTGGTGCAATTGCCCCTGCCTGACCACATTGACAGCGCGCTTGTGATCAATGCGATTGACCCTGCGAAGGATGTGGATGGGTTCCATATTTCGAATGTGGGTCTGCTTGGAACGGGACAGAAATCCATGGTGCCCTGCACGCCCTTGGGCTGCTTGATGATGTTGCGCGATCATCACGGCAGCCTTTCTGGCCTCAACGCTGTGGTTGTTGGGCGCTCGAATATTGTGGGCAAACCTATGGCGCAACTTTTACTTGGCGACAGCTGCACTGTCACCATCGCCCATTCCCGCAGCAAGGATTTGGCCGCAATTTGCCGTAGCGCAGATATTCTGGTGGCCGCTGTCGGCCGCCCCGAGATGATCACGGGTGACTTCGTCAAAGAGGGGGCCACGGTGATTGATGTGGGCATCAACCGCATCGCCACCCCAGAGGGCAAAACCCGCCTTGTCGGCGATTGTCATTATGACAGCTGCGCGGCCAAAGCGGGCGCGATCACCCCTGTTCCTGGCGGTGTCGGGCCAATGACCATTGCCTGCCTTTTGGCCAATACGCTCACCGCCTGCGCGCGCAGCCATGGCTTGCCCGAGCCCGAAGGGCTTACCGCTTAAGCGGGATCATGACAGGCGGCTGTCCCAAAACGATGGCCGCCGCATCTGCCCCCAACAGCCCCGCAAAGGCGGGATCATCGGCCCAAAGACCACCTGTATAAGCCCCAAATGCGGGCAAGATCAGGCGCTGTGCATCCATCAAAAACGCAGCGCGCGACAAGCTACGCCCACGCAAAGCCACGCGCATTTTTGGATGATAATGACCTGAAATCTCAAACTGCCCTAGGGCTAAATCAGCCCGCGCGATATGGCGCAGGATAAAGGGCGGCGCTTCAAATTCATCCAAATGTTCGCCCGAAAGATTTACAGGGCCTGCATCATGATTGCCCAAAATCCAAACCCATTTGCGCCCTGCTTGGATTGGCCCTAAACGCCGCGCCAAATAGGGCGAAAGGTTCCGCGCGGCCTCTAGGTCGTCAAAACTATCCCCCAGACAGATCACCACAGCGGGATCATAGGTGGCAATCTCTTCTGTCAATCGCGCAAGGGTTTCGGGGGTGTCATAGGGCGGCAATAACCCTGCACCACGCCGTGCCATCCGTTCAGATTTTCCCAGATGAAGGTCGGACACAATAAGAACATCCGCCTTTGGCCAATAAAGCGCGCCTTGCGGCGTAGCCAAAAGGTGTTCCATGCCAAACTGGAATTCAAGATGGGCTTGCATCGCCTATAGATGCGCCAAGCCAAAGACAGGGGCAAGCCCCCTCACCTGTAACCAAGCGCGGCTTGGGGCAGGAATTTTGCGGCTTCTTCCTCCAACAGACGTTGATCGGCAGACCCATGGACAGGGATGCGCCCCGCCTCAAGCAACAAGGGCGCTGCAAATGGGCTGACGCGGGGCAGCGCGATATGATCAATACGCCCGCCTACGCGGGTTAACATCTCGTCAATGCGACCAAAATCGACCAACCCCCGCAACGCATCACGGCGCGTCATCTCAAGTAAAATATGATCGCTGTCATATTTGCGCAGGGTGTCATAAAGGATATCTGACGAAAACACAGCCTGCCGCCCTGTTTTCTTGGTGCCATTCACGCTGCGCTCGATCAGCCCAGAGATCAACGCAACCGCCTTGAAACTGCGCTTCATGACGGCGTTTTCTGACAGCCACCCTTCAAAGGCCGCACGCAATAAATCAGGCTCAAAGAGTGGCCTTGGATCAGCTATGGGATCAAGCCCCCAAATCAGCGTGGCGTAATCATTGGCCACAAAGCCCATCGGGGCAAGACCCATTTGATCCATGCGATGGGTCAGAACAAGGCCAAGGGTCTGCTGTGCATTGCGCCCCGCAAAACCATGCACACAAAGATGCGCGCGGCCCTCATGGGGGTAGGTTTCCACCAGCAATCGGTCACGCTGCGGCAAGCGGGACAAGCGCGTCTGATGATCCAGCCAGTCGGCAATATGGGCGGGCAAACCCGACCAATCGCCACTTTCCAGTCGCGCCAGAATGCGATCAGAGAGTTGCAGCGAGGTTGCGAATTTCGTGCCCATGAATGTTGCAATTTTCGGCCGCTTTTGGGGGCTTGGGCTGACCTCAACCACCAATTCGCGCATGCCTTCATAGCGCACGATCTGCCCCCCGATGAGGAAACTGTCACCTTGGCGCAATTGCGCGGCAAAGTTTTCTTCAACCTCGCCCAAAGGTGCCCCGCCGCGCCGTTTGGCCATGCGCACTTTCAACCTGTCGGTTTCGATAATCGTGCCAATATTTTGGCGGATGCGCGCCGCACTGCGTGGATCTCGCAAAGCTAGCGTCCCATCCGGCCGCGTGACCAGTCTTTGCCAGCGATCATAAGCGCGCAGCGCGTAGCCACCCGTCGCGCAAAAGTCCAAGGTGCGGTCAAACTCGGCACGGGTCACGCCCGCATAGGGCGCGGCTGTGGTGATCTCGGCATAAAGATCATCGGGTGAAATCGGCCCTGCACAAGCACAGATCAAGATATGCTGGCACAGAACGTCCAACCCGCCCTGACGGATGGGGTCATCTTCAAGCCCGCCATCGCGCACCGCCTCAAGCGCCGCTTGGCATTCGAGATATTCAAAGCGGTTGGCGGGCAAAATACGCGCCTTAGATGCAAGATCAAAGCGGTGCCCCGCGCGCCCGATCCGTTGCACGAGGCGCTTAACCTCTTTGGGTGCACCAATTTGGATCACCAGATCAACATCGCCCCAGTCGATCCCCAGATCGAGACTGCCTGTGCAGACGATTGCGCGCAGGCTGCCCTCACTCATCGCGGCCTCGACCTTAGCGCGGGCCTCACGCGACAACGCGCCGTGATGGATGCCAATCGGCAGGGTGTCCTCATTGGCCTGCCACAATTCGTGGAAAAACAGCTCGGCATTGGCGCGGGTGTTGTGAAAGATCAGCGTAGCGCGATGGCGTTTAATCTGGTCATAGACCGCCTGCACGCCGTATCGCCCGCCGCCCCCCGCCCATGGGGGCGGGATATCCGCCTCAAGAATTGCGATATCGGGCGCGGGGCCTTGCGGCGCGGTAATGATTTCAGCCCCGCCGTCAGGCGCCAAATAGGCCACGATCTGAGAGGGGTCTTTTACTGTGGCGGACAAACCCACACGGGTCATCTGGGGGGACAACCGCGCAAGCCGCGCAAGACACAACATCAGTTGATCGCCCCGTTTGCTGTCAATCAGCGCATGAATTTCATCGAGAATAACCCGCTTCACCGAGGCAAAAATTTTATCCGCCTCAGGGTAGGACAATAACAGCGCAAGCGATTCAGGCGTGGTCAGCAAAATCTGGGGCGGGTCAGCGCGTTGACGCCGCCGCATATGGGCCGATGTATCACCCGTTCGATCCTCAATACGAATATCAAGGCCCATCTCGGCAACAGGGGTCTGAAGATTGCGCCTGATATCTGCCGCAAGCGCCTTGAGCGGCGAGATGTAGAGCGTGTGCAACCCTTGTTTGGGCGTATGGATCAAATCCACAAGCGAAGGGAGAAACCCCGACAGGGTTTTGCCCGCGCCCGTGGGGGCGATCAAAACCTGCGCAGGTGATGTCGCGCGCAGCATCGCGCGCTGATGCGGGTGCATCTGCCATCCGCGCGCAGCGAACCATTTGTCAATTTGGGCAGGTAATGCGTCCATACCCCGATCATAGGGCGGCCCGCCTGCCCGTCCAATCAAAGATCAGATTTGCGCCGCGCCTAAGGCAAGATAAAGGATCAACGTGCCCGCTAAGGCCACGCCCATAGGAAACAATTTGCCAGCCTCCCAACTGGCCCATGTTGCGGTAGCCTTGCGGATTGAGCCTCCCCCACTGAACCGGTCCACTGCTATGTTTAGGAAACGGAGGACCATGGATGGCTGCGTTTTTGCAACCATGCAGCCCTAAAGGTCAGACAATATGCGCCTCTGTTGCCGCGCGCAGTTCAGCTTCGGTGACACCATCGGCCAGTTGCACGATCTTGAGGCCGCCTTCGACTACATCCAGAACGCCCAAATTGGTGATGATACGATGCACAACGCCCGTTCCTGTCAGCGGCAAGGTGCAAGATTTCAAAACCTTGCTTTCACCATGCTTGTTGGTGTGATCCATCACAACCACAACACGGCGCACGCCTGCGACCAAATCCATCGCGCCGCCCATGCCCTTGACCAATTTGCCAGGGATCATCCAATTGGCAAGATCACCCGTCTCAGACACTTCCATCGCGCCCAAAATCGCCATAGCAATCTTGCCGCCACGGATCATCGCAAATGATGTCGCGCTGTCAAAATAGGCGGTATGGGGCAATTCAGTGATCGTCTGCTTACCCGCATTGATCAGGTCTGGATCCTCCTCGCCCTCATAGGGGAAAGGCCCCATGCCCAGCATTCCGTTTTCCGATTGCAAGGTCACGGTCATACCTTCTGGAATATAATTTGACACGAGGGTCGGAATCCCGATGCCAAGGTTCACATACATCCCGTCTTCAAGTTCTTGTGCCGCGCGGGCGGCCATTTGATTGCGATCCCATGGCATGGATTAGGCCTCCTCACGCTGGCGCACAGTGCGCTGTTCAATTCGTTTCTCATGCTGCCCCTTGATCAAGCGATGCACGAAAATTCCAGGCAAGTGGATATGATCAGGGTCTAGGCTGCCCGCGGGCACGATTTCTTCGACCTCCATGATGCAAACCTTGCCACAGGTCGCAGCAGGCACATTGAAGTTCCGCGCGGTCTTACGGAAAATCGCATTGCCCGTTTCATCGGCCTTCCACGCTTTGACAATAGAGATATCCGCAAAGATCCCTTCCTCAAGGATATAGGTTTCGCCGTTAAAGTCTTTGTGGTCCTTGCCTTCGGCAATCACTGTGCC
Organism: Roseobacter sp. HKCCA2468; assembly: GCF_037805105.1. NCBI lineage: Bacteria > Pseudomonadati > Pseudomonadota > Alphaproteobacteria > Rhodobacterales > Roseobacteraceae > Roseobacter > Roseobacter sp. HKCCA2468. The sequence goes on from NZ_JBBLYN010000003.1 coordinate 117,808, forward strand.
CACGCCTGTCTTGGTGTAGAACCCCGGAATGCCTGCCCCCCCTGCGCGCATCCGTTCGGCCAAAGTGCCTTGGGGGTTGAATTCCAGTTCCAATTCACCCGCCAGATATTGGCGCATGAATTCTGCGTTCTCGCCCACATAAGAAGACATCATCTTTTTGATCTGGCGTGTGGCCAGAAGTTTGCCCAAACCAAAATCATCAACGCCCGCGTTGTTGGAGGCCACGGTCAAATCCTTAACACCGCTGTCCACGATGCCATCAATCAGCAATTCAGGAATCCCGCAGAGGCCAAAGCCGCCTGCCGCGATCAGCATTCCATCCTGCAAAAGGCCATCCAAAGCCTCAGCAGCAGAGCCATAGATTTTCTTCATCGGGTCTCACCCTTTTTCCAAAAAGATTTGTGGCAAATTGACCCGCAACCTGCGCGGTGTCAACGTGCTGCAATGCAGCAAATATCAGTTTGCGGGTCTGTTAGCGCATATCAGAAAGGCTTGCTTCCATCTCGGCGATCCATTCGCTCACAAATGCATCAAACCGCGCATCGGGTTGCTGTGCGGTGATCCGTTCTGACAAAGGATCAGGCGCGGTGATGCGACTGCCGCTCATAACCTCCAGAACCGCATGGGCGCAAAACGGCACGTGCAATTCGGAATAACCGCCTTCATGCACCATCACGAGGCGGCCCTCGCACAGCGCGTCAGCCGCGTCCCGCACCTGTTCTGCCATCGCACGGAACGTGTGGCTGCCTGCCATCATTCGCCCCAAAGGATCAACACCTGATGCGTCAAACCCACAAGCGATGATAATCACATCAGGCGCAAAGCGTTCCAATTCGGGGATCACCAAACGCTCCATCGCTTCAAGATAGGCATTATGCCCGCCCCCAGGAGGCAGCGGGATATTGAGGTTAAACCCTGCCCCAGCACCCGATCCACGATCCTCAAACGCACCGCTGTCGCGGGGATAATTGCGGTCTTGGTGAAGGGAGATGGTCAGAACATCATCACGATCATAGAAAATCGCCTCAGTTCCATTGCCGTGATGCACATCCCAGTCAATCACGGCAAATTTCGTGGCCAGCCCTTCGGCCCGCGCGGCCTCAATCGCGATGGCGATATTGGCAAGGAGGCAGAAGCCATTGGGAAAATCGGGCAAGCAGTGATGCCCCGGCGGACGAGACAGCGCATAGGCATTCTCCAAATCCCCCTCAAGCACGGCAAACAGGGCTGATTTGGCCAAACCCGCAGATAGGGCCGCAATCTCGAATCCATCGGGGCCGAAAGGTGTGCGCAACCCCAACTCGCCCCCACCCTGCGCTGAAATATCTTGAAACTGGCGCAAATAGGTTTCGGGATGAATGCGCAAAATATCTTCTTCGGTTGCAGGATCCGCATGGCGGGGCGCAAGTTCAGACCACAGTCCCGTGATCTCAAGTAGGTTTTTCAAGCGCCGCTTCGTTTCGGGATTTTCGGGCAGGCCGCCTGCGGCAAGAGGTTGAACCAATCCACCCACAGGGGCGAGAAAGGCATAATTGCCACCCGAATGCCAAAAGCAGCGCTCATCCCAGAAAAACCCTGTTGCCATGATCAAACCTTTCCTCATCACCAAATCCACCGCGCGCATCTTGCACCCTAAGAGACAGAGTGCAAGTTTGCTGCTCATTGGCTTTTGAGAGGCACCCCTTGCGCAAATCCCTACCCGACCTCAGCGCCTATGCGCAGACCGGTATACGGCTAAATTTACGCGTCACCCCAAAAGCCGCGCAGAACCGTATCGTGGTCGAAGAAGGCCTGTTGCGGGTCTATGTCACCCAAGCACCCGATAGCGGCAAAGCAAATCGTGCCGTTCTCAAACTCTTGGCTCAGGCAATCGGGATCGCGCCCTCATGCCTGACGCTGATACGCGGCGAGACGGATCGGAACAAAGTGGTGGGCGTGAATATGGGCTAAGCCCTGCGGCTTTGCCAAACCGTGTAAAGGCCCGAGGCGACAATAATCAAACTGCCGATCAAGGTCATAGCATCGGGGCGTTCGCCAAACACGGCCACGGCCAAGATCATCGCAAAAACCAAACGCGTATACCGAAATGGGGCAATAACGGCAATTTGCCCTGTTCGCATGGCCATCGTCAGGCACATATAGGCGGCAACGCCAAATAAGATGGCAGGCCCTGTCAGCACCATGCCGCCCCCGCCCAGTGGGGCCACGCCGCCCTGATACCCCCAAACGATACCGCCTGCGATGCTCAGCATGATAAACCCGTAAACGCCAAGCTGCGCCGTTGTCATGCTCTTTGGTGCGGCGCGTGTCGCCAAATCACGGCCAGCAAAGCCGATCATGCCCAAGACCGCGAAGAGGGACAGCGGTTCAAATGCGTCTAACCCAGGCCGTAGGATTAAAAGCACCCCAACAAACCCTGCGCCAATCGCAGCCCATTGCCGCCAGCCCACGGTTTCGCGAAACACCATCACCGCCCCTGCCGCCACCACCAAAGGCGTGGCTTGCAAAATCGCACTGGCCGAGGACAGAGGCGTTAAGGCAATCGCGACCGTGTAACATACCCGACCCGTGATTTCGAACAAGGCACGCCACGCCATGGCGCGACCAAAGGCCTGAGGGTGCAAGATCACCTCGCCCCGAAGGCGCGCCATGGCCACAAAGACCAACAGCCCACCAAGCCCAAAGGTCACCATAACTTGACCCAAGGGGATATGCGCCGCTGCCGCCTTGATAAAGACATCCTCAAGGGTAAAGGCAAGCATTGCCAAAACCATGAACAAACTGCCGCGCAAATTGGCCGCGTGATGGGATGTATCAGGGATCATTGAGGGGCCTTAGCGGGTCGGGCGATCAATCCGATACACCCCTTCTGGCAAGTTCAGCGCTGCCGCCAACTCGCGCAACTGCGCCATAGAGATTGAGATTTTCTGAATGCTATCACTGCGCGGGTCATATTGTTCAACCTGAACGACCTCTTCAAAGGCCGTCAGCACGACATCCTCTTGGAGCGGGCTTTCCCCCTCATCCATCAAGGTCACAACTGTGGCGTCAAAATCATGCTCAATGCTAAACATAAGATCACGCTAGGGGGGAATTTCCGTCTTGGCAATCATGTGATCCTTTCGTGATGAGAATTCGATTGAGATATCTCAAAATGAGCTGCAAAATAGGGTTGGCCTCAACAAAAAGGTATTTGGTTCTGATGCGTGCAATTCTGATTTTGCCGATGCTTGCATTCCTTGCCGCGTGTCAGGTGACAAGCCCCCCACCAAGCGGCGCACCTACAAGCACGGCCAGCAGCGATAATCTGCCCAAACTGGCCCCAGATGTGGCAATGAATAATTTCCGCACAGTGGTCGCCAAGGTAGAACCCATTGCCGAAGATATTTGCCGTCAAGAAACACCAGATCAAAACTGCAATTTCACCATTGCGATTGAGCGTGACAGAAATGCAGGCATCAACGCGTTTCAAACCTTGGACAATGCGGGCAACCCATATCTGGTCTTTACGATTGGCCTGATTGAAGATGCGCGCAATATTGACGAATTGGCCTTTGTGATGGGTCATGAGGCTGCGCATCACATCGCCCGCCATATTCCCCGCCAACGGGCCTCTGCCCAAGGGGGGGCGTTAATTTTCGGCGTGCTTGCAGGGATTGCGGGTGGCGATGCCTCTATGGTGCAAAATGCCGCCGATATTGGCGCCACAGTGGGCGCGCGCCGTTTTAGCCAAGATCACGAACTCCAAGCCGATGCTTTGGGCACTGTCATCGCCTATCGCGCAGGGTTTGATCCCGAGCGTGGCGCGCAATATTTCACCCGCCTGCCTGATCCGGGCGAAACCTTTCTTGGAACGCACCCGCCCAATGCGAACCGCATTCAAATCGTGCGGGATACGATGGCAAGCTTGCGCTAAAGGTGGGGGTCAGGCGATCTGACCCCAAAGATCATATTCACTGGCCTCATCAACTGTCACAGTCACGATGTCGCCCGCTTTGAGATCTTGGAACCCTTCATCGATGAAGAGATTGCCATCAATCTCTGGCGCATCTGATTTGGTGCGGCAGGTAGCCCCTTCATCGTCCACATCATCCACGATCACCTCAAGACGCGTGCCAATTTTGGCGGCCAATTTCGCCTCGGAAATGCTCTGCGCCTTTTCCATAAAGCGCGCAAAACGCTCGTCCTTGACCTCTTGCGGCACATGGTCTGGCAAATCATTTGACCGCGCACCCGCAACATTTTCGTAGGTAAAACAGCCGACCCGATCGAGCTGCGCCTCATCCAACCAATCAAGCAGGGTCTGGAATTCGGCCTCTGTTTCGCCTGGATACCCCACGATAAAGGTTGAGCGCAGGGTGATCTCAGGGCAGTCCGCACGCCAAGCTGCGATTTCGTCTAAGGTTTTACTTGATGCCGCAGGGCGGGCCATACGTTGCAACGTATCGCGATGGGCATGTTGGAATGGGATATCCAGATAAGGCAGAACCAACCCTTCGGCCATCAAAGGGATCAACTCCCGGACATGCGGATAGGGGTAGACGTAATGCAACCGCACCCACGCGCCCAGTTGGCCCAAATCGCGCGCCAAAGGAAGGATTGGGAATTTCTCATCCCGACCCGCCCAATCCGTGCCATAGGCCGAGGTGTCTTGACTGATGACCAGAAGCTCCTTCACCCCTGCCTCAACCAGTTTTTCAGCCTCACGCAGCACGGCCTTTGCGGGGCGGCTTTGCAGGCGGCCCCGCATATCGGGGATGATGCAAAACTTGCACTTGTGATTGCAGCCCTCGGAAATCTTGAGATAGCTGTAATGACGCGGGGTTAGGCTTACGCCTGAACTTGGCAAAAGATCGATAAACGGGTCAGGCGCGGGTGGCACGGCGGCATGCACCGCATCCAAGACCTGCTCATATTGGTGTGGGCCAGTTACGGCCAGAACACGCGGATGCGCGCCTGTGATATAGTCAGGCTCGGCCCCCAAACAGCCCGTCACGATCACGCGGCCATTTTCGCGCAGTGCCTCGCCAATCGCGTCCAAACTTTCGGCCTTGGCGCTGTCGAGAAAGCCGCAGGTGTTCACAATCACCGCATCTGCGCCGCTATAATCGGCGCTGATCCCATAGCCTTCGGCGCGCAGTCGGGTCAGGATCCGCTCACTATCCACAAGCGCCTTGGGGCAGCCAAGCGAGACCATCCCGATTTTGGGCTGACCCTCGCGGATCGTCTCCTCTATGCGCGCACGGGCAAGATCTGGGCGAAGATTTGGTGGGTTCTGTGTCATATCCCGCGCTATAGCGTGGCTTTTGGCCATCGTGAAGCAAGAAAGCACCGGGGCACCATCGGTGCGGGGCCACATCCAGCCTCATCTTGTTCTGCCATGACCTCGCGCAACCTTGAACAAAAACACCGCCAAGGCTTTACGGCCCCGAACCATAGCCGCTAAACACAAAGTGCTTGGGGTTACAAAAATAGCTTGGGGGATTCTCGATGAAGTGGGTGTTGCGGGTCATTTTGGCTGTCGTGATTTTCGTAGGCGTGGCTGTTGGAGGGATTGCGTTAATTCCAACGGACACGATTGCCAGATTGGCGACAGAGCGGCTATCGGCCAGCCTCGCGCGTGATGTGACCCTGACGGGCGCAGTGCGGCCAAGTTTTTACCCCATGATCGGGATCAGCGCCGAAGGTTTTGAAATTTCCAACCCTAACTGGGCTGCGGATCAAGGCCCGATGTTGCGGGCTGAGGCCTTGCATATCGGGGTCGAAGTCATGCCCCTTTTTTCTGGCGCGGTGCGGATTGCGCGCGCGGAACTGATAAAGCCTGACATCATTTTGCTGCGCAACGCGGATGGACAGGCGAATTGGGAATTTTCAACCACCGCCCCCACAGCCGAGACAGGCACAGGCGGTGACCTACCGCAAATCAGCCTCAGCCTTGCACAGATCAGCGATGGCACCCTGCGCTATACCGATGCCACAACAGCGCAAAGCTATGCGGCCGAAGCGGTCAATCTTCGCCTTGAAGCGCCCGATCTGAACGGCAGTCTAACAGGCAGCTTTAACGCCGCAATCAATGGCGCGCGCTTGAGGGGCGATGTGACCCTCACCACCCTTGCCGATGCGCTTGCAGGGCGTGAGGCGCGCATTGATCTGTCCCTGTCTTGGACAGGCGGCAGCCTTGGATATCGCGGCGCGCTTATGTTTGCCCCGCTCAGCCTTGCGGGCGAGGTGAATGCCGATATCACCGACCTGACCCCGATCACGACTGCGGCGGGTATCGCAGCGGTGACTTTGCCCGCGGGATTGGGGCGCGATCGTATCGCGCTGAACGGCCCCATTGCGATGACGCCCGAGGGCGTTGCGCAGATCATGGATGCAACCCTTGCGCTTGATGACACGGCCATAACCCTATCTGCACAGATCAGCACAGGCGGTGAGCGCCCTAATATCACCGGCCGCATCGCAGGCGGGCGCGTTGACCTGAGCGCCCTGACAGAAGGCAGCGCAACCGAGGGCAGCAGCGCGGGCGGCGGATGGCCGCGTGACGAGATCGACCTCACGGGCCTCTTCGCGGTAGATGCCAATCTTGATCTGGCCCTTGCCGAATTGGATTTAGGCATGATGCAGCTGTCAGATATCGCATTGCAAACCACGCTTGATGCGGGACGTCTGCAGCTCGATTTGGCGCGCGCCGTGGCCTATGGCGGCACGATTGCAGGGCAAACTGTGATAAATGGCCGTGGCAATGGATCCGTGGCCAGCAACATGGCGATCCGTGCGGTGCAATTGCAGCCCTTGTTGCAAGATTTTGCAGATTATGACCGCCTTTCAGGCACGGGAAACGTCACCTTCAACATTTTAGCGGGCGGGCGGTCTGTAGCGGCATGGATGAACAGCCTTGAGGGCAGTGCGGCGCTTGACTTTGGTCAGGGGGCGATTGAGGGGCTTGATCTTGCGGGGATGATCCGCAATCTCGACAGCTCCTATCGGGGCGAAGGCGCGCGCACAGTCTATGACAGCATCACCGCGACCCTTGCGATTGCGGGCGGTGTGGCGCGCAATGACGACCTCACACTGACCGCTGGATGGGGCGGTGTCACAGGGACGGGCGAGATCAATATTGGGGGCCAGTCAGTGGAATATCGCGTGATCCCCGCTGTGCAAACATCCTCCGATGGGTCGAATATTGCCGTGCCCGTCATCGTGCGCGGCCCTTGGGCTGATCTCAGTTTTGCACCTGATCTAGAATATTTGGCCAATCAGCGGCTAGAACTGGAACGCGCAGAACTTGAAGCTGCGGCCCAAGCCCGTATTGACGAAGAGCGTGCTAGGCTGGAACAAGAGGCGCGCGATCGGCTTAACCTGCCCGCCGAGGGCGATGCGCGCGATGCCATCGAAAATCAACTGCGCAACGAGGTCGAAGGTGCCTTGCGCGGCCTGTTCGGGGGAAATTGATCTATGCGCCGCCTTATGATCACAGCCCTTTGCGTGATGCTTGTGGCCTGCATTGGCACACCCGAACCTGATCTTTACCCAGGCGAAACAGCAGAAATTCGGGCCCTCGTGAATAAAATGGCGCGCCAATATGATGTGCCCGCCCCCCTGATCCACCGCGTGATCCAACGGGAAAGCGACTATCGTGCCCATGCCCGCAACGGCCCCTATTACGGGATGATGCAAATCTTGCCCGCCACAGCCCGCAATATGGGGTTTACGGGTGAAGATGCCGATTTACTGGATGCAGACACCAATCTCACCTATGCGGTCAAATATCTGCGCGGCGCATGGCTGCTGTCAGATGGATCTTATGACACAGCCGTCATGCATTACGCGCGTGGCTATTACTATGTAGCACGGGACAGATGCATGTTGGTCGAGACAGGCCTGAGGGAACGCGAGGTCAGGCGGGACTGTCAGGGGTGAGGCGACTATTTCCGCTCATCATCTCTGCCTTAATGCATGCTCGGCAAAACCAGATCAGGGGGGCGGTGGCCATCTGCAAAGGTCTTAATGTTGATCAACACCTTTTCGCCCATCTCAATCCGCCCTTCAAGCGTGGCTGACCCCATATGAGGAAGGAGGATCACATTATCCAATTCCCGCAATCGGGGGTTTACATCATGGCCACGCTCAAACACATCCAAGCCCGCACCCGCGATATCGCCCGCGCGCAACATGCGGGTAAGTGCGTTTTCATCAATCACCTCTCCACGCGATGTATTCACAATCACCGCTGATGGCTTCATCAGCTTCAACCTGCGTGCATTGATCAAATGAAAGGTCGAAGGAGTGTGCGGGCAATTCACTGAAATCACATCCATCCGCGCCAACATTTGATCCAAGCTTTCCCAATAAGTCGCGCCGAGCGCGGCCTCTATATCAGCGTGAACCCTGCGGCGGTTGTGGTAGTGAACCTGCATTCCAAAAGCAGCCGCGCGGCGGGCCACGGCCTGACCGATGCGACCCATGCCCAAAATACCCAAACGCTTACCCGCGATACGCCCCCCCATAAAGGCGGTTGGCGCCCAGCCCTGCCATGTGCCCGTTTGCATGACAGCCTGCCCTTCTGGCACGCGGCGCAGAACACCCAAGATCATCGCCATGGTCATATCGGCGGTATCATCCGTCATGACACCGGGTGTATTGGTGACCAAGACCCCGCGTTGGCGTGCAGTGGCAACGTCAATATGATCTACCCCTGCACCATAATTGGCAATCAGCTTGAGCCGTTCGCCCGCTTGCCCCAACATGCCTGCATCAATCTGATCCGTCACACATGGCACCAGAACATCCGCTGATTTCATAGCTGCGACCAGATCATCGCGGCTCATTTTGCGGTCTTCGTCATTGAGCTGAACATCAAACAATTCGCTCATGCGGGTTTCCACCGCTTCGGGCAAATGGCGGGTAACGACAACTTTTAACCTTGGTGCGGGCATGGGCTTCTCCTGAGGCGGATGGCATGTCTGACGCTGTTACCCTTCCCCATTCTGCGCGCGGGTGCAAGCGTTCGAGGGGCCTTGACCGCGACAGGCGCTTCGTAATGTCATCTTCCCCCGCGATGGCTTTCTCGCTATGGTGTGGGAAAGATCAAAATAACCCAGCCCAAAGCGGCGGGACGAGGCCTATTGAGGATAGTCATGCCACGGTCAGATTGGCGCATAACCCTAGCGATGGGTGCGGTTTGTCTTGTGTTTGCGGCCACCGCAGGGGCGCAAAGCACGGATGGCGCGGTGCCGTTGCCACGCCCTGACAATCTTGTGCCAGTCGAGGCACCCGAACTTGAGACCGCCACCCCCACCCCAACGCCCAGTTTTGACGCCCCAACCACTGGGCCAGAAACAGGTTTTCCGCTGCCGCGCTATGTTTCGATGGATGCGACACGCGGCTATGCACGGCGCGGCCCCTCGCGCAACCACCGCATTGATTGGGTCTTTCAAGAACGCAATATGCCGCTGATGGTTGTGGCCGAGCATGGGCATTGGCGGCGGGTCGTTGATCATGACGGGGTCGGCGGATGGATGCATTACGCCCTTTTGTCAGGGCGGCGCACAGCGCAAATTGACATTGACCTTGCCGATTTGCGTCAACGCCCTGATCCAGAGGCCACTGTCATTGCCCAAGCCCAACGCGGCGTGGTCGGACGGGTAAGCGAATGCGAACGCGACTGGTGTCGTTTTGCCGTTGATGGGTTTACAGGATGGGTCGAGAAATCCGCCCTTTGGGGCGTGATGGAGGACGAGATTTTCGACTAGTCCCCTGCGCAAACGGGGCAAGCCGCATTGCGCTTTAGCCTGACGATCCGCGTCTCAGGCGCAAGCCCATCATAGAGCAGCATACGCCCCAATAGCCCCTGACCCGCACCTGTAATCTGCTTGATGGCCTCAAGTGCCATCATGGTGCCCACCACCCCCGGAAGCGCGCCGATGACACCCGTCTCGGCACAGGTGGCAGCCATCCCTGCCTGTGGTGGATTGGGAAAGACACAGGCCATGCATGCCCCGCCAGCACTTGGATGATAGAGGGTGATCTGCCCCTCCCATGCTGAAATTGCACCTGCCAAAAGCGGGCGCTTGGCAGACACCGCAGCGCGGTTGATCATCGCCCGCGTTTCAAATTGATCCGTGCCATCAATGATTAGATCATAATCCGCGAATAGCTCTGCCGCGATCGTCTCGTCCAAAGCACGATTGTAAGGGCGGATATCAAGATGCGGATTTATCGCCTTCATCGCACGTTCTGCTGAAAACACTTTGGGCATATCTTGATCGGCATCGCGGTGAATGATTTGGCGTTGTAGGTTCGACAGGCTGACATGATCCGCGTCAATCACCCCAATGCGCCCGACCCCCGCAGCTGCGAGATACAGCAAAACAGGCGAGCCCAAGCCACCTGCCCCCACCACCAAAACCTTGGCCGATTTCAGCGCCTTTTGCCCCTGCCCACCAATGTCAGGCAGGGTGATGTGGCGGGCATAGCGCTCTAATTCCTCTGGCGTGAAGGTGCCGCTTTGGCGCGGCGCGGGCGTGATCATGGGCTGGGCCACGCGGCGCAAGCGATTTAGACCCGCACGATAGGCCAGAACCAACAGAACCGCGCCGCCTAAAATCAACCATGGCGCGGCAGTTTCGCCTGTCGCGATGCGCAAAGGGTGGCCCTCGGGCAATACGAAATGGCCCAAGACAACCACCCCATAGACAAAGGCGATCATCACAAGACGGGGGGTATAGGCGGTTTTCATCACCGCCCCAAAGCCCCAAAGCGCAGCCATGATTGCAAGAACCGTGACCATCAGCCCTGCCCAGTTGAGCCGAAACCACCCGCCCCACGCGCGGTTTCATCCAAACGCGACACAAGCGTAAAACGGACTTGGGTCACTGGCGCGACAACGCCCTGAGCAATCCGATCCCCATGGCCAATAACAAAAGGCGCATCGCCCAAATTGATGAGGATAACCCCCAACGGCCCGCGATAATCGCAGTCAACCGTTCCGGGCGCATTGGCAAGCGTCACCCCATGTTTCAGGGCAAGGCCAGATCGCGGCCGAATTTGCAGCTCATACCCGCGAGGCACAGCCACACGAAACCCTGTTTGGATCAAGGCGCGCGTCTGCGGGGCAAGCGTCAGCCCGGCCTCGCGGGCGTCAGCCGTGAACTGTGCGCGCAGATCAAAACCCGCCGCCCCATCGGTTTCATATCGCGGCAGTGGCAGGTCAGGATCGGCCCAGTCTTCGCGTAAGAACTTCACTTCTAATTGCGCCATTATGCCCGCCCCAAAGCCTCGGCCGCGCGCAAGGCAAGCCGTGCTGCAGTCTCAGATTTGCTCAAGCGTGGCCATGGATCAGCACCTGTGCGCGTGATCAGCGTGACCGCATTATATGCACCGCCCATGATCCCCGTTTCAGGGGACACATCATTGGCCACAATCCAATCACATCCTTTGCGCGCCAATTTCGCTTGCGCATGATCAACCAGATTTTCGGTTTCAGCGGCAAAGCCCACAACCAAGGCCGGGCGGCCTTTTTTCATCTGTGCCACAGATGCCAAAATATCTGGGTTTTCCGCAAAGCTGAGACGGGGTAGCGCGCCATCGCCTGATTTCTTAATCTTTTGGTTTGCGGCATTATCCACGCGCCAATCGGCAACGGCAGCGGCAAATATAGCGGCATCTGCAGGTAGGGCCTCTTTCACGGCCTTTGCCATCTGCGCGGCAGTCTCGACCTTGATCACATCCACACCATGAGGCGGTGGCACAGATGCAGGGCCTGTGACGAAACTGACCCGCGCGCCCAAATCGCGACAGGCCGCAGCAAGCGCCGCCCCCTGCGCCCCTGACGAGCGGTTGGCGATATAGCGCACGGGATCTATGGGTTCATGTGTTGGGCCAGAGGTAATCAGAACATGTCGCCCCGCAAGCGGGCCTTCCGCAAATTGCGCGGCAATGGCGCTGACAATCTCATCGGGTTCGGCCATGCGGCCTAGGCCAAATTCACCGCAGGCCATGCTGCCTTCATTGGGGCCAACAGACCGAATCCCATCCCTCAAAAGCTGCGCCAAATTGCGTTGCGTGGCGGGATGTTCCCACATCCGCACATTCATTGCAGGGGCGATCAGCACCGGTTTGTCAGTTGCCATCAGCAGGGTCGAGGCCAGATCATCTGCATGACCGCCCGCCATTTTGGCCATCAAATTCGCCGTTGCTGGGGCTACCACGACTAGATCTGAGGCGCGGGATAATTCGATATGGCCCATTTCGGCCTCATCGGTCAGATCAAAGAGATGCGTGTATGGCTTTTGGCCCGCGAGGGCTGCGACCGAGAGTGGTGTCACAAATTCTTGTGCCGCCTGTGTGAGAACAGGGGTAACAGCGGCCCCTTGGTCGCGCAAACGGCGGATCAGCTCAAGGCACTTATAGGCCGCGATCCCGCCCCCTATGATCAACAATATACGTTTCCCCGAAATCATGATGATCTCACCTTTTCGCCTGTTCTGTTGCGAAACCTATGTGGCGCGGCGGCGTGGGGCAATGGGAAATGCCCCTCACGCGGCCCCTTTGCGGCGCAGCGCGCCCAGAATTTCTCCGAATGAAAAGGCGCCAAACAGGCGACCAAAAAGGGCATAGGCCCCCGCGCCAACTGCAATCAGCCCCGCAAGCGCGAGATAGCGCACGCCCCCCCCCTCAAGAACGGGGGCAAGGATCAATCCCGCACCATAAAGCACCGCCCCCATCGCAATGGCCGCCCCCGCAATGCGTGGAATGCGCGCGAGATACCGCGCATCATAGGCAGCGACATCACCATAGGTCTTTGCACCGCGGCGCAGCTGATAGGCCATGACCCATGCAGAGATGGTGGTGGCCAATGCGGCCGCAATATAGCCGATGAAAAAGGCAAGCCCGATGGCGAGAGCGGCATTTATGACCATTGCCACCAAGGCATAGTGAAATGGGCGCTTGGTATCCTCGCGCGCGTAAAACACGGGCTGCCAGATTTTCTGAAGAACAAAGGCAGGCAACCCTGCCCCGTAAATCGCCACCGCCCAAGCCGTGGCGATCGTGTCTTGGCCCTCAAAGGCCCCACGCTCGAACAAGACCGAGACCAAAGGCACTGGGATAACCATCAACGCAACCGCGGCAGGAATGGTCAGGGTCATCCCAATCTCAGCCGCACGCGATAAGGCCTGCCGCCCCCCTGCATCATCGCCGGCCCGCAAGCGGCGCGAGAGATCTGGCAACAACACAATCCCGATTGCGATCCCAACCACACCGAGCGGCAATTGATATAGCCTGTCGGCATAAGACAACCATGCAATCGCCCCGTCAAAGAAGCTTGCAACCTGACGCCCCACCAAAAGATTGACCTGCACCACCCCGCCTGCAAGCATGGCAGGCCCTGCCACAACGGCCAGTCGGCGCAGATCAGGCGTGAATTTCGGCCAAGTTGGGCGGATGACCAACCCTGCGCGTGCAGCCGCCCCCCACACCAAAACCAGTTGCGCCACGCCCGCCACGGGCACCCCCCAAGACAGGGCCAGCCCGATCATGCGCGCGGCTTCGGGGCTGTCCGTGGCACTCTGCGCGCCAAAGATTAGCGCCGAGACAAGGATCACATTCAACAGCACAGGCGCCGCAGCAGCAGCCGCAAAGCGCCCCGCCGCATTCAACATGCCCGAAATCAACGCCGCCAGTGAGATCAGCAAAATATAGGCGAAACAGATACGGCCAAATTCCACCGCGATCCCAAAGCGGGGATCATCGGCAAAGCCCGATGCCATCGCCAAAACCAACCAAGGCATGGCAATCTGCGCAAGCAAGGTGAAGCCAATCAGAAACACAGCGAGCATGGATAATGCATTGCGCGCAAATGGCATCGCATCGCCGCCGCCTTCGAGTTTTTTGGAAAAAATCGGCACAAAGGCCGTGTTCATTGCACCCTCAGCAAAAAAGCGGCGGAACATATTTGGCAAAGAAAACGCCACCAAAAACGCCTCGGCCACGCCGCCCGCACCAAGATAGCGGGCAATCAGAATATCGCGCAGAAATCCCAAGACGCGGCTGACCAATGTCCAACCGCCGACAGTGAGAAAGCCAAAGCCCAATCTGATTTGCGGGGCCGCCACAGCCGCTAGACCCCTGCCCGCTCGGCCACGCGCGCGATGGCATCGCGCAACTTGCGCTCCAACACATCTTGGCGGGATTTGGAGTGGAGTTTGAGACCAAACATATCTTTCACGTAAAACACATCTACCACCTGAACACCAAAGGTCGCGATCATCGCACTGGCAATATAAATATTATTCGCGGCCAAAGTCTTGGTCAGATCATATAGCAGACCAGGGCGGTCGCGTGTATCCACTTCGATGATGGTGTAGATTTCCGACCCGTCATTATCGAAGGTGATATTGGTCGCCACGTTAAACGTGCGCTCGCGCTTTTTGATCTTGTCGCGCCCCTCAAACGCTTTTGAGGCTACAACCTCGCCCTTTAGGGTTTTGTCGATCATCGAAGTCAGACGCGGCAGGCGGGCATCCTCATAGGGGTTGCCATCAGCATCTTGAACCCAGAACACGGCAGTCGCATAGCCATCTTTCGAGGTATAGGTGCGGGCATCGACCACATTCGCGCCCACCAGTGACAGGGCGCCAGAAAGGCGGCTAAAGATGCCTGGGTGATCCACAAGCGCAAAGCAGACGCGGGTCGCATCGCGGTCAGTATCACGCTGTGTGTCAATCCGAATTTCATCATCCCGAAGGCCAAGCAGCATATTGGCAAAGATAATCTGGCTGGCCAGATCAAGCCCTTGCCAATAGGGGCCATAATGGCGGTCTATTTCAGTTTTAAGATCCGCCTTGGGCCAAGTTGCCAAGGCATCGCGCAGGGCCTTTTTGCCCTCGCTTTCCAACTTGTCGCGGTTAAGATCCTCAAGACCCGTTTCCAAGGCTTCAGCCGTGGCGCGATAGAGGCCGCGCAACAGCGTGGCTTTCCAGTTGTTCCACGTGTCAGGCCCAACCCCGCGAATATCGCAAACTGTCAAAACAGTCAGTAAATCCAGACGCTGCCGCGTTTTTACCAGCTTGGCGAAATCCCGCACTGTGCGGGGATCTGCAATGTCGCGTTTTTGGGCCATGTCCGACATCAACAGGTGATAGCGCACGAGCCATTCGACTGTTTCAGTCTCATCGGGTTTGAGGCCCAAGCGCGGGCAGAGTGCACGCGCAATCCGCGCGCCCAAAATCGAATGATCTTCTTTCCTGCCCTTGCCAATGTCATGCAGCAAACAGGCCACATAAAGCACTTTGCGGTTCACCCCACGCTTCAAAATACCAGATGCAATCGGCAATTCCTCGACCAATTCGCCCCGTTCTATCTGCGCAAGGGTAGAGACAACTTGGATCGTATGCTCGTCCACAGTGTAGCTGTGATACATATTGAATTGCATCATCGCCACGATGGCCGCGAAATCAGGGATGAATGCGCCCAAGAACCCCAATTCATTCATCCGCCGCAAGGCGCGTTCGGGATTGCCTTGTTTCAAAAGCAAATCAAGGAAAATGCGGTTCGCCTCTTTGTCGCGGCGCATTGCTGTGTCAATGAGGTGCAAATTGGCCGAGATCATCCGCATTGCATCAGGGTGCAGAAGATAGCCTGTGCGCAACGCCTCCTCAAAAATGCGTAATAGATTGATCTTATCGGCCAAAAACGCCTTTTCATTTTCGACAGTCAGACGATTTTGTTTCAGCGCATAGCCGTCTTTGAGTTTCTTTTTGCGGCTGCGCCCGCGCAAAAATCCCAAGATCATCGGTTCGCTTTTGGCGTGACTGGCCTCAAGCGCGGTCAAAAAGATGCGGGTCAATTCGCCTACACGGGTGGCATGGCGGAAATAATCCTGCATGAAATGCTCAACCGCGCGGCGGCCTGAGTGATCAGCATATTGCATCCGTTCCGCGACCTGAACTTGCAAATCGAAGCTCAAACCATCCTGCGCGCGGCCTGCAATTGCGTGCAAATGACAGCGCACCGACCACAAGAAGCGTTCGGCCGCATCAAACGCGTCAAATTCTTCACGGCTGAACACCTTGAGGGCGACCAGATCTTCGGCCCGCGCCACGCCATGCTGATATTTCGCAATCCAATAGAGCGTCTGCAAATCGCGCAGACCGCCCTTCCCCTCTTTTACATTCGGCTCCAGCATGTAGCGTTGGCCACCTTGCTTTTTGTGGCGGCTAACCCGTTCTTCAAGCTTGGCTTCGATGAATTCGGAGAGGCTGCCCTCAAACAAATCTTTGCGCAGTGCCGTCTTGAGCTTGGCCGATAATTCGGCATTGCCCGTCAAGTGGCGCATCTCCAACAAGGCCGTGCGGATTGTAAAATCCTCGCGCCCCAGACGCAGACAATCTTTGATGTTGCGGGTGGCGTGGCCCACTTTCAGCTTAAGATCCCAAAGCATGTAGAGACTAGATTCAATCACGCTTTCGACCCAACCTGTGCTTTTCCATGGGGTCAAAAACAGAAGATCAACATCCGAGAACGGGGCCATCTCGCCACGCCCATAGCCGCCAACCGCCAAGATCGCCATCCTCTCCCCCTCGGTCGGGGTGGGATTGGGGTGCAAGCGTGTAGATGAGACACGCAGCACCTGCTGCACCAACCCATCGGTCAGATGGACATAGGCGCGGGTCACACGGCGTGCGGTCAGGGGATTTTCCGCAAAGGCCGCATCAATGGCAGATCGACCCTTTGCTTGGGCATCTTGCAAGATCGCCACGACCGCCGCGCGAATTTTGGCAGGATCGCTGAGATCAGATATCGCGCCATCAATTGCCGCCGTCACGGCCTGTGCGTCAAAAATATCTTCAGCGGGACAAATCAATTGCCCCGCAGCAGATGGGATGACCGAAAGGCGTGGGTTCTGCTCAGAATCCAGCGCCGAGGGTTCTTGGGGCGGGGTCAACAAGGATGATCTGCCTGTCTTGCAAAGTCACTAGGGCAAGGCCGCGTTCAATAGAGCCATCGGGTAGCAATCGGAATACGCCGTTCGCGCCTGCAAAGCCAGAGCCTGATGCAAAATCCACACCGCCCAAACGGCCCGTGCGACCCACGGTGTCAATCACAGCGCGCATCCCGTCATAGGCTAAGGGCGCAAGGTTATGGGGGGCTTGCTGATAGGCCAATTGATAGCGGGTGCGGAACGCACTTTCGGCATTGGGATCGGGCAGGACAAACCACCCGCCTTGCAAGCCACGAATTTCCAAGGTCTGCGCAGGGATATCCCAACGGGTCAGACCAATGATTTTGGTGGCCTCAGTGTCAAAGCCATTATCTGGCAAGAGCTGACCGAAAAGCGGCAAAGCCCCTGAGGCGTCCGCAGTCAAAATCATCGCATTTGCGCCAGTTTGTGAGACCATTGCCTCAACCTCAGGCAAGGCAGCCACAACGCCAGTCTGACTGAACTCATAGGCGATTTCACCCACAACAGTGGCACCTGAGGCCGCCGCCGCACGGCGCACTGCATCACGCGCCACTTCACCCGCCAAATTGCGCGCATGCACCACCATGATGCGATCACGGCCATTCCCCGCCGCATAGGACACCATCCGCGCGGCGGCATTGTCGTAAGTCAGGCCAAGCACAAACAGATTGCGCCCTGCAATGCTGGCATTGTTCGAGAAACTAAGAACCGAGACATTGGTATTCGCCACGGCCACACCAACCGCCGCCGCCGCGTCCGAGCGCAATGGCCCAAGGATCACATCCGCCCCTTCTGCCACCGCCTGCTGTGCCACAGCTGCGGCCGTGCCTGCATCGGCTTGCGTTGGATAAACCACCAATTCGATTTGCGTGCCAACGGCCTCGGCGGCGGCGAGGCGCGCGGCGTTTTCAAGGCTACTGGCCAGAAGGTCGTCTCCTGCATTGGGCGAACCATAGGGCAGCAGCATCGCAACGCGCACAGATTGCCCGACCTGTGGCCCCGTCCCCATCGTGGCCTGACAGGCCGATAGCACCGCGCCAAAGAGCAAAAGCAAACTCAACCGCAATAACTTGCGAAATCTTGTCAAAGCAGGGATCATAGTGATCTCTCCCAGTGGGGCCAATTTGCACAAACCTTAGCCAGTCCTGTCCGCCAAGTAAACGCTCGCAATGGACAGACCGCGCAGATATGTAAGTGAGCTGATGCGAAACGACACAGAAAACGGGCGCGAATTTGCCTACACCCCCCGCGACAGCAAACTGGCCGCAGGTTTATATTTTGTCGCAACCCCGATTGGCAGCGCGCGCGACATCACCTTGCGCGGTTTAGACATCCTTGCCACCTGCGATGTCATCGCCGCAGAAGACACGCGCACCTTGCGCCATTTGATGGAAATCCATGGGGTGGCGCTGAATGGCCGCGCAGTCTTGCCCTATCACGATCATAACGGCGCAGAGATGCGGCCAAGGATCATGTCCCTTTTGACCGAAGGAAAATCCGTGGCCTATGCATCAGAGGCAGGGACGCCGTTGGTGGCCGACCCTGGTTTTGCCTTGGGGCGTGCTGCCATTGCGGATGGGCATATGGTCACCACCGCACCGGGCGCATCCGCCTCATTGGCCGCACTGACCGTGTCGGGCTTGCCCAGTGACCGCTTTCTTTTTGCGGGCTTCCCACCCCCAAAATCGGGGGAACGGCGCAAATTTCTGCAAGATTTGGATCAGACCCAAGCAACACTGATCTTATACGAAAGCCCGAAGCGCATTCATAAATTGTTAAACGAGATGGCCGAGATTTGGAGCCAAGATCGCCAGATCGCTCTGTGCCGCGAATTGACCAAGAAATTTGAAGAGGTCATTCGCGGATCGCTTGCAGATGTGATTGCGGCGATCGAAGGTCGAGCATTGAAAGGTGAGATCGTGCTTGTCATTGACCGCGCGGAAAAGCAGGCCGCTGATGAGGCCACCGTGATTGCGGCGCTTCGGGCGCGACTTAAGACTGCACGGCTGAAAGAGGCTGCGGCACAGGTGGCAACCGAACTGGGCCTGCCGAAACGCGATGTTTATCAACTAGGTCTGTCCTTGGACGCGGATCCGTGAGCGGGAAAACCGCCTATCTTGCGGGGCTGTCCGCCGAGGATCAGGTGGCGCGGCTCTATGAAACCCATGGCTATCACTTGCGGGCGCGGCGATGGCGCGGGCGGGGCGGCGAGATAGATCTGATCTTCGAAAAATCAGGCGAAATAACTTTTGTGGAAGTTAAAAAATCGCGGGATTTTGACACCGCTGCATCACGGGTCAGCCCCGCACAAAGGGCGCGCATCCTACAGACAGGTGATGAGTATTTGGGTCCTTGTCCCATGGGCCTTGCGACCCCTTGCCGTTATGATCTCGCAGCCCTCAACCAGATCGGACAGGTTCACATCATCGCGAATGCGTTTCTCGAATAGCCTGCCTCACATGAATTGGGCATTGCGTCCCCCCCTGCCAAAGGCCATGAAAGGGTTGGTATAGTTACGGGGTGAGACATGGCACTCAAAGTCGCAATTCAGATGGATCCAATCGCGCCGATTAACATTGACGCGGATAGCACGTTTCGCGTGGGGCTAGAGGCACAGGCGCGGGGGCATGAGCTGTTTTACTACACTCCCGACCGTTTGTTTTTTGACGAGGGTCGTGTCTGCGCGCGCGGGTGGCCGATCACCTTACGCCGCGAGAAAGGGAACCACTTCACCCTTGGGGCAGAGCAGACCATCGACCTAGGCGATTGGGATGTGGTGCTTTTGCGCCAAGACCCGCCTTTTGACATGGGTTACATCACCACCACCCATCTTTTGGAACGGATTCATCCCAAAACCTTGATCGTGAATGACCCGTTTTGGGTGCGCAATTATCCTGAAAAATTGTTGGTTCTGGAATTCCCCGATTTAACCCCGCCCACTATGATCGCCCGCGATATTGGGGCTTTGCGTGAGTTTCGCGCGCGCCACGGGGATATCATCATCAAACCGCTCTACGGCAATGGTGGCGCGGGCGTGTTTCGTCTTGAGCCCACGGATCGAAACCTCAATTCCTTGCATGAGATGTTCACCTCTATCAGCCGCGAACCCCTGATTGCGCAAAAATTCTTGCCTGATGTGACGGCGGGGGACAAGCGGATCATCTTGATTGACGGCGAGCCCGTTGGGGCGATTAACCGCGTGCCTGCCGAAGGCGAAACCAGATCAAATATGCATGTTGGCGGACGGGCTGAAAAAATCGGGCTGACCGCGCGCGAACATGAGATCTGCGCCAAAATTGGCCCGCTGCTGCGCGAAAAAGGCCAGATTTTTGTGGGGATTGATGTAATCGGCGATTACCTAACCGAGATCAACGTGACCTCACCCACGGGCATTCAAGAATTAGAACGCTTTGACGGGATCAATGTCGCCGAAATCATTTGGCAAGCCATCGAGGCACGGCGTGCGGGCTAATCTTCACGCCCTGTGCTGATGCGATAACTGACCGCTTCAAGGATATGCGCCTCTTCGGTTTTGCCGGATAGAGCCAAATCCGCAATGGTGCGTCCCAGACGCAATACGCGGTGATAGCCACGCGCCGATAGTCCAAACCGCTCTGCCGCCCGTGTCATCACAGCGCGTGCAGCAGGGGTGATCTGCGCGATTTCCTCTAGCAATTTTCCTGTGGCATCGGCATTCACCCGCGCCTCCACCCCCAATCGCTCAAACCGTGCAGTTTGACGCATGCGGGCGGCAGCCACACGCGCCGCGATGATGGCGGATGTCTCCCCCGCAGGCGGGAGATCAAGATCACTAAATGCTACGGCGGGCACCTCAAGCCTGATGTCAAACCGATCCATCAGCGGGCCAGAGATCCGACCCAGATAATCAGATCCACAGATCGGCGCGCGCTAACAGGCGGCGTTTGCGTCATAAAGCTGACCACAGCGGCAGGGGTTTGCCGCCGCCACAAGCAAGAACCTGCACGGGTAGCTGACATGAGCATTTGCGCGCGCCACATGAACATCACCCGTCTCAATGGGTTGGCGCAAAGTTTCTAGAACGGGGCGCGGATATTCAGGGAACTCATCTAAAAACAGAACCCCGTTATGCGCCAAGCTGATCTCGCCCGGTTTCGCATGCCGTCCACCCCCGACAAGTGCCGCCATTGAGGCCGTATGATGGGGCGCGCGAAAAGGCCGATCCCGCGAAATGCCACCCTCATCCAAAAGCCCTGCGATGGAATGGATCATCGAAGTTTCCAAGGCTTCGGACGCGCTGAGTTGCGGCAAGATGGTGGACATTCGACTGGCCAACATCGACTTCCCCGATCCCGGTGGGCCAATCATCAAGACATGATGGCGCCCTGCGGCGGCGATCTCTAGCGCGCGCTTGGCGCGCTCTTGTCCACGCACCTCAGAGAAACAGGTGGTGTGATCCCCACCCCGCACCTCACCCGGTTCTGCGGGCAAAAGGGGGCGCTTGTCGTTGAGGTGCGCAATCATTTGCGCCAAATCGCGCGCGGCGAATACGGCCGTTGCCCCGACCCATGCCGCTTCTGCGCCACATGCGGCGGGGCAGAGCAAAACCCGCCCATCCTCGCCTGCGGCCAGCGCGGCGGGTAAGCTGCCCAACACAGGCAGAAGCCTGCCATCGAGCGACAACTCCCCCAAAGCCAACGCTTCCTCACTGCGATCTTTTGGGATCACGCCAAGTGCGGCCAAAAGCGCCAAGGCAATCGGCAAATCGTAATGCGCCCCTTCCTTGGGGTGGTCTGCGGGGCACAGATTTATCGTGATCCGGCGGGCAGGAAGGGCAATCGCCATATGTGTCAGAGCGGTGCGGACACGCTCCTTTGCTTCGGTTACGGCCTTGTCGGGCAAGCCCACGATGTTGAATTGCGGCGTGCCAGCCGTGACCGCGCATTGCACCTCAACGCGCCGCGCCTCCAACCCCTCAAAGCTGACGGTGTGGATCGTGGCAAGCGAAGATGGGTTGGGCGCGTCAAACATAGGCCGCAGCATAGGCGGCACATGGTTAGCGGATGGTTAATTCAAATCTGCTGCGGAAACAGCCGCCGCTCAAGCGGGGCCATGTCATAAACAGACACCTCTTCATCCTGTGCAAGACCCGCCTCGCGCCACTCTTGGATTACAGGCCGGGCAAGAATTGCATTTACATAGGCCCGCAGGCGCGCGCTGACGGGCAGACCATAGCCTGCAATGCGAATGGCGACAGGTGCATAAAATGCATCCGCCACCGTAGGCCCGCCAAATAGGAAAGGCCCGCACGATTTTTCAAGCGCCGCGCCCAAACGGGCCTCTAGGCGCGCAAGATCGGCCATCACCGCGTCACTGGGAACGAAATCGGCCCAAGCCGTGCGTAGATTCATCGGGCACCCATTGCGTAAGGCGCCAAAGCCCGCATGCATTTCAGCGATAAGATTTTGCGCCTCAGCCCGCGCAGCATCATCCTGGGGCAACAGACCATGTCGCGGGAAAGCCTCGCTCAAATGCCACGCAATGGACAGGCTATCGCGTAAGATAGTGCCGTTTTCCGTGGCCACGGCAGGCACGCTTGACCCGCCGCCAAAGGCACGAACCTGTGCAGCAAAGTCGGGGCTGTAGATCACGGCCTCTTCGAGGGTCACGGGAATATCGAAAAGCGCAAAGCACAGATACCCCCGAAGTGACCAACTGGAATAGGATCGTTGCCCGATCAAAAGCCTGTATGCCATGCCTCACCCCATCCTGTGCCAAGGACACCACCGCTAGGGGCAATATCCGATTCTCACAACAGACCATTTGCCTTCTCTCTGGTGAAATTCAGTGACCGAGAGAGTGGGGATGGTATGGGCATAAGCCTGATATGCGCTTAGCCCTGAATGGCGCGCGATTTGCGTTAGGATTGCGCCGAAATGGCATGTAAAGATCACATCTTGATCAGGGTGCTGCGCCAGAACGCGATCAGACGCGCGGCTCACCCGCGCCATGACGATCGCCCAACTTTCCCCGTTGGGCGGGCAGATGTCTTCCCCCCCCTCCCAAAAGGCGCGCGAAAGTTCAGGATCAGATTGGCTAACCGCATCAAACCCCTGCCCCTCCCATTCGCCAAAATGAAATTCGCGCAGATCAGGCTCATGATGCAGGCGCAGGCGCGGCGATAGCGCATCTGCAGTGGCCTTAGCACGGATGAGGTCAGAGGAAATCATCACGGCCTGTGCGGGAAGATAGGCGTCAAGCCGCGCGATTTGCGCGTGATCGCTGAGATCAGCAGGAACATCACGCCACCCTGTGATCACCTTGGCATGGGTCGGCCCATGACGCAGCCAAAAGGCACGGCGCATCACCCCTGCCCCTTTGGCAACTGCCCTTTGAGGACGAGAGGCAGACCTGCGGCCACCATCACCACAAGATCCGCTGCCGCAGCGATGGCTTGGTTCAATTCCCCTTGATCCTGACGAAAGGCCCGCGAGAGAGGATGATCCGGCACAACGCCCATTCCAAGCTCGTTCGAAATAATGACAACAGGGGCCGAGCAAGCGGCGATGGCGCGGGCCAGCGCCGCCCATTCAGCCCGCCAGTCCCGTTTAGCCATACCCAAATTGGCCAACCACAGCGTGGCGCAATCAATCAACACGGCCTCGCTTTTGTGTAGTTGCGTCAGAGCCGCAGGTATATCGGTCGGCACTTCGACTGTGCGCCACTGGGCCGCCGCACGCGCGGATTTATGCTTGGCGATTTTGACTTCCATCTCGGCATCATGGGCCTGTGCTGTCGCGAGATAAACGGGCGACAGCCCCGTGTTCAGCACCAAATCCTCGCCAAAGCGCGACTTGCCAGACGCCGCACCGCCAAAAACCAATGTCAAACCCGCCAAACCCGTCAAAAGAAATTCCTCACCAAAAGTGATCCATTCATCATGCTGCCGCGTAACACCAATAGAACCGCACAAGATGCGGAACAAGACACTGCCAAAAATGATACGCCAACAGGGGGTGCGTTATGGCTTTGGACATGGGTGGAGAAAAAGCGCTTTCGCGCCGTGCGATGAAAGCGGAACTGTTAGACGCAGAGACGGAATTGCGGCTGGCCTATGCTTGGCGCGATCATCGCGATGAGGAAGCCTTGCACCGTCTGGTGACGGCCTATATGCGCCTTGCGATTTCCATGGCCGCGAAATTCAAACGCTACGGCGCGCCGATGAATGACCTGATCCAAGAGGCGGGTCTGGGCTTGATGAAGGCGGCAGATAAATTTGACCCTGATCGTGGCGTGCGGTTTTCAACCTATGCCGTGTGGTGGATCAAGGCATCTATCCAAGATTACGTGATGCGCAATTGGTCAATGGTGCGCACGGGGTCTACCTCGAGCCAAAAATCACTTTTCTTCAACATGCGCCGCGTTCAGACGCGCATCGAACGCGAGGCAATGGCCGCAGGCCAAAACCTCGACAAGCATCAATTGTTGCAGATGATCGCCACAGAGGTCGGCGTGCCGCTGCATGATGTTGAGATGATGGAAGGTCGCCTTGCAGGGTCTGATTATTCTTTGAACGCCACGCAATCCGTTGAGGATGAAGGGCGCGAATGGATCGACACGCTTGAGGATGACAGCGAACAGGCTGCAGATTTGGTTGAGCAGGCCCGCGACCGCGCGCAACTGCGGGAATGGTTGTTGAATGCCTTATCATCATTGAACGAGCGTGAGCGGTTCATTGTGCGCGAACGCAAATTGCGGGATGAGCCGCGCACATTGGAATCGTTGGGCGAAGAACTGGGCCTGTCCAAGGAACGTGTGCGCCAACTTGAGGCTGCCGCATTTGCAAAGATGCGCAAATCCCTTGAGGCGCAATCGCATGAGGTGACAGCATTTCTCGCGGGTTAATCCTTCACGCGCCGCTTATGGTGATTTTTGGTTTGGCCATCTTGGCCATGACCACGAACACCCCGCAAGCGGTGCTAACAACATCCCCGATTGAGCCAATAATCGTGGCTGCCGCCCGCTAGATTAGCGTTTGCGAAGGCGTTGCAAAAGCAAGGCCCACCCCCCTGGGATCAAGACAAACGACAGGGCAAATCCTGTCACAAATCCCGAAAGATCAGAGACCACGCTGCCCCAATCGCCTTGCAAAAAAGCGAATAAGATTTGAATGCCCAAAAGCATTGCAATCAGGGAAAAAGCACGCATCGGATTGTCGCCTGTCCGACCCATATTGGCCCAGAGTATGAAGGTGAAGGCACCGATCAGAGCATAGACACCCGGGTACCCGCCGATCAGGGGATAGGTGCTGTTTAACAGGCCCACAAAGGCCAAAGCCCCGATGATGGAACCCGCAAAGAACAGAACCAAGATCGACAGCCCTGAGAAAACCTGTGACACCATTTTGCCAATGGCCAGTATGAACACGCTGACGAACACGGCATGGATAAATCCGCCATGGATCAGCGGGTAGGTCACAAGACGCATCAGATCATTTGCGGGATAGCTGTTATTGGCAAACATCCAAGCGGCAATTTCGTGGAACACGCCATAATCCCGCACCGCGGCCATGCGCCACCCAATCCCACCTGACCCGCCCAAAAGCCCAGCAGTGGCCAGCTGAAACATCACCTCAAGGCCGAAGATCACCACAGCCAAACCAAGAACGACTGGGTGAAGGTCGTTGAACAGGCTATTATTCTCTTGATCCATGGCTGCACCTTCGGTTGACCTTGTTGCGCCTCGTGGGTAAGCGATGCGCAAGGCAAATGCCAGTATTGTGGAATGATTTTCTTCTGGCATCCAATCACAACCGCAATAGGTCACCAATGGCTGAGACAAAATTCACACCACGCGTCTTTTCAGGCATCCAACCTTCGGGCGGGCTGACCCTTGGGAATTACTTGGGCGCGATGAAGCGTTTTGTAGATATGCAAGAGGCAGGCGGATTTCAGACCATCTATTGCATGGTGGACATGCACGCGATTACCGTTTGGCAGAACCCAAGTGACCTTACGAAAAACACCCGCGAGCTTTGTGCGGGCTTCATTGCCGCAGGGATTGATCCAGAAAAATCCATCCTCTTCAATCAGAGCCAAGTGCCTGAACATGCGCAGCTTGGGTGGTTGTTTAATTGCGTGGCCCGCATGGGATGGATGGGCCGCATGACCCAATGGAAGGACAAAGCGGGGAAAAACGCCGAAAACGCCTCGCTGGGGTTATTCGCATATCCCGCGCTGATGGCCGCCGATATTTTGGTCTATCACGCCACCCACGTGCCAGTCGGCGAAGATCAAAAACAACATTTGGAACTGACCCGCGACATAGCGGCCAAGTTCAACCATGATTTTGGGGTCGACTTCTTCCCGATCGCTGAGCCCGTGATTGAAGGGGCGGCAACACGGGTTATGAGCCTAAAAGACGGCACCAAAAAGATGTCGAAATCTGACCCCGCAGATGCAAGTCGGATCAATATGACCGATGATGCGGATGCGATTTCCAAGAAAATCCGCAAGGCAAAGACCGACCCTGATCCGCTGCCGGATGCATTGGCCGAACTGGCGGCGCGACCCGAGGCCCGCAATCTGGTCAATATCTATGCCGCTTTGGCAGAAATTGATCCGCAAGCCGTTTTGGATCAGCATCAAGGCGCGCTCTTTGGTCATTTCAAAATGGCGCTGTCTGATTTGGCTGTGGCAAAACTTGCCCCAATCTCGGCGGAAATGGCGCGCCTGATGCAGGATCAGGCCGAAATTGATCGCATTCTCGGTCGTGGTGCAGAACGTGCGCGCGAAATTGCAGCGCCGATTTTGGCGCAGGCCTATGACATTGTGGGGATGGTGCGCAGCTAGACGCCAATAGTGCATTTTTGCACAGAACCTCTGCGAAATGGTCAGTTTATGTGCGCGTGCTTTGGGGGCAGATTGCCCGCAAAGGAGAACATCATGACCTATAATGCACCTGACGCCTTGGCCATTGGCCATGTCCATCTGAAAGTCACCGATCTTGAGCGCTCTATCGCATTTTATCGCGATGTCTTGGGGTTAGAGCTGAAACAACGCTATGGCCGCCAAGCGGCATTTCTATCAGCTGGGGGATATCACCACCATATTGGCCTTAACACGTGGGAATCTGCGGGGGCTGGTCCCGCACCGCGGCGGGCGGCGGGTCTTTACCACGTGGCTTTCCTCTATCCTGACCGCAAAAGCCTTGGCCGTGCCTTGGCGAATGTGGTTGCCAAAGGCGTGCAACTTGAAGGGGCGGCGGATCATGGCGTGTCTGAGGCGCTTTATCTTTCTGACCCCGATGGCAACGGGATTGAACTCTACCGCGACCGCGCGCCTGCTGATTGGCCCCGCGATGCATCAGGCGCATTGGAGATGGTCAACGCCCCGCTTGATCTAGAGGCGCTCTTGGCTGAGGCTTGACTTTTTGCCGCAGTGCGGCGCATATTTTGCAAGCGCGGCATTAATCGCGCCGCGCTTAACACTTTCTTTGTCATACCGTTGTTAAGGTTTGCACGCATCCTAAGGCAGGGCGCTTTGGTGCCCTCAACCTCTGTTGGCTGATTTCGGTCGACGGTTCACACGAAACGGAGGTTCGACATGACTACGATATCGAAGAATGAAACACCGCAGCCGCCCAAACTGGGCGCAGCACCACAGGCGGCAAAGCCTGCTCAAGATCCGAAAGCTGGCCCAAAACCCGCGTCATCAGCGATGGAATATCAATTGGGCTTTGCGACTGGCCCAACGGGCTGAAGCGGCCTATAGGTAGCCATGAGGAGGATCACTCATGGCAACTGGCAGCAATATAAAAACCTATTTCAACGGCGCGTGGCATGATGGGGATATCCCTGTCATCCGCGCCGCTGATCATGGCGCTTGGCTTGGCTCGAATGTGTTTGACGGCGCGCGCTATGTGGACGGGCTCGCGCCAGACTTGATGGCGCATTGCGCAAGGGTCAACAGATCTGCCGAAGCGTTGATGATCACGCCCAGCCATAGCCCGAAGGCCATGTATGAAATCATTTGGGAAGGATTGGCGCGCTATCCCGTGGATGCCGCCGTATATATTCGCCCCATGTATTGGGCGCTTGATGGGGGCGAATTGGGGATATTGCCAAAGGCGGGCGCAACAGGATTTGCGATCAGCCTTGAAGAAATCCCAATGCCCGATCCGAAGAAAACCGTGCGTCTGACCACCACATCCTTCCGCCGCCCCGTCTTGGCGGATAATGTGGTCAACGCAAAAGCAGGCTGCCTATACCCCAACAATGCGCGGATGCTTCTTGAGGCGAAAACCAAGGGTTTTGACAACGCACTTGTGGCCGATGCGATGGGGAATGTTGCGGAAACCGCCACCGCAAACGTCTTTATGGTGCGCGATGGGGTGGTCTATACGCCAATTCCAAATGGCACATTTTTGGCAGGCATTACACGCGCGCGCCATATCAAAAACCTGCGCGAAAATGGCATCACGGTGGTTGAAACCGTGCTCAGTTTTGATGATTTCCGCCGCGCCGATGAGGTGTTTTTGACGGGCAACTTGCAAAAAATCACCCCCGTCAGCGCTTTTGACGAGATCACCTATGAGATTGGGCCCATCAGCTTGAAAGCGCGCGATCTCTATTGGGATTGGGCGCGCAACGAGGCGACCTCATAAAGCATCACGTGTTTGTTGTTGAAATGGCGCGTACAAATGCGCATCCTTTGACGCGGTGAGAGGGGATGGAAAGATGCGCAAGTTTCTGGTGGTTCTAGACGACACGCGTGAATGTCTTAACGCGATGCGCTTTGCCGCGATGCGGGCAGCCAACACCAAGGGTGCGGTTGAAATCCTCTCCATCATCCCACCCGAGGAATTCCAACACTGGATCGGCATTGGCGATTTGATGCGCGCCGAAGCGCGGGAACGGATTGAGGCACATTTCGAAGTATTTGCAAAATGGATGCGCGACCGACAGGGAATTGATCCCAGTCTCGCCATCCGTGAGGGGGAACCTGTCCAAGAAATTCTCGCGCATATTCACGATGATCCCAATATCGGTGTGTTGGTTCTTGGGGCAGGATCGGGCAAGGGTGGGCCTGGCCCATTGGTCACGCAATTGACGAAACAGGCCGGCAGTTTGCCCGCGCCGATCACCATTGTTCCAGGTGAGTTGACCAAAGAACAGCTTGAGCAAATCACCTGATTGCTAAGTTTTAGAACTATTCTAAAACTTGACTTATCGGGGGTGCCATATCATATCAGGCTCATGCTTGCGCGCAGGAGAAAGCCCAATGTTTATTCAAACGGAATCCACCCCGAACCCAGCCACGCTGAAGTTTTTGCCAGGGCAAACCGTTCTGGACATGGGCACAGCCGATTTTCCATCGCGCGAGACGGCGGATAAATCGCCACTTGCCGCGCGCATTTTTGCGGTTGATGGCGTAACAGCGGTATTTTTTGGCACCGATTTCGTGGCTGTGACCAAGGCCGATACAATCGAATGGGATCATATCAAGCCTGCCCTTCTTGGCGCGATTATGGAGCATTTTCAGTCTGGCGCGCCCGTGATGGGGGATGAGGGGCCCGCCGCAGGGGGCCATGCTGATCACAGCGGCGAGGATGCCGAGATCGTGGGTCAGATCAAAGAATTGCTCGACACCCGTGTGCGCCCTGCTGTGGCGCAAGATGGTGGCGACATTACCTTTCACGGCTTTGATCGTGGGGTGGTGTATCTGCATATGCAAGGGGCCTGCGCGGGCTGCCCCTCATCAACCTTGACCCTGAAAATGGGTATTGAAAATCTGTTGCGCCATTACATCCCCGAAGTGGTGGAAGTGCGCCCTGTCACGGTCTAATCCCCCTTGCTTTGCTTAGGGATAGATACATCGGCCGCGCATTGCGCGGCCGCTTTGGTAGACGGGGGCGCAGTCCTTGCTGCGCGGTTTAAACCGATGGCGAAAGGTCAGGCGGAACGCCTGATGCCTTTGGTCGATGAGATTTTCGCAGAAGCAGGCAAAACAGCCGAAGACTTGGGTGCCATTGGTGTCGGCATCGGGCCGGGCAATTTCACAGGCCTGCGCATTTCCGTCTCAGCCGCCCGTGGTCTTGCACTGGCCTTAGCGCGACCTGCGATTGGTGTCTCTGTTTTTGAGGCGCGCCGTTATGGGATCAAGGGCCCGCTCAGCGTGATCGAAGATGCCCGCCGTGATGAGGCCTATCTGCAAAGCTTTGATGATCAGGGCCGCGCAGATGAGGCGCGGCTTGTCAGCTTGAACACGCTCTCTGCTCGTGAACTGGCGCGGCAGGTCACAGGAAGTTTGGGGCCGCAAATTGCCGATGCTTATGGGCGAACCTATGTCGCCCCACCTGTCATGATTGCCACAGCAATCGCCCATATCGCCGAGGCCAAACAAGCTACAGATATGCCACTGCCGCGCCCTGCACCGCTTTACTTGCGCGCGGCGGATGCAGCCCCCGCGCGCGACTATGGGCCACGTTTGCTGTGACCCGCACCGCCGCCCAAATGGCCGCCTTACACGCCCGTGCCTTTAGCAAAGGTGGCGCGTGGACGCGCAAAGATTTTGAAGAACTTCTCGTGGCGCGCAACATGACCATCTGCCATCACGACCACGGCTTTGCCGTTTTGCGGATCGTGCCACCTGAGGCGGAGATCCTAACCATCGCGATTGACCCAAGCCATCAAGGCAAGGGATTTGGGCGCATTTTGTTGCAGGAATTGATGGCGCGTGCGCAAAAGGCGCGCGTAGAAGATATCTTTCTTGAGGTCGACAGCACCAACCATGCCGCGCGCGCCCTCTATGCATCTGCGGGGTTTGATGAGACGGGCCTACGCAAAAACTATTACCGCTACAAAAACGGCGCATTTGGTGATGCGATCCTCTTGGCAAAGACGTTTTTTTACTGATCAAAGCGGCAAGGCCTGAATTTAAGGCACATGCCATAAAGCGGTGGATAGCTGCGCGAATCTTATTGACCATTTCGCGCAAGCCCCGCTTTATAGGTGCCAATTAATAAACAGGCCCCATTGATTTCTGCCGCTTATTGGAAGCTGCAAATAGGGCTTTGCACAACAGGAGTAACACAATGACAAAATCCTCACGCGCATTGAAATCTTTGATGGGCGCTGCAGCGGGCCTCGCTTTGGGCGCGACTGGCGCCTTTGCTGATCCAGCGCTGATTTTTGACCTCGGCGGCAAGTTTGACCGCTCCTTCAACGAAGCTGCTTTTGGTGGTGCCGAAGCATGGGCCAGCGAAACAGGCGGCAGCTACCAAGAAATCGAATTGCAAAATGACGCACAGCGCGAACAAGCCCTGCGCCGCTTTGCGGAAAACGGCTCAAACCCAATCGTGATGGCAGGCTTCGCATGGGGTTCCGTGTTAGAAGTTCTCGCCCCAGAATACCCTGACACAAAATTCGTCATCATCGATGGCGTTGTCGATGCCCCAAATGTGCAATCAGTCATTTTCCGCGAGCATGAAGGCAGCTATTTGGTTGGCATGTTGGCGGCCATGGCCTCGGAAAGCGGCACTGTTGGCTTTATCGGTGGCATGGACATTCCATTGATCTCTCGTTTTGCCTGTGGCTATGCCCAAGGTGCTGTGGCGGCCAACGCAGATGTGACTGTTTTGTCCAATATGACCGGCACCACGCCTGATGCGTGGAACGATCCTGTGCGTGGTGGTGAATTGACCCGTGGTCAGATTGATCGTGGTGCTGATGTGATCTACGCAGCCGCCGGCGGCACGGGTGTGGGCGTATTGCAAACCGCAACCGATGCTGGGGTCTACTCCATCGGTGTGGACAGCAACCAAAACCACCTGCACCCTGGTTCGGTTCTGACCTCGATGCTTAAGCGTGTTGACGTTGCCGTTTATAACGCATTCAGCGCAGGCGAAAACGTTCAGCCAGGTTTGGTTGTTCTGGGCTTGGCCGAAGATGGCGTGGGCTATGCGTTGGACGAAAATAACGCGGCTTTGATCACCCCTGAAATGCAGGCGGCTGTTGATGCCGCGCGTGAGGCGATCATCGCGGGTGAGATTGCGGTTCACAACTACACCGATGACGGCAGCTGCCCCGTGCAGATGCAATAACGACACGCGCGCAATTTGCGCGTGACAGATGCGGGGGCGAAGCGGATCATACCCTCTTCGCCCCTCTCGCATTGCACCAAAAGGCAAGGACACCCTATGACCTCCGCACCCGCCATTGAATTGAGAGGGATTTCAAAATCCTTCGGGCCTGTGCAGGCCAACAAAGATATTTCTTTGACAGTTGCGCGCGGCACGATCCACGGGATTGTGGGGGAAAATGGCGCGGGCAAATCCACGCTGATGTCCATCCTTTATGGGTTTTACCGCGCAGATCGGGGTGAGATTTTCATCAATGGCCGCGCGGTCGAGATCACCGACAGCCAAGCCGCCATCGCGGCGGGTATTGGGATGGTGCACCAACATTTCAAATTGGTTGAGAATTTCACAGTTCTCGAAAATATCATCCTTGGCGCAGAGGACGGCGGGCTTTTGCACGGCTCGATTACCAAAGCCCGCAAAGCACTGGCGGATCTTTCCGAGACATATGGGCTCAAGGTTGATGGCGATGCGGTTATTGAGGATTTATCGGTCGGCCATTTGCAGCGGGTCGAAATTCTCAAACAACTGTATCGCGAAGCGGATATTTTGATTTTGGACGAGCCTACAGGGGTATTGACCCCTGCAGAAGCAGACCAACTGTTTCGGATTTTGGGTCGCCTTCGCGAAGAAGGGAAAACCATCATCCTGATCACCCATAAATTGCGCGAGATCATGGAGATTACGGATACTGTCAGCGTGATGCGCCGTGGCGAGATGACCGCCACTGTCAGAACCGCCGACACCACACCTGAGGGTTTGGCCGAACTGATGGTCGGGCGCAAAGTTCTACTGCGGGTCGAAAAAGAACCCGCGCGTGCCAAGGACATCGTGCTAGAGGTGCAAAACCTCTCTTTCGTGGATGGAAGCGGCGTGACGCGCCTGAAGGATATCAACCTAGAACTGCGTGCGGGCGAAATTCTGGGGATCGCGGGCGTGGCAGGCAATGGCCAATCCGAGCTTTTGGAGATTCTGGGCGGTATGCGCCATGCAAGCGCGGGCGCGGCCCTGTATAAATCCGCACCTCTGCCCCTATCGGGCGCCACTGCAAATGGCCGCGCGCGGCGGCAAATGGGTATTGCCCATATCCCGGAAGATCGCCAAACCGCAGGGCTGATTATGCCCTTTATGGCATGGGAAAATATTGCTTTTGGCTATCATGAACGCGCGGCCTATCAGGCGGGTGCAACCTTGATGGACAATGCCGCAATCCAAAAAGATTGCGCCGAGAAAATGGCGCAATTCGATATTCGTCCACCTGACATTATGTTGCCTGCGCGCAATTTCTCGGGCGGCAATCAACAAAAAATCGTGGTCGCGCGCGAGATGGCCCATACGCCCGATCTACTGCTGATTGGGCAGCCGACCCGCGGTGTCGATATTGGGGCGATTGAATTCATCCATCGTCAGATCATTGCCTTGCGTGATCAGGGCTGTGCCATTCTTTTGGTTTCGGTCGAATTGGACGAGATCATGGGGCTTGCCGATCGGGTCGCGGTGATGTTTGACGGCCAAATCATGGGCGAGCGCGATGCCGCCAAAACCGATGAGGCGGAACTGGGCCTGTTGATGGCAGGCCTCACAAAGGGGGCCGCGTGATGGAACGTATGCCAAAATGGGCCGATATTTTTCTGGTTCCAGTCATCAGCATTTTTTTGGCGCTGATTGTTTCAGGGCTTGTGGTCACGGCAATCGGCGAAAACCCGTTTCACGCGATGGCCGTGATGGTGCAAGGCGCGGTGGGTTCCGCTTATGGGTGGGGGTATACCCTGTTCTACGCCACCAATTTCATCTTCACGGGGCTTGCGGTGGCGGTGGCCTTTCATGCGCGCCTGTTCAATATCGGCGGTGAAGGTCAGGCCACATTGGGCGGGCTTGGGGTGGCGGTGATCTGCCTCTCTGTCGCTTGGCCCCATTGGAGTATCGCATTGCTCGCTGCAACCTTATCCGCCGCCGCCTTTGGCGCGGTTTGGGCGCTTATCCCTGCATGGTTGCAGGCCAAACGCGGCAGCCATGTGGTGATCACCACAATCATGTTTAACTTCATCGCGGCCGCTTTATTGGTTTACCTGTTGGTCAATGTGTTCCGCGTGCCTGGATCCATGGCCCCAGAAACCGCGCGCTTTGCTGAGGCTGTGCATTTGCCAAATGCCTCGCAATTCGCAGGTTTTTTAGGCTTCCGCCCCTCAACCCCGTTGAACGTGACCTTCTTTGTCGCGCTCTTGGCCGCTTTTGCGGTGTGGATTCTGATTTGGCGCACGCGACTTGGCTATGAGATCCGCGCCTTTGGTCATTCGGAACGGGCCGCGATTTATGCAGGGATTTCGCCTGTGCGGATTATCATCATCACTATGTTGATCTCGGGCGCGCTTGCAGGGCTCATGGCGATTAACTCGGTTATGGGCGAGGCTGAAAGACTGGTTATCAGCAGCGTGCAAGGCGCGGGCTTTGTGGGGATTGCCGTGGCCCTAATGGGACGCTCTCATCCGATTGGTGTTTGTTTGGCGGCCTTACTTTTTGGCGCACTCTATCAAGGCGGATCGGAATTAGAATTCGTCATCCCGGCAATCAGCCGTGAAATGATCGTGGTCATCCAAGCCTTGGTCATCTTGTTCACGGGGGCCTTGGACACGATGGTGCGTCTCCCCCTTGAGGCATTTTTTGCGCGCACGCGCACCCGTCAAGCGGGGGATATGTGATGGATTACGCAACGATCCTACAAGTTTTGGACAGCTCAATCCGTCTTGGCACCCCGCTTCTTTTGGCCTGTCTTGCGGGGCTTTACTCTGAGCGTGCAGGCGTGTTCGACATTGGCCTTGAGGGGAAAATGTTGGTCGCGGCTTTCTTCTCAGCAGCGATTGCCTTTGTGACGGGCAGTGTCTGGATTGGTCTTGCGGCGGGGATTGTCGCCTCTAGCCTGTTGGCGGCCTTGCATGGTTTGGCGTCAATCACCTTTCGCGGCAATCAGCTGATCTCAGGTGTGGCGATTAACTTCCTAGCCGCAGGCCTAACCGTGGTCATTTCGCAGACATGGTTCGCCCAAGGTGGGCGCACGCCCTCCTTGACGGGCAATGCGCGCTTTAGCGAAATCACTTTGCCCTTTACCGAAACGTTGGGACAAATCCCCTATCTCGGCCCGCTTTATGCTGAGGTGATCTCTGGTCATTCGATCTTGGTGTATGTGGCCCTAGCGCTTGTTCCCGCCACAGCGTGGCTGCTTTATGCAACGCGCTTTGGTCTGCGCTTGCGCGCAGTTGGGGAAAACCCCGCCGCCGTTGATACAGCGGGCATCTCTGTGTCCGCGATGCGCTACAGCGCAGTTTTGATCTGCGGGTTGCTCTGTGGTCTTGCGGGGGCTTATCTGGCCACTGGGCTGTCTGCGGGCTTTGTCAAAGACATGAGTGCAGGTCGAGGCTTTATCGCACTGGCGGCACTGATCTTCGCAAAATGGCGGCCATGGTATGCGCTATCCGCCTGCTTCCTGTTTGGCCTGCTCGATGCTGTTGGCAACCGCTATCAGAATATCGACATCGCAGGACTCGTGATCCCCGTCCAATTCATGCAGGCCTTGCCCTATATTCTGACAGTTGTAATTTTGGCGGGGTTCGTGGGCCGTGCAATCCCCCCCCGCGCGGGAGGCGAGCCTTATGTCAAAGAACGTTGAAGCCCTCACCAGACAGATACAATCCCTTGCAGGGGACACACCGCCTGAACTCGGCCTGATCCTTGGTTCGGGCCTTGGCCATTTGGTCGATATGGTCGAGGGGGTCAAAATCCCCTACAGCGATCTTGCGGGATTTCCCCATGCAAGCGTGTCAGGGCATTCGCCCCAACTGGCGATAGGTCAGCTTGAGGGGCGGCGCGTTCTCATTTTCGGGGGCCGTGTTCACTATTATGAACAAGGCCAAGCTGATGTAATGCGCCTGCCCCTTGAGGTGTTCAAGGCGCTTGGCGGCTCGAAACTGTTGATCACCAATGCCGCAGGTTCCCTTACGCCCGAGTGCCGCCCTGGCAATGTGATGCTGATCACTGATCATATCAATTTCTCGGGCCGCAACCCGTTGATCGGGGTCGAGGATGATGCGCGCTTTGTGCCCATGAAAGACGCCTATAACCCTATGATCCGTGACGCGTTGCGCAGGGCTGCGGTGTCCGAGGGCATAGACCTGCCAGAGGGGGT
Organism: Roseobacter sp. HKCCA2468; assembly: GCF_037805105.1. NCBI lineage: Bacteria > Pseudomonadati > Pseudomonadota > Alphaproteobacteria > Rhodobacterales > Roseobacteraceae > Roseobacter > Roseobacter sp. HKCCA2468. The sequence continues at coordinate 154,071 of NZ_JBBLYN010000003.1, forward strand.
TTATGCGTGGTATTCTGGCCCCTCATTCGAAACGCCCGCCGAAATTCGCGCAATCCGCATTCTTGGCGCAGATGCAGTGGGGATGTCGACTGTGCCCGAAGTCATCTTGTGTCGCTTTTTAGGTCTTGAGGTCGCGGCGGTATCGGTCATCACAAACATGGCAGCGGGCCTGTCTGATGAAGCCATCAGCCATGCCCATACAAAGGCCATGGCCCCCTTGGGTGCGCAGAAATTCGAAAGCCTTTTGCGGCACTATCTCAAAAATGGTTAAAGAAATTTAACTTTTCCCGACTGTCTGCCTGTGCTGTAAGGGAATAAGAGTGATGAACGGCCCCCCTTATGCAAATCTATCTGCCCATCGCCGAAGTCAGTGTTGACGCTTTTGCCATTCTCGGGATTGGCGGATTGGTTGGCATATTGTCAGGTATGTTTGGGGTCGGCGGTGGCTTTTTGATCACGCCTCTGCTGTTTTTCATCGGCATCCCCCCCGCTGTGGCGGTTGCCACATCCGCCAGTCAGGTCGTGGCGTCATCCGTTTCAGGCGTGATGGCCCATCTCAAGCGGCGCACAGTTGATTTGCGCATGGGTGTGGTTTTGCTGATTGGCGGCTTGATCGGCGCGGGCGCAGGTGTGCAGCTTTTCGCGATTTTGCGCGCCATGGGTCAGGTCGATCTGGTAGTGCAGATTTCCTATGTGGTGTTCTTGGGCATCATCGGCAGCATGATGTTTGTCGAAAGCCTACGCGCCTTGCGCAAAAGTCGCCATGGCACAGCCCCAAAGCGGCGCAAACATAACTGGGTTCACGCCCTGCCCTTCAAAATGAAATTCCGTGTTTCGGGGCTGTATATTTCTGTAATCCCCCCACTTGTTGCAGGGGCGTTTGTCGGGCTTTTGGCGGCCATCATGGGGGTCGGTGGCGGGTTCATCATGGTGCCTGTCATGATCTATCTCTTGGGAATGCCGACCAAAGTTGTGGTTGGCACATCTCTGTTCCAGATTATTTTTGTCACTGGCTTTGCCACTGTGATGCATGCCGCAACGAACCGCACGGTCGATATTGTTTTGGCGATTGTTCTTTTGGTGGGAGGCGCGATTGGCGCGCAAATCGGGACGCAGATCGGCACAAAATTACGGGCCGAGCAATTGCGGATTTTATTGGCGAGCCTCGTCTTGATCGTCTGTGCAAAATTGGCTTTTGATCTCTTGGTCGAACCCGCCGAGCTCTATTCCATCTCTTACCAAGCGGGGGTGGGACGATGAGAATGCTTGTCGCACTCTTCGTTTATCTGTCCACGCTTCTGCCGGTCTGGGCCGAAGATGTGGTGGCAGGGTTCAGCCAAGACAGCATCTCGATTACGACCAATTTCTCTGGTTCAGAAATTTTGATTTTTGGCGCTGTGCGGCGCGAAGCGCCCATTGCACGCGATACAGACCTTGAGGTCGTGGTGACTGTCGCAGGCCCAAGCCGCCCTGTCACAATGCGGCGTAAGGAACGCTTTGGCGGGATTTGGATCAACCGCGCCTTTGCGCATATCGATGCTGCACCAACATTTTATGCTGTCGCCACCAGCGCCCCCTATCGTGACGCGATTAGTAGTGTTTCTGATGTGCTTTATAGCATCTCTCTGCCGCGTGCGTTTCGCAATGTCGCTGGCGGCGCAGATCATGCCAGTGGGTTCCTCGAAGCCCTAGCCCGTCTGCGCGCCGAAGAAGGCCTCTATCAGATCAATGAAAACAGTGTCGATCTGCGGGAAGATACCCTATTTTCGACCTCTATCGCCCTGCCCGCAAATTTGGTTGAGGGGGATTACTTGGTGCGCATTTTCCTAACCCGTGAAGGGCGCGTCATCAGTGCACATGAAAACACGATTGCCGTTCGAAAAGTCGGGATTGAGCGCGCAGCCTATCGTCTCGCAAATGAACAGCCGCTGCTTTACGGGTTTTTGGCGCTCTTCATCGCCATTGCCGTGGGGTGGCTTGTCTCCGCCCTATTCCGCATGATCCGCGCCTGATTGGGCGTCTAAGACCAAAGGCGCGCTTGGCACCTCCAGATCATCGACCCCAAGCGGGCTTTTGGGTTTTGACAGCATATAGCGCGTCACCCAAAACAAGCGGTTCTCAGCCCGCGTAATCGCCACATAGGCCAGGCGTTTCCACAAAGGTTGGCCCGCTTCGACACGGCCCATGCGGCTTGCCGCGTAAAGATCAGGGGCAAAGACCTGCACATCGGGCCATTGGCTGCCTTGTGCCTTATGGATCGTCACCGCAGCCCCGTGCAAAAACGCAGCGCCCATATGGGCGGCATAGGGGATGAATGGTTCCTCCTCATCGGGCAGTTCAATTTTCACGATAGAGGCGGCCGAAAGGCGCGGCGCCTCGGCCCCTATGACATGCAAGCGCGAAAACCCAGGTTTCGAGCCTGGCCCAACATAGACAACCTGCGCCCCCTTAATCAGACCGCGCGCCTCAAGATCAATGCGCTTCTTGCGATGCTTCAGCGGCAATTCAATCCCATCACAAATCAGAGGTTCGCCTGGCAATAGCGCATCAGAGGGCGCGCCATGCACAGATCGAAACCCCGTGATCAATCGCACCCTTGTGGCATTGCGCCAAACCAAAACGGGGCTGCGGGCCATCAAATCACTATCGGCGCGCGGCGAAACAACCACGCGCTCATCCCGCGCGGCTGCCTTCTCAATCATCCGTTCAAATTGCTCGAACTCAAGCGCGGGATCCCCCAAAGCATGGGCCAGATCAAGGATCGGATTATCTGCATCTTGGCGATGGATACGGCCCAAGGAATAAACCGCTTTTTGGTTGATCTGCTCGAACACCATTTTGCCTGACTGCCCCACGGGCGCCAATTGGGCGGGATCGCCGAACAGAACAAGCGCGGGAAATATCTCGCGCAAATCCGTGAATTGTTTATCATCCAACATGCTGGCCTCATCGACCAGACCGATATCCAACGGCTCCTCTCGCCGTTTCCAGCCTGTGATGAAATCCGACCCCCGTAACCCCGCCGCTGCCAAGGCTGCAGGAACGGATTTATGGGTTTCATAGGTCAGGCGCGCGCGCTCTAACGCCTCATCACTCAGGGCTTCAATCTGCGGCCTTTCCCCCTGCCCTGTAAGCCATTCTGCGACCTTTTCAAATTCAGGGTCATAAACAGGCGTATACAGAATGCGGTGGATGGTTGTGGCTGGCACCCCACGCATGCGCAAAACGCTTGCGGCCTTATTGGTGGGGGCAAGGATTGCAGCAGACCTGCGGTCTTTTCGGCGGCGCGGCTCGAAATCACCTGTGATCAGGTCGACCCCTGCGGTCTCAAGACCTTTGACCAAGGCCGATAGCAGCATCGTTTTCCCAGAGCCCGCTTTTCCCGTAATCGCCAGAACGCCTGATTGGCCATCTGAGATTGGGGTGATCGTCTCGGCCTCAATGTCAACACCATGCCCCGCCAACATGGCGGCAACACTATCAAAGGCCTCGGCCTGATCAGAGGAGAAGGTCAACGCAGACATGGGCGCACCCTAACGCCCAAGATGCCCCCCTTCCACGGCAAAAACACCGCTTCGGAGAAGTTAACCAAAATTCATGGAAAGTGTTTTTCAAATTTTGGGGGTTTTTTATTCATCTTGGCACGTCATGTGCAGCACCAGAGCGCCCGCAGGAAAAGCCTGTCGGGATACGGCTCGGAGAATCCGGCCATAATTAATTGGTACGGGAAAACCCCACATGTCCATGGAAGATGAAGAACTGCTTGAGGCAGTTTTGGCTTTGCTTATGTCTGAAACATCAGATTTCAGCGATTGCGCCAAAAAACTTGCAAAAGAATGGCCCGAAGTGCGCGTGTCCGATGTGATCGGCATAGTGCTAAAAGCCTGCGAAGTGATCGCACGCACCTTCAAGGATGGCGAAAATCGTCAAGACATCCGAAAAGGGCGTGAGTTCGCGCTATGGCTCTCTTACACGGCTTACGAACTCACCCAGCGCGGGGTCGATCCCGCGCTCATGCAAGACCTGCACAAGGTTGAGGGCGCAGATTAGGCGGCACCCAACTCGACAGCCAACACCGCTGCACAATCGCCTGATTTGATCAGGCCAGGTGCATGGCGGGCCACAAGCAAACCATCACGCTTGGCCAGAAGGCCGAGCGGGGGTTTGCCTGTGGCCTCAACAGGCCAAATGCGGGCAACAAGATCACCCGCGCGCAGGCGCGCGCCCAAATCAACAACGGGTTCATAAAGCCCATTCATCTCGGCAAAGGTAAAACAATCCGCATCAGGCATATCTAACAGGCTGCTTGGTGCCTGTTCTACCTTGCCCTGCACAACGCCCAAATGAACCAAAAAATTGCGCACCCCGCGTTTGGCAATCGCGACTGTTTCCGCGCGCGCCATCCCTGCGCCACCAAGCTCGGTCGTCACGAAGGTTTTCCCTGCGCGCTCAACCGCGCCGTCAAACATACCTGTGTCATCAATCTCAAGCATTTTAACAGTATAAGGTGCGCCAAAGGCGCGGGCGGCCTGCGCACAAGCCTGATCTTGGGCCGGATCGGACAAGACATGGCTTGCGGCAAAGGGCAGAAAGTCCAACGTTTTGCCGCCCGAGTGGAAATCCAAAACCGCATCAACCCGCGGCAGGAGTTCATCGTTGAGATAGGCCGCGATTTTCTGTGTGACCGTGCCCCGCGCATTTCCAGGAAAGGCGCGGTTCATATTGCCTTGATCAATCGGCGATGTGCGGCTTGCCGCCAAAAAGGCGGGCGTATTCATCTGCGGCAGAATGATGATCCGCCCCGCGACATCAGAGGCCTCAAGCGAATAGGCCAAATCATGCAGGGCAATCGGCCCTTCATACTCATCCCCATGATTGCCGCCCGTCAACAAAACGGTCGGGCCATCGCCATTGCCGATGACGCAGATCGGAATCATAACATGGCCCCATGCGCTGTCATCACGGCTATGGGGCAGGCGCAAATGGCCATGCGCCTTGCCCATGCCATCAAGGGCAATGGTTGGGGTCATTTCACAAATACCTCGCGTGGCAAGTTAGACAGGCATTCAACACCTGTCTCGGTGATCAGGATCGGCTCAGTGATTTCAAGCCCGCCATCATCCAACCACAAAGCAGGCATGAAATGGAAGGTCATTCCTGGTTTAAGAACGGAACGATCCCCGCGCCGAAAGCTCATTGTGCGCTCACCCCAGTCAGGCGGATAGCTTAGACCAATCGCATAGCCACAGCGGCTATCTTTCTCAAACCCCATTTCATTGAGCTTTTTGTTAAAGGCATTCGCAATATCTTCACAGAAATTCCCTGGCTTCGCTTGTTCAAGGCCTGCATGGATTGCCTCAACCACCGCCTCTTCAGCACGGCGATATTTTTCAGGCGGCTCGCCCAAGAAAAGCGTGCGCGATTGAGGGCAATGATAGCGGCGATAGCAGCCTGCGATTTCAAAAAAGGTCGCTTCGCCCGCAGCCATAGGTTTGTCATCCCATGTCAGATGCGGGGCGGTGGCATCCACACCTGAGGGGGTCAGGGGCACGATGGCGGGATAATCGCCCCAATGACCATCTGCACCCAAAATACCCGTGCGGCTAATCTCGGCCACAAGGGCGTTTTTCGGCATGCCAGGCTCGGCCGTTTCACGGATGACTTCGTGCATCCGCTCCACAATCTTTGCAGCGCGGCGCATATAGGTGATTTCCTGCTCGGATTTCACCGCGCGTTGCCAATTGACCAAACCTGTGCTGTCCACAAATTCAGCATCAGGCAGCCCCTTCACCAAAGCCGCATAGGCAGCAGCAGAGAAATAGTAATTATCCATCTCAACGCCAATGCGCCCTCGCAGGCCACCATGATCATGGATCAGGCTCGCAAGGGTTTCATGCGGGTGTTTTTCTGGGTTTTGCACATAGGTGTCATCATAGCCAACCACAGCGTCATCTGACATCCAGACTGTGCGTAAAGCACCCAATCCATCCATCGCGCGGCCCCACCAAATCGGCTCGCCTTTATGGCCCAAGAGCACTGCTTGATGGACGTAAAATGACCAACCGTCATATCCCGTCAACCACGCCATATTGGACGGGTCAGTTACAATGATGAAATCCAAATTTCGCGCGGCCATCTCGGCGCGCGTGCGCGCAATACGCGCCTGATATTCTTGGGTTGGAAAGTTATGAATGCGAGAAACCATCTGCCGCCTCCTGTTGGTGGGCCAAGTTTTCGATAATTCAGCGCCCACCGCTTCCCGCTTCGCGTCATTGCTTGCACCAAAAACGTCGCTTGCGCCAATCACAGTGTCGGGTCTGTGATCCATGACTTCGCCGCAAGGCATGGCACTGGGGCGGATTTTCCCTTAGGCTTGCGGCAAACGTGCCAAACCACATGACAAAGGACAAAGCCGATGCTTACCAATGATCAGCTGTCGAAATGGGATCGCGACAGCTTCATGCACCCTTCAACACATCTTGCGCAACACGCCCGCGGCGAAAGCCCCAATCGGATCGTGCAAACCGCAAGCGGCTGTCATATCACCGACCGCGATGGAAATCGTTTTTTGGATGCATTTGCTGGGCTTTACTGCGTGAATATCGGCTATGGCCGTCAAGAAGTGGCCGAGGCCATTGCCGAGCAAGCCCGCGAATTGGCATATTACCACGCCTATGTAGGCCATGGCACTGAGGCCTCAATCACGCTTGCGCAGATGGTCATGGATCGTGCGCCCGACCATATGTCAAAGGTCTATTTCGGGCTTGGTGGATCAGATGCCAATGAAACCAACATCAAATTGGTTTGGTATTACAACAATATCCGTGGGTTGCCGCAGAAGAAAAAGATCATCTCGCGCTGGCGCGGCTATCACGGCTCAGGCCTGATGTCGGGATCCCTGACAGGGTTGAGCCTGTTCCATCAAAAATTTGACCTGCCTCTTGATGCGGTCTTGCACACAACCAGCCCCTATTACTTCCGCCGTGATGACCTCAGCCTCTCCGAGGCGGAATTCTCGGCCAAATGCGCGGCTGATCTTGAGGAGCTGATCGCCCGCGAAGGTGCTGACACTATCGCGGCCTTTATCGCAGAACCCTTACTGGGAACAGGTGGGATTGTGCCGCCGCCCGCAGGGTATTGGGAGGCAATCCAACCCGTTCTGCAAAAGCATGACATCTTGTTGATTGCCGATGAAGTGGTCACGGGCTTTGGCCGCATGGGATCAATGTTTGGCTCACCCCATTATGGCATCACACCAGACATCATGACCATCGCCAAGGGCCTAACCTCGGCCTATGCGCCGCTCTCAGGATCCATCATTTCCAACAAAGTTTGGAAGGTTCTTGAGGACGGCACCGATGAATTCGGCCCCTTGGGGCATGGTTGGACATATTCCGCCCACCCCATCGGCGCGGCTGCAGGTGTTGCCAATCTCAAACTTTTGGACAGCCTGAATTTGGTTGAGAATGCCCGTGACACGGGCGCATATTTCAACCAAGCCATGCGCACCGCCCTTGCCGAGCATGCCCATGTGGGCGAAGTGCGCGGTGATGGGATGCTTTGCGCGGTGGAATTGGTTGAGGATCGCGACACGCGCACTTTCTTTGACCCCGCCAAAAAGATCACCCCCCAGATTGTCGCCGCAATGGCGCGGCGCGGCGTGATTGCACGGGCCATGCCGCAGGGCGATATCATTGGCTATGCGCCGCCGCTCTGCCTCAGCCGCGAGGAAGCGGATACTGTCGTTAGCGTAACGACCGAGGCCATCAAAGAGGTCTTGGGATAAGCCACTTGGGATGGGGCCATGATGTTATGGCCCCGTCCCAGATTTGGCCTAGTCAATCAGATAGGCCAACCTCAGCCCGCCCCAGTGACGACCATTGACTGTGATGGGTGCAGAGACATCTTTCATCATTCGAAACTCGCCATTGCCCATGTCACGGCGGTAGGCCTGCAAAAGGAACGGGCGTTGGCTTTGGCCTGCGGCCAATCCGACACGATCATCAAAGATGCGGCGATTTCGGCAATGTTTCGCATTCCACGCAGGATCACCTAATTTCTGCTGTTCACTGAATTTCAAATTATGGGTGGGAATAAACCCGTTGCGATCAATCGCAGCGCAGAACACAACCGTGCGCGATAGGGTCAACACGGGCTCTTGAAGCGGCGGCAAAACCTGATCGGTGAAGCCAACAAATTTGGTCATATGCTGCTTCGGATCAGATTGCGGGATTTCAACATAACGCTCGTCAAATAAGTCCGCTTCGCTGATCTTTCGGTCGCGCACTGCCGCCGCGAATATGCCCGAGATCAGCGCGGCAACCTCCTTAACGGCAGTGATGTAGGGGCTGTCGACTGTCTCGACCCCAAGCCGTGCCGAGATCCCTGTCAGCGCCTCTGAATGGTCGGTTATTGACAAAAGCGATTGGCTGGCTTTGGCCAAGGTGGCCGCCTGACTGTCCACGCTTTGCGTGATTTGGTCGATATCGACTTGTGTCTCGTTGATATCTGCATCAATCGCGCGCGCGGCCGCAACGATCTGCTCTTGGGTTTGGCGCATTTGTTCTAAGGTCTGTGGTAGGGTCTGAACCTCATCACCAACATTGCCCGTATGGGCGCGGATCATCTGGGTTACTTCACTGGCTTGGGTGGCTTGCGAGATCACCGCCTGCATTTCGCTGCTAAGTTCCTCAATCGTGTCACCAATTTCGGCTGTGGCAAGACCCGCTTGGTTGGACAGCTGTTTGACCTCACCTGCGACCACCATAAAGCCGCGCCCATGCACGCCCGCGCGTGCGGCCTCAATCGAGGCATTTAAAGACAAAAGATTGGTCTGACGCGCAAGGCCACTGACATGGTGCGAAACTTTGGCAACCCGCTCCAACGAGGAGGCAACGCGCCCTAAATGCGATGCGATTTCATTGACCTGATCGGTCAAGGTCGTCACGCTTTCCATCATTTGCGCAATGCTTTGCGTGGTTTCAGAAATCTGATGACTTGCCGCGTTCGACCCATCGCGTGTTTGGGTCGCGGCAATCATCACGTCATTCCCCCGCAAGGCCATGGCGCGCATCCGATCACGGATAATATGAAAGGTGCTGCGTTGTTGCTCGGCACCTTCTGAGACATCCTGAACATCACCAGAAACTTGGGCGATGGCGATTGACAGATTGCCAACACGCCGCGCGATCCCTTTTATCGAGTCTATCGTCTCGTCAGTGCGACCCGAGGCAATAGGCGCTGCGGCCTCGTGAAACTGGTTGGTTGGCTCTGCGTTCATTGCGCCACTTCCTCTATTTGGGACGTAGTGACAAGAACGGCTCGGCAGAGCGATGATTTAGCAAAAACAGCACGAAAACCGCGCAAATATGCGCGCTTCTTACTGGTTTTATCCAAGGGGGTTTGGTGGAGCCTAGGGGGATCGAACCCCTGACCTCTTGCATGCCATGCAAGCGCTCTCCCAGCTGAGCTAAGGCCCCGTAACCATGCGCAACATTAGTTGCGATCTGCGGTTTATGGTGTCGCGCGGGGCAGATCAAGCGAAAAATCCGCCCCACACGCAACGGTTTTCAGAGTGGTTTACTCGTCATCATCCGAACCGACATCGGCAATGTCATCGAGCGAGACATTGTCGTCATCGTCATCTTCGAGAAGATCATCATCGAGATCGGAATCATCATCCAATACCAAATCATCTTCATCATCCAAGACCACCTCATCATCCGCATGGGCGTTGGATTTGGCCGCAGAGGCGGCAGATGGTTTTTCGGCGACCAAGCTGCGGCTGCCTTTACCAGTATCTAATGTGACCACCTCGCCCGTATACGGGCTGACGATTGGGTCTTTGTTTAGGTCGTAGAAACGCTTGCCTGTGGTTGGGCATACGCGTTTAACACCCCATTCCTCTTTGGGCATGACACCCCCTTCAATGAACGCTATCGAGAGAATTGCGATCCCCTGCCACAATGTGAATAGGGTGTCAAAGGCTTTCCGAAAACTAATGCGCGGATTGCCCGTTCGATTGAAGAAACACAGAGGCTTATTGCGATGCGGCGCAAGACATCATCTTGGATTCACCAATTGGACGGGCCACAGCCCGTTGAGGTGGTGATGAAGAAATCCGTGCGCGCCACGCGATTTTCATTACGCGTGTCCAATCGAGATGGCACTGTCAGCCTAACCATGCCCCATTGGGCGCCAGAAGGTGAGGCCTTGGCCTTTCTGCACGCTCGCCGTGATTGGTTGATGGGGCATTTGCAAAACCGCCCCACAGCACAGCGCCCTGTCATTGGTGCGGTGATTCCCATCGAAGGTGTTCCCCATCCAATCATCGCGGGCGGTGGCCGTTCCGCAAAGCTGGTCGATGGATGTTTAAGCGTTGCCGATGATCCACGCCTGCCCATTCGCGTGGCCGCCTTTCTAAAAACCCGCGCCAATGCGCGGCTCCACACAGCCTCCGAATATTACGCGAATAAACTGGGAAGACAGTTTTCCAAGCTCACACTTCGTGACACCAAAAGCCGCTGGGGCAGTTGCTCGGCGCAGGGTCATTTGATGTATTCTTGGCGACTGATCATGGCCCCGCCTGAGGTGCTAGATTATGTCGCCGCCCATGAGGTTGCGCATTTGGCAGAAATGAACCACGGCCCAAAATTCTGGGCACATTGCGCCGCGCTCTGCCCTGAGTATCAACGGCATCGCGCATGGCTCAAAACCCATGGGAACGAGATTTTGGCTTGGCGTTTTGAGAGCTTGCCAACGGGATAAGGTTTGTGATCACATATAGCCTATGTTGATCAACCCGCGCCCAGCTGAACAAACCGCTGCCGTGGCCCATGAACGGGTCTATCGCGCTTTGCGCTCGCGCATCATGCATGGCGAAATTTTACCAGGGCGGGCAATGACGCTGCGCGGAATTGGCCAAGAATTTCAGGTATCCATGACCCCTGCGCGCGAGGCGGTGCGGCGTTTGGTCAGCGAAGGTGCATTGTTTTTATCGGCGTCTGGCCGCGTATCGACCCCAGAACTTAGCAATGAACGGATCGAAGAATTGGCAGCGTTACGCGCCTTGCTTGAGCCTGAATTGGCCGCACGCGCCCTGCCGCGGGCGCATATGGCCCTTATCGAACGTATGGAAAGCACCAATAGCGCGATTGCAGGGGTGATCCATACGGGCGATGCCATTGCCTATATTCGCCATAACCTTGAATTCCACCGCACGCTCTATTTGCGCGCACAAGCGCCCGCAATGTTGGCTTTGGCGGAAACGGTTTGGCTGCAATTGGGGCCGACCATGCGCGCCCTCTACGGGCGGCTAAACCGAACCGATGCACCGCAGCATCATCGCTCGATCCTCGCTGCATTAAAGGCTGGAGATGAGCCAGGGCTGCGCTTGGCCGTTCGGGCCGATGTCACCCATGGATTAAGGCTGCTGGCGGCCTGAGGCTGACCATTAACCATTGCTTAAACCGAATCGGGTTTTAAATGACCCATGCGGTTTGCAGTCCCCCAATCAGGAAACCGCCGTTAGACTTGCCCAAGGTTTCCCCGACTGTTGCGCAAGTCACCCCAAAGGAAAGATGCCGAATGCCTCCCCTGCATTCGGCATCTCTTTGTTTCAGACGCCGCAAGTCAGGCGTGGATCGCCCCATCCCCACAGGCCAATGCCGCCTCGCGCACTGCCTCAGAGAATGTAGGATGCGCATGACAGGTCAGCGCCAAATCCTGCGCACTGGCGCCAAATTCCATCGCGACACAAACCTCATGGATCAAATCCCCTGCCGCAGGGCCAATGATATGAGCCCCCAAAATGCGGTCAGTGTCTTTGTCGGCAAGGATTTTCACAAAACCATCCGCCGCGAAATTCGCCTTAGCACGGCCGTTGCCCATAAAGGAGAATTTCCCAACCTTATAGGCGCGGCCCTCAGCCTTCAGCATCTCCTCAGTCGCGCCAACCGAAGCCACTTCGGGGTTTGTGTAAACCACGCCGGGGATCACACCATAATTCACATGGCCACGTTTGCCCGCGACAACCTCGGCAACGGCCATGCCTTCGTCCTCGGCTTTATGCGCCAACATTGGGCCTGCGATACAATCACCAATCGCATAAACGCCCTTGATATTGGTCTGCCAGTGACCATCCGTTTTGATTTGGCCGCGCTCGGACAGTTCCACCCCAAGCGCATCAAGGCCAAGCCCCTCGGTGTAGGGTTTGCGCCCAGTCGCAACCAGAACCACATCTGCAACAACCTGATGGTCGCTGTCATCTTTCTTCAATTTGTAGCTGACAGTCGCATTGGTCTTGGTCGTTTTTACCCCTTGAACAGCGGCGCCAAGCGTAAATTTCAAACCCTGTTTTGAAAGGATTTTTTGGAAATTCTTGGCAACTTCACTGTCCATACCGGGGGTGATGGTATCGAGATACTCAATCACCTCGACCTCGGCCCCAAGACGGGCATAGACCGACCCAAGCTCAAGACCGATGACCCCAGCACCAATGACAACCATTTTCTTGGGCACTTTACCCAAAGCCAAGGCGCCCTCAGAAGTGACCACGATTTTTTCGTCTACCTCAATGCCTGGCAGCGTGGACGGCGTTGAGCCAGATGCAATGATGATCGATTTTGCGGTATGGGTTGTGTCGCCAACCTTCACCTGCCCCGCTGCGGGGATGGAGCCGAACCCTTTGATCCAATCCACTTTGTTCTTTTTGAACAGGAATTCGATCCCTTTGGTGTTTTGGCCAATCACATCATCTTTATAGGCCAGCATACCTTTCCAATCGACCTTGGGCGCAGCACCTTTGAGGCCCATCTTGGCGAAGTTATGTTCTGCCTCGTGCAAGGCATGGCTTGCGTGCAGCAGCGCCTTAGACGGAATGCAGCCAATATTAAGGCATGTGCCGCCCAATGTGTCGCGGGCTTCGACACAGGCGGTCTTTAGGCCCAATTGTGCGCAACGGATTGCGCACACATAGCCACCAGGGCCTGCGCCAATAACGATAACATCATAATCTGCCATAATCTTCGCCTCCTTGGCGCTTGGTCGTGGCCCTGCATCAGGCCGAATTTGCCAAGCGCATAGGAAATTGGCGTGCGCGAAACAAGGATTTTCACCCCTCACCCCCCCGAAAACGGGCCAAAATAGCGCGGCTCAGGGGGTGATTTTCAGCTTTGTGATCACAAATTAAAAAACTGCGATCACAACCATAGCGATTGTCGCAAAGAACCCAACCGCCCAAATGATAGACCGCCACGGCGTGAGTCCCTGCGCATAGGCTGGCACAAAAAGAATCCGCGCCACCAAATAGGCATGGGCGCAAATTTCGGTGGCGGCATTAGATGCCCCAAGCGCTGTCACCAAACCCACCGCGATAGCAAAGAGGATCAATGCCTCAAAATGGTTGTTTAAGGCGCGCTGCAATCGGCCTGCAACACCCGTTAGGCTTTTGGCTGTATCCCGCGCGCTCATGGAATACCCAACCCCGACCTGTAAATTCGCAACAACGCCATACAGCATCAATTGGAATACCTGTAAAAAGAAAGCGAGGGCGAGAATGTAGAGCTCGGTCGTCAATGCGGTTTGCATGGCTAAGCCTTTCGTTGCAGCGGGCCAAGCTATCGCAGCTTGGGTGGGTTATCTGGGTCCGATCCCGGCGCGGGGCGTTCCCGTGGCTTTTCAACCTGTGGCAGATCAAAACGCAAGCCAACCTTCGCCAATTTCGCGACAAAGGCCTCCTGCGCCGGCAAAAACACCACATCAAGCATGCCCGCCTCAACGCCAGACAGATGGAGCGTTTCTGAAACGGCGCGCGCCAAGGCCTCATGCGCCTCGGGCGCTGCATCGATAAAGCATAGAATATGGCTGTGACTGCCATCGGCATACTCGGCTAAGGCAAGATAGGCCCCTGCAGCCAACCCCGTCAGCCCTGCTAATTTGGCGTCCAAAGCAATCAACACATCTTGCGGCAGGCCGCGTGGTGCGTTCAGCGACACGGGGCGCGCATCTATGGATGTTGGCCCCTGCTCGGCAATATCGCGCAGCCAGATCATCGCAGCGCCGTCAAGCAAGATCTCGCTGGGCGCGACCCCAAGGTTCAAGCCCAGACCAATATCCTGAGGCGCCAACATTTTCGCCAAGGCCCGCCCCGTAAGCGCAGCATAGGGTGCTTCTACCCCGTCCACGAACTGAGACAGCCGTTCTTCGCGGTCAAAGGCCAAGACGAAGGAAACCCCCTCAGATGTTAGGATTTTTGGCTCAATCCGATCCTGCCCAACGGCCATTGCGCGCTCAAGCAGGACGAATAGCTCAGCCCCCAAAAGGCGGTCATAGAACCGCAGTCGCGGCATCTGGGCATCAGGGTCTGCTTGCATTTGCGCATAGGCATGATCCAAGGGCGTTTCGGTCATCCATCCACACTCCAACATCTTGCGCAAAAGACGCGCAGGTCAGGATTATTCACCCCATTTCGTATTGCCCCGCCCCGGCCTGCGCAAGGGCGGGGGCAGGATCACACCCAATCTTTCAGCAAACTGCCAAACACTTTACCTATCTATCAGTGTCCTTCCTGTCGCGCCTGACGAGGCGGCCTATCCGCGCAGTTTTGAAAATACATTGCTTGCCTTCCTTGTGTTTTCGGGCATCTACCTGTTGATATCAATGACAGCATCCATTCTTCGCGAAAAGGTATCGGCGTAAAAACTATGAGAGACGTGCAAATCGGAAATCTGACGGTCGGCAACGACCGCCCGCTCACCCTTATTGCGGGGCCTTGCCAATTGGAAAGCGCAGATCATGCGCAGATGATTGCAGGTATCCTAAAAGAGGCCTGCGAAAAGGCAGGCGCGCAGTATATTTTTAAGGGCAGCTTTGATAAGGCCAATCGCACCTCACTTAATGCCGCGCCCCCCTTGGGCTTGGATAAAGGTCTTGAGGTTTTGGCATCTGTTAAATCCACGCTTGGCGTGCCTGTTCTGACCGATATTCACGAAAAAGAGCAATGCGCCCCCGTGGCCGAGGTGGTGGATGTTCTCCAGATCCCTGCTTTCCTGTGTCGCCAAACCGCCCTTTTGCTAGCGGCGGGAAGGACGGGTGCCGTGATCAACGTCAAAAAGGGACAGTTTCTTGCCCCGTGGGATATTCCCAATGTGGTCGCCAAAATCGAAAGCACGGGCAATGATCGGATCCTGCTCACCGAGCGCGGGGTCAGTTTCGGCTATAACCGCCTCGTGGTTGATATGCAGTCTCTGCCCGAGATGGCAAAAACGGGCTGCCCCGTTGTAATGGATGCAACCCACGCTGTCGCACAACCTGGGGGTTTGGGTGGCGCATCAGGCGGGCAGCGCGAATTTGCACCTGTTTTGGCCCGTGCCGCCGTGGCGGTTGGTGTGGCCGCGGTCTTTACCGAGACGCACCAAGACCCCGACAACGCCCCTTGCGATGGCCCCAATATGATCCGACTGTCGGATATGCCCGCATTGATTGAAATGTTGATGCAGCTTGACCAATTGGCCAAAGCCAACCCAATCCGCATTTAACCCAAGCCCAATAAGGTATTCATCATGACAAAACCCCTCGCCAAGGTCACCCCGAATACATGGGCCTTTTTGCGCGATCCCATGATCAAACCGACCGGATTTCGCGAATATGATGCACGCTGGCGTTTTCCCGAAGAGATCAACCTGCCGGGCGTTACTGCCTTGGGTCTAGGGCTTGGCACACAAATGCATGAGGCGGGCATCCGCCCTGAGATCGTGGTGGCCAATGATTACCGCGACTATTCGCTCTCGGTCAAAAACGCGCTGATCTTGGGTTTGATGCAGGCGGGGATCAAGGTGCGGGATATCGGCCCCGCCCTCAGCCCGATGGCCTATTTTGCGCAATTTCACCTTGATGCGCCAGCCGTGGCCATGGTGACAGCCAGCCATAACCCCAATGGATGGACAGGGGTGAAAATGGGATTTGAAAAGCCCCTCACCCATGGCCCAGTCGAGATGGCGCGTTTGCGCGATATCGTTTTGGGCGGCGCGGGCGTGGCGCGCACGGGCGGCGCGTATGAGTTTGTCGATGGAGTCAAAGAGGCCTATTTGGATGATCTCGTTGGCGATTTCAAAATGACCCGCAAGCTGCGCGTGGTCTGCGCCACGGGCAATGGCACGGCGTCGGCCTTTGCCCCTGAGTTATTCGCGCGCATGGGGGTCGAGGTGGTCGCATCGCATAATGCGCTTGATTACACATTCCCGCATTACAACCCAAACCCTGAAGCGATGGAAATGTTGCATGACATGGCCGACACGGTGCGTGAAAGCGGCGCTGATTTCGCGCTTGGGTTTGACGGGGATGGCGATCGTTGCGGCGTGGTGGACAATGAAAGCGAAGAAATTTTCGCCGATAAGATGGGCGTGATCTTGGCCCGGGATCTGGCCAAACATCACAAGGGTGCGATTTTCGTAGCTGATGTGAAATCTACGGGGCTGTATGCCTCTGACCCTGAATTGCGGGCGCTTGGCGCGCGGGCGGATTATTGGAAAACCGGCCACAGCCATATGAAACGCCGCGTGCATGAATTAGGCGCACTCGCGGGGTTCGAAAAATCGGGCCACTACTTCTTCGCGCCGCCTTTGGGACGTGGCTACGATTGCGGCATGCGCGTTGCGGTAGAAATCTGCAAATTGATGGATCGCAACCCTGACGCCTCTATGGCGGATCTGCGCCGCGCTTTGCCCCAAACCTACGCCACCCCGACCATGTCGCCCTATTGCGCGGACACGCAAAAATACGATGTTCTCGCTCGGTTGGTGGAAAAACTCGCGACTTTACAGGGTCAAGGCGGCTCACTGGGCGGGCAGAAAATCGTGGATGTAGTAACGGTAAATGGCGCGCGGGTGATATTGGAAAATGGCGGATGGGGCCTTGTGCGGGCCTCATCCAACACGCCAAATTTGGTGGTTGTCTGCGAAAGTCCCGCCAGCGAAGCAGAAATGCGCGCAATCTTCCAAGACCTAGACGCGATCATTCGAACAGAACCCGATGTCGGGGCCTATGATCAAACGATTTGAGACTACGAAAATAAACCAAAGATTTTTCGCACAAGGGTCTTGATCCTGCGACCCGCGCAAAGTAACTAGCGCGGCACGGTTGGGGTGTAGCCAAGTGGTAAGGCAACGGTTTTTGGTACCGCGTACCGTAGGTTCGAATCCTACCACCCCAGCCAATTCTTCCCAAAACTGACTGCTACACCCGACAGGTAACAAATTGGCGCGCTCGCGGCTGATCACGCCATCTTAGCGTTAGACTTCGTTGGGATTGCGTGCTTTGGTGCGCGCATCCTTTCGCGATAACTGATAGGGTCTTTCATTGGACAGGTTGGGAATTTGTGCCCGCGCGTGATCCGCACGACTTAAATCCAAATCGCAGATATGCAAGGCAGGCGCCGCCGTGCCTGCATCCAACAAAATCTCGCCCCATGGGGCGACAACCATCGAATGACCATAGGTGCTGCGCCCATCTTCATGGCTGCCTGATTGGGCGGCGGCTACGATAAAACTGCCCGTCTCAATGGCACGAGCACGCAGCAGAACCTCCCAATGAGCTTGGCCCGTGGTCACCGTAAAGGCCGATGGCACAAAGATCATGCGCGCGCCCGACTTGGCATAGTCGCGAAAGAGATGGGCAAAGCGAATATCATAACACACGCTCATCCCCCACGGGCCCCAAGGGGTGTCGACCAACACCGCCTGATCCCCCGCGTCAAATCGGCTCGACTCTCCGATTGGGGCCTGCCCGTCCAGTGCGATATCAAACAGATGAATTTTATCATAGACCGCCACCACATCCCCATCAGGCGCGATCAAAACAGCGTGATTGCGGAATTTTTCTGCGCCTTCAGGTCGGATCGCTGTTGTGCCTGCTTGAATCCAAAGGCTGTGCATGCGCGCCGCATTGCACGCGGCATCCAAAAACGGATCTTCCGAGGCGGTCTTGACCTGTGCCAAAGCTTTCTGACGATCGCGGCACATCAAACCCGCCACTTCAGGCAGACATAAAAGATCTGCGCCCGCTTCCGCGGCATTGCGCGCAAACTCTTGCATCACGGCGATATTTGGGGCGTGGGTCGTGGCAGAACACATCTGCCCAAGAGCCACACGCAGATGATCGGCAGCCTTGCTCATGACCCGCCTGCCTCGGCGCGGGCAATAAGGTTTGCAACCTCTGGGCCAAGTGCCTCGACCACCAAAGCCACGCCCTTGGCATTGGGGTGAATACCATCGGGCTGCATCAAAGCGCTCAAGGCCTCTTGGCGGTTACTTTCAGCGGCCGCGGCAATAGGCCCAAGAAAATCAAGCACGAGACTGGTCTCATATTGGGCCGCGAGATCGGGGTAAATCGCGTCAAATTCAGCCTTAAATGCGGGGCCGTAATTATTGGGCGCGGGCAAGCCCACCAAAAGAACGGGCAAATTGCGCGCAGATATTTTCTGCAAAATTGCCTCAAGGTTGGCGCGACTGGTTGCAGGTGGAATGCCGCGCAACAGATCATTCCCCCCCAATGCCAAGATCACGGCATCCACATCAGGGGTCAGCGTCCAGTCAATCCGAGACAGCCCGCCTGCGGTCGTGTCACCCGAAACACCCGCATTGAGAATCTCTGCATCAAGACCTTGCTCATTGAGCCAATTTTGTAGCTGCGGCACAAAACCTTCGCCTTGAGGCAGGCCGTATCCTTGGGTCAGACTGTCGCCCAAGGCAACGACCTGCACCTGCGCGGCCCCCGTCTGTGGCAGCAGCATCAGCAGCACGCCAAAGAGCGCCGCCCAGACAGGCCGCCCCTTGCCGCAACGCGGCAAAACCCCATATCGAGATGCAACCAAGTATGCGGGGTTATTGAACATGGCTGAAACCATCCTTTCGCTTGAAAACGCGGGTCTGTCCTTGATGGGCAATGCGGGCCCTGTCGATATCCTACATGGGGTGTCTTTGACGATAAGCAAAGGGGAAAGCGTCAGCCTCGTTGGGCCATCTGGTTCGGGCAAGTCCTCGCTCTTAATGTTGATGGGCGGATTAGAGCGCCCCACATCGGGCACAGTGCGTGCGCTTGATCATGATTTGGGACATATGGATGAGGATGCCTTAGCGCGGTTTCGCCGCAACCATATGGGCGTTGTTTTTCAATCTTTTCACCTGATCCCAACCATGACCGCGCTTGAGAATGTTGCAACGCCCCTTGAATTGGCAGGGGTGGCCGATGCGTTTGATCGTGCTGAGGCTGAATTGGCTTCGGTTGGCCTTGCGCATCGTGCAGGGCATTATCCTGCGCAAATGTCAGGCGGTGAACAACAGCGTGTGGCCTTGGCCCGTGCGGCAGCACCGCGCCCCTCGATCTTATTGGCGGATGAACCAACAGGGAATTTGGATGCAACCAATGGGGCGCAGATCATGGACCTTCTGATGGATCTGCAAAGCCGTCACGGGGCTACGCTGATCCTTGTCACCCATTCTTCGGAACTGGCCGCAAAATGTGACCGCATGGTCACCTTGCGCGATGGTCGGGTCGTCTCAGAAACACGCCCTCAAAAAGGATCGCGCACATGATCATGGCATGGCGAATTGCGCAGCGCGAATTGCGCGCGCAATGGCGTGGGGGGTTGCGTGGTTTTCGCATTTTCCTCGCATGTTTGATTTTGGGCGTGGCGGCCATCGGCACTGTTGGCACAGTGCGCAGCGCAATTGGCGATGGCTTGTCGCGTGAGGGGGCGGTGATCCTTGGCGGTGATGCTGAGATGGAATTCACCTATCGCGGCCCAAATGAAGAAGAGCGCGCCTTTATGGCGGCAATCTCAACAGACCTCTCTGAGACAATCGAACTGCGGTCTATGGCGGGTTTCGCGGGGCCCGAGGGGATGGATTACGCCCTGACCCAATTGCGGGCGGTCGATACGGCCTATCCGCTTTACGGTGCGGCGGGTCTTATACCAGATCACCCGATCCAAGAGGCCATTTCAGCGCAAAACGGCCTGCATGGCGCGGTGATGCAGCAAGTGCTGATTGATCGTTTGGGCATGAAAATTGGTGATGTCTTCACCATTGGAACAGCAGAATTTCAACTGCGCGCCGCCCTTGATGCAGAACCTGATGGCGCGGCAGGCGGCTTTGGCCTTGGCCCGCGCACCATCATATCGCTGGACGGGTTGACCGCGTCAGGCCTGATCCAACCCGGCACACTTTATGAAACTGAAGTGCGGCTGAAACTGCCCGAAGGGGCAAATTTCGATAGCTTGCGCAGTCAGATGGAGGCGGCCTTTCCCGAAGGCGGTATCCGCTGGCAAGACAGCCGCCGCGCGGCCCCAGGGGTGCAACGCTTTGTCGATCGTATCGGCGCGTTCCTTGTGTTGGTTGGCCTTGCAGGTCTGGCCGTGGGTGGGGTTGGCATTGCTGCCGCGGTGCGGGCCTATTTGGAAAATCGTCTGTCCACCATTGCGATCCTGAAAACCATCGGGGCCGAGGGGCATACAATCTTTGCCGCCTATCTGATCCAAATTATTATTTTGGGTGCCGTTGGTGTTGGCATGGGTGTGGCGCTTGGGGCGCTGTTGTCGCTTGTGGCGGCTCCGTTCTTGGCCCCGCATATGCCTGTGGATTTGAACATAACCATTGCCCCTGCCGCCCTTCTTGAGGCGGCAAGCTACGGCGCGCTGACGGCGTTAATCTTCACGCTTCTACCCTTGGCGCAAACCGAACGCCTACGCGCCGCAGCGATCTTTCGAGATGCAGCAAGCCCAGCCATTGCCACCCCGCGCAAACGCTATATTGCAGCGCTGCTTGGCCTATGCGCGGCGCTCTTGGGGTTGGCGCTATGGCGGTCTGGCGTGCCGATTTTGACGCTTGGCGCAGCAGGGGGGATTGCCGCAGCCCTTTTGATCCTATGGGTGGCTGCATGGGTGTTGCGCCGCGTCTTGCGCAATTTGGCGCGTGGGCGCGCCTTGCGCGGACGGGTCATGTTGCGCGCGGCCCTCGCTGCGATTGCCGCCCCCCGTTCAGAAGCGACCGCGGTGATGATCTCACTAGGTCTGGGCCTGTCAGTTGTGGCAGCGGTGGGGCAAATCTCGTCCAATCTACAAAATGCGATTGACCGCGACCTTCCCGAGGTTGCCCCCTCCTATTTCTTTGTCGATATCCAACCAAACCAGATTGACGCCTTTCTCACCCGCACGGCAAGCGACCCTGCGGTATCACGGGTGGAAACCGCGCCTATGCTGCGCGGCATCGTGACAGGGATCAACGGGCAAGACGCGCGCGAAGTGGCAGGGGATCACTGGGTCGTGCGCGGGGATCGTGGCCTGACCTATCTGGACGAAGCCCCACCATCTGACCAAATCGTTGCAGGGCAATGGTGGGATCAAGGCTATGACGGGCCTCCTTTGATGGCCTTTGCCGCCGAAGAAGCCGCCGAATTGGGTGTCGGGCTTGGCGATCAGATCACTGTTAACGTTTTGGGGCGGGACATCACCGCGACCATTGCCGCGCTGCGTGAGGTTGATTTCTCAAATGCAGGGATTGGGTTTGTTATGACCCTCTCCTCTAACGCGCTTGCAGGCGCACCTCATACATTCATCGCAACAGTCTATGCCGAAGAGTCCGCAGAAGCGCAGTTGTTGCGTGATATTGCGGGTGATGCCCCAAATATTACCGCCATTCGCATCCGTGATGCACTAGACCGCGTGGCCGAGGCGCTTGGGGCCATTGCAACGGCAACGTCCCTTGGCGCAGGCGTGACCTTGTTGACAGGATTGATCGTCTTAATCGGTGCGGCAGCATCGGGCGAACGGGCGCGCAGCTATGAGGCGGCACTTTTGAAAACCCTCGGAGCCTCGCGCGGGCAAATCCTGTCATCCTTCGCCCTTCGTTCTGCATTATTAGGGGCGATGGCAGGCTTGGTCGCCCTTGGCGCAGGCACGCTTGGCGGCTTTGCGGTCATGGAATTTGTGATGGAGGCGCCCTTTCAGTTTGATCTTACCTCGGCCGTTCTCATCATTGGGGGCGGTGCCTTGGTCAGCCTTGCTGCGGGGCTTGGTTACGCATGGCGACCTTTGGCCATGCGCCCTGCAGGACGGTTGCGCGCACGCGATTAAGCGCGCAGCTGCACCGCAAATTTAGCCTTGCTTATGCGCCCATATCCGCGCAGATTTTAACCATGTTCAAACTGTTCAAGCGCACCCCCAAACCCACAGGACAGGCAGCCTTAGGTCAGGGCAAAGGCGGGCAACCGCGGCCTGAATTGGCAAGCTATATCGTGGGCGACCTTATGGGCTGCGCCAGTTTGCTTGAAGGCATTTTGGCGCGCATTGATGCCCATATCGGCAATAGTGGCGCAACAAATCCACAATTGGTTTTCGTTGGAAATTACCTGCACGCGGGCGGGCAAGGGTTAGCCACGCTCGACCGCCTGATGGATCTGACCCAAGAATTTCCAAATAACGTCACCTGTCTTTGCGGTGCGCAGGAACGGCTTTTGCTCGATAGTCTAGACGCGCCAGCGGTGCGACTTCAACGCTGGCTGCGTGCAGGGGGCCCGCGATTTTTGCAGGAACTCAAGCTTGACCCGAACCTGCCCCCCGATGACTTGGTTGCACATTTAACAGAAGTCTTGGGGGAGGCGCGCATTGCGTGGTTAGCCAACCTGCCGTTGTTTTGGAAATCAGGCAGCTTGGCTGCAACCCATGCGGGCGCTGATCCGCATCATCCGCTTGATCAACAAAGCGGGCGCAATCTGATCTGGGGCCATCCTGAATTCGCCTATCGCCTGCGTGGAGATGGGCTATGGATAGCCCACGGCCATAACGCAGTCGACAGCGTAACCCAAGCGGAGGGGCGCATCGCGCTAAACACCCGCCCCGATGAAACAGGACGCCTCAGCGCCGTTGCGATTTTGCCCGATGGCAGCACCACCGAATTGCATACCTAATTGAGAGGTGAGCGCGGACTAACCGGGGAGAGCTGATTAATCCGCGCTTTTAAGGAGAAATCGGGTGTCCCTCAGGGGTGACGGCAGGATCCCGTCAGGACACCCGAAACGCTTTGCCCATCTCAAACCACTGGAAGGGACTAACAACCAGAGACTTGGGCCTTGCGTGTAAATGGCCTTTGCGCGCGTGCCTTCGCATCGGCCCAATCAGGTTTGCGCCTGATCATGACCAAGATTTAGGGTCACCCTTGCTGAAAGAAAATATTGCATTACAACATATTTTGATAGGAAAAAACTAACGAGGCATCCGCCATGCCAATTCCAAAAATTCCGCTTACCTTGCGCCAACTTCGGTACTTGGTCGCGATTGAGGAAACGGGCCATTTCCGCCTAGCGGCAGAATCCTGTGGGATATCGCAACCCTCGCTCTCGGTGCAGATCAAAACCTTGGAGGAGGCATTATCCCTGACCCTGATTGAACGGGGGCGCGGGCCTGTGAAATTGACCCTTGCGGGACGCGAAGTTGTGGCGCGCGCGCGCGATATTTTGGACGCAACTCAAGCGATTGTTGATCTATCCGCATCCTTGCAGACGGGCCTTGCGGGCACATTGCGCCTTGGCACGTCCACCACGCTGGGGCCTTATCTGATGCCGCATATCGTGGGCGATTTGCATCGCTCCCACCCTGATCTGCGTCTCTATGTGCGCGAGGCGGCCCCACATGACCTTGCTCGTCAAATCAGCGAAGGGGGCCATGATCTGATCTTGACGCAATTGCCAATCCCTGGCGCGTCTTTGGTCACGGAACGATTGTTCCGAGAGCCCTTGGTCGTGGCAATATCAGCCGATCATCCGCTCGCGCAGCGCAGCCAAATTGAGCCGCAAGACCTCAGCGGCGAAACAATCTTGTCACTGTCACCGAATTATGCGCTGCATGATCAGATATCAGCACTTTGTGTTGAAACGGGGGCGACATTGTCGCGCGAATATGAGGGCACATCGCTTGATGCCTTGCGCCAGATGGTTGCAATGGGGATGGGGGCCACGTTTTTGCCTGCGCTTTATGTGCGTTCCGAAATATTGGGGCGCGCGCAGGATGTTGCGGTAAGGCCCTTTAAGGGCAAGCGTTTTTCGCGCTCTATCGGGCTCGTATGGCGCTCAACCTCAGGGGCCAGCACGGCGCATCGGCAATTGGCCGAAGTGATCCGCGGCTATGCGCGTCAATTGCCCGAACTGATCATCGAAGGCTAGGCGCGCCCCAATATCGCACCGCTTTTGCCGCGCTTGCGCCCTTCTGCCGCCGTTCTTGAGTGAAACAATCTGTCCCATAGAGGCTCAATGTTGAGCCGCAGTGTAAAAGGCGACAGAGTATGAATGAGCAGCAAGACGAAAACAATCAACGGCTAAGCCTTGCCGATTTAGAAGCGCTGAGTTTTGACAGCCTCAGCAGATTGTCGGCCAAAACACATCAAGCCAAACCTCTTGCACGCCGCATCGCCCGCGCCGAAGCTGAAGGACGCGCCCGCGCAGGCCTTCGCTATTTATTGCATTGCCTTGAGGATCTGGCGCTTGGTCGCTGTGATGGGGGGGCGATGCCGAAAGTGCAGCCCAGACAAGGCGTGCGGTTACATTGTGACATCGCCAACGGCTTTTTGCCCGCGGCCTTTGATCTGGCCCTGCCCGAGTTTCTGCAGATCGCCGAGGCGGAAGGGACGGCGTGTTTGGCCTTTGCCAATGGCCATAGCCCAGGATTTCTGCCGCAGATGGCCGAAGACGTTGCGCGGCGCGGCTATGTGAGCTTGGCGCTATCGACCGACACGGCCTGCATCAGCACAAACCCGCCCTTGCCCCCAACTTTGGGGGATAATCCAATTGCACTGGCAGTCCCTGACAAGCGCGGACAAGGTGTGTTGATTTTTGAACAAGGCCAAGCCGCGATATCGCGCGACACTGTGTTTGATCACATCAAATCAGGAACCACGCTGCCGCCCCAGCTTGCGCTTGATGATCACGGGCGCGCCACGCAAAACCCGCGCGCAGCGATTGAGGGCAGCATCTTGCCTGTTCAGGGCGGCTACGGGTTCAATATTGCGGTGATGGTCGAAATTCTCGTGCTCAGCCTTGTTGGGGCGGGGGCCTCGGCCATGATCAGTGACCCTGATGATCCAAGCAGCGGGCCGCTGCGCATGGGGCATTGTCTTTTTGCCATCAAGCCGCAATCATACGGGCAGGTATCGGCGCTTGAGCAATTCACCCAAGCCCTTCTTGCCGATGCCCCCAATAGGTTGCAGGCGCTTTCGCGCAGGCAAAAATTTGAAACCGCGCTGACAGAAGGGGTCGCTGTGCCTCAGGCGCTATTGGAACGGATCATCGCCGCATGACGCGACCCGATCTTAAGGGGATCAGCCTCAAGAGCCTTGAGACCTTCGAGGTCATGGCGCGCACGGGATCGCTGTCCGATGCGGCCGAGGAGATGGGTCTATCCGTGCCCGCCGCCTCGCAACAACTGCGCAATTTATCTTTGGCGGTGGGGGTTGAATTGATTGACACCCGCAGGCGGCCTATTGGCCTGACACCTGCGGGGCGGTTGTTCCTAAAACGGGTGGAAGTGGCGCTTGGCGCGCTGCGTGCAGGGCAAAAAGATCTGAGCCGCTTGAACCTATCGGGCATATCCGCCCTAGGTCTTGGGGTCATTGATGATTTTGAGAATGATCTAACCCCACAATTAGCCGCACGTTTGGCCGAGACGCTCAGCGATTGTAAATTTCGCCTGCAAACTGGGGCGAGCCACATCTTGCTGAATATGTTGGCCAAGCGGAACCTTGATATGATCATTTGCGCCGCACCGCAGACCGCGCCCGCCGATATCGTAGCGCACCCGATTTTGCAGGATCCCTATATTTTGGCCCTCCCAAAAGGATATGCTTTTGAGGGAAGGTTCGAAGACTTGGGCGGGCTTGCTTTTTTGGGTCGCGACCCTGCGCAGGTTATGGCGCAGCATATTGATGAGTATCTTCAGGCGCATGATATGCAGGTTAGTCGCAGATTTGAGATCGACTCGAACCAATCCATTTCGGCCCTTGTGGCGGCAGGACTTGGCTTCACCATTACAACGCCCCTGAGCCTGATGCGGGGCGAGCGATTTGCAGATGGGATTGACACCTACCCCTTGCCCGCGCCCGCGCAACCGCGCCAGATCATGCTCTATTGCACCGATGACTGGACGGGCGCCATTCCCAGTGAAATGGCGAACCTGATCCGCGATCTTTCACAAAAGCTGTTCATCGCGCCAGCCCTGCAAAGGATGCCTTGGCTGGGGGCGGATTTCCGTGTGCTTTAGCGCCCTCAATTTCGGGTGACTCGCGCGCGGTTTTGGCCCTCCATCAACCGATAATCAGGAAAAACACCACATGTTGGGGTTGCGCCGCAGCGCAGAATTTAGCGCTAACTCTCTAAAAACGCGCAAATACAACCTATGGTTTAAATATGCTCGCCACCAAACTAGGTATGTTTTCCAAGGAAATTTTCGAATATTGTTAATAAATTTACAAATTCCGCAACGCAGTGTAAATTTGTTACACAGAAATCGTGGGAATCAGGATGTATTCCTTCTGAAGCCAAAAACTTGTTGTAAACTGTTTGTGATTGATAGCGGTGTGCCTGATCGGGAAATCAGGCCAAGGATGGGGCCGCTGTCGACTTTGCGAAACCGCCCAATGGAGGGGGCAAGGACGCAAAATTTGGGGATCGGGGAGGATCTGTTTTAGTCATCACATGAGCTGCGTTTGTGTCGTTTGTTTACGTTGAACAAGCACGAACCGCCATATTTCCACGAAGGGATCGGGGTGAGCGACACCCAAGCTGCGGCGCGGCACCCTTTGTCAAACGACATCCGCGCCGCCACCTTTGAGGGAGAACTACATTGCCAACGACTTCGAAATTCCCTGACCTTCTTGCTGGCGCGCATATTGACGCGGATAAATACACAGCAATGTATGAGGCCTCCATTTCCGATCCTGAGGCGTTTTGGGGCGAACAAGGCAAGCGCCTTGATTGGATCAAGCCCTACACCAAGGTCAAAAACACCTCCTTTGCCTATGACAATGTAGATATCCGTTGGTATGAGGACGGCACGCTGAACGTAGCGGCAAACTGCATTGATCGCCATTTGGCAACGCGCGGCGATCAGACCGCGATTTTGTTTGAACCAGACGATCCCAACGAAGCCGCGCAGCATATCACCTACGCACAGCTTGGCGATGAAGTGGGCCGTTTTGCCAACACCCTGAAATCATTGGGCGTTAAGCGCGGTGATCGTGTTGTTCTCTATTTGCCGATGATCCCCGAGGCCGCCTATGCCATGCTTGCCTGCGCGCGCATCGGCGCGATCCACTCCGTGGTCTTCGCGGGCTTCTCGCCTGACGCATTGGCAAATCGGATCAATGACTCGGAAGCACGGGTTGTCATCACTTCGGACGGCGCCCCCCGCGGCGGTCGCGTGACCGATCTGAAATCTAACGTGGATAAGGCGCTTTTGCATTGTGATGATCATGTGAAATGCTTGGTCGTGAAGCGCACAGGTCAAGATGTAACTTGGACCGATGGTCGCGATATCTGGTATCATGAGGCTTCTGCGGGCCAATCCACCGCCTGCCCTGCGGAAGAAATGAACGCTGAAGATCCGCTCTTCATTCTTTATACCTCGGGCTCAACGGGCAAGCCGAAGGGTGTTGTTCATACGTCAGGTGGCTATCTGACTTATGCCGCGATGACGCATCAATACACGTTCGACTATCATGATGGCGATGTGTTCTGGTGTACCGCCGATGTGGGTTGGGTGACAGGCCACAGCTATATCATCTACGGCCCGCTTGCGAATGGCGCGACAACCTTGATGTTTGAAGGCGTGCCAACCTATCCAGACGCGGGCCGTTTCTGGGCTGTTTGTGAAAAGCACAAAGTGAACCAATTCTACACCGCCCCTACAGCCATTCGTTTGCTGATGGGTCAGGGTAATGAATTCGTGACCAAATATGATCTCTCTAGCCTCAAACTTTTGGGGTCGGTGGGCGAGCCTATCAACCCCGAAGCATGGAATTGGTATAATGACGTTGTTGGCAAGGGGAACTGCCCCATTGTTGACACATGGTGGCAGACCGAAACGGGCGGCCATTTGATTACGCCTCTGCCAGGTGCCACCAAACTTAAGCCAGGCTCAGCGACAAATCCATTCTTCGGCGTTCAGCCCGTGCTGTTGGATGCCACCACTGGTCAAGAAATCCACGAAACCGCCGCAGAAGGCGTTTTGTGTATCAAAGACAGCTGGCCTGGCCAGATGCGCACCCTGTGGGGTGATCCTGATCGCTTTGTGCAGGCTTATTTCAGTGACTATAAAGGCTATTACTTCACAGGGGACGGATGCCGCCGTGACGAAGATGGCTATTACTGGATCACGGGCCGCGTGGATGATGTGATCAACGTGTCGGGCCACCGCATGGGCACAGCCGAGGTTGAATCGGCGCTCGTGGCACATGAAAAAGTATCCGAGGCCGCAGTGGTGGGCTTCCCCCATGATCTCAAAGGTCAGGGGATCTACTGCTACGTCACGTTGATGGCGGGCGAAGAGCCCTCCGAAGAATTGCGGGCAGAATTGACCAATTGGGTGCGTAAAGAGATCGGCCCAATTGCAAAACCAGACGCGCTGCAATTTGCACCTGGCCTGCCCAAAACGCGGTCGGGGAAAATCATGCGCCGCATTTTGCGTAAGATTGCCGAAAACGATTTCGGCAGCCTTGGTGACACATCGACCTTGGCAGATCCAAGCGTGGTGGATGACCTCATCGCCAATCGCATCGTTAAGTAACGCGTGGAATTCAGTAAATGACGGCAGATACGATGACACGACCAGTTAACTTAATCCTTCTCGGGCCTCCGGGCGCTGGGAAGGGCACCCAAGCCCGCATGCTAGAAGATGCATTCGGGCTTGTGCAGCTGTCCACTGGTGACTTGCTGCGTGGCGCAGTCAATGCAGGCACACCCGCAGGCTTGGCCGCGAAATCGGTTATGGAAAAGGGCGAGTTGGTCTCGGATGAGATTGTGCTCGCCGTTCTCGAAGAACGCCTTCAGCAGCCCGATGTGGCCGCAGGCACAATTCTGGATGGTTTCCCCCGCACTGCAGCGCAAGCCGAGGCACTTGATGGCCTTTTGGCGGCACGCAACCAGCAGATTGACGCTGTCATCAGCCTTGAGGTGGATGATGACGCGATGGTGGCCCGCGTATCGGGTCGCTATACCTGCGCCGATTGTGGCGAAGGATATCATGACGAATTCAAGCAACCCGCAACAGCGGGTGTTTGTGACAAATGTCAGGGCAGCTCGTTTAAGCGCCGCCCTGATGATAATGCCGAAACAGTGCGCACGCGCCTGTCGGCATATCATGCCCAAACGGCCCCCCTTATCGAGTATTACAATGCCCGCGGCACGCTTAGCAAAGTCGCGGCTATGGGGGCTATTGACGATATTGCCAAGGCACTTGGCAAGATCGTGTCCCACCTTACTGGGGCGTAATTGGGCAAAAGAATTCTGTCGGCGCCTTAGGAGGAGGCGGCGTCAGATGTCACCGTTGGGGCAGTGCCTCACTGGTTAGAAACCGAAGGGAGATATCAATGGCCGAAAAGGCAAATAACTCTGAATACTGGGCCGCGAACATCCGCTTGGTCACCCTATGCTTGGTGATCTGGGCGCTGTGTTCCTATGGCTTTGCTATTCTTTTCCGCCCGATGCTTAGCGGCATCGCGGTGGGTGGCACAGATCTGGGCTTCTGGTTTGCTCAGCAAGGTTCAATCCTCGTATTCCTTGTTCTGATTTTCTTCTACGCCGCGCGTATGAACAAATTAGACAAAGAATATGGCGTGGACGAAGAGTAAGGGACGGGCCAGATTATGGATCAAACAACACTCAATATTATCGTTGTGGGGCTGTCGTTTGCGCTCTACTTCGGTATCGCGATTTGGGCCCGCGCGGGTTCCACATCTGAATTCTACGCCGCAGGGCGTGGTGTTAACCCTGTCATCAACGGTATGGCAACTGCAGCTGACTGGATGTCGGCGGCCTCCTTCATCTCGATGGCAGGTCTGATCGCATTCGTAGGCTATAACAACTCAACCTTCCTCATGGGCTGGACGGGTGGTTACGTGCTTATGGCGATGCTTCTTGCGCCCTATTTGCGCAAGTTCGGCAAGTATACGGTTCCTGAATTCGTAGGTGACCGTTTCTACAGCCAGACTGCACGCGTTGTGGCCGTTATCTCGCTGATCGTTATGTCTGTGACCTATGTTATCGGTCAGATGACTGGCGCTGGCGTGGCCTTCTCCCGCTTCCTCGAAGTGGACAGCACAACAGGTCTCTACATCGCATCCGCAACCGTTTTCGTTTACGCGGTTTTGGGCGGCATGAAGGGCATCACCTATACGCAGGTGGCGCAGTATTGCGTTCTGATCACAGCGTATACGATCCCTGCTGTGTTTATCTCGCTGCAACTGACGGGTAACCCAATCCCAAGCCTCGGCCTCTTCTCCGAGCACACCGCCTCTGGCCAGCCTCTGCTGACCACATTGGACGGCTTGCTGACAGATTTGGGCTTCAATGCTTACACCACAGGCTCTAGCCCATGGTTGATGGCGTTGTTCACCTTGTCGCTGATGATTGGTACCGCGGGTCTGCCCCACGTTATCATTCGCTTCTTCACCGTTCCCAAAGTGGCTGACGCACGTTGGTCTGCTGGTTGGGCGTTGGTGTTCATCGCGCTGCTTTACCTGACCGCTCCTGCGGTAGGTGCTATGGCACGTTTGAACATCATGACCACCATGTGGCCAAATGGCGTTGAAGGTGAGCCTGTTGCACAAGCTGATCTGCCTGATTGGTTCAACACTTGGTCGGTCACTGGCCTTCTGGCTGTTGAAGACAAGAACGGCGATGGCCTGATCCAGTACTACAACGAAAATGGTGCTGGTATGGCTGAAATGGCAGCCGAGCGTGGTTGGGCAGGCAACGAGCTTGTGACCTTCAACCGTGACATCCTCGTTCTGGCAAACCCAGAAATCGCACAGTTGCCAGGTTGGGTTATCGCTCTGATCGCGGCAGGTGGTCTGGCAGCGGCTCTGTCCACAGCGGCGGGTCTTCTGTTGGCGATCTCCTCTGCCATCAGCCACGACTTGATCAAGTCGGTGATCAATCCTGACATCTCCGAAAAAGGCGAGCTGCTGGCCGCCCGTATCTCGATGGCAGGCGCGATTGCTTTGGCAACCTATCTTGGTCTGAACCCTCCAGGCTTCGCGGCGCAAACCGTGGCTCTGGCATTCGGTCTGGCAGCAGCTTCGCTGTTCCCAACACTGATGATGGGTATCTTCTCCAAGCGCATGAACTCCGCAGGTGCAACAGCAGGTATGCTTGCAGGTCTGATTTCAACCTGTCTCTACCTGTTCACATTCTTGGGTTGGTTCTTCATCCCAGGCACCAACATGCTGGATAACACTGCAGCGAACTACCTGTTCGGCATCCCACCAACCCATTTCGGGCCAGTGGGCGCATTGCTGAACTTTGCGGTTGCATTCGCAGTATCCCGCGTGACAGCAGAGCCTCCGCAGGAGATCCAAGACCTCGTGGAATCCGTACGTATCCCACGTGGCGCAGGTGCAGCCATCAACAAGTGATCCTTTGATCACTTAGGGGCTACCCCTTAAGAAAAATGGGCGCATTCCGATCAATCGGGATGCGCCTTTTTCATAAATAGTCTAGGCTGAGCCAGACCGACCAAACAGACCCAGATCCAGATGCCAAAAGAAATCCTGACACTTCTGTCACAAACGCACCCCTATGACAGCTTACCGCATGATTATCTGGCGGAACTGGCAGGGCAGGTGAACCGCTCCATGGCGAAAGCGGGCGCTGTGATTTATCACGCGGGCGCGCCGCTTGAGGCGCTTTACCTCATCGTGTCAGGGCAGGTTGATATCACCGAACCCAATGGTGAACTGGTCTCGATCCTCGGCCCAAAAAACTCCTTCGGAGAGCGTGGCTTGATGCGCGATGGTATTGCGCCTGTCACCGCAACCGCCGTGAAACCAACCGAACTTTTGGAGATCTCGGCGCCACTTTTCCATAAATTGGTGAAAGAGCACCCCGCCTTTCTCGATTTCTTTGACCGCACCCGCCCGGCCCGCGCCAAGCGCAGTGCATTGTCGACCCAAACCTTGGGCGATTTAATGACGCGCAATCCTCTGACCTGCACAGCGCAAGACAGCTTGCTGAGCGCCGCGCAGAAGATGCGGGATCACCGCGTCTCTTGCTTGCTTGTCACCTCCGAAAAGGGGGCGCTGCAAGGGATCATCACCACACGCGACTTAACCAATCGCGCGATGGCGGCGGGGCTGCCATCAGACACGGCCGTGGCTGAAGTGATGACGCGCGACCCCAAGACCTTGCCCGCCTCCGCCCTTGTGGCTGATGCGCTGCATTTGATGGTCGAGCATGGGTTTACCCATATGCCCGTCATGGATCGCGGGCAGCCCGAAGGCATATTAAGCCAGACCGATATGATGCGCTTTCAGGCGACCAGTTCCGCCTCAATCATCATGGATATCGCCTATGCCGCGAATAGCGCAGAAATTGCCAAATATGTAAAAGGCATCCCTGCCCTTTTGATGCAATTGGTTGGGGCAAATAATGATCATCAGGTGGTCACTCGCCTGATCACCGATATCGGCGATGCCGCGACCCGGCGGTTGCTAAAACTTGCCGAAGACCATCTTGGGCCGCCGCCTGTGCCCTATCTGTGGCTGGCCTGCGGCAGCCAAGGTCGGCAAGAACAAACGGGCGTTTCCGACCAAGACAATTGCCTAATCATAGACGATGCCATGCGCCCAGAAGATGACGCTTATTTCGCCGCTTTGGCAAAATTCGTCTCGGATGGTTTAGACGAGGCAGGCTATTTCTACTGCCCAGGTGATATGATGGCGACCGCCGCACGTTGGCGGCAACCCTTACGCGTTTGGCGAAACTATTTCTCGAAATGGATCAACAAACCCGACACCGAGGCGCAGATGTTGGCATCGGTGATGTTTGACCTGCGGCCCATTGGTGGGACGATGGCCTTGTTTGACGATCTTCACGCCTCGACCCTTGCAGAGGCTTCGGGAAATTCGATTTTTGTGGCTCATATGATTTCCAATTCGCTCCAGCATACGCCCCCGCTTAGTCTCTTTCGAGGCTTTGCCACTGTGCGGTCGGGCGAGCATAAAGATCGCATTGATCTCAAGCATAACGGCGTTGTGCCCGTGGTGAATTTGGGGCGCATCTATGCGCTGAAAGGACAGTTGACCGAAGTAAACACCCGCGCGCGCTTGGTTGCCGCAATTGACGGAGGTGCGGTTTCTGCCTCGGGCGGACGGGATTTATTGGATGCCTATGACATGATCGCGGAAGCGCGGCTTGCGCATCAATCGCGCCAAATCCGCAATGGCCACGCGCCCGATAATTTCATGGCGCCTGCTTATTTATCCGATTTTGATCGAAGTCATCTCCGCGATGCCTTCGTTGTGATTAAAACAATGCAATCGGCAATCGGACAGCGCAGCGGATTTCTATAACCCCCGCACCTGTTTTTGGTTGTCACGAAAAGAGAAAGACCAACGAAATGCAAATGTTCCTCGTCCTTATTGCGGCACTGTCCTCAGCCTTTGCAGGGGCAGGCATCGCCTATGGCCTGCGCCGCCTGATAGGAGAGCGGATACCAAAATGGTTCGTGCCTGCAGGCGCGGGGCTGGCGATGATCCTGACCACAATATCCCTCGAATATTCATGGGCGCGCGGCGTCATGGCCACCCTGCCCTCAGACACTGTAATGATCGCCACCCGCGAACAGCGCGCTGTTTGGCAGCCGTGGACATATGTGAAGCCATGGATCAAAGGCTTTGTCGCAGTTACCCCCTCAGAGACTGTCGAAACAGTCGAAGGCTCGGGCCAATGGGTTGTGCAAACGCGCCTGCACGAGCGGTGGCAGCCCGCGATCATCAAGCCCATCTTGGTGGATTGCACGACCCCCGCCCGCGCAGAGATTTTTCCAACCACCAGTTTTGATGCCGATGGCCGCGCCGAGAATGCCGATTGGTTAGCGGTTTCCGCGGATGATCCGTTGATTGCGGTGGTCTGCCCAACTCTGGGCGGCTAGGCCGCGTCACCGCTGCGGGAGGAGGAGGCCCGCACGCCCATGTTCACCCATCTTAGTTTGCGTTTGCGCATCTTTTTGTTCTTTGCGCTCTTGGCCCTTGGGGGCGCGGCCCTGCTGACCGCGGGTCTGGTGATTGGGTATGTTCGTTTGGGCGAGGATCACGCGCTATCGGCCTTTATCACCGCAGGGGCAGTTGGGGCATTTGCAATTATCGGCCTGTCTGCTTGGGTTTGGACGAAGTTCGATGAGTATGTCGCCCGCCCCCTTGAGGCATTGGCCGCGGATATGCGCGCCCGCGCCCATGCCGATGTGGATGATGAAATCAATCCAAACTATGCGCGATATTTGGGTGATTTAGCCCCTGCTGCTGCGGCTGTTGCCGCGCATTTGACCGAAACGCGCAACGCAATGGCATTGGCCGTGGGGCGTGAAACAGCACGGCTCGGCCTTGAGAAGCAGCGGCTTGAAACCTTACTAGCCGAAATTCCCGATGGGGTCGTGTTCTGCACGCCTGACCATAAAATCGCGCTTTACAATGGCAAGATGCGGGACCTCTTCAATGATGATGAGGGGTTGGGTCTGAACCGCCCCCTTGATCAGCTTTTGCGCATGGCCCCCTTGCGCGAGGCTTATGGCAGGCTGTTGCGCGCACAGAGCGCCAAGGGCACGGATATTTTGGTAACAACCCGCCACGATGCCCGCCTTTTCGAGGCACGGATGCGCTTATTCTGGCTCGAAGGTCAGGAAACAGCCGATCCTGCCTATCTCTTGTGCTTGCAAGACCGATCCAAGGATTTGGCACTGCATGGCATGCGCGAGGCTTTGTTCGCCGATTTAATTGAGGCCGTGGGTGCCGTTTTGCCAGACCTGCCCCAAGGGGCGCCGCGTGCGCAGTTGGAAAAGACGTTGCACGATGTGCAAAAAGAAAAAGCCAAAACCGATACAGCATGGTGGCCCCTTGAGCAGCTTGACCTATCCGATATTGCAATCGCGCTTGCCACGCGCTTGGCGCAAAAGGATATCCAACTGCAGTATGACGCGCTGCCTGACTTGCGAATGCGCGCCGATGGCTTTGCCATCAGCCGCTTGTTAGAGCGCCTGACGCTGTCGTGGATTGGCGCGGGGGCGTCTGAGATTCGACTTGCGGCCCGACTGTCAGAGGGAGAGGCCATTCTTGACCTGCAGGGAGATGCAAAGGCCCCTGACGCGGCACGGCTCAATGATTGGTTAGACAGCCCCCTGATCACGGGCCATTCACGCTTTGCGGGGGCCGATGTTTTGCGCAGCCACGGCGCCAAGATCGAAGCCACAGATCAACGGATCAGCCTGTCCCTAGCCGCCGCCCCCGAAACGCTGCCAACGCCGCGCGTGATCCAATATGATTTTGACCTGTTGCAAACCGCACTGCCTGCTGAGCTGTCACAGGCCCCGCTGAAAAACTTGTCTTTCGTGGTGTTCGATACAGAAACCACCGGGTTAAACCCGCAAGTTGATGAAATCTGTCAGATTGCCGCGATGCGGATCGTAAACGGCAAATTGGTCGAGAGCGAACGCTTTGATACATTGGTCAACCCTGCGCGCAAAATCCCTGCGGCCTCAACAGCGGTGCATCACATCACCAATGAGATGGTGGCAGAGGCCCCATCGGTTGTTGATGCCTTATCGCGGTTTCATCGCTTTGCCGATGGCGCGGT
Organism: Roseobacter sp. HKCCA2468; assembly: GCF_037805105.1. NCBI lineage: Bacteria > Pseudomonadati > Pseudomonadota > Alphaproteobacteria > Rhodobacterales > Roseobacteraceae > Roseobacter > Roseobacter sp. HKCCA2468. The sequence goes on from NZ_JBBLYN010000003.1 coordinate 189,951, forward strand.
TCTTGTGGCCCATAACGCCCCCTTTGACATGGCCTTTCTACAGCGGCGGGAAGGGGCCATTGGCGCGCGTTTTGATCAGCCGATTTTAGACACTGTTCTGTGTTCAGCCATCCTTTTTGGTCAGTCTGCGGAACACACATTGGACGCGCTATGTGACCGCCTCAGCATCCGCATACCCGACAATGCCCGTCATACCGCACTTGGCGACACATTGGGAACGGCGCGGGCCTTTGTGAAGATGTTGCCCATGCTTGAAGCGACAGATATTCAAAATTTGGGGCAGTTGATCACGGCCTTTGATCGTCATGCGCGGCTCTTGCGCCATTTGAACTAAGGCGCGAAGGCTTGACATTCCCCTCTTCGCGCGCGTAAGAGCAGCGCAACTTCCAGCAAGCTTTGGCTTTCTGGTCTTAGGATATGTCCAAGATCGCCCCCCGTCAGCGAGTTTCGCCCACGGGGGCCTTGGTGCATTGCAATACGGTGGCCTGATGCACAGATCACCAAAGAGATGACGTTACAAAGGGGCCTTGGCCAATGTTTGAAACACTTTCAGAACGCCTCTCCTCGGTCTTTGAGGGGCTGACAAAGCAAGGCGCTTTGTCTGCTGATGATGTGAAAACAGCCCTGCGCGAAGTGCGGGTGGCTTTGCTTGAGGCAGATGTTTCTTTGCCCGTGGCGCGGGAATTTATTCGCGCGGTCGAGAAAAAGGCCACAGGTGCTGCGGTGACCAAATCGGTGACCCCTGGTCAACAGGTCGTCAAAATTGTGCATGACGAATTGATCGCCACGCTTCAGGGCGAAGGCGAGATTGGCGCACTGAAAATCGACAACCCGCCTGCACCCATCCTGATGGTGGGTCTGCAAGGCTCAGGGAAAACCACAACAACCGCGAAACTGGCCAAGCGCCTGAAGGAGCGCGAAGGCAAGCGCGTGTTGATGGCATCCCTTGACACAAACCGCCCTGCCGCGATGGAGCAGTTGGCCATCCTTGGCCAACAGATTGGCGTGGATACCCTGCCCATCATCCAAGGTGAAAACCCTGAGACGATTGCAAAGCGCGCCAAAACCCAAGCGGGGCTTGGCGGCTATGATGTCTATATCCTCGACACCGCAGGGCGTTTGCATATTGATCAAGACCTGATCGCGCAGGCCGCAGCCGTGCGTGACATTGCCAACCCGCGCGAGACACTCTTGGTCGTAGATGGCCTCACGGGCCAAGATGCGGTGAATGTTGCGCAGGAATTTGACGATAAAATTGGCGTGTCTGGCATCGTTTTGACCCGTATGGACGGCGATGGTCGCGGCGGCGCGGCACTGTCGATGCGCGCCATCACGGGCAAACCGATCCGCTTTGTGGGATTGGGTGAAAAGCTCGAGGCGCTCGAGACATTCGAAGCACAGCGTGTCGCTGGCCGCATCTTAGGCATGGGCGATATCGTGGCCCTTGTTGAAAAAGCCCAAGAAACCCTTGAGGCTGAACAGGCCGAGCGCATGATGAAGCGCTTCCAAAAAGGTCAGTTCAACATGAACGACCTTAAAGGCCAGTTAGAGCAGATGCTGAAAATGGGCGGGATGCAGGGCATGATGTCGATGATGCCGGGCATGGCCAAGATGCAAAAGCAGCTTGATGATGCTGGGCTTGATGACAAGGTGATCAAACGCCAGATCGCGCTGATCCAATCCATGACAAAGCGGGAAAGGGCCAACCCTGACCTTTTGCAGGCAAGCCGCAAAAAGCGCATTGCCGCAGGCGCGGGGCAAGATGTCTCTGACCTGAACAAGCTTTTGAAAATGCACCGCCAAATGGCCGATGCGATGAAGAAGCTCGGCAAAATGGGCAAAGGCGGGATGCTCAAGCAGGGCCTTGGCGCATTAATGGGCAAAGGCGCACCCAAAGATTTGGCGGGCATGGATCCTTCAGCAATGGATCCCAAAGCGATGGAGGCCGCAGCCCGCAAGATGGGGCTTGGCGGCCTGGGTGGCGGCAGTGGTCTGCCGCCCCTGACAGGCTTTGGCAAAAAGAAATAAAGGGATCGCATCATGACCGATACAGCCGCCCGCGCCGCAGCGCTGCTCAAGGAACATCGCGCCTCGATTGATCGCTTGGACGCAATCCTCGTCTATACTCTTGGCGAGCGGTTTAAGCACACCCAAGCCGTAGGGAAGTTGAAGGCACAGCATGATTTGCCCCCTTCCGACCCAGACCGCGAAGCCAAACAAATCGCACGGCTTGAGCGTTTGGCTGAGGAGGCAGACCTCGACCCAGAATTCGCCAAGACCTTTCTGAAATTCATCATTCAGGAGGTCATCCGTCACCATGAACAACACATTGAAAACGGGCAATAAACAAAGACGCCCCGATCATCTATCCGAAGGAGAAGACTAACATGGCAATGAAAATCCGCTTGGCCCGTGGTGGCTCGAAAAAGCGCCCATTCTACAGCATCGTGGCCTCTGACAGCCGCATGCCGCGCGATGGCCGCTTCATCGAGAAGCTCGGCACATATAACCCGCTCTTGGCAAAAGACAGCGAAGAACGCGTGAAAATGAACATGGAGCGCGTGAAATACTGGCTCGAGCAGGGTGCACAGCCCACCGACCGCGTAAGCCGTTTCTTGGAAGCAGCTGGCGTGTTGGCCGCGAAAACCCGCAACAACCCGAACAAAGCTGTTCCAGGCAAAAAGGCACAAGAGCGCGCAGAAGAAAAAGCCGCTAAGGCCGCAGAAGCAGCCGAAGCAGCAGCCGCACCTGCACCTGCCGCAGAAGAGGCGCCCGCAGAAGAGGCCGTTGTTGAAGAAGCAGCTGCACCTGAAGAAGCGCCTGCCGCTGAGGAAGCCGCAGAAGAAGCAAAGGCTGAGTAATCAGCCCCCTGCCTTGCCCCCGCTTGTTGTGTATTGGGGGCAAGGCGGCCTTAGGGCCAAGCGTAGATGTGGCTTTGAGTATCTTAAATGCGCCGCCTGATCCTAATTTCGATCCTCTGCCTTTTCGCCTATATAGGTGGGCGCGTTGAAGAACGGCGCAATGCGCAAGCGGCCTGTCTTGCCCTTTCGGGCGACTGGGTCAGCGCAGATCGGTTATGCCTAAGAGAGGGCCCCGTGGAATGAGCGATCAAAACCTGATTTGTGTCGGTGCGATTGCAGGCTCCTTTGGCGTGCGCGGTGAAGTGCGCCTCAAAAGTTTTTGCGCCAATCCCGAAGATATCGGCACTTACACGCCACTGTTTTCTGAAAAAGGCGACCGCAGCTTTGATCTTAAAATCACCCGTGCCGTCAAAGGTGGCTTTGCCGCGCGGGTTGTTGGGGTGATGACAAAAGAAGCGGCAGATGGCCTTCGCGGCACGCGTCTGTTTGCACCGCGCACGGCCCTGCCCGCCCTTCCTGATGATGAGTTTTATCACAGCGACCTTCTCGGTCTTAACGTGGTCGACACAGGCGGCGCGGCGCGCGGCAAGGTGGCGGCCGTTTTGAACCATGGCGCAGGTGATATTCTCGAACTGCGCAGCGTGCCCAATCACAAGGGCAGCGTTCTTGTGCCTTTTACACAGGCGGTTGTGCCCACAGTCGACCTCAGCGCCAAGCGCATTGTGATTGATCCGCCAGAAGGCTTGTTTGACGATGACGTCTAAACCACCCCGCAGCTATGGCCGTCTGTCGATTTCCGCCAATGCCACCCCTCGGGACTTGATGGGGCCGCAGCGCCTGAAGGACGCATGGTGCGCGAAGGTCATCACACTCTTCCCTGACATGTTTCCAGGTGTCTTGGGGGGCTCGCTGACGGGTAAGGCATTGCAAAGCGGTCTTTGGGCATTAGACACTATCGACCTGCGCATCTTCGGCGAGGGCAAGCACCGCAATGTTGATGATACGCCCGCAGGGGGCGGCGCAGGGCTGGTCTTGCGTCCCGACATTTTGGGGCGCGCCATGGACATGGCCGCTGATAACACACCACCTGAGCCTGCAAGATGGCCACGTGTCTATCTGTCACCTCGGGGGCGGCCTTTTACACAGGCCGATGCCGCGCGCTTTGCGGGCTGTGACGGCATGACCCTGTTGTGCGGGCGGTTCGAAGGGGTGGATCAACGTGTGATTGACCATTACGAGATGGAAGAAATCTCACTAGGTGATTTTGTTCTGACGGGCGGCGAGATTGCCGCCCAAGCGGTGCTGGATGCCACCATTCGCCTTATTCCGGGTGTCTTGGGAAATTTTGACTCGACCCAAGAAGAAAGTTTTTCCAATGGCCTGTTGGAGCATCCGCACTATACCCGCCCCGCTGAATGGCGTGGGATGGTGATCCCCGAGGTTTTGACATCTGGCAATCACGCCCGCGTTGCCGAGTGGCGCCATGCCCAAGCCGAGGCTTTGACGCAATCGCGCCGCCCTGATCTTTGGGCGGAATATCTCTCTAAACAGGGCAAGACAGGGCGCGATAAGGCTTGATCCTTTGGGATTTGCAGCCTATACGCCATCCGTCCGCAGTCGGAATCGGCTGATCGGGCCTCTTTGGTTTTTCTTGGGGCTTCGTCCCCGCGCTTTTGCGGAACTTCGGCGCAAGGCAGATTGGCCAAAGATCACATTAGGAAAGTCAGCGTGACCTCTGGCGGACACCCCCATATGGGAACAGGTGGATCCGGTCGAAGACCAGAGCTCTCAGATGCGACCACACCTTCGCGGAGCAACCGCGAGCATTTAGAGGAGAAGATCCAATGGATCTGATCGCACAAATCGAGGCGGAACAGATTGCCGCCCTTGGGAAGACCATTCCCGATTTCAAAGCTGGCGACACCATTCGCGTTGGCTTTAAAGTGACCGAAGGGTCGCGTTCTCGTGTGCAGATGTATGAAGGCGTTTGCATCAGCCGTAAAAACGGCAAAGGGATCGCAGGTTCGTTCACTGTTCGCAAAATTTCATTTGGTGAAGGCGTAGAGCGCGTATTTCCCCTCTACTCGACCAATATCGATTCAATCGAAGTGGTGCGCCGCGGCCGTGTTCGCCGCGCGAAGCTGTACTACTTGCGTGATCGCCGTGGTAAGTCGGCCCGTATCGCCGAGAAAACAAACTATCGCGAACTCAGCGATAACGCCGAAGCGTAAGAAGGGCTTAGACGATGAAAAAAGACATCCATCCCGATTACCACGTCATCGATGTCAAAATGACCGATGGCACCGTTGTTCAGATGAAATCCACTTGGGGTTCCGAGGGCGATACGCTTGCGCTGGATATTGACCCTTCTGTGCACCCTGCATGGACAGGTGGTGGCGCGCGCTTGATGGATACAGGCGGCCGCGTTTCCAAGTTCAAAAAGAAATACGAAGGTCTGGGTTTCTAATCCAAACGCACCTAACTGTTTCAAAACACCGTCCCTTTGGGGCGGTGTTTTTCATTTTAGCCATAAGTTAAATGTCTTTCCTGCTTAACAGCGCAGCATTCCTTCCGTATATTGAGGATCAACGGAATGCGCCCACAATATCGGGTGCGCAGTGGGGTAAGTGAGGTTCGTTTTGGCGCATATTATCGTATTCGGGAATGAAAAGGGCGGTTCGGGCAAGTCGACCACAACCATGCATGTGGCCACAGCACTGGTGCGCGAGGGGTTTAAGGTTGGTGGTCTAGATCTGGATTTGCGGCAGCGCAGTTTCCACCGCTATATCGAAAACCGCCAAGCCACGATGCAAAAACGTGCAATCTCTTTGCCTTGCCCGATTTTGATGACACTGCCAGAAATTGACCCTGCATCCTTGGACGAAGGTGAGAATATTTTCGACAAACGCCTGTCGGCGGCGGTTGCGGGCATGGAAAACCAGGTCGATTTCATCGTTATCGACTGCCCCGGATCGCATACACGGCTCAGCCAAGTCGCCCATTCCATGGCGGATACCTTGGTGACGCCCATGAATGACAGCTTTGTTGATTTTGATCTTTTGGCGCGGGTTGATCCCGAAACTTACGACATCACAGGCCCAAGCGTATATTCCGAAATGGTCTGGCATTCGCGCAAATTGCGCGCGCAGGCGGGGCTTAAGCCGTTTGATTGGATCGTGCTGCGCAACCGCCTCGGCGCGCAAGAGATGCACAATAAGCGCAAAGTCGGCGCAGCGATGGAGGCCTTGGCCAAGCGGATCGGGTTTCGCGTCAGCTCGGGCTTTGCCGAGCGCGTGATTTTTCGCGAGCTATTCCCATCGGGCCTGACCCTTCTTGATTTGAAAGAGGTTGGCGTTGACAAGCTGAACATCTCAAACCTCGCCGCAAAGCAAGAACTGCGCGACCTAATCAAAGATTTGCGCCTGCCCAATGTTGCGGTTTCTTTCTGAACCTAGTCGTAACTGAGGGCTGTCGCCTTGCCGCGAAAGATCACATAGGTAAGGATTGAATAGGCGATAATGATTGGCACCACGAACAAGGCGCCGATCAGGATAATCAGCAGGCTTTCGGGGGCGGATGCCGCCTCGTATATGGTCAATCGTTCGGGCACCACATAGGGGTAAAAACTATAGGCCAGCCCGATATAGGCCATCGCAAAAAGCGCGCTCGCTGTTGCGAAAGGCGCCCAAGACGCGTGATCCCCCTTGAATGGCATGCGCCTGAGCATAACCCATAAAACAGCCACCAATAAGACAGAGAGAATTGGCAAAGGCGCGAGATAGAGAAATGAAGGATAGCTGAACCATTTCTCAAAGATGCGCAGCGACACCAATGGTGTTGCCGCAGAAACCAATCCAATTCCAAGGATCACACCCCAGAGGCTGCGCTTGCCCCATGTGATTGCCTTGGCTTGTAGCCCGCTATCGGTTTTGTAAATCAACCACATCGCCCCAATGCAGCTATAGCCCACTGTCAAACAGCCCGCTGTCAATATCGCGAAAAACACATGCGCCCCTGTATATTCAAGGCCAAGGATATAAAGGCCCAACATGAATCCTTGCGCCAAAGAGGTCATCAACGAGCCTGCAAAAAACACACGGTTCCAAGTGGATTTAAACCGAAGGCTTGCCTTGGCGCGGAATTCAAAAGCAACCCCGCGCAGGATGAGGCCCGCCAACATCACGAAAACGGGCAGATAGAGCGCGGTCAAAATGATCCCATGCGCCACTGGAAAGGCCACCAAAAGCAACCCGACAGCCAAAACCAGCCATGTTTCATTCGCGTCCCAAAACGGGCCGATGGAGGCAATCATGCGGTCTTTTTCTTCGGCAGATGCGAAGGGGAACAACAACCCCACGCCAAGGTCGAACCCATCCAAGGTCACATAGACCAAGATCGAGAACCCCATCAGCGAGGCAAAGGCCCACGGCAGCCAAATATTTGGATCACCAAAGAGATCAAGCACGCCCTATTCCCCCGCAACCAATGCAGCTTCAAGGCCCTGTTGCGGGCGTGCAGGGCGCGCCCCGCCCTGCCCCATGGCCGCCTTGCGCGCAAGATAGACCAATACGCCCACATAAGCGGCCAAAAGCGCCGCGTAGATCGCCAGATAAACAATCAGCGTTCCCATCACCATCGGTGCGGGCACCTCGGCCACGGCCTCAGCGGTTGTGACCACGCCTTGCACCAACCAAGGCTGCCGCCCGATCTCGGTTGTATACCACCCCGCAAGGGTAGCCACCCATCCCGACAGCGCCATTGGCACGAGCGCATAAAGCATTAGGTTTGGCAGCCCTTCGGGCGAGAGGGCTTCACCCGCAACACGCCCGCGGCGCATATAGACCAATGCCCCCCATGACAGGAACAACATGGCAAAGCCTGTGGCCACCATCACGCGAAACGAAAAGAACACAGGCGCGACAGGCGGGTGTAGGGCTGTGCCATCCTCGGCAATAAAATCATTCAGCCCCGGAACGACACCATCAAAACTATGCGTCAGGATCAATGAGGCGCCATTTGGGATGGCAATCTCAAAGCGATTTTCGCGAGCCGCCTCATCTGGCAAAGCGAAAAGAACCAAGCGCACATTCCCTTGCGTCTCCCAATTCGCTTCCATTGCGGCAACCTTTTGCGGCTGATGTTCGAGCGTGTTAAGACCATGTAAATCGCCCGCCAGAATTTGCAGTGGGATCAATGCAGCGGCCATCACAAGACCCGTGCGCAGCATCACGCGCAGTTCTGCCGCACGATCCCCCCAGAGCCAGCGCAGGGCCGCCAAGCCGGCCATCAGGAAGGCCACTGTCAGCCCTGATGCCAAAAGCATATGCAACAGGCGATAGGGCATTGAGGGGTTGAAGATAATCGCCGCCCAATCAGTAGCATGCGCCACGCCATCAATCATCTCAAACCCTGCAGGCGTGTGCATCCAACTGTTCAACACCAAAATCCAAAACGCGGATAAAGTCGTGCCAAAGGCGACCAAGCCCGTGGCCAAGATGTGCAGCCACGCAGGCACACGGCTGGCCCCAAACAGCATGATGCCGACAAAAGCCGCCTCAAGGAAAAACGCGGTTAACACCTCATAGGCCAATAGAGGCCCTGCAATATTGCCCACAATTTCCATAAAGCCTGGCCAATTCGTGCCGAATTGGAAGGACATGGTGATCCCAGACACCACCCCCATGGCAAAGGTCAGGGCAAAGATTTTCACCCAAAACAGATAGGCCGCCATAAACCGCGCCTCGCCCGTGCGCCAAAACCGCAGACGGAAATACAAAAGCACCCACCCCAAGGCGATGGTGATCGTGGGAAACAAGATATGAAACGAGATATTCGCGGCAAATTGAATTCGCGACAGCAAGAGCGTGTCTGCAACGTCCATCGGGCAACCTTTCGGCATAAAATCATGCATCTCTGCCCTGCCCGCATTGATGCTTAGTTCATCAATTAGGCGCAAAAGATGAAAAATCTATGGGCTGCGACAGCCTGTCGTTCCGACAAAGAAAAAGCCCCGCTCTGCTGAGCGGGGCAATTCCATCTCATAACGGGGCCAAAGGCCCGCGTGATGATTATTCGTCTTTGTTCAATGCAGCGCCAAGGATATCGCCCAAGCTTGCACCAGAATCGGATGAGCCATACTGCTCGACCGCTTCTTTTTCTTCGGCGATTTCGCGTGCCTTGATCGACAGGCCAAGTTTGCGGGTCTTCGCATCGATATTGGTTACGCGCACATCGATCTTGTCACCAACCGAGAAACGGTCAGGGCGCTGATCACCACGGTCGCGGCTGAGGTCAGAGCGGCGAATGAAGGATTTCATGCCTTCATATTCCACTTCCAGACCGCCTTCTTCGACCGAAGTCACAACAACTGTGATGACCGAGCCACGCTTCACGCCGCCAACTGCATCTGCGAATGGATCGCCATCAACAGCTTTGATCGACAAGGAGATACGCTCTTTCTCAACATCAACTTCGGTAACAACCGCTTTGACCATATCGCCTTTGCGGTAATCGCCGATCACATCCTCACCACGGCCTTCCCATGTCAGGTCAGACAGGTGAACCATGCCGTCAATGTCGTTGTCGAGGCCGATGAACAAACCGAATTCGGTGATGTTCTTGATCTCGCCTTCAACCGCTGTGCCAACAGGATGGGTTTCTGCAAACACTTCCCATGGGTTGCGCATGGTCTGCTTGAGGCCGAGCGATACGCGGCGCTTGGAGCTGTCGATCTCCAGAACCATAACTTCGACTTCTTGGCTGGTCGAAACGATCTTGCCAGGATGCACGTTTTTCTTTGTCCAAGACATCTCGGAAACGTGCACCAGACCTTCAACGCCAGGCTCCAGCTCAACAAATGCACCGTAATCGGTGATGTTGGTCACGCGGCCCATGTGAACGGATTCAAGCGGGAATTTCGCTTCAACGGAATCCCATGGATCGTCCAACAGCTGCTTCATGCCGAGGCTGATGCGATGGGTGTCTTTGTTGACCTTGATCACCTGAACCTTCACGGTCTCACCAATTGTGAGAACCTCTTTTGGATCATTCACACGGCGCCATGCCATGTCGGTGACGTGCAACAGGCCGTCAACACCGCCCAAATCGACAAATGCGCCGTATTCGGTGATGTTCTTGACCACACCATCCACGATGTCGCCTTCGCCCAGTTTGCCGATAACTTCGGCGCGCTGCTCGGCGCGGCTTTCCTCAAGGATTGCACGGCGGGACACAACGATATTGCCACGGCGGCGATCCATTTTCAGGATTTGGAATGGCTGCTTGAGGCCCATCAAAGGCCCTGCATCCCGCACGGGGCGCACGTCAACCTGAGACCCAGGCAAGAACGCAACAGCACCGCCAAGATCAACGGTAAAGCCACCTTTGACGCGGCCAAAGATTGCGCCATCGACACGCTCTTCTGCGGCATATGCTTTTTCCAAGCGATCCCATGCGGCTTCGCGGCGGGCCATTTCGCGGCTTAGAACCGCTTCGCCACGCGCGTTTTCCACATTGCGCAAGTAAACCTCCACCTCATCGCCAACTGCGATTTCGGGGGCCTCGCCGGGATTTGCGAATTCTTTAAGGTCGATGCGGCCTTCCATTTTGTAGCCCACATCAATGATGGCTTGGCCCGCTTCGATTGCGATGACCTTACCAGTGACAACCGCACCTTCTGCGGGGGTGTCAATCTCGAAGCTTTCATTCAGAAGGGCTTCGAATTCTTCCATAGTTGCTTTAGCGCACATAGATATTCAGTTCCTTTTCATAGAGCTATTCGGGCCATGCGGTTGTCTCCGCAGGTCTTTGGTTTCGTTTTCAATCGCCCCCTCGAAAATGATGAAGGGCCGGAGGATATCCCGACCCTGCTCAATCCGAGACGTTGACCGTCTGCTTGATTGCGTGGCTCATACAGTCATTGCACCAGTATGACAAGGGTTTTGGCCATTTTTCACACTAGCCCTTGAGGCGGGTTGTCACATGTTCTGCCGCAAGGCGAACAGCCGCCTCAATATCCAAATCGCTGGTATCGATCACCACCGCATCCTCGGCGGCACGCAATGGGGCATCTGCACGCGACATATCGCGGCTGTCGCGCTCAATGATCTCGTTCAAGATCTGCGCTTCATCCCCGCCAAGCTCTAAATAGCGGCGATGCGCGCGCACTTCGGGGCGGGCTGTGACGAATAATTTTAGATCCGCATCGGGGCAGATCACCGTGCCGATGTCGCGCCCATCCAAAACAGCGCCGCCGTTTTGACGCGCAAATTCGCGTTGAAATGTCACCAAGGCACTGCGCACTTCGGGGATCACAGCAACTTTTGAGGCGGCTTGCCCCGCCGCATGGCTGCGCAGATCAGTGCGGGCCAGATCGGCGGCTGTCAGATTTTGCGCGGCCATCTCAGGCGCGGCGCCATCAGCCACTTTTGCCCCAACGGCCCGATAAAGCAGGCCTGTATCGAGATGGGCAAAGCCAAATTGATCAGCCAAGCGGCGGCTTATCGTGCCCTTACCTGCGGCCGCAGGCCCATCAATGGCGACCGTGAAAATCAAACGTCCACCTCGCCAAGCGTGGCGCCAAGCCCCCGCATCAGGTCAATGAAGATGGGGAATGAAGTCGTAATTGGCCCGCCATCATCAATTTGCACGGATTCTTTCGTGGACAGCCCCAAGCACAAGAAAGACATGGCGATCCGATGATCCAAATGCGTTGCACATATCCCGCCGCCTTGCACACCGCCCGCACCGCGACCCTGCACAATCCACCAATCAGGGCCATCCTCCACCTCAACCCCATTTGCGCGCAGACCTGTGGCCATGGCATCAATGCGGTCGCTTTCTTTGACGCGCAGTTCTTTGACCCCGCGCATCACAGTCGCGCCTGTGGCATTCGCGGCCACGACCGACAGAATTGGGTATTCATCAATCATACTTGCGGCGCGCTCAGGCGGAACTTCGATCCCCTTGAGATCAGGTGAGAAACGCGCACGGATGTCTGCCATAGGCTCTCCACCTTCATCGCGGATGTTTTCATAGGTCAAATCCGCCCCCATCTCGATCAGGGTTTCAAACAAACCTGCGCGGGTGGGATTAAGGCCGATATTTGGCACCAATACATCTGAACCTTCCGTGATCAGCGCCGCACAAATTGGAAAGGCCGCGGAGGAGGGATCACGGGGCACAGTGATATCTTGAGGGCGCAATTCTGGTTGGCCCTCTAAGGTGATCACGCGCCCCTCATCGGTCTGCTCGCTCGTAATCGTTGCGCCAAAACCCGCAAGCATCCGTTCGGTATGGTCCCGCGTGGCCTCTTCTTCGATGACCACAGTTTGTCCGCGCACATTCAAGCCCGCCAACAGAACCGCAGATTTGACCTGCGCTGAGGGCACAGGCAACTTATAGCGCACAGGCACGGGGGTTTCCGCACCGATAATCGTCATCGGCAAGCGCCCGCCTGAGCGCCCAAAGGCCTGTGCACCAAAAAGAGCGAGCGGGTCTGTGACCCGTGCCATGGGGCGCTTATTGAGGCTTGCATCGCCTGTAAAGGTGGCCGCAATGGGGGTTGTGGCCATAGCGCCCATAATCAGACGCACGCCTGTGCCAGAGTTGCCGCAATCAATCACGTGATCAGGCTCGGCAAAGCCGCCAACACCAACGCCATCCACATGCCATTCGCCATCCCCGATACGCGTGACACGCGCACCAAAAGAGGCCATCGCCTTGGCCGTATCCAAAACATCTTGCCCCTCAAGCAACCCTTTGATGCGCGTCTGCCCGATGGCCATCGCCCCAAAAATAAGGCTGCGATGCGAGATGGATTTATCACCTGGCACATGCGCCTCGCCCGACAAACCCGCGGATTTCCGCGCCTGCATTTTGATAGGTTTTCCGTGGGCAGACATGCTTCATTCCCTCGCAAATTAACTTGGCCCATCTGATAGCGGTGACAGCCCGCCGCGTCCACAGGCTTTGGGGGTATTACCCCAATCGGCGGAAGGTCAGATAATGGGGAACACGCCCCTCCCGCAGGGCTTTTTGTTCGTAACGGGTGGAAATCCAATCGCCCCAAGGTTTGCGCCAATCCTCTGGCCGTTCGGCCAACCATTCAAACCCTGCCTTTGGAACTTCCTCCAATGTCTGGCGGACATAGTCGGGAATATCAGTGGCAACCCGAAAAATCGCGCCGGGCTGCAAAACCCGCGCTAAAGGTTCCAAATGCTCAGGCGTCACGAAACGGCGGCGGTGGTGGCGTTTCTTCGGCCACGGATCAGGATAAAGCAAAAACGCACGCGCGATTGATGCATCAGGCAGCACATCAAACATATCGCGCACATCGCCCGGAAAAACCCGCAGATTGGCGACACCGCTGGCGCGGATTTTGCCAAGCAGCATGGCCACGCCGTTGATATAGGGCTCGCAACCAATCAACCCGACATTGGGGTTCAGCGCGGCTTGGTGCACCATGTGCTCGCCGCCGCCAAACCCGACCTCAAGCCAAACATCGCGCCCGCCAAACAGCGCCTCAAGATCAAGGGCTGTCCGATCAGGGTTCTCGTCCCAATCAACCGCGCCAGGACTAAGCTTGGCCAAGTCCTGTTCCAAATAGGCTTCTTGGCTGTCGCGCAGGTTATGTCCTTTGCGGCGGCCATAGAAATTGCGGTGGGGTCTGGCTTCGGTCATCTTTGAAAGAAGGCCCCAACCAAATCAGTCAGGGCCATACTCCATGTGCAAGGTTCAAATTAGAGCGCGGATTTGATCGCATCGACCAGATCAGTGCGCTCCCACGAGAAGCCACCATCTGCCTCGGGGGCGCGGCCAAAATGGCCATAGGCCGCAGTGCGCTGGAAGATTGGCTTATTCAAACCCAAATGCAGGCGAATGCCGCGTGGGGTCAGGTTCATCGCCTGCGCCACGGCGCGCTCAATCGCGGCCTCATCGACATTGCCCGTGCCATGTGTGTCGGCATAGATCGACAAAGGCTTGGCCACGCCAATCGCATAGGACAGCTGAATAGTGCAGCGATCTGCAAGACCCGCAGCCACCACGTTTTTCGCCAAATAACGCGCCGCATAGGCGGCTGAGCGATCCACCTTGGTCGGATCTTTGCCCGAAAACGCACCGCCGCCATGTGGGGCCGCGCCACCATAGGTGTCTACGATGATCTTGCGACCTGTGAGGCCCGCATCGCCATCGGGGCCACCAATGACGAATTTACCCGTTGGGTTAACGTGCCATTCTGTGGCGGCAGTCAGCCACCCCTCGGGCAGCACTTCGCGGATATATGGCTCGACCAAGTCCCGCACATCAGCAGAGGTCATGCTTTCGTCCAAATGCTGTGTCGACAGAACCAAGGACGTGATTTCAACTGGCTTGCCATCCTCGTAGCGCACAGAAAGCTGCGATTTCGCATCTGGCCCAAGCTGCGGGGCCGCGCCCGATTTGCGTGCCTCAGCCAAACGGCGCAGGATCGCATGGGAGTATTGGATCGGGGCGGGCATCAGATCAGGGGTTTCATTGGTGGCAAAGCCAAACATGATCCCTTGGTCGCCTGCACCCTCGTCTTTATCCTCTGCGGCGTTCACGCCTTGTGCGATATGGGCGGATTGCTCGTGCAAGAGGTTGGTGATCTCACAGGTTTTCCAATGGAATTTGTCCTGCTCATACCCAATGTCGCGGATACACGCGCGGGCGATATCTTCGATACGGCCCATGTAGTCGCGCAGCTTATCTTGGTCGGACAAACCAACCTCGCCGCCGATCACAACGCGATTGGTCGTGGCGAAAGTCTCGCAAGCAACGCGCGCTTCGGGTTCTTCCGACAAAAACGCGTCCAAGACCGCATCAGAGATACGATCGCATACTTTATCAGGGTGACCTTCCGAAACGGATTCGGAGGTGAAAACATAGTGCTTACGGGACATGATAAGTGCTCCATTGGGGTTAAAGCCGCCACGTCAGGAAGCCGTTGTGGGGCCAAGATTGCGCCGCTTTATCTTCAAGTGCGGGTGAGATCAACCATATCAACACGCCGCTTGCGCAAAAATGCGCCCAAGAGCCCCAAAAGCATCACCCCATAGGCCCCATCCCCAAACCGCGCATAAAGGGTCGGGGGTAAGGATGGGGGCAAGGCGGCATCAATCACACCCATCTCTCCCATTCCCAAAGCAGACACGATTTCGCCACGCGCATCAATCACGGCGCTGACCCCTGTATTGGCGGCGCGCAAAACGGGCAAACCTTGCTCCGCTGCGCGCAGCTGAAGCAGGGCCAAATGCTGGTACGGGCCTGAAAACTGACCAAACCACGCATCATTGGTGGCATGGAACATCCAATCAGGGCGCGGCACATCCGTGATATAATGCGGGAAAATCGCCTCGTAACAGACCATCGGGAACACCGTTCCAAGATCTGCGCCGAGGTCAAAGACCTGAGGCCCTGACCCGCGCGAGAAACTTAGACCCATGCGATTTGCGAGCCCGTGTAACCCCATCTCGCGCGCAAGCGATTGCAAGGGCATATATTCCCCGAAAGGCACCAAATGATGCTTATCATAGGTTGCGGTCACTGCGCCAGTTTGATCCACCAAGGCAAGGGAGTTATAGGCAACCTCCCCCTCAAGACGTTGTGCGCCCAAAAACAACAGGCCACCGCCGGCAGCAGAGGCGAGATCTTGGCGGATGGTTTCGGTATTCTCCAAGAGCGAAGTTAAAACCGTTTCGGGATAAAGCACCAAATCAGGCCGTGCGCCCCCTGCCTCACGGACGGGCAGAGCGGTGAGATCAAGAATCCGATCTTGAAAAAACGGCTTCATCTCGGGTCGCCATTTAAGGTCTTGTGCAGCATTGGGTTGAATGATGCGGATGAGCGGCGCATCTGGGGCCGCCTGTGGCGCGGGAAAGACTGGCATGAACACCCAAAGCGCCACAATGCCACCCAACAGCCCCCCAGCGTGACGCCACGCCCCATTAATTGCAAAATGGGCCAAAAGACCTGCAGCACTGAGCAACAGGAGGCCCATCCCATGCGCACCGATGACCCCCGCCAAAATCCGTAAATTGGTGCCAATCATGGCGTGGCCAAACATTGCCCAAGGAAACCCCGTCAGGATATAGGCGCGCAGATATTCCCCAAATGACAGCGCCAGAACAATCGCCATGATGCGGGCCGCACGGCTTTGGGGACGGGCCAAGGCGCAGATCGCCCAGACGGGCAGTGCGAAAAACAGGGCCAACCCACCTGATAAGCCCAAAATCGCAAAAGGGGCCATCCACCCCTCTTGCGCCGCATAGACCATGAAGGGCTCGACAATCCAATGCAGCGCAAGGATGAAGTAGCCCAATCCCCCCCAAAACGCGGAAACCGCCGCGGCCTTGGGGGTTGGTGATTGGGCCAAGAGATAGATCAAAGCGCCCAATCCCAACGGGGTCGCGATGAGTATGTTAAACGGCGCAATGCCCAGAGCCGCGCCGAAACCTGCGCAAAATGCCAACAGACGCGGATCGCGCAGCCGTGTCATGATCACGCAGCGTCACCTTTGGGCAATCGCACACGCAACCGTTTGATCCGCCGCGCATCGGCATCGACAACCTCAAACTCGGCACCAGAAGGGTGCGGAACGATTTCCCCGCGCGCGGGAATACGCCCCGTCAGTTTGAACACCAAACCACCAAGGGTGTCTATTTCCTCATCTTCGTCAGTGTCCAGCAGTTTGATCCCAATCTCGGCTTCAAACTCGTCTAATGGGGCGCGGGCAAGGGCGAGATAAGCGCCTGATTTCTCATGGCTCCATGGGCTGTCTTCTTCGACATCATGCTCATCTTCAATCTCACCGATGACCTGTTCGATCAAATCTTCGATCGTCACCAAACCATCGACACCGCCATATTCGTCAATCACCAAAGCCATATGGGTGCGCTCGGTCTGCATTTTTTGCAGAAGCACCCCAATCGGCATGGAGGGCGGCGCATAAAGCAAGGGCCGCAGCATAGAGCGCAAATCGAAATTACCGTCCGACTTGTGAAAGCCATGGCCTAAAGCAACGTCTTTCAAATGGACGAGGCCGATGGGGCTATCGAGGGTGCCATCGTAAACTGGCAGGCGCGTATTGCCGCTTTCGCGAAACACCGCGATGAGATCGTCAAGGCTGATATCAGCGGGCACCGCCGTTATCTCGACACGCGGGATCGACACATCCTCGACCCGCAAACGGCGGAGATTGGACATGCCAAATTGCGCAAAGGATTTACCCTCGCTTGCAGGGTGGCTCAGGCTTTCGCCATCGGCATGATCTGCATGATCGGGGTCTGATGGGCTAGACCCAAAAAGACGGGAGAAGAAACTTTGCCTTTGCGGCAGAGGCTCGTCATCAAGGGGCGCGCTTTGCGCCGCGATAGACGAGGGTTCGGGATTTGAGCTCATAGCCCCTTTCCAAGGTTACACTGACAAAACTTGTGCCATCCGCCCTAATATGGGTCAGCAACCCCCAGTCTGGCAAGGATGCGTGTCTCTAAACTTTCCATCACCGTGGCATCGGGGTCATTTATATGATCAAATCCCAACAAATGAAGGATCGAATGAACCATCAAATGGGTCAAATGATCATCAAAATCTTTGCCCTGCTCCTCCGCCTCGCGGGCGCAAGTCTCATAGGCGACTGCAATATCGCCCAATTCATGTGGTGGGCCATCCGCGGCGGGGGTCGGCAATTGGGGCATTTGACCGAGGGGCAGGTCAATCTCTTCTGCGGGCCAAGACAACACATTGGTCGGTGTCGGCTTGCCGCGAAAATCGCTGTTTAGGGTTGCGATGCGGCTATCGTCACAGGCCAAAACCGAAACTGCAAACCGCGCAGGATCAAGCCCAAGCTCGGCACAGATGCCGTCTGCCGCGCGCGCAGTGACATCTTCAATGTCACAGGCCTGCCACGCAGGGGTTTCGATCAGAATGTCAATTTCCATGCGCCTTGCGCCTAACCTTTAACCTCATCGGCGTCATAGGCTTCGATAATCTTGGCGACCATCGGATGACGCACCACATCTTTTGCGGTGAAATAGTTAAAGCTGATCCCTGAGACAGCACCCAAAATGCGTTCGGCCTCGGCAAGGCCAGAATTCACGCCGCGCGGCAAATCAACCTGACTGCGATCACCCGTGATAACCATGCGGCTGCCGCGTCCCAGACGGGTCAAGAACATCTTCATTTGCATTGTGGTTGCGTTTTGGGCTTCGTCCAAAACCACATAGGCATTGGCCAATGTCCGCCCCCGCATGAACGCCAAAGGTGCAATTTCAATGGTTTTTTCTTCCATTAATTTCTGCAGTTGTCGACCAGGCAGAAAATCATGCAGCGCATCATAAAGGGGCTGCATATAGGGATCGACCTTATCCTTCATATCCCCAGGCAAGAATCCCAGACGCTCGCCCGCTTCTACGGCGGGGCGCGACAAGATGATCCGATCCACATGGCCATTGATCAAGCGGTTCACCGCGACAGCAACCGCCAAATAGGTTTTTCCCGTTCCCGCAGGGCCAATCCCAAAGGCCAGTTCGTTTTTTAGCAAGTTTTGAACATAGGCTTTTTGCGCATCGGTGCGGGGCTCGACCGTTTTCTTGCGGGTGCCGATTTCCAACGAGGATGCACCAAACATTTCAATCTGGTCACCTGCGCGAACGCCCGTCCCCTCAACAGAGCCACGCATACGGATTGCGCCCTCGACATCTTCGGCCTCTACTGATTTTCCTGCCTCTAATCGCGCATAAAGACTGCCCAAAACTTCGGCCGCGCGCTCCCGCGCCTCGCCATGCACGGCCAATTGGTTGCCACGGCGAATGATCTGCACCGATAGCGTTGTTTCAATTTGCGTGAGATTTCGGTCGAATTCTCCACAAAGGTCGATCAGAAGGCGATTGTCAGGAAAGCTCAGCTGCAAATCCGCAGGGGGGCCAGATTTAGGGGTGGCGGGTGCGCTCAACGTGGACAATGCCAACATACTCTCCTTCGCTCAGAGAAGATTCCTGAGTTGAGAGTGCCAAGCCCTCGCAGCCAAATCAATAGCTAGTGTGAGATGCACGAAAATTTCACATATCTAGGCGACAGATGACCGATTTTTGCGCCTAGAACAAACCAGCGGAGCGAATATCAGGCACAACCCCACCCGTGGCGTAGTCACCAACAACTGAATTTGGCGGCGCAACAGCCGTGCAAACAGGCAAGCCAGACACAGGATCACGGCGGCGCGACCAATACCCTTCCGCGCCATCGTCAATCATCCAAATGTGGCAACCATCAGGGTCGACATAGATGGCGGCCTGTAATTGGCTAAGGTCTTTTGCGTCAAAACCGCGATCACGATTACTCGCAATTGGGCGGTCTAGGCCTGAACAGCCCGACAAAACTGTAGCCGCCCCAATTAGGGCAATCGCCAAATATCGCTGACGCATCATGGCCCCCTTCATATGTAACATACGATTTCAACGCGGCGGTTGCGCTGCATATTGGAGGTGCTGTCATTGGGCGCAATTGGTCGGCGTTCGCCATAGCCAATTTCACGCGCCACGCGCGCCCCAACACCGCGCGCCACATTGGCCACCGATTCGGCACGGGCCTGCGAGAGGCGGATATTGTATTCATCTGAGGCGCGCGCATCAGTATGCCCATAAATCGCATAGGCAAACGCACCCGCCGAGCGGAAAAACTGTTCCAACTGCGCGCGACCATTTGCGGTCAAATGCGCGCTGTCTGTCGCGAAAAGAACATCGCTATTCGTCATTGCGCAGGTGTTGACGCGCATGCAGACAGGCATCCCCGTTTGGGGATTCACACGTCCCTCCATGTAGCCCTCAAGACCGCCATCGGCGACCCAATGCATACAGCCGTCAGGATCAATCCAGATCCCCGGCTGCACGCGGCCAGAAATAGCCCCACTCTGCGCCTCCGCGAATTGTGGCACAAAGGCAAGCAGCCCAATCGCCAAAAACCGCACGGCATGTGCCATTCCATGTTGGATAAAGCTGTTCAAAAGCACGCCCAATCTCAAAATTCTTTCCCTGCGACCATCCCGCTAAAATGCGGAAGAATGGTTAACAGCGCGATTATTCGAGAGAATATCCGAGCAATTTCGCTTCGGAAAGAAAAATATATCAATATTTAGATATAAATTGATAAACAATCTCAACAAATTGTGAGAAATTGTTCCTGTTGGGGCATCCTACCCGCCGAAGGCCACCCCAGGCATCCGCAGACTATACCAACGCGCCTGTCAAGGAATTGGTGGCAGACTTAATGATTCGAACCATTGCCACTTGACCAATTAATTCAGCAGGCGCGATAGCATGAACCGAATGCAAATAGCCCGATTTTCCAATCAATTGCCCCTCTTGGCGCCCATGCTTTTCAAACAGAACTGGCATTTCGCGCCCCACCATTCCATCTTGAGCCGCCCTTTGCTGTTCGGTCAAAAGCGCCTGCAATTCTTGCAAACGGGCATCTGCAATCTCAGGCGCAACATCTGCACGCTCGGCCGCGGGCGTGCCGGGACGCGCGGAATATTTGAACGAATAAGCCTGCCCGTAATTCACTTTGCGCACCAAATCCATCGTTTGCGCAAAATCTTCATCTGTCTCGCCGGGGAAGCCCACGATGAAATCCCCTGACAGCAACAAATCAGGGCGCGCGTCACGGATGCGTGCGATCAGGTCGAGATAGTCCTGCGCGGTATGTTTGCGGTTCATCGCTTTGAGAATACGATCAGACCCCGATTGCACAGGCAAATGAAGATAGGGCATCAGCTTGTCACAATCGCCAAAAGCCGCGATCAGGTCATCTTCCATGTCATTGGGGTGCGATGTGGTAAAACGGATACGCGCCAAATCTTCGATTTTCGCCAATTCACGGATCAGGCGCGCCAGCCCCCATTCACGCCCATCCTCATCTTGCCCATGATAGGCATTCACATTTTGCCCCAAAAGCGTGATTTCGCGCACGCCACGTTCGACCAGATCGCGCGCCTCCCCCAAAATGCGCGCAACGGGGCGACTGACCTCAGCGCCGCGGGTATAGGGCACAACGCAAAACGCACAGAATTTGTCGCAGCCTTCCTGCACCGTCAAAAACGCACAAGGCCCGCGCTTGGCGCGGCGATCTTTTGGCAGATGCAGAAACTTATCTTCTTCGGGGAAATCCGTATCAAGGGCCTTTTCCCCTGCCTCAACCGCGCGCATCATGGCAGGAAGGCGGTGATAGGTCTGCGGGCCAACGACCAAGTCCACAATCGGTTGACGGCGCATAATCTCTTCGCCTTCGGCCTGCGCGACACAGCCCGCAACACCGATTTTCAGATTGGGGTTCTCATCACGCAAAGGTTTCAGGCGGCCCAATTCCGAGTAGATCTTTTCCGATGCTTTCTCGCGAATGTGGCACGTGTTCAGCAGGATCATATCCGCTTCTTCCGCACTGCCGACCTGCTCATAGCCCTGACCAGACAGCGCCTCTGCCATACGCTCGCTGTCATAGACATTCATCTGGCAGCCATAGGTTTTCACGAATAGCTTTTTGGGTTCAGTCATTGCACGGGGCCTTTTTCGCAGATCGCAGCACAGGGTCATTTAGCCCAACAGGGGGCGCACATCAACGCATGTGACCCATTGCAATAGACCACAAAGCCCCGCAAATTGGGGTTGGGTTACAAAAATTTCAGAATTGGTCGGAATAAACCGCATATGCAGATCAAAGACTATGCATCTTTGGCCGAATTTCGCCGCCTGCCGCGGGGCGGGTTTGGCAAGGGGCCGTTTGCAATTTTGATTGCAGAGGATCGGGTTGAATTGGCCTCGACACTGTCTCATTTGATGCAATTGGGGTTTCGCCATGTGTTCATCGCAGCCCCCACTGGTTTGGACATCTCACCCGAGACAGAGGGGCACGCCCCAAACACTGTTTCGATTATTCGCGCGCAAACCCGCCGCTCAGATGCCGCTGCCAGTCTTGTGAATGCGCTGATCCCTCTCGTGCCAAATGAATGGATTCATTACTGCTATAACGCTGAATATTTCTTTTACCCGTTCTGCGAGGATCGCACTGTGGGAGAAATGGCAGCCTTCATCGCGGAAGAACGCCGCGACTGCGCGCTGACCTATGTGATTGATCTCTACGCACAAGACCTGAACATCGCACCAAATGCCGTGAACCTAGATCATGCCATGCTCGACAGTGCAGGGTATTTTGCCGATGCGCGCCGTGATGAAACGGGCCGCGCCAAGGATCGCCAACATGATTTTTTTGGCGGCTTGCGCTGGCGCTTTGAGGAACATGTTCCCAAAGAACGGCGGCGCATTGATCGGATCGGTTTCTTTCGGGCGAAGGAAGGGCTGCAAATGTTCGAAGATCATCGCCTCAGTGACGAGGAAATGAACACTTTTGCGTGCCAATGGCACCATTCCATTACCGCAACCATCTGTTCGTTTCGCGTAGCCAAAGCACTGCGCAGCAATGCAGGATCTCGCTATGATATCGGGGATTTTCGCTGGCACCGCTCAAAGCGGTTCCAATGGTCTAGTCAGCAATTGATGGATTTGGGCCTGATGGAACCGGGGCAATGGTTCTAGGGCCACGCCCAGTCCTGCCACCGATCACCGCCTGCGCGCGCAAGGGAGGGCCCGCGCGCAGGGGTGTCTGAAGGTCTGTCTCAGACCTCTACATCCGTCACTTCAAGTGCGGGTGTTTGTTTGGATGCCTTGCCAGATGTGATGGCAATCTGACGCGGTTTTTTTGCCTCTGGCACCTCACGCAAGAGATCGACATGCAACATGCCGTTCTCATGGCTGGCTTGGGTCACGCGCACATGATCGGCCAATTGGAACCGCTTCTCAAAAGCGCGGGTCGCAATGCCACGGTGCAAATAGGTGCGGGCGGTGTCGTCTTTCTCTTTGCGGGCCGCGATGACCAGTTCCGTCTCGCGTTGCTCAACACGCAATTCAGCCTCGGAAAAACCCGCAACAGCGATAGAGATACGATAGGTATTCTCATCGGTTTTTTCGATATTATAGGGGGGATAGCTGTTCGCGCCCGTTTCCTGCGTCAGCAGGCTGTCTAACAAATCAGCCATACGATCAAAGCCGACAGTGGCGCGGTATAGGGGGGTTAGGTCGTAGTTTCGCATAGGACATCCTCCATCAGAAGCGATACCAAGGTTTTCGTGGCGCTCTACACCATGAGACACGCCAACAAAGGTTCAGGTCGGCCCGCTTGGCGGCACCGACCTCTCTGATATTGGAAGCAGCTGTTCGGGTTTCAAGACCCTTGAAACTGGGATTTAGCGCAAGATTGGCACAGGGATTTCCTGCGCTGCGCGCGACATCGCAGGCGGCTTCGGCCCACCCGTGGCCCAATCAAGCAACTCGACCGTATGCACCACAGGATGCCCTGTGCCTGACCCAATTTGCATCATGCAGCCGATATTGCCCGCAGCAATCACATCGGGCTGCAGGGCCTCAAGCGTGCGGATTTTGCGCGCCTTAAGCTTGCCCGAGATTTCAGGCTGCATGAGGTTATATGTGCCTGCCGATCCACAGCATAGGTGACTGTCGGCAGGTTCAAGTACCGTGAACCCCGCGGCTCTGAGCAAATCCTTCGGCGCGGTTTTCACCTTTTGCCCATGTTGCAGCGAACAGGCCGCATGATAGGCCACGTTCAAATCTTCAGGGGCTTTGGCGGCAGACAAGTCCAGCTTTTGCAGAAGCTCCGAAATATCCATCGCAAGACCTGATATGGTTGCAGCATCTTCCGCCAAAGGATCATTGCGGAACATATGTCCGTAATCCTTGACTGTGGTTCCACAGCCAGACGTGTTGATCACAATCGCGTCCAATCCTTCGCCGCGCGCCTCGCGCATCCATGCTTTGATATTGGCTGCCGCAAAGGCATGCGATTCCGTCTCGCGGCCCATGTGATGGGTCAAGGCCCCACAGCAGCCTGCACCTTCGGCCACAACCACCTCGCAGCCCAAACGGCGCAACAGGCGAATTGTGGCATCATTGATATCCGTATTCAGCGCCCGTTGTGCGCATCCCGTCATCAAAGCAACCCGCATTTTGCGCGCGCCATGCGGCGCAAAACTTTGTGCATCATCATTGCGACTAACGGGCGGGATTTGCGCAGGCACCATGTTCAACATCGCCTTGAGCCGCGCATCAGGCATCAAAAAGGCAAAAGGCTGCCCAATCTTCGCCCCCAAAAGTGCAAGGCGAAACCGTGTCGGATAGGGCAGAATTTTCGCCAAGGCAAAGCGCAGAACACGATCCATAAAGGGGCGCTTATAGGTGCGCTCAATATGGGCGCGGGCGTGGTCGACCAAATGCATGTAATGCACCCCCGAAGGGCAGGTGGTCATGCAGGCCAAACAGGACAAGCAGCGGTCAATATGTTTGACGGTCTTTGCGTCTGCTGGGCGCCCAGATTCAAGCATATCCTTGATCAGGTAAATCCGCCCACGCGGACTGTCTAATTCATCGCCCAACACTTGATAGGTTGGACAAGTGGCCGTGCAAAATCCGCAATGGACACAGGCGCGCAAAATCTCGTTCGAGCGCGCAGTGGCGGGATCAGCAAGCTGTTCTGGGGTGAATGTCGTCTGCATGGCGAAACACGCCCTTCCTTATGCGGCGGGCATGGCCGTGGCCATCAGCCCTGTGTTCAATATTCCTTTTGGGTCGAATTTGCGGCGCAACCCATCTGACAGCGCCGCCAAAGGCGCAGGCTCAGGGTGGAAGGTCGGGATGCGCGCATGCGTGGCCTCAGATGCACGGATCAGCGTGGCATGGCCACCAAATGCACCAAGGGTCTTGCGCAGATCATGCCCTTCGCCAACCAAGGCCCAAATGAGACCGCCGCCCCAGTCATAGATCACTTCGCCCTTGATTTTCGCGCCGATTGTAGGCCCGTCACTGGGTTTGCACGAGATGCGCCAGACATCGCCCGTTTGCCCCGCAAACGCAGTCACATCGCGTTGATCTTTCCACATCTGCCGCACCAGATCGGGATCAGATATCACCTCCACTTCTCCGAACTCGGCAAGAACGCCGCGTAGGGCATCTGTGCGATAGGCCACGCTTTTGGCAAAGCCTTCAAGACGCAGCATGGTGCGCGACCTGCCACCACGATTGGCGGTATGCGCGGCCCCTGTTACCTCATAGGGTGAGGCTAGGGCGCGCGACAGCGCGGCCACGGCGGACTGATCCGACAGCCCCTCAAGGATCAGGCAGGCGCAGGTTTCGACTTCAGGAAGAAGCTTGAAGGAGACTTCGGACAGAACCCCAAGCGTGCCGTAACTGCCTGCCATCAGTTTCACGAGGTCATAGCCCGTAACGTTTTTCATCACGCGACCGCCATTCTTGATGACGGTTCCCGCCCCATCAACAAAACGCACGCCAATCAAGCTGTCACGCGCGGCGCCCGCTTGAATGCGGCGCGGCCCCGAAACATTGCCAGCAACCACCCCACCGATTGTGGGCGTGCCGTTTGTGCCCAAAAGCGCGCGATGATCCATCGGCTCGAAGGGCAGGCGCTGGTTCTCGGCATGAAGCACGGCCTCAATTTCGGCCAAGGGCGTGCCAGCTTGCGCGACCAAGGTCAGCGCACCCGGTTCGTAAAGCGTGATCCCCGTCAAGGCCGCCGTTGACAAAACTTCGCCCGCAACCGCGCGGCCAATCGGGCGGGTGCCACCACCACGGATCGCCATGGGATGTTTTGCTGCGGCGAGACAATCGGCCAATTCAGCCTCGGATTTCGGTTGCAACATAGCGCAACGCCCCTTTCGTAAGGTAGGCCCCCAAGAGCGAGATCGGGGGATGAAATTATGCTTAGGCAGCGTGATCGCGGCGAGATTCAGTGACCGAAAGCGGAAACACCTTTGCAGGGTTCAAGAGCCATTTGGGGTCGAACACATCCTTCACCCAAAGCTGCGCTTCGAGGTCTGTTGGGGTATACTGCGTCAGCATTAAATCACGCTTTTCAATGCCCACCCCATGTTCGCCCGTCAGGCAACCGCCCACCTCAACACAGAGCTTGAGGATATCCGCGCCAAAAGCCTCGCACAGTTCCAGATCGCCTGGTTTGTTGGCATCAAACAGGATCAACGGGTGCATATTGCCATCCCCTGCATGAAAGACATTGGCAACGCCAAGTCCGTATTCCTTGCTCATCTCGCCGATGCGGCGCAGAACGTAAGGCAAGCTTGAGACGGGGATCGTGCCGTCAAGGCACATATAATCATTGATCTGACCCATCGCACCGAAGGCGGATTTTCGGCCCAACCAAATGCGTGCGGCCTGATCGGCATCTGCCGCCTCGCGCAATTCCACGGGATTGTGGCGCGAGGCAATGTCAAGGATCACATCCAATTGTTCGCGGATTTCCGCTTCAGATCCTTCGACCTCGACAATCAACAAGGCCTCGCACATCGGGTAGCCCGCCTTGGCAAAGGCCTCGGTCGCCTCGATACAGGGTCGATCCATGAATTCGATTGCCACAGGCAGAACGCCCGCCTTGATAATATCAGAGACGCATTCCCCTGCGACCTCATTGCTGTCAAATCCCATCAATACGGGGCGCGCACCTTCGGGTTTGCGGAGGATACGCAAAGTGGCCTCCGTGACTACGCCAAGCTGTCCTTCGCTGCCGCAAATCACGCCCAAAAGATCAAGGCCGCCCGCATCCAAATGCGCGCCACCAATCTCAACGACTGTGCCATCCATCATCACCATCGTGACGCCCAATAAGTTATTGGTCGTCACCCCATATTTCAGGCAATGCGCACCGCCAGAATTCATCCCGATATTCCCCGCAATCGCACAGGCCAATTGGCTTGATGGATCGGGGGCGTAGAAAAAATCATTCGCCTCAACAGCGCCCGTCACGCTGAGATTGGTGCGCCCTGTCTGCACACGGATGAATCGATTGTCATAATCGGTTTCCAACACCTGTGTCAGGCGCGCCACCCCCAAAATGACGCTATCGGCCGTAGGCAAGGCCCCGCCCGCAAGCGAGGTGCCAGAACCACGCGGAACAACGGGCACACCCTCCTCGTGGCAAATGCGCAGCACCTCAGAGACTTCAGCCGTGGACTGGGGCAACACCGCCGCCAAAGGCGGGCAGCGATAGGCCGTCAAAGCGTCACATTCATAAGCCCGCGTTTCATGCGGATCATCAATAACCGCATCATGGGGAAGCACATCGCGCAACCGCGAAATGATCCGCGTGCGCTTGGCCAAAATGGCGGGGTTTGGTTTTGGCATTTCCATAATCAGCCCTCCCTGCGGTATTGGTAAGATTTCTAGACCAATTTGAAGGATTGCGCAAGCAAAAGCCATGCGCGACCGAATTGCCCATAGACGAAACATAACAAAACAGGCAGCAAGGCAGCATGGATTGGGTCAAAGTCATACATATTCTTTGCGTCATGGGCTGGATGACTGGTATTTTTGCCGTCCCCCGCGCCATTATCTTTTGGAAACGGGAATATGCGCGGCTTGGTGAATTTGGACCAACAGGCGATCTGACGATTCGCATTTACCGCTTTTCGCTAGGGCTTGGTGTGATTGCGATTGCCACTGGGCTATGGCTTGGGTGGTTTTGGAATTTCGCGCCTTGGGTCTGGGTGAAACTGGGCCTCGTCAGCCTGCTTGGCGCGCATTACGCCTGGACGGGTCGCTTGATCCTGCGCGCCCTAAAAGGCGAGTTCCGCGAAAGCGATTTTTACCTGCGGGTCTTTAATGAGGTCAGCGTGTTTGGCGCCATCGCCGTTTTGATCGTGGTGGTCTTTAAGCCCTTCTAAAGCGCCCTTCGCGCAGCCATGCGGCGGCAAGCGCAGCCAAACCTGCGATCAGATACACCCAAACAGGAACAAGCGGTCGGGCGCGCACATCCTGTGTAACAAAGGCATCACGGGCATAAAGCCCCATCCAACCGCGCCCCACTGCACCGCGCCATTCGGGCACAAGACGCAGATCAGGCAGAGCATCGCGGAGGAAAAACACCGCCCCGCCCGTTGCCTCTAGGTGAGGACGAAGAAGATCGCCTGTCGCTATAACCTCGTTAAATTCGCGCGGGTTGGCAGGGCCAATGCCCACAACGATATCTGACAAATCTGCCGCATTTGGATCGCTTACGCGGTAAAGCCCATCTTCGGGGGCAAGATAGCTGCCTTCAAACATGCCTTCGGCCGCCTCACGCAATGGCACGGTGATGTCTTCCCCATCTGGCGCTGTCACAATGACTGAGGCAACACCCGCCCCCATCGTTTGACGAATGATGCGCATCTCGCGACCATCGGCTTCGGCGCTTAGCGCCTCCTCCTCAAGATCTGGCTCTTTCATCATCCAATGGGCCAGACGGCGCAAAAGCTCTAATTGTGGGCCACCGCCCTCGTATCCCCGATCCCACAGCCATGCATGATCCGAGGCCAAGAGCGCGACACGGCCCTCACCCACGCGATCCAAGATCAAAAGCGGCGCATCACCTACCCCCTCAAGCACGACATCGCCCGCGTTTGGGGCAACCTCAACTTGCCGGAACCACCGCCCCCATGGCTGATCTGATCCTGCAATGGGCAAATGCGCCGCCTCAAGACCCCGCGTCACAGGGTGACGCGCACCAAGGCGGGAAAGATGCGGCACATATGGTTCTTCAAACACGCGCGCGGTCGGCTCGGCGGGCAGAATATCGGCCAAAGGTGAGCGATACAGCGACCCTGCGCCCGCAAAATCGGGGCCTGCCGCCACCAAAACCGCGCCGCCATCGCGGACATAGCGCGCCACATTTTCAAGATAGATCAGGGGCAATATCCCGCGCCGTTGATACCGATCAAAGATGATCAAATCGAAATCATCAATTTGATCCATGAACAGCTCACGAGTGGGAAAGGCAATCAAGGACAATTCCGACACAGGAACATTGTCGCGCTTTTCAGGGGGGCGCAGAATGGTAAAATGCACCAAATCCACCGCAGGGTCAGATTTCAACAAATTGCGCCATGTCCTTTGGCCCATATGTGGCTCGCCTGACACAAGCAACACCGACAAACGATCCCGCACCCCATTGACCTGCGCATAAGCGACATTGTTGCGCGGGGTTAATTCCCCCGCCTGCACAGGCACCGCAAAGCGCACAACGTTCCGCCCCGCATGGGCGAGGTTCAATGTTAATTCAAGCGGCTGCCCAACGGGCACAATCGCGCGCTGTGGCTCGTTCCCGTCAATCGAATAAATCACCTCGGTCTGGCGCGCATCCACCCCATCAGGGAGGGGGCCGAAATCACTGACACGCAATGCGATTTTTACATCTTCGCCCAAAATGCCATAGGCGGGGGCAGTTTCAATTTGAAGGGCGCGATCCCAATCATCTGCCTGCCCCGTGATCAGCGCGTGAACGGGGCCAATCGCTGTGGGCATTGCGTCCAGATCATGCACTTGCCCATCTGTCAGCAAAAATGCGCCAGCAATGCGCTCTTGGGGTAATTCCGCGGCAAGCCCGCTTAAGGCAGACAAAAGCTGCGTTCCTTGATTGCCATCCGCATCGGCCACATAGCGCAGTTCAACCTCGACCCCTTTTGTCTCTAATTCTGCGACAAGGGCGGCAAGCGCGGCTTCGGTTTGGGCGGGGCGATCAGCCAAGCCTTGCGATGCCGATTGATCCACCACCACGAGGGCGATATCGGCCAGGGGGGCGCGGGTTTCCTCCTGCCAGATTGGGCGCATCAGCG
Organism: Roseobacter sp. HKCCA2468; assembly: GCF_037805105.1. Classification (NCBI taxonomy): domain Bacteria; kingdom Pseudomonadati; phylum Pseudomonadota; class Alphaproteobacteria; order Rhodobacterales; family Roseobacteraceae; genus Roseobacter; species Roseobacter sp. HKCCA2468. The sequence goes on from NZ_JBBLYN010000003.1 coordinate 219,564, forward strand.
CCACAAGTGCAACCATCGCCGCAACGGCACGATAGGGCCACCCGCGCAGGCCGCGCAGTGCAGCATAGCCCGTGATCACCAACAACACAGCCGCCACAACAGCCACGACCATGGGAGGGAGATAAGGATCGAATAGGATCATCATACCCATCCCTTAATTCCCCAATCTTTGCAGCAAGGCTGGCACATGGACTTGGTCGGATTTGTAATTTCCTGACAAGACATGCATGACAAGATTGACCCCAAACCGCAGCGCAATTTCGCGTTGCCGTTCACCGGCATATCCGCGCCCAATGGGCAAGAGTGGGCGACCTGCCCCATCGACCGCCCATGCCGCAGCCCAGTCATTGCCACCAATAATCACGGGGCTCACCCCATCATTGAGCGCGCGAAAGGGCATGCCCTCGGCAGGGTCAGGTTCGGGTGGGGCCGCCTCAACCCAAATATCGCGCGATGTATAGCGCCCTGGGAAATCGGCCAATAAATAGAAGGCGCGGGTCAAAACATGATCCTCTGGGATTGGCGCGAGGGGCGGAATGTCTAAGCCCTGCGCCAAATCCTGCAAACGGCGTGCAGCGGGCGTTGCGCCACCAATGCCGCCAAGATCCCCATCTCTTGTATCGAAAACAATCATGCCCCCACCGCGCAAATAGGCATTGAGGCGCTGATAAACATCATCAGAAGGGCGGTTTTGGCCTTCTGTCACGGGCCAATACAGGAGCGGGAAAAACGCCAACTCATCGCGCGTCAACTCCACACCTACGGGTGGGCTCGGCTCAATCGTGGTGCGCGCCCAAAGCGTATCGGACAAACCCTGAAGCCCTGCGCGCGAAATCTCGTCCACCGCATCATCGCCCGTAACGACATATGCTAAGCGCAAATCTTCGGTAGCCATCAGGCCAAACATGTCTTCGGGCGTTAGGGTTTGCGCGTCACTGGGTGCAAAGGGCGCCATCAAGACCACCGCAAAAAGCGCGGCTTTGGCCCGCACAGGCAGCCGCCCCGTAACAGCCAAGCTGCCAATCATATCTGCGGCAAGCGCAATCAGCGCCAACAGGAACAACCAAGGCGCAAGGGGCGTTGGTGGGGCGCTCAGCCCCCGTATGACCGACACATTTTCAGGCCAATCTGCCAAGGTCAGATCCTGCGCAGATTTAATCACATTTAGCGCCACGCGACCCGTGGTGGTCTGATACAGGCCTGGCGGCATATCGGCCGATAGTGCCCCGCTTTGCAAATCTTCACCTGCAACTGTGATTTCGCCCTGCGCATCATAAAGCGCACCAAACCCGTCCAACACTTGCGCGGAAACAAAGCTAAGCCCTGTGTAATCTTTGCCCTCCGCGCTGATCGGGCGGGTAGAGACTGAGAGCCGTTCCAACATCTGCACAAACAGACCCGACAGAGGCAGGTTTGACCATTCTGCATTGGCGGTCACATGGAACAAGACGACACGCCCTGCCCCCCGTGTCATTTGCGTGACCAATGGCGTGCCATCTTCCAAGGCGGCCAAACTGCGCGCCGCCAAATCTGGGCCTGGCTGCGCCAAAACCTGTTGGCTGACCGTAACCTCATCAGGAATGGCCAGGCCAAAAAAGGGGGATGTCTCTGGGAAAGGGTTTAGCTTGCGCGGATCGGCCCATGACATCGCCCCGCCCAAAGCACGCCCACCTTGGCGCAGTTGCACGGGCATCAATGCGTCGGCTTGCATCTCGGCAGGTGACAATGCGGCCATTCGTGGCCCAGGAAAGCGCAGTAACAGGCCGCCTTGTTCCACCCATGCCGTCAAATCAGATTGTTCTGTTTCAGGCAAACGGGTCACATCAACCAAAATGATCACATCAGGATTTGCGGGCAAAATCTCGGCCAAACCGCCCTCGATAAGATCGACATTCGGGGACAGCGCCTCGCGCAGATAATGGAAGGGGGAAAGTAAGGCCTGCCCCTCCTGAGGGGCATTTGACGCAACCAACCCGATCTCGCGCCGTGCGAGACTGTCATCAATCAATAAACGCGCAGCCGCCTGCGGTTGTCCCGCCACCTCAAAGCGGGTCAGGCGATTGCGCAATTCGGGCGGCAGGGTAAGGGCAAGGTTGGCCTCTACAGCCCCCTCTTCAAAGACCGCTTCAGCCTCAACCAACACGCGCGGCACGCCTGATGGATCAGGCCCAAACCCTTGCACGATATAACGCGCCGTTGGCAACGCGGGCCATTGCGCGCGCAAGAGCCTGAGTGTGACACCATCCCCGCCTTGCTCAAGCGGGGCAAGGGCGACCATCCGCAAAAGATTGTCACCCGTTTCGATCACGCGCAGCCGCGCCGCCCGCGCCGCCAAAAGCTCAGCTAAGCCCGCGCGTTCACTGCCATGCGCCAAGCCGTCTGAAAACCAAAGCCCGTCAAAGAGGATGGATTGCTCTGCGAACCAATCTGACCAAGCGGCATAATCGGGCGCGAAGGGTGCGGGACGCATCGCAGACAACCGCATGATTTGCTCATCCCCAGAGGTCAGCAGCGCCTCAAGCGAAGCCTGAGGCTGCTCCGTCAGGCTAATGACGACAGCAGCACGCCCATCGCGGATGGCGGCGCGCAAATTGGCCTCGATGGCCTGTTGTTCTGCAGACCAATCAAGCGCGCTTGCCCAACCCCCATCGCGCAAAATCACCAAAGGAGCTTGTGGCGTTTCATCCCCCTCAGACGGAGGCGGGTTCACCACGGGGCCAGACAACGCCAAGATTAAAAACCCTGCCGCCATAAGGCGTAGCATCAACAGCCACCACGGGGTTTTGGCACTGTCATTTTCTTTATCGGTCAATCCCAGCAAAAAGATCAGCGCGGGGAAGTAAACGCGCCTTGGCTGCGGCGGCACAACGCGCAACAGCCACCAAAGGGCGGGCAACACCGCCAAAGCCGCCAAGACCCATGCCGCCGAAAATCCAAGCGCCCCAATCATTGCCGCGCCTCTGACAAAGCCTGATAGAGAGACATCAACGCCACACTGGCAGGGTGGTCGGTTACATGAGTGAAGAAGGGCCATCCATGGCGCTGTGCCACGGTCATCAGATTGGCACGATGGGCGTCTAACCGCGCTTGATACTTATCACGCAATGCATCTGCCGCTTGCGTCTCGAACTCGGGCCCTGCGGGATGATCTTGGAACAAAACACGCCCCGCAAAAGGGAAGGCCATTTCAGCGGGATCCATAAGATGAAGAATGACCCCGCGCGCGCGCGCCTCGGTCGCCTTGCGCAGAACCATGGCCAATTCATCCGTCCCCCGCAGAAAATCGGACAGGATCACGATCTTTGCGCCTTTGGGTATAGTCTGCGCCGTGACCGTGCCTGATTTTGGGGCAAGCAAATCGCGCGCCAAAGCTTCGCGCTGTGTGACCCCTGCACGCGGCGGGGTCTGGCTATTTAACCACCCGACCCGTTCACCCGCGCGCAACACCAATTCGGCCAAGGCCAACGCAATCACATCCGCGCGCATCCGTTTTTGCGCCATTGGATCCGAGAGAGAGCTATACCGCATAGACGCTGCAGGGTCAGACCATATCAGTAGGCTTTGCGCAGCCTGCCATTCGGTTTGGCGGGCGTAATATCCATCCCCTCGCCCCGACCTGCGCCAATCAATCGCTGTGGCGCTGTCCCCTGCTTGGACATGTCGATATTGCCAAAACTCATCCCCCCCGCCTGCGCGGCGGCGGCCATGATCCCCCAAATGCAGGCTGGACGCCAAATGCTCTGCAGCAACCAACAACGCGGGCAAACGTGCCGCATGGGCAGCCGCATCAGCGCGGAGGCGCAAGAGATCGGTTGGATCACTATGCGAGGCGCGCGGGGGCATTTAGGCTGCGTGATCCAAAACAAGATCAATTTCGCGGGCCAAGAGAGCGGCCAGATCATGGCCTTGGGCCCGCGCGGCAAAACCAAGCGCCATGCGGTGGATCAAAACCGCAGGGGCCATAGCGCGAATATCCTCGACAGAAGGCGCATATCGCCCCTCCATCAACGCCCGTGCGCGCACCGAAACCATCAAGGCCTGCGCAGCACGCGGCCCCGCACCCCAAGCCAAATGCGCCGCGATCCGCGCGGGATCAGCCGCAGGGTCAGGGCGACATCCGCGCACCAGATCAAGGATCATGTCACAAATCCGATCCCCTACGGGCATGTGGCGCACCAAATTTTGTGCCGCAATCAAATCGGCTTCGGCAAAAACTTGCGCTGTTGCCGCCTCACTTGGGCCCGTTGTCGCAATCAATATGTCCCGCTCCGCCGCGCGATCAGGATAGGTCACATCAATGCGCAACAAAAAGCGATCAAGCTGCGCCTCAGGCAATGGATATGTGCCCTCTTGTTCAATCGGGTTCTGCGTGGCCAGAACCAAAAATGGGGCGGGCAATGGGCGTGCAGCACCTGCGATTGTGACCTCTCGCTCCTGCATCGCTTGCAGGAGGGCGCTTTGCGTGCGCGGGCTGGCGCGGTTGATCTCATCGGCCATCAACAGCTGACAAAATACAGGCCCCTCCAAAAAGCGAAAGCTGCGCTGCCCATCGGGGCCTGTATCCAAAACTTCGGACCCCAGAATATCGGCGGGCATCAGGTCAGGGGTAAATTGCACCCGATTGGCACGCAGACCCATGACTTGGGCCATCGTGTCGACAAGCCGTGTTTTCCCCAAACCCGGCAACCCCATCAGCAGGGCATGGCCGTTTGACAACATCGCCGCCAAAGCCAGACTGACCACTTGATCTTGACCGATAATGCGTTTGGAAATTTCTGCCCGCGCCTGACCAAGCTGCGCACCAAGCCGATCAATCTCGGATGTCAGGTTTTCAAGCTCAGCCATAGAAATGCTCCGCATAATGATTATGTTGGGGTCGTAACCTGTTCGCTAGTAAATCTAACTATGGCGCCGACCACAAATGGCAAAAGCCCATAGGAGACAAAACATCGTGACCATGACGCCTGAATCCCTATTGGCCGCCGCGACCAATGCGCAAAAGCAAGGCAAACTGCCCCCTGTTGATCAATGGAACCCACCTTTTTGCGGCGATATCGACATGGAAATTCGGCGTGACGGGACATGGTTTTACAACGGCACCCCGATTGGGCGACCGCGCATGGTGCGCCTGTTTTCAACGATTCTGAAACGGGAAGGGGATAAATATTTCCTCGTGACCCCCGTAGAAAAGGTGGGGATCCGGGTCGAAGATGCCCCGTTCGTAGCGCAGGATTTTATTGTGAGAGGCGAGGGCGCGGCGCAAGAGGTGCAATTCACAACCAATGTGGGCGACACCGTCAGCGCCAGCGCCCAAAGCCCCATTCGCCTCACACGCAGCGCAGATGGGGAACCTTCGCCTTACGTTATGGTGCGCCGCGGCCTTGAGGCGCTTATCGATCGCAAGAGCTTTTATCGGCTTGTCGATCTTGGCGTGGCGCATAACACGAGCGGTGCAGACTGGTTTGGCGTTTGGTCTTGCGGGACATTCTTTCCCTTTATTCCTGTCGCAGAACTCACAACCTAAGCCAAAGCTCTATTGGCGTCATGCCACTGAAACTCAAGCGCAGAGGCGAGACACCACGGACAAACGCACCTAAAATGTAAGGAAAATGGCGCGCTGGGGAGGATTCGAACCCCCGACCCCTTGATTCGTAGTCAAGTACTCTATCCAACTGAGCTACCAGCGCGTGGAGGTGGCTCTTAACGCCCATGTCACCGCAGCGCAAGGGCGAATTCACCCCAAAGGTTGCGAGGGCAGCCAAATTCTAAATTCAGTTCCCTCAGAGGTGCTGCATTCTAAAGTCAGCGCGCCACCATGCCCGCGCACCAATTCCGCCGCTATGGCAAGGCCAAGACCCGAGCCACCTTTGCGCGCGCCGCCTTGGAAAGGTTTGAACAAATGTTCTAGCGCCTTTTCTGGCAGTCCCGGCCCCGTGTCGCGAATACGAATTTCCCACCCGTCTTCATTTGGCGCAGCTTGGGCCGAGATACGGATCACGCCTACCCCCCCTTGTGCTGCAATGGCCTGCCTTGCGTTGCGGATCAGGTTGCTCAACACGCGGAAAATCTGTTCAGCATCACAGCGCAGGGTCAAACCTGTTTCAACACAGACATCGAATTCAATCGCCTCGGCATCTGGCCCAAGCGATTCACTTTCGACCACATCGCGCAGCAGCCCCGCTGCATCTACCCGCGCCAAGGCAGGCGGTGGCTCTTGCGCACGACCAAAGGCCAAGGTGCCTTCGCAAAGATTGACCGCCCGTGACAAAGATTGCAGCAACTTTGGTGAGGTGCGCTGCACGGCAGGATCATCGCTGCCCTCCAAACGATCTGCCATCAGACTGGCTGTGGTCAGGATATTTCGCAAATCATGGCTGATTTTGGCCACAGCCGCGCCCATCTGCGCAAGATGATCCTTCTGCTTCAGGGCGGCGGTCAATTGGGTCTGCATCTTGTTCAAAGCGACCTCGGCATCCCGCAACTCATGCAAGCCCGCGCTTGGCGTTATGATGCGGCGGGCATCTTCGGGGGCATCCGCATAGGCGCGCACCTGCCCGACCACGCGGTTCATCGGTGTCACAAGGAAATACCGCACAGAGAAAAATAAAAGCGCCGCCGTGAAGGCAGAAATCACCGCCGACAGGGCAAGGATCCGTAGGCCAAACTCGACCATCGCGGCGCGTAAGGGGGCGCTGTGCATGGTCACCTCGATCTCAAGGCCCGCATCGCGCACAGGCGCGCCAATCACGCGGATTGTGCGATCCGTTTGATCCCAAAGCTGCATCATGGCATCGCGGATCAAACCCAAGGATGGAGGATTGCGCAGATCATAGGTGGTGGCCACAGGTGGGATTTGCGGCGCAGCGAGCACCAGTTCCCGCACCGCGTCCCGCCGCAACACAACGTTTAAAACATCTGCATTGCGCAGCAATTCATCCTCAAGCGCAGGATCAACCATCCCATCATTCGCCAAAAGGGCCAGTGACGCAATTTGCGCCCTCTCAAGGCGCGACAAAAGATAATCTTCACGGAATCGGGCCACCGATGGCACGAAGATCAAAACCTCTGCCAACATTACGAAGCACAGGGTCAAAATCAAAAATCGTCCCGAGAGTGTGTTAAACACGAAACCTTCCCCGCATACCCTCAGCCACATAGATAGTTGTTTTATTGTGGAATTGTAACGCCCCGCGCATATGTTGCGCGATTCTATGCCCATCACAATAAACTTGAGTTAGGTTGCATTTTACCGCGCGCATTTATTGACACGCCGCTTTGCTTTGCGTATGCCGCAGGCCTTATACGGATTCTTTTGGTCGTGTGACTTGCGCGCGTAGGCGCGCGCCGACCAGCAAACTGGAGCAAGCCGATGTCAAAACGGACTTTTCAGCCTTCAAACCTCGTGCGCAAGCGCCGTCATGGCTTCCGCGCACGCATGGCGACCAAAGCAGGCCGCAAGGTTTTGAACGCGCGCCGCGCGCGTGGCCGCAAATCTCTGAGCGCATAAGCGTTTCTCAGGCTTTGAGGGGCAACCCTCAACGCGCCCCTGCCGAGATTTCGTCAGGGGCTTTTTGCATTTGAACGCCAAATCGGGCTTGAATCATGGAAACCTTGCGCAAACGTGCCGATTTCTTACGGGCTGCCAAAGCGGCCCGTGCGCCTGCGCCTGCCTTCTTGCTTCAGGCGCGCAAGCGTGATGCGGGTGAGGGCGCGGATCCAAAGGTGATCCGCGTTGGCTATACCTGCTCCAAAAAGATCGGCAATGCGGTGGCGCGTAACCGCGCAAAGCGCCGCTTGCGTGAAATTGCGCGCGACACACTGGCCCTGCATGGGCAAGCGGGGTGGGACTATGTGTTGGTAGGCCGCCCCGAAGTCACCTTGTTGCATCCTTTTGCGCAAATGCAGGTAGAGTTGGTCGCAGCCTTATCCCGCATCCACGCGTCGCGAAAGCGGGGGGCGTAGATGCGCATCTTGGCATGGATCCTATCTTTGCCCATTCGGGCTTATCGGCTGATTTTCAGCCCATGGGTGGGGTTTAACTGCCGCTATCAGCCAACCTGCAGCGCCTATGCGCTTGAGGCGCTTGAGCGACATGGGCCGATCAAAGGCAGCTATCTTTTGCTGCGCCGCATTGGACGCTGCCACCCTCTTGGCGGATCAGGTTACGACCCAGTGCCACCAAAGGGCGGAGATCAAACCCGTTCGAAATAAATGATGACCTCGCCGATGGTCACGCCAAAGCGCTTCATATAGGCACGGTTGAGCAATCGGTCATCACTCAAGAGCCACATCCAGTCATCAAAGCTGACCCGCAGGGTTTCACCCTGCCCCACTGGCAGGTCAATCGTGTAGGCCCAATTAAAGACATCTCCACGCTCCTCGCCCGTTGCGATGCCGATCACCCCGTCAGCCGTTCCTTGCCATCGTTGTTCATCCAGCTTTTCCAAGAGCCAAATACGCTGTTCGGTGCTGCCATCCTCATAAACGAAATCTTCGACCAAACGCAGGGTTTCTCCATCCCATGTCCCGTTGATCTTCACCTCAAAGCGGCGGCGCACCTCGCCCAAGACATCCTGAAACTGACCATAGGCCACAAGATCACCTTGAAAGAACTCTTCTAGATTCAAGTTGCGGGTGCTGAGATTTGGATCATCAAGCGCAGGTTTACCCGTGCAGGCCGCCAACATCAAAAGCGCCGCCACTGCCAATTTTTTCATGATGCCCCATCCATATCTGCCTATTTGCGAAGCTAGCGCAAACGAGCAGAAAGCAAGTTTACTTGACGTTTCTGCCTTGCCTCGCCTATGGCAGGCACATCAAAACTGCGTGAAGATGAAGGCCGCACCATGTTGGACGATGCAGAGGATATCCACCCGCTCTTTCACGGCGCGCCCTCAAGCACCGAATTTAAGAAACTGCGCAAGCGGATCATCCGTGAAACCCGCGAAGCGATTGACCGCTACGGCATGATCGAGCGCGGCGCGAAATGGTTGGTCTGTCTGTCGGGCGGCAAAGACAGTTACACGCTTTTGGCAGCCTTGACCGAATTGCAGTGGCGCGGCGTGCTGCCCGTAGAGATTTTGGCCTGCAACTTAGATCAGGGCCAACCTGGATTTCCTGCAACGGTGTTGCCAGAGTTTCTCACAAAGATGGGCGTGCCGCATCGGATTGAATATCAAGACACCTATTCAATTGTGATGGATAAAGTGCCGCAAGGCCGCACCTATTGCGCGCTGTGTTCACGATTGCGCCGTGGCAATTTATATCGCATTGCCCGCGAAGAAGGGTGTTCGGCGGTGGTTTTGGGCCACCACCGCGATGACATTCTGGAAACATTTTTCCTCAATCTGTTTCACGGCGGCAAACTGGCCTCGATGCCACCCAAGCTTTTGAATGATGAAGGGGATCTTTTTGTCTATCGTCCGCTGGCCCATGTCAGCGAAGCGGATTGTGAAACCTTCGCCCGCGCGATGAACTATCCCATCATTCCCTGTGATCTGTGCGGATCGCAAGACGGGTTACAACGCCAAGCCATCAAACGCCTCTTGGATGAGTGGGAAGCCCGCGCACCTGGGCGGCGGCAAAAGATTTTTTCGGCCTTAATGAATGCGCGCCCATCGCATCTGCTTGACCCTGAATTATTTGATTTCATCGGCCTGACGCGGCGCGCCGAAAATACGGGACAAGACTAGGCCAGATTGGCGCAGTTCTCGCGATATTCGGCGCAAACCCCTTGACCTTTGCGCCGCTAGCCTATTGAACCCGACTGTCAATAAATCATAGGGCATAGCGCGATCATGGAAGATCAGAACAAGAACCTGATCCTGGCCACGGCCTTGAGCTTTCTCGTCATTTTGGTGTGGTTTCTTCTGTTTCCCCCCGAAGACCCACAGGTAACGCAAACGGACGCGGCAGTCGCATCCGATACGACCGCGCCCGCAGATGCCATTCTGCCGCCGAACGCAGGGTCAAGCGACCCCGTTCTGATCGGTGCGGAAGAGACACGCGCCGTGGCTTTATCCTCCTCGGCACGCGTGGCGATTGAAACCGATGAATTGCTCGGCTCAATCTCACTCTTGGGTGGGCGGATTGATGACCTATCCCTGAAAAACTACCGTGAAACGATTGATGAAGACGCAAATATCGTGCGCCTTCTGTCGCCAGTTGGCGGCCCAAATGCCTATTACGCCCTTTATGGATGGGCGCCCGGTGGCGCGCTTGATTTTGACCAAGTGCCTGGCCCCAACAGCGAATGGCGTTTGGTCGAGGGCGAAACCCTAACGACCACGACCCCCGTTACCCTTGAATGGGATAATGGCAACGGCCTGATTTTCAATCGCGTGATCTCGGTTGATGAGAATTTCATTTTCTCTGTAACGCAATCTGTGCGCAACACCACGGGCGCGCCTGTGCGCTTGGCCCCTTACGGTATCGTGGCCCGCCATGGCCTACCCGCAGATTTGCAGAATTTCTTCATCCTTCACGAAGGTGTTGTTCGTAAAGCAGACGGCACTTTGGACGAGATCGGTTATGAAAACGTCACCGAATTCGATGTCATGCCCAGCGAAGGCGCGGCGGCAGAATTGGTGGATGTTGCCGAAAACGGCTGGATCGGTTTTACCGATAAATATTGGATGACCACCTTGATCCCCGGCGCGGGTCAGCCCTTTGTGGCCGCAACGCGCCACGTGGCGGGGGCGGATATCTATCAAACAGAAGCGCGGATGCCCGCAGTTGATGTTGCTGCTGGGGCAACGGCCGAAGTCACCACCATGCTCTTTGCAGGGGCGAAGGAATGGGAAACCATCCGCAACTATCAAGACGCAGGCGGGATTGATCGCTTTCTCGACTCGATTGACTGGGGTTGGTTCTATTTCATCACCAAGCCGATGTTCTGGCTGCTGCACAATCTGAATGTGATGATTGGCAATATGGGTCTTGCGATTATTGCGCTGACCTTCATCGTCAAGGCTGTCTTATTCCCGCTTGCTTATAAATCCTATGCCTCCATGGCGCGGATGAAAGAGCTTCAACCAGAGATGGAGAAGCTGAAAGAGCGCGCAGGTGATGACCGCGAAGCCATGCAAAAAGGCATGATGGAGCTGTATAAGAAGAACAAGGTGAACCCCGCTTCGGGCTGCTTGCCGATTTTGCTGCAAATCCCGATTTTCTTCTCGCTCTATAAGGTGATTTTCGTGACGCTAGAATTGCGCCACGCACCGTTCTTTGGCTGGATTCGGGATCTATCCGCGCCTGATACAACCTCGATCTTCAACCTGTTCGGCCTGTTCCCATGGCCAGCGCCAGAGCCAGGCACGATGCTTGCGCTGATCTTTATCGGGGTTCTGCCCATCCTTTTGGGCATCTCGATGTGGTTGCAGCAAAAGCTGAATCCAGCGCCCACTGACCCAACACAGGCCGCGATTTTCGCGTGGCTGCCCTTTATCTTTATGTTCATGTTGGGCCATTTCGCGACAGGCTTGTTGATTTACTGGATCGTGAACAACACCCTGACCTTTGCGCAGCAATACACGATCATGCGTCACCAAGGGTATAAGCCCGATCTGTTTGGCAATATCCGCGCAAGTTTCAAACGCGGCGGCGCAAAGAACGCTAAGTGAGCATCACACTCGACCAGATATGGCGACACCCGATTAAGGGTATTGGCGCAGAACGTATTTCGGGGGCCTTTATGGCCCCCGATTGCGCTTTGCCGCTTGATCGTGCCTATGCGGTGATTGAAGCGGGGGCTGACCCCTTGCAGGGGCAATGGCAGCCCTGCCGAAATTTCTTGCGCGGCGCAAAGGCCCCTCAGCTTATGGCCATCACGGCTTGCTGTTTCGACAATGGCACAATCCGCCTGTCGCACCCTGATTTGCCAGATCACATATTCGACCCAAAAGGCGACCACAGCGATTTGATTGCATGGCTAGGGGCAATTTATCCGCCCGAGCGACCCGCCCCCATGGCGGTGGTCGCAGCGCCTAAATCAGGCATGACCGATGCGAATTTTGCCTCAATCTCAATTCTAAATCTTGCCTCGCTGCGCGCCTTAGAGGCGCGGGCCGATATGCCATTGGATCCGCGCCGCTTTCGTGGGAATCTTTGGCTTGAGGGTCTAGCCCCTTGGGAAGAGCTTGACCTGATTGGGGCGACCCTCGTGATTGGCGAGGCCCGCCTAAAAATCGTAGAACCAATAACCCGTTGTCGTGCAACTGAAGCAAATCCTGACACAGGGGTAAGGGATGTGCCAACTCTGCAAATATTGCAAAGCGGTTGGGATCACAGCGAATTTGGCGTATACGCAGAAACCAGCCAAGCAGGGCATATCGCCCAAGGGGATAAAGTGGAGATTATCTGGTGAGTGCAGCCCTGCCTTTCCCGCTGGCCGAAGATGCCGATGAGATCAGCCTTGAGAAGGGGCGGCTGCTGTTTGCGCGCGGTGCAGATTTTGTCAAAGGCGTTGTTGCCATGGATGGCCTGCCCCCAGCAGATCGGCTTGAAATATGCTTTGCTGGGCGCTCGAATGTTGGGAAATCTTCGCTGATCAATGCGCTGACTGGGCGTAAAAACTTGGCACGGGCCTCAAACACACCCGGACGGACACAAGAGATCAACTTCTTCACACTTGGCGAGAGCCATTATGTGGTCGACTTGCCGGGCTATGGCTATGCAGAAGCGCCTGTTGCGGTGGTCGAGAAATGGCAGAAATTGCTCAAGGCCTATCTGTCAGGCCGCGTCTCATTGCGCCGCGCTTTCGTGCTTATCGACACACGGCATGGGATCAAGGCGGTTGATGACGAGATCATGACCCTGCTTGATCAATCAGCTGTGACCTTTCAGGTCGTGATGACCAAAGCCGACAAGGTAAAAGAAGCTGAACGCGATAAAATTTTGGCCCAAGTGCGCAAGGCGCTGTCAAAACACCCCGCCGCCTATCCCGAGCTCTTGATGACCTCGTCAGAAAAAGGTTGGGGTATTGAAAACCTTCGGGCCTTGATCGCAGGGCTTGCTTGAGAACAGCCACCTTCACAGCCAAGCCTTCCTGCCTTATGGAAGGAGTCTAGCGCGCCCAATATGGCGCGGGATCAGTTTGGAACGCCAAAGATGAAGAAGCAGACAGCCAAAATGCGTGATTTTCTCTCGACCGCCCGCACCTTGAACGAAGCCCTGCCTTACTTGCAGCGCTATCACGGAGCGATTGTGGTGATCAAATTGGGCGGTCATGCGATGGGATCGGATGAGGGAATGGCCTCATTCGCGCGCGATGTGATGCTGATGCGCACTGTTGGGGTGAACCCTGTGGTGGTGCATGGCGGCGGGCCAATGATCAATGAGATGCTAGAAAAACTTGGCGTGACCTCCACCTTCACGCGCGGCAAGCGGGTCACGGATGCCGCCACGATGGCTGTTGTGGAAATGGTTCTGTCGGGTCAGGTTAATAAGCGGATCGTGCAAGCGATCAACGCCGAAGGCGGGCGCGCAGTTGGTCTGTCGGGCAAAGATGCCTCGATGATCACCTGCACAATGGCCGACCCCGAACTTGGCTTTGTCGGCGAACCCAGTGAGGTAGACACGACCCTTCTGCGGCAACTCTTTGAGGCCGAGATGATCCCTGTGATTGCCCCCATTGGTGCAGATCGTGATGGTCACAGCTATAATATCAATGGCGACACCGCAGCGGGGGCTATTGCCGCCGCCCTGAAGGCAGATCGCCTGCTGCTTTTGACCGATGTGTCGGGCGTCAAAAATGCCGATGGCGAAGTGGTAACCGAATTGAGCGCCGCAGATGTTGAGGCCATGACCGAAAGCGGGGTCATCGCAGGCGGCATGATCCCCAAAACCGAAACGGCCCTGTCAGCTGTGCGCGCAGGCGTGCGCGCTGCCGTTATTTTGGACGGGCGCGCGCCCAATGCCTGCCTTTTGGAATTGTTCACGGATCACGGGGCAGGATCAATCATCCGCGCCTAGTTTCGCTTGCGCAGCGCAGAGCAATCAGCGCAGGCTAAAGAATGAACCTAACCGACCTTTCACAAGGCGCGCATGCGCGGCACCTTCGCATTTTGGGGCATTTTGCCCCAGAGGACAGTCATGGCCTAGGCCAAGAGGTAAAAACCGTGGTGCTTTTGGGGCCTGATGAGCCTCAGTTTTGGTCTGCGTTTGAAGGCAGCCCCGAATATCGTGATGGCGCCCCTGACCCGATGGATCGCTGGTCTGCGCGGGTCATCGGTGACTGGGCCCGCGAGATTGGGGGGGAAGCCTATTTTCCCTTTGGTGGCCCACCCTATGCACCATTTTACCAATGGGCTTTGGCGACAGGTGCGGTATGGCCTAGCCCAATAAGGCTGCTCATCCATGCGCAATCGGGATTGTTTGTTTCCTTTCGCGGCGCACTTGGCTTGCCCTATGCAGTGCCTCAAGCGCCTGCCCAAGACCGCCCATGCGACAGCTGCACGCACCAACCCTGCCGCAGCGCGTGCCCTGTCGCAGCCTTTGACAGATCGGGCTATGATACGATCCGATGCCACGACCATCTGAACACAATGGCGGGGGCCGATTGCATGACCAAGGGCTGCAGGGCGCGGCGCGCCTGCCCGATCTCACAAAACTTTGGACGCGTTGAGGCGCAATCACATTTCCACATGCGGAGCTTTCACCCATGACCCTGACGTTGATCTTAATCCGCCATGCAAAATCAGATTGGGGCGATGCTGGGTTGGATGACCATGACCGCCCCCTCAATGCCCGCGGAATAGAGGATGCACCGCGCGTTGGAACATGGCTTGAGGCGCAGGGGTATCGGCCTGATCATGTGCTTTGCTCGACCGCAACCCGTGCTGTCGATACATGGGCGGCGATTTCCCGATCCTTTAGCGGTGCGGAAATCGAAGTTTCTTATACACGCGCGCTCTATCTCGCTATGCCGCCTGATATGCTGAATGTCATCAGGGCCAGTGAGGGCCACACATTGGCCGTCATCGGGCATAATCCCGGTATTGGTAGCTTGGCGCGCTCGCTGGTGGCGACACAGCCCCAACACGAGAAATTCACCCGCTACCCTACAGCCGCGACCTTGGCCGTGGACTTTAACGCAACATCTTGGGCCAACATAGAAATAGGCGCGGGGGTTGCCCGCGCCTTTATCACACCGCGTGACTTGCCCTAAGCGGGATCAGTGACCCAAGATTTGGCTCAAGAACAGCTTGGTGCGGTCATTTTGCGGGTTGGTGAAGAACGGCTCAGGCTCGTTTTGCTCAACAATCTGGCCTGCATCCATAAAGATCACGCGATTGGCAACCTGACGGGCAAAGCCCATCTCATGGGTCACGCAGAGCATGGTCATACCTTCTTCAGCCAATTGGATCATCGTATCCAAAACTTCCTTGATCATCTCAGGGTCAAGTGCCGATGTCGGTTCGTCAAACAGCATGATACGCGGACGCATACAGAGGCTGCGCGCGATGGCCACACGCTGCTGCTGGCCCCCTGACAGCTGCCCTGGATATTTATGCGCTTGATCGGGGATTTTCACCTTCTCAAGGAAATACATTGCCGTTTCTTCGGCCTCTTTCTTGGGCGTCTTGCGCACCCAAATTGGGGCCAATGTGCAGTTTTCCAAAATGGTCAAATGCGGAAACAGGTTGAAATGCTGAAAGCACATCCCGACCTCGGAACGGATTTTGTCAATGTTCTTAAGGTCATTTGACAGCAATGTGCCATCCACAGTGATGGAGCCCTTTTGATGCTCCTCCAATGCATTAATGCAGCGGATCAGCGTAGATTTCCCCGAGCCAGATGGCCCACAGATGACGATACGTTCGCCGCGGTTCACAGTGAGGTTGATGTCCCGCAAAACATGGAACGAACCATACCATTTGTTCATATCGCGAATTTCAACCGCCACCTCATCGGTGACTTTCATCTGCGAACGGTTGATCTCACGATCTTGGATGGAGGGGGTGGCTTCACTCATATCGGCCTCTCCTTAATGACGATCTGTTGCGAGCTTGCGCTCAAGATATTGCGAATAGCGGGACATCGCGTAGCAAAACACAAAGAAGCAAAGCCCGATGAAGATGAACAATTCCCAGTAAATCCCGTTCCATTCGGTCGTAGCGCGGATCGCGTTAGACAGACCGATTGGGTCAAGCAGACCGATGAACACCACGAGGGTTGTGTCTTTGAACAAACCGATAAACGTGTTCACGATGCCCGGAATTGAGATTTTCAAAGCCTGAGGCAGGATGATCAAGCGCATGGATTGCCAGTAATCCAAGCCCAAACTATCTGCCCCCTCATATTGCCCACGAGGCAGAGCGGCCAAACCACCGCGCACAACCTCGGCCATATAGGCAGCGGCAAAGAGCGTGACCATGATAATCACGCGGAGCATCAGGTCAAAATTCGTTCCAGGCGGCAGGAAGTAGTTCAACAAAAGCGATGCCGTGAACAGCCACACAATCAACGGGACGCCACGGATCACCTCAATAAAGATCACCGAGAATTTGTTGATGATGAACAAATCAGACTGACGCCCAAGCGCCAGCAAAATCCCAAGCGGCAAAGACAGAACAATGCCCGTAATCCCTATGATCAGCGCCAACATGAACCCGCCGAAATCCTTGGATTGGATATTTTCAATTCCAATGGGCAAGATGCCATCGGCCAGTCCCGTTAGTGGGGCAACCCCAAAGCGCCAATAGATCAGCGGCACAAGGATGCTCGCCACGATGCCCGCTAAAGCCCCGAATTGCCGCGTGATCTGGCCATAGGCCAACCATGCCAAAACAAAGCCCAGAGCCGTCAGGATTGGCCCCCAAATCGACCCGCCCCATAACAGCCAGTAGCAAATGAAGGGCGACACGGCCGAGAAGATCGCCAATTTGCGGCCACCAAAGTTGAACATCACAGGCGCAACGGCGATGAAGAACACAATCAAAGCCACAACAGGGCGCCAATATGCATCGGCGGGGTAGAACCCAAATAGAAGTTGGTTCCAACGCTCGCTCAAGACGGCCCAACAGGCGACATTGCGACCATCGGCGTAAAGCGCGTCACGCACCTCACGGCATTCACTCAGTGAATTTGCAGTCCAAATGCCATAGGCGAACCATTGGAAAACATGGCTGACCACCCAATAAATCGCGACCAAAGACAGAATTGTTAGGATTGTATTGAGCGGCCCAGAGAACAGGTTTTCACGCACCCATTTTACCACGCCCGCCTCCGAGACAGGCGGGGCCTGCTCGGGCAGCATCTCGGTGCGCACATAAGAAACGGAGCTATTCGCAGAATTTGCCATCTCAGCGCTCCTTCAACTTAACGGCGTTGTTGTAGACATTCATCACGCCCGAAATGATTAGGGACGTGACCAAGTAAAAGACGCCCAAGAGGAGCATCCCTTCGAGCTCGCGGCCTGTTTGGTTGATCGTGATCCCACCCAAGGTAGACCGCACATCCATATAACCCACAGCAATCGCCAAGGAGGAGTTCTTGGTCAGGTTCAGATATTGCGAAATCAGGGGTGGGATGATCACGCGCAAGGCCTGCGGCAGGATCACCAAATTCATCGTGCGGTTGGGGCGCAAGCCCAAGGCAAAGGCTGCTTCGGTTTGCCCGCGTGACACCGCCAAAATACCTGAGCGCACAATCTCTGCGATGAACGCACCCGTGTAGAGCGACAACGCAAACCACAAAGCAATCAGCGAGTTGCGCACCTGTAGGCCGCCCGTAAAGTTGAACCCACCCAATTCAGGCAACTGCAGCGTGACTGGCCCGCCCAGAATGAAGTAGAAAATAACCGAAGGCACAAAGAACAAAGCCGTAGAAATCCAGAACACAGGCAGGATTTGACCCGTTGCCTCTTGTTTTTTGCGCGCATAGCGGCGGAAAGCCCAAATCGCAAAGAGTGAAGCAAAAAACACCGCCACAAGCAGCGTTGAGCCCTCACCCCAAATTGGACGCGGGATAAAGATACCGCGATTTGTAATCGCGATACTATCGAACAGGATCATGGACGCATCCCCGCCTTCGCGGAAATCGCGCGGCTGTGGGGTGGCTTCGGTCATGACGGCGAAGATCACAAGGATCCACAACAGCAACGGCACATTGCGAAAACCTTCCACATAAACCGTCATCAAACGCGCTACGATCCAGTTTTTTGAAAGACGCAAAACGCCTGCTATCACGCCAATTATCGTGGCAAGAATACAGCCCAGAAAGGCGACAAGCAGCGTGTTCAATATCCCAATAATCGCAGCACGGCCATGAGTGCTGTCGTTGGAATATTCGATCAAGCGCTGGTTGATATCATAGCCCGCGCGCGACCCTAGAAAGCCAAAATCAAAATCTTTGCCAAGCGCGGACAGGTTTTGAACCGTGTTCCAGCCAAGCTGCCAAAGAAAGGCCATGATCATAATGAAAGCGAATACTTGGATCGTCATTGAGCGATAACGACGATCGTAAATCAACTGACCCAAGCGGAAGGGTTCAGAACTTGGATCCGGTATCGAGGCCATGGCGGAATCCTGTCATTAAATCAGCGTAAAAAAGTTTGAGTGCGGCACAAACGGGTCGCAACACTTTCAGCGTAATTTTGGATATTAGAATAGAAGAAGGGCGCGGGAATGCCGCGCCCAACTTCCGTTCAGACCTTAGCGGAATGGTGGGGTGTAGAGCAGGCCACCATCAGTCCACTGCGCGTTCAAGCCGCGTGCCAGACCGATTGGGGTGCTTTCGCCCAAGTAACGCTCAAAGATCTCGCCGTAGTTACCACCAGCAGAGATCGCGTTAACCGCCCAGTTTGCCTCCAGACCGAGCATCGCGCCGAGGTCGCCCTCAGTGCCGAGAATACGGTTGATTTCTGGGTTCTGACCAGGTGCAGCAGCCAATTCAGCGATGTTTGCCGAAGTGATGCCTAGCTCT
Source organism: Roseobacter sp. HKCCA2468 (assembly GCF_037805105.1). Taxonomy (NCBI): domain Bacteria; kingdom Pseudomonadati; phylum Pseudomonadota; class Alphaproteobacteria; order Rhodobacterales; family Roseobacteraceae; genus Roseobacter; species Roseobacter sp. HKCCA2468. Next base: position 238,488 of record NZ_JBBLYN010000003.1, read on the forward strand.
TCAGCTGCGATCAAAGCGTTCAAAGACCAGCGAACGATGTCGCCCCACTCGTTGTCGCCGTGACGAACAAGCGGCCCGAGAGGCTCTTTGGAGATGATTTCAGGCAGAAGAACGTGGTCGCCTGGGTTCTCGAAGGTCGCGCGGGTTGCCGCCAGACCAGACGCGTCTGTGGTGTAAACGTCACAGGCGTTTGCGAGATACTGCTGCTGTGCTTCTGCGTTTGTTTCGATTGGCACGGGCTCGTAGCTCATGTTGTTCGAAGCAAAGAAGTCAGCCAAGTTCAACTCGGTGGTTGTGCCAGTCTGGATACATACGGTTGCACCGTCCAACTCAAGCGCGGAAGACACGCCCAAGGATGCAGGAACCATAAAGCCCTGACCGTCATAGTAGTTCACGCCCACGAATTCGAACTTCAGATCAACGTCACGGCTGAAGGTCCATGTGGTGTTACGTGCCAACATATCAACTTCGCCAGAGGCCAACGCGGTGAAGCGGGTCTGACCAGTGGTTGGAACGAACTCAACCGCCATTGGGTCGCCGAATACGGCGGCTGCAACGGCACGGCATACCGCAACGTCAAAACCTTCCCAAACGCCGCTGGCATTTGGTTCTGCGAAGCCTGTGAGACCTGTGGTCACACCACAGTTCAGGCTGCCACGCGCTTTGACCTCATCAAGGGTCGACGCTTGAGACATACCCGCAGCCATACCAGCAACTGCCAGCGTAGCTAGGACTACAGATTTTTTCATGTTTACCTCTTCCTATTGGACCGCCCTTTTGGGCTGTTTCCTCAATGGCCGTAAGACCACCTTCATGTCAGTGGCCCGCAGAAGCGAGCCAATGCCGCTTAATTGGGCAAATATACCGCCCAAGGTCAAGGCTTGAAGCTAGGTTTACGAAACGTAAAGCCTAACTTTATAGCAGCCGTTCACGGGATGCTTGCTGCTTGGGCAGATTACATATTCATTAAAAAACAAGGCCTCAACCTGCCCCAAGGGCCTCGTGCCCGCCTGCAAGTCTGTAAAAATGTGCTGCGTGAAGAAAAGCGTCCTTTTTCTTCGCGGCCACATCCAAGGCTTCTTCGTCTTCGCCCCAAAGCTCTGCCTGAAAATTTTCATCGATTCGCGACAGATTCCATGCCTCTTGCGGCGAGAACTGGCCTTTCGCCACGGCAAGCCCCAATAGGGCTGAGCCAGAGATAGAAATCAGGTCATGCAATGCGGTCAAAGAAAAATTATCAAACTGCGAGAGAAGTTGATGCACCCGATCAAGGCTATCTTGCGGTTGCGGCACAGGCAAAACGCCGATTGTGACGATCAAGGGCGCGTTCAACTCGCTTGCGGCCCAGTCCAAGACGGGTCGCCATCCCGCTTCTTGGCGTGTGGCCAATTCCTGTGGGTGATCGGCCCTGTGACAGAGTAAATCTGTCTCAGCATAGGCCGCTAGCATCGCCACAACCTCTGGCTTTTGTGCGCTGACCTTATCAATCGCGGCATTTGCCGACCGTGTGACAGGCATGGTGAGGGGATTGATCTCTTCGGCTTGGGCCATCCATTCTGCTGCAATCGCCTCGGCCATAGTTTGGGTTGGCACAATCAGCGGCGCCTTAAGCGGTGTTTTGACCGCCCGTGTGTCCAAGTGAACCGTATAGCCACCTTCCACCGTTTCAACGCTGGCAGATGTCCAAAAACGGCGGGCTTTCCATTCGCTCATGTCAGGCTCCAAATTCGTTCAAGGGCAGCGGGCAATTCGCCAAAGCGCTGCAAAATAGGATCGGCCCCAGACTGCCGCAAATCCTCTACGCTGTGATACCCCCAAGAGACGCCAATAGCCTGTGCGCCAGCAGCCTTTGCCATTTCGACATCATAGGTCGTGTCACCGATCACCACGGCCCGCGCGGCGGGCACATCACATTCGGACAAACAGGCCTTCACCATCGCGGGATGTGGCTTTGAGGGGTGATCATCGGCGACCTGAACAGAGGCAAAATAAGGTCGCAGCCCGTGTTGATCCAAAATATGTTCCATCCCCCGCCGTGACTTGCCAGTCGCAATAGCCAAAACAAAGCGCGGGTCAGACTGCAGTGTCTCTAGAACTGACATCGCCCCCTCAAACAACGGCGACAAGGCCGCGCCATCTGCGCTGAGGCGCAATGATTGAAAGGCCGCCTTATACCCTTCGACCAAATCGGCGCGCATCTCGGCACTATGATCAGGCGCAAGGCGCAGCATGGCCACGGGTAGCGATAGGCCTACGATTGACAAGGCCTGCGCACGGCTTGGCGCAGGCAAATCATGGCCGCCAAATGCCGCCTCCATCGAAGCTACAATATGTGCCTGACTGTCGATTAACGTGCCATCGACATCGAAAATGATCAGATAAGGCGCAGTCATCCGAGCTCGTCATAAAACGGGTCAACGGGCACATCTTCGGCGCGCCAGTCGAACAAATCCCATGTGCGGGCCATGTGATCAGGCAAGGCTGCGGTTAGCGTGAGATCCCGTTTGGTGAAAGGATGACGGAATTTCAGATAACGCGCGTGAAGATGCAGTTTGCGGCTGATTTCACCCCCCAATTGCGCGCCCCATCCATCGCCCAAATTTTCCTGACTGCTGCCGCCATATTTGCCATCCCCCACGATCGGGTGGCCAAGCTCCGCGATATGGGCGCGCAATTGATGGGTGCGGCCAGTAATCGGCACCATCGCCACCCATGACACCCGCCCCCCAAGCGCAGAGAGCGTTGCATAATCCGTCTCGGCCCGCTTGGCCCCATCGGTGGTGGCGATTTCAGATGGATGAAGGCAGCGCATCTTTTCGCCTTCGCCCCCTTTGCCATGGCCTGCGGCCTTTACCAATCCAAACTTGATTTTGCCCATTCGGGGCAAAGGCGCGCCTGCAACGGCGGCCCAATAAATCTTGCGCGTCTCACGATGGCGAAAGGCATCGGTGAGGGCCTGCGCGGCTTGCCTGCTGCGCGCCAAGAGCAAAACGCCTGATGTGTCCTTATCCAAGCGATGAACCAGGCGCGGTTTATCCTCACCCTCGCGCGCGAGACAGGCAGCCAATGCATCAACGTGCCGCCCCCCTTGCCCGCTGCCGCCTTGCGTGGGCAAGCCTGCGGGTTTGTTAATCGCAACCAGATGATCGTCTTGATAGATGACCGCGCGGCGCATCATCGCGGCATCCGCGTCCGAGATGGCCGATTTCTGCACCCGCGGCGCGCCAAGCGCATCTTCGGGCATTGGGTCAGGCAAGGGGGGGATGCGCACCTCCTGCCCAGATTGCAGGCGTGTCGCGGGTTTCACGCGCCCGCCATCGACACGGATTTCACCTTTGCGGCACATCTTCTCAATGCGGCCTTGCGGGATATGCGGGAAAAGCCGGCGGAACCACCGATCAAGCCGCTGATCCGCATCTGCATTCGCGACAGCCAAAACCTGAACACCCGTCATGGCAGCGCCACCCGTGTCAGCAGTAACCCCACGAAAATCGCAACGATAGAGAGAATGACCGAGCCCAGAATATAGGCCGCCGCCAACCCTAAATCGCCCCGCTCATAAAGCGTGATGACCTCAAGCGAAAAGGAAGAAAATGTTGTAAACCCGCCCAGGATCCCCGTCATGACGAAAGGGGATAAATGGGTCAGCCCGCGCTGTGCGGCAAGGCCCACAAAAAGACCCATCAAAAAAGAGCCAAGAATATTGACCGAGATCACCCCAACGGGAAAAGCGGTCGGCCCAAGCGCACGATGTAGCCCCACGCCAACAAGATAGCGCAGCGATGCACCAATCGCGCCCCCAAGGGCCACCTGAAAAACTGTCCAAATCATGGGTGGCTCTTTCTGCCCCTGCCTGTCTGTTGTCAACCAAAAGCCGCGGCACGGGTCACTCATCGCGGTTTCGGTCGCGCCTCAGCTTCGCAAAATATGCTACCCGCTTTCCAAGATCCCTTTCAAACCCACGCTCTACAGGTTCATAGAAACTGGGGCGCGTGATTGTATCGGGAAAGTAATTCTGCCCAGAAAACCCATCTTCAGCATCGTGATCATAGGCATAGCCTGCGCCATAGCCCTGCTCTTTCATCAGCTTGGTCGGGGCGTTTAAGATATGCTTCGGAGGGGCAAGTGACCCTGTCTGCGCCGCCAATTTACGCGCGGCCTTATAGGCGACATAGGCGGCATTCGATTTTGGCGCGAGGGCCAGATAGATCACAGCATTGGCCAAGGCCAGTTCCCCCTCGGGCGACCCCAAACGCTCGTAGCTTTGCCACGCGGCCAAACACACCTGCTGCGCCTGTGGGTCAGCAAGGGCAATATCCTCAAACGCCATACGCGTCAGACGGCGCGCCAAGAACCTAGGGTCTTCGCCCCCCTCCAACATGCGCGAGAACCAATAGAGAGCAGCGTCTGGATCAGACCCGCGAATGGATTTGTGCAAAGCAGAAATCAGGTTGTAATGGCCATCGCCCGACTTATCATATTGCGCAGCGCGGCGCTGTAGCCGTGCAGAGAGCGTGGCCGCGGACACCCCCGCATGGTCGGGCCATGCAGCCACCTGTTCGATGAGGTTTAACATGGCACGCCCGTCCCCATCGGCCATGGCAATAAGGGCCGCTTGAGTTTCTTCAGGCAAGGCCAAATCGCGCGCCAATTCGCGCTCAGCCCGCGCCAAAAGGGCGCGCAGGTCATCCTCGCTGAGGCGGTTCAAGGTGAGAACCTGCGCGCGGGACAGCACGGCGGAATTGATCTCGAAACTGGGGTTCTCGGTCGTGGCCCCCACCAACAAGATTGTGCCATCCTCCATCAGGGGCAAAAAACTATCTTGTTGGGCTTTGTTAAAGCGGTGGATTTCATCCACGAATAAAAGCGTGCCCTGCCCTGCTTTGCGGCGCAGCTTTGCGGCATCGAATGTTTTGCGCAGCTCCGCCACGCCAGAAAAAATCGCGCTGATCTGCTCAAAGTGGAAATCCGTCTCGCGCGCCAAAAGCCGCGCAAGCGTGGTCTTGCCCACACCAGGCGGCCCCCAGAAAATCAACGAGGACAGCGCCCCTGCATCCAGCATCAACCGCAAACTGCCCTCGGGCCCTAGCAAATGCTGCTGACCAATCACATCCTTCAACTCGGACGGGCGCACACGATCTGCCAAGGGGCGCATAGCCTGCGCCTTTGGGGAGGGGTCTGGATCAGATTGAAAGAGATCACTCATGGCCAAAGCCTAGCCTTTGCAGGGGCCGAGGAAAATCCCCCATGCGCGGTCGCGCAAAAAGAAAACCCCCCGCGGTTGGCGCGAGGGGTTTTCAAAACTATTCGCAAAAGGGGTGTGCTTATTCAGCAGCCGCTTCTTCTGCAGCAAGGCGCGCACGATCTGCGGCACCCTTTGCTTCGGGATCACGATCCACGAATTCGATGATGGCCATTGGCGCCATGTCACCATAGCGGAAACCCGCCTTGAGAACGCGCACATAGCCGCCCTGACGCTCCGCATAGCGGGGGCCAAGAACTTCGAACAATTTCTTTACATGGGCGTCTTGCTTCAACGCAGCAGCTGCTTGACGGCGCGCGTGCAAGTCACCGCGCTTGCCCAATGTGATGAGCTTCTCAACCACACGGCGCAGGTCTTTCGCCTTAGGCAAGGTGGTTTTGATCTGCTCATGCTCAATCAATGAGCCAGCAAGGTTCGAGAACATCGCTTTGCGGTGTTCATGGGTTCTGTTCAGACGGCGATAGCCAGATCCGTGACGCATGGTTAAATCTCCTTCATTTCATGCTTTGTCCGAGAGCCGTGCGTTGCGTCTCTCTCCTTATTGGGGCGGGATGCCCAGGGGGTGCGAGAGGCGCGCATCACGCGCGCCCCTTGCGAAATCAAAAATTGTCTTCGTATTTCTTGGCCAGCTCTTCGATATTGTCTGGCGGCCAATCAACGATATCCATTCCCAAATGCAGACCCATGCCAGACAGCACTTCCTTGATCTCGTTCAAGGATTTGCGGCCAAAGTTTGGCGTGCGCAGCATCTCGGCTTCGGTTTTCTGAATCAGATCACCGATATAGACGATGTTGTCGTTCTTCAGGCAGTTTGCAGAGCGAACCGACAATTCCAACTCGTCCACCTTCTTGAGAAGCAGCGGGTTGAATTCGAGATCATCATCATCATCCTGACGACCTGCGGCTTCTGGCTCGTCAAAGTTGACGAAGATCTGCAATTGATCCTGCAAAATACGTGCAGCATAGGCCAAGGCATCCTCAGGGGTGACCGAACCATCTGTTTCCACTTTGACAGTCAGTTTGTCATAATCGAGAACCTGACCTTCACGGGTCGGCTGCACGTCATAGGACACTTTCTTGACGGGCGAATAGATCGCGTCAATCGGGATCAGACCAATTGGCGCATCTTCTGGGCGGTTCTTATCTGCAGAGACATAGCCTTTGCCCGTGTTCACCGTCAGTTCCATGAAGAAATCCGCGCCGTCATCCAAGTGACAGATCACGTGATCCTTGTTCAGAACTTCGATCCCTGCGCTTTCGGAAATGTCGCCTGCGGTGACAACCTTAGGCCCTTTTGCGGTCAGGGAAAGGCGCTTTGGCCCCTCAACTTCCATGCGCAAGGCCACGCCTTTGAGGTTGAGAACGATGTCCGTTACATCCTCGCGCACACCAGCGACCGAGGAAAACTCGTGCAAGACGTTGTCAATCTGCACAGAGGTGATGGCCGCGCCTTGCAGCGAGCTCATCAAAACGCGGCGAAGCGCGTTGCCAAGCGCCAGACCAAAGCCGCGCTCAAGCGGCTCGGCAATCGCTGTTGCCTTGCGCGCAGGGTCGGTGCCAGGGTTTACAACCAGCTGGGTTGGCTTGATCAGTTCTTGCCAATTCTTATGGATCATTGTGGAGCCTCCATTCCTGTCGCTGACCGATCCAAGGCCAGAGACGCTCGAGGATCAAATAACCACTCAGGCCGCGTGACGCGCACGCGGCCCAAGAAAAATCGCACTTGTCACACGCGGCGACGCTTTGGCGGGCGGCAGCCATTGTGCGCGATTGGGGTCACGTCACGGATAGACGTGATCTGAAACCCAACAGCGGCCAAAGCACGAAGTGCGGATTCACGACCAGAGCCTGGCCCCTGCACTTCGACTTCGAGTGTTTTCACACCATGTTCCTGTGCCTTGCGGCCCGCATCTTCTGCGGCCATCTGCGCGGCATAGGGGGTGGATTTACGGCTGCCCTTGAACCCCATCGTGCCAGCAGACGACCAAGAGATCGCGTTGCCCTGCACGTCAGAGATCAGGATTTTTGTGTTGTTGAACGAGCTGTTCACATGCGCCACACCAGCGGCGATGTTTTTACGTTCTTTGCGTTTTACGCGGGTCTTATCACGAGCCATTTATCTGCCTCCCCTTACTTCTTCTTACCCGCGATTGCCTTTGCAGGCCCCTTACGGGTTCGCGCGTTGGTGTGGGTGCGCTGACCGCGCACAGGCAGGTTGCGGCGATGACGGAGGCCACGATAGCACCCCAAATCCATCAAACGCTTTACGTTCATCTGAACTTCACGGCGCAAGTCACCTTCTACGGTGAAGTTCGCATCGATATGTTCACGAATTTTCAAGACTTCGGCGTCAGACAATTCATTCACGCGGCGCGCAGGGTCGATCCCCACGGCTTCGCAGATTGAATATGCAGATGATTGGCCAATGCCAGTGATATATGTCAGCGCAATAGGAACGCGCTTGGCTGTGGGGATGTTGACCCCTGCGATACGTGCCACTTATCTTTCCTCTCGTTGCGGTTCCGTAGCCCCAGAACCTTTTTTCACAACCAAAAGGTCTTGCTGCAAAAAAGCCGCAAGACCTTTTTCGATTTATCGGGCGGCATCCGCCCGATGATTCCCTTAACAGGAAGCCTGCGCATAGGCTTTTTCCCTTCCCCCGTCAAGGGGATAGGGGTTAAGATTTGGGCTGATCCAATATGGCTGCGATGCCGCTTGCGACCGCATCAATCTCGCCCAAACCATCCACCGCCTGCAAATGCCCCTTGGCATAGTAGTAGCCAATCAGCGGCGATGTCTTTTTGTAATATTCCATCAGGCGCTGTCGCAGACTGTCTTCATTGTCATCCGCGCGGCGCTTGAACTCGGTACCGCCACAGGTGCTGCAGGTGCCATCGGCAGGAATTGGTTTGGTGATGTCATTATACACCTCACCGCAGCCACCGCAGGTTGAGCGCGCCGTGATCCGGGCCACAAGGGCCTCATCATCCACACGCATTTCAATCACGGCATCAAGTGCAAGACCCATCTCGGCCAGCAATGCCTCAAGCGCATCTGCCTGTGCCAAGGTGCGGGGAAACCCGTCAAAGATGACGCCGCCAGCAGGGCCAGCATCTAGTTTCTCGCGGATCAGGCCAATGACAATCTCATCTGTCACCAATTCACCACGCGCCATCACATCGGCGACCCGTTTGCCCATTTCCGTGCCAGAGGCCTGCGCCTCGCGCAACATATCCCCAGTGGAAAGCTGAACCATGCCACGCGCCTCAACCAAGAGGCGCGCTTGGGTTCCCTTACCCGCACCTGGGGGGCCGAGAAGAATAATCGCGGTCATTTGCGCTGTGGCGTGCGGCGCTTGGCACGCCCCGCGCCCGTCCCTTTGCGGCCACGCAGTTGAGATCGCTCAAGCAAGCCCTCGTATTGATGGGCCAGCAAATGCGATTGGATCTGCTGCACCGTGTCCATGCCGACCGAGACGATGATCAGAATGGATGTGCCGCCGAAATAAGCCGTGATTGACAAGTTCGAGCGCACAATCTCGGGCAAGAGGGCGACCAAGGTCAAATACCCTGCACCAAGCACAAGAACGCGGTTCACCACATATTCCAAATATTCCGAAGTGCGCTGACCAGGACGGATGCCCGGGATAAACCCATTTTGGTTTTTCAGATTGTCCGCCACATCATCGGTCTTAAAGGCCACGTTCAGCGTGTAGAAATAGGTGAAGAAAATCAGCATACCTGCAAAGAACAGCAGATAGAGGGGCTGACCGGGGCCAAAATTTGCAAGGATCCATGACAGAACTGGCCCTGCCGCCTCACTGCCCGAAAAGGTCGTCATGGTTGTTGGCAACAACAACAAGGATGATGCAAAGATCGCTGGGATCACGCCCGCAGGGTTAACTTTGATCGGCAAATGACTGCTGCCGCCATCATAGACCTTCATGCCGACTTGGCGGCGGGGGTATTGGATGTGGATCTTGCGCAGGCTGCGTTCCATAAACACCACGAAAAACAGCGTTGCGATCAACATCACAATCACGCCCAAAACCATAGGCGTGGACAAGGCACCAGAACGGCCCTGTTCAAAAAACTGCGCCAGAGCCGCAGGGATTTCTGCGATGATACCAACAAAGATGATCAGAGAAATGCCGTTACCGATGCCGCGCTGCGTGATCTGCTCGCCAAGCCACATCAGGAACATCGTGCCGCCCACTAGGGTGATCACACAGGCTGCGCGGAAATACCAACCCGGATCCGAGGCAAGACCGCCCGACTCCATGCTGACAGCCAAACCATAGGCCTGCGCGGTTGCCAAGGCGACCGTGCCGTAGCGCGTATATTGGTTGATCTTCTTACGGCCCTGTTCGCCCTCTTTCTTCAACTGCTCCAAGGCAGGCACCATCGAGGTCATCAGCTGCACAATGATCGAGGCCGAGATATATGGCATGATCCCCAATGCGAACACACCCATGCGGCTTAGGGCGCCGCCTGTGAACATGTTCAAAACACCGCCCAGACCTGCAGAGGCCGCGTCAAAGAAATTGCGCAACTCTTGCCCGTCAATCCCCGGAACAGGAATATAGGTGCCGATCCGATAAATGATCAAAAGACCAAGCGTGAACCAAATGCGTTGGCGCAATTCGGACGCTTTGCCAAACGACTTCCAACTCAGATTAGCCGCCATCTGTTCAGCTGCTGAAGCCATACCGCCCCTCATCATGTATTGCGCCGCAAGACCGAGCTTGCGATCTTGCGGCGCGAAAAACCCTGCCCTTGATGTATGCGGCTCAGCCGCAAGCCTCAAGGCTCATCTTGGTCGAAAGCCTGCGGCAGATTACTCTGCCGCTGCTGGTGCCGCTACGTTGAGATTGCCACCTGCTTTTTCAACAGCTTCAACCGCTGCTTTAGAAGCACCTGTGACAGTGATCGTTACTTTCTTCGAGATGTCACCTTTGGCCAAAACGCGGATGCCGTCCAACTTGCGGCGCACCAAGCCCGATGCAACCAATGCATCTTCGGTGATTTCTGCTTTTGCGTCCAATTTGCCCGCCTCGAGGAATTTCTCGATCAGGCCCAAATTGATGACAGCGAATTCTTTGCGGTTTGGCTTGTTGAAGCCACGCTTTGGAAGGCGCTGATAGAGGGGCATCTGACCGCCTTCATAAGCGTTGATGGCCACACCCGAACGGGATTTCTGACCTTTGATACCACGGCCACCCATTTTACCTTTGCCAGAACCAGGGCCACGGCCAATACGCTTGGCTTTCTTGGTTGCACCTGGGTTATCGCGCAATTCATTCAGTTTCATGTCGCTACTCCTTTAGCCGGAATTGCCACCCGAGCGACCGTGGCGGCAAACGCGGCATAATGATCAAAAGCGCCCCAGAAATCTGGGGCAGGATTAAGGGCGCGGATTAACCGCGCTCCTCAATGATTTCTACCAGATGCGGGATCTTGTTGATCATACCACGCACGGAAGGGGTATCTTCCAACTCGCGAGTTTTGTGCATCTTGTTCAAACCCAAACCAATCAGCGTTGCGCGCTGATCTTGAGGGCGGCGGATCGGCGAGCCGATCTGTTTTACAACGATAGTTTTAGCCATTGCTCACTCTCCTCAGGCGTCTGCCGCAACTTCGGCTTCGGGCTTGCGCAGGATGTCGGCAACTTTCTTGCCGCGGCGCGCAGCCACCTGACGAGGCGAGCTTTCCTGACGCAGACCATCAAGGGTTGCGCGGATCATGTTATAGGGGTTCTGCGAGCCCAATGATTTCGCAACAACGTCCTTGATGCCAAGCATCTCGAACACGGCGCGCATTGGACCACCCGCGATGATCCCCGTCCCTTCAGGGGCGGTGCGCATCACGACATTGCCTGCGCCATGACGGCCCTGCGCATCGTGGTGCAGAGTGCGGCCTTCGCGCAGAGGCACGCGAATAAGGTTGCGCTTGGCTTGTTCGGTTGCCTTACGGATCGCTTCAGGCACTTCTTTGGCTTTCCCTTTTCCAAAGCCCACACGACCACGCTGGTCACCGACAACCACAAGAGCGGCAAAGCCGAAACGCTTACCACCTTTTACGGTCTTCGATACGCGGTTGATTGCGACCAGACGGTCGGCGAATTCTGGGGTTTCTTCGCGCTCTTCGCGGCGACGGCCCCGACGTTGTTCACGTTCTGCCATGTTTGGCATCCTTCAGTTCTGGCGCATCCCGCGCGCCTGTTTTGGTCAATCGCAGTGAGGGGCGCATGAAAGGCCCTCTCCCCGATCATCGAGGCGGCACTTGCGCGCCGCCTACATGGATTAGAACTTCAAACCACCTTCGCGGGCTGCGTCAGCCAAAGCTTTGACGCGGCCATGGAACAAGAAACCGCCACGGTCGAAATAGCATTCCGACACGCCCGCTTTCTTTGCACGGTCTGCAATCGCTGCGCCCACTTTTGCGGCCGCTTCGACATTGTTCTTGCCAACAACGCCCAGATCTTTTTCGAGCGAAGATGCCGAGGCCAAAGTCACGCCTTTTACATCGTCGATCAACTGAACGCTGATATTCTTGTTCGAGCGGTGAACAGAGAGGCGCGCGCGCCCGTCTGCCATTTTCCGCAGCTTGTTCCGAACGCGCAGGCGGCGCTTGAGGAACAGTTCTCGTTTGCTGTTTGCCATCTTCGTCGCCCTTACTTCTTCTTACCTTCCTTGCGGAAGATATATTCGCCCTTGTAGCGGATCCCTTTGCCCTTATAGGGCTCGGGCGCGCGCCATTCGCGAATGTTTGCTGCAACCTGACCGACCAATTGCTGATCAATCCCTTCGATCACCACTTCGGTTGGCTTTGGTGTTGTCACCGTCACACCTTGTGGCACTTGGAAATCCACATCGTGGCTGTAACCCAAGGACAGTTTCAGAATATTGCCTTGGATCGCGGCGCGGTAACCCACACCGGTGATCTCCAGCTCTTTCTTGAAGCCATCCGTCACGCCTGTGACGAGGTTCTGAACCATCGAACGGCTCATACCCCATTGCTGGCGCGCACGCTTGGACTTGCCGCGTGGTGTCACATCAACCGCGTTGTCATTGACTGCGATTGTGACATCATCGGTGGCGGTAAAGCTACGGGTGCCCTTTGGCCCCTTCACCTCGATCGTCTGGCCCGACACAGTGGCTGTTACACCACCAGGCAGTCCGACCGGTTTTTTCCCAATACGAGACATGCTTCAGGCCTCCTTAGAATACGGTGCAGAGAACTTCGCCGCCGACATTGGCCTGACGTGCATTCGCATCGGACATCACACCTTTGGAGGTGGAGACGATGGAAACACCAAGACCTTGCCGAACCTGCGGAATATCCTGCACGTTCATGTAAACACGACGACCGGGGGTGGATACGCGCTTAATCTCGCGGATCACGGGGCTGCCTTCATAGTATTTCAGGCTGATTTCCAGCGCAGGATGCCCTGCGGCATCAGAGGTGCGCTCGTAGCCGCGGATATAGCCTTCATCGGCCAACACATCCAAAACCCAAGCACGCAGCTTGGAAGCGGGCGTCACGACTGTGGACTTGCCACGCATCTGCGCATTGCGGATGCGGGTCAGCATATCACCAAGAGGATCATTCATCTGTCAGACCTCCTTACCAGCTCGACTTAACCATGCCGGGGATTTGGCCGTTCGAGGCCAATTCACGCAGCATGATACGCGAGACTTTCAGCTTACGGTAATAGGCCTTTGGGCGCCCCGTGAGCTGGCAACGGTTATGAAGACGAGTGGCGGAGCTGTTACGTGGCAGCTCTGCCAGTTTCAGACGAGCCTTAAAACGCTCTTCCATCGGCTTCGATTCATCATTCGCGATTTCTTTCAGCGCGGCACGCTTTGTTGCGTATTTCGCAACAAGCTTTTGGCGCTTAACTTCGCGTGCAACCATGGACTTCTTTGCCATTGTTCTACTCTCCTCCCGCGATCACGAATTGAAGGGCATGTTGAAATGCTTCAACAGCGCCTTGGCTTCCGCGTCAGTTTTCGCGGTGGTGCAAATGATAATGTCCATCCCCCAAACCTCATCGACCTTGTCGAAGTTGATTTCAGGGAAAACGATATGTTCTTTGATCCCCATGGCGTAGTTGCCACGGCCGTCAAAGGACTTGCCAGACACGCCGCGGAAGTCGCGGATACGCGGCATAGCCACAGTGATCAGACGATCAAGGAATTCATACATGCGGTCGCCGCGCAGGGTAACCTTTGCGCCAAGAGGCATATCTTCGCGAACACGGAAGCCCGCGATAGATTTCTTTGCCTTGGTCACAACGGCCTGCTGGCCTGCAATCGCGCTGAGGTCTTCCTGAGCGGATTTGACTTTTTTGCTGTCGCGCACGGCTTCGGCGCCTGCGCCGATGTTCAGAACGATCTTATCCAAACGTGGGATTTGCATATCGTTCTTATAGCCGAACTCTTCCTTCATCGCAGGGCGAACAGTCGAAGCAAAAGCCGCCTTCAGGCGTGGGGTATAGTTTGCCGTATCAAGCATTAGATGGCCTCCCCCGTGGTTTTGGCGATACGCACCTTCTTGCCGTCTTCAACCTTGAAGCCAACACGGGTGGGTTTGCCGTTTTTGTCCAGAAGCGCCAGATTGGACAGGTCAATTGGCATTGCCTTTGGCAGGCGGCCGCCTTGGCCCTGTGCAGATTGGCGGGTGTGACGGATGGCGATGTTCACGCCGTCCACGATGGCTTTGTTGGCCTTTGGCATAACGGCAGAGATTTCACCCTCTTTGCCCTTATCCTTGCCAGCAAGCACGACGACCTTGTCGCCCTTTTTCAACTTGGCAGCCATATTACAGCACCTCCGGAGCGAGCGAGATGATCTTCATGAAGTTCTTCGCACGCAACTCACGCACAACTGGCCCGAAGATACGGGTGCCAACAGGCTCGTTGTTGTTGTTGAGGATCACGGCCGCATTGCGGTCGAAACGGATGGCTGTGCCATCTTCGCGGCGAACTTCTTTTGCGGTGCGCACGACAACGGCCTTACGGACATCGCCCTTTTTTACACGACCGCGTGGGATGGCTTCCTTCACGGAGACCACGATGATGTCACCCACCGAGGCATATTTCCGCTTGGATCCACCCAGAACCTTGATGCACTGAACTCGGCGAGCGCCAGAGTTGTCAGCTACATCCAGATTGGTCTGCATCTGGATCATAGTGGTATCTCCCGACCTTTGGGGGCGCCGATGCGGACATTACCCCCAGGGTTTCGTTAAACTGAAATTCAGCGCTTAGTTTGCGATGACTTCCCAGCGTTTCGACTTCGAAATTGGCGCACATTCCTGAATGCGGACGATATCGCCAACTTTGAATTGGTTCTGCGGATCGTGGGCCCGATACTTCTTGGACTTACGAACCGTCTTCTTCATCACGGGGTGCGTAAAGCGGCGCTCTACAGACACGGTGACGGTTTGTTCATTCTGATCAGAGGTGACAACACCTTGCAGGATACGTTTGGGCATTAGTTGGCCTCCCCTGCGGCTGCTGCTGCCTTCTGAGATAGAATCGTGTTCACACGGGCCACGTCACGGCGTACTTGGCGCATACGGGCGGTGTTTTCCAATTGGCCAGTGGCCTGTTGGAAGCGCAGGTTAAACGCTTCCTTCTTCAACTGAACAAGCTGATCACGCAGCTGGTCAGGCGTTTTATCACGTAGGTCTTGCGCGTTCATCGCGTTGGTCTTCCTTTTCAACAATCAACGGAGGGCCGCAAAAAGCGTCACCCTGATTCCGTTGGAGTAGGTGGATAGGGGCGGCACATACGCGCATCTTGGGCATATGGCAACCCCACGGGGCAATTTATCCGCGTTTTTCATAGGCGGTTGTGGTCTGCCCTCGCCCCGCACCTAGACCTAGGCTATGGTTCCGTCATCCGTTCCGCGCGGCTTGGCGCATCTTGATCTAAGGAAGGCCTATGGCACAGATATCATCCTTATTCGTCACACGCCTCTATCACGGCAATCTGCACGAGGCAGCCCCTCACCTTGATTTGGCCGAGTTAGAGCAATCTTGCCTCGTTATCGCAGAGGATGACGAAGCGGGCCAAACATGGTGCGAGGAAAACGGATATCCTGGATATACGTCCTATGCCTCGCTCACCGATCTGCCTTGGCGCTTTCCGATCTTTGCGGATTTGGTGAAAATTCTCGATCATCATGTCGCGGAATTCGTCAAGGATTTGGAATTCGATCTGGATGGCCGCGCTCTGGTTCTTGAGGATTTATGGATCAACATCCTGCCCGAAGGCGGCACGCATAGCTCGCATATTCATCCGCATTCGGTAATTTCGGGGACAACATATGTTGCAATGCCCGAAGGTGCATCGGCGTTGAAACTGGAAGACCCGCGCCTGTCGCGCATGATGGCGGCCCCAACGCGGGCCAAGGCTGCACGCGCAGAATTACAGCCCTTTATCTATGTAAAGCCAAATGTCGGTGATGTGCTGCTCTGGGAAAGCTGGTTGCGCCATGAGGTGCCCATGAATATGGCCGAGGATGAGCGGATCAGCGTCAGCTTTAATTATCGTTGGGACTAAAGAAAAACCCCCGCAGATTGCTCTGCGGGGGTTTTTGATTTTCACAAACGAACCTGAAATTACCAGTCTTCGCGTGCCACTGTGCGTGTTTTGATTGGCAGCTTCATCGCGGCAAGGCGCAGCGCCTCGCGTGCGATTTCTTCGTTTACGCCGTCAATCTCAAACATAACACGGCCTGGTTTGACCTTGCATGCCCAGTAATCGACCGAACCTTTACCTTTACCCATACGCACTTCGGTTGGTTTCGAAGTTACAGGGGTATCAGGGAAGATGCGGATCCATACACGACCTTGACGCTTCATGTGGCGTGTCAGGGCGCGGCGGGCAGCTTCGATCTGGCGCGCTGTAACGCGCTCAGGCTGAAGGGCTTTCAGGCCAAAGGTGCCAAAGTTCAGGTCAGACCCGCCTTTTGCTTCACCCTTGATGCGGCCTTTGTGCATCTTGCGGAATTTTGTGCGCTTTGGTTGCAGCATCTGTCAAACTCCTCAGCGATCACGGCGCGGGCGTGGTGCCCCACCGCTATCCTGCATTTCGGCCAAACGACGATCACGCGCCGATGGATCATGCTCAAGGATTTCACCCTTGAAGATCCAGACCTTGATCCCAATGATCCCGTAAGGTGTGGACGCCTCTGCATGCGCGTAGTCAATGTCTGCGCGCAATGTGTGAAGCGGCACGCGGCCCTCACGATACCATTCGGTACGAGCGATTTCAGCGCCGCCCAAGCGACCAGCCACGTTAACACGGATACCCAAGGCACCCATGCGCATCGCGTTCTGCACAGCGCGCTTCATTGCGCGGCGGAACGAAACGCGGCGCTCAAGCTGCTGCGCGATGGACTCTGCTACCAATGCCGCATCAACTTCTGGCTTGCGCACTTCAACGATGTTGAGGTGCAATTCGCTGTCGGTCATTGCGGCCAGCTTTTTGCGCAGGCCTTCAATATCCGCACCTTTTTTCCCGATGATAACACCAGGGCGAGCGGTGTGGATGGTGACGCGGCACTTGCGGTGCGGACGCTCGATGATGACTTTGGAGACACCAGCTTGCTTGCACTCTTTCGCCACGAATTCACGCATACGCAGATCTTCGAGCAACAGGTTGCCGTAATCCTTGGTGTCCGCATACCAGCGGCTGTCCCAAGTGCGGTTGACCTGCAGGCGCATGCCAATTGGATTTACCTTATGACCCATTACGCTTGCTCCTCGACCTGGCGAACCTTGATGGTTAGTTCAGAGAACGGCTTGTGGATGCGGCCAAACCGACCACGGGCACGTGGACGACCACGCTTCATGATCAGGTTCTTGCCGACATATGCTTCGGCAACGACCAATTCATCCACATCAAGGCTGTGGTTGTTTTCAGCATTCGCAATGGCAGACTGAAGGCATTTCTTCACGTCAATCGCGATGCGCTTGTTGGAGAAGGTCAACGCGGTCAAAGCCTTGTCAACTTTCTTCCCACGGATCATTTGCGCGACGAGGTTCAATTTCTGCGGGCTTGTGCGCAACATGCGCAGTTTTGCCATCGCTTCATTGTCCGCCACGCGGCGGGGATTCTTATCCTTGCCCATGGCTTACTTCCTTTTCGCTTTCTTATCCGCAGCGTGCCCGTAATAGGTGCGCGTTGGAGAATATTCACCAAATTTCTGACCGATCATGTCTTCAGTGACGTTCACGGGAATATGCTTTTGCCCGTTATAGACACCAAAGGTCAGGCCAACGAACTGCGGCAGGATGGTTGAACGGCGCGACCAGATTTTAATCACTTCGTTGCGCCCAGACTCCCGCGCTTTTTCTGCCTTCTTGAGGACGTATGCGTCGACAAAAGGGCCTTTCCATACAGAACGGCTCATCTATTAACGCCCTTTCTTCTTGGCATGACGCGAGCGGATAATCAGCTTCTGCGATGCCTTGTTCTTGTTGCGGGTGCGTGTGCCCTTGGTATCCTTACCCCATGGGGTAACTGGCGTACGGCCACCAGATGTGCGGCCTTCACCACCACCATGTGGGTGATCGATTGGGTTCATCGCAACACCACGGACGCTTGGACGCTTGCCCATGTGGCGGACGCGGCCCGCTTTACCAAGGTTTTGGTTCGAGTTGTCAGGGTTTGACACGGCACCAATGGTTGCCATGCATTCCTGACGCACCAGACGCAATTCACCTGAAGAGAGGCGGATCTGAGCATAGCCACCGTCACGACCAACGAACTGGGCATACGTGCCCGCCGCGCGTGCGATTTGGCCACCCTTACCGGGCTTCAATTCGATATTGTGAACGATTGTCCCGATGGGCATGCCCGAAAATGGCATTGCGTTACCGGGCTTAATATCTGCTTTTGCAGAGGCGACAACCGCATCCCCAACAGCCAAACGCTGTGGCGCGAGGATATAGGCCTGCTCGCCATCGCTGTAGCGGATCAACGCGATGAAGGCGGTGCGGTTAGGATCGTATTCGATCCGTTCAACCGTGGCTGTGACGTCAAATTTACGACGCTTGAAATCCACGATACGATAGAGACGCTTCGCGCCACCACCGCGGCGGCGTGCGGTAATCCGTCCGGTATTGTTCCGACCGCCCTTTTTCGTCAAACCCTCAGTCAGAGATTTGACAGGACGTCCTTTCCACAGCTCCGAACGGTCGATCAGCACCAGCCCGCGCTGGCCCGGCGTCGTCGGCTTATACGACTTAAGTGCCATGCTTTCTGTCTTCCGTTTGCTAACGGCAGGTCATTAAAAACCCACCTATGATGTAAGTCCCCCGAATTGGGTGACAGATAAATGAGGGCCCCGAAGGTCCCAGTGAAATGTCGTTCATGCGAACAACAGCAAAGCCCCAGACGAATCTGGGGCTATTGCGATGGCGCTGTGTAGGAAAGTGACGCCCTAAGGTCAAGGCCCCTTCCCGACTGTGCAGCCGCGTTTGCGATGAACAAGGCCCCAACCGCATCCGCAGTCGGGGCCTCGCTGAGGTCAGATCAGGCAAAACGCCCGAACATGGGACAGATCAAAGACCTGTGGCCACGTCGATTGTGTTGCCTTCTTCCAGCGTTACATAGGCCTTCTTGACATCCTTACGGGTGCCCGCGATGCCACGGAAACGCTTGTTCTTGCCTTTGGTGACAGTTGTATTGACTGCTTTCACCTTTACACCAAACAGGCTTTCAACGGCCTCCTTGATCTGGGGTTTATTCGCATCAATCGCAACTTCGAACACAACCGCATTGTTCTCGGAGGCCATAGTGGCTTTTTCCGTGATGATCGGGCGGCGGATCACGTCATAATGTTCTGGCTTCGTGCTCATTTTAGGCGAGCCTCCAGTGCTTCGACACCCGCCTTCGTCAACACCAGAGTGTCGCGCTTGAGGATGTCATAGACATTCGCGCCCATGGATGGCAGCACATCGAGACCCTCGATGTTGCGCGCCGCTTGGGCGAAGTTCGCATCAACCGTTGCACCGTCAATGATCAAGGCACGCTTCCAACCAAGGTTCTTCACCTGCTTGGCCAATTGTGCGGTTTTCGCTTCGGCCATGGCCGCTGCTTCGATGATCACCAACTCGCCTGCTGCCACTTTGGCAGACAAGGCGTGCTTCAGACCAAGCTTACGGAACTTCTTAGGAAGCTCGTGCGCATGGCTGCGTGGGGTTGGGCCTTTGTAAATGCCACCCTTACGGAAGATCGGCGCCTTACGAGACCCGTGGCGCGCGCCACCAGTGCCCTTTTGGCGATAGATCTTCTTGGTCGAATAGCTGACTTCAGAACGGGTTTTAACCTTGTGCGTGCCGGCCTGCGCCTTGTTACGCTGCCAACGGACAACGCGGTGCAGGATGTCAGCACGGGGCTCAAGACCAAAAATGTCATCGCCAAGATCAACAGATCCCGCTTTGCCACCGTCCAATTTAATGACGTCAAGTTTCATTATGCTTCACCTCCCTCGGCGGGGGCGTCCTCTGCGGGGGCCTCGGTTGCAGGCGCAGCTGCGGCGGCGGCGGATTTCAAAGCAGCAGGCAAAACAGCATTCTCAGGGAATGGCTTTTTCACCGCGTCTTTGATGGTCACCCAACCACCTTTGGTGCCAGGAACAGCGCCTTTGACCATGATCAGGCCACGATCTGCATCGGTGCGAACAACCTGCAGGTTTTGAGTGGTGACGCGCACCGAACCCAAATGGCCTGCCATTTTCTTGCCCTTAAACACGCGACCAGGATCTTGACACTGACCTGTCGAACCATGCGAACGGTGGCTGATCGAAACGCCGTGAGACGCACGCAAACCGCCGAAGTTATGGCGCTTCATCGCACCCGCGAAACCTTTACCGGTCGAGGTGCCAGACACGTCAACGAATTGGCCTTCGAAATAATGGTCTGCGGTGATTTCTTCACCAACGGCCACCAAATTCTCAGGGTCAACACGGAATTCCGCAAGCTTACGCTTAGGCTCAACCTTTGCAGCGGCGAAATGGCCGCGCATTGGCGCCGAAACGCGCTTTGCTTTTGCGGAACCTGCACCGAGCTGGATGGCAGTGTAGCCATCTTTGTCAGTGGTGCGCTGTGCCACAACCTGAAGACCATCCAATTGCAAAACGGTCACAGGGATCTGACGACCATCTTCCATGAACAGGCGGGTCATACCCAATTTTTTAGCGATCACTCCAGAGCGCAACATATCCGATGCCCCCCTTAGACCTTGATCTCGACATCCACGCCAGCGGCGAGGTCGAGCTTCATCAATGCATCCACAGTCTGTGGTGTTGGATCAACGATATCCAACAGACGCTTATGGGTACGAATTTCCCACTGGTCGCGGCTCTTCTTGTCGATGTGAGGCCCACGCAGAACAGTGAATTTTTCGATCTTGTTTGGCAGCGGGATAGGCCCGCGCACCTGTGCACCCGTCCGCTTGGCGGTGTTCACGATTTCCTGCGTGCTGGCATCCAGAACGCGGTAATCAAACGCCTTGAGGCGGATACGGATGTTTTGGCTTTGAATGGCCATTACTCTGATCCTTTACGATTGAGAGGAGGGCAATGTGTCACCACATCCCCTCGTCGAACCGGTTTCAATTTGGGTGCGATATTGCACCCAGCGGGTGAAGTTGGCACACGGGGTTTCCCCCGCGTGCCAATCTCAAATCTTAAGCGATGATTTTGGAGACCACGCCTGCGCCGACTGTGCGGCCGCCTTCGCGG
>NZ_JBBLYN010000004.1:0-203209 GCF_037805105.1 Roseobacter sp. HKCCA2468
GATCCCTCGAGGACTCGAACCCCGAACCTGCTGATTAGAAGTCAGCTGCTCTATCCAGTTGAGCTAAGGGACCGCATGCGGGCTGATTACCCAATCTTGGGGCCTGCGTAAACGGGCAAAGGGGGATGTTGGGTTAATGCGTCCAAACCGTGCGGCGGTTGGTGGCGAAATTTTCGCCATAGCCGCCTGCGCGCACATTTGGCTTGCGCGATTTGGGACGCAACACCACGGCTTCAATCCCATGGGCGCGGGCGTAATCCTCGGCCGCTTCTTGGCTGTCGAAATAAAGGCGCACTTGCGCTTTCGTATCGCCGCTTGATGTCCACCCCATCAGTGGATCAATCTCGCGCGCGCTCTCAGGAGCAAATTCTAGAACCCAATCCTTGATTTTTGCAGTGCCCGAGGACATTGCGGTTTTGGCGGGTTTGTAAATGCGCGCGACCATGGCTTGCTCCGTCATTCTATTGGTTCTGAGCGTTCGGGGTATCGTTCAACCATCAAAACTGCCTCACATATCGGCAAAACGCGCGGAAGTTGCAAGATGAAGATGAGCGCGGGCAGCGTGAAATACCCCAAAATTGAATTGCCGGCCGAGATCTAGGGAGCGAGGGGTGGGTGGTGCGATCCCGACCGACAATCAATTTGCTGCTTGCAAGAAAAAGCTACGGAAATTTTCTCTCGGATGCAATCAAAATTTCTCCTTAAAGTTGTATAAATTTGCGGCAAATTGTTCTGAGTTGATTAACTTTTCGGAAACCTCACAGCGCCTCAATGAATGAGCCCTCTATCGCTTGTCCTTGGCGCGCAGCGCGATAGGATAGACCCTGCGCACAGACCATGCGTGTGACTTGTGGAACGGCCAAAATGCATAACAATTCGCCAAGCTCTATGCCCGATTTGCCACGCGCTGCGTCCCCGCGCGAGGGACGCGCCAATAGCGATCGTTTGGCACGCGAAAAACTCGAAGGCGGCAAGCGTTTTGTGATGCAGACCGAGTTTACCCCCGCGGGCGACCAACCCCGCGCGATTGCCGAGCTTGCAGCCGCCGTAACAGATGGGGATCGCAACCAAGTTTTGTTGGGGGCAACTGGCACGGGCAAGACCTTCACCATGGCCAAGGTGATTGAAGAAACACAGCGCCCCGCAATCATACTTGCCCATAACAAGACCTTGGCAGCTCAGCTTTATGGGGAGTTCAAAAACTTTTTCCCCGATAACGCGGTCGAGTATTTCGTCAGCTATTACGATTACTACCAACCCGAGGCCTATGTCCCGCGCACGGACACGTTCATTGAGAAAGAAAGCCAGATCAACGAACAGATTGACCGAATGCGCCATTCCGCCACGCGCGCGCTGTTGGAACGGGACGATGTGATCATCGTGGCATCGGTGTCCTGTATTTACGGCATCGGCTCGGTCGAAACCTATACGGCTATGGCAGTCGATCTGTTCGCAGGACAAGACTATGATCAACGGCAGGTCATGGCGGATTTGGTGGCGCAGCAATATCGGCGCAATGATCAAGCGTTTCAGCGCGGTTCCTTCCGCGTGCGCGGCGACAGTCTAGAGATTTGGCCCGCGCACCTCGAAGATCGGGCATGGCGTCTCTCGTTTTTTGGTGAGGAACTCGAAGGCATCACCGAATTTGATCCGCTGACGGGTCAAAGCACCGATAAATTCGACAAAATCCGCATCTACGCCAATTCGCATTACGTCACCCCACGCCCAACCATGCAACAGGCGGTGAAGGCCATCAAAGAAGAATTGCGCCAGCGCTTGGATCAACTTGTGGCTGACGGGAAACTGCTTGAGGCACAGCGCCTTGAACAGCGCACAAATTTCGATATCGAAATGCTTGAGGCCACGGGCGTCTGCAACGGGATTGAGAACTATTCGCGCTATTTGACAGGCCGCGCCCCGGGCGAGCCGCCCCCCACCTTGTTTGAATATATTCCAGATAATGCCATCGTCTTTGCCGATGAATCGCATGTTACGGTGCCGCAGATCGGGGGCATGTATCGCGGGGACTATCGGCGCAAATTTACTTTGGCCGAGCACGGGTTCCGCCTGCCCTCTTGCATGGATAACCGACCGCTGAAATTCGAAGAATGGGACGCGATGCGGCCACAATCTATCTTTGTTTCGGCCACCCCTGCTGCTTGGGAATTGGAACAGGCAGGCGGCGTCTTTACCGAACAAGTGATCCGTCCAACGGGCCTGTTAGACCCGCAAATTGAGATCCGGCCAATTGAGACGCAAGTGGATGATCTGTTGGATGAAATCCGCCAAGTCGCGGCCAAGGGCATGCGTGTGCTTGTCACAACATTGACCAAGCGCATGGCCGAAGATTTGACCGAATATCTCCATGAACAAGGCGTGCGCGTGCGCTATATGCACAGCGATATCGACACAATCGAACGGATCGAGATTTTGCGCGATTTGCGCCTTGGCGCCTTTGACGTTCTAATCGGGATCAACCTGTTGCGCGAAGGATTGGACATTCCTGAATGTGGGCTTGTCGCAATTTTGGATGCCGACAAAGAGGGCTTTTTGCGTTCTGAAACCTCGCTCATTCAAACCATCGGACGGGCCGCGCGCAATGCGGATGGCCGCGTCATCATGTATGCTGACCGCATCACAGGCAGCATGGAACGCGCCATTGCGGAAACGGATCGCCGCCGCGCCAAGCAGATCGCCTATAACGAGGAACACGGGATCACCCCCGCGACAGTGAAGAAGAATGTCGAGGATATCTTGGCGGGGCTGTATCAAGGCGATGTGGATATGAGCCGCGTCACCGCAAAGGTCGACAAACCTATGGTGGGTGCAAATCTGGCTGCCCATCTCGATGGGCTGCGCGCACAGATGCGCAAAGCGGCAGAGAATTTGGAATTCGAAGAGGCCGCGCGCTTGCGCGATGAGGTCAAGCGCCTAGAGGCGGTGGAACTGGCTGTTGCGGATGACCCGCTGGCCCGCCAATCTGCCGTGGATGAAGCGGTCGAGGCGGCAAGCGCCGCAAAAGGGCGCAGCACCGCAGGGCGACCAGGACAACGGGGCGGGGTCAAGCGCCGCAGATAGGGCGGCAGCCTGCGCGCCCTCACGGCCCAAACTCGCCTTTTGAGCCGCGCAGACAAAGGCCTCTGAAACGGCACATCTGCCAATTTTGTGGATCATCATCCCGCATTCTTGTCGCCCTTGCGCGAAGAATTTGGTAGAAGGATGCGCATAAGAACAAGAGGCCGCGAGCATGACCCTCACCAGACGCATGATGATGCTAACCACGGGCGCATCCCTGCTTGGCGGGTGCGTGCCAAACCCGTTGGATGGCTTGACCCAAGCAGGTCAAAACTTCCTGCGCCCAACCCCACCTGATCTGCAACCAACCCCAAATGCAGGCTATGCCCAATGGGTGGCCAATTTCAAATCCCGCGCCGAGGCACGGGGAATACACCCCGTCACCATTTCGCAGGCTTTTCGTGGCACAGGCTATTTACCAGGTGTTGTGACCCGCGACCGCAATCAGGCAGAATTCTCTCGCAGTTTCGAGGATTATTTGAACCTTGTCGCCTCTGAGGCCAAGGTAACTTCGGGCCGCGCGGCCTTCACCAATCAATCGCGTCTCTTGCGCCGCATCGAAGACCAATATGGCGTCCCGCGCGAAGTGGTGGCGGCAATTTGGGGCGTTGAAAGCGAGTTTGGTGCAAAGCGCGGGGATATTCCCGTGATCTCAGCCACATCGACCCTGGCCTATGACGGACGGCGCGCGGCCTTTTTCGAGGCGCAGCTTTTTGCTGCTCTGCGGATTTTACAGCAAGGCCATACAACCGCCGAAAACCTCAAAGGATCATGGGCAGGGGCCATGGGGCATACCCAATTCATTCCCACCACCTTTGCGGCCCATGCGGTGGATTTCAATGGTGATGGCAAGAAAGATATTTGGGGCATTGATCCCACAGATGCCTTGGCCTCAACCGCCGCTTATCTGCGCGAAGGGGGCGCATGGCAA
This sequence comes from Roseobacter sp. HKCCA2468, assembly GCF_037805105.1. Classification (NCBI taxonomy): domain Bacteria; kingdom Pseudomonadati; phylum Pseudomonadota; class Alphaproteobacteria; order Rhodobacterales; family Roseobacteraceae; genus Roseobacter; species Roseobacter sp. HKCCA2468. The sequence continues at coordinate 4,007 of NZ_JBBLYN010000004.1, forward strand.
AGCCAATTTGGCGTGGGTTGCGAGGTGCGCCTGCCCCAAGGATATTCGGGGCCTTCCGGGCGCGGCGCGCCAAGCACGCTTGCCACTTGGATTGCGCGCGGGGTGGTGCCTGTGGTGACGCCCACCCGCGATTTGGGTAATGCCGCCCTACTGCTGCCTTCAGGGCCAAACGGGCCTGGGTTCCTCGTTTCACCCAATTTCAGCGCACTCTTGCGATATAATGCATCGGATAATTACGCGCTTGGTGTCATCTACCTCGCAGGGCGGCTGACTGGGGCGGGGCCTATATCCACGCCATTCCCACCAGATCAATATGGACTGCTGATCGAAGATCGCCGCGCCATCCAAGAGGGCCTTAAGGCGCGTGGCTATGAGATTGGCACGATTGATGGCGTATTTGGCCGCCAAACCGAAGCCGCCATTCGCGCCTTTGAGGCTGAAAGAGGATGGCCCATCACAGGCCAACCCTCGCAAACCCTGCTGACCGCTTTACGCTAAAGCGTGACTGCGCAAGGCTTGGTAGGCCGCCGCGCAAGCGATATTTGCCAGATTCAAAGAGCGAATATGCGGGGAATACATCGGCAAGGAGACAAGCCGATCCTCATGGGCTGCGATAATCTCAGGAGACAGCCCTGTCGTCTCACGGCCAAAAACCAAATAGGCATCTGGGGGAAATTCGACCTCATAGGCCGATTGCGCCCGATCATTTTCAAAGAGAAACAACTGATCCGCGCGCGGCTTGCGCGCTGCGATAAACGCTTCCCAATCATCATATTCTGTCAGGCGCACACATTTCCAATAATCCAATCCCGCGCGGCGCACTGATTTCTCCGATAGCTCAAACCCATAAGGTCGGATCAAGATCAATTCCATATCCAAGCCCACGCAAGTGCGCCCAATCGTGCCCGTGTTCCCGGGTATCTCAGGTTGGAACAACACGATCTTCATCTGATGCGGGGCTTGGGGACGCTCAGACATGCTTGCCGACACTCCACCCTGTGGCGTCTTTCAAACGCGCCTCACCCTTGCTGATTGGAAGATCTTCGAGGGCGGATCCCATACTGTCATTCCAACGATTAAGATATCCAAACAGCGCGACAACGGCCATGATCTCGACCACAGCGGCCTCACCCCAATGCGCCTTAAGGCGTGTGCCAATTTCTGGTGTCACCGCATTTGGCACAAGGGTTGCCGCCTGCGCAAAGGCCAAGGCGGCTTTCTCGGCCTCGGTAAAATGGGGGCTATCTTCAAAGGTGAACACATCGTTCAACCGATCTTCTGACGCGCCGAACCGCTCGGAGGCCAAGATCATATGGGCCTGACAATACAGGCAGCCTGATGCCTGACTGGACACATACCCAAGCAGGCGTTTGAATTCAGGCGTGACCGCGCCGTAATCCGTCATGACCGCCACGTTCAAATCGGTAAAGGCCCGCGCGATTGGCGCACGATGTGCCATGGTCCGCACAGAATTTGGGATCACCCCCAACGGCCCTTTGAAAAACTGAACGTGATCTGCCAGATCGCGCTCCATTTCCTCTTCCTCAAGCGGGCGGATCAATGCCATGATGCGGGTCTCCCTTCTTTTCCCTTTGCTGCGCAGACCGTGGCGCGCAGAGGCAAAACTTGCAAGCGAAAGGCGCGGGCCAATGGAAAAAGCGACCAACCCCATACGCCCAACCGATGATGCGGCGCGCGCATTGGCCCGTGGGATATTGGCAGACCATAACTATGCGGCGCTTGGGGTCACTGACCGGCAGACAGGCGCGCCCACCCTCAGCCGTGTCGCCTATGTCTGGCTGCCTGAGACGGCACAAATTCTTAGTCTTATTTCAGATCTCTCCGCGCATAGTCGCGCCTTGGCAGAGCGGCCAAACTGTGGGCTATTGATCGGTTCTGTGCCTGATCGCGGCGATCCTTTGACCCACCCCCGCCTGAGTTTAGAAACCTATGCCCTGCCCTGTGACAAGGCCGAAAAAAAGGCGGCCTATCTGGCCGCCTATCCCAAAGCAAAGCTCTATTTTGATTTTGGCGATTTCCGTATGGTGGAATTCACCGTCAAAGCCGCGTTTTTAAATGGCGGCTTTGGTCAGGCCTTTCATCTTACCCCCGATGATCTGCGGCCTTAGGGCGTGTCACAGCGCGCGGTCAATTGCACAGTGCCACGCACAGGCTGCGGCCAGTTGAGGCGAATTGAGCCGCGCCCAACCCCATGCCGCGTGGTAGCATAGGGGGTGACGTATTGGACAACATTGGCGCTGTTGCGCAACGGCCCCTCAGGCAGGGCAGAGGCCGCAACCCGCGCCTGACCCTCAAAAGGCAGCCAATCGCGCAAATCCGCCTCCCAAACCTGCTGCGGGCTGTTTTCCGTGACGGCAAGCGTCACGGGGTTTTGGGTATCCCGCACAATCCCGTGAAAGGTATTGCCTTGCATCAAGAAATTCTTGGTGCGGCTGCCATCTAAAGGCGCCACACTGCTATCCACGGCATCAACACGCTCAAGCGGCGCACCTTGGATATGCTTAAACGAGTTATCACAGATTGAGAGGGCATTGATGTAATGGCCCGGGCCCTGCGGGCGGATCACAAGGAAGCTGAACCAAGGGGCAGAGCGGATCGACATGAAAATATTGTCATTGATCGTGATCGCCCCGAAAGACAACTCGCTCGACAGTTCTGGCGCGGGGTCATGTTCATTGATCCACTCAATGGAGCAATTATCAATATAATTGCCGTTCACAGTCGACCGAATATTGATACCGGTAAAGATCAAACCCGCGCTGCGCACCCCATTTGGCACATCATCGCCTTGGAAAAAGTGATTGCCAGAAATCAGATAGCCCGTCCCTGCAGCGAGCATGAAATGGCGAAATTTCACAACGCGATTGTCACGAATTTTTGCGTCATTTGAGTTTATGTTAATCGCGATACTCACCCGATCCTCAACCCGCTCAGCCTGTTCCTTGGACAGGAATTGGCAGCGTTCTACCTGCAACCCCTGACAGGCCTCACCTGGCGATGTGATGCCGCGATCTTTCGGGCCTGTGAAAAAACAATCTTGAACCTGCACCACCAAACCATCAATCGGCAGCATGATGGCACTTGCACGATCCGCACAAAGAAACTCGATGTCGGTGATGACAAAGCGTTGCAGGTTTTGAAATCCAGAAAAATCCAACAGATATTTGAAGCGCCGAAACCCGTAGCTTTGGGTTTGGGGCGGCACGCCCAAAGGCAGCGAAAGCGTGATTGTGCCCGCCGCGATATCGCGCGCGCGCACATAAACCTCGCGCCCGACCCCGACCGCGCCCGTGACCAAGGATCCAACAGGGATTTGCGCCACATTGGCAATATTGGTCAGCTTGCGCGGGTCATTCACCGACCATTGCGCCGTAGCCACCACAAAATCATCATCCCATGCAGGGGAATTGTCAGGGGTCAATTGCCCGTTCCGTAGAACGCGGCGGTTGGCATAGGTGGTGCGCGTGCCAACGGCGGCTTGAACATCCAAAGGCTCGGTCAGGATCACGCGGCGGGCATTGAGATCGAACCCTTCGAAATCCGATTGGTTGAGCAAGGTCTGTATCCCCTTGCGCAAGCCCAGCTCTGCATCCCCAAAAGCATCCGCATAGCCATTAAGATCAAAATTCTGGTTCAGCGCCAAGCGCGCAGCATCAGGCATCACAACCCGCCCCTCGAAGCGCACCCGCGCATCAAGCCCAAGTGTTGAGCCGATAAAATACACCCCCGCAGGCACGAGGATCTCGCGCCCCTGTGCGGCTTGATCAGCCGCAGCAAAGGCGGCGCGGCTATCCGTGATCCCATCACCGATGGCGCCAAAATCGGTGACATCAACCCAATCCATCAACTCGCGATAATAAATATCGGTGGCATCTGTGATCTCGATATCCTCGATCCGAAACACACCGCCGTTATCACCGAGAATATCAATCCCAAAATGGCCAAACACGGCGGAACCGCCCCAAACCATATCCACGCCTGTGCGCGCGCCCACACCCACAATGGCAGATAGCTCGACAACTTCGCCGAATGTGTCCACGGCACGGCTGGGGCCGAATTGGGCAACCCCCGCGATATTGGTATTGGCCGCACTGCCCGCCCAAGCGCCAATGCGCGCCACTGCAGCCGTGCCAGAAATAAGTTTGATCCGCGCGCGGATTTGCAAATAGAGGCCCGCCCGAATGGGGGTTTCCCCCGTGAACCGAAGGCGCGTGGTGCTTTCAATTTTTACGATTTCCAGACAGGTGCCGAAATCTGCATCAGCCGCCACAAGGGCCGCATTGGCGGCGGTGGCATAGGTGTCTTGGTTCGGGCGCCCATCTTCGCGCGACCATTGCGCCAGACCTTCGGCAAAAGCGGGCGGCATAAGTTGCAGGCCTTCGGTGATCACTTGGTTCATGGAACCCCCATTTTTTGTGGAGTTCCGCCAAGACCCTACAAAGCGCATATCCCGCAAAGCCCTGAACGGAACCTCGCAGAATGTAAAATATTGGTTTGATAGATGCGTTGCGGAGGGGTTCTACGTCAAACGTGTTAAAAACGTCTTAACCCTTAGACCGAGGCGGGCGGCTGCGGCATGTAATGGACACCATTGATCCGCCAATCACCCGCAATCTCGACCATTTCGTAAATCAAAAGATGGCTTTGCCCATCGCGATCAATCACTTCGACCTGCTGAAAAACGCCAGTTTGGGTCATACGCGCCGCTCCAAACCGATAGGTCAGCGGATGCCACACCATGGGATAACCTTGCTCGACCATGCGGGCAAATTGATCCTGATCGCCGAATAAATTTTGAATAAGGGGGCTTGCATAGCTCCATGCGCGGGGGATGTCTTGGGCGCGAAAGGCTTCAAGCTGGGCGGCAATGGTCGCTTCAACGCGATTATCAATCTCAGGTGCAGACTGCGCCAACGCCGCGCGCGGCGCAACGGCCAAGCCCATCCCCAGAACCAAAATCAAAGTGATGACATAATGACGGATCACGCCTAATGACCTTTGACCTCTACCCCTTGTGGGAAAGAGGTAGAGGTCAAAAGGTAAAGGTCAATTGCGCCTCATGCCGCCAAATCGCCGCGCAATCCTGCCTCAATCAGCGCGATTGTCTCGTTCACACCATAAAGCGCGATGAACCCGCCAAAGCGCGGGCCTTGGCTTGCGCCCATCAACACCTCATAAAGTGCGCGGAACCAATCGCGCAGCGGCTCGAACCCATGATCTTTGCCAACCGCAAAGACAAGCGTTTGCAGCGCCTCATCTTCAATCGGCCCATCATAGACCTTGAGCCGCGCAACAAGATCCTCAAGGGCAGCGCGCTCTGTGTCATTGGGCAGACGGAAGGTTTTTTCTGGCTTCACAAAATCATTGTAATACCGCACCGCAAAACCCGCCGCTTGATCCATATCTGGATTGGTTTCAGGCGAGGCATCAGGCGCATAACGGCGGATGAACCCCCATAGGGTTTCCTTGTCTTCCGCCCCAGCAACAGAGGCCAGATTGAGCAACATCGCAAAACTGACCACCATATCGGAGGCAGGCACAGTGCCGTTATGAATGTGATGCACAGGGTTGGATAATTTCTGCGCCCAGTCCTGATCAGGATATGCCCGCAATTGTTGGTGATATTCATCCACGGCCTTGGGGATCACATCAAAATAAAGCCGCTTGGCGGTTTTGGGTTTGCCAAACATAAAATAGCTCAAGGACTCGGTCGAGGCGTAGCTGAGCCATTCATCAATCGAAATCCCGTTGCCAGACGATTTCGAGATTTTCTGACCCGTCTCATCCAAGAACAATTCATAGGTGAAATGATGCGGCGCAGGTGTGCCCAAGATTTCACAAATCGCGTCATAAATCGGCGTGTTTGTGGAATGGTCTTTGCCATACATTTCAAAATCAACGCCCAACGCCGCCCAGCGCGCGCCAAAATCAGGCTTCCACTGCAATTTGCAATTGCCGCCCGTCACGGGCAGCGTCCATTCACGCCCATCCTCATCATCGAAGGTGATCGTATGGTTCTGCGCATTCACCTCTTTCATCGGCACATACAGCACGCGGCCCGTTTCAGGGTGGATCGGCAAGAAGATGGAGTAGGTCTGTTGGCGTTCTTCGCGCAGCGATTTCAACATCACCTTCATGATGTCTTCATAGCGCTCCGCAGCACGCTTGAGAACCGTATCAAACTGGCCTGACCGATAGAATTCAGTCGCCGAATAAAACTCATACTCAAAACCAAATGTATCAAGAAACCGCCGCAGCATGGCGTTGTTATGATCGCCAAAACTGTCAAATTCTTCGAACGGATCAGGCACGGATGTCAGCGGTTTTTGCAGATGCTCACGCAGCATGTCTTGGTTAGGCACATTGCCCGGAACCTTGCGCATCCCGTCAAGATCGTCCGAGAAACAAATGAGTCGCGTTGGAATATCGCTGATCGCTTCAAAGGCGCGGCGGATCATTGTGGTGCGCAGCACCTCGCCAAATGTGCCGATATGTGGCAAGCCACTGGGGCCGTAGCCCGTTTCAAACAGCACATAGCCCTTTTCAGGCGGGGCTTTTTCATACCGTTTCAAAATCGCGCGCGCTTCCTCAAAAGGCCAAGCTTTGGAACTGAGGGCGGCATCACGAAAATCAGACATTTGGCTTCATCCATCACAAGCGCGGCATCGATTGGCCGCATTGCCCCTGCACCTATTGCGGCAACCGAGCGGGGTCAATAATCTAAACCCAAAACAGAACCCTGAAAGGATCCCGCATGAGCTCCGAAACCTCCCTTTCTGCGCAAGACGCGCTCGTTGCGCTCATGATGGCAGTCTCGCTCTCGGATGAGTCAGTCGGCACCGCTGAGCTGGTCACCATCGAGGCCTTGGTGAATAACCTGCCCGTCTTTGCCAATTACGATGCAGATCGGATGCAAAATGTCTCAAAAACTGTGTTCGACCTGTTCGAAGAGGAAGATGGCTTGGATGCGCTGTTTGGTCTTGTGAACCAAGCCTTGCCAGAAAAGCTCCATGAAACCGCATATGCACTGTGCTGCGATGTGGCCGCCGCAGATGGGTTATTGGGACAAACGGAACTGCGTATGCTGATGGAAATCCGCTATCAATTGGACATTGATCGTCTCGCTGCGGCGGCGATTGAACGCGGCGCGCGCGCGCGGCATATTACACTTTAAGGCGGCAATTTTCGCCGCGATTCGATGGCGGCACCATGAAACCACAAATCCTAAGCACGTGGCCGGGCTATACGGCAGCGGCAGCAACGCGTGACGTTTTTGCAGGCGTCACTGTGGCGATGGTGGCTATTCCCCTGTGTCTTGCGATTGCGATCGCCTCGGGCGCAGAACCCATTCATGGGCTGATCACCGCGATTGTGGGCGGGTTTCTCATTTCCGCCCTTGGCGGCAGCCATGTGCAAATTGGCGGGCCGACAGGCGCTTTCATCGTTGTGGTCTATGATGTCATCTCTCAACATGGGATGGATGGCTTGGTTTTGGCCACGCTGATCGCAGGCGTGATCCTATCGCTCGCTGCACTGTTTCGCGCAGGCAGCCTCATCGCGCATGTGCCAGAACCCGTGATCAACGGATTTACCGTTGGCATTGCGGTGATTATCGCCACAAGCCAACTGCCCGATTTTTTGGGAATTCCCTTAAATGATGCGCCGGCGCATTTCTTGGGAAAACTGGCGGCTATTTGGCAGGCGCGTGATCAAATCGCGCTGCCAAGCTTTGCGATTGGCCTTGCAACCATGGCGGCCATCGTCCTGTTGCGGCGGTTCTTTCCACGCTTCCCGGGCTTGATTTTGGCTGTCGCAGGGGCGTCTGGACTGGCGTTTATGTCCCTACCTGATGTGGCGACAATCGGCAGTCGCTTTGGCGCATTACCGACCGAATTCCCGTGGCCGACCCTGCCGCAGATCACCTATGAGCGCGTATTGGAATTGCTGCCCTCTGCCCTCATCATCGCCTTTCTGGCAGGGATCGAGTCGCTTTTATCGGCTATGGTCGCAGATCGGATGACCAAGAATGTGCATCGCCCAAATGCAGAATTGATGTCGCAAGGTGTCGCCAATCTGGCATGTGCGGCCTTTGGATCGCTTCCCGCAACGGGTGCGATTGCACGCACGGCGACCAATATTCGCGCAGGCGGCACAACCCCTGTTGCGGGGATGGTGCATGCGGGGGTCATCTTGTTGGTCTTTCTTTTTGCAGCGCCTTTAGCAAATTACTTGGCCCTGCCCGCTTTGGGCGGGCTTCTGTTGCTGACAGCTTGGAATATGTCCGAACCGCATCATTGGCGCAGCTATGTAACAGCGGGGCCCGTCTCTGATCGTGGCCTCTTTGTGCTAACGCTCGTTTTGACAGTCTTCACGGATCTAACCGTTGCAATCGCTACGGGTGTGGCCATCGGCCTTGCGCTGAGACTGAAGCGGCGCAAGGTTCCGCCGCAAGATTGGACGCCGCCTGATCGGTAAATGTCAGCCAAAGCCGCGCAGCCATGACACCAGCATATCATTTTGCAATGTGCGGGCGCGACCTATCCATGTCCGCCCACCGGGGGGGCGGTCGCGCTCCTCAGGGCCAAGCGCCGCACGGCGGGGCAAATCCGCATTGAAAATTGCAAAGGCCAAGGGCCGATTGGGGCCCTCAATATAGCCGGTTAAGGTCGAGACAAAATTCAACGTGCCTGTCTTCGTCACAATCTCGGCGGTGCCAATTTGGGCTTGCACCTCGTCATTCACGCGATGCGCCCGCAACAGGTTTCGCAAGCGCCCCCTTGGCCCCGCCGCAACCAAAGCCTGCACCATTTGCACAGGCGTCATCTGGCTTAAATCCTGCAAGCCAGAATGATCATGTAACTCAGCGCGCCCCGACACATAGCGCCCTTCAAGCCATGCCGCCATGTGATCGGCAGATTGGCGCAAACTTGGATTGGCCGCCCCCGTTAGGGTCTGTGTTGCGCGCAATCCTACGACCTCAGCCGTGAGATTTGTCGAATAGCGCAGCATAGAGCGCAGCATCGCATCAAGGGGCGCGCTTGAAATTTCCGAAAGCACCACAGCCTCAGACGGCACGGCCGTTGCGCGCTGCACCCTGCTCAGCACGATACCAGAGGATCGCGCCAGCGAGGCAAAAACTTCGCCCACATAGGCGGCCATATTGCGCACAGGCAACCAACGGCCCCCCTCACCCGTAAGGGCCGATCTGGCCACCGACCAACCCTCGCGCGCCGTTGCGGTTTCCGCGCGGTAGTCCAAAACAGGGGCCGCGCGATCCGCGACCGTCAAGCCAATTCCCAAAACCGCAGGGCGCAAGTCATCTGCGCGGGCATCAAGCCCAACCTGTAGGCCATTCGTTCCCTGCTCCCATGCCAGATAGACCCTGTTAAAATTCAAGTTCAGACCCGAAATTGCAGGATTATACCCCGCATAATCGGCCTGTGTCACATCGATGAGGGGAATGGACGGCAGGGATGTATCCACGAGGTGCAGCGCGCCTGTCACCTCGCGCAGACCTATGTCGCGCAGGCCCGTGACCAGCGTGGCAAGTCCCGTGGTGTCCAAATGGGGATCCCCCTCGCCATACAGCCACAGATCCCCTTCAAGCCGCCCGTTTCGCAAATTTCCCGTGGCCAAAACCCGCGTTGCAAATCGATATCCTGCGCCAAGGGCCTCCAACGCGTAAAGCGTGGTTAAAACCTTCATCGTGCTTGCGGGGGGCAAGTTTGTGCTGGCGTTATGGCCCTGTAATATCTCGCCCGTGCGCGCATCGGCCACAACAGCCGCCACCGCGCCTTGATAGGGGCTTGCGGCAATAAGGTTCTCAAGACCTGTGGCCCCTGCGGGGGTGGGCGCGGTCGGACGCGGCATCGGCACGAGGGAGGACAACGGGGCCTGCCCATAGGCCGCGCTTGCCGCAGCCGAGATACCACCCGCCAAAACCCCGCGCCGCGTGATCATCTGCCCACCTCGTTATCCCTTGCCAATCTTGCCGCACAATAAGCCAAGCCCGAACGGGGTTCTCAAGACCATACACCCGCTGCGCGCAATTGCGATGAACTTTCACTGCGCAAAGGTAGGGTGAGATAAGTCCAAGCTGGGGCTTCGTAATCGGCCAAGCTATAGGCCAATTCAGGCGCCACCCGCGCGGCATCGAACGCGCGCGCAGCTTTCGAGAAGCGGGCAGGCAACCCCGCTTGCGGACGCGCAAAAACAGCAATCGGTAGGCTTGAGATGATCTCCTGCCAATCCTGCCACAGGTGAAACTGGGCCAAATTATCAGCCCCCATCATCCACACAAACCGCAGCTTTGGATAAAGCGCCTGCATGTGTCGCAAGGTCTGCGCGGTGAACCTTGTGCCAAGCTGCGCCTCAATGCCCGTGACCCGCAGTTTCGGATGGCCCGCTTGCAAGGCCCGCGCAGCGTTAATCCGCGCATCAAGGGGCGCAGGCCCGCGAGATTTCAACGGATTACCTGGGCTGACCAACCACCAAACCTGATCCAACCGCAGCCGCTTGAGCGCCTCACGACTGATATGCAAATGCCCCGCATGTGGCGGATCAAACGAACCACCAAAGAGGCCAATGCGTGCAGCCTCAGGGGCAAAAGGCAAGGTGTGGCGAAACACAGGGTAAACTTCCACGACAAATCAGACGACCACCTTCGCCTCTATCACGAAGCAAAGCCGCAAGGAAAGCAGGCGAAGCGATTGCCGAAAGCAGCCATCCCCATTAGAAGAGGACAAAATCTACTCTCAAAGGACAACGCACGCATGGCCTCCTATCAATATGTCTACCACATGGACGGTGTCTCTAAGACCTATCCTGGTGGCAAGAAATGCTTCGAGAATATCCGCCTCAGCTTCTTGCCCGGTGTGAAAATCGGTGTGGTCGGTGTCAACGGCGCAGGTAAATCCACATTGCTGCGGATTATGGCGGGCTGGGACAAGGACTTCTCTGGCGAGGCATGGGCCGCGCAAGGCGCAAAGGTGGGCTATCTGCCCCAAGAGCCGCAACTCGATGAAACCCTCACAGTGCGCGAAAACGTCATGCTGGGTGTGGCCGAGAAAAAAGCCAAGCTTGATCGCTTTAACGAATTGGCCATGAACTATTCGGATGAAACCGCCGATGAAATGGCAGCGTTGCAAGATGAGATTGACAGCAACAACCTGTGGGATCTCGACAGCCAGATTGATGTGGCCATGGAGGCCTTGCGCTGCCCGCCCGATGAGGCAATGCCAGAGCATCTTTCAGGCGGGGAACGCCGCCGCGTGGCGCTGTGCAAATTGTTGCTTGAAGCGCCTGATATGCTGCTGTTGGACGAACCGACCAACCACTTGGACGCCGAAACCATCGCTTGGTTGCAGCAGCATTTGATCGACTACAAAGGCACGATTTTGATCGTCACCCATGACCGTTACTTTTTGGACGACATCACGGGCTGGATTCTCGAACTCGACCGCGGCCGCGGCATTCCATACGAAGGCAATTACTCAAGCTGGTTGGAGCAAAAAGCCAAGCGCCTTGAGCAAGAAGCCCGCGAGGATAAATCGCGCCAGAAAACTCTTGAGCGCGAATTGGAATGGATCAGACAGGGCGCAAAGGCGCGTCAGGCCAAGCAAAAGGCCCGTATCAACGCCTATGAAGAATTGGCGGGCCAATCCGAGCGCGATAAAATCAGCCGCGCGCAGATCGTCATCCCCAATGGCCCACGCTTGGGTCAAAAGGTGATCGAAATCGAAAACCTGACCAAGGCCTATGGGGACAAGCTGTTGATCGAAGATCTCAGCTTTAGCTTACCCCCTGGCGGGATCGTGGGTGTGATCGGGCCGAACGGCGCGGGTAAATCCACGCTGTTTCGGATGCTGACGGGCCAAGAAGGGCCTGACGCGGGCACGCTTGAATATGGCGATACGGTCAAACTGTCCTATGTCGACCAATCCCGCGATGCACTGGATCCAGAAAAAACAGTTTGGGAGGAGGTTTCGGGCGGGGCCGAGATCATCGAACTGGGCGATGCCACGATGAACAGCCGCGCTTATTGCTCGGCCTTCAACTTCAAAGGCGGGGATCAGCAAAAGAAAGTGGGCCTTCTGTCAGGGGGCGAACGCAACCGCGTGCATATGGCCAAGCTTTTGAAATCAGGCGGAAATGTTCTTTTGTTGGACGAACCGACCAACGATTTGGACGTGGAAACCCTGCGCGCGCTCGAAGATGCGCTGACCGATTTCGCAGGCTGCGCCGTGGTGATCAGCCACGACCGCTTCTTCCTTGACCGCATCTGCACCCATATCCTCGCCTTTGAGGGCGAGGCCCATGTGGAATGGTTCGAAGGCGCCTTCTCCGATTACGAAGAAGACAAAAAACGCCGCCTCGGGCCAGACGCGCTTGAGCCGAAACGGGTGAAATACAAGAAATTCGCGCGGTGAGATAACAAAGCCGCCCCATTGCGGGCGGCTTTTTTTAGGGAACCTTAATCATCATCCCAAAGATGTTCTAATGTCAGTGAAGAGATGGAGGCAACCGCCTGATCTAACTGCTCATCTGGCGTTGCTGCGCATTTAGCATGTTCCAAACATCTCGTAATCTCACCAATTTTTTCTAACACCGCCTTCGGCGCGTCAATTGCCTTGATTTTATTCAAGCATTTAACTGCTAACTCCACACGATCTAATCGTGCGGCGTTAGTGCCAAGAGATCGGATCACTTCCATCATTATTTGGCCTCTGGCGTAATCATAAAGTTTCGTCACTGAGTATCCTTTCTGTCCAACTGACGGATCGTTCAATTAACATGATTTTATTACAAGATATATATTATATAAATATTTTTATTATATTTGATAAAAAGTTTTAATTCTGCTCCATCAAACCTCACTGACTATCGATATGGAGAACTTGCACAAAAACCTATGGGATTTTTGAGTAATCCTGAATTTTCTAAAGTCGTGGTCTAATTCCGCCAAGCCGCCGAAATCCTCGGGTGACGCTTTGCCTATGTCGATTGGCAGGCTATGATTGAACAAATCAGGCGTGAAGGGGTTTTGTAATGCCCAAATTTGCCATTTTTGTTATCGCGCTGTTGGGTTGCATCCTGAGCGTCAACGCCGCCCATGCGCAAGATGCGGATGAACAGCAATTCGTCATGGCGCTGATGCACTCCATGAATCGCCATTCCATCACCTATAACCGCGAGGTCTGTGGCTATGTCCTGCGCGATCAAGCGGGGCGCTTGTCCAGTTCGAAATCCAGTTGGGGCGGGCGCGACAGTTGCGCGATGATGGATGCGCCTGCGGGGATGCGGATTATATCCTCTTGGCACACCCATGCGGCTTTTGATCCGCGCTATGATAATGAGGTGCCCTCCACGATTGATGTTGAGGGCGATATGAGCCGTGGCACGAATGGATGGGTCGCCACCCCTGCGGGGCGGTTATGGTTCATTGATGGCGAGACGGGCGTGATGCGTCAGGTCTGCGGCGAGAATTGTCTGCCCGCAGACCCAAATGTTGTCTCAGACCCACATCCCGAAGCGGCCAAAACCTACACGCTCGATCAGCTGTATCGCCGCTTCGGGGGTTAGGGCCTATTCGGCTGCGTCCAGATAATCTGTGACGGGCGGGCAGGTGCAAATCAGATGCCTGTCGCCATAGACATTGTCCACGCGGTTCACGGGCGGCCAATATTTATCAACGCGGAACGCCCCCGCAGGGAAGCAACCCACCTCACGGCTATAGGCGCGCTCCCATGGGCCAACCAAATCTTCGACCGTATGGGGCGCATGGCGCAAGGGGCTGTCTTCGGCGGCGATTTTGCCCGCCTCGACATCGGCAATCTCCGCCCGAATAGCGAGCATTGCATCACAGAAGCGGTCAATCTCCGCCTTGGTTTCGCTTTCGGTTGGTTCGACCATCAATGTGCCTGCCACAGGCCAACTCATCGTGGGCGCGTGGAACCCGTTATCCATCAGACGCTTGGCGATATCATCGACTGTCACGCCCGCCTCGGCAAAGGGGCGACAATCAAGGATGCATTCATGCGCGATATGCCCGCCCTGCCCCGTGAACAGGATCGGATAGGCATCCGATAGGCGCTTGGCGATGTAATTGGCATTGAGGATTGCGATTTTGGTGGCCTGTGTCAGACCTGCCCCGCCCATCAATTTGATATAGGCATAAGAAATCGGCAAGATCGAAGCCGAACCATAGGGCGCGCCCGACACAGGCCCTTGGTTGCTGTGCAATTCTGGATGTCCCGGCAGATAGGGGGCAAGATGCGCCTTCACGCCAATCGGCCCCATGCCTGGCCCGCCACCACCATGCGGGATGCAGAAGGTTTTGTGCAAATTCAGGTGGCTCACATCTGCCCCGATCTCACCGGGTTTGGACAGGCCCACCATGGCGTTGAGGTTCGCACCATCCAAATAGACCTGGCCCCCATGGGCATGGGTGATCTCACAAATCTCGCGCACCGTGCCTTCAAACACGCCATGGGTGGACGGATAGGTGATCATGCAAGCAGCCAGACGATCACCCGCCGCCTCGGCCTTGGCACGGAAATCTTCAAGATCAACATCGCCGTTTTCCGCAGATTTGACCACAACGACATCCATTCCCGCCATCTGTGCAGAGGCAGGGTTGGTGCCATGCGCGGAAACAGGGATCAAACAGATCTTGCGGTGATGATCCCCGCGCGCCTGATGATAGGCGGCAATGGTCAAAAGGCCTGCATATTCACCTTGCGCACCCGAATTGGGCTGCATCGACATCGCATCATAGCCTGTGATCTCGCACAGATAATTCGACAGGGCCGCCAGCATTTGCGCATAGCCCTCGGCCTGATCTTGTGGCGCAAAGGGGTGCAGCCCACCAAACTCGGGCCATGTGATTGGCATCATCTCGACCGCGGCGTTCAGCTTCATCGTGCAAGAGCCAAGCGGGATCATGGCACGATCCAGTGCCAAGTCACGATCCGAAAGGCGGCGCATATACCGCATCATCTCGGATTCCGCGCGGTTCATGTGGAAAATCGGATGGGTGAGATACTCTGTTTCCCGCAAGAGCGCGTCAGGGATAGATGGCGCTTCAACCGCATCCAAAAGCGGTGTGCCAAACGCCTCACAGACCGCGGCCAAATGGGCTTCGGTTGTCACCTCATCCACGGAAATGCCAATCCGATCTTGACCAACATCACGTAGGTTGATCCCCCGCGCCACAGCCGCCGCCATGATCCGCGATTGTTTGGCCCCGACCTTGACTGTGATCGTGTCAAAATAGCTTTGTGTCAGCGGCGCAAAGCCGCCCGCCTCAAGACTTTTGGCGAGACGCGCTGCGTGCAAATGCACCCGCTGCGCAATCGCGCGCAATCCGCGCGGGCCGTGGAACACCGCATAAAGCGAGGCCATGACGGCCAAAAGCGCCTGCGCGGTGCAGACATTCGAGGTGGCTTTCTCGCGGCGAATATGCTGCTCGCGCGTCTGCAAGGAGAGGCGATAGGCACGGCGCCCCTGCGCGTCAACCGATACGCCAACAAGCCGACCCGGGATGGCCCGCTTATAGGCCTCGCGACAGGAAAGAAATGCTGCGTGCGGGCCACCATATCCCAGCGGCAC
Organism: Roseobacter sp. HKCCA2468; assembly: GCF_037805105.1. NCBI lineage: Bacteria > Pseudomonadati > Pseudomonadota > Alphaproteobacteria > Rhodobacterales > Roseobacteraceae > Roseobacter > Roseobacter sp. HKCCA2468. The sequence goes on from NZ_JBBLYN010000004.1 coordinate 19,637, forward strand.
GCCAAAGCGTTGCGCTGAGCCCACCGCGATATCGGCGCCAATCGCCCCAGGCTCGCGCAGAACTGTTAGGGCCAGCAAATCCGTGCAAACAATCGCCACGGCATTTGCAGCATGCAAGGCCGCAACTTGCGCAGATGGATCATGGAGATCCCCAAATGTGCCTGGATATTGGAAAATCGCACCAAAGACCGTGCTTGCGTCCATATCCTTCGGATCGCCCACAATCACCTCAATCCCCAAAGGTTCTGCGCGGCGCTGCATCACGGCAATATTTTGCGGGTGGCAATTTTGGTCGATGAAGAAACCACGCGCCTTTGATTTTGTAACGCGCTCGGCCATCACCATCGCTTCGGCGCAGGCGGTGGCCTCATCAAGAAGCGAAGCATTGGCAATCTCAAGCCCCGTTAAGTCAGCAACCATCGTCTGGAAATTGAGCAGGGCCTCAAGGCGGCCTTGGCTGATCTCAGGCTGATAGGGAGTATAGGCCGTATACCAAGCAGGGTTTTCCAAGACATTGCGTTGGATCGCAGGCGGGGTATGGGTGTTGTAATACCCCTGCCCAATCATCGAAACCATGACCTTATTCTTGGCTGCAATCTCGCGCATATGCGCCAGCAATTCCGCCTCAGACATTGCCGCCCATTCAAGTGGCTTGGTCTGACGAATATCCTTCGGCAATGTTTCATCAATCAGCGCATCCAAATCTGGTGCACCGATCACCTCTAACATCTCTGCCATTTCGGCAGGGGAAGGCCCGATATGGCGGCGATTGCCAAAATCGGTCGGATCATAGGTTTCACGCATCCATTTTGTCATGTCTCACACCTGCTCGGGGGGCTTATTCGCCAATGAAATCTTTGTATTCATCCTCGGTCATGTAGGCATCGACCGCAGAGAGATCGTCTACCTTCATCTTGAAGAACCACGCCTCACCGGTGGGGTCATCATTGACCAAAGAGGGGTTATCAACCAAGGCGTCATTGACCTCGACAATCTCACCATCCAGCGGGGCCAAGATGTCAGAGGCCGCTTTGACAGATTCAATAACCACCACCTCATCACCCTTCGCGGCTGCAGTCTCAAGCTCTGGCAATTCTACGAAAACCACATCACCCAATTGAGTGGCCGCATGTTCGGTGATGCCGACCACAACCAGATCACCATCGACCAACAACCATTCATGTTCTTCTGTGAAACGCATTTGGATGTCTCCCTGTCTTATCGTTTGTAGGATGTTTTGAAGAATGGCAGATCAACCTGCCGGATAGGATGTCGTTTGCCACGCAATTCGCCCCAGATTGGCGCATCTGCATCCGCGTCAGATTGCACCAGCGCCATCGCAATAGGGTGACCCAGGCTTGGGCTAAACCCACCCGAAGTGATCTCGCCGATTTGTGTTTGGCTTGTCTCTGACAAAAACAGGGGCACACCGCCGCGCATCGGCGCGCGCCCCTCTGGCACAAGACCGATCCGTTTGCGCGCAGCTTCGCCCGCAAGATGAGAGGCAATTACCCCAACACCCAAATAACCGCCCGCCTTGGCCCCATCGGGGCGGCGTGATTTGGAAATGCCCCAAGAGAGGCCTGCCTCAACTGGGGAAATGGTTTCGGAAAGATCGTTGCCATATAGGGGCAGGCCCGCCTCCATCCGTAGACTGTCACGCGCCCCCAAACCAATGGGCGCAATCTCATCCATCGCCAATAATGCGCGGGCGAAGGCATCGCAGACGGCCACAGGCACGGAAATCTCAAACCCATCCTCGCCCGTATAGCCAGAGCGGCTCAGCCACAGATCGGAACCCTGCCATGTTAATCTGCGCACATCCATAAAGCGCAGTGTCGCCACATCAGGCAGCAGACGCGCAAGCGCGCTTTGGGCCAGTGGCCCCTGCAAAGCCAAAAGGGCACGGTCAGTGATGACCTCAAAGCCCGTCAAATGTTTCTCAAACAGTGCCAAATCCTCGGCGCGGCGCGCGGCATTGATCACGATAACGAAACAATCTGCGTAGCGCGCGATCATGAAATCATCGACCAAACCGCCCGCCTCATTGGTAAGGAAACCATAGCGCTGGCGGCCTTCTGCGAGGCCTTCAACCTCAATGGGCGCGATCCGCTCAAGTGCCGAAGCTTGATCTAAGGGCAGCCGCACCTGCCCCATATGCGAGACATCGAACAGTCCCGCCTTTTCGCGCGTCCAAAGATGTTCGGCCATCACGCCCGCAGCATATTGCACGGGCATAGAGTAGCCCGCAAAAGGCACGAATTTTCCGCCTAGCTCTGCGTGAAGCCCATTAAGTGGCAGTTCCAAAAGCCCCGTGGTCATCAACCCTCCAACACCCCGAGATATACTCGGAATCGGTTACGCCGAAAAATCGGCTGTCGATGCCCCCTCTGTCCTTTCGCCTGAGATCGTTATCCCTTCGGCGGATGCGCAATACCGCATCACTCTCCAGAGTTTTCGCACATACAGGTTCTTTTGCCTGAGAGTTTACCGGGGCGGTTGCTCCTTCGGCCTTGCGCAAGTGGCGCAATGTCTCCCTGTATATGCATCTACCATAAGTAATGCCGCGCAGGGCATCAAGAACAATCGCACCATTTACGACTATTGCGCCGCAAAAAACGGCAGAACCTTCACAGAAGCAATTAAAATTGCCCGATTTGGATATTCTCCGCCTCAAGGCAACTGCGCAAATTACGGGCAATCTCAACCGCCTGCGGCGTATCCCCATGCAGGCAGATTGTATCAATTTGTGTGGGGATGCGGGTTCCATCCTCGGCAATAATCGCGGCCTCCTGCAACATCGCCAAAATGCGAGTCGCGACCTGCTCTGGATCATGGATCACCGCGCCTGCAATTTTGCGATCTTGCAGGCGGGCATTTGGCAAATAGGCCCGATCCGCAAAAATCTCGCGCGCGATTGGCGCACCGATGGCAAGGGCAGCTTCTTCCTGATCTGTGCCAGCAATCACCATAACGATCAGGTCAGGATCCGCCCGCAACGCCCCTTCATAGGCGGCGCGTGCAAGGGCCGCATCATCAGCGGCCATGTTGGCCAAGGCCCCATGCAATTTGACATGGCGCAAGCGCCCCCCCGCCGCGCGCGCCATCGCCATGGCAGCGCCTGTTTGATAGGTCACCATATTGGCCACCTCTGCATGGCTCATCTGCATCGGGCGCCGTCCAAACCCTTGCAAATCAGGAAACCCCGGATGCGCGCCTAGGCCCACGCCACGCGCCACTGCGGCTGACATGGATTTTAGCATCTGATCGGGATCGCCCGCGTGAAAGCCGCAGGCGATATTGGCCGATGAAATCACATCCATCATCGCCGTATCCGCACCCATTGGCCAAGGGCCAAAACCTTCGCCCAAATCGGCATTGAGATCGACCTTCATCCCTCGTCCTCCCCTGCGGTGACACCGCTGATCAATTGCATTTCCAAAAGATCACCCGCCTCGCGCGGGTCACGCAAAACTGGCTTACACATGGCCCCAAGTTGTGCGCGCGCAGCCTGTGCGGCGCGCTCAATCTCTACCGCCTCGCCATGGCTGATCATTTGAAACGTGACCTCGGCCCCGCTTGAGAGTTGCGCCAAGCGCGGCAAATCACAAGGCAGAACCTGCGCGATCCGTGGATAGCCCCCTGTCGTCTGGCTTTCGGCCATCAAGACATAAGGTGTTCCATCGCCTGTGATCTGGATATCCCCCTCCATCACAATATCAGAAAGGATATTGCGCGCGGCCTCAGGTGCGAAATTGGGCGCATCGGGCGCGGCCAAGCGCACCCCCATCCGATTGCTGCGCGGGTCGCGCGTGAAACTTGTATTTTGAAACGCCGCTAACAGATCAGCCCCGAACATATCACTTTGTAGGGTTGGCAAAATGCGAATGACACCGCCCGCACTGCGATCTGCCACATCTAGGCACAGGCCTGCGCGGGTCGCGGAGGATGCGCCAAAGGGCAGTTCCGCCCCCACGCAAATTGCCGCGCGCAGGCCTGCGGCCAAATGCGTTCCGCGCCCCTGCAAGATCAATGGTGGCTCAAATCCGCCTGATATGTGGAGATACCCATAAACACCGCGCATGACGGGCCCGATCTTCAGTTTCGCGCCCGCAGGCACAGCATGGGTCGCGTTCCATGCCAAGGCACGCCCGTCCAAATCCGCGCGCATCTCGGCCCCCGTCAGCGCAATGACGCAGTCGCGGGTGGCACTAAAGACACCGCCGAACCCTGCCATCTCTAACGCTGCAAAGTTGGGCGATTGCCCTAACAAGGCCGCGCCTTCTGCCATCGCCAAAATATCTATCGCCCCGCCGCGCGATACACCTTGGGCGACATAGCCGTGCCACCCCAAATCCTGCACAGTCACGGCAGGCCCTGCTTGGTGAACAAGAAACGTTGCCGTCATGGCAACGCCCGCCGCACAGCACCGCCATATGGCGCGGCGGCACATGACGTCTCAAATTCTGCCTCAGAAACAGGCCGAAGTGCAATTTCATCTCCCGCGCGCAACATAAAGGCGGGGTCACGCGCGGGGTCAAACAGGCTAAGACCCGTTTGACCAATATGCAGCCAGCCCGTTGGCGATGGCACGGAAAACAGAACAATCTGGCGGATTGCTGCAACCAACGCCCCTTTTGGCACCTGCGGATTTAGGGTTGCCTGTCTGGGGAAGTTCCAATTGGGTGGCAACTCTCCCAAATAGGGCTGTGACGGCGCAAACCCGATTGCCTGAACCCGAAGCGGGGTTGCACACAATTCTGCAACCGCCTCAGCCTGCCTGACACCTGCGAGCGAACAAGCCTGTTCGAATTCTGGGCCATATGCACCGCCAAAACAGGCAGGCACCTCCCAAAGCGTGCGCCCCTGAGGCAGGGATGCAGCATACCAATCGCGCTGCGTAAGAGCCGCCGCGAGATCCGCGCGGAGTGCTTCAGGGGATACAAGCAGGGGATCATACCTCAAAAGAACGGATTGCAGGGCGGTTGAGACTTCCAAAACCCCCGCCAGACCTGCGGCAGTCACCTCAGCAGCGAAGGCAAGGCTTGCACGATTGCCTGCTTCATTCAATTGATCGCCAAAGCGCACAACCAGTCCAGCATAACCCGTCTGGCAAATCTCGGGGAATTTTGGCGGTTTTGCGGCTTGCGCGTTCACGGGAACCTGAACCTTTCTAATTGCCACCCCAATGGTGATTAGGGTGGCATGAAAAAGGCAGTGCTTTCAACAGGCGCTTACAGCGTGGGCTTGTTTTGCAACAACTGCAAAAGATCGGCCATTTCAGGCCCGCGCTCACGCCCGGTCACAGCTTTGCGCAGCGGCATGAAAAGGGATTTCCCCTTGCGTCCCGTGGCCTCTTTCACCGCGTTCGTCCAGTTCGACCATGCCTCTGGCCCGTAAGGTGGCTCAGGCAGCAGGGCGAGGGCCTCGGCAATGAATGCTTGATCCTCTGCATCTACCAATGGGGCCGCACCATTACGGCACAGCTGCCACCACCCCGCCAGATCATGTAGCGTGGTGATGTTTTCACGCGTCACCTGCCAGAATAGGGGTGCGAGATCATCTGGCACCCCCGCAGCCCGCACCGCATCTGCCACCACGCTTAAATCTTGCGCTGCCAGAATGCGTGCGGTCAGCGGATATAAATCATCAACATCAAATTTTGTGGGGGCCGCGCCGAAATGCGCCAAATCAAATCCTGCAGCCAACTCATCAAGACTGCTTGCAATCTCAACAGGTTGGGAGGATCCAAGCCGCGCCATCAAAGACAACAACGCCATAGGATGCACCCCTGCCGCACGCAAATCGCGCAAGGCCAAAGTGCCAAGGCGTTTCGATAACGCCTCACCCTGCGGGCCTGTCAAAAGTGAATGATGCGCGAAGTTGGGCGCAGCAAAGCCAAGGGCCGCCATAATCTGGATTTGTGTCGCTGTGTTGGTCACGTGATCCGACCCGCGCACGACATGGGTGATGCCCATATCTGTGTCATCGACCACCGAGGCCAATGTATACAAAAACTGCCCATCTTGACGGATCAAAACAGGGTCAGACAGGCTGGCCGCGTCAATCGACAAATCGCCCAAAATGCCATCCGTCCACTCGATCCGTTCTTGATCAAGCAAGAACCGCCAAACGCCCATACCACGCTCCGCGCGCAATGCATCGCGCTCGGTCTCGCTCAATTTAAGCGCAGCGCGATCATAGACGGGCGGCTGCCCCATATTCAGTTGTTTTTTGCGCTTAAGGTCGAGTTCTGTGGGCGTTTCAAACGCCTCGTAAAATCGTCCTTTGTCACGCAAGTCTTGGGCTGCGGCCTCGTATCGATCAAGCCGCGCCGATTGGCGCTCCTCTTGATCCCAAGTCAGGCCCAGCCACTCTAAATCTTCGCGGATCGCATCCGCATATTCCTGCTTTGAGCGTTCGGGATCCGTATCATCAAGGCGCAAGATAAATTTGCCGCCTGTGCGCCGCGCAATCAGGTGATTGAACAAAGCCGTGCGCAGGTTGCCAACGTGCAAATAGCCAGTTGGGGACGGCGCAAAACGGGTGACTGTTGTCATGCTCAAAACCTCCTGTGTTTCAAGCGCCCCGTGTTTCACAGCCCATCAGATTTGTCCATATCGCTGCGGGTGAGATGTTGCGAAATCCCATTAGCGAAAGCTTGGCCCGTGGCACCACAAGGTCAGCGAATGGCGCGTTCCTTTGGTGACGGGCGTCACCCGATGCAACATAAAAGACGGAAACATGACCGCATCCCCACGCCCGCGCGCGGCAGTCACAGTGTGGTTGCTTGGCATGATCTGCAAATCCCCCCCCTGATATCCCGCCCCTGCATCAAGTTGGATGACAATGGTTAATTTGCGCCGCGCGGCCAATCGGCCATCCCCAATATCGGAATGCCAATCGAAATGGCCTTCGCGGCTGCTGTCATATCGGGCAACCTGTGGGCTTTCGGAAAAATCGGTGATGTCGAAATCAAACATCTCACGATTGGCCACGCGCACCAGATCAATCGCGCGCTCGGTCACCCATTCGCATCCCTCAACCTCGTCCAACCAAACCAGATCCGCACGGCGCACATTATGGTGCTGCGCTTGTCCCACCAGTTTCGCATCGCGGGTGGGGGTAGACGCGATCTGATCCAAAATACGCAGACATTCAGCCTCGGTGAATGCCGCGGGAGCAGCGTAAACATCAATCATGTCAGAAACCCATCGCACCACCCTGCCCCGATCCCAATGATAGGCAGGCGGCACCGTTAAGCTATGTGCAAAATCCTACGGGTTTGGGAAGCCCCAAAATGATCCTCACAATTGATCAAGCCGCGCCAAATTGGCCTCGGCTGTCTCAAGGGTTGCGGCGCGTGTGTCGGCATCCATCTTCGCCCAAACGCGATACATCTGCGCCATACGGGGGTTTTTTGCGAATTTTTCTTCGTTTCGGATCAAGAAATGCCAATAAAACGCATTAAAGGGGCAGGCTTGCGTCCCAATTTTTTCTTTCACCTTATAGGCGCAACGCCCACAATGATTTGACATCTTATGGATATAATTGCCGCCCGAGACATATGGTTTTGAGGCCACAATGCCGCCATCGGCGAATTGACTCATCCCAATCACATTGGGGGCTTCGACCCATTCAAAGGCATCGGCATAAACCGCCAGATACCATTCATGCACCTCTTTGGGATCAACCCCCGCAAGAAGCGCAAAATTCCCCGTCACCATCAAGCGTTGGATATGGTGCGAATAGGCATGGTCACAGGTTTGCAGGATCGCATCCCGCAGACAGGCCATATCCGTGTCGCCCGACCAGTAAAACGCAGGCAAGCTGCGGCTATGCCCAAGCGCGTTGCGCGATGTGTAATCTGGCCCCTCAAGGAAATAAATGCCGCGAATATATTCACGCCATCCAATAATCTGGCGAATGTACCCCTCGACCGAATTTAGGGGCGCCGCTCCTGTGCGGTAGGCAGCCTCAGCCGCCTCGCAAATCTCGCGCCAATTCAACAGCCCAATGTTCAAATACATCGACAAGATCGAATGGTTCAGAAACGCCTCGCCCTGCACCATTGCATCTTGATACCGCCCAAAATCGGGGAGGCGGTTCTGGATGAAATCCTCTAACGCAACCAAAGCCTCGGCGCGGGTTGTCGCAAACCAAAAGGGGCGCAAGCGGCCAAAATGTGCGCCAAATCGCGCCTCAACCAGATCAAGCACCTCAAGGACGGTTTCATCTGGTTCAAATTGCGGGGGCATGCGATTGGACAGCCCCTCCTTTGGCGGTTCGCGATTGTCATGGTCGAAGTTCCATTTTCCCCCTTCAGGGTGATCACCCGCCATCAAAATCCCTGTTTTGCGGCGCATTTCGCGGTAAAAAAACTCCATCCGCAATTCTTTACGCCCTTCGGCCCAATCGGCGAATTCTGAGGCATGGCACAAAAAACGATCATCAGGGAATTGATGAACCGGGATTGGGCAATCTTCCAAGGCGGCAATCACACGCCATTCGGCAGGGGCTGTGGCAATCGCCTCTTGTGCGCCCGTTTCAGCAGCGCGGCGGATAACTTCACCCACCAAGGATTGCGCATTTTGCGCATCGTCAAGGCGGGTATATGCGACAGTCCACCCATCATTCCGCAATTCTTGCGCGAATTTGCGCATTGCGGCGAAGATCAGGGCAATTTTTTTGGGATGATGCGGCACATAGCTCGCTTCATCCCACACTTCAGCCATGACCACGATGTCGCGGGATTTATCTGCTTCGCGCAACGCGGCTGTAGCGTGACTTAATTGATCCCCTAAAATCAGGATCAAGCGGGGCGGGAAATTTACCATGGCACAGGCTCGCCTTTCCAATCGAAGAACTGACCTGTTTGCGCGGTGCCGATCCCTGCCAAAACACGCGCGATATTCGCGGCGGCCTCCTCGGGCGCAACGGCGGGATGGCGCCCAAGATAGTTTTCGGTGAATTTTGTGCGCACCGTGCCAGGATGTAGGGCAATCAAGGCCGCGCCTTTGTGACTGCGCGCCAATTCAATCGCCCCTGTCCGCACGATCTGATTGACCGCAGCCTTTGCCGCCCGATAGCCATACCACCCGCCCGCGCGGTTATCCCCGATCGATCCCACCCGCGCGGACAGGACGGCACAGACGCCCGCGCCCTGCCGATCCATCAAGCGCGACACATGGCGCAAGATCAAAGCGGGGCCAATGGCGTTGATCGCAAATTGCCGCGCAAGCGCGTCTGCATTGATTTGGCTTAAAGATTTCTCAGGGCCTTTGCCGTCAATCTCAAGCGCCCCTGTGGCGACAATGACCAAATCAAATGGGCCAGTTTGCGCCGCCAAATGGGCCTCGACTGTGGTAGGCACGGTCAGATCAAAGCCGTCCTCGCGGCGCGACAGGCTAGACACCTCAGCACCGCTTGCGCGGTAATGGTTAACCATTGCACGCCCGATGCCACCTGATGCGCCCACAATGAGAACGCGCTGAAATCTATTCTCTGTCATAGGGCGTGATGTAGGGGGCGGCGCAGGCGGGGCAAGTTTGACATTGGGGTGAAAAAGGGGGTTTTCATCCCTGATCTTGCGCGGCATAGTCTGCACATCATGACCAAGAACGCGACACATATGACAGCGATGCACAGCCGCCCAGCAGGCGGACTAAACGCATTGCTAGCGCTTCTTCTTAGCCGCCTCTGAGCGTGCCAGTCGGCGCGACCGCTCAGGGGGGATTTAGCGCCGAAAGCTTCACCAAAACAAAGCATCATTGATTGACAAGGCCGCTTTGCAGATGCACAGGGCCGCAAAAGACTGGCTGGGGAGAGAACCCAATGACGAACGATAAAAACCGCGTCTTGATTTTTGACACGACATTGCGTGATGGCGAACAAAGCCCAGGCGCGACCATGAGCCACGCTGAAAAGCTCGAGATCGCAGCCCTTCTTGACGAGATGGGTGTTGATATCATCGAGGCGGGCTTTCCAATTGCCTCCGAGGGTGATTTTGCGGCTGTCTCCGAGATTGCCAAGCAAACCCAAAATGCCACGATCTGCGGCCTGGCGCGTGCGAATTTCAAAGACATTGACCGCTGTTGGGAGGCGGTTCGCTACGCCAAAAGCCCGCGCATCCACACTTTTATCGGCACTTCGCCCCAACACCGCGCGATCCCGAACCTCTCGATGGATCAAATGGCCGAGCGCATCCACGAGACAGTCAGCCATGCGCGCAATCTTTGCGACAATATCCAATGGTCGCCGATGGACGCCACCCGCACCGAATGGGAGTATCTGAAGCGCGTTGTAGAAATTGCCATCAAGGCAGGCGCGACCACCATCAACATCCCCGACACAGTCGGCTACACAGCCCCCCGCGAGAGCGCGCGCCTGATTGAGCGCCTTATCGCGGATGTGCCTGGCGCAGAGGATGTCATCTTCGCCACCCATTGTCACAACGACCTCGGCATGGCGACCGCAAATGCCTTGGCCGCAGTGGAGGGCGGGGCGCGTCAGATTGAATGCACCATCAACGGCTTGGGTGAGCGGGCAGGAAACACCGCCCTTGAGGAGGTCGTGATGGCCATGCGCGTGCGCAATGACATCATGCCCTATCACACCCGCGTGGATGCTAAGAAAATCATGCACATCTCGCGCCGCGTTAGCACAGTTTCAGGGTTTGCTGTGCAGTTCAACAAGGCGATTGTCGGCAAAAATGCCTTTGCGCATGAATCTGGCATCCACCAAGATGGAATGCTGAAATCGGCCGATACGTTCGAGATCATGCGCCCCGAGGATATCGGCCTCTCTGGGACATCGCTGCCACTGGGCAAGCACTCTGGTCGCGCGGCCTTGCGCGCGAAGCTCAAGGATTTGGGCTTTGAATTGGCCGATAATCAGCTCAACGATGTATTTGTGCGCTTCAAAGCATTGGCAGACCGCAAGAAAGAAGTGTTTGACGATGATATCATCGCCTTGGTGACAGATGCAGGTGCCATTGATGCCTCTGACCATTTGGAACTGAAATTCCTGCGTGTCATCTGCGGCACCGAAGCCCCCCAAAATGCGGATCTGGTGATCCGTGTGGGCGATGAGGAAAAAACTGTCGTGGCAACGGGTGATGGCCCTGTGGATGCCGCCTTTAATGCTGTCAAACAAGCCTTCCCACATTCGGCCCGTTTGCAACTTTATCAAGTGCATGCGGTGACCGAAGGCACCGATGCGCAAGCCACCGTATCGGTGCGGATGGAAGAAGATGGACGCATTGCAACCGCGCAATCAGCAGATACCGATACCGTTGTGGCAAGCGTGAAAGCCTATATCAACGCGCTCAATCGTCTGATCCTGCGGCGTGGAAAAGCGGGCGGCGACCGCAAGGAAGTTTCCTATCGGGACGCAAACTAAGCCAATCCTTAAATCCGCCCCACATTTGGGGCGGATTTTTGCTACAACCATCGGCGGTTTGGCAAAAACGCCCTTATTGTTCTTTACCTTACCATGGGCCTTTGCCTATATGCGGTTCAGAGGATGATCGGCTGCTAACGGGTCAACCTCGGCTGCGTAGGATGACTATTTGGGATCGCCACATTATGGCCTTTGGACTTGGACGACTATTCACTGCCGATATGGCGATTGATTTGGGCACCGCAAACACGCTGGTCTATGTGCGTGGCAAGGGCGTTGTTCTTAACGAACCCTCCGTGGTGGCTTATCAAGTCAAGGACGGCGTGAAGAAGGCACTGGCCTTTGGCGAAGATGCTAAGCTGATGCTGGGCCGCACCCCTGGTTCCATTCAGGCGATCCGTCCGATGCGGGACGGGGTGATTGCAGATTTTGATGTTGCGGAAGAGATGATTAAACATTTCATTCGCAAAGTGCATAAAAGCACAACTTTCACTAAGCCAAAGATTATCGTTTGCGTGCCGCACGGGGCCACCCCCGTTGAAAAGCGCGCAATTCGTCAGTCCGTGTTGGGCGCAGGCGCGCGCAAGGCGGGCCTGATCTCAGAACCCATCGCAGCCGCCATTGGCGCAGGGATGCCCATCACAGACCCAACGGGCAACATGGTTGTTGATATTGGCGGCGGCACCACGGAGGTGGCGGTCTTGTCACTTGCAGATGTGGTCTATGCCCGCTCCGTTCGGGTCGGCGGCGACCGCATGGATGAGGCGATCATCTCCTATCTGCGCCGTCAGCATAACTTGCTTGTTGGAGAAAGCACAGCTGAGCGGATCAAAACAACCATCGGCACGGCAATCATGCCGCGTGATGGCAAAGGGCAAGTGATGGCAATCCGTGGCCGTGACCTTTTGAACGGGGTTCCAAAAGAGATTGAACTGAACCAAGCCCATGTGGCTGAGGCGCTGTCTGAACCTGTGCAACAGATTTGCGAGGCGGTGATGAGCGCGCTTGAAGCGACACCGCCAGATTTGGCGGCTGATATCGTAGATCGCGGGGTTATGCTGACAGGTGGCGGTGCACTCTTGGGCGAACTTGATCTGGCGCTGCGTGAACAGACTGGCCTCGCCATTTCCGTTGCGGATGAAAGCCTCAACTGCGTGGCGCTTGGCACGGGAAAGGCGCTTGAATATGAAAAGCAACTCCGCCACGCCATTGATTACGAGTCGTGATTGGGTCAGTCTTCTGCCTACGGGCAGAGAGGTTGAGGCGAGATGACAAGGTTATGCGGATATGGCACGGGATAGACACGAGGAAAATCTCGCCAATCCAACACGCCGCCTTTTGGTGGTCATTCTGATCATCACCCTCTTTGGGTTCATTTTGTTGTGGCGCATTGATAACCCGCGCGCAGAACGCATCCGCGCCGCTGTGGTAGATCGTATCGTTCCAAACATGGAATGGGCCATGGCACCCGTTACTGGGCTTGCGCGGATGGTCGATGATTTCCAATCCTACGCGCGCCTCTACGAACAGAACGAACAGCTGCGCCGCGAGTTGCAACAGATGCGCGCATGGCGCGAGGCGGCGATTCAGCTTGAACAAGAAAATGCCCGCCTTTTGGATTTGAACCGCGTTCAGCCTGACCCATCGCTGACTTGGATTTCAGGGATTGTTTTGGCGGATAGCGGATCGCCGTTCCGCCGCTCGGTTCTGCTGAATGTGGGCGCGCGCGATGGGGTGGAAGACGGATGGGCCGCCATGGACGGGCTTGGCTTGGTCGGACGGATCGCGGGCCTTGGGGAGCGCACGGCGCGCGTTTTATTGCTGACCGATAGCAACAGCCGCGTGCCGGTGTTGATCCAACCGTCTGGGCAGCAGGCTCTGCTGACAGGCGACAACAGCGCAGCCCCGCTTATTGATTTCATCGAAACCCCCGAAGACATCGCCGCAGGGGATCGTATCGTGACATCAGGCGCGGACGGATTATACCCTGCGGGGCTGTTGGTTGGCCAAGTGGTCGTTGACCCAGAACGCGACCTGCGCGCACGGCTTGCTGCTGATTTTAGTCGGCTGAATTTCCTCCGGGTCATGCGCAACCCCGATGTTGTGCCGCTCAATGACAGCGACACATTGATCGGCCCCCCCTTGCCAGAAAATAGGGAAACAGGGGATCAGATCGAAGCCGACCCCGTGCCGGAAACCGCCGCAGCACAAGACACGGAGGGGGATGGCACATGACCGACCCTTTGACCCTCCGCATATGGATTTATCGGGCTTATTATCTGGCGCTTTGCCTGTTCATCCTTCTGTGGCAAATCCTGCCCTTAGGTTTTGACGAAGGCAGTCTGAGCCCTGACATGATCACGGGCCTAACCCTTGCTTGGCTGCTCAGGCATCCCAATGTTGTCCCGCTTGGGGCTATTGCCATCGTTTTCCTGATCTCAGACTTTTTGACCCATGCGCCTGTCGGCTTGGGTGCGCTGCTGATAGTCTTAGCCACCGAAAGTCTGCGCAAGCGCCAGCCGCAAATCGAAAACATGACATTTCTCAGCGAGTTCGGCACAGTAACCGCCGTGATCTTGGCTGTTACTTTGGCCGAGCGGGTGCTTTTGACATTGCTTTTGGCGGATCAGCCCCCCTTTGGTGAGGTGATCTTGCACGCGATTGTGACCATCGCAGCCTACCCCGCGCTGGTTGTCATCTCGAAATATTTGCTCGGTTTGGATAGACTATCCGCCGCAGACCCAGACAATGTTTAACCATGGCCCGAAGTCGGAAACGCAAAAACCAAGATAATAACGCGCAAATGTCCCGCCGCGCGTTGGTTTTGGGTGGACTTATGAGCACCACCTGCCTCGTGCTGGCAGGGCGCATGCGCTATTTGCAACTTGAGCGGGCTGATGATTTTCGACTTTTGGCCGAAGAAAATCGGATCAACCTCCGCCTGTTGCCCCCTGCGCGTGGGGTGATCTACGACCGCCATGGCACAGTTCTGGCAGACAACTCGCCCAATTACCGCATCACGATGGTGCGCGAGGATGCGGGGGATGTGGATTTGGTGCTGTCGCGCTTGAGCCGCATTGTGAATATCGACCGCGCGAAACTAGATCGCGCACGTGACGAGATGATGTCCCGCCCGCCCTTCGTGCCTGTCACCATTGCAGATCGTCTATCATGGGAGGAGTTCTCTCTGGTTTCGGTCAATGCCCCCGCACTTCCAGGGATCACGCCTGATGTGGGATTGTCGCGGGATTACCCGCTTGGGGCAGATTTCTCTCACGTTGTGGGCTATGTGGGGCCTGTCTCGGACTATTATCTTGAGACAACAGGGGACACGGATCCCGTGCTGCAAATCCCAGATTTCCAAGTCGGGCGCTACAATGTCGAAGCGCGGCTTGAGGATGTCTTGCGCGGGCGCGCGGGCAGCAAGCGGGTCGAGGTGAACGCCGCAGGTCGCGTGATGCGCGAGCTTGACCGCAGCGAGGCCCAACCTGGTGCGGATGTGCAACTGACGGTTGATGCCTATCTCCAAAACTATGCCGAAGCGCGGCTTGAGGGCGAAAGTGCGGGCGCGGTGGTGATTGACACCCAAAATGGCGACATTCTCGCCTTGGCCTCAGCACCTACCTATGATCCGAACCTCTTTGTGCGCGGCATCCCATCGTCCATCTGGGAAACGCTGAACACCGACCCCTACCGCCCCTTGGCCAATAAAGCCACCCAAGGCCTCTACCCGCCCGGATCGACCTATAAAATGGTTGTGGCCTTGGCCGCGCTAGAGGCAGGGTTAATTGATCCTTCCGACACTGTGTTTTGTGGGGGATCCCTACAGTTGGGCAACCGGCGTTTCCATTGCTGGAAGCGGGGCGGCCATGGTCACATGGGTATGGTGCAAAGCATCGCGCAAAGCTGTGACGTCTATTATTACGATCTTGCGCAACGCGTTGGCATTGATGCCATTTCCGCCATGGCCGAACGGCTGGGCTGCGGCGTGCGCCATGATGTGCCCCTTTCAGGCGTGGCCACGGGCATTGCACCCACGATGGATTGGAAATTATCCAACCGTGGCGAGCCATGGGTGATGGGCGACACGCTCAACGCGTCAATCGGTCAGGGCTTTGTTCTTAACTCACCGTTGCAACTGGCTGTAATGACCGCGCGCCTTGCCTCTGGCCTCAACCTTAATCCGCGTCTTATTCGCAGCGTAGACGGGGTAGAACCTGATTACCCTGCCATCACGCCTTTGGATGTAAATCCTGCCAATCTGGCAAAAATTCGCGATGGGATGTTTGAAGTCTCAAATGGCGCGCGCGGCACGGCCTTGGGCAGCCGCACAATTTTGCAGGACTATTTGATTGCGGGAAAAACAGGCACAAGCCAAGTGCGCAATATCACCGCCGCCGAGCGGGCCGCAGGCGTGATCCGCAATGAAGACCTGCCGTGGGAGCGGCGCGATCATGCCCTTTTTGTGGGCTATGCCCCCGCCCATGCACCACGCTATGCCATTGCCCTGATTGTGGAACATGGCGGCGGTGGGTCGGCGGCAGCAGCGCCCCTTGCGCGCGACATTTTGCTTTATGCGATGTTTGATGATCTGCCCCCACTTGACGCATATCCCGCAAACCAACGCGCGGCAGTGCAAGAGCGTCACGCCGCCATGACCCTTTTGCCGCGGCGCGGCAGTCCAGATGCCCCAACATCTGGCACCACAGGGACAAGCCGCGCATGAGTTTTTCACTCTACCAGATCAATACGATGCCAAGCGGATGGCGCAAGGTGCTGTATTTCAACTGGCCGCTTGTGTTGCTTCTGGCCCTTGTGGCCTGCATCGGGTTTATGATGCTTTATTCGGTTGCGGGGGGCTCAACACGGCCTTGGGTCATTCCGCAAGTGCAGCGTTTCGCGCTTGGCATGGCCGCGATGTTCATCATCGCCCTGATCCCAATTGCCTTTTGGCGGATGGTGGCATGGCTGGGCTATGCGTTCTCGCTTGTGTTGCTGCTCGTGGTCGAGTTTTTCGGCACGGTCGGTATGGGCGCACAACGATGGATTGACCTTGGTGGGTTCCGCTTACAACCCTCAGAATTGGCGAAAATCACCATCGTGATGGTCTTGGCCGCCTATTATGCGCGCCTCGATACCACGAAGAAATCGCATCCGCTCTATATCCTGCCGCCCCTGCTCCTGATCTTGGTGCCCGTTTTCTTGACGCTCAAGCAGCCCGATTTGGGCACAGCCCTCCTGCTGCTTTTGGGCGGTGGCGCGGTGGTTTTTGCCGCGGGCGTTCACTGGGCCTATTTTGGTGGGTTGATTGCGGCGGGCGTGGGCGCGGTCTTTGCTGTGTTCGCATCACGCGGCACATCATGGCAATTGATCAAAGATTACCAATTCCGCCGCATCGACACCTTCCTTGATCCAACCCAAGACCCGCTTGGCGCAGGATACCACATCACCCAAAGTCAGATCGCGCTTGGATCGGGCGGGTTTTCTGGACGGGGATTTATGGAAGGCACGCAAAGCCGCTTAAACTTTTTGCCCGAAAAACACACCGATTTCATCTTCACGACCTTGGCTGAGGAATTTGGCTTTATCGGTGCATCCTCCCTCCTGTTTATCTATCTACTGATTGTGGCCTTGTGTATTTGGACGGCCCTTTCCACCAAAGATCGCTTTGCCTCGCTGCTTAGCATTGGGATTGCTGCAACCTTTTTCCTCTATTTCGCAATCAATATGGCAATGGTCATGGGATTGGCCCCCGTGGTCGGCGTGCCTTTGCCGCTCGTCTCTTATGGCGGCTCAGCAATGATGGTGCTTTTAGCTGCGTTTGGTTTGGTGCAATCGGCCCATATCCATCGCCCACGCTAAAGTGAAATTGGCGGGTTTTCCCGCCCTTCACCCTCTGATAGCCCTAATCGCATCTCATATATCAGGAGCAGGCCATGCCATCCCCCACCATACTTTTCGCTGCAAAATCTGAAAAATGGGCGGAATATGAACCCGCACTGCGCAAGGCGTTGCAGAAGACAGGGGTTGATGCCACGGGCCTAACCACTGAAGCTGACCCAGCTGAGGTGGATTATATCATCTACGCCCCCAATTCGGGGCTACAGGATTTTACCCCTTTCGCCCGCGCAAAGGCCGTGCTGAGCCTTTGGGCAGGGGTTGAGGATATTGTCGGCAATAAAACAATCACCATGCCGCTCGCCCGTATGGTCGATTACGGGCTGACGCAAGGTATGCTCGAATTCGTCACGGGTCATGTGCTGCGTTATCACCTCATGATTGACGATTTCCTTGCAGGGCAAGATGGGGTCTGGCGCCCCAATTTGGTGCCGCCCTTGGCGCGGGATCGCAAGGTGACCATCTTGGGTCTTGGTGTATTGGGCGCGGCCGCAGCGCAAAGCCTTGCGCGAATTGGCTTTGATGTCGCGGGCTGGTCACGAAGCCCCAAATCAATCGAAGGCATCGCCTGCTATCACGGTGAAGCCGGGCTTTTCGATGCATTGCGTCATGCCGAAATATTGGTGACACTTCTGCCCGACACCGCCGCCACGCGCGGGCTGATCAATCAAACCACCCTCGCCGCCCTGCCCCACGGGGCCAAGATCATCAATCCAGGACGCGGCAGTTTGATCGAGGATGCCACGCTTTTGGCCGCGCTTGATACGGGCAAGATCGCAGCGGCAACTTTGGATGTTTTCACCATCGAACCCCTGCCTGCCTCACATCCCTATTGGCGCCATCCGGGCGTCACTGTAACCCCGCATATCGCCTCTGCCACAAGGGCCGAGACGGCATCGGAAACCATTGCCGAGAATATCCGCCGTGGTGAGGTGGGTGAGCCATTCTTACATCTGGTGGATCGCGCCGCCGGGTATTAGGCAGCAAAAAGCCCCCATCCTATGCAGCCAGAACGGGGGCGTTTCGCGGTCGTGTTCTCAATCGTTTGTGGGGATCAGAGATCCATCAACAAACGGCGTGGGTCTTCCAGTGCATCCTTGACGCGGACAAGGAAGGTCACCGCACCTTTGCCATCGACAATGCGGTGGTCATAGGACAGCGCCAGATACATCATCGGGCGGATTTTGATTTCGCCATTGATGACCATGGGGCGGTCTTGGATTTTATGCATCCCCAAGATACCCGATTGTGGCGGGTTCAAAATGGGCGAAGACATGAGCGAGCCGTAAACCCCACCATTCGAAATGGTGAACGTGCCGCCCTGCATCTCGGCCATCGACAGCTTGCCATCACGCGCGCGCTTGCCCTTTTCGGCAATCGCCTTTTCGATTTCGGCAAAGGACATCTGATCGGCGTTACGGATCACAGGCACAACCAGACCCTGTGGGGTGCCTGCCGCGATGCCCATATGCACGAAGTTTTTGTAGACGATGTCGGTGCCATCGATTTCAGCGTTCACCTCAGGCACCTCTTTCAAGGCGTGGATACAGGCCTTGGTGAAGAAGGACATAAAGCCCAAACGCGCGCCGTGCTTCTTTTCGAACTCGTCTTTATAGGCGTTGCGCAGGGCCATCACCTCGGTCATGTCCACCTCGTTATAGGTGGTCAGGATCGCTGCGGTGTTTTGCGCATCCTTCAGACGCTTTGCGATGGTCTGGCGCAGACGGGTCATTTTGACCCGTTCTTCGCGGGCAGCATCCTCTGCGGCCACAGGCGCACGCGGAGCGGCGGCAGGGGCAGCAGCAGGCGCTGCAGCGGGGGCGATTGCGGCCTTCAAAACATCTTCTTTCATGATGCGTCCATCCTTGCCCGAGCCTTGAACAGCCGCGGGGTCAATGCCTTTTTCCGCCATCAGTTTCTTGGCTGATGGGGCATCTTCTACATCCCGACCGCTGCTTGTCGGTGCAGCGGCAGCAGGGGCCGGAGCGGGTGCTGCGGCAGGGGCGGCGACAGCCGCGCCATCGGTGGAAATGACACCAAGCTGCCCGCCTGCATTTACGGTCGCACCTTCGGCCGCATCAATGCGCGCCAAAACACCTGCAGAGGGGGCGGGAACCTCGACCGACACTTTGTCAGTTTCCAATTCACACAGCATCTCGTCTTGCGCGACCGTATCGCCAACCTGTTTGAACCATGTGGCGATGGTGGCTTCGGTCACAGACTCGCCCAACGCCGGAACCATAATATCGACCGATGCACCCGAGGAAGCAGCGGCCGCTGGCTTTGCGGCAGGGGCCGCAGCGGTAGCGCCAGCACCCGCAGCGGCAATCGTAGCGAGCAAGGCATCAACGCCAACCGTCTCGCCCTCGCCCGCAACGATCTCGCCCAATGTGCCTGCGGCGGGGGCAGGAACCTCAACGGTCACTTTATCGGTTTCCAATTCGCACAGCATCTCATCCTGCGCGACTGTATCCCCTGGTTTTTTGAACCAAGTTGCCACGGTGGCCTCGGTCACGGATTCGCCCAAAGTGGGCACGCGGACTTCTGTCGCCATTGTCTTTACCCTTCGATCGTCAGCGCTTCGTTGATGAGCGCGGTTTGCTGTGCTTTATGTTGTGAGGCTAGGCCAGTCGCAGGCGAAGCCGATGCGGCGCGGCCTGCATAAGTGGCGCGGCTATGGGTTGCCCCAATCCGTGTCAGAACCCATTCAAGATTTGGCTCAACGAATGTCCAAGCCCCTTGGTTTTTCGGCTCTTCCTGACACCAGACAATCTCTGCGGTCTTAAAGCGCTCCAATTCCTTCATCAGCGACATCGCAGGGAATGGGTAGAACTGTTCAAGACGCAAGAGATAGACATCATCCAGACCACGCGCATCGCGCTCTTCAAGCAGGTCATAATAAACCTTGCCTGAACTGATCACGACACGGCGGATTTTATCGTCTGATTTCAGCTTCAGATCCGAATTGCCATATTGGGCATCATCCCACAGCACGCGGTGGAAGGAAGACCCCGTTGTGAACTCCTCCGCCCGTGAGACGGCCTTCTTATGCCGCAAAAGGGATTTCGGCGTCATCAGAACCAATGGCTTACGGAAGCTGCGATGGATCTGGCGGCGCAAGATATGGAAATAATTGGCGGGTGTGGTGCAATTGGCCACAATCCAGTTGTCTTGACCGCACATTTGCAAGAACCGCTCAAGACGCGCGGAGGAATGCTCGGGGCCTTGGCCCTCAAACCCGTGCGGCAACAGCATCACCAATCCAGACATCCGCAACCATTTGCTTTCGCCCGATGAGATGAATTGGTCAAACATGATTTGCGCGCCATTGGCGAAATCGCCAAATTGCGCTTCCCACATGACCAAGGCATTCGGTTCCGCAAGGCTGTAGCCATATTCAAAGCCCAGCACCGCATATTCGGACAGCATCGAGTCAATGACCTCGTAGCGCGCTTGGCCCTCACGAATGTTATTGAGAGGATAATAGCGTTCCTCGCTCTCCTGATGGATCAGGCCCGAATGGCGCTGGCTGAATGTGCCACGGGTGCTGTCTTGGCCTGCAAGGCGAACTGGATATCCTTCGGTCAGCAAGCTGCCAAAGGCCAAAGCCTCGGCAGTCGCCCAATCAAACCCTTGGCCCGTGTCGAACATCTCTTGTTTCGTTTCCAAAAGACGCGCCACAGTCTTGTGCAGCACGAAATTCTGGGGCGCGCTCACCAAGGCCTTGCCGATCTCTTTCATCGTCTTGGGCTTAATTGCCGTCTCACCGCGCTGGTAATCCTCGCCCTCACGATTGAGATGGCTCCAACGGCCATCAAGCCAATCCGCTTTGTTGGGCTTATATTCCTTACCTGCCTCAAACTCGTCATTCAGACGGGCTTGGAAGGCCGCCTTCATATCTTCGATTTCACCTTCGGGGATCAGCCCGTCCTGCACCAAACGCTCGGTATAGAGCTGCAAGGTCGTTTTGTGCTTCTTGATGCGGTTATACATCATCGGGTTGGTGAACATCGGCTCATCGCCTTCGTTGTGACCAAAGCGGCGATAGCAGAAGATATCAATCACAACATCTTTGCCGAATTTCTGACGGAATTCCGTAGCAACTTTTGCAGCATGAACAACGGCTTCGGGATCGTCCCCGTTGACATGGAAAATCGGCGCCTCAACCATCAAAGCAATATCTGTCGGATAGGGCGAGGAACGGCTGAAATGGGGCGCAGTGGTGAAGCCGATTTGGTTATTCACCACGATATGGATTGTGCCGCCTGTGCGGTGACCGCGCAGTCCCGAAAGCCCCAAGCCTTCTGCAACCACACCCTGCCCCGCAAAGGCCGCATCACCATGCAAAAGGATACCCAAAACTTGGTGACGTTCTGTGTCGCCCAACTGATCTTGCTTGGCGCGCACTTTGCCCAGAACAACGGGGTTAACCGCCTCAAGGTGGCTTGGGTTCGCGGTCAAGGAAAGGTGGACAGTGTTATCATCAAAAGTGCGATCCGAAGACGCGCCCAAATGATATTTCACATCCCCTGATCCATCGACATCTTCAGGCTTAAAGCTGCCGCCTTGGAATTCGTTGAAGATCGCGCGGTAAGGTTTGCCCATCACATTGGCCAAAACGCTGAGGCGCCCGCGGTGGGGCATGCCAATCACGATTTCTTTCACGCCAAGCGCGCCACCGCGTTTGATGATTTGCTCCATCGCGGGGATTAACGCCTCGCCACCATCAAGGCCGAAACGCTTTGTGCCCATGTATTTCACATGGAGGAATTTCTCAAAACCTTCGGCCTCGACCAACTTGTTCAAGATGGCCTTACGGCCCTCGCGGGTGAAGGCGATCTCTTTGCCATAACCCTCAATCCGCTCTTTGAGCCAACTGGACTGCTCGGGATCTGAGATGTGCATATATTGCAGCGCGAATGTGCCACAATAAGTGCGCTTCACGATCTCCATGATCTGGCGCATTGAGGCCATTTGCAGGCCCAAAACATTGTCGATGAAAATCGGACGATCCATATCCGCATCGGTGAAACCATAGCTGCGCGGATCAAGTTCTGGGTGGGGGGTCTGGTCACGCATGCCAAGCGGGTCGATATCGGCAATCAAATGACCACGGATACGATAGGCGCGGATGATCATAAGCGCGCGGATACTGTCCAAAACAGCGCGCTGCACCTGTGCATCAGTCAACTCGATGCCTGCATCTGCCGCCTTTTCGCGGATTTTCTTTTCTGCGCCTTTGACTTCGACCGCTGCGGCAGGCCACTCGCCCGTGAGCGCATGGGTCAAATCATCGGCAGGCTGCAACGGCCAGTCACCACGCGCCCAAGAGGGGCCCGCGGCCTCGGCCTTTGCGTCAGCTGGTGCATCGCCAAGCGAAGCAAAAAACACCCGCCAACTTTCTTCGACCGAATTTGGGTCTTGCGCATAACGCGCGTAAAGCTGTTCGAGATATTCGGCATTGTGCCCTTGCATGAAGCTTGAGGCGTGGAAGATATCATTCGGGCTTTGTTCAGTCATGACCGCACCTGAGAAATGGAATAGCCCCGCACGATCAAATTGAGCGCGCGAGGCAACTGTGTTTAACCGATTGCTTTGAGAACCGCTTCACCAAGGGTTGCGGGGCTGTCTGCCACCACGATCCCTGCGGATTTCATCGCTTCGATCTTATCTTCTGCGCCACCTTTGCCGCCGGCAACAATTGCGCCAGCATGGCCCATACGGCGGCCTGGAGGGGCCGTGCGCCCTGCAATAAAGCCCGCCACAGGCTTCTTGCGGCCACGCTTGGCTTCGTCTTTGAGGAATTGCGCCGCTTCTTCTTCCGCGGAACCACCGATTTCACCGATCATGATAATCGACTGGGTTTCATCGTCCGCCAAGAACCATTCCAACACATCCAAATGTTCGGTGCCTTTGATGGGGTCACCCCCGATGCCGACACAAGTGGACTGACCCAGACCCACATCTGTGGTTTGCTTCACCGCCTCATAGGTCAAGGTGCCAGAGCGCGACACCACACCAACCGACCCACGGCGATGGATATGACCCGGCATGATGCCGATTTTGCAGGCGTCAGGTGTAATCACACCGGGGCAGTTTGGCCCGATCAACTTGGAGGATGAATTCTCCAAAGCACGCTTGACCTTCATCATATCCAGCACAGGGATGCCTTCGGTGATGCAGATGATCAATTCCATCTCAGCATCAATCGCCTCAAGGATGGAGTCAGCCGCAAAGGGCGGTGGCACATAGATCACCGATGCGTTTGCTTCGGTCTTGGCTTTCGCCTCATGCACGCTGTCAAAAACGGGCAGGTTAAGATGGGTCTGACCGCCTTTACCAGGGGTCACGCCACCAACCATTTTCGTGCCGTACGCAATCGCCTGTTCCGAGTGGAATGTGCCTTGGCTTCCCGTGAAACCCTGACAAATGACTTTTGTATTTTCATCGACAAGAACAGCCATAAGCTCAGCCTTTCACCGCTTTAACGATTTTCTGGGCCGCGTCCGACAGATTGTCAGCCGCGATCACATTGAGGCCAGAAGTGTTGATGATCTCCTTGCCCTTCTCCACGTTTGTGCCTTCAAGGCGCACGACCAGTGGCACCTGCAGACCCACCTCTTTCACTGCGGCCACAACGCCTTCGGCGATGATGTCGCAGCGCATGATGCCGCCAAAGATATTCACAAGAATACCTTTTACGTTGGGGTCAGAGGTGATGATTTTGAACGCCTCGGTCACCTTTTCCTTGGTTGCACCGCCGCCCACATCAAGGAAGTTCGCGGGCTCAGCGCCATAGAGCTTGATGATATCCATTGTGGCCATTGCAAGACCCGCGCCGTTGACCATACAGCCAATCTCGCCATCAAGCGCGATGTAGTTCAGGTCAAATTTGGACGCGGCCAATTCTTTGGCGTCTTCTTCGGTCTCATCGCGCAGCGCAGCAATATCTGCATGGCGATAAATGGCGTTGCCATCAAAACCAACTTTCGCGTCCAGCACCTTGAGGCTGCCCTCATCCGTGACGATCAGCGGGTTGATTTCCAACATCTCCATATCCTTCTCAACGAAGGCCTTATAGAGGATGCCCATCAGGCTTACGCATTCTTTGACCTGCTTGCCTTCAAGGCCAAGCGCAAAGGCAATGCGGCGCCCGTGGAAGGCTTGGTATCCAGTGGCAGGATCAACAGCGAAAGACAGGATTTTCTCTGGTGTCTTTGCGGCCACATCTTCGATATCCATGCCGCCCTCAGTGGAGCAGACGAAGGAGATACGGCTCGATTGGCGATCCACCAAAAGGGCGAGGTAAAGCTCGCGCTCAATGCCCGACCCATCTTCAATATAGATGCGGTTCACAACTTTGCCGACTGGGCCAGTTTGATGGGTCACAAGAGTGCGGCCCAACATCTTTTTGGCTTCGGCTGCGGCCTCTTCGACCGACTTGGCAACGCGCACGCCGCCTTTTTCGCCCGCATCAGATTCTTTGAACTTACCCTTGCCGCGACCGCCTGCGTGGATCTGCGCCTTGACCACCCAAAGCGGGCCATCCAATTCGCCCGCTGCGGTTTTGGCCTCTTCGGCTTTCAGAACAACGCGGCCATCACTGACCGGTGCGCCGTATTGGCGAAGCAAGGCTTTCGCCTGATATTCATGAATGTTCATGAAACTGTCCCGTGTGTTGCTGTCGTTTCACGGCGTGTAAGCACATCCCGCCGCATGAAATAAACGGCAATCTGCCCAACAGCTTAGTTTTAAGCGCAAAATTCGACATTTGTGATCACAGAAAAAATAAGCGTGATCACAAACGGGTTTCCAAGGCAGGGCTGCGGCCTATTCGCCTTAAGGGTGTATTAACTTTGCCGACTCACCATTCATCAAAACCAAAAAAGGCGGCGCAAAGCGCCGCCTTTTAGATAAGTTTTGAAATTCTTCACTTAGATCAAGCGAGGCTCTCATCGATGCCTTTACAAGCATCCACAAGACCCTTCACGGCAGCGACAGAATTGTCGAACATCGCTTGCTCGTCTTTGGTCAGCTTGATCTCAACGATACGCTCAACACCGCCTGCACCGATGACTGTGGGAACACCCACATACATGCCTTTCAAGCCAAACTGGCCATCACAATAGGCCGCGCATGGCAAAACACGCTTCTGGTCCTTGAGATAGGCTTCGGCCATCTCAATCGCGGATGTCGCAGGCGCATAGAATGCAGAGCCCGTTTTCAAAAGGCCCACGATTTCAGCCCCACCATCGCGGGTGCGCTGCACGATGGCATCCAAGCGATCCTTCGTTGTCCAACCCATTTCAATCAGGTCAGGCAAAGGAACACCTGCAACTGTTGAGTAGCGCACAGACGGCACCATCGTGTCACCATGGCCGCCCAAAACAAACGCAGTCACGTCTTTCATGGACACATCAAACTCTTCCGCCAAGAAATGGCGGAAGCGCGCGCTGTCCAAAACGCCTGCCATGCCGCAAACCTTTTCATGCGGCAGGCCAGAAAACTCGCGCAAGGCCCAAACCATTGCGTCCAATGGGTTGGTGATACAGATTACAAAGGCATTGGGCGCATGATCGCGAATGCCTTCGCCAACAGATTTCATGACTTTGAGGTTGATCCCCAAGAGATCATCGCGGCTCATGCCAGGCTTACGAGGAACACCTGCAGTCACAATGCACACATCAGCGCCCGCGATATCGGCGTAATCATTCGTGCCCTTGAGCTTGGCATCGAATTTTTCAGAAGGCCCAGATTCGGCGATATCAAGGGCTTTGCCCTGTGGGGTGCCCTCGGCGATATCAAAAAGGACAACGTCGCCCAATTCTTTTAGCGCCGCGAGATGGGCAAGCGTGCCGCCAATCTGTCCTGCGCCGATCAGTGCAATCTTAGGTCTGGCCATGAGAAATGTCTCCGGATCCGTGTTGAAACTGAAGCGACCCCTACATCCGCCCCTGCCTCGTTGCAAGTCTCTGCGCTGCGGCACAAAGCGCATGACGCACCATATGCGGCCCAAGTATCGGGGGTTTCCCTTCACTCAAAACACTGTATTTTGGTCATAATTCAGCGAACAAAGAGGGCAAAATGCTAGAGGGATGGCTATGGCTGCTGGCGGCATTTGCGGTCTTTGTCGCAGGCATGTCAAAGGGCGGATTTGGGTCTGGCATTGGGTTTGTTTCGTCAGCGATTCTCGCTGTCGTTCTCGAGCCAACCCACGCCTTGGCCCTTATGCTGCCCCTTCTTATCATCATGGATTTCTCAGCCCTCAAACCCTATTGGAAGCAATGGGATGGCCCCTCAACCCGGGTGCTTGTGATTGGGTCTGTCTTTGGCTGTATCGCTGGGATCTTACTGTTCAAAATCATCTCAGCTGATGCGCTGCGCCTCATGATTGGGGCGATTGCATTGCTCTTTCCGCTGTTTCAATTGGCGCGCGCGCGGGGATGGATT
Organism: Roseobacter sp. HKCCA2468; assembly: GCF_037805105.1. Taxonomy (NCBI): domain Bacteria; kingdom Pseudomonadati; phylum Pseudomonadota; class Alphaproteobacteria; order Rhodobacterales; family Roseobacteraceae; genus Roseobacter; species Roseobacter sp. HKCCA2468. Next base: position 46,385 of record NZ_JBBLYN010000004.1, read on the forward strand.
TCCCCGCAACCGCGCGATTTCTCAAGTCGGGATGGCATCATCGCGGGCATCGCAGCAGGCTTCACAAGCTTTATTTCCCACGCAGGCGGGCCTGCGGTAGCGGTGTTTATGCTGTCGCAACGCAATGTGGGAAAGACTTTATACCAAGCAACCACGGTTATTGTGTTTTGGGCAATCAACCTGATGAAATTCGCAAGCTACGCCTATCTTGGCCTCTTCTCATGGGACTTGATGGGCGATGTGGCGCTGCTTGCCCCTGTTGCCATTTTCGGGACGTGGGTGGGTGTTAAGGCCCATCACGCCATCCCAGAGCGGCTATTTTTTGGCATCACCTATGTCGCATTGGTGCTGACGGGCGTGAAGTTAGTTTACGATGGGCTATTCTGACCAGCAATGCGTGCGCAATAAAATTTCTTATAGATGCGTCAAAACGTAACTTGCGGTCGCGCGCCCATCCTGCTTTTTATGCTGCAATGCAGAATCAATCAGCCCAAAGGGGGCCATATGTCCGATCCATCCGCACGCAGCGCCCGCCCTTATCGCTCCGTTCTCTATATTCCTGCCTCTAAGGAACGTGCCTTGGAGAAGGCGCAGACGCTTCAAACTGATGCGATTATCTTTGATCTTGAGGATGCGGTCGCCCCTGACGAGAAAATATCAGCGCGTGACATTCTTAAAAATCGCCTGCAACAGGGCGGCTATGGCAAGCGCGCACAAATCGTGCGGATCAACGGCAGCGACACAGTCTGGGGCAAGGATGATCTGGTGGCTCTTGCCGCGATTGGCCCTGAAGCGATCTTACTGCCAAAAGTGAACACCGCCGCGGATATTGAGGCGGTTGCGGCCCTACTCGACACATTACCCGCAGCGCGGGATACCCAGATTTGGGCGATGATGGAAACGCCACTGGGCATCTTGAATGCCGCCGCAATTGCCGCAGCCCCGCGCATGGCGGGTTTCATCATGGGCACGAATGATTTGGCCAAGGATTTAGGATCGCGCACCAGAGGCGCGATGCATTTCGCGCTGCAATCCTGCCTCATGGCCGCACGCGCCCATGGGATTGTTTGTATTGATGGGGTGTATAACGCCTTCAAGGATGAAGATGGTCTTCATGCCGAATGCCTTGAGGGGCGCGATTGGGGCATGGATGGAAAAACGTTGATCCATCCCGCGCAGCTTGAGATTGCTAATAAGGTCTTTTCTCCGTCTGAGCCTGAAATTGACCTCGCCCGCCGACAGATAGACGCCTATGATGCCGCCATCGCGCGTGGCGAGGCGGTCGCGGTTGTAGATGGTAAGATCGTTGAAAACCTCCATGTTGAGACAGCCCGTGCCATGCTTGCAAAAGCAGAAGCAATTGCAGAATTGGAGCAAATTTAATGGGCTATCTCCTTCTCATCCTTGGGCTTGTCCTGTTCGCGGGCGGGCATTGGGTCAAACGGCTTGCACCTGATTTTCGTGCCAACATGGGGGATCCAAAAGGTCGGCTGATCCTGACCCTTGCGATGCTTGCAGGTGTTGTGCTGATGATCATCGGCTATCGTGCAGCACCCGTGGTGCAGATTTGGTCACCCCCAGCCTTCTTCACTCATATCAACAATCTTTTGGTGCTGATCGCGTTTTGGCTGTTCGCGCTTTCGCACATGTCGGGCACCCTCTCGGCCCGCATCCGCCACAAACAACTGTCTGCGATTAAGGCTTGGGCCATTGCCCATCTCTTGGTGAATGGCGATTTGGCCTCAATCATTCTGTTTGGGGGAATGTTGGCTTGGGCCGTGGCCTCAGTCATCATCATCAACCGCCAAGGTCGCGATTGGGTGCGTCCCGCCAATCCAAGTATCGTCAAGGACATCTTGGCCTTTGTCATCGGGATCATCGTGACGGGCATTGTGGGCTATATCCACACATTACTGGGGTATTTCCCCTATGGCTGAGGCAAACGTAATTTATAGGCTTCTCACTGAAGAGGACACATCGGCCTTCTGCCACAAAGTGTCAGATGCGCTAGCGAAGGGATGGGTGCTCTATGGCAGCCCATCCTATGCCTTTGATCCAAGCACCAACAAAATGCGCTGCGCGCAGGCAGTGACGAAAACAATCGCAGATGCCTATCACCCCGATATGAAACTCGGTCAGCAATAAACACGCAAAGGAATGGCGGCATGAAAACCAATTCTGGCAATTTTTTCGAGGATTATCGCCTCGGCCAAGTGATTGAACATGCCGTTCCACGCACAGTTTCGGGTGGAGAGCGGGCTCTCTATCACGCGCTCTATCCTGCACGCCACGCGTTGCATTCCTCTGACGCTTTTGCCCAATCCTGCGGGCTGGCGCAAAGCCCATTGGATGACCTGATCACCTTCCACATCGTCTTTGGCAAAACCGTGCCAGATATTTCGCTCAATGCCGTTGCTAATTTGGGCTATGCTGAGGGGCGGTTTTTGCAGCCCGTTTACGCAGGTGACAGCCTGACCTCAAAAAGTCAGGTCATTGGCCTCAAGGAAAATTCCAACGGCAAATCTGGCGTGGTCTATGTGCGCACACAAGGCAGCAATCAAAATGGCGATGTGGTGCTTGATTATGTGCGTTGGGTCATGGTGCGCAAAAACAATCTTGATGCCGCCGCACCAGAAACCGTGATCCCATATTTGGCAAAGGTCATTGCACCAGATGATTTGGCTATTCCCCAAGGCCTTACTTTCGCCAATTACCCAACCACTCTGGCAGGAGAGCCGCATCTTTGGGGGGATTATGAAATTGGCGAGGTGATCGACCATGTGGACGGCGTCACCATCGAGGAGGCCGAACATATGATGGCCACCCGCCTGTGGCAGAATACGGCAAAAGTGCATTTTGACGCGACCTTCCGTGATGACGGCCAGCGATTGATCTATGGGGGCCATGTCATCTCCATGGCGCGGGCTTTGTCCTTTAATGGCTTGGCCAATGCGCAGATGATTGCGGGCATAAACGCAGGCGCCCATGCCAACCCATGCTTTTCAGGCACGACAATCCGCGCATGGTCTGAAGTGTTGGACAAAGCTGAGACTGCATCGCCAGATATCGGCGCGCTGCGCCTTCGATTGGTTGCCACCAGCGCGGCAGGCACCGCAGGACAGCTGCGCGATGAGGCAGGCAAATATCTGCCCCATGTGTTGCTTGATCTGGATTACTGGACACTCATGCCACGCTGAGATTCCACAGAAATTTAGTGATCACAGGATTTCTCAATGTGATCACAAAGGGCCAACTGCGGCAATAAATCACCTAATTCTGCCCTTAATTCACCTGTTAGCGTTCACTCCCCCCGTGACAGGGGCGAAAATTCGGGTATGGATGGTCGTTGAACAGACGACCAGACCAAGACAACCTGAGAGGGTTCCCAGAATGGCAGACGTAAATCGGGGCAATCGCCCTTTGTCGCCGCATTTGCAGATTTATCGCAAACAGCTCAATTCCGCGACATCAATCCTAAACCGCATCACGGGTATCGCGATGCTTGGCTCGGCTTTTCTTATCGTTTGGTGGCTCTTGGCCGCAGCGACAGGAAAGGCCTATTTCGATCTCGTAGACGGGCTGATGACATCGCTGCTTGGAGATGTCGTGATGACGCTTTCCGTATTGGGGCTGTGGTATCACACGCTTGGCGGGCTGCGTCACCTCATCTGGGACACTGGCCGCGGGCTACAGCTTGAGGCAGCAGACCGCATGGGGTGGGCTATGATTGCGGGCGCGGTGGTGCTGACCATTCTCACCCTCATCTTTGTCTAAGGCAGGAAAGGCATAGGTTATGAAATTCGCAACAGACCGCAAACGCGTGATCGGCCTTGGTTCTGCTCGCTCAGGCACAGAACATTTTTGGACAATGACCCTCACCTCGGTGGCGCTCATGGTTCTGACCCCGCTTTTTGTGTTCACCTTCGGGCCACTTTTGGGCCAGCCTTATGACGCGGTGATCGCAGCCCTAGGTCATCCGCTGCGCGCGCTGATTATCGCGCTGATGTTGATCGTGGGCCTGCACCATTTCCGCCTAGGCATCCAAGTGGTGGTTGAGGATTACACCGGCGGCTTGACCCGCAAAGGCCTTCTCATCGCCTTTTCGATCATCTCCTACGGGCTGATGGCGATCGGGCTTTTCGCGATTGCAAAACTCGCGTTCTGAATAGACAAACAGGAGCAGACGGAACATGACCGCTTCCTACGAAATTCATCACCACAGCTATGACGTTGTCGTTGTTGGCGCGGGCGGATCGGGCCTGCGTGCGACCTTGGGCATGGCAGAGCAGGGTCTTAAGACCGCCTGTGTGACCAAGGTTTTCCCAACCCGTTCTCACACTGTTGCGGCACAAGGGGGCATCGCAGCCTCACTTGGCAATATGGGGCCTGATAGTTGGCAGTGGCATATGTATGACACAGTCAAAGGGTCGGACTGGCTTGGCGATACGGATGCGATGGAATACCTCGCCCGCGAAGCGCCCAAGGCGGTTTACGAGTTGGAACATTACGGCGTTCCATTCTCGCGCACCGAAGAGGGCAAGATTTATCAACGCCCCTTTGGCGGCCATACCACTGAATTTGGCGAAGGCCCGCCCGTGCAGCGCACCTGCGCCGCGGCAGACCGCACAGGTCACGCGATTTTGCACACGCTCTATGGCCAGTCGTTGAAGAATAACGCGAATTTCTACATCGAATATTTCGCGACTGATCTGATCATGTCAGAAGACGGCCAGTGCCAAGGCGTTCTGGCTTGGAAATTGGACGATGGCACGCTACACGCGTTCAATGCCAAGATGGTCGTTCTGGCCACAGGTGGCTATGGCCGCGCCTATTTCAGCGCAACCTCAGCGCATACCTGCACAGGCGATGGCGGCGGCATGGTCGCGCGTCAGGGCCTGCCCCTACAGGATATGGAATTCGTGCAATTCCACCCCACAGGGATTTACGGCGCGGGCTGCCTGATCACGGAAGGCGCGCGCGGCGAAGGCGGCTATCTGACCAACTCCGAGGGTGAGCGCTTCATGGAGCGCTATGCCCCAACCTATAAGGATCTTGCGTCACGTGATGTCGTTTCACGCTGTATGACAATGGAAATCCGCGAAGGCCGTGGCGTTGGCAAAGAAAAGGATCATATCTTCCTGCACCTCAACCACCTGCCGCCTGAAACCCTGGCAGAGCGTCTACCAGGCATCTCGGAAAGCGCACGGATTTTTGCTGGCGTGGACGTAACCCGCGAACCAATCCCCGTGCTGCCGACTGTGCATTACAATATGGGCGGCATCCCCACCAATTACTGGGGCGAGGTGCTAAACCCAACCAAGGATAATCCAGATGCGGTCGTGCCCGGCCTGATGGCCGTGGGTGAGGCAGGCTGCGCCTCGGTGCATGGGGCCAACCGCCTTGGGTCAAACTCGCTCATCGACCTTGTGGTCTTTGGCCGCGCTGCTGCAATCCGCGCGGGCAAGGTTGTCAATCCTGACACCCCCAATCCCGCATTGAACCAAGCCAGCCTTGATGCAGCTCTGGCCCGCTTTGACGGGTTGCGCCATGCGAAGGGCACGGTCGCTACAGCCGAATTGCGCCTTGAGATGCAGAAAACCATGCAGGCCGATGCGGCCGTTTTCCGCACCGACAAGACCCTTGCGGAAGGATGCGCGAAAATGGAGGCGGTTGCCGCCAAGATGGATGACCTATCAGTCACCGATCGCAGCCTCGTGTGGAACTCAGACCTGATGGAAACATTAGAACTGACCAACCTGATGCCAAACGCCTTGGCCACCATCGTCTCGGCTGAGGCGCGGAAAGAAAGCCGTGGCGCACATGCGCATGAGGATTATCCCGACCGCGATGACAAAACATGGCGCAAGCACAGCCTTGCGGTGGTTGAGGGTCAAAAAGTGGCGCTCGATTATCGCCCCGTTCATCTTGATCCGCTAACCACACATGAGGAAGGCGGGATTGACCTCAAGAAAATCGCGCCGAAGGCGCGGGTTTACTAGGGGAGAATGCGGTGGGACTGCAGGCCATGACCACCGATTTCCAGACGGGCGCAGACCATATGACTGCGCCCGCCGCCCCTGTGCGCCTGATTTGCATTGGCACCCACCACAAGACAGGCACGCTGTGGATGCGATGGGTGTTTTGGGCGATGTGCTATAAGCTCGGCCTTCCTTTTGGTTTTGGAAAAACCGCCGCGGCGGATGAGGGGCGCAATGTGATCGCGCATTGGTCCTCTGATTTCGCACCCGAAACCCTGAGCCGCGGCGACATGCGGGGGCTGCACCTGATCCGCGACCCGCGCGATGTGCTGATCTCAGGCGCGCGCTATCACGCCCGCGTGCCCGATGCACGCGAACCGCAATTGGCAAGCCCCGACCCCGCGCTTGGCGGGAAATCCTATCTCGCGCATATGCGCAGCTTGCCCGATCTGGCCGCACAATTGCGCTTTGAAATGGCAGGGCGGCACGCACAGACCATGGCGGAAATGACCGCATGGGATTACAACCGCGATACATTTGCCGAAATCCGTTATGAGGATTTGATGGCAGATCAGGACGGCGCGCTTTTCGCGGATATTCTGCACTTCTTGGGTTTTGATGCGGAGGCCATCGACATTGGGCGCGCATGTTTTCTCGATCATTCCCTGTTCGGATCAATGACCCATCGTGACCGCATTGGCGAGACGTTGGATATCCATATCGACTCGGGCGCGCCCGCGCGGTGGCGCGATGAATTGCCCCGCGCCATTGCCGAAGACTATGCCGAAACATTCGGCGCGGATTTGGTGGCGCTTGGCTATGAAACCCATCCCACCGATTGGGTGCAGGAGACACGACCATGATGCGCGCCCTGCCCCTTCTTGCGGCGGCGCTGATGGCCGCCTGCACGCCCCCCGCGCCGCCCACTATGGAGCAGGCCGAGGCGCAATGCCGCCAACGCGCAGACGCGGCAACACGACCCCAAACCCAAATCGCGGTTGGCGTTGGCACAGGCGGCACATCTGCGGGTGTGCAAATCGGCCTGTCCTCGGATTACCTCGCAGGGCGCGACCCAGAAGATGTCTATACCACCTGCGTGACCAGATTGACGGGCCAAGCGCCCGAAACACCCCTCTACCCCGAAACGGGCAGCCAGTGAGACGGAGACGACCATGGTAGAACTCGCACTTCCAAAGAATTCGCAGATCACAACGGGCAAAACTTGGCCCAAGCCCGAGGGGGCCACGAACCTGCGCAAATTCCAGATTTACCGATGGAACCCCGATGACGGGCAAAACCCCCGTGTCGACACCTATTGGGTGGATATGGACAGCTGCGGGCCGATGGTTTTGGACGCGCTGATCAAGATCAAAAACGAGATCGACCCGACACTTACCTTCCGCCGCTCCTGCCGCGAGGGGATTTGCGGGTCTTGCGCGATGAATATTGACGGGATCAACACATTGGCCTGTATCTATGGCATGGATGAGATCAAGGGCGATGTGAAAATCTATCCGCTGCCCCATATGCCCGTGGTTAAGGATTTGATCCCCGACCTGACCCATTTCTACGCGCAGCACGCCTCGATCATGCCATGGCTTGAGACGAAAACGCAGCGCCCCGAAAAGGAATGGCGCCAATCCATCGAAGACCGCAAGAAATTGGACGGGCTTTATGAATGCGTGATGTGCGCCTCCTGCTCCACCTCCTGCCCCAGCTATTGGTGGAACGGCGACCGCTACCTTGGGCCAGCGGCGCTTCTGCACGCCTATCGGTGGATCATCGACAGCCGTGACGAGGCCACGGGCGAGCGTCTAGACGAGTTGGAAGATCCGTTCAAACTTTATCGCTGCCACACGATCATGAACTGCACCAAAACCTGCCCCAAAGGCCTAAACCCCGCCAAGGCCATCGCCAATATCAAGAAGATGATGGTGGAACGGCAGTTGTGAGGGAAAAGAAAAGGGGCCGAAAGGCCCCTTATATCTGCATCAGTCCTGATTAGTTATCGGACTTAGAGTTTCGGTAAGCTCATCCAATTCTTGAGTTGGACCCTCTTGTTCGCTGCAGTCAGGCTCCAAATCAATCAGTGTATTTTGGCTCTTCAAGTGCTCTGTTATTTTTTGCTGGATTTCTGAGTAAAATTCGGGTGGGCGATAAGGTTGACCTTCTCCATCCCAAGTTATGGGAAGTGCTGCGCATTCCCAACCATTAACTTTACAGAATTCTGAAAGATATCTTTTCAGCTTTTCTTTTTCACTTCCTAAACTTCCAACAAGTTCCCTTTGTGCTATAAGAAGTTCTTCAGTGGGCATATTACTAGTGGTTAAGATGTAGATCCTTGGATAATCTATCCCAGTTACTACGCCCTTTAGTAGCGCCCCTCCGTCGTAGTAAAGCGGAAGCGATCCATTCGGATCACACAACAATAAAGCCAACTGCGCACTTAAAGTGAACATTGAAGGGCTAGCTAAGCTTCCAACGCGGAACCCCTCATCAATGGAAGTTCCTAAAAAGTCATACCGGTGGGGGTGATGATCCGCTTTCTTCTCTAATGCTTCACTGGCAATAGGGTCATCCTCACTGGCTTGATTGCCATCTCCATTATGAACTAGAACTGTTCGGTTCGGTTCGGTTCGGGAAAGTAGGCAATCCACGCTGCCCCCTTCAGATCAAGAGGCATCACTTCTTGTCCATAAATCTTGCGAAATTCAAACATCGTCCCCGTGAACGCTTTTATTGCACACTCTGCAGACTTGATGCTCGTTATAACTCCGCAAAAAATCAGTTCATCACCAATTGCTTTCCAAAGGCGCAGAGGCTCATCCCCTCCTAAATCTAGGCTATAGGCCGATCGATACTTCGACTGAAACTCTTTTGGAAATCGATCGTAAAATCTGTTGAATTCATTCACCCATTTAGGATGAACTCCATCAGAGCCTTTACCAACTTTTGAATTCTTGAATGCTGTTGAACCACTTAAATCAACTGAAAGAAATAATCTTACTCGAAAATCAGCACATCTAGTCTGCGCATCATCGTTCATTAATTAGAAAATTCTCCTCGATCGTTCAGAGATTTCTCTCTAATTATAATAGCCGACCTAGTTACACCAAATTTTTCTGATGCAAAATCAATGCCTTGAGAATAGGCCTCTTGGAATTGATCGCGAGGCATCAGAAATGCAGCAGCAAACCAGTTTGCCTCCATTTCGCACCTTTTAGAGTCGGGTTGATCTTCTACGACCTGCCTCGTTGCACGCATACCGCTGCCTTGATGCTGTTTGCGAACACGGGGCCAATGCAAAACTCGGTGCCCGATTTCATGAGCAATTGTAAAATTATCGCGTAAAACCCCCGTATGAGACGAAAGGAAAATTTTAAATGAACCATCGGGTTCTACGACAATCGCATCTGTCTGATTAGCATCAAGAAAATCAATATAGCTAATCTCACCATTGTTTGCCTTGATCAAGGCTGGCAGGTCAAAACCACTTTTGATATTGCTTTGCTCACGCAGTTGTTCGGCAAACTGAAATATTCTGCTTTGGGTGGCGCGTGTTGGAATAGGGTTTTCATAGTTAATTGCTTCGTTCATTAGGCACCTTCAATCGTTTGATAAGAGAACCTAGACGCAGTTCAGTGCAACTACCCGCGCTCCGAAGGTCGTGATAAACCTCGCAGCAAGCTTGCGCACATATATACACTTCGTTGAGCCAGCACAACACACCCGATATATATAATTTTTTATAATATACACAAATTTTATGCTATAACCATCCCCATAGGGAGGATCACCTCAGCCTGATGAAAGGGCAAAAAGATGATCCATATGTTGCAGTTCCCCGTTTGGCCGCTGATTTGGCCGTTTGCTTGGGCCAAGCCGCATCAAAAGACACCCCCCAGTCTGGATGACCCCGATCTTGAGGGGATTTTTGGCTATTACACACCCTAGGCACCGTCCCTTGCCAAAGGGGGATGTCATTCCCCCTTGGCCCCACGCCCGCCTTGCCGCTAAAACGGGTCAAACCCCATGCAGGAGGGCGTAATATGACAGACCACATCACGGCCCCACAGGATGCCGAGGCGCGCCGCGCGGTGACGCCTGTGATCTGCTATCCCACCGATAGCCTGCCCGCGCCTGACCCCGCCCGCATGGCGCGCGCACGCAAGCACTGGCGCAAAACGGCCGAGGTGCTGATCCCCCCACGCGAGGCGGCCTGTTTCGAGGTGAAGGCAGGGCAATCCTTCCGCATCTCCCTGCCGCAAGGGGCGCAGGTGGGGGATCTTAACCTATGGAATGCGCATGATCTGTCCGAACGGTTCTTTTCGGGCAAAACCCGCGCCATTCATGGCAGCCATGTCAGCACAGGCCACACGCTTTATTCCAACCTGCCGCATCTGCGCGCCATGGCCCTGATGCTTGAGGACAGTTTAGGGTGGTATGGGCGCGATGATTTTGGCGGCGCGGTGCATGATGTGATCGGGACGCGCTGTGACCCCTATACGCATAACTTACTGTCTGGGGGGCAATATCATCATTGCTGCCATTCCAACCTGACCCGTGCGCTGGCGGCCCATCGCGGCCTATCTTTGGCCGAGGCCGAGATGGCGGTGCATGACGTGCTCAACGTGTTTATGTGCACAGGGTTCACCCGTGATACGGGCCAATATTTCATGAAGGCCACGCCCGCGCGGGCGGGGGATCATCTGGATTTTCTGGCCGAGATGGATCTTTTGGGCGCGCTCTCTGCCTGTCCGGGTGGGGATTGCGGGGCGGAGCATTCCTCGGATAGCGCCACCTGCCACCCGATGTTGGTGGAGGTGTTTGACAGCGAGTTGACCGCCCATTTTACCCCCCGCCCCGCCAACGGTTACGACCGCAGCCATGGTTTGTGAGGCGGGCTGCAAAAAACTTCTTGCTATTTGATCGCAGGTGATGCAAACGCCCGCGCACAGACGCCAACGCACGCGCCTCTGGCGAGGTGGGCTAGCACCCACGCGGTTAATGTAGCGACGGTAACGTCTCCCTTGGAACGTCTGGTCGAGTTTCGGCCCATGTCTATTGGAGATGCCTATGAACGCTACATTTGCCGAGCCTTCGGTTTGCGAAGCTATTTCTCAACCCGTTGATCCCGATGCCCGTCTGTTGGGCTATATCCGCAGCACAAGCTTTGATCGCCCGACCCTTGTTCTGGATCTGGAGCGGATCGAAGCGCAGTATCACGCACTCAAAGCAGGCTTGGGCCATGCGGATATTCATTACGCGGTCAAAGCCAACCCTGCGCCTGAAATCTTGACCCGTCTTGTGGGTCTTGGCGCGCATTTTGATGCGGCCTCTCGCGCCGAGATTGAGGCCTGCCTGGAACATGGCGCGCGGCCTGCGCATATCTCTTACGGCAACACGATTAAACGCCCTGCCGATATTGCCTATGCCCATGCGCAAGGGATCGCGCTCTTTGCCGCCGATGCTGTGGAAGAGTTGGACAAAATCGCAGCTCATGCCCCGAATGCCCAGGTCTATATCCGCGTGATTGTCGAAGCCTCAGGTGCCGATTGGCCGCTGACACGCAAATTTGGCACAAGCCGCGAGACTGTATTGGGCTTGATCGAGCACGCCCAGGCGGTTGGTTTGACCCCGCGCGGCCTGTCCTTCCATGTGGGCAGCCAGACCCGTGATCCGATGATGTGGGCTGATACGCTGGATCAGATCGCTGCCGTTTGGCACGCCGCGCAAGCCGCAGGGCATGGTTTGGACTTGCTCAATATCGGGGGCGGTTTCCCCGCCTTTTACGGCGATGACATCCCACACCCCACCGCATATGCCCGCGCCGTTATGGATCAGGTTCACGCCCGCTTTGGGGATGTGGCGCAAATCATGGCTGAACCTGGCCGCGGTCTGGTCGGTGAGGCGGGCATGATCGCCGCAGAGGTGCTGCTTGTCTCGCGCAAATCAACCGATGACCTATGCCGTTGGGTTTATCTTGATATCGGCAAATTCTCAGGCCTTGCCGAGACAATGGATGAGGCGATCCGCTATCAATTCATCACAGAGCGCGACCACGAAGTCACGGGCCCCTGCATTCTTGCAGGCCCATCTTGTGACAGCGCGGATGTTCTCTATGAAAAGCGGCCGGTGCAATTGCCGCTTGGGCTGAAGGGCGGAGATAAAATCATCATCCGCGCCTGCGGGGCCTATACGTCAACCTATGCATCCGTAGGATTTAACGGCTTTCCACCTTTAGATGTGGTTGCCATTTAAAAGAAAAAGCCGCCCTTTTTGGGCGGCTTTGCTCATTTTAGATCGCTAGATCATCCAAAGATTTTCCAGAATTCAACGCATCCACAACCCAAAGGGGTTTGCGGCCACGGCCCGTCCATGTTTGGTCAGGATTGCTGGGGTTACGATAGCGTGGCGCAACTTTAGCACCCGCTTTACGACCGCCGAACACCTCTTCAAGGCTAAACCCAAATTCTTGTGCCGCTTTTTGGGCTGCAATCAGGGCTTCTTTCTTTTTCCGTTTATCAAAATCTTTAATTGCCGCTGCGACATCTTTTTGAAGTGCGACAAGCTCATCTTTCGACATTTTTGAAAGATCAATAGACATAATGCTTCCAACCCGTTTGGAATTTCAAACTGGCAGAAGGATTAAGCCTGTTATTTTATATTGGCAACAAGAATATATTTAATGCGCGCGCTATAATTATTGAAAATCTAGCGCGTTATTATTTACTCAGCCGCAACGGAACGGGGTTCAACCAAGGCCACGATATCAAACATAATGCGGTTTAATTCGAAATCCTTGGGTGTATAAACCCGCGCAACGCCCATAGACAAAAGGCGCTTTTCATCCGCCTCTGGGATAATGCCGCCGACAACCACAGGCAAATGCCCCAATCCTGCAGCCTCCAAATGCCCCATCAATTGCTCGATCAGAGGCACATGGCTGCCTGATAGGATCGACAGGCCAATAACATGGGGTTCTTCCGCAAGGGCCGCTTGAACGATTTCCTCGGGCGTCAGGCGGATACCCTCATAGCTGATATCCATTCCACAATCGCGCGCGCGGAAGGCGATTTGTTCCGCCCCGTTGGAATGCCCATCAAGTCCGGGCTTGCCCACCATAAACTTAAGACGGCGGCCCAGTTTATCGCTGACCGCATCCACGGCGGCACGGATATCCTCCAGACCTTCGGTCTTGTTCGACACAGATTTCGAAACACCCGTTGGGCCACGGTATTGACCATGCACGGCGCGCATGACCTCGGCCCATTCGCCAGTCGTCACGCCCGCTTTTGCGGCGTCAATCGAGGCGGGCATGACATTGCGCCCTGCAATTGCATCATCGCGCAATCGCGCCAAAGCTGCCTCGACAGCGGCGCCATCACGTGCGGCGCGCCACGCAGTAAGGCGCCCGATTTGGTCGGCCTCAACGGCAGGATCAACAACCATGATCCCGCCCTCCTCATCGACCAAAGGCGAAGGCTCTGATTGCGTAAAGCGGTTGACGCCGACAACAGTGGTGTCGCCCCGCTCAATCCCCCCCACACGGTCAGCATTCGCTTCGACCAAACGTGCTTTCATGTAATCAATCGCCATGATCGCGCCGCCCATCGAGTCGAGATTGGCCAATTCCGCCCGCGCACCTAATTTCAATTCCTCGACCTTGGCATCCACCACAGGGTTGCCGTCAAAAAGGTCGCCATATTCCAACAAATCGGTTTCATAGGCCATGATCTGCTGCATCCGCATCGACCATTGCTGATCCCATGGGCGCGGCAGGCCCAAGGCCTCATTCCATGCAGGCAATTGCACCGCCCGCGCGCGGGCGCGTTTCGACAATGTCACGGCGAGCATCTCAATCAGGATGCGATAGACATTATTTTCAGGCTGCTGCTCTGTCAGGCCGAGAGAGTTCACCTGAACCCCATATCGGAAGCGGCGAAATTTAGGGTCTTCTACGCCATAGCGCTGTTCCAAAATTTCATCCCAGAGATCAACAAAAGCGCGCATCTTGCACATCTCGGTCACAAAACGGATGCCCGCATTCACAAAAAAGGAGATGCGACCACAAAGTGCGGGGAAATCTTCTGCTGCCACGCGGGGCTTTAGCGCATCAAGAACCGCAATCCCTGTCGCAAGGGCGAATGCCAGTTCTTGCTCGGGTGTCGCACCCGCCTCTTGCAGGTGATACGAGCAGACATTCATCGGATTCCATTTTGGCACATGCGTATAACAATACTCAGCCACATCTGCGATCATCCGCAGAGACGGCGCAGGGGGGCAAATATATGTCCCGCGCGACAGGTATTCTTTGATGAGATCGTTTTGAACTGTGCCTTGTAGGGCCGCCACCTCGGCGCCCTGCTCCTCAGCCACCGCGATATAGAGCGCCAAAAGCCAAGGCGCGGTCGCGTTAATGGTCATTGAGGTGTTCATCTGCTCCAGTGGGATATTCTCAAACAGGGTGCGCATATCGCCCAAATGGCTGACGGGCACGCCGACCTTACCCACCTCACCGCGCGCAAGCGCATGGTCGCTGTCATATCCCGTTTGGGTAGGCAAATCGAAGGCAACGGATAGGCCCGTCTGGCCTTTGGCCAGATTGCTCCGATACAGCGCGTTCGAGGCTTTGGCCGTAGAATGACCTGCATAGGTGCGGATCAACCAAGGCTTATCTTTCTGCATCTCGGCCATCAGCGCCCTCCAGATTCGTCTTTAGCAACATCCTTACTTAAATAGAGGTATATGGAAAACTTTATGTCTCTGTCAATTCGCTGCAATGCAGAATGAAGGCACGCGCTCAACGGCCCAAAATAATTTATAATAAAATCAATATATTGAAGAATATCTACCTATGATCTTGGCAAGCTGATGCGACTAAAAAGGCGAGACGCCGCACCATGTGAGACATTTTATTTCTCAAAATTTGTATTTTTATTTGAATTGTTGCGCAGCCCTTGCTATTCAATGCTGCAATAGCACATCAGCGATTCCGCATCGCAGCACCACACGCCCCTTGGGGCGCAATTTACGGAGGCCCCAATGGCTTTGGACAGCAATCAGACGCCCCTCTACTATGAGGCGCCCGAAAAAGACCTCTATGATATGGGCGAGATGCCTCCGATGGGATATGTGCCGCCAAAAATGCACGCATGGGCCATCCGGAAAGAGCGCCACGGCACGCCCGACAAAGCATTTCAACTTGAGGTCGTAGAAACACCCAGCATCGACAGCCAAGAAGTATTGGTTTTGGTTATGGCTGCAGGTGTAAACTATAACGGCGTTTGGGCGGGCTTGGGTCAACCGATCAGCCCCTTCGATGGGCATGGCGCCCCCTATCACATCGCAGGCTCTGATGCCGCAGGCATTGTTTGGGCCGTTGGCGACAAAGTGAAATCTTGGAAAGTAGGGGACGAGGTCGTCATCCACTGCAACCAAGATGACGGGGATGACGAAGAATGTAATGGCGGTGATCCAATGTTCTCGCCGACACAGCGCATTTGGGGCTATGAAACCCCCGATGGGTCATTCGCCCAGTTTACCCGTGTGCAGGCTCAGCAGTTAATGCCACGCCCCAAGCACCTGACTTGGGAAGAATCCGCGTGCTACACCCTGACCCTTGCCACGGCCTATCGTATGCTGTTTGGCCATCACCCGCATGAGTTAAAACCTGGCCAGAATGTTCTGGTCTGGGGGGCATCAGGTGGGCTTGGTGTCTATGCCATTCAGTTGATCAACACTGCAGGCGCGAATGCGATTGGCGTCATCTCAGATGAAAGCAAGCGCGACTACGTCCTCAGCCTTGGCGCAAAAGGTGTGATCAATCGCAAGGAATTTGACTGCTGGGGTCAAATGCCCAAGGTGAACACCCCAGAATATAACGCGTGGCTAAAAGAGGCCCGCCGCTTTGGCAAAGCAATTTGGGACATCACTGGCAAAGGCGTGAATGTCGATATGGTGTTTGAGCACCCAGGTGAATCGACCTTCGCCATCTCAACTCTCGTGTGCAAAAAGGGCGGCATGGTTGTTATCTGTGCAGGCACAACAGGGTTCAACTGCACCTTTGATGTGCGCTATATGTGGATGCATCAAAAGCGCCTGCAAGGCAGCCACTTTGCCCATCTCAAGCAAGCTGCAGCCGCCAATCGCCTAATGTGCGAGCGCCGTCTTGATCCGTGTATGTCCGAGGTCATGCCATGGGCCGAATTGCCCGATGCGCATAGCAAAATGCTGAACAACCAACACAAGCCCGGCAATATGTCGGTGTTGGTTCAAGCGCCCCGCACAGGCCTGCGCACCTTGGAAGATGTGCTTGAGGCGGGCCCCAATAAAGCATAGCCCCTCTTTCAGACAAACTAATCCAAAGGCGCGCAGTTTTGCGCGCCTTTTTTATTGCGCGGATGCGGCCGCTTTTCGGATAGACGCGATATTGTCGCCGTAAACCTCAGGGCGATCGACCGAGCCGCCCTTGAAAACGGCTGAGCCTGCGACCAACACATCCGCGCCCGCGGCAGCCACCAATGGTGCGGTTACGGGATCAACGCCCCCATCGATCTCAATATGGATCGGACGATCCCCGATCATCGCGCGCAGACGCGAGATTTTGTCCGTCAGATCAATAAATTTCTGCCCGCCAAAGCCTGGGTTGACCGTCATAACGCAAACCAAATCACACAAATCCAAAAGATGCGCGACACTGTCGGCGGGTGTTCCAGGGTTCAACGCCACCCCAGCTTTCATGCCTGCACCACGAATGGCCTGCAGCGTGCGGTGAATATGCGGGCCCGCCTCAATATGCGCGGTCAAAATATCTGCCCCTGCATCCGCATAGGCATCAATATAGGGGTCAACAGGCACGATCATCAGATGCACATCCATGACCGTTTTCACATGAGGGCGAAAGGCCTTCACCGCAGGCGGGCCAAAGGTGAGGTTCGGCACGAAATGCCCATCCATGACATCGATATGCACCCAATCCGCCCCTTGCGCCTCAATGGCGCGGATCTCTGCACCAAAATTGGCAAAATCCGCAGAGAGAATAGACGGGGCGATTTTTATCGAGCGATCAAAGGACATCGGGCAGGGCTTTCAAATGTTTGGGCTAAAGCGTTGTCTCTCCCTTAACGCTCAATTCTACCCCTGTCACCACCTTGCCAAGCATCGCCGCGCGTGTAAGCGTAAAAGCTGACTGTATGAGTGACGCCAAAACATGACCCAAACCACCAAAACTTTTGCCGCAACGGGCCACCAGACGGGCCATGCGCAGCTGCCGCAATTGCACCTCCCCCGCAACGAGGGAATGGCGCTCGACCTTGATTGGGTTGCGCGTGCTACAGCAAATCGATCTGCAATTGAACGGCGCGCAGCCACAATTGGCACACGGCGCAGCGTGAAAAAGGCATATCAAACAGCATGGCTTGCCCGCGCCGTAACGATGATCGACCTGACCACATTGTCAGGCGATGACACCAAGGCGCGGGTGGCGCGGCTTTGTGAAAAGGCCAAGCAGCCCGTGCGCGCAGATATTCTAGAGCGTCTGGGACTGCCGCAGATCACAGTGGGGGCGGTCTGCGTCTATCACGACATGGTCGAGCCCGCGCTTAAGGCGCTGGAGGGCAGCGGCATCCCTGTGGCAGCGGTATCCACAGGTTTTCCTGCGGGGTTGTCGCCCTTTCATCTGCGCGTGGCAGAGATCAAGGAAAGCGTTGCCGCGGGCGCGCAAGAAATCGATATTGTGATTTCGCGCCGCCATGTCCTCGAGGGGGATTGGCAGGCGCTTTATGACGAGATGCGAGAGTTTCGCACAGCTTGCGGCGCGGCCCATGTCAAAGCGATCCTAGCCACAGGCGAACTTGGAACATTGCGCAATGTCACGCGCGCAAGCCTCGTTTGCATGATGGCGGGCGCAGATTTCATCAAGACCTCAACCGGTAAGGAAGCGGTCAATGCCACCCTGCCCGTCAGCCTAACCATGATCCGCGCAATCCGCGCTTATGAGGCGCGCACAGGGTTTAAGGTCGGCTACAAACCCGCAGGTGGCATTTCCAAAGCGAAGGACGCGCTGACCTATCTGGCGCTGATGAAAGAAGAATTGGGACAAGCTTGGATGTCCGCGCAACTTTTCCGCTTTGGCGCGTCCTCTCTTCTTGGCGATATTGAACGCCAACTCGAACACCAAGCCACGGGTGCTTATTCCGCCCGTTACAATCACCCGATGGCCTGAGGCAGATCATGAATATCACCGAAATTTTCGAAACCATGGACTATGGCACCGCGCCCGAAGCCGATACTGAGGCGCGCGCATGGATTGCGGGGCATCATGGCCAGTTTGGACATTTCATCAATGGCAGCTTTACTAAGGGCCAAGATCATTTCGAAACCCGCAACCCTGCCCGTGGCGAGGTTCTGGCGCATATCGCGCAAGCAACTGAAACCGAGATAGACACGGCCATTAGCGCGGCACGAAAGGCCTTTGGGCCATGGTCACGGCTCAGCGATCATGCGCGTGCGCGCTACCTTTATGCTTTGGCGCGGGCTTTGCAAAAACACAGTCGCCTCTTTGCAGTGCTCGAAACTCTCGACAATGGCAAGCCAATCCGCGAGGCACGCGATGTCGACATTCCGCTTGCTCAACGGCATTTCTACTATCATGCAGGCCTCGCCCAATTGCGCGGAACTGTGGCCGAAGACCATCAACCGCTTGGCGTTTGTGGGCAAATCATTCCTTGGAACTTTCCGCTTTTGATGCTCGCGTGGAAAATTGCCCCTGCCTTGGCCGCGGGCAATACGGTTGTGTTAAAGCCTGCCGAGTTCACCCCGTTGACCGCCCTTCTATTCGCAGAAATCTGTCAGGAGGTTGGCCTGCCCAAAGGTGTTGTGAACATCATAACAGGGGATGGCACAGCGGGTGCCTATTTGGCCGCGCATGCAGGCATCGACAAATTGGCCTTCACAGGCTCAACCGAAGTTGGGCGCAAAATTTATCAAGCCCGCGCAGGATCAGGCACGAAACTCAGCCTCGAATTGGGTGGCAAATCGCCCTTCATCATCTTTGATGATGCCGATCTCGACAGCGCTGTTGAGGGCTTGGTTGATGCGATTTGGTTCAATCAAGGGCAGGTCTGTTGCGCGGGGTCACGCCTGTTGGTTCAGGACAGCGTGGCCGATGAGGTCTACGCCAAAATTCGCGCGCGGATGGCAAAACTGCGCGTGGGTGATCCGCTGGATAAATCCATCGACATCGGCGCGATGGTCGATGACAGCCAAGCCGCCCGCGTGCGCGACATGGTGGCGGGTGTTGATGCGTTCAGCCCTGAATGTGTCTTGCCTGAGACAGGCTGCTTTTTGCCGCCCATGCTGATCACCGATCTCGGCACCGCCCACCCCCTGATGCAGGAAGAAATTTTTGGCCCCGTTCTTGTGGCCGCGCGGTTTCGCACCCCTGAGGAGGCCGTGAGCCTTGCCAATAACACGCGTTACGGTCTTGCCGCGTCAATCTGGAGTGAGAATATCAGCCTTGCGCTTGATATTGCCCCGAAATTGGCAGCGGGTGTTGTCTGGGTCAATGGCACCAATATGTTTGACGCTGCCGCGCCCTTTGGCGGGGTGCGTCAATCAGGGGTTGGTCGTGAAGGTGGGGTTGAGGGGCTGCGCGCCTATATGAAGGCACCGCTGCCCCTGACCAAAATTGAAAAGCCAGTGCGCCACCCCGCCCCCGCAACGCCCAAGCAGGCGAATACACCCGCGATAGACCGCACCGCCAAACTCTACATCGGCGGCAAACAAGCGCGCCCTGATGGCGGCCATGTCATTCCAATTTGGTCAAAATCGGGCGACATGCTTGGCCAATTGGGCCGCGGCAACCGCAAGGATATTCGCAACGCCGTTGAGGCTGCGGAAGCCGCGTCAGGATGGGGCACGATGCCCGCCCATAGTCGCGCGCAAATCCTGTATTACCTCGCCGAGAATTTGGCGGCGCGCGGACAGGAATTTGCGGAACGTCTCTGTGATCTCACAGGACAATCCAAAGCCACCGCCAAAGCGGAGGTTGAAACAAGCCTAAGCCGCCTGTTCAGCTATGCCGCATGGGCCGACAAATTCGCAGGCGAAGCGCGGGCCGTGCCCTTGCGCGGCTTGGCGATGGCGCTACGCGAGGCGGTCGGGGTGATTGGCATCATAGCCCCGCAAAACGCCCCGCTCTTGGGCGCAATTTCGCTTCTTGCGCCTGCGGTCGCGATGGGGAACCGCGTGGTTCTCCTGCCCAGTTTGGAAGGTGGTCTTGCGATGACCGATTTCTATCAAGTGCTCGACACCTCCGATGTGCCCGCAGGCGTGATCAATATTGTGACGGGCGACCCATCCGAGATGGCCGCAGATTTAGCAGCGCATATGGCCGTTGATGCAATCTGGAATTTTAATGCAAATATAGAGGCGCATCTCATTGACACGAAGGCCTCTCTCAACGTCAAGCGCAGTTGGGGTCTGGCAGGCTTTAAGGGCAAAAGCCCCGATTGGCGCAATCCCGCTTGTGAGGGCGTGGTATTTTTGGAAGAAGCAACTGAAGTCAAAACCGTTTGGGTTCCATACGGGGCCTGAGGATCAAGCCATTTCATGACCAGCCCACGCTACACCAAGCTTATTGATAGCCTGCCCGCAAAAGTGCCGTTTGTCGGCCCCGAGGCGCAAGAGCGCGCGCAGGGCTTTGGCTTTGTCGCAAGGCTTGGCGCCAATGAAAGTGTTTTTGGCCCTTCGCCCAAGGCGATCGCCGCAATGCAGGCCGCAGCGCGCGATGTGTGGATGTATGGCGATCCTGAACTCCATAATTTGCGGCATGCCCTTGCAGCGCACCATAGGGTCGCGCCTGAAAACATCGTGGTTGGCGAAGGGATAGACGGGTTACTTGGATATTTGGTGCGGCTGTTGGTGGCCGAGGGGGATGCTGTCGTTACCTCGCTTGGGGCTTACCCCACTTTTCTTTACCATGTCGCGGGATTCGGTGGGCAGGTTACGACTGTGCCCTACAAAGACGATCACGAAGACCCTGAAGCACTGCTTGCCGCGGCGCGGGCGACCGGTGCAAAGCTGCTTTATCTTTCAAATCCCGACAATCCTATGGGCACATGGCACAAGGCCGAGGCAATCGAACGGCTTATCGCCGCGCTGCCCCCTGAGACGGTGCTAATCTTGGACGAGGCTTATGCCGATACCGCGCCGCACGAGGCCATTCCTGCGATGGATGTCAGCCATCCCCGCGTGATCCGAATGCGCACCTTCTCCAAAGCCTATGGTCTTGCGGGGCTTCGCGTGGGTTATGCCATCGGCCATCACGAGCTGATCCGTGCCTTTGACAAAATCCGCAACCATTTTGGGATGGGGCGTATCGCGCAAGCGGGCGCTTTGGCGGCCCTGAAGGATCAAGATTACCTCAACCAAACCGTTGAGAAAATCACCCAAGCTCGCACCGAGATTGCCCGTATCGTGCAAGAGAATGGTTTAACGCCGCTGCCTTCGGCCACGAATTTCGTGGCGGTGGATTGCGGGCGCGATGGCGCCTATGCAGCGGCGCTTCTCAACGAGTTGACCAAGCGCGGCGTATTTCTCCGCATGCCCGCGATTGCCCCGCTCAATCGCACAATCCGCATCTCATGCGGGGATGCCGCGATGTTGGCACATCTTGAGGCAGAATTGCCAAAGGCACTTGCCGCCCTCGGCTAGATCAGCCTGCTTCGCCAATGACCTCAATCGCGGCCTCTAACCCAGTTGGGTCATGCGGGATCTGCATCGCCTTCATACCTGCTTGCAAACTGCCCAACAGACCTAAAACCATATGCGCATTCACGTGCCCCATATGGCCGATACGGAAAAAATCAACTGCACGCGCAGGGTCGGGACGCAACCCCTGCAACGGGATGCCCAGTGTCACGCCCGCCGTGGCCGTCATCCAATCCCGCATCTTAGCACCATTCCCCTTGCCCATATCCACGGTGGTCACAGCATGTGAGCGTTTCGCAGGATCAGCAATATTGGCCGCAACAGGGCCATTCGCGCCCCAACGATCTAAGGCCGCCCATACGGCACGGGCCAAAGTCGCATGGCGCGCCCAAACGGCCTCCAACCCTTCTTCATGCAAGATCATGTCCAAAGCCACACGCAACCCGTAGAGGTGATGGGTCGGCGCAGTGCCGTTGAAATATTTATAAAATTCGGTCGGATTCACACGGGGCCGCCAATCCCAATAGGGCGTCACACAATTTGCCCGTTCCCGCGCTTGATCCGCTTTTTCCGAGAAATAAACAAACCCAATCCCGGGCGGGGTCATCAAACCCTTTTGGCTGCCTGTGACCATCACATCCACGCCCCATGCGTCAAATTCAAACGCATCACAGGCGAGACAAGCGATGTTGTCAGAGAACAACAGCGCGGGGTGCCCCGCTGCATCCAAGGTCTGCCGCAGGGCCAAAATATCATTGCGCACACTGCTAGAGGTATCCACCTGCACCGCGAGAACGGCCTTGATCTCATGGGCCTTATCTGCCGCCAAGGCCTCAGCCACGCGGGCCATGTCGATATCGGATTGAGGGCCAAAATCAATGATCTCGCAGTCAATACCCAGACCCGCCGCAAATTCGCCCCATCCAAGGCAGAAGCGCCCCGTGCCAAGCACCAAAATCTTGTCGCCCCGCGACAGCGTGTTGCACAGCGCCGCCTCCCAGACACCATGACCATTGGCAATATAAATCGCCACATTGGCCTTTTGCGCACGGCCTACCGCCTTGAGATCAGGGATCAGCCCATGCACCATTTCGACCAACTCGCCCGTGTAAATATTCGGCGCGGGACGATGCATGGCCTGCAATACGCGATCAGGCATGACCGAAGGGCCAGGAATGGCAAGATAGTGACGACCGTTGGCAAGGCTCATGGAAGTGTCCCTTTGTTGAAATCGGCAAAAAGCAAGGCACAGGCTTTTGCGTCTTGGTGCAATTTCAATTACTCTGACGGCCTTGGCAAGAGCGCAAGAATGATTAGCTCTCTGGTCAAGACAAGGGAAACAGCGCCATGATTAAAGAGCAGCCACAAAATCGTAAAATCATTGAGGTATCAGGGTCTGAACGCGAGAAATTCTTGCAAGGTTTGACCACCAATGCCCTCCCTGAAGATGCCGAAGGGCTGCGCTACAGCGCGATCCTGAGCCCGCAAGGGAAGTATCTGGCTGATTTTTTCATGCTGACTCGCGATGATCGCGTTTTGCTTGATGTGGACGGTGATTTGGCCGCACCGCTGATGCAGCGCTTGTCGATGTATAAGCTGCGCGCAGATGTGGCACTGACCCTCTCGGATATGACAGTGGCCGTGGGGCATGGCACCCTGCCACAAGGGGCATATGCTGATCCACGTGACCCTGCCCTTGGTTGGCGCGCCTATGGCCAGTCTGGCTTGCCCAACTTATGGGATGCGGCAGGATGGAAAACCACGCGCATTGCCCATTTGATCCCTGAACATGGGCGCGAACTGATCCCCAATGACAGCTATATCCTAGAACTTGGATTTGAGCGGCTAAATGGTGTGGATTTCAAAAAAGGGTGCTATGTCGGCCAAGAGGTGACAGCGCGGATGAAACACAAGACCGAGTTGCGCAAAGGGCTGGCGTGGGTCACGGTCAGCGGCACAGCTGCGGAAGGCGACCTCATCACCGCGAACGGCCGCGAGGTCGGGCAGCTTCATAGCATTTCTGGGGATCAAGCACTGGCGTATTTACGTTTTGACCGCGCCCAAGCTGTTATGCGGGCGGGCGCAGCCGAGGTGCATTTCGCCGAGTAATCACCCGCCGATTTTATCCTGCGTGCGGTTCAGGAAATCATCGGCAGAATGACGTTCGTGCAATTGCCCTTCAAGCGGGCCATAGGTGCGGTTGACCATCGCACCGCGCTGCACAGCAGGGCGGGCATAGAAGCGCTCGGCCCAAGCGACCACATTTTTATAGTCATGCACAGAGAGAAACTCGCCCGCGTCATAGGCCTCACCGCGCACAAGGCGGCCATACCATGGGGCAATGGCAATATCGGCAATGGTTATCTCATTCCCCACCATCCAATCGCGCCCTGCAAGATGACGATCAAGCACATCCAACTGGCGCTTCACCTCCATCGCGAAACGATTTATCGGGTATTCTTGCGCAAAGGGGGCATAGGCATAGAAATGCCCAAAACCGCCGCCCAAATAGGGCGCGCTTCCCATTTGCCACATAAGCCACGACAAAAGTTCTGGCCGATCCTCTGGGCGGCCCAAAAAGGCGCCAAATTTTTCGGCCAAATGCATCAAAATCGCGCCCGATTCAAAAACGCGCACAGGGGTTTGGCCAGAATAATCCATTAGCGCGGGAATTTTCGAATTGGGGTTCACTTCAGTAAAGCCAGACCCGAATTGATCGCCATCCCCGATACGGATCAGCCACGCGTCATACTCCGCCGCATGACCCGCGGCGAGCAATTCCTCGAACATGACGGTGACCTTCACCCCATTCGGTGTAGCCAATGAATAAAGTTGAAACGGATGATCCCCCCGCGGCAAATCCTTGTCATGGGTAGGCCCTGCAATCGGGCGGTTCAGACCCGCCCATTTGCCGCCATTTTCCTTGTCCCAAACCCAAACCTTTGGCGGGGTATATGGCGCATTTTCCGACATGATCCGTCCCTCATTTCTTGAACATAAAAAGGAACCTAACCCTTTCGGGTCAGGTTCCAAGTCACGAGATTGCGATTTTCAGGTCAACGCGCTGTCGCAGCGCCCGCAAACATGGGCATGGCTGTGGCTGCCCACATCAGGCAGAATTTTCCAACAGCGCGCACATTTTTCGCCATCCGCTTTGGCAAAGACCACACCAACCCCCTCAATTTCGGGCAAAGTGAAGGCATCCGCGGGTATCGCCTCATCACTCAGCGTGACCGCAGAGGTAATGACCAAATCCTCGAACTGCACGGATTGCAGCGCTGCGCGCATTGCGGCATCTGCCACGTAGATCACAGGCGCGGCTTCTAGGGAGGCCCCAATCACCTTGTCACGGCGCTGCACCTCAAGGGCGGCTGTCACCACGCGGCGCGCACGGCGGATCATCGCCCATTTCGCGGCCAAGTCTGCATCATACCACGCCGCAGGGGTGTCGGGGAAATCCACCAGATGCACTGAGGCCTCAGGGTCTTTGTTCCGCTCAAGCCAGACCTCCTCCATGGTGAAGGTCAAAATCGGCGCAAGCCAAGTGGTCAGGCGTTGGAATAGGTGATCCAAAACTGTGCGTGCCGCACGGCGTTGCGCAGTATCACCATCACAATACAGCGCGTCTTTGCGGATATCGAAGTAAAAGGCCGACAAATCAGTGGTCGCAAAATTGAACAGCGCTTGGAACACGCCTTGGAAATCATATTTTGCATAGCCTTCGCGCACGATCCGATCCAACTCTGACAAACGATGCAGGATGAAGCGCTCCAACTCGGGCATATCGGCGGCTTCTGTGCGGTCGGTTTCCGTTAAGTCACCCAAGGAGCCAAGCATAAACCGCATCGTATTGCGCAAACGGCGATAGCTGTCGGCCACGTTCTTCAAGATCTCAGGCCCGATGCGCAAATCCGCCGTATAATCGGATTGCGCCACCCAAAGCCGCAGAATATCGGCGCCATATTGGTCAATCACCGCCTGCGGCGCGACCGTATTTCCCAAGGATTTGGACATTTTCATGCCCTTCTCATCGAGCGTAAAGCCATGGGTGAGCACACCGCGATAGGGCGCACAGCCGATTGTGCCGCAAGCCTGCAACATCGAGGAATGGAACCACCCGCGATGCTGGTCTGTGCCTTCGAGATAGAGATCCGCAATCCCATCCTCTGAGCCATCCTCGCGATCCCGCAAGACAAAGGCATGGGTCGAGCCAGAGTCAAACCAAACATCCAAGATATCAAAGACCTGCTCATAGGCATCTGGGTCATATTCATTGCCCAAGAAGCGGGCTTTGGCCCCCTCCTTATACCATGCATCTGCGCCCTCAGCCTCAAAGGCCTCAAGGATGCGGGCATTCACCGCGTCATCGCGCAGCAAGAAATCGGGGTCACTTGGCTGTGCATCTTTTTTGACAAAGCAGCTGAGCGGCACACCCCATGCACGTTGCCGCGACAAAACCCAATCGGGCCGCGCCTCGATCATCGAATGCAGACGATTGCGCCCGGTCTGAGGTGTCCATGTCACCAATTCATCAATCGAGCGCAGCGCGCGTTCGCGGATGGTTTTGCCATAGGTGTCATCCCCGCCAATCTCGCGGTCGATGGCTGCAAACCATTGCGGACGGTTCAGGCGGATCACAGGCGCCTTTGAGCGCCAGCTATGCGCGTCCGAGATGGTGATGCGGCGGCGGGCCAGCACGCCGCCAACCTCAACCAGCTTGTCGATCACGGCCTTATTGGCCTTACCCGCCTTGCCGTTTTCTTCGATGACGCGAAGCCCTGCAAAGAAGGGCAGATCAGCGCGGAAGCTGCTGTCATCCAGAATATTATAGGTCATCTCAAGCCCATGCTTGAGACCGATTTGATAGTCATCATCCCCGTGACTTGGCGCGGTATGCACGAAACCCGTGCCCGCATCATCGGTGACATGGTCGCCTGCAAAAAGTTTGACCTCAAAATCCCATTCGCCATTCACGCCCTCAGCCCCATGCAGCGGGTGATGGGTGACAAGCGTGGCCAATTCATCGGCGCTGATGTCGCGCAGGCGCGTGTAGTGGCCCGCCTCAAGACGCATCGCGCCAAGCGCATCCTCGGCCAGTTTATCAGCTACAAGATAGCGATCACCAACCTTGGCCCAACATTCGTCAGGGGTCGCGGTGACCTCATAGAGCCCATAGGAAATCGAAGGGCCAAAACAAATCGCGCGGTTTTGCGGAATCGTCCAAGGGGTGGTTGTCCAGATCACGACAAAAGCACCACCAAGCGCGCCAGAATTTTGTACCTTGAACGGCACCCAAATCGCATCGGTCTGGCGGTCGTGATATTCCACTTCCGCCTCGGCCAATGCGGTCTTTTCAACAGGCGACCACATGACGGGCTTCGAGCCTTGATAAAGCGCGCCATTCATCAGGAATTTCATAAACTCGCCCGCGATCACCGCCTCGGCGCGGAAATCCATGGTGAGGTAGGGCTTGTCCCAATTCCCTGTTACGCCAAGGCGCTTGAACTCCGCGCGCTGCACATCAATCCACCCTTCGGCAAAGCGGCGGCATTCCTGACGAAAATCGACAACGTCAATCTTGTCTTTATCTTGGCCTTTCGCGCGATAGGCCTCCTCAATCTTCCATTCGATGGGCAGGCCGTGACAATCCCAACCAGGAATGTAGCGCGCCTCATGGCCCATCATCTGTTGGCTGCGCACAACCATATCCTTCAGCACTTTGTTCAGTGCGTGACCGATATGCAGATTGCCATTGGCATAGGGGGGGCCATCATGCAGCACGAATGGCGGGCGCGGCGCGCCTGCCTTAGCCGCCTCTGCCGCCTTGTCGCGCAGGCGTTGATAAACGCCAATTTTCTCCCAACGGGCCAGCCAATCAGGCTCGCGCTGTGGCAGGCCTGCGCGCATCGGGAAATCAGTTTGGGGAAGGTTCAACGTGTCTTTATAGTCGGGAAGATCGGCACACATGGGAAGGACGTCCTATTGGCTGAAACGGGTCATGGCAGGCCATGACCAATGAGAGGGGAAAGAGCGGCGCGATAGCTCAACACCTTAGTCCCGGCGGCCCTGCTGATCAGAGCGCCGGGCAGATAATTCGTAGGGAAATCTGCGTGTTCATCCGTCTCATGTTTAGCCCTATATCGCTGCAGGCGCGCGGGGTAAAGTCGCGCTTTGCGCGATCAGCCCTTTGACCCCGTGAAAAGCCCAGAAAATGCCTCGGATAAAACACTGCGCAAAGCAGGACGCGGTAAGGCGTGAAAGGGCAAAGGTCGGCAAAGCTGCATCGCAATCACCCCAAGCCGCGCGGTCATCGCTCCATTTAAGACGCCTTCACCAAAGCGGCGCGATAATTTCCCTGCCAATGACCCGCCCAAAGTAGAACTGAGCAAATCATCCCCAAGGGCAATGGCCCCTGTCGCCACAAGTTGCGCAATCACAGACCGCGCCAAGCGCATGGCGCCAAAGGTGCCCGCGCGCCCACCATAAATCTCGGCCACACGGCGGATCATCCGCAGATTGATCCAAAAGCTGATGACCATATCAAGCGACCCCATCGGGACGAGGGCCGTGACACTGGCGACACGGCGGGTGGCTTGAGCCACCTCCGCACGGGCCTGTGCATCTAGCCCTTCCAAAAACGCTGTCTCAATCACGCCCATTCGCAAATCTGCATCAAGCACATCCTCGACACTCTGCAAACGGTGGTCTGCTGCGTCCTGTACGGCCATGCGATCGCGATAAAGCGCGCGCAGTTTGGGGATCAAAGCGGAAAGCTGTGCAAGGTTTTGGGCGGTCAAGGCCGATTGGACCTCAGCCTGCAAAGCCGTCATGCGTGACAGCCGTGCATAGGCCCGCCATTCGCTGATCGCAAAGACGATTGCAGCCACGAAAAACAGGCCCACAATCGCAAGGGCCACCTGCCCCCAGATTGTGCCGCGCGCCATCATATCAAGAACAAACCTCCAAACAGCGTTGATCAAAAGCGCACTGACAAGGCCGCCCGCCGACCACAGCAAAAATCGCGATGCGCCTGACATCTTTTGGGGCACGGGCCGTTCATCGGGCGCGGCGGATGGCGCGTCAAAAATCGCAGGCGCGTCCACGGGGGATGCGCCACCAACGCCCGCCGTTTCCTCATCCAAGATGATTGGGTTTTTCCGCGTGGCCATACGCCCCCCCTCCTCACTTCTCCGTCACCCGCAAGGGAGAGCATAAGCAAAGAACCCTGCAGAGGAACAGTCACAAAAAAGCGCGCCACAGAGGGCGCGCTTTTGATCTTCTGAACTTGTGGCGACGAAGATTAGTTCTTCGCGTAGAATTCAACCACGAGGTTTGGTTCCATCACGACAGGGTATGGCACATCGCCCAAACCAGGGGTGCGCACGAAAGTCGCGGTCATTTTGGAATGGTCGGCCTCGACATAGTCAGGCACATCACGCTCTGCCAATTGCACAGCTTCCAGAACTGTTGCCAATTGCTTGGATTTCTGACGCACCTCAACAACATCACCCTCCTTCACGCGGTAGGATGGGATATTGACGCGCTTGCCGTTCACCAAAACATGGCCGTGGTTTACGAATTGGCGGGCCGCAAAAACGGTTGGCACGAATTTCGCGCGGTAAACAACGGCGTCCAAGCGGCGCTCCAACAGGCCGATAAGGTTTTCACCTGTATCACCTTTTACGCGCTCTGCTTCTGCATAGATGCGGCGGAATTGCTTTTCGGTCAAATCGCCGTAATAGCCCTTCAGCTTCTGCTTGGCGCGCAACTGCGTGCCGAAGTCAGACAGTTTCGCCTTGCGGCGCTGACCATGCTGGCCTGGGCCATATTCGCGGCGGTTTACTGGGGATTTGGGGCGACCCCAAATGTTTTCGCCCATGCGGCGGTCAATTTTATACTTGGCAGACGTGCGTTTGGTCACGGCTGATCTCCTTCGTTAGAACGCCCCAGATCGGGGCTATGAAGGGCGTTGTCCTTTGCCGCTGCTTTCGCTTTGGCCGACAGGCGTTCCCTTGCGGGGGCCACCAACACCAATGAAAAGAAGCACCGCAAACGGTGCCTCAGTGACGCGCGGGCTATAGGGGATTCCTCGCGCTGTCAAGCGCATGGGGAAAATCAAGCGTAGCTTAAGCCGTAAATCCCACGCGATGGCCCAAGATGGGCGGATAAAATCGCGGCTTCAGCCGCGCCCAACATCCGCCGCACAGCAGGGCCAAAAAGATCAGGATGGCCCGCAAGATCAGGATGACGTTCATAAAGGTCATCTAGGCAGGCGGCCGCATCGGCATCCATCTCGTCCTCGGGCAGTGCCGCATAAGCGGGGTGGAAACTGTCAACCGCGACACCGTTTGCAATCAAGACCTGATGCCCCTCAAGCATAACGTGGAAATATGTGACAGAGGCCGCGCGGTGATCCACCCGTGCGCCCAAATCCCCTACCAAATCCTGTGCGCGCATCATGACCTCATCTTCGCCCCAAAGCGCCCGCGCCTCGGGCGATTTAATCAATACGCGATGATCAGGGGACACCAAGAGATCGGGTTCAGGTTTGCCTTTCCCAAAAAGACCCTGCGGCAATCGAATTGGGCGAAGATGCGGCATGGCAAAAAGTTGCGCGCCTGACAGGCTGCGCTGTCCCACCCAAAGGACTTCTTTCAAACCATTGTCGCGGGTGACAAGATAATCCCCTGCCCGCACATCCTCGACCGCAATTTCCCCTTTGAGTGCGGCTAATCGCGTGCCTTTGACAAAGCAAACAACAGGGCCTTGGCGCCGAAAGCGGGCGGAAAACCCGCCCCCCAAAGAGATGATTGTCAAATGTTGGCGCGCGGGTGGCATGCCATCGGGAAAGAGCAATACCGTTTCGCGGCTATCCTCAAGGGTCAGGGGAACGGCACTAAAAAACCGCACGCCATCCGACAGCACCATCGCATCACGATACAGGGGATCGTCAAGGTCGCTCGACACGTGAGGCAGGGGCGCGGGTCTTTGCATGAACTTATGCACGACCCGCGCCGCTTTGGCACGAAGTTGGAGAAGATCACGGCTGGATGTCAGAACAAGGGCGGCGTCTTTGCCTTCAAGCGGGAAGGCACGACCGTGCCAGCTCCAACTCATCCCTTCAGCCAGATCTTTCTTATTATAGTCCGAGTCTCCCTCGATCCGCGTCTGCGCCCAAGAAATGATGAACGCACCGCGCAACCCCATGCTAATGCGATGCCTGCCTTACTTGCCTCAATGCGTGCCGTTTATGTTTCGGCTTGGGAGGCAAGCTAGCATGGGTGATTCGTTCTGTGAATCCCCTTTGACGCGCTTTGGCGAATTTTCGCACATAGACCTATGTTCAAGGAGGGGGGTTAGAAATTCCATCCAAGGCTGACCGACCCAACAACCTGCCCCGTAGTTTGGCCGGCAAATTCGGGCGAGAGATAGGTCACCCCATAAAACGCCGTGTAGCCGTTTTGGCCATAATGCACACCCCCGCGTAGGCGGTGGCGCTCATCTTGTGCATCAGCACCATGGCCCGCGGGTAAGTATTCAGAGGCATCCACATAGGCCCAATCCGCACCCAAGACCAAAGATAGCCCATTGTCCTCCTCAGAGGCGATACCACTGAACCGCTGACCCGTGATTGGATCTCGTAGGCGCAACCCGTTTTGCCCCCATTGACCCAATGTCAGGTCAAACCCAACACGGGCCAAATCCTCTGCCGCGTAAGTCAGACCAAGGAACGGGCGCAGATAGGCCCCTTCGGAGATAGCATATTCATTATTCGCCTCAAAACTTAGATCCAACAGGGTCTTGTTTTGCAATTCACGATTGCCCGCATTCACAACGGGTTGGTTTAACGCCTCATGCAAATCGCGCTGCAACTCGCGAATGCCTGTCTGTGGGCCAATCCCCAAAATATCCGCGCCCATCGCAATATCGGCACCGCGCCAATTGAAATGGCTATGCACCCCAAAGGCCAACACGCCCGCATAGAGGCGATCATTCAGCGCAGGGGTCGTGATATTGGCAGGTGCAATCGCCTCGCCGCGCAGGCGGAATTCGATGACATCGAGCGGGCGTGAGGTCAAATCACCCTGCCATTCTGATCCGTAAAGCACGCTGATGGAATAGGAGCCTGTGCGCCACCGATCTTCGCCATCCCCAATGACATCATTGTTCAGCAACCGCCCATTGCCAAGATAGGTAAATCCCGCATCTTCAGCGGCCACAGGCAAAGCGCCCCGCGCAATGATCAACAGCCCAAGCAGGACGCCTTTGGAACCAAATCGCATTATTAAAAATCCTTGCAAACGTCACTCTGGCCAAAGGAGAGCGCACAATAAACATGACGGGGCCAGATTACGGCCAGCCGCGTTCACAAGGCAGTTAATAATAAAATTGTGTCTAAAATTTGTTTATGACTGTGCTGTGTTATCCACAGGGACTTAGCCGCATTTTGAATAGCCGCAATCGGTGCAGGTCATGCACCCCTCGCTCATCCGCATCGCAGAAGACCCACAGGAATTACACTCTGCCGCCCCTGTGCGGCCTGCGCCCAAATCATAAACCTCGGCGGTGGGGTCGGTTTTCAACCCCATCCCCTCGCCCGAAATAAACCCGATTGAGATCAGATGCCGTTCGATAACACCGCCAATCGCCGCTAAGATCGAGGGCACATATTTACCCCCAATCCATGCCCCCCCGCGCGGATCAAACACGGCTTTGAGTTCTTCTACCACGAAACTCACATCACCGCCGCGGCGGAAGACAGCCGACATCATCCGCGTCAACGCCACTGTCCACGCGTAATGTTCCATATTCTTGGAATTGATAAAAACCTCAAACGGCCTGAGATGACCGCTGAGCACGACATCATTGATCGTGATATAAATCGCGTGCGGGCTATCGGGCCATTTCAGTTTATAGGTATTGCCCTCTAGGGTCTGCGGCCGCTCTAGCGGCTCGGAGATATAAACCACTTCGCCCGTAGCGGCCTCGCGCGCGGTGGCGCCATCTGGCTTTGCTTCTGCCTCAGAAACACTCAGGACACTGCCCGTCACATCATTGGGGCGATAAGTGGTGCACCCCTTACAGCCCGTTTCATAAGCCTGCAGATAGACATCTTTGAAAGCCTCAAAGCTGATATCTTGCGGCACGTTGATGGTTTTTGAGATGGAACTATCCACCCATTTCTGCGCGGCCGCCTGCATGCGCACATGATCAGCAGGGGCAAGGGTTTGCGCATTTACAAAAAACGCAGGCAATTCTGCGTCACCCTGTTTTTCGCGCCAAAGTTTGACCGCGTAATCGGTCACCTCCTCCTCGCTGCGCGACCCATCCCGCTGCAACACTTTGCGCGTGTAGCTATAGGCAAAAACGGGCTCAATCCCAGAGGAGACATTTCCCGCATAAAGGCTGATGGTGCCTGTGGGCGCAATCGAGGTCAAAAGCGCGTTTCGGATGCCATCTTTGGCTATCGCCTCGCGCAAATCTTGATCCATCTGCGCCATATTCCCGGACGCCAAGAACGCCTCGGCGTCAAATAAGGGGAATGCACCTTTTTCCCGCGCCAATTCAACCGAAGCCCAATAGGCCGCATGGGCAATTTCCTTCATCCAAATCTCGGATTGCGCCACTGCGTCATCGGCGCCATAGCGCAGGCCAAGCATCAAAAGGGCATCGGCCAAACCCGTCACACCCAAACCAATGCGCCGCTTTGCTTGGGCCTCGCGCGCCTGTGCCTCGAGTGGAAAACGGCTGGCATCCACCACGTTATCCATCATCCGCACAGCGACCCGCACCAAATCCTTCAGCGCCTCAAGATCAAGGGCCGCATCCGCCTCAAAGGGCGCGCGCACAAGCCGCGCAAGGTTCACAGAGCCAAGCAAACACGCCCCATAGGGCGGCAAAGGTTGTTCGCCGCACGGGTTGGTTGCCGCAATGGTTTCGCAATAGGCCAGATTATTGGATTGGTTGATGCGATCGATGAAAATCACACCTGGCTCAGCGTAATCATAGGTCGATTGCATAATCTGGTTCCACAGGTCACGCGCCTGCACCGTGCGGTAAACCTTGTTGTCAAACACCAATTCCCAAGGCCCGTCCGCTTTGACCGCCTCCATAAAGGCATCGGTGACGAGAACAGAGACATTGAACATCCGCAGCCGCGCCGCATCAGATTTGGCGGTGATAAAATCTTCGATGTCTGGGTGGTCGCAGCGCATTGTTGCCATCATCGCGCCGCGGCGCGAGCCAGCCGACATAATCGTGCGGCACATGGAATCCCAAACATCCATAAAACTCAGCGGGCCAGAGGCATCCGCGGCCACCCCCTTAACATCCGCGCCTTTGGGTCGGATGGTCGAGAAATCATAGCCGATCCCGCCCCCCTGCTGCATCGTCAAAGCCGCCTCTTTGAGCATATCAAAAATGCCGCTCATGCTGTCGGGGATTGTGCCCATGACAAAGCAATTGAAAAGCGTGACACTGCGCCCCGTTCCCGCACCCGCCGTGATGCGACCAGCGGGTAGATATTTGAAATCCTCAAGGGCTTCGTAGAATTTTTCTTCCCAATAGGCGGGATCTTTCTCCACCGAGGCCAAAGCCCGCGCGATCCGCCGCCAAGTGTCCTCGACAGTGCGGTCAATGGGTGTGCCATCCGCCTCTTTAAGGCGATATTTCATATCCCAAATTTGTTCAGCAATCGGGGCGGCAAAACGAGACATAGCGCAGACTTTCACGATCAGATGGGGAAACACAAACTAGGGGCCTTGGCGCAAGCGGTCAACTTGAACCTTGTGAAAAATAGCATACCATATCTTGAGGGACTTTGGGGAAGAGATATGAGCAGCACCATAAATCTGGTCAAATTATGTGTCGGCGCCGAAGAGGTGCAGGATCTTTTGAACTGGCAAAAGAACCCGCGCGCCTTGGGGCCATCGGGCCTGCCGCGCCATGTGACACGGATGTGGCCCAAGCGTGAGGCAGAAATTCTTGCAGGCGGGTCGCTTTATTGGGTGTTCAAAGGATTGATCCTGTGCCGCCAAAAAATCTTGGCCCTCGAGGAGGTTGATCGCGGCGATGGGATCAGGCGCTGCGGCATCGTTTTGGAACGGGATGTCACCCGCGTGACACCCACGCCCAAACGCCCGTTTCAAGGGTGGCGCTACCTCAAACCCGAAGACAGCCCCCGCGATTTAAACGCCAATCGCGCAGAAGAAGAAACTTTGCCGCGTGAATTGCAAACCGCTTTGGCTGAAATCGGCGTTCTTTAGATCGAAAGCTTGGTTTTAAGCCCATCAAGGGCGGCTCGGGCACCATCTGTCCAATCTGCGCCGCGCGCCCGAAACAGCATCGCTTGGCTGCGCAAGATCATCCCATCCGACAGGATTTTCAGGTTATTGGCCCGCAAGGTTTCCCCTGTTGAGGTGATATCAGCGATCAATTCCGCCGTGCCATGCGCCACGGTGCCCTCGGTCGCGCCTTGGCTGTCGACCAATTGATAATCGGCAACCCCTGCAGCGCGCAGATAGTCCCGCACAAGACGATGGTATTTCGTGGCGATCCGCAAACGCATCCCATGGGCCTCGCGGAAATCTGCGGCAACAGCGTCCAGATCATCCACGCAATCCACATCAATCCAGCATTGCGGCACAGCCAAAACCAAATCCGCAAAGCCAAATCCAAGCTCGGCCAATTCTTCGACCGACTGATCCCATGCGGGGATCTTCTCACGCACAAGATCGGTGCCTGTCACGCCCAAATGAATGCGGCCCGCCGCCATTTCGCGCGGAATTTCTCCCGCAGACAGCAACATCAACTGCATATCCGCGCCCGAAACTTCGGCGGCATAATCGCGCTCTGAGCCTGCGCGGCGCATCTCAACCCCGCGCGCTGCAAACCAATCAAAGGTCTTTTCCATCAACCGCCCCTTAGACGGCACCGCAATACGCAACGTCATATGCCACCCTCCTGACGCGAGAGGCCATGCAGCAATTCAGGACGGATCACCCCGCCCACAGCGGCAATCTCACGGCCATTGCCCAAGATTTTGGTCAGCGCATCATAGCGTCCACCTGTGGCAACGGGGGGCATATGCGGGTCAGTCTCGTTGAAAAAGCCGAACACAAACCCATCATAATATTCCATATTCGTCCGCCCATATGAGGCCTCGAACCATAGGTCATCTACGGCGACACCTGCGGCGGACAGCGCCTCAATACGGCGCACCAAGCCTGAAATGGCGCTGTCGATCTGCGGTAAATCCACAGCCAAATCCCGCAATTGTGCGACTGCGTTTGGCAGGGTTTCGCGCAAAGACAAAACTCGCTCCAAGGCTTCGGCCTGCGCCGCCGAAATACTGGGCGCATCATCATCCTCGGCCAAAGCGCGCATACGGCGCAAGACATCAGCGGGGCTGCGTAGACCACTCCAATTTTCAGTGGCATCAATCATGGCTTCAGGCCCCAAATCCGCCATTTGGGCAATCAATGCTGCACGGGTCGCAGGGGCATCGCTGCGGCCTGAAAAACGATCTAGCAAGCGCCGAAAACGGCGCGGGCGCCACACATGACGCCGCAAGGCGCGTTTGCGCCGCTCGGTTGTATCAAGGGCAGATATCGCGGCCAAAACCACGCCAATATCGCCAGTGACGGCACGCAGGCCATATGGGGCAAGCAATGTGGTAAAAAGGGCAAAGACTTCGGCATCCGCGCGCGCAGGATCATCACGATCAAACAGCTCATATCCAACTTGCAGATATTCGCTCGCGCGGGCGGGACTGGCCTCCTGTTTGCGGAAAACCTCGCCCATATAGCTGTAACGCGCAGGCTCCGCCCCGTCCGACATATGGCGCTGCACCACGGGCACGGTGAAATCGGGCCGCAGCATCATTTCGCCGCGATTGGGGTCATACGTGACATAGGCCCGCGCGCGGATATCTTCGCCATAGAGATCAAGCAGCGTATCAGCAGGCAGCAAATGATCGGCTTCAAAAGCCACGGCGCCCGCGGCTTGAAATGCCGCAAAAAACCGCTCCGCCTCCGAACGAATGGCCGCTTTTTGGCTCATCCCTGACGCTCCAATATAGCGCGAATTTCGGCGACCAGATCACCGCGCGCCACTTCGCGCTGTGCAGGTTGCGCCTTCCATTCCTCAAGGCTTGCATTGGCTGCAATCTTAGCCCCTAAGATCAAATCCTTGATCTGAACCACGCCGCGCGCGGCCTCGTCCGAACCTTGGATGACCGCAACAGGGCTTTCGCGTTTATCTGCATATTTCAACTGATTTCCGAAATTCTTAGGGTTGCCCAAATAAACCTCGGCGCGGATGCCCGCATTGCGCAACTCAGTCGCCATGGCTTGATAATCCGCCATGCGGTCGCGATCCATGACCGTCACCACGACAGGCCCCTGCATCGCGCCGCTGATCCGCCCTTTGGCGCGCAATGCGGCCAAGAGGCGATCAACCCCGATGGACACACCCGTTGCAGGCACATCTTGGCCTGTGAAGCGTTTGACCAAATCGTCATAACGTCCGCCGCCTGCAACAGACCCAAATTGACGCGGGCGGCCTTTGTCATCCAGAATCTCAAAGGTCAACTCCGCCTCGAACACGGGGCCCGTATAATAGCCAAGGCCACGCACCACCGAAGGATCAATCACGATCCGGTCGGGGCCATAGCCTTGCGCATCAAGCAGCGTGGCAATGGTTTCAAGTTCGGCCACCCCAGCCTCACCAATCGCAGATGTGCCAATCAGTTTGCGCAGCGTCACCAAAGTCTCGGCATTGCTGTCT
This sequence comes from Roseobacter sp. HKCCA2468, assembly GCF_037805105.1. Lineage (NCBI taxonomy): Bacteria > Pseudomonadati > Pseudomonadota > Alphaproteobacteria > Rhodobacterales > Roseobacteraceae > Roseobacter > Roseobacter sp. HKCCA2468. Next base: position 83,863 of record NZ_JBBLYN010000004.1, read on the forward strand.
GCGCGCGCCAAGAGGAATGCCACGATCTGATCGGCCGCTGCCGCATCAAGACCCACGCCATCGATATAAGCCCCAGACTCATCCAAACGGCCCTTGGTCAGCAATTGGATCACGCCTTCGCGGCCCACTTTATCGAATTTATCAATCGTGCGCAGTACAGCTTGGCGGGTGGTTTCATCCTCGGAGGACAATCCAATGGTCGCCAGAACCCCATCCAACACCTTACGATTATTCACCCGCACCACATAATCGCCGCGCGGAATACCCACAGCCTCAAGCGTGTCTGACAGCATCGCGCAAATCTCGGCATCTGCGGCAACGCTGGCCGCACCGACCGTATCGGCATCGCATTGGTAGAATTGGCGGAAGCGCCCCGGCCCTGGCTTCTCATTGCGCCAAACGGGGCCAAAGGTGTAGCGGCGATAGGGGCTTGGCAAATCATTGCGATATTGCGCCGCTACGCGGGCCAAGGGGGCGGTCATGTCATAGCGGAGCGCGACCCAACCGCCGTCTTCCTCCTCCTGCCAAGCAAAAACGCCCTCATTGGGGCGATCCGTGTCAGGCAGGAATTTCCCCAAGGCCTCCACGGTTTCCACGGCGGATGTCTCAAGCGGGTCGAAGCCATAGCGCTGATAGGTTTCGGCAATTTTCGCAAGCATCTCTTGCCGCTCCAACACCTCCGCGCCGAAGTAATCGCGAAATCCACGCGGCGTCTCTGCTTTAGGGCGGGGCTGTTTTTTCTCTTTTGCCATAACCATATCCTCAATCTCGCGCGTGGTGTAGCGCCCTCGCGTCAAAGGGGCAAGAGAGGGGTGGTCATGGGGCCCCTGCAAAGGTTAGTTTGCATCCGAACGCAATGACACAATCCCAGACAAGGATCATAGGCCCCATGAGCGCCTCTCGCGATGATTTGGAAATGCATTTGGCCCATATCACCCGCACAGTCGATGACCTCTCAGAGGTGGTCGCACGCCAAGATCGGGAAATCACCCGTCTCACGGCCTGTGTTGAGATGCTGATGCAGCGTGAGGCAGATCGTGAAGCCGCAGGCGATATGCCCGCCGCCAATCAAAAACCGCCCCATTGGTGAATGGTTAGACCTCTTCTACCGCAATGACACCGCCCAAAGATTTCAGCGCCCCTTTTATGGCGGGATTGACGGGGTAATCCTCGCCCAAGAGGACTTCGACCTCACCCGGAAGATCGGCGGCTGTCAGGCATAATTGAATTAGGCCGGTCACCCGCGATGCATTGGTCTTTTTGGCCTCGCCCAACACATTGGCCAATTGCGGCAAAGCAGTCGCGTCCTCGACAAACACCCTCAAGCCTGTAGCCCCACCTTGTGCGGCAACCGCATCAATGGGCTGCACTGCACGCGCCAGGAGTTTTAATTGCTCCGCTTCATAGGTGGCCTCAACGGTCAACACCACATTCTGGCCTGCCTCTAACAGATGCCGCGCAGACTCGAGCAGGTCAGAGAACACTGTGACTTCGTAAAGTCCCGTTGGATCAGAAAGACCCACAAAGGCAAAACGGGTGCCGCGCTGGCTTTTGCGCTCTTGCTTGACCGCAACCGCCCCTGCCAATTTGGTGACAAAAGCCCCCCCTTGCACCCGCGCCTCAACCTCACGCAGCGACAAGCAGCCCGAGCGTTTCAAGCTTGGCATATATTCATCCAAAGGATGGCCAGAAAGATAGAAACCAACCGCCTGATGCTCTTGGGAAAGCCGTTCATTCGGCAACCAATCTGGCGGATTAGACAGGCGTGGCTCAGGCAAATCATCGCCCCCTTCCCCGAACAGAGAGGTCTGGTTTGACGATTTTTGATCATGAATTGCAGCAGAATAGGCGACCAGCGCATCCAAACTGTCAAACACGCGGCGGCGGTTCGCATCAAGCTCGTCAAAGGCGCCTGCGCGCGCCAACATCTCAAGCGGCCGCTTGCCCACCCGTTTCAAATCAACCCGCCGAGCGAAATCAAAGAGCGATGCAAAGGGCTGATCTCCGCGCCCTTCAACGATCAGGCGCATTGCATCGACACCGACATTTTTCAAGCCACCCAAACCATAGACCACGCGCCCATCAGACACGGAGAACGTAGCAAGCGAGCGATTAACGCAAGGCGGCACGATCTCGATGCCAAGGCGACCCACCTCTTGGCTGTAAATAGACAGCTTATCCGTCAGATGGATATCGCAATTCATCACCGCAGCCATGAATTCGACAGGATGGTTCGCCTTAAGCCAAGCGGTTTGATAACTGACAACCGCGTAAGCGGCCGCGTGCGATTTGTTGAAGCCGTAATTGGCGAATTTTTCTAGCAGGTCGAACACTTCTTCGGCCTTGGCCTTGTCGACCCCATTTGCCTTTGCCCCTTCCACGAATTTGGGGCGTTCGGCATCCATGGCCTCTTTGATCTTCTTCCCCATGGCGCGGCGCAGCAAATCCGCACCGCCTAGGCTATAGCCTGCCATGACCTGCGCAATTTGCATCACCTGTTCTTGATATACGATGATGCCTTGCGTCTCTTCGAGGATGTGATCAATCAAGGGATGGATCGAGGCCCGCTCTTTGATCCCGTTCTTCACCTCGCAATAGGTTGGGATATTCTCCATCGGGCCCGGGCGATAGAGCGCCACAAGGGCCACGATATCCTCAATGCAGGTGGGGCGCATACGCCTTAGGGCATCCATCATGCCCGAGCTTTCCACCTGAAACACCGCAACCGTCTTTGCCGAAGCATAGAGCGCATAGGTCGCTTCATCGTCTAACGGGATCGCGTTGATCTGGTTTTCTGCCCCCTCAGGCGGTTGATAGAGCGCGTGGCCATCTGGTGCGACATGCAAATCGCGGCCCGATGAATGGATCAGATCAATGGCATTTTGCACCACAGTCAGGGTTTTCAGGCCGAGAAAATCGAATTTCACCAAGCCCGCAGGTTCTACCCATTTCATATTGAACTGGGTCGCAGGCATGTCCGAGCGCGGGTCTTGGTAAAGTGGCACCAACTCGTCCAACGGGCGGTCACCGATCACCACGCCCGCGGCGTGGGTTGAGGCATTGCGCAAAAGCCCCTCGACCTGTTGCCCATAATCCAAAAGCCGCGCGACCACTTCTTCGGCCTGCGCTTCTTCGCGCAAGCGCGGCTCATCGGCCAAGGCTTTTTCGATGCTCACGGGTTTGACCCCCTCAACAGGGATCATTTTTGACAGGCGATCCACCTGACCATAGGGCATTTGCAAAACCCGCCCGATATCGCGCACGGCCGCCTTGGACAACAGCGCCCCAAAGGTGATGATCTGCCCCACGCGGTCGCGACCATATTTTTCCTGCACATATTGGATCACCTCCTCACGGCGATCCATGCAGAAGTCGATATCGAAATCGGGCATTGAGACGCGTTCAGGATTGAGGAAGCGCTCGAACAGCAAGCTATAACGCAGAGGATCAAGGTCGGTGATGGTCAAGGCATAGGCCACAAGGCTGCCTGCACCCGACCCGCGCCCAGGCCCGACTGGGATGTCATGCTCCTTGGCCCATTTGATGAAATCGGCCACGATCAAGAAATAGCCTGGGAAGCCCATCCCCTCGATGATGTCCAATTCGAAATCGAGGCGCTTTTGATAGTCCTCAACTGATGCCGCATGCGGGATCACCGCAAGGCGCGCTTGCAAACCTTCATTGGCCTGACGGCGCAGTTCTTCCACCTCGTTCTCGGCAAAGCGCGGCAAGATCGGGTCGTGGGTGCGCGCGCGATAGGCGCAGCGCTGTGCAATCTCGACCGTGTTTTCAATCGCCTCGGGCAGATCAGCGAAGAGTGTCACCATCTCTTCGGGGGTTTTGAAATAATGCTGCGATGTCAGGATACGGCGTGGTTCTTGTTGATCGACATAGGCCCCTTGCGCGATGCAGATCAACGCGTCATGCGCCTCATACATTTTTGGTTTGGGGAAATAGACGTCATTGGTCGCCACAAGGGGCAGGCCCATCTTATAGGCCATATCAATCAAATGCGGCTCACTCAGCGCCTCTGCCTCGGGCAGACCCTGATCTATGGGGTGACGCTGTAATTCAACATAAAGCCTATCCCCAAAGATCTCAGCCAATCGCGCCATCAATCCTTCGGCTTTGGCAATTTGCCCCGCAGATAAAAGCGCGCCAAACGGCCCCTCAGGGCCACCAGAAAGACAGATCAACCCCTCATTATGCGCCGCCAATTCATCAAGGGTGACATGGGGAATCTGGCCATCGCCGCGCAAGTAGAAATGCGAATTCAGCTTTAATAGGTTCAAGTAACCCTGACGCGATTTCACCAAAAGAACAATGCCGCGCGGGGGGCGCGGTTTCTCGCCCTGCGCTGCTGCCTCATAGGCCAAATCAATCTGGCACCCCAAAATCGGCTGCACACCTGCCTTGACCGCATATTCGGAAAACTCAAGCGCGCAGAACATGTTGTTGGTGTCTGTCACTGCGACAGCGGGCATGCCTGCATCGGCCACCAATTGCGGCAAAGATTTGATCCGCATCGCCCCTTCAAGCAGCGAATATTCGCTATGCACACGCAAATGGATGAATCGAGGCTTTGACATAAACCCAACCTATGAAATGCGCGCCGAGCAGAAAAGCAAAAAAGCCGCCTGCATCTCCAAAGGGATGCAGGCGGCCTTCACGGGAGGAACCCTGTCTCGATCAGGTTGGATCAGCCATCCACGCGGATCGTGACGTTCTTCGGATCATAAGGGCTGTCTTCGGTAATTTCCGCATCATAAAGTGCGCCCATGATCATCACCTTCAGCTTTTGCCCAACCTGCGCATAGTCAGGTTTCACATAGCCCATGCCGATCTGTTTTCCGAAATGCACGGAATAGCCACCTGATGTCAGACGCCCAACACGGGTTTCGCCATCAAACAAGGCTTCGCGCCCCCATGGGTCAGCATCCTGAGGCCCGTCTATCAACAGCGTCACACATTTAGAGCGGATACCCTTATCAAGCATTGCTTGCTTGCCATGGAACTCCTTCGAGAGATCAACAAAGCGATCTAGGCCCGCCTCCAATGGCGTAGCATCACGTCCGAGTTCATTGCCAAAGGCACGATAGGATTTCTCCTGACGCAGCCAGTTCTGCGCACGCGCACCAACCAGCTTGAGCCCATGCTTTTCGCCCGCAGCCATCAGTTGATCCCACAGGTGATTTTGCATCTCAATCGGATGGTGCAATTCCCAACCCAACTCACCTGTATAGGCCACACGCGCAGCGCGCACAGGCACCATTCCCAGCTCGATGTCGCGCACAGACAGCCACGGCGAACGCTTGTTCGAGAGGCGTGTTTCTGGCTCTGCGTCACGGACAAGCTCGTTCAAGATCGCGCGGGAATTTGGCCCCGCAAGGGCAAAGACACCCCATTTCGTGGTCACATTCTCGACCGCAAACCAGTTGCCTGTGCTTTGGGTTTTGGCCCAGAAATCTTCTTCGGCCTTGCGCAGATAATCGCCGTCATAGGCCTCCCACGCGCCTGCAGAGACGAGGTAGTAATCATTCTCAGCAATCCGCATGATAGTGTATTCGGTGCGGGTCGTGCCTGCATCGGTCAGCGCATAGGTCAGGTTAATCCGTCCCACTTTGGGCAATGCGTTACAGGTAAACCAATCTAAGAAAGCAGTCGCCCCAGGCCCGAACACACGATGCTTGGCAAAGGCTGTTGCATCAATCAGGCCAGCGGTTTTGCGGATCGCTTCCGCTTCCTCGCGGGCAAAGTTCCACCATCCGCCGCGGCGGAAACTGCGCGCATCATGGTCAAATTGAGACGGCGCATCTTTGGGGCCGTAGTAGTTTGGACGTTCAAATCCGTTTACACAGCCAAATTGCGCGCCAAGCGCCTTTTGACGATCATAGGCAGGGCCTGTGCGCAAAGGACGGCAGGCTTCGCGCTCTTCGTCAGGGTGGTGCAGGATATAGACATGCGCATAGCATTCTTCATTTTTGCGCGCTGCATATTCGGTCGTCATCCAATCTTGGCCGTAACGCTTGGGATCAAGGCTCGCCATATCGATTTCCGCCTCACCTTCGACCATCATCTGCGCCAGATAATAGCCTGTGCCACCCGCCGCGGTGATGCCGAAGCTGAAACCTTCAGCCAACCACATGTTCCGCAGGCCAGGCGCAGGGCCAACCAATGGGTTCCCATCGGGGGTGTAGCAGATCGGGCCATTGTAATCATCCTTCAGACCCACTGTCTCACTGGACGGGATGCGGTGGATCATGGACATATATTCTTCTTCGATCCGCTCCAGATCGAGCGGGAAGAGATCCGCGCGGAAACTGTCGGGCACAGCATATTTGAAGCAGGCAGGTGCGCCTTCTTCATAAGGCCCTAGGATCCATCCGCCGCGTTCTTCGCGCACATACCATTTTGCATCTGCATCGCGCAAAACGGGATGCTCGGGCGCGCCATTTTGACGGAAGGCCACCAATTCTGGATCAGGCTCCGTGACGATATATTGATGCTCGACTGGGATGGCGGGGATTTTGATGCCCAACAATTTCGCTGTGCGCTGCGCATGGTTTCCTGTTGCGGTCACAACATGTTCGGCAGTGATCACTTGGGTTTCCTCAGACGGAACCAAATTGCCGCCCTTTTCCACCATCTTGGTGACAGTGACGCGCCATGCCTCGCCTGTCCATTCATAGCCATCAACTTGCCACTTGCGCTCGATAATCACGCCACGCTGGCGCGCGCCCTTGGCCATGGCTTGGGTCACGTCTGCAGGGTTGATATAGCCGTCAGTCGGGTGGAACAGCGCCCCTTTGAGATCTTCTGTGCGCACAAGCGGGTAGCGGTCTTTAATCTGCGCAGGCGTCAACCACTCGTAGGGGATACCAACTGTCTCAGCGGTCGATGCATAAAGGCGGAACTCGTCCATTCGTGCATCGGTCTGCGCCATGCGCAAGTTACCGACCACAGCAAACCCTGCGTTGAGCCCTGTCTCTTCTTCCAGCGTCTTATAGAATTTCACAGAATAGTCGTGAATATGGCTGGTTGCGTAGCTCATGTTGAACAAGGGCAAAAGTCCGGCCGCGTGCCATGTCGAGCCAGAGGTCAATTCATCCCTCTCCAACAGCATCACATCCTGCCATCCCGCTTTTGCAAGATGATAGGCAATAGATGCGCCAACGGCACCGCCGCCGACAACCAAGGCTTTGACATGTGTCTTCATGATATCCGCTCCCGCGCGTGATCTGTGGTTGTCCCCTCTTGCCAGAGGTCAAGCCGCGCGGCCTCGCCCGCCCGACCGAAAAAAGACAGAAAACGACATCTGTGACACAGGCCACATAATCAACAAAAAAAAGGCCCCTTTCAGGGGGCCTTTTTCATAACTTTTACCTTTCAAGCATACCTGCTTAGTGCAGGCGGCTTTCCACTTCAGCGATGGCCGCATCAATGCGCTTGTTCGCTTCTGTTGCAGTGGTGCTGTCGGCCAAAATCTTTGCCGCAGCCGCAATTGCAACATCGACAGCACGGTTGCGCAATTCACGGGTCGCTTTTTCTTCGGCACTCGTGATCTGCTCCTCAGCTGCCTTGAGACGGCGCGCGATGGATTGCTTGAGGTCTTCTTTGGCAGCATCGGCAGCCAAACGGGCCTCTTCGCGGGCGTGGTCGATAATGCGCTGAGATTGTTCAGCCACTTCGCGGCTTTTTCGCTCATAGGCCGCCAGAACGGCTTGCGCTTCATCGCGTAGGTTGCGGGCCTCATCCAATTCGGAACGGATGGTTTCCGCACGGTCATCCAACATCTTTAGGATCATCGCAGGCACGTTGAAATAGAACAACAGCGCCAAGAACAAGATGAAGCCGATCAGCACCACGTAATTGGTGTTGAAGAAAGACGCAAAGCCGTAATCACCACCTGCTGCAAAAGCAGGCGCCGCGATTAGGGTGAGGGCAGATGTTGCCAATGTCGCGTAACGCAGTGTCATGGCTTATCCTTTCATCCGCTCTGCAATGGCCGCTTTCAGCGCCTTGGCATCGGGCTTGCCGCCACCAAGAGCCGTTACAATCTCGGCTGTCGCATCTTTTGCGACCGCTTCAATGTTTTTCACAGCGCCTGCGCGGATCTCACCGATACGCGCTTCAGATTCTTTTGCCTTCGCAGCGATCTGCGCGTCCGCTTTTGCAGTTGCGTCCGCCAATTCAGCCGCGATTTCGCTGCGGGTCTGGGCGATGATGTCTTGCGCTTGCGCGCGCGCATCTGCGAGGGCTTTGTTATAGGCCTCTTCCGCTTCAGCAGCTTTGGCTTTGAGGTCTTCAGCAGCGGCAATGTCCTTTGCAATCGCGCCTTGGCGGTCTGCCAAAACGGATGCAACGCGGGGCAACGCCACGCGGCTCAAGATCAAATAAACGACCACCAGTGTAACCACGAGCCAGAAAATCTGGTTCGGGAAGGTGGAGAAGTCGAGTTGCGGCATACCCCCCGAGGCGGCTTCACCACCATGGGCTGCACTGGCAACGTTGTGGGCAGTCTCTGCCATCATGTCCTCCTGGAACCGGTGATTACACTGGGCCGCTGTGGCGCGCTGCGCGCAAAGCGACCCAGCCGTAAGGATGGTTCGCTAAAGGCTTAGACTGCGAACATCAGCAGAAGTGCAACGAGGAACGCGAAGATCCCCAAAGCTTCTGCGAACGCGATACCGATGAAGAGCGTTGCGGTCTGGCCTGCAGCTGCAGATGGGTTACGCAAAGCACCTGCGAGGAAGTTGCCTGCAACATGGCCCACACCGATCGCTGCTGCGCCAGAGCCGATAGCGGCAAGGCCTGCACCGATGAATTGACCGAGTTCTGCGATATTGCCTTCCATTTCCGTTTCTCCTTACGTTGGAATTGGCTGAATAGATGTCCTGAACCGTGATCCGCTTAGTGGTGCGGATGCAGCGCGTCTTTCAGATAGACGCAGGTTAGGATGGTGAACACATAGGCTTGGATCACGGATACGAGCACTTCGAGCCCGTAGATCGCGACAATGCCCAAGATTGGGGCGAAGGCTGCGGCGCCCATCGCGCCGGCGAAACCTGCAAACACTTTCAAAACTGCGTGGCCCGCCATCAAGTTGCCCGCAAGACGGATGGAGTGGCTGACGGGGCGCACGAAGTAAGAAATCAATTCGATGATGGCAAGGATCGGGCGCAACGCCAATGGCGCGGAACTGACCCAGAACAGGCTGAGGAAGCCTGCGCCGTTCTTGATGAAACCCACCAAGGTCACTGTCAGGAATACCGCCGCCGCCAAAATCGCGGTCACCGCGATATGCGATGTGGTGGTAAAGCTCATTGGGATCAGGCCCAAGAGGTTCGACAGCAAGATGAACATAAACAGGGCGAAAATATAGGGGAAGAAGGGCAGCGCATCTTTGCCTGCAACATCTTCGACCATCTTACGCACGAAGCCATAGATCAGCTCAGCAACCGACTGGCCGCGCGATGGAACCACGGCGCGACCGCGCGTGCCCATGACCATCAACGCCACAATCGCGATAACGCTGAGCGCCATCCAGAGCGTGGAATTGGTCGGCGTGTACCAGTTCAGCGTGTCACCAAACAACGGGGAGATGACGAATTGATCCATCGGGTGGATCGCCAAGCCGCCTTCGTAATCGTCAAGTAGACCCAAGACGAAAAGCACAGCCGCGATGGCCAAAAGGACAAATGCAATCGGCTTGCCCGAATTAGAGGGCTTGTTCTGATCAGAATTCGTTACATCCGAAGCCACGGTGTATCCCCTTATTTTGCGTGGCCCTCATCCGCGTTTTCGCGGGCTTGGGCTTGGTTCTGAAGCTCTTGCGCAGATCGGATCATCGTTTTGACCCCAGCCACAAAGCCCAGCAATGTAAAAACGACCATCAGCCAAGGGCGCGTGCCCAAGAGGCTATCCAAGCCCCAGCCTATGCCAACACCGATCAACAACCCGCTGACCAGTTCAATCACCATCCGCCACGCGTGCTGCGCTTGGGAATAATGCTCCCCCATCGGTGGTTTCTTGTCGGCTTCGCGCGACCGAATGTTTGCCAGTTTTTCTTCCAACGCCTTAAGGCGGTCGGGATTTGGCGATGGCTCGGTCATGTGCAAAGCACCTTCAGAAAACGCCCCTCGGGTGTCGCGCGGAACCTAAGAACAGGCCGCGCCAGAGTCAACGAAACTTTGCACCCGCAGAGAAACGCATAAGCTATTGAATATAAAGTAATAAAATTACCTGCGACAAGTTGGTCAAATCCACCCGTCAGAAGGTCTGCGGCAAATTTCGACAATTTCCCATATTCAACCAAATGGTTGACGATTGCCGCGGAAGGCAGGATAGGATGGCAATATGAGCGCCAGTTCCCTAGATCTGACCTTTGCTGCCTTGGCAGACCCAACCCGCCGCGCGATCTTGTCGATGCTGCTCGAAGATGACATGGCAGTGACCGATGTGGCGGAACCCTTTGAGATGTCTCTGGCAGCGATCTCAAAGCACCTCGCCATCCTTGCCCATGCGGGACTGATTGCCCAAGAAAAGCGGGGACGGGTCAAGTGGTGCAAACTCGAGCCTGACGCGCTGCGCGCCGCAAGTGTTTGGATGCAGGGGTTTGGTCAATTCGAACCCGTCCACCTAGACGAGTTCGAAGCCTTTCTCGCCCGCGAATTTGATGGGGTTGATACGCAGGGCGGTTAAACCGTCCCTACGATATTTTTGGCGTTATCTTTAAGATAGGCCAAGACACGCTGCACCTTCGGGCTGCGATGCAAATCGACATGGGTGACCAACCAGACAGAAGAATTCCATTCGTCCAGTGAGGGCATCACCTCAACCAAGTCTGCATTTTGCTCAAGGGCAAAGGCGGGTGCAAAGCCTATGCCGATCCCCGCATGAACGGCCTCAATCGCACTCGCGAAATCGGAGGCCCGAAACACGATTGCATCTTCAGGCACATGATCCTTGAGCCATCTTAAAAACGGCGCGCGGCTATCGGCTTGAGTGGTTGCCACAAAGCGATGCTGCGCCGCTGTTTCTAGGCTGAATGGCCCATGCTGTTCGAGATAGGACTTGGTTGCGCAAAGACGCGCCCTGAGCGTGAAAAAGGGCTGCACGACATTATCAGGCTCCGATGGGGCAGACCCTGCACGAATGGCAATATGCGCCTCGCCCAATTCCATCCGAAAGACGCGCTCATCCGTCACCAAACGAATGCGCAAATCTGGATGATCGTTTTGCAATTCCGCCAATGCGGGCATCAACAACTGCGCCACGAAGCCAAGCGCGGTCAGCACCAATTCCCCCGACAGCGTATCGCCCTGCCCTGCAATACGCGAGGCCAGTTGTGAAAACCGCGCTTCAGTTTCAGCGGCAGTCGCAAGCAAATCCTGCCCGGCCTCGGTGGGGGTGTAGCCGCGTGCATGACGATGAAACAACCGCACCCCAAGACGCCCTTCAAGCGCGTCTATATGCCGGATCACTGTAGCATGATGCACCGATAGATAATCTGCGGCCCCAGACACCGTGCCCAGTCGTGCCACATGATAGGCTGTGCGCACCTCATCCCATGCATCCATCATCGCACCCTTTACTTGCCGCGCAAACGATCACGGCTTTTCGACCAAAACACAGCCGCCCTGTCATAAAGCGGATCAAGAATGCGGGCTTCAAACCGCTCCCACAAGCGCCATAGGGCTAACAAGACAACCAAAAGAAGGACGAGAATCGTAATCGGCATCCATGGGATCAGCGTCACATCTGGCCCTGCCACCTGACGCAAGGCCACAGCATTGGGATAGGTCGTCAAAATGCGCGAACGCCATCCGTAATGGGTAACCGCTACCCAAATCGGGTCAGCCGCAGTCGAAATCAGGTTTGCCGCTTCGGCCTGCAGGTCTGAGCTGTCCAACTTGAAATAAGGAGGCCACCCAAAGCCCGTATCCTCATTGCGGAACACGTGAACCTCGCCCTGCGCATCGACCGTATTGATCAAACGCAAATCGCGCGATGCGAGTTGTGCGCTGCCTGTATCGCCGCGCGCGTAGAAGATGCGGTTGAGGCCTGAAAAATCTTGCCTGATGATTTCTGTTTGCGTGATCCGCAAAATATCACGCTGCGGCAGCGTATAGTGGAAGAACGCGACAAGGAGCGCGCCCAATATCAGTAATGCTATGATCCGTGGCCAACGCATGCGCCGCCTGCCCCTTTGTCGTTTATTTTCCCATTGCGCCCCCTAAGGCGCGAACGGATCGGTGAACCCAACATAAAGGAACAGCGCCGCAAGTGGCAAAGCATAAACCACCACCGCCAAACGCAACGCGATTTTACGCATAGACCCTGCCAGACGGCGATTGATCCAATCCTCACGATGCTCATTCGCGGCATCAGACGGATCCCGCTTTTGCCATTCCGCGATTAAGGCCTCACGCTTGCCTGCACGCAAATAAAAATAGAGCGATACAAAGACCACTGTCAAAAGCACCGCCATCAGCAAGGCTATGCGAATAATCACACCCTGTTCTCCCAGATCCGTGTCTCATCCTTGATATAGGCACGGCGCAAAAATTTGCACGGGCTTGCAATGCGTAAATTCCCACAGCAAGCTGAAAAAGACAAAAGGTAGGACAAAAATGGACAGCAAAGATCAGCTTGAAACTGCGATTGCCGCACGGCGGGACGACTTGATCGCACTGACCCAAGATTTGATCCGCATCCCCACCCTCAACCCGCCTGGTCAAAACTATCGCGAAATTTGCGACTATCTCAAACAGCGCTTGGAGGCAGCGGGGTTCACGGTTGACTTAATTCGCGCCACAGGGGCGCTTGCCGATAGCGATACATATCCACGATGGAACATCGTGGCGCGCTATGAGGGCGGCGCAGCGGGGGACACCGTTCATTTCAACAGCCATCACGATGTCGTGGAGGTTGGGCATGGATGGACGAAGCCGCCTTTTGGTGGGGTTCTCGAAGATGGCAGCATCTACGGGCGCGGCGCGTGCGATATGAAAGGTGGGCTTGCAGCCTCAATCATCGCAGCTGAGGCCTTTATTGCCACCTATCCAAGATTCGCAGGTGCGATTGAAATCTCGGCCACCGCAGATGAGGAGTCAGGTGGCTTTGGCGGCGTTGCCTATCTGGCCGAGCAGGGCAGATTTGACCCTGCCCGCGTTCAGCATGTTATTATCCCCGAACCTTTGCAAAAAGACCGCATCTGCCTTGGCCATCGTGGCGTTTGGTGGGCACAGGTCGAAACGAAGGGGCGCATCGCGCATGGCTCAATGCCATTCTTGGGCGACAGCGCCATCTCTCACATGGGCGCGGTTCTCGCAGAAATAGAAACGCATCTTTTGCCACTCCTCGCAGGGAAAACCACTGCCATGCCAGTCGTGCCGCCGCAGGCGCGCCAATCCACGCTGAATATCAATTCAATCCATGGGGGCGAGGCTGAACAGGCTGAGGATTACACTGGCCTGCCCGCACCATGTGTTGCAGATCGCTGCCGCATCGTGATTGATCGCCGCTTTTTGATTGAAGAGGACATCGCAGCGGTCAAAGCGGAATTGACCGATATGCTAGAGCAAATCAAAGCCAGCCGTCCCCGATTTGACTATGAGATTTCCGATCTGTTCGAGGTGCAACCGAGCATGACGGATGAAAGCAGCCCGCTTGTGCAATCGGTGGGCCAGGCCATCGAACGCGTGCTGGCCCAAAAAGCGGAATATGTGGTCAGCCCAGGCACCTATGACCAAAAACATATCGACCGCATTGGTCGGTTGAAAAACTGCATCGCCTACGGGCCAGGTATTTTGGAGCTTGCCCACCAACCCGATGAATGGATTGGGGTTGATGACATGGCAGACAGCGCGCTTGTTATGGCGCTGACCTTGGCAGAATTGCTGCCAACAGCTTAGGGCTGAAGAACAAAACCCATATGCTCAATCGCGCGTTGCGCGATCTTGTCACCCTTAAGGGCCGCATCGTTCAAAGCCTTCATCAGCCCCGAAAGTTTGCGGCTGCTGGCTTGCTCTTTTACGAAATTACTGACCTCTTCGGCAGACAGGGCGAGGATAGTCTGTGCTGTATCGCATACCATATGCGTATCTCCCGAGTTCGACCCCCGTCTCAGCGCGTCGCCGCAAAGCGTATCTCGCGCTATGGCCGAGGGGCTTATCAGAACCAGCAAGTGCCGATCCGACTCAGAGCGTTAACCTCTCGTTACGATTCGGGCGAGTCGGAAATGACAGTTCTGCGACAGTATGCGCAGCCTTCCGCCTATCGCAATTCCCCCCAAAAGGCACAGCAAGCGGGCCGCAATACAACCAGAACGCTTGCCAGACCAAGCCTTGCGGCACTACGATGGCCCTCTGAACTTTCGCGGGAGGGCCACATGGTTCGGTTTCTAACATCCGCCGCAACGGCGTTGATCATTTCCACCACATGCGCCTTTGCGCAAGGCAATAGCATCAAAATCGGCATGGTGCTTGAGCCGCCAAATCTCGACCCTACAGCAGGTGCAGCAGCGGCCATTGATGAGGTGGTCTATGCCAATGTTTTTGAAGGCCTGACGCGGTTCGGCCCTGATGGCTCTGTGCAACCTGCGCTTGCGCGGTCATGGGAAATTTCAGACGATGGTTTGACCTATCGCTTCACCCTCGCGCCAAATGTGCAGTTTCACGATGGCAGCGACATGAATGCGGATGATGTGGTCTTTAGCCTAGATCGGGCCCGCGCTGAGGGCACCACCAACGCACAGGCCGCCCTCTTTGCAGGTATCGCCTCTGTTGTCGCAGAAAGCCCTGACACCGTTGTGGTTACGCTAAACGCCCCTGATGGGGCCTTTTTGTTCAAGATGGCTTGGGGGGATGCGGTGATCGTGGCCCCCGAAAGCGCAGAAACAAATGCGACCAACCCCATTGGCACAGGCCCCTTCCGCTTTGTCGATTGGGTGCAAGGGGATCGCGTGGAACTGGCCCGCAATGCCGCGTATTGGGGCACGCCCATCGCGCTCGACAGCGCAACCTTCCGCTTCATCACGGATCCAAATGCCGCCTATGCCGCATTGATGGCAGGTGATGTCGATGCTTTCCCAAATTTCCCAGCGCCTGAAACTTTGGCCCAATTCGAGGCAGACCCACGCTTTAACGTGATTGTCGGCTCGACCGAAGGCGAGACAATTCTGGCGATGAACAACAAGCAAAGCCCGCTTGATGATATCCGCCTGAGAGAGGCGATTTCGCACGCGATCAATCGGCAGGACATTATTGACGGGGCTATGTTTGGCTATGGCACACCCATTGGCACACATTTCGCGCCGCATAATCCCGACTATGTCGATCTGACCGCGCAATCGAATTACGACCCAGAACGCGCACGCGCTTTGCTGCAAGAGGCAGGGCTAGACGGGGTGACATTGCGTCTGATGCTGCCCCCGCCAGCCTATGCGCGCCGTGGTGGAGAGATCATTGCGGCCCAACTGCGTGAGATTGGCATTGAGACAGAAATCACCAATCTAGAATGGGCGCAGTGGCTAGAGCAGGTGTTCCGTGGTCGCGATTTTGACCTCACCATCGTCAGCCATACCGAACCGATGGATATCGGCATCTATGCGCGAGAGGATTACTATTTCCAATATGCCCGTCCCGAGTTTGTTGCGCTGAACGAGGCGCTGACCTTGGAAAGCGATCCTGCTGCGCGTAGCGACTTGCTCGGACAAATGCAGCGCATGATCGCGGATGATTATGTGAACGGCTACCTGTTTCAGTTGGCCAAAACAGGGGTTGCGGATGCGCGTATCCGTGGTCTTTGGGAAAATTCGCCGACACAGGCCAATGATCTGACAGGCGTCTCTTGGGACTAGGGCGCGCGATGCCCCGTTAAAAAAGCCCCGCTTTGCATCTGCGAAGCGGGGCTTTTTTCATCTCTTGTCACGCGCGCCTCAAGCCTTGGCGGTGATCCAGTCAAAAAATCCTTCACCTGCGCGCGCGCGTAAATCCCGCGCCATATCCGCGCCAAGCTTGGCTGCCTCAGCAATGGGGGCGCTGCGATCCTCGCTTAAAACCTCGCTGCCATCGGGGCGCAATATCTCGCCGCGCAGACGCAACATAGAGCCATCAATCTCGGCCAGACCTGCAATCGGGGTTTCGCATGAGCCATCAAGCCCCGCCAAAAACGCGCGCTCAGCGGCAAGCCTGATGCCCGTGTCGCGATCATGAATAGCGGCCAACATCTCGGCCGTGCGGGGATCATTCGCGCGCCGCTCAATCCCGATGGCACCTTGTGCAACAGCGGGCAGCATATCTTCGGGTGAAATAGCAGAACGCGCGACATCGGCCATGCCCAATCGGTTAAGACCTGCCTGCGCCAAAAACGTGGCTCCTGCGACCCCGTCCTCCAGTTTTTTCATTCGCGTCTGCACATTGCCACGAAACTCGACCACCTCGAGATCAGGACGGCGCGCAGTCAATTGCGCACGCCTACGCAGCGAAGATGAGCCAACCTTCGTGCCAGCAGGTAAGGCATCGAGACTGTCAAATTCAAGTGACACAAATGCATCGCGCACATCCTCGCGCGGGAGGTAGCAATCAAGCAGCAAACCTTCAGGCTGCAACACGGGCATATCCTTCATGGAATGCACCGCAATATCAATCGCCCCAGATAGCAGGTCTTCTTCTATCTCGCGAGTGAACAGACCCTTGCCGCCAATTTCCTTGAGGGGACGGTCTAAAACCTTGTCACCTGTGGTTTTTATGACCACAATTTCAAACGCCTCATGCGGCAGCTCAAAGGCCGCCGCAAGCCGCGCGCGCGTCTCATAGGCTTGCGCCAAAGCAAGGGGAGAACCACGCGTGCCAATGCGCAGCGGAGAGGCGGGAGTTGGTCGTTCGTTTTTCATGGGTTCTTTCTAACTCTGTCAACTTGACATGACAACCATAGACAGCATGGCTTGGGCAGGTTAGGACAGGATTGAGCCTACATCCAAAGAAATTTGGCACAAGAAAATCGGATCGACCATGACAAAAACACTTCTGCGCGCGTTGAGCGGTGAAACCCTCCCCACCCCACCCGTCTGGCTGATGCGCCAAGCGGGGCGCTACTTGCCCGAATATCGCGCGACACGCGCGCAGGCTGGGGATTTTCTTTCGCTGTGCTACACACCCGATTTGGCGGCAGAAGTCACCTTGCAACCAATCCGCCGCTACGGGTTCGATGCTGCAATTCTTTTCGCAGATATTCTCTTGATCCCCGATGCGCTTGGCGCGGATTTGTGGTTTGTCACGGGTGAAGGCCCACGCCTCTCTACAATCACTGGGCCAGACGGCTTAAAACCTTTAAAAGGCAAGGACGACATCCACGACCATCTCGCGCCTGTTTATGAAACCGTTAAAATCTTGTCGCAAGAATTGCCCAGCGAGACCACACTCATTGGCTTTGCAGGCGCGCCATGGACAGTGGCCACATATATGATCGCAGGGCGCGGCACACCCGACCAAGCGCCCGCACATAAACTGCGCCAAGAAGATCCCGCAACTTTTGACGCGCTCATCAATCTGCTGACTGATGCGACCATCGAATATCTCTCAAAGCAGGTCGAAGCAGGCGCAGAGGTCGTAAAAATCTTTGACAGTTGGGCAGGCTCGCTGAAAGGCGAGACTTTTGACCGATATGCGCTAGAGCCCGCGAAAAAGATAACCCAAAAGATGAAGCAGCGTTTTCCAGGCTTGCCCGTCATCGCGTTCCCGCGTGAGGCGGGCGACAAATATATTGGCTTCGCAAAGGCTGTTGGTGCGGATTGTTTGGCCCTCGACACGAGTGTTGATGCGACATGGGCAGCCCAGCATTTACAAAAGGATGGCTGCGTGCAGGGCAATCTTGACCCCAAGCTGATGATCACGGGCGGTGATGCCTTGCGCCAAGAGGCGCGGCGCATTGTGGACGCGTTGAAAAACGGGCCTCATATTTTCAACCTCGGCCATGGCATTACACCTGAAGCTGATCCTGAAAATGTGCACGTTCTGCTTGAGGAAATTCGCCGCGCGTAAGTCGCGCGGCGCTTGCCCATGCCGCGTTTGCGCGGTAACGCTCGGGGCATGGCGCACCCACGGATTGATCAAATCGACATCCTCGCCCCCAATTTCAAGCAACGCTTGTCTGGGGTGACAGCGACCATTGTGCGCCTCGTGCCGCATCAAGCTGAAAAGGTGGCGATAGCCGCCGTGGGGCGCGGCTTGCCCGCAAGCTTGCCACAAATCCCGCTCAATGATCTGCTTACAATGCCGAAAAACGGGCCACATGGCCCGCGCGTCTGGCACGCAAGGCGCAATAATGAAATGTTGGCGGGGATCGTGCTGAAGCATGTTTTTGGAAAGCGGCTAAAACTGCTGTTCACCTCCGCATCACAACGCAACCACACACGCTACACGAAATGGCTGATTGGCCACATGGATCATGTGATCGCTACGTCTCAGAAAACGGT
This sequence comes from Roseobacter sp. HKCCA2468, assembly GCF_037805105.1. Lineage (NCBI taxonomy): Bacteria > Pseudomonadati > Pseudomonadota > Alphaproteobacteria > Rhodobacterales > Roseobacteraceae > Roseobacter > Roseobacter sp. HKCCA2468. Next base: position 102,341 of record NZ_JBBLYN010000004.1, read on the forward strand.
GGCTTTCTTAGATCGACCCGCAACTGTGATTTTACACGGAATTGATGTTCACGCGTTCAGCCCTGCGCCCGATCACGGCGCGCTGAAAGCCAAGCTTGGCTTTGGCAAAGGGCCATTGATCGGATGTTATGGCCGTATTCGCCCCTCAAAAGGGACAGATCGGTTTGTGGATGCAATGATCAACCTTCTGCCCCAACATGAGGGGGCAGAGGCGGTTATTTTGGGCCGCGCAACCGACCAGCATAAAGACTATCTGAAAGCGCTAAAGGCAAAGATCGCCGCAGCGGGTCTTACAGGGCGGGTTCATTTCCCAACCGAAGTTCCAACCCACGAGATTATTCCCTATTATCAGGCGCTGGATCTGTTTGTGGCCCCGCAGCGATACGAAGGGTTTGGCTTAACCCCGCTCGAGGCAATGGCCTGTGGTGTTCCAGTTGTCGCCACCCGCGCAGGCGCATTCGAAGAACTGATCCGCGATGGGGAAACCGGATATTTGGTCGGGATTGAAGATCAAGCAGCGCTAGAGACGCAGATCAACCACTTTTTGCAGGATGCACCGTTGCGCAGCAAAATGGGCGCGGCTGCCCGCGCCCATATGGTTGATCACTTTTCGCTAGAACGCGAAGCAGATGCGATCATCTCAGTCTATCAGCGCCTCTTGAACGAGACTTAAACCCATTTCGCCAAAGGCGGCAGGCTCATCAAAACAGCATTTGCATCATGGCCTGTCTCAAGGCCAAATTTTGTGCCGCGATCATAAACGAGATTATATTCGGCATAGAGACCGCGATGGATCAACTGAACGTCACGATCCGCCTCGTCAAATGCCATCTCGCGCCGCTTTTCGACCACGCCTAAAAATGCAGGCAGAAAGGCACGACCGACATCTTGGGTAAAGGCGAAATCCGCCTCCCAATCGCCCGTGTTCAGATCATCGTAGAAAATCCCGCCAACCCCACGCGCACGACCACGATGCGGCACATAGAAATACTCATCTGCCCATGCTTTGAAACGGGGATAGATGTCGTCACCATGCTTGTCACAATGCGCCTTGAGAACAGCGTGAAAATCCGCGGTGTCTTCCTCATATTCGATGCAAGGGTTGAGGTCGGAACCACCCCCGAACCACCACCCGTGCGGCGTCCAGAACATGCGTGTATTCATGTGCACCGCAGGGACATGCGGGTTGTTCATATGCGCAACCAAGCTGATACCCGAAGCCCAAAAACGCGGGTCATCCCGCAGGCCTTCCATATCTTTGCGCGCAGACATTGCCGCTACGGCGCGCGCGCCCAATGTGCCATGCACAGTGGACACATTGACACCGACCTTCTCAAAGACCCTGCCCCCGCGCATCACGCTCATGAGGCCGCCCCCTGCATCGCTGCCATCCTCAGAATGACGTTTGGTCTGCGACACATCAAATCGTCCCGCGGCATCGGCGCTCTGGTGGCGGTCTTCCAAATCTTCAAACGCAGCCACGATATCATCGCGCAATTGCCTAAACCACGCGGCAGCGCGGGCTTTGCGCTCATCAAAGGGATCGGTCATGCAAATCGTCCTACAGTTGTATTGCGCATACCTAACACCACCTTTGACATAAGGTCACGCGCTGAAAGCAAAAATCCGAATGAAATATGAAAAATACGCTTGCAGATGCAAGCATGGGGCCGGCACCACGCCACAAATTTCTTGTGATCAAGAAAGCTGAAACCTTCCAATAGTTTATCATGGATTTTTTCAAACTTCTGCCGTATTGTCGGAGGATAACAACCGCGTCAGACGGTTAATTGAGGCAGAGTGAGCAGGTCTCGTGGCATATAATCGGTTTTTTTCCGCCCTCTTGGGGCTTTTAATTGTTGTCTTTTTCGCTGCGACACCCGTAAAGGCCGCGCCTTATGCGGCTATGGTGATTGACGCACGAACGGGCGAGGTTTTGCATTCGCGCAATGCGGATACACGGCTGCACCCCGCCTCTCTGACCAAGATGATGACGCTTTACATCGCCTTTGAGGCGGTGCGGCTTGGCGAAATTACCATGGACACCTTGGTTACGGTTTCACAAAACGCGGCCGCAGAACCCCCCTCGAAACTCGGTTTGCGCGCGGGCCAGCAAATTCGTCTACGCTATTTGGTGCGCGCGGCGGCGGTGCGCTCGGCGAATGACGCGGCAACGGCCATTGGCGAAGCGATTGAGGGATCAGAGGCGGCTTTTGCACGGCGCATGAACCGCACGGCAGAAGCCCTAGGGATGACACGCACGACATTTCGCAATGCGAACGGCCTGACTGCCGAGGGGCATTTGTCGACCGCCAATGACATGACAATGCTTGGGCGGCGCATGGTTTATGACTACCCAGAATATTATAACCTGTTCTCGCGCCTTTCGACTGATGCAGGTGTCGCGACTGTGCGCAATACGAACCGCGCCTTTTTGTCGGCCTACCGTGGCGCCGATGGGATCAAGACAGGCTATACGCGCGCCGCAGGGTTTAACCTCGTGGCCTCCGCCCAACGCGGCGATGTGCGCATCATTGCCACTGTCTTTGGCGGCCAATCTACGGCATGGCGCAACCAACGCGTCTCGGAGTTATTGGATATGGGCTTTGCCCGCGCGCCTGCCCATGCCGAATTAAGATTGGCAGGCTTCCCCGTCTATTCAGGTGGCTCAGGCGGCGGCGGGAGCGGGCCTGCCAGCGATTACGAGCGCGGGCCAGTCGCGCGCACGATCCGCCCCTCAGGGGTTGTTGCGCGCAGCCTAGTGCCGCAACCGCGCCCGCTTCCAATTACACCGCCAAGTGAAACCTTACTCGCCGCGATTGATGTGGCAGTTGAGGAGGCGCTCACAGCCGCAGCGCCCAGTGCCGAAGGGGCGGCCTCTGTCATCAGCGAGGCAGACACCCAACCCGTGATCGTGGATGACGCACCAAGCCCTGCTCTTGCAAGTTTAGATGAGGACGCGCTTGCGCCAGAAGAGGCGCCTTTGCCAAGCCAACGCCCAATCGAATTGGCGGCGGCACTTTCTGAGAACGCATTGCCTTCTGCGCCTGAAATCGTGACCCGTGCTACGTCTACCGGCGAGCGGCTTTATGCGATATCCTTGGGGCGTTACCCCACCCAGAACACCGCCGAGCGTTTGCTGCTGCAAACGGCTTTGTCGGAATCTTCGCTGCAACAGGCCCTGCGCCATGTGACCCAACGCCAAGGTGGCTTTGAGGCGCAATTCGCGGGCATGACAGAAGATGAGGCCACTCGCGCCTGCGCACGGCTTGTGGCGCGCGACACCGCCTGCATGGTGGTCGGGCCGTAAAACTTAACTTTTGGGCTTGTCGTCAAAATCACTGCGCAAAATGCGCGCAGCGTCCCCGTCTGGGTCATCATATTGCCCGCCTTTCAGCGACCAAAAGAAAGCAGCCAAGCCAACAGCCCCAAGAAACAGGGACGCGGGGATGAGAAGTGCGAGAATATCCATAAACCACCCTACCCCCTAAGCCGCAACGCGTTCAAGGACACTGTGATGGAGGAGGCCGACATGGCCAAGGCCGCCACCAAGGGGGTCGCAAAACCCGCCACTGCAATCGGCACGGCAATCACGTTATAGGCCGTAGCCAATGTGAAATTTTCTTTGATCCGCGCTCGCGCGCGTTTCGCAGTCTCCATTGCATCGGGCAACGGCGCCAAATCGCGCCCAAGCAGCACCATATCCGAGGCCGCACGGGCCGCGTCCAAGGCGGTTGCAGGAGAGATCGACACATGGGCCGAGGCCAGAGCAACTGTGTCATTTAATCCATCCCCCACCATCAACACCTTATGGCCCTGATCCGCGAGGTCTTTCAGCATTGCAGCTTTTTCTTCGGGTTTGGCATTGGCGCGGTAGTCTTCAATGCCAAGTCGCGCAGCGAAGCTTGCAACCGCCCCTTCTTGATCGCCAGACAGCATCAAAATCCGAACGCCCTTGGCCTTAAGCGCGGCGATTGTAGCCTCTGCCCCATCGCGAATGTGATCGCGAAACCGCAGGGCAACGGGTGGCGTATCGCCAATCGCCAGATAGGTCGCCGTTTCGTCCAATGCCTCTGCGCCGACCCATTCGGCACGGCCCAATCGGATCATTTGACCCTGATAGCGCCCTTCGACCCCCAACCCTAACTTTTCGCGTAAATCGTCAAGCGGGGCGGGATTCACCTTCAAATCGGCCAAGGCCTCCGCCAATGCGCGTGACAGCGGGTGATCTGACCCTGCGACCATTCCCGCAAGGATGGCTTTTTGCGCGGCGCTTAAGTCATCAAGCCCCATGGCCTCGGGCGCGCCCATGGTAAGCGTGCCTGTTTTGTCAAAGACCACGCAATCCACTTCGGCCAGACGCTCAAGCGCGGTTGCATGTTTGATCAGCAGGCCCTTCCGAAACAAACGACCCGAAGCCGCGGTTGTCACAGCAGGCACCGCCAGACCAAGCGCGCACGGGCAGGTGATGATCAAAACCGCTGCGGCAATATTGAGTGAGACGCGAATGTCTTGCGTATAGAGCCACCACCCGACAGCCGCTAAAGCGGACAAGATATGCACAAATGGCGCGTAAAGTTTGGCGGCCTGATCGGCAAGCGAGGTGTAATTGCTGCGCCCCGCTTCTGCCATTGCAACCAGATCAGCGATACGCGCAAGCGAACTGTCCCGACCTGCCGCTGTCACCCGAAGGTCTAGCGGGCCCGTCAGATTGATCTCGCCCGCGCTGACCTGCCCACCCACACCAATGGCTGCAGGCAGGCTTTCCCCCGTCATGAGCGCGCGATCAAGTTCGGATGTGCCGCGGGTCACCACGCCATCCGCAGGGATCCGCCCCCCCGGACGCACGCGGATCACATCACCGATGGCCAGATCAGCAGCGGCGACAACCTCTTCGCCTGTCGCCGTCACGCGCAAGGCGCGCGGCACTTCAAGGGCGGACAGCTCTTGTGCCGCAGATCGCGCAGATGCGCGGGTTTTGAAATCCAAATACCGCCCGCCTAAGAGGAAAAAGCACAAAGACACCGCCGCATCAAAATACGCATGCGCCCCAGAATGCATTGTCTCATACAGCGAGGTTACAAGCGCCAATAGAATGGCGAGGGTGATTGGCACATCCATATTCAGCCGGCCCACCCGCAACGCAGACCATGCCGAAACATAAAACGGACGACCCGCAAAAATCACCGCAGGAATGGCAATGGCGGCTGATATCCAATGCATCATGTCACGGGTCACGCCCTCAGCCCCCGACCAAACCGCAACCGAAAGCAGCATCACATTCATCATGGCGAAGAAGGCCACACCCAGCCGCATCAGCAAATCGCGACCCTGCCTTTGTGCGGCCGTGCTGCTCAGGCGACCTGCATCAAGCTCGTGCGCCTCGTAACCAACAGCCGCCAGACGCGCGATCAAATCATCGACCGATACTGTGCCATCAGTTTTCACAGCCGCGCGGCGCAGGGTGAGGTTCACCCGTGCATCCGTCACGCCGTGCATCTTGCTCAACGCCCGCTCAACTGCCGAAATACAGGCCGCGCAATGGATTGTGGGCACGGACAACATGATTTCCGCATCTTTTGGCAATTCTGCCAAATGCTCGGCCAAAGGGGCCACGCTGCAGGCGGGACAGGCGGCAGGTCTTGGCCGTTCTTCGTAATGGAAATCAGTGCTGGCCATGATGTGTTTAGTTCACCCAAAAGGTCAGGTTATGGCGGTAATCCGTGCCGTCATCCGCGCGCCCTGTCAGGCGCAAACGCCACCGCCCTTGATCCAAATCTGCGGGTGCCTGCCATGCGCCATCAATGAGCTGCAGGGCCAAAAGCTGATCTTGGGTTTGGTTCGTGGGGCGGGTCAAAAGCGCCTCCATCTGCGCGGGCATTACGGGCGCGCCTGACGCATCGGTCAAATGCAAGATCACAGTCGCCCCTGCCCCACTCCCCCGCGTTTCAACCGCCGCTTGCCAGTGCAAAGCCTCTTGGGCATCGCGGCGTATGTTGAAATCCTGACTGTCGGCGTAGGAGGAGCTGACCTCCAGCCCAGGAAAAGTGGACAGGGCTTGAAACGCCATAAAGATATTCACGGCAAACATGACCCCGAAAAATCCCACAAAAATCATCAACACCTTGCCCCCTGTCAGGCGGCCTTTACTGGGGTTATTACTTGTCGGAATGCTCATTCCATATCTCTCCCTGCAAAGCTGCTGTCTTGCGAACTGCGCTCATTGGTGGCGAGGTTTTCAATCCAAAACCGAATATCCGTGCGCTCGGTTTGCGCAGCTTGGCTGTTGGGGGCTGCGTAAACATAGACGCGCTGCAAATGGGTTTCATCGGCGGGCACAGTGACAGTGGTGTTATCTTCACCTTCAAGGCTGATCTCCAAGCCCGCCTCTGAGACTACGCTCACAGCGAACACGGCATCCTCATGGGTCATGTTGCGCAGTCGGATATCATAGGTGTTGCGGATCGTTCCGTCAGACAGCGTGACATAAAGCGGGTTGCGCACGGGCGCGACCGTCATGTCGATCTCGCCCCGCATAAACAGGGCCACAGTCAAACCGATACCGATGCCCGACCACAGGATCGTGTAAATAATCGTGCGCGGACGAAAGATGTGTTTCCACACAGAAACTTTTTTATTTCCAGCGCGCTCGTTCTCTTCATCGGTCAAGGCCATATAGTCAATCAAACCGCGCTCTTTGCCGACCTTGGCCATCATATCATCGCAGGCATCAATGCACAGCGCGCAGGTGATGCATTCCAACTGCTGACCATCGCGGATATCGATCCCGACAGGGCAGACATTCACGCAGGCATTACAGTCGATGCAATCGCCCAACTGATCTGCGCCTTCTGCCTTGCGATGCTTACCACGCGGCTCGCCGCGCCAATCGCGATAAGCGACCGTGATTGTATGCTCGTCCATCATCGCGGCCTGAATACGGGGCCACGGGCACATGTAGATACAGACCTGCTCACGCATGAAACCGCCAAACACAAAGGTTGTCGCGGTCAAAACGGCGATGGTTGTATAGGCAACGATATGGGCCTGCCCTGTCAGCAAATCGCCAAGCAGGGTCGGTGCATCGGTGAAATAGAACACCCAAGCCCCCCCCGTTGCGACCGCAATCGCCAACCAAACCGCCCATTTAAACAACCTGAGCCGGATTTTGTACGCATCCCATTTGGCATTCCACAAACGCACGCGTGCGTTGCGATCGCCCTCAATCCACCGCTCAACAGTGAAGAACAAATCCGTCCAGACCGTTTGCGGGCAGGAATAGCCGCACCAAACCCGACCAAGGGCGGAGGTAAAGAGGAACAACCCCAATCCCGCCATGATCAAAAGGCCCGCCACGAAATAAAATTCATGGGGCCAAATCTCGATCCAGAAGAAGAAAAATCGGCGGTTGGCCAAGTCGACCAAAACCGCCTGATCGGGCAGGGAGGGGCCACGATCAAAGCGTATCCATGGCGTGACATAATAAATCGCCAAGGTGATAGCCATAATCACCCATTTCAAATTGCGGAAATTGCCTTTCACACGGCGGGGAAAGACAGGCTCACGCGCAGCATATAGCTTTGGCGGCTCTGAAGAGGTGGTCATAGCTGACGCATCCTTGGATGATTCGATAATAGGTCTGGTCATTGTTCGCGCAACCAAACTACGGCCAAAACGGCGGTGCTTCTTTGACTTGAATCAAACAATGGGCCAAAGGGTCGGCGGCTGTCATCTGCCACATAAATCGGGCTGCGATCCTTGACTTGGTCGCGTTTCGCGCTTTCTTGTTTTCATGAAAAAACCTCTCTCCACATTGCGCAGAGAGAGGTTTGAGGAGGAAGACGTCGGCCTCGTAGGAAACGCGCGAACAGGACCGAGGCCGACGCCGCACCACATTTCGCAAGGGAAACGTGGATCTTTGTGCCCGAGGGCGGCGGTTATTCACCGCCCCCAAGCGAATGGACATAAAGCGCAACCGAACGGATCTCGGCTTCGGACAGGCGCTCATTCCAGTTTGGCATCACACCAAATCGGGCATAGCGCACAGTCTCCTCGATCTTCTCAGCAGAGCCACCATAGAGCCAGATTGCATCGGTCAAATTGGGGGCGCCCATGAAACGATCCCCAAGGCCTTGATCCCCGTGGCACGCAGCGCAGTTATTGAGGAACACCTCCTGTCCTGCGGCAGCAAGCCCCGCATCATGCTCTTGATTCGAGATTGCCAGAACATGATTGACGACCTGACCGATTTCTTCATCGCTGAGCATGCCTTCAAAAGCAGTCATCGCTGAATAGCGCGCATCTGGGTCTGTCTCGTTGCGGATGCCGTGGGTGACAGTGTAGTGGATATCGTCAATACTTCCGCCCCATAGCCAATCATCATCCAACAGGTTCGGGTATCCTGCGGCCTGAACGCCAGCTGCGCCCGATCCGTGACATTGCGCGCACCATGTGCGGAAGGTCGCCGCGCCACCTTGGATCGCGTAATTATAAAGATCAGGTGTGGCCTGCGGGGTGATGGCCGCAAGATCGACTGTCTCAAGCTCTTGACGCAGACCTGCATTCATCGCGTCAAATTCCGCAATGTCATCGACCACATTGGCGCGGGTCGAGAACCCAAGCAAACCTGGCGTTGCCTCTTTCAACAGCGGCCATGCGGGATAGGCCACAGTATAGGCCAAGCCCCAAACGATACAGGCGTAGAATGTCCACAACCACCAACGTGGCAGGGGGTTGTTGAACTCCTTGATCCCATCCCAAGAATGGCCCGTTGTTTCAGGGTCACCCGCTTGCAAGGTTGGGTCAACGTGATGTGCGTTTTTATGGTCGGTCATTGCCGTGCCTCCTTGGTCGCAGGGCTGCGTGCGGCGGGCTTGTCATCATGGCGAAAGGGGATATTTGCCGTGTCTTCGTGCAGTTTGCGGCTTCCTGGACGGAAGGTGAAAAACACCACCGCCACGAAAGAGACAAACATAAACACAGCACCCCAAGAGCCTGCAAAAACCCGCATCAGGGTGTAGCTGTCATCAAGCATCAAATCAGCCCTCCATTAGCGGCTTTCGTCAGGCGTGAAGGTCGAGAAATCGACCAATGTGCCCAACATTTGCAGATATGCGACCAAAGCATCCATTTCGGTCACGGCGGGATTGCCATCAAAGTCACGCTGCTGCGCGCCCGGATAGCGGGCGACAACACCCGCATCGCCATAGGTCGTAGCCTGTTCGATGAAATCGAGCTGGGCCATTTCCAATTGCTCATCCGTGTAAGGCACGCCGACCAAGCGGTGGGTTTCCATCAGATCAACAACATGCTCAGGCGAGATGACACGATCAGATAGGAACCCATAAGCGGGCATGACGGATTCAGGCACAACCGATTGCGGATCGGTCAAGTGATCCACATGCCAAGCATCCGAATAACGGCCGCCCACACGGGCCAAATCTGGCCCCGTGCGCTTAGAGCCCCACTGGAACGGATGGTCATACATGGATTCAGCCGCAAGGCTGTAGTGACCATAACGCTCCACCTCATCGCGCATTGGACGGATCATCTGGCTGTGACAGACATAGCAGCCTTCACGCACATAGATTTCGCGACCTGTCAATTCGAGCGGTGAGTAGGGACGCATCCCATCCACTTCTTCGATTGTGTTCTCAAGATAGAACAAGGGGGCGATTTCCACGATACCGCCGATGGTGACGACCAGAAAGCTGAGCGTCAGCAGAAGCGTGGCATTGGTTTCAATTTTCTTGTGACCTTCAAGAGCCATTTCTCACGCCCTCCTTATTCTGCTGGTGCCATGGCAGGGGCTTGCTGCGTAGCAGCGCCTTTGCGCACGGTCATCCAGAGGTTGTAGGCCATGATGACCGCCCCAGTGAGATACATGACCCCACCCAAGCCGCGCACCACATACATTGGGAATTTGGCCGAAACCGTGTCTGCGAAAGAGTTCACAAGGAAACCTTGCGCATCAACTTCACGCCACATCAGACCTTCCATGATCCCCGTGACCCACATCGAAGATGCGTAGAGAACGATCCCAATGGTCGCCAACCAATAGTGCCACGACACGGCCCGCAGGGAATACAGTGCCTGACGGTTCCACAGTTTGGGCACGAGATAGTAGAGCATCCCGAAGGTGATCATCCCGTTCCACCCCAAGGCACCAGAATGCACGTGACCAATCGTCCAGTCCGTGTAATGCGACAGCGAGTTCACCGCGCGGATCGACATCATTGGGCCTTCGAATGTGGACATTCCGTAGAAGGCAACCGAGGTGACCATCATCCGCAACACAGGGTCTGTGCGCAGCTTGTCCCAAGCACCCGACAAGGTCATAAGGCCATTGATCATACCACCCCAAGACGGCATCCAAAGAATGATTGAGAACACCATGCCAAGGGTAGACGCCCAGTCAGGCAGCGCGGTGTAATGCAAATGGTGAGGGCCTGCCCAGATATAAAGGAAGATCAGCGCCCAGAAGTGGATGATCGACAATTTATACGAGTAGACAGGACGCTCGGCCTGTTTTGGAATGAAATAATACATCATCCCCAAGAAGCCCGCCGTTAGGAAGAAGCCCACAGCATTGTGGCCATACCACCATTGCGTCATTGCGTTTTGCACGCCAGAGAACACCTGAACCGAGCGCGACCCAAAGATCGACACTGGGATCGCAAGGTTATTGACCACATGCAACATGGCCACGGTCACGATAAAGGACAGCAAGAACCAGTTGGCCACATAAATATGCGGCTCACGGCGGCGGATCAGCGTGCCAACATACACGGCCAAGAACGCCACCCAAACGATGGTCAACCATAGGTCAACATACCATTCAGGTTCCGCATATTCTTGGCTTTGGGTTGCGCCAAGCAGATAGCCTGTCGCCGCCAGAACGATGAACAGCTGATAGCCCCAGAACACGAACCAAGCCAGACCGCCGCCCCAAAGCCGTGCGGCCGTGGTGCGTTGAACAATGTAAAATGACGCGGCCAAAAGCGCGTTACCCCCAAAGGCGAAGATCACCGCCGATGTATGCAAGGGGCGCAAGCGGCCAAAGTTACCAAAGGGCTGAGCCCAATCGAAATTCAACTGCGGAAAGGCAAGTTGAAACGCGATATATGTGCCAGCGAGAAAACCAACCACGCCCCAGAATACTGTGGCGATGGTGGCGGCGCGCACTGGCCCGTCATTATATTCGTCCAAGGCTGGAGCAAGCTGTGGCTCGCCAGTGCGGCGCAATTGCCACAAAAACACCCCCGATGCGACCAGCATGACCAAAACGGCATGCACCATATAGGCTTCATCGCGGGCATATTGCGCAGCAATCGCGGCCAAAACCGCAACCAGACCAAGGATCAATAGCTTTGCATAATCAAGCATAGATCGTCCCTTCGTATCGCTCTTGAGGTGAATCAATCACCCGTAAAGCTGTTTCCTATTGCTCCTCAAATCGCCCATGCGGGGCGATCCCTCCTTGATCCATGTCAAGAGTTTCCGCGCTTTCTTTTGACTCAAGTCAAAGGCTGATGCGCTCTGCGCGGCCTAAGCTCGGCCCGTAACGATTCATCCCAAAAGGAGACGCGCCATGTCCGTCCAAACCTGTTTTCCCACAGTGATGACCGTTCTTGATCAGCCTGAAACTGTGGACAGCACCCTTGCCCCGATCTTACCTTTCGCCCGCGCCACTGGCGCGCATTTGCGCGCCCTCAGCCTTGGGGTGGACGCAACTCAGGCAGGGTATTTTGTGGCGGGGGCCACCGCGGCGATCATGAGCGATGAAACCCTGCAACTCGCACGCGAAGACGCGCTCGAAATCAAATCGCGGGCCGAGGCCCTACTTGAAAAGGCTGATATCTCTTTTGAGGTTGAGGCAACCATCACCCAATCCGCGGGACTAGGCAGCGTTATTTCCGCGAATGCCCATTTTGCAGATTTGGTGATCCTTCCCCTCCCTTACGGGCCGAATATGGGCAGTGAAGCCCCGATGATTGCCGAAGCGGCCCTGTTTGATGGGGCGGCACCCGTTTTGGTTGTGCCAAATGGGGTGGATATTCCAAACCCTGCCCGCCGTATTGTCATTGCGTGGAACAACAGCGCCGAGGCGCTATCGGCGGTGCGCCATGCTTTGGGGCTGTTAAAGGCAGCGGATGAGGTGGATATCCTCGTCATTGATCCCGAGCGGGGTCACATGAGCCCCGCTGAACCTGGCGCAGATTTGGCAACATGGCTGAGCCGCCACGGGGTGCATGCCAATATCAGCCTTGTGCCGCGCCGATTGGGCCGCGTGAGCGATGAAATCGCACGGCATCTGACAGACACGAACGCCGATCTCCTTGTGATGGGGGCCTACAGCCATTCACGCCTGCGCGAGGCGATTTGGGGCGGGGCCACCCGTGACCTTTTGGCCGAAGCCAAGCTGCCCATTCTCATGGCGCATTGAAATCAGGGGTATAGCGCGGCTAAGGCCGCGCTTGCCCTTTGACCCAAAACCTCTGTGGATAGGCCTGCAAGACTGCGGGCATAATTCCCCCCATTGAGCGCCATTAGGGCGGCTTGACCCGTAAGGGGAAGCAAATTTACAAAAGCGGCAAAGGCACCATCACGGGCATCAGCGGCCAAAATGACCTCTGCCCCCTGATCCCAAAAGGCGTGATCATAGTGCAAAACGACCTTTTCCAAACTGCCCATCCGCAAACGTGACAGGGACGCTTGAACCTCTGGCGGCAAGCTCGGCGCGAACTGCACCGCACCTGATTGCAACACCCCCAAAGGCAATGTGACAATCGCAGCCTGCGCCGTCAGCGTCCCTGAGTTTGATCCAGCTGCCGTGACGATCTCTACGCCGCCCGTGCCATATCTGATTTGCACAATGGGGCTTGCGAGATGCAACCGCACCCCATCCGTCTCAAAGCCTGCCAAGATCTGATCATAGCCGCCTGAAATCATCACATCAGGCCCGCCGAATTCTTCCCCCTCATCCAGCGCAAGATCGGAGAGGTTGTCATATTCATCGGCGTAATCAAGATTAACGATGCTGTGCCAGAGCAGCCATTCTGGCATATCCACAATGCGGCCTTCCCTGTTGCGGGTCACAACCCCTTCCCAATCACTGCGCAATAGGGTCAGGCCAAGCGCGTGCGCAATCTCCGTCACTGGATTGGCATGGCTGCCGTGTATCCATGACGCCCCAAGATCGGCACCAAAGCCAAGACTGCGATCCGTTATCACCCGTCCGCCAATGCGCGCGCGCGCCTCGAAGAGATCAACCGCAATGCCATCGCGCAACAGAAGTTCAGCCGCCGCCAATCCCGCAACGCCTGCACCGATGATGGCAACATGATCCACGCCCAAATCGCGGATTTGATCCGCAGCCCGCCTGCCTGATAAAATCGCCCCATGCACTGTTGAGGGGTAATCAGGTTCGGTCGCCTCACCCGCGAACACCAACCGCTCAGCGACAGGTTGCGCCAACTGCGCGCGATCTGCCCGAGTGCCATGCAAACCTAAATGCGAATAAGACCCCCGCGCAAAAGGATCAGACCACCACGCAGTGCGCAGCACGGCACGCGGGGTAGCGGCATAAGATTTTCCAAAAAATAATGCGGGCGCAGCCAATGCTGACACAGCCCCAACAACAAGCTGCCGCCTGCGTCTTTGCATTGCGATCCCCCCAATCTTGCGCGGCTGGCCTGCGCGCGCGTGGGATAAATTAAATCGCGCAACGCCCTAGGATGGCAAGCCCCCATCATCATCATCGCCCGTCTCATCCAACAAGGCTTCGAAATCTGGGATGATGATGCGCCGCTTGCCGTCCAATTCGATGACGCCGTCCTTGCGCAAGGCAGTCATTTGGCGGCTGACTGTCTCGATGGTTAAGCCCATATAATCCGCCATCGCCTCGCGCGTGAGCGGCAAATCAAAGCTCAAAGGCCCGCCCAGAGAGGGCACATTTTTAAGACTAGCATCACGCCGCGCAATGATTGTCAGGAAAGAGGCAATTTTCTCGCGCGCGGTCTTGCGGCCCAAGAGCAGCATCCACTCCCGCGCGGCATCCAACTCATCCAATGTCATTTCCAACAAGCGTTGGCTGACATGAGGTGTGGTGGCAATCAATTGTTGAAACGGATTACGGCGGAAACAGCATAGCACAATATCGGTTGCCGCATGCACATCGTAAGACACTGTGTCACGATTCGGACGACCCAAGAAATCTGAAGGCAACAAAAGACCGACCATTTGGCGGCGGCCGTCCTCCATGGTTTGGGTCATTGACGCAACACCCGAGACAACCGATGCCACAAATTCCATCGGATCGCCTGCCCAAACAATCGGCTGCCCTGCCGTAAAGCCTTTATAATACTTGATTTCTTCCAAAAGCGTTAGTTCATCAGGCTCGCATCGCGCACAAACCGCTTTGTGGCGAATAGGACAATCAGCGCAGTCCTGTTTTGGGAGGGTCAGCGGTCTGTTTGGCATGGATGCCATCCGTCAGTTTAGCTCAAGTCAGTTTGGGTTGATCTAGGTCAATCCCAGTTTGGTCGGTTCGCCCTATGGTAGTCTGATGGACAATAACACGCAACTCCGCAAACTGGGTTTGTTCGACGCCAAAGTGCCGCGCTATACCAGTTACCCGCCCGCCACGAAATTTTCGAATGACGTGACTTCGGAAAGATTCGCATCATGGATCCAAGGGTTGCCCGAAGCTGCGCGCATTTCGGCCTATATCCATGTGCCATTTTGCAGACGCCTGTGTTGGTTCTGTGCCTGCCGCACACAAGGGGTACGCTCGGACGAGCCGATCATTGCCTATCTGGCAAGCCTAAAACAAGAAATCACCAATCTCTCTGCACTCCTCCCAAAGGGAGTGAAACTGGCGCGATTGCATTGGGGCGGCGGCACGCCCACCTTGCTGAGCCCTGCACAGATGACAGATCTCGCAAGCCATTTGCAAACTGTGCTTCCTCTTGATGAGAACTATGAATTCTCGGTTGAGATTGATCCAAACGAAATAGATGACGCGCGCCTTGATGCATTGGTGGCCGCAGGAATGAATCGCGCTTCAATCGGGGTGCAAGATTTTCATTCCGAAATTCAAAACACAATTGGCCGCCTGCAAACATATGATGTGACAAAAGCTGCGGTGGATGCCATCCGCGCGCGTGGGATTACTTCGCTGAATGCAGATATTCTATTCGGCCTGCCTCATCAGGATGCAAAGCGCATCGCAGAAACTGTTCAAATGCTGCTCTCGCTAAGCCCTGACCGCGTGGCGCTTTATGGCTATGCCCATGTGCCATGGATGTCCAAGCGTCAATCCATGATCCCAACCGATGCTTTACCGACACCCGAAGAACGGCTTGCCTTGTTCGATGTCGCGCGTGAATTGTTTATGTGGGATGGATATCAGGAAATCGGGATCGACCATTTCGCTCGACCCGATGACAGCTTGGGCCGTGCCGCGCGTGAAGGTCGTCTGCGGCGCAATTTCCAGGGTTACACAGATGACACCTGCGATACGCTGATTGGGTTAGGCGCTTCGGCTATTTCGCGCTTTCCACAAGGCTATGCGCAAAACGCCTCAAGCACCGCCGAATATCAAAAAGCCGTCCGTGCAGGCGCATTGGCCACAGGGCGTGGTCATGTCTTCAAAGGAGAAGATCGGCTCAGATCCCGACTGATCGAAGCCATCATGTGCGATTTCCAAATCGACCGCGCCGAAATTTTGGGGAATTTTGAAGTCGCGCCCGCAAGTCTTGAGGCCCTGCTTCAAAGCACGGCGCGACAGTTTCCCAATATGGTGTCAGTCACGCAATCTGGTTTCTTTATTCATCCAGAGGGGCGCCCCCTGACCCGCATGATCGCGCGCGCTTTTGATGCTTATGAAATGCGCAGCGAAGGACATTCTTCAGCCATCTAATGGCTCAGAACAGCCCGCAGCAGCGATTGCGTATAAGGGTGGGCGGGTGCATCAAAGACCTGCGCCGCCTCACCCATCTCGACCACATCGCCTGATTTCATCACCAAAATCCGATGCGCTAAGGCGCGCACAACACGCAGATCATGGCTGATGAACAAATAGGCCAGCCCCTTTTTTGCTTGCAGATCGCGCAACAATTCCACGATTTGAACTTGCACGGTCATATCAAGTGCCGATGTTGGTTCGTCTAAAACGACAAGCTTTGGATTAAGCACCATCGCACGCGCAATTGCGATGCGCTGTCTTTGACCGCCCGAAAATTCATGCGGGTAACGATGCATCATGGCTGGATCAAGCCCCACCTCTTGCAACATCTCAGCCACGCGCTCTTGTCGCGCGGATTTGCTTTCAGGGTGATGGATGCTCAACCCCTCGGCAATGATTTGTTCAATCGTCATGCGCGGGCTAAGCGAGCCATAAGGGTCTTGGAACACAATCTGCATATCGCGGCGCAAGGGTTTCATTGCCGCGCTTTTCAAACCTTGAATGTCTTGCCCCTCTAGACGGATCGGCCCTTGTGACGAGATCAAGCGCATCAGCGCAAGCGCCAGCGTGGTTTTACCTGATCCCGACTCGCCCACGATGCCAATTGTCTCCCCCGCGCGGATTGAGAGAGTGGCGGCGTTGACCGCCTTCACATCCCCCACTTTGCGGCGCAGCAGCCCCGCAGTGATTGGAAACCAAACACGCAAGGCGTCACATGCGATCACTTCGGGCGCATCTTTCGCCACAGGGGCAGGCGCTCCCGTGGCCTCAGCCGCCAAAAGCTTTTGGGTATAAGGATGCTGAGGCGCCCCAAAAACATCCGCTGTTTTGCCCTGCTCAACAATTTCGCCCGCTTGCATCACGCAAACCCGATCCGCGATTTTGCGCACAACGCCGAGATCATGCGTGATGAACAAAAGGCTCATCCCTTCGGATTTTTTCAATTCGGCCAAAAGATCAAGGATTTGCGCCTGAATGGTGACATCAAGCGCAGTGGTTGGCTCATCTGCGATCAAAAGATCAGGCCCGTTGGCCAAGGCCATTGCAATCATCACGCGCTGCCGTTGTCCGCCTGACAATTGATGCGGATAGGCCCCGAGCCGCGCCGCAGGATCAGGGATACCAACCTTTTCCAAAAGCGCGACACTGCGCGCCCGCGCCTCTGCACCGCTCAGGCCCTGATGCAGGCTCAGCGCCTCGCCCAGTTGCTTTTCAATGGTATGGAGGGGGTTCAGCGATGTCATCGGCTCTTGAAAGATAAAGCTTATGTCATTGCCCCGAACCGCGCGCAGCCGCGCCTCAGGCGCGCCGATCAGGCCTTCGCCGCGATAGCGCACCTCGCCCGATACTTCGGCCGCATCAGGCAAAAGCGATACAGTAGAAAGCGCGGTCAAAGATTTGCCTGATCCAGACTCGCCCACCAAAGCAACAGTTTCCCCTGCCTCGATGTGAAAAGACACACCGCGCACCGCCTCGATCCGCCGCCCATCTTGCTGAAAGGTGATGCGTAGATTTTCGACCGACAGCAGGCTCATTGGAACGTCTTTCTGGGGTCGAACGCATCGCGCACCCCTTCGAAAATGAACACCAACAGCGACAGCATGATCGCAAAGGCAAAAAACGCCGTGAAGGCCAGCCATGGTGCTTGCAGGTTGTTTTTGGCCTGCAAGGTCATCTCGCCCAAAGACGGGGCGGATGAGGGCAAGCCAAAACCCAAGAAATCTAGCGCAGCCAGTGAACCAATCGTGCCCGTGACGATAAAGGGCAGCATAGTCAGCGTGGCCACCATCGCATTTGGCAACACATGGCGGAACATGATCACACGATCCGAGACGCCAAGCGCACGGGCCGCGCGCACATATTCGAAATTGCGGGCGCGCAAAAACTCGGCCCTGACAACCCCGACTAAGGATGTCCAACCGAATAAGACCATCAAAAACACCAAGAGCCAGAAATCCATGGTGAAAATCGCGGCAACGATGATGATGATATAAAGGCTTGGGGTCGCGCCCCAAATTTCGATCACACGCTGGAAAATAAGATCAATCACGCCGCCAAAATAGCCCTGCACCGCCCCCGCCGCGATTCCGATCACCGAGGCCAGCGCGGTGACGATCAGCGCGAATGTCACTGAAAGACGGAACCCGTAGATCACACGCGCCAAAACATCCCGTGCGGTGTCATCCGTGCCAAGCCAATGGTTCCCATCAGGCGGCGATGGGGCCGCGCGCCCGATATCGTTGACGGTATTGTAGCTATAGGGAATGGGCGGCCAGAGGAGCCAGCCCTTTGCAACCTCTACGCCATCAAACCGCCCTGTGGTTTGAACGGTTTCAATCACGCCTTCTGGATCATCCCAACAGGCGTCTAACCCGCCCGAGATAATCAGACATTGCACTTCAATATCGCGATAAACCGCCTCGGTGCGGAAATCGCCGCCAAACTCTGTCTCAGGGTAAAAGTTGAAAATAGGCGTGTAATAGCCGCCCTGATATTGCACCAAAATCGGTTTATCATTGGCAATGATTTCTGCGAATAGGCTAATCCCGTAAAGCACAAGAAAGATCATCAATGACCAAAGCGCGCGGCGGTTAGCCTTGAAATTGCGCCAACGGCGCTGGTTAAGAGGGGAGACCGTGATCATGCGCTCACACCTCCCGCGTTTCAAAATCAATGCGCGGGTCGATCCAAACATACATCAGATCCGACAAGATCCCCACGACCAGACCAATCAGCCCAAACACAAAAAGCGTTCCGAAAATAACGGGGTAATCACGGCTGACTGCCGCCTCAAAGCCCAAACGCCCCAACCCATCAAGGGAAAAAATGGTCTCGATGATCAGTGAACCACCAAAAAATACCGACACAAAAACCGCGGGAAAGCCCGCGATGACAATCAGCATGGCATTGCGGAACACATGCCCATAAAGCACCCGCCCCTCCGACAGCCCTTTTGCCTTGGCTGTCATGACATATTGCTTTTTGATCTCATCCAAAAAGCTGTTCTTGGTCAAAAGCGTAAGCGTGGCAAAAGCTGCAATGGTCGAGGCGAGCACAGGTAGGGTGATGTGCCAGAAATAATCCCCGATCTTACCCAAGAGGCTCAGATCTTCCCAATTGTCCGAAGTCAGACCACGCAGCGGGAAAATCTGAAAATAACTGCCCCCCGCCAACAAAACCAACAGCAAAATCGCAAACAGAAACCCAGGGATCGCATAGGCCACGATGATCAACCCGCTTGTCCAAGTATCAAAGCGGCTGCCATCGCGCACCGCTTTACGGATGCCAAGGGGGATCGAGACCAAATAGGCAATCAGGGTCGACCACAGCCCCAAGGTGATGGAGACAGGCAATTTCTCGATCACCAAATCCACCACAGAGATTGAGCGGAAATAACTGTCGCCAAAATCAAAGCGCAGATAATCCCCCATCATAAGAAAAAACCGTTCCATCGCGGGGATGTCTTCGGCCACACATTCTGGCGCACGCAACGAAGGGGTGCCCGTAAACCCATCTTCGCAAACAAGGCGCGCGAAGTTAAATTCTAGCTTCAGCTGATCCAAAAATTGCGGCGGCAAGCCGCGCGCGCCTTGGTAATCGCTGCCGACCTGCTCCATCTGCGCGCCTGCGTCACCGCCGCCGCCAGAAATGCCTGCGAATACATCCCCTTCCCCCTCAAGCTGTGCGATCACCTGCTCAATCGGCCCGCCTGGCACGAATTGCACAAGGGCGAAATTGATCACCATGATCCCCAATAATGTGGGGATCATCAGCAAAAGACGTCTGAGGATATAGCTTGCCATAAAGCTTACAACACGCCTTGTTCTTTGAGCGCGGCTTCAGCCGCGGGATCAACCCACCAGAAATCGAGGAAGCCAAGATCATAGGGCGGCAGCGTGTCGGGATAGCGATAGATGTCATAATAGGCGACCCAATGGTTGGGGTTATACCATTGCGGCACGCGGAAGACATGGGCACGCAGCACGCGGTCAAGCGCCTGCACGGCGGGGGTCAACTCCTCCTGCGTTTCAGCATCGACCACTTTTTCGATCAAGGCATCGACACCCTCATCAGCCAAACCCATGACGTTAAAGAGTGACTCATCCGCCCCAAGCGACCCAAAATATTGGCGCAACCCTGATCCCGGCTCAAAGCCCATGGGGAAGTGATCCGTGATAATGTCAAAATCCGCATCTCGTTGCCGCTGCTGCAATTGCGCAGGGTCAACGCGGGTCAAAATGGCGTTCACCCCAATCGCCTGTAGGTTTTCGACATAGGGGTTGATGATCCGATCAAACAACGGACTGGCATTCAGGAATTCCACATCCAATGTCGCGCCATTCGCGTCACGCAGCATCCCGTCATCACCAACGACCCATCCCGCCGCCTCGAGCAAGGCAGAGGCACGGCGCGCAGCGCGGCGGTCGAGACTGCGATCTGGGTCAGAGGGCGGGGTGGCAAAGGCATCTTCGCTAAAGACCCGTGCAGGCAGTTGATCCCGCAATGGGTCCAGCAGCGCCAACTCAGCCTCAGATGGCAGGCCATGCGCGGCTAAATAGGTGTTTTCCCAGAAACTCGTATTCGGCGCGTAAAGTCCATAAAACAAGGTCTGGTTCGTCCATTCAAAATTGAACATCAACGCAATCGCTTCGCGCACACGCGGGTCAGCGAATTTTTCACGCCGCAAATTCATCGCAAAACTTTGACCCGAAGTGATAGACCCATCATGCAATTCTTCGCGAATAATGATCCCATCATTCAGACGCGGGAAATCATAGCCTGTGGCCCAAGTTTGGCTGCTGGATTCTTGACGGAACAGGTAATTGCCCGCCTTAAACCCCTCAAAGGCGGCAATCGCATCGCCATAATATTCAATTCGGATGCTATCGAAATTGTTCCGCCCGCGATTGATGGGCAGATCATTTCCCCAATAGTCCCGATTGCGAACATAGACCACACGTTGACCCGGATTCGCTTCGCCCAAAACATAAGGGCCAGAGCCGATTAGGGGCGTGAGGCGGCTGTCTTCAAAGGCCAAACCTGATGCCTCATGGCTCGCACGGCTGAAAACGGGCAAGCCACCCGCCGCCTCAATCCGCCCCCGCAGCGGGCTTTCGGGATTGAAAGTGAATTTGATCTCGCGCGGGCCCAAAACCTCCGCACTTTCAATGGTCATGGGCAGAGATGCACGGAAGGATGGCAAACCCTCATCGCGCAGAATTTCGTAAGAGAACAGCACATCATCCGCGGTGACAGGCGTGCCATCTGAGAATTGCACCTCTGGCCTTAGGGTGAAAATCACATAGTCACGGCTCTCAGGAAACCGCATGGTTGCGCATAAAAGACAATAAGAGGCGCCGATTTCATCCGCCGTGCCTGTCAGCATGGATTCAAAGAAAATCGAGGACAAAACCGCCGAATTACCCACGCGCGTGTAAGGGTGCAGCGAGTCAAACGTGCCTGAGGGCCACGAAAAGGACATCTCCCCACCCTGTGGCGCGTCTGGGTTCACATAGTCGAGATGCTCAAAATCCGCCGCGTATTTTGGTGTTCCGAAGGTAGATATGGCGTGGGTTTCGATCAAGTCTTGCGCCAATGCCTGCGTGACACCCATGCCAATTATCACGGCCCCCATCAGGCCCGTTGCCAAGGATTTCGGCACCATCCGTCTCTCGTGCATCGCAACCTCCCGACCCTTATCTCTGCGTGCGCCCATGCAGGGCGATTTGTCATTTCCTAATAACTTAGCGATCACACAGCAAAGAACCAGACCCCATGAAGTTTGCGCGCGAATCTGTGAATGAAAAAAGCCGCCCCTGACAGGGCGGCCTTCTGAAAAATACAATCTCTCGAGACGAGCTTAGTTGCCGATGGTCGCGAGATAGGCAATCAGGTTTGCGCGGTCTTCGACCTTGCGCATCCCGTTATAGGCCATGGCGGTGCCAGGTGCATATTCGCGAGGTGCTTCCAAGAACCCATTGAGGTTCTCTGGTGTCCAATCGCCTTCCAAGGCGCGGAGGCCATCCGAATAGTTGAACCCGTCAACCGAATGCTTTGCGCGGCCAACAACGCCATAAAGATAGGGGCCTACACCATTGGCGCCTTGCTCCAGCGAATGGCAGGCCTGACACTGGCGAAACAGGCCTTCACCCGCGCCCGCATCTGCGGCGGCGTATACATCGGCAAAGGCAACCTCAACCACCTCTTCGGCAGGTTCGGCGCTACCGGCATCGGCCACTTCAATCGGATAGCCGCTAACGTGTTCTTCACCATGGCTTGCAGTGCCAACGGAATATAGCCCGTCACTGGCCCAACCAGCGAGGAGAAGTGCAAGCAGGGCTGCGCAAAGCGATGCGCCTGCTTTCGTGATGGTCATTGTATCAAACATGTCGTTCCCGTTCTCTAGCCCGAGTTGAGGGCTATCTATCTTCTTCCAACATAAGATGGCAAGGTATAGGAAGCGCGACAGAACGCCCATCTGAAAGATTTATTATGACTGCCACCGCAAACCCACGCCGCATCGCCTTTCAAGGAGAGCTTGGTGCCTATTCTCACCAAGCCTGCCGCGAAGCACGCCCCGATTGGGATGTGCTGCCCTGTGCAAGCTTTGAGGAAACGATGGATGCGGTGCGCCAAGGCGATGCTCAAGCCGCGATGGTGCCGGTAGAAAACACGACTTATGGCCGTGTGGCCGATATTCATCGTCTGCTGCCTGAAAGTGGCCTTTATATCGTGGGCGAGGCCTTTGTGCGCGTTCACATCAATCTTTTGGGTGTCAAAGGCAGCCAGATTTCTGACGTAAAAGAGGCGTGGTCGCATCTGGTTCTTTTGCCGCAATGCTCGAAATTCTTGAAAGAAAACAACATTAAAGGCTGTGTAACCACCGACAATGCCCGCGCCGCGCGCGATGTTGCTGCATGGGGCGACAAAGCCAAGGCCGCGCTTGCCTCGGAACTTGCTGCTGAAATCTATGATCTCGATATTTTGGCCCGTCATATCGAAGATCAAGACAGCAACCGCACCCGTTTCTTGATCATGGAGCCAAAGGCCGATCTGCGCCCACGCGCGGAACATATGATGACCACCTTCGTTTTTCGCGTGCGCAACATCCCTGCGGCGCTTTACAAGGCTATGGGCGGCTTTGCGACCAATGGCGTGAACATGACCAAGCTTGAAAGCTATATGGTTGGGGGATCTTTTTCGGCGACACAATTTTATGCCGATATCGAAGGGCACCCCGATGATCGCGCCGTGCAATTGGCCTTGGAAGAGTTGGAATATTTCACCAGCGAGTTGCGAATCTTAGGCAGCTATCCCGCTGATCCTAGCCGCGATTACGGGGCCTAATCCGCCCTTGCATTGCCATCGCGCCTCGCGCAAGGTTTGCGCCGACACAAGATTTGCGCGAGCGCCCCTCACATGAACCCCCTTCGCGGCATTGCCCTGAAAATCGCGTCTGTATGCGTTTTCGTGGGGATGGCATCGTTGATCAAAGCCACCTCTGACCATGTGCCGCCGGGTCAGGCCGTCTTCTTTCGATCATTTTTTGCGCTGCCTGTGATCATCGCATGGCTGTGGATGCGACATGAATTGTCAACCGGCCTGCGCACAGTCTCGCCCTTGGGTCATGTTTGGCGTGGGGTTGTGGGCACCAGTGCGATGGGGCTTGGGTTCGCGGGGCTTGGCCTTTTGCCATTGCCCGAAGTAACCGCGATTGGATATGCCGCACCAATTTTGGTGGTTGTTTTTGCCGCCATGTTCTTGGGCGAAGATGTGCGGCTTTTTCGCCTGAGCATGGTGGCTTTGGGGATGCTTGGCGTGGTGATTGTTCTCTCTCCGCGCCTCAGCCTTGGCGGCGCTGACACCACCCATGCCGAGGCGCTTGGCGCAATGATTGTTTTGATGAGCGCGGTATGCGCCGCCCTTGCACAGGTGTTTGTGCGCAAAATGGTTGCAACCGAAACCACATCGGCCATCGTTTTTTGGTTCTCAATCACGGCGACCTTAATGTCCCTTTTGACCCTACCATGGGGGTGGGTCATCCCTGCGCCCCGCGACGCGATACTCTTGATCTTGGCGGGCGTTTTAGGCGGCGTGGGTCAGATTCTGCTCACCTCAAGCTATCGCGAAGCCGATGCTTCCTTGATCGCGCCGTTTGAATATAGCTCAATGCTCTTGGCGCTTGGGGTGGGCTATATCATATTTGACGAAATCCCAAGCACGACCATGTTGGTGGGTGCGGCCATCATCATCACGGCAGGCATCGCCATCATACTAAGAGAACGGCAATTGGGCATAGAGCGCGCCCGTCAACGCAAGGCCATGACGCCGCAAGGCTAAACCTAGCCCAAGGAGGCGCGATATTCCGCCTCGACCTCATTGCCACGGCGCACCAAATAACCCGTCATCCGTTGCAAAACGCGGCCCCGCGCAAGTTTCAAAGATTGGATCACAAGCCGCGCACTTAACGTGGTTGGCTTCAACTCCAAGGTCGCGCTGACACGCGACATTTGCGGATTGATGCCTTGAAAGCGCAGCTCATAGATCGTCTGCATTCCCCCGATTTGGCTTTCAATCACCATCACCTCTTCGTGGATGAAATTCGTGATTTGCGAAGAAACAGGGCGCGCGCGGCCGCGCAATTTGATCTCACCTGACCAGCCTGTGCCTTTGCGGGGCTGCAACCACCCGCCTTCCCGCACGAGCTTAGCGCCGCGTCCCGTCAAATCGGCTTCGATCTGCGTAAAATCGCAAAACCGCTCGAACACAAGTTCAAGCGGGGCATCAATATCTTCGGTCGCTTTGAATTTCATAGCTGATCACCCCAATGCTATACGCCGATCTTTTACGCGCTGTGAAGGCAGGGCGTCTGGCCAAAGACCACCCCAGTCGCGCACCGTTTGCAGCCTATATGAACCGATCTGCGAGCCAGTTTTCCAGCAAAAACCGCGCAATTGCACCTTTGCGCGGCGAAGATATTTCTGGGTGTGACCCACAAAAGACATCCATCGCCTCTTGGCGGCTTAACCATCGCGCATCATCCAATTCATTTGGATCAACCGTGATCTTTGTGCTTGTGGCGGTGGCTAGGCAACCGAACATCAAAGAGTTGGGGTAAGGCCAAGGTTGATTGGCAACATAGCGCACTTCGGATGTGGTGATCCCCGCTTCTTCTAACACTTCGCGGCGCACGGCGGCCTCGATTGTCTCACCAGGTTCGACAAACCCTGCGAGTGCGGAATACATCCCTTCGGGCCAACCATGCGAACGCCCCAACAAAATTTGATCGCCATAGGTCACAAGCATGATCACCACAGGATCCGTGCGCGGGAAATGCGAGGCGCCACAGGCGGGGCATTTGCGCTGCCACCCGGCCTGCACCATCTGCGAAGGGCTGCCACATTTGGCGCAATAGAGATGCGAACTGTGCCAATTCAACAAAGCACGGGCTGCTGCTGCCAATTCTGCTGCGCGTGGAGTCAGGGTGATCATAATGCGGCGCAATTCCAAAAACACAGCGCCCTCGGGCGCATCTGGATGAGCCTGCTCGGACAGATCAACAAAGGAGTTCAAGCTGACCCCTTCTGGCAATTCAGGGTCCCAATTGCTTAGCTCTTGCGCAAAATAGGCCACCCCATCCTCGGACAGCCCCAAAAACAACCGCGCCTCCTCTGCGAGATCGCGCAAAAGCGGTGCGTCTTTTGGCAAAAAGCACAAGGACGCCAGACCCGTGTTGGCATCGCGCCGACATAGCACCTTGCCGCGCCACAGAACCAAGATATGCGCCTTTGCGATTTGCCCCAATTGCTCAGGATCATCCCGCAAATGCGCCGCACGATCTAAATTCGATCCACCAAAGGTGACGGCAGAGGCAGTTGGTAAAAGGGGCATGTGATGTGATCCTTGCTTCGCGCCCGAACCTTACAGAGACGTGAACGGGGTGCAACAAGAATGGGATTGCGCAGAACTACCCTTATGGCTGTATGATGCCCCCATCATAAGGGGATGAGATTTGGCTGCGGGACAGATCATCACAAGGACGGCGCGGTCCGCGCGTCTGAAGGTCACGCTTTTTGCGACCACCGATTTACACGCTCATCTGACAGAATATGACTATTTCCACGACACCCCCGACCCCACCCGCGGGCTTGATGCTTTAGCCCCGCTGATTGCACGATTGCGTGGCGCTTTTCCCAATTCTCTGCTGCTTGATAACGGGGACACATTTCAAGGAACCCCGTTGGGGGATTTGGCCGCCCGTGAGGCAGGGCCGCACCCAATCGTTGCAGCAATGAATGCGCTGCAATATGATGCAATGGGGCTTGGCAATCACGACTTCAATTATGGGCTAGACTTCACCCAAGCCATCGCCAAGGGCGCGAATTTTCCCGTGGTCCTGTCAAATGTCGAAGGTATTGCTGCACCCGCGGGCCTTGCCAAGTCCCACATGCTCACCCGCAATTTCCGAGATGAAATGGGTCGCAGCCACGAAATTAAAATCGGGCTTTTGGCCTTGGTGCCGCCACAAATCCTGCAATGGGATCGCGCCCTTTTGAAAGGCCGCGTCACAGTCACCCCCATCGCCGAGCAAGCTGCCATCACCGCGCGCGCCCTTAAATCTGACGGGGCCGATATTGTTGTGGCCCTTTGCCATAGTGGAATCGACCGCAACGGCCATGATCCTTCAGGCGAAAATGCTGCCGCCGCGGTGGCGCGCATTCCTGAAATTGACGCGCTGATCTTTGGCCATACGCATCGTCTTTTCCCCGATCCAAAATTAGCCGCAAGTGAACCCCTGCCCGCCTTAGACCATTACCGCGGGCGCATTCATGGCAAACCTGCCGTTCAACCCAAATTTTGGGGCCGTGGCATTGGACTGATCCATCTCACCCTCGCACAAGATGGCGATGCGTGGCGGGCGATAGAGGGCCATGCAGCCCATCACATGCTGCGCCCAAAAGCGGTCGCAAAACCACCGCAAACCCCAATTCATGACCGCGTCATAGCCCATATTCGGCGCCCTCTTGGGCAAACTGAGACGCGGCTGACCAGTTATTTTTCGATGATTACACCGTGCGCGATTGGCACGCTTTTGGCCGATGCACAGCGCAAGGCCGCCGCCCATGCTTTAACCGAGATCGGCGCGGAAGACCTGCCCCTGCTATCGGCGGTTGCACCTTATAAGGCGGGCGGACGGGCGGGCCCTGATCATTACATCGACATCGCCGCGGGTGATTTAACGCGCAAACACGCGGCGGAAATTTGCCTTTATCCCAACAGCCTTGAGGTGGTCGAGGTGACGGGTGCCGATGTTATTGCATGGCTTGAACGCAGCGCATCGGCCTTTGTGCAGATCACAGGGCATGGCAGGCCCGAACTTATTGACCCGCGCGCAATGAGCTATAATTTCGACACGCTCTATGGCCTGAGCTATGAGATCAACCTCGCCCAACCCGCCCGTTTTGACCCCGAAGGTGTCCTGAAAAACCCACATGCAAGACGGATTGAGAACATATCCTATCAAGATGCGCCGCTGAGTTCAGAAACGCGGTTTCATGTCGCCACCAACTCCTATCGGGCAGGCGGGGGCGGTCATTTCACCGCACCCGCGCGCGGAATAGCAAAATTAGGGGGTATGGCACCGATGCCCATTGAAGAGATCCTCTGCGCCTATCTTAGCACGCAAAGCCCCCTTGCGGTGACGCCTAAGCAGGTTTGGCGCTTTACGCCCCTAAACGGCGCGAAGGCTCTATTCACCACATCCCCTACTGCGCGGGAGGTCGGGAAAGAGCGCGATTTGAAGGGTCTGGCCTATTCTGGCGTCTCGGCCCAAGGGTTCGCACAATTTGAAATCACGCTGTAGCCTGCATTTTTTCTGCAGCCCTTGCACCAAGAGCCAAGATTGACTAATTGAAGGGTTGAGAGGTTGGCGCGGACAGGCTCCTCGCCAACCCGGTCAGATCCGGAAGGAAGCAGCCGTAACGAGTCCCGCTTGGGTCGTTGTCCAGCCTCTCACCTTTCCCCTGCAAATAAGTGTCACCTGAACCCTTGCGGCGATGCCCAAAACCAACCAAGCTGTGGCTTGGGTTACGGAATTTCGGGGAATAGGCTGCAATGAATCGCTTTCGCTGCACCGATCTTGCATTGGTCGAGGCGCTGCCCATGCGTTTTTATCCAAAGCTGCGCACGGGCCATGTTTTGAACAATGCAAGCGCCAAGTTTGAACGTCACAGTCAGCATAATCCAAAAGGTCTGATGCCGCTTGGTGCCTATTCCTACAGCCATTCCGTTTTTAATGCGGCTTGGATTGGGCGATATTGCTCGATCAGCGAAAATGTCCGCGTCATGGGGGCCAGCCATCCGCATCATTGGGTGACAACCTCGCCTGTGCAATATCAACCCCGCAGGCGGCGGATGTTTGACCTACCCCCCTTGCCTGACTCTGCTCGGTATGATGGCGCGGCACGGCCTGTGCGCATCGGTCATGACGTTTGGATTGGCCAAGATGTGCTGCTGCGGGATGGTATATCCATCGGCAATGGCGCGGTGATTGCAGCGGGTTCTGTGGTGACGCGCGATGTGGCAGATTACATGATTGTTGGCGGCAACCCCGCCCGCGTCATCCGTCCCCGTTTTGCACCTGAGATTGCAACGCGACTTCTACGCAGCGCGTGGTGGGAGAGCACCCCAGAAACATTATCTGACCTGCCTTTTGATGACCCTTTGGCGTTTTTGGATGGGTTCGAGGCAAAACCCGCCCCATCTGAAATGCCCGATGAGCGGCGCACCATATGGGACTGGTCGGGGATCACACCGCCCGAAGCGTGATGACCTTAGCTGCCCCCACCATAAAGGCCATTCACAAGTGAAGCCCAAATAAAATTCCCCGCCATTGCGAAGAAAAGGGCCACGCAAAAATAGAGGGTCAGCCCATGCACCAAATAGCGCATCCGCCCCAAGGCCCCTTGGCGCCATAACCAAATGCCCGCGGCGGTTGCGGGCAAATGGATCAACACGAAGATCGACACCACCGATAACGGGATGGCCCGAAACCCGCCCTCAACAAGAGCGGCCCATAGATGAACCATCGCGACAAAGACGCTGGCTAGGATCAAAAACAGGAATATCAAAAGCCGTGATCTATCGCTCATCGCGTCCCCGCTTGCTTTGCGCGCAGGAAGCGGTTGCCGCGCCGCTCATCTGCGCCTAGTTTGCTAATAACCCTGCAGGCAGGGCGCCGTTCTGCCAAGCAAAAACCGTCAAGAGCCGTTGGAAAACCCTATGACCCAAACCACCGATCAAGCCTATCAGGTGCTTGCGCGCAAATATCGCCCCGCAAGTTTCGCCGATTTGATCGGGCAAGAGGCCATGGTGCGGACACTGAAAAACGCGTTCGCTGCCGATCGCATCGCGCAAGCCTTCATTATGACAGGCATTCGCGGCACAGGGAAAACGACCACCGCACGAATTATTGCTAAAGGCCTAAACTGCATTGGCCCTGATGGTGCGGGCAAGCCCACGACTGAACCCTGCGGGCAATGCGAACATTGCACCTCTATTGCCGAAGGGCGCCATGTCGATGTCATGGAAATGGACGCGGCTTCGCGCACTGGCGTGAATGACATCCGCGAGATTATTGAAAGCGTCAATTATCGCTCTGCCAGCGCGCGCTATAAGATTTACATAATTGACGAGGTTCACATGCTGTCGACCAGCGCGTTCAACGCGCTGCTTAAGACATTGGAAGAACCGCCTGCCCATGTGAAATTCATCTTCGCGACCACAGAGATTCGCAAAGTGCCTGTCACCGTATTGTCGCGCTGCCAGCGGTTTGATCTGCGCCGCATCGAGCCTGAGGTGATGATCACGCATTTGCGCAAAATCTCGGATCTGGAAAAAGCCGAAATCACGGACGAAGCCTTGGCCCTGATCACGCGCGCGGCGGAAGGGTCTGTGCGCGATGCGCTCAGCCTTTTGGATCAGGCAATTTCCCATGGCGCAGGCGAGACCAGCGCGGAACAAGTGCGCGCGATGCTCGGCCTTGCAGATCGCGGGCGTGTCATGGATCTGTTTGAGATGATCATGCGCGGCGATGCCAAGGGTGCATTGGATGAATTGGCCACGCAATACGCTGATGGCGCTGACCCAATGGCAGTTCTGCGGGATTTGGCCGATATCACTCATTGGCTGTCGGTTGTGAAAATCTCGCCCGAAACCGCGGAAGACCCCTCTATTTCTCCTGATGAGCGCAGCCGCGGGATGGCGCTATCGGGGGATTTGCAAATGCGCGCCTTGTCGCGGATGTGGCAGATGCTGCTGAAGTCGCTTGAGGAAGTGGCCTTTGCCCCCAATGCGATGATGGCCGCCGAAATGGCCGTTATCCGCCTGACCCATGTGGCCGAATTGCCAAGCCCCGATGATTTGATCCGTAAGCTGCAATCCACAACACCGCCCCCTGCCGCACCACCGCGCGGGCCAGCCCCCACACAAGGCGGATCGCATGGCGCCCCCGCGCGAGGCTCAAGCCTTCCAAGCAGCACAGGCGGCACAAATGGCGCGCCGCAAGCGGCCCTTTCCGAGGCCCCAGAGGCCCTACTGGCCCGATACCCGACTTTTGAGCATGTGGTCGCATTGATCGAAGAAATGCGCGACATCAAATTGTTGGTTGAGGTTAAGACCACTTTGCGCTTGGCCTCCTATCGCGCGGGGCGCATTGAATTTGAACCTACTGACCGCGCGCCCGAAGATTTGGGGCCACGCCTTGGCCAACGCTTGACGCAATGGACAGGGACAAGATGGGTGGTCTCGGTCGTCTCCTCGGGCGGCGCACCCACCATCGAAGAACAAGCGAATGCGGAGCGTGCCGAGCTTGAAAAAGAGACCAAAGACCATCCGCTGATGCAGGCCGTCCTCTTGGCCTTTCCACACGCCAAAATTACAGATATTCGCAGTCACACAGATATTCAGGCCCATGCTGCGGTCGAGGCCTTGCCCGAGATCGAAGATGAATGGGATCCGTTCGAAGACGATTAACCACAAAGGATGATTGATATGCTCAAAGGCCTTGGCGGTCTTGGCGATATGACCAAGATGATGAAACAGGCGCAAGAAATGCAGACCCGCATGGCGGAAATGCAAGAAAACCTGCACACAATCCGTGTCACAGGGGAAGCAGGCGCAGGCCTCGTAAAGGCCATAGCCAGCGCCAAAGGCGAATTGGTGGGTTTGGATATCGATCCCTCCATCTTTAATGGGGATGACAAGGAAGTGGTCGAAGATTTGATCTTGGCCGCCATCAAAGATGCGCAAGCAAAAGCCTCTGATCGCAGTCAGGAAGAATTGCAAAAAATCACTGCTGAGCTTGGCCTGCCAGCAGGCATGAAGCTGCCCTTCTGATTTCGATGAGCGAAGGCGCGCGCCAAATAGAGGAATTGATCGCGCTGATGGCGCGCTTGCCTGGTCTTGGGCCACGCTCGGCACGGCGTGCGGTTTTGCACATGATCAAAAAACGCGCAGGCCTGATGACACCCTTGGCGCAATCCTTGGCCGAAGTGGCCCGTGACGCGCGTGAATGCCTCTCTTGTGGCAATATCGGAACCGATGAGGTCTGCGCAATTTGCACCAACCCCAAGCGGGGCAATGGCCAAATCTGCGTGGTCGAGGATGTCGCCGATCTTTGGGCGATGGAACGCGGCCGCGCCTTTGGCGGACGTTATCATGTCTTGGGTGGCACGCTATCGGCACTAGACGATGTTGGCCCTGACGATCTGCGTATCCCGCGCCTTATTGAGCGGGTCGCTAGAGATGGAATTGAAGAAGTGATCCTTGCGCTGAATGCCACCGTTGATGGTCAAACCACCGCCCATTACATTGCAGGCGAACTCGCCCCAATGGCGCGCGAAGGACACGTGAAAATCACATCACTGGCGCAAGGTGTGCCCATCGGGGGCGAATTGGACTATCTTGACGATGGCACGATTTCCGCGGCGTTGAGCGCGCGGAAATCATTTTAACCTAAATCCCAAACCTAAGCGGTCGTTTTACAGGTCAGGGCATATGCATGCCTCATGCGCATCCACGCGCCCCTCGACCATATGCGCAATCCCCCACACGCATCAGGTCGAGGGAAGTGGGATCAGAGCCCGTCAATGCAGACATATTTGGTATCAAGATAATCTTCGACACCTTGGCTGCCGCCCTCTTTGCCAAGGCCCGATTCCTTGACGCCGCCAAAGGGGGCCTCAACCGTGGTGATCATGCCAGAATTGATCCCGACCATGCCATATTGCAAATCTCGATCAAGGCGCATCGCGCGCGCCAAATCGGAGGTGTAGGCATAAGCCGCAAGGCCAAAGCGGGTGTTATTGGCCATATCAATCCCGTCTTGATCTGTCTCAAATTTGAACACGGGCGCAACAGGGCCAAAGATTTCTTCCTGTGCAAATTCCATGTCGGCTTTGGCCCCTGTCAAAACCGTTGGCTGAAAGAATGTGCCGCCCAATTGATCCCGCATGCCGCCTGTGGCCACAGTGGCACCTTTGGCTTTGGCGTCTTCCACAAAGCCCTCGACCTTTTTCAACGCCGCTTGATTGATCAACGGCCCTTGGGTCACGCCCGCATCCATGCCATTTCCAAGTTTCAGCGCGCGGGTTTTCTCAACCAGTTTCGCCACGAATTCATCATGCACACCTGCCTGCACAAAAACACGATTGGCACAAACGCAGGTCTGACCAGAATTGCGAAACTTAGAGGCCATTACCCCGTCAATCGCACGATCCAGATCAGCATCGTCAAAAACGATGAATGGAGCATTCCCCCCCAATTCCATAGAGACTTTCTTGACTGTATCAGCTGACTGGCGGATCAATAATTTGCCCACATTGGTCGAGCCCGTGAAGGTCACTTTGCGCAATTCAGGGCGGGCCATCATCGCCCGACCAATGGCGGGTGCATCCCCCGTGACGATGTTAATCACCCCTTTGGGATAGCCCACATCCTCGGCCAAAGCTGCCCAAGCCAAGCCTGAATAGGGGGTTTCTTCCGAAGGCTTCGCGACAACTGTGCAGCCAACCGCCAAAGCAGGCGCAAGTTTGCGGGCCAGCATCGAGGAGGGGAAATTCCAAGGCGTAATCATACCCACAACACCCACGGGGTGCTTTGTTACCAAAATACGGCGGCCATTGACGCCTGCGGGAACGATCTCGCCTTTCACACGGCGGGCCTCCTCTGCATACCACCGCAGATATTGCGCACCGATGGCAATTTCGCCCTTCGCTTCTGCCAAAGGTTTACCCATCTCGCGGGTCAACAATTCGGCCAAACTGTCTTGGTTATCCATCAGCGCATCGTGCAATTTCCACAAAAGCGCCAAGCGTCCCATCAAGTCCATCGCTGCAAAAGCGGGAAAAGCTGCATGGGCTGCATCAATCGCGCGCATGGTTTCTGCTTGGCCAGATTTTGGAATTTGCCCAATCACCTCGCCCGTGGCGGGGTTTGTAACATCCAAGGTAGCACCATCATCCGCGCCCACCCATGCGCCTGCGATGTAATTCGCCTCGCGCATCCAGTTTTTCCAATCTGCCATGCTCCTCGCTCCTTTCTTATTCAGGCTTGCGCCCCCATCTTGCGCGCCACATCCAACATGCGCGCAGAAAATCCCCATTCATTGTCATACCACCCAAAGACGCGCAGCATCCCGCCTTTGGAGCGTTTGATCTGATCCCCTTGCACGATCAAAGACTCGGGGCGCGCCCGAAGATCAGTCGAGACAACAGGCGCCTCGGTATAGCCTAAGATCGGCCCTTTGGCTGCGCGCAGGACATCGCGCGCCGCCTCAACCGATGGTCGCTGCTCGGTGATAACCGCCAAATCGATACAAGAGACACTTGCCGTTGGCACCCGAATGGCCGAGCCTGTGATCCGCCCCGCAAGATGGGGCAGCACAAGATCAATCAACTTTTCCGCACTGGTCGTTGTGGGCACCATCGACAAGGCCGCCGCACGGGATCGCACCAAATCCCCCATCGGCATATCCACGGTGGGTTGGCTGCCCGTATAACAATGCACTGTCGTCATCAAAGCCGTCTCGACCCCAAAGGCCTCATCGAGAACCCGCATCAGGGGGGCTGTGGCATTGGTGGTGCAAGATGCGTTCGACACAATGCGCGCTTCGGGCACTAAGGCCGCATCATTCGCCCCCAAGACCAGCGTCACATCAGCATCAACGGAGGGGCCAGAAATCAGCACCCGTGCGGCACCTGCGCGCAAACCTGCCTCGGCAATCCGCCGATCCATGGCGCGCCCTGTGCATTCCATCAGAATATCCACCCCCGCAAGGGGCAGCGCCGCCAGATCAGGCTCGCAGGTAAAGGCAATCGGGCGTCCATCAATCACCAATGCGCCATCACCGCAGGTCACCTCGCCCGCGTAAGGGCCAAAGACGCTGTCATATTCGAACAGGTAAGCGCAGGTCTTGAGAGGGGCGATGTCGTTGATGGCGACAATCTCAACCTCGGGCCAACCGCCCTTAAGCCACGCGCGCAGCACGGTGCGCCCAATGCGACCAAAGCCATTTATTGCCACACGAATGGGGGCGGTCATGATGCCGAATCTCCTGATTGCTGTGAGGGGGCGAGTGATGCATGCCCACCGCGAAGGTGCAAGCATGCATCAGCGGATTGGATCAAACAGCGCCTCACGCAAAGAACAATCGCGCCC
The DNA here is from genome assembly GCF_037805105.1 of Roseobacter sp. HKCCA2468. Taxonomy (NCBI): domain Bacteria; kingdom Pseudomonadati; phylum Pseudomonadota; class Alphaproteobacteria; order Rhodobacterales; family Roseobacteraceae; genus Roseobacter; species Roseobacter sp. HKCCA2468. Next base: position 137,025 of record NZ_JBBLYN010000004.1, read on the forward strand.
CATATCGGCAGGGCAATCACGGGGCTCTAAATCGCGGGTCAGACAAATGCGCAGTTCTGCGATGCGACCTGCGCGGCAGGTGGTGACAACACCAGCGTCACTGAAATCGGGATTGGCTTCGCGGAGCGCGTCCTCCACCACTTCGGCTGGCAGGCGGACAGGCCGATTAAGTTGGGTCAAAACCGCAGGCACAGTCACCGCCGCATAAGCGCGGCGCGATAGGGCGAAGTAATCCTCAGCAGGCAGGCCAGAACAGACCCCATGCTTACGCCATTGGTGCCACGCAAGGCCTGAGCTTCCCATGATATCAACCATGCCTGCCGTCAACGCATCACTTGGGCCGCGCGCGGGTGTTGAGCAATAACTGGGCCACCCCTCCTCATATTGTGGCCAAAGCCCGTGCAAGGTGAACCCATGGCCTGCGCCCGTCTCGCATTGAGCCGCGCCACGCTCATCCCCCTCAATCTCGCACCATGTTGAATTCCAACTGAGGGCTAAGACATAAAGGTCAAACACCCCCGCCTGATCGGCCCGCGCAGGGAGTGCCGCGCCACATAGTGCAAAGGCCAAAAGCCCCGCACGCATCAATCTGCACCCCATCTCGCGTTTCCCTCTTTCCTTGCGCCAATCGCTGTCTTATATAACGGGCAACTTCCCCGAAATCGAGGAATTGCGGCCCCCGCCGCAGCGTTGTTTCAGCGCCCGCCCGATTGCATCCGAAAAGGAGCTAAAAATGACAAAACCCATCATGGCAAAAGCCACCGCCGTTTGGTTGGTGGATAACACCACGCTCAGCTTTAAGCAGATCGGCGATTTCTGCGGGCTGCATGAATTGGAAGTGCAAGGGATTGCAGATGGTGACGTAGCCACAGGCGTCAAGGGTTTTGACCCGATTGCCAATAACCAGCTCGACCAAGACGAGATTGATCGTGGCGAGAAAGACCCCGCGCATAAGCTTAAGCTGAAGCATAACCCCGCCGCACTGGGCGAGGAAAAGCGCCGTGGCCCACGCTACACGCCCCTGTCCAAGCGTCAGGATCGTCCTGCTTCAATCCTTTGGTTGGTCAAATTCCACCCAGAGCTGTCCGATGGCCAGATTGGCAAATTGGTTGGCACCACCAAACCAACCATCCAAGCGATCCGCGAACGCACCCATTGGAACATTTCCAACATCCAACCAATCGACCCTGTTGCGCTTGGTCTGTGCAAGCAGTCTGAATTGGATGCCGCCGTGCAATCAGCCAACGCGAAACGCGCCAAAGAAGGTCTGGTTATGACCGATGATGAGCGCCGTAAATTGGTCTCGACCGAACAAAGCCTTGCAGGTGATCCAGAGCCCAAAATGCCAAGCGCGATTTCAGGTCTTGAAACATTCAGCCTCTCAGGCAATGCGTCTGCCGCCGATGAGGACGGGGACGAAACAGAAAAGACCTATGATGCGGACAGCTTCTTTAACCTGCCAGATGATAAAGACGAAGACGACAAATAATCAGGCGTTATAACGCCTGCCCTCTGAAAACCGCGCGACCTCAAAGGTTGCGCGGTTTTTTTTAATGCAAAGGCACGCCAACAGGATCAAGCAGGCTGCGCCCACCATCCACGCAGAGAACTTGCCCTGTAACAAATCCCGCCCCATCCGAGGCAAAAAATTGGGCCGCACCCGCCACCTCGCGCGCCGAAGCAATGCGGCCAAGCGGTGTGTGGCTTTGGATGTCTTTGCGCTTCAATTCATCTTCTGCCAAACCCGCTTGAAGGCTCGCGGACATCACCGACCCAAAAGACACCGCATTCACACGAATACGATTTGGGGCGAGGGACAATGCCAAAGACCGCGTAGATTGCTCAAGCGCCGCTAACGACACCGAATAGCCCATCAAATCAGGATGGCTGCGCATCGCAGCGATGTTCGAGATATTCACAATCGCGCCGCGCGTCTCATCATCGCGGTCATCCCCTTCGGCTTGGGCAATCATCTTTTTTGCAACGGCTTGGCTCAGGCGCAGCGATGTAAACAGGTTTTGCTGCAACATTTGCTCAATGCTGGTATCGGCAGGATCAAACGGGTCCGTTGGTATGATCTGGCGGCACGCATTGACCAAAATATCGACCCGATCAAAGGCATCAATCGTGGCCGAGATCAAATTGGCCACTGTCAGCTTTTCGCTCAAATCTCCCGCAAAGGCGCGAATATTTGGCGCGCGCTCATCATCTGAGGCGCCACATTCATCAAAAAGCCGCTCCTCATCGCGATCTGTAAACACGACATTCGCGCCAAGGTCAGAAAAATGACGCGCAATCGCAAGGCCAATCCCATTGGCGGCCCCCGTCACAATCGCAGTTTTCCCTTGGATGGATAAAGACATTCCAAAAACCCCTTTGCCGATCATCGCGCGGATCGCGCAGCTTTCGGTTTCCCAGCTTGATAGAGCTTGTAGCCCTGCATCTCGGCCAACATGCGGCCCGTTGAAAAATTCGCCTTCAGCGCCGATTCATAGGGCAGGTGACGATTTGCGACCATTAAAAATTGTCCCGAAGGCTTAAGCAGGCGACTTGCCGCCGAAATAAACGCTTGCCCCAAGGCAGGATCAGCCGCGCGTGATGTATGAAAAGGCGGATTGCACAAAATCGCATCATAAAGTGCATCAGGCTTATATGCAGTCGCGTCTGCCCAGAAAAAGCGCGCGCGCGGATCATCGACATTCTGATGGGCGGCCTCAAGCGCCGCGTGATCGGCCTCAATCAAATCGAGGGTTTCAATACTATCCTGTTCATCCAGAATATGGGCGGCGATATATCCCCAACCCGCCCCAAGATCAGCAACGCGTCCCTTAAGTTTAGGGGCCAGTGCAATCAGTATTTCCGATCCTTGATCTGGCCCATCCGCAGAGAAGCTGCCAATTGGCACGATATGGCCATCTTCGGTTTCCGTGGCGCAGCCAACCCATTCCGCGCAGGTTTGGGGCAGGACATCTGGGCGCGCGAACCAAATCAATTTGCCATGCGATTTTGAAAAAACTTCTACGCCGTCAAAGGTTGATTTCAGGGCCTTGAGGATCGATTCAATCCCGATGGTTTTCGCCCCGTCCACCATCAAAATACCACCCTTGCGCAATGCCATCAGTGATTGTGCGATCCGCGACAGGGTCAATTTTTTTGATTTATGGGCAGCAACCAAGGCCAGATCAAACGCGTCCACCGCATCGGCTGGCAGATCAGGATGCACTTCAATTCCACGGGCCGCAACGCGGGCATAATCGGGGTAAAACCCTTGCACAGCCAACAGACGAGCCTGTCCGAACACATCAAGTTGCATATCGCCCGTGGCACCATAAATCAAAACCGCCGAAAGGGGCGGCAAGCTGAGCGCTTTTTGCTCAAGCGCGGAAATCCATCTGTCTGGGGTCATAAGCGGCGGCGGGACTGGGGATCAGTCCTCTTTCTCCATGGTGCATTGCAACGGATGCTGATTGCGGCGCGCGAATTCCATCACCTGCGCCACTTTCGTTTCGGCGATCTCATAAGAGAAGACACCCACAACGGCCACCCCTTTTTTATGCACAGTCAGCATAATCTCGACCGCCTGCGCGTGAGAGATGCCGAAGAAGCGCTCAAGAACGTGAACGACAAACTCCATCGGGGTATAGTCATCATTCAAAAGCAGCACCTTATACATCGGGGGCCGCTGCGTTTTTGGTTTTGTTTTGGATATAACGGTGGTGTCGTTTTCCTCCACAGGAGGTTTCGCCATCATCGTCAAGCCATCGCGCCGCATATCTACTCCAAAACTGGCCATCTGGTCTAAAACTGGCGTGCTCATGGTGCCATCGTCCATGTGCCTTTATATAAGCCGCAAGGTGATTCAGAAAAGGGGCCACAAGGCATCTGCCTGCGGTCGTGCATAACCCAATGACAAAAAAGCTGCAAATAATCGGTTTGGACGCAGATGATACGCTTTGGCAGAACGAAGAATTTTACCGCGTAACCCAAGCGCGCTTTGCAGAACTTTTGGCGGATTGCTGCGCTGAAGACGATTTGCACAACCGCCTCTTGGCGGCAGAGCGGCGCAATATCGGCCATTACGGATTTGGCATTAAAGGGTTCATGCTCTCCATGATTGAAACCGCGATTGAAGTCACCGAAGGAAAAGTCAGCGGTGCAGTTATCGCGGAAATTTTGGCCGCGGGTCAGGACATGCTCCAACATCCCATCACCCTGCTGCCCCATGCCGACAGGGTGGTGCGCGATCTGTCGCAAAGCCACAAATTGGTGCTGATCACTAAGGGCGATCTTCTCGACCAAGAACGCAAATTGGCGCAATCAGGCTTGGGCGAGTATTTTCATGGCGTTGAAATTGTCAGCGACAAGAAACCTGAAATTTACACCCGCGCTTTCGCGCGGCATGGCGCGAGTGCCGATGTGGCATTGATGGCGGGCAATTCCATGAAATCGGACGTCATCCCCGCCCTTGAGGCAGGGGCGTTTGGGGTCTATGTGCCGTCAACCTATATCTGGGCGTTGGAGGAGGCAGACGCGCCCCAAACCCACGCACGCTATCACAGCCTACCCGATTTGGGTGGGCTGCCTGCGCTGGTCAAAACCTTGGAGCAGGCCTAAGGCGCAACTTCGAGAACGATTTTTCCGATATGGGCGGACGCCTCCATATGGGTATGGGCAGCGGCGGCCTCGGTCAGATCAAAGCTGCTATCCATCACGGGCGCAATTTGGCCAGTTTCGAGCAAGGGCCAAACATGAGCGCGCAACTCAGACGCAATTGCGGCTTTGGCGGCATCTGATTGCGGCCGTAAGGTCGACCCTGTAAGCGTCAACCGCCGCGTCATCATCTGTGTAAAGTTCAGCTCAACCTTCGCGCCCTGCAAAAAGGCGATTTGCACAAGCCGCCCGTCATCCGCCAAAGCCCGAATATTGCGCGGCAGATATGGCCCGCCCACCATATCGAGAATGACATCAGCGCCCCCTTCGGCCCGCATGATCTCAACGAAATCTTCCGTGCGGTAATTGATCGCCCGCTCCGCCCCCAAGGCTTTGCAGGCTCTGCATTTTTCATCTTGGCCTGCGGTCACAAAAACCCGCACCCCAAAAGAACGCGCCAATTGAATGGCCGTTGTGCCAATCCCAGATGCGCCGCCATGCACCAAGAGCCGCTCACCCGCGCGCAAAGCGGCGCGTTGAAACAGATTTGCCCACACAGTGAAAAACGTCTCACAAAGCGCAGCCGCAGCGCGCAGATCCATACCGCTTGGCACGGGTAAAGCGTGGGATTGATGGGTCAGCGCATAATCTGCATACCCCCCGCCTGGCAAAAGTGCACAGACCTGATCCCCGATTTTCCACTCGGACACAGCCTCGCCCACCGCCACAACTGTGCCAGAGGCCTCAAGACCGGGAAGGTCAGAGGCCCCTTTTGGCGGATCATAGAGCCCCGCCCGTTGCAGCGCATCGGGTCGGTTTACCCCTGCATAGGCAATTTTGATCAAAATCTGTTCAGCCGCAGGACGGGGGCAAGGGCGACTGCACAGCATCAATACGTCTGGCCCGCCCGCCTCGCTGATTTCAACCGCGCGCATGGTTTCAGGCAGGGTCATGTAACTCTCCAGAACAGATTTCACTGTTGGTCTTTTGGACGAATATATCCCGGAAGGTCAATTCGTGCGACCCGCGCAGGCGGGCGAATCTTTCCAAGTAGCCAATTTGGCCCCGCCATAAGAGGCTTAAGCGCAGGGTTCTCATTGACAGATTTCTTTAGCTTTTCGATTTGCATCACATCATCGATGCGGCGATCCAAAAACGCCCATGTCGCAGCGTGATCTGGCGATTGATCCCCTAACCAGTAAAGCACAGTAGCCGAATACACCCCCGCCAATGTCGCACGCTTGGAATACCAATTGAAATCATTGGCGCGATCCCCAAGCCCCTCCCAAATGCTGTCAGCGGTTTCCCAGACGGCTTTGGCGCCATCTGCGGCATGGATGGGCAGGGCAAACAAGGTGGTGCCGCGGCGCACGGCCTCTTTGTGGTCGGCGACCGCCTCAAGGCGCAGGCGCACTCCATAAGCCACGCGATCACGATAGCGCATTTCAGACAAGTCAGCATTGCGCATGGCGCGCAACAAATCTGCATCCCCCTGCCGATGAAAGGCCAAGGCCAAATCAACCGCTCCCCGAGGGAAAAGCGCGCGACCCGTTTCTGTGTCTACATCGCAATCGCTCAACGCAGCGCAAAGGGCTGCATCAGACCACCCATCAAATGGCACATGATCCAATGCTGCGGTGACAATGCGCGCTTTCAGCTCGGTCGTGGCTTGGCTTTCCATCGCATCACTCCATTTTTCTGCGTTGCTTTACAACTTAGCAGATTCTTGCTAGACGGCCACTTCCTGCAACTTTGAAACTCTAACTTAGAAAGGTGGTGACACCACATGCAGGTGAGTGTTCGCGACAACAATGTTGATCAAGCATTGCGCGCTCTGAAGAAGAAACTTCAGCGCGAGGGCGTTTTCCGTGAAATGAAGCTTAAGCAACATTTCGAAAAGCCTTCCGTCAAGAAAGCACGCGAGAAAGCGGAAGCAATCCGCCGCGCGCGCAAACTGGCGCGGAAAAAAGCGCAGCGTGAGGGTCTGCTCTAAGCAGAACCTTCGCAAATGCGAAGTTTTCTTCAAAAAAGATATCCCCCGTCCTTTTGGCACGGGGGTTTTCTTTTGCGCTATGCTCAGAGGGTGAAGGGATCACCCTTCGTCATCATTATCCCAGATTTCATAGGTTCGGATGCCATCATAGCGGGCCAAATTTTCCATGGTCTTTTCGGGAAACCATGTAACTGGCAAATCGGAAAACTGCGGTAATTCGCCAAGCAATTCCGAGATTGAGCGCGAACAATTTGCCTTGGGGACAGGGCCAATTTCCTGAATGCGCTGCGCCACGAATCGCGCCTGTTCTGGCGGCAAAAGAACCTCTTGCGCTACGACATGATGAGTCTCGCGCGCATGCCATTGCAAATAAAACCCATAGAGCGTGGGATTCATTCCAAAGAGCACATCATTGCGTTCGGGTGCGGCAGGGTGGAACCAACCGCCGGCAGGATCAAACAGCAATCGCTGTGTCCCGTCATCGACAACAAGGGCACTATGCGCACCCGTGCCTGTTTCACTGCGCAGCATTGTCAAAAGTGTGATGCGCGTTGGCCCTGGCTCGCGATAGCTTGCTGTCGCAATGTCTTGATCACTGGCCCAAATCGATGGATTCGCGCAGCCCGTAAGGGCCAGCGCGAGACACAAAACTGTAAGAGACGAACGCCACCCCATCGGTGTTCGGCTTCAAACTTAGCGGGCGAAAAGGGCCAAGAAGATCACAACAGCGATCGAAACAGCACCAACGCGCATGCTCCATGTCATGAAACCATCAAAGGTTTTCTCCTGCTCGCTGATATCCATCGAGCCGTGCTTATGTTCGTTCTTTGCCATGGTCGTCTCCATTGAACTGGTCGCTTTTATGATGCGCATACCGAATTTCATACGCCCTGTCACGCGACACTGTGACACGATCTGCGTAAAAATCTTACAAGGCAACAAGGAAGCTGGGCGGGGCCCTCAACTGCGCAACTGCCAAACCCATGCACCGCGCACGTCCATTTCACGGGCAACCTCGCCCAGATGATAGAGATGGTTGAGATGGGCTACGGCCTCGACCATCGCTAGCCCATAACTCGCCTCATCAATCTGGCGTTTGAACAAGGGGGCAAAGCAATCAACCGCTGTGCGGGGTTCCGAGCGCAAATGTTCACGCAATCGGGCAAGCGCACCGTGATGATTGTCCGATAATTGCGCCAATCGTGCAGGCAATCCGTGATAGGGCAGCTTGTGACCTGGCAAAACAAGATGATCTTCGCGCGCCATGGTTTCAAACCTTGCGCAGCTTTCTAGCCATTCGGCCACGGGATCTGCCATCGGTTCTGTAGGATAGACCCCAAGATTGGGCGATATCGATGGCAAAAGCTGATCCCCCGCCAAAACAAGCGGCGCATCTTGGCACCATAAGGTGGCATGATCTGGCGCGTGACCTTGGCCCAAATGCACGACCCAGTCACGCCCGCCAAGACGATGCACCGCCCCTTCCTCCAACCGCGTAAAGCCCAAGGGTAAAGGATAAACTGTGTCACAGAAATTAAAGGGGCGGTTATCAAGGCGCTTGCTCAAAAGCGCCTCATCCATGCCCGCCCCACGCCAAAAAGACACCGCTTCTGGGCTCGGTGTTGGCTCCTCGTCTAAGGTCAGCATCCTTGCCGTCAGCCATGCGGTGCGGGTCATCAATAATTCCGCGCCTTGTGCCATAAACCAACCCGCAAGCCCGACATGATCGGGGTGGTGATGGGTGACAACCACCCGCAAGATAGGATCACCGCGCAGATCATCTTTTATAATCGCGGCCCATTCACGGCGATTGAGTTTTGTATCAAGCCCTGTGTCGATCACCGTCCAGCCATTTGGTTCGCGCAAGGCATAAACATTCACATGGTCCAAGCCCAAGGGCATGGATAACCGTATCCACAGGATGCCATCCGCTATTTCCCGCGCAGTGCCTTTTGCAGGTGGGGTCTCGTGTGGATAGTGGATCATGTTACACCCTTTTGCAGCGCGGCTTGGCTTCACAGCGTGCCCAAGCTATATCGGGCCGCGCAAACACCAGTGCCGTCCTAGGCGATGAACCCCAATGTCACAAGTGCCACCCACCCAAGACTGCCCCGCCCGTTTGTCCCCTGATGAGCAGGGGATCGCGCGGGCCTGTGGCTTGTTAGAACAGGGGGAATTGGTCGCGCTGCCCACGGAAACTGTCTACGGGCTTGGCGCAGACGCACGCAATGACCAAGCCTGTGCCAAAATCTTTGAGGCAAAAGGGCGACCTACATTCAACCCGCTGATCGTGCATGTGGCTGACCTCGCACGGGTGGCGCAAATTGCAGAGGTGACCGATACCGCACGGATCTTGGCAGATCGCTTCTGGCCCGGCCCTTTGACCTTAGTCTTGCGCCTGCGCCCTGATCACGGGCTATCCCCCTTGGTCAGTGCGGGTCTGCCGACTGTGGCAATTCGCATTCCAAACCACCCTGTGGCCCAAAATATCTTGCGCCGCTTTAGTGGCCCAATTGCGGCACCATCTGCCAATAGATCAGGGCGCTTGTCCCCCACATCGGCTGAACATGTGGCGCGGTCGTTGGGCAATCGCATCGCGGCGATCGTAGATGGTGGGCCTTGCCCCGTAGGCCTTGAGTCAAGCATCGTGGACGCAAGTCAGAAGCCCGCGAAACTCCTGCGCGAGGGTGGCATTGCGCGCGAAGACATTAGCGCGCTGACGGGGGCGCTTGTGTCTGACCTCACGCCTGGACACGTAGCTGCACCTGGTCAGATGAGCAGCCATTACGCCCCCAATGCACCGCTGCGCATCAATCAGGATCTCAGCGATCCAACGCGGCTACGCATTGCCTTTGGCCCGATTGGGGATGCAGATTTCACCCTCTCGGAAAAGGGCGATTTGCGCGAAGCGGCTGCGGCACTGTTTTCGATCCTGCATCACGCCGATGCGGAACTGGCATTGCACGGCAAAACTGGGATTGATGTCGCGCCTGTCCCACAAAAGGGATTGGGCCTTGCAATCAATGATCGACTGATGCGGGCTGCCGCCCCGCGCGATTAAGCGCGCCCTGCCTGCGCAGACAACAAAATCGGATCAATGCCCAATTTTGCAAGGGCAGCTTCCCATTTGCGCGGCATATCCACATTGAAAACCAGATCAGGCGCGGCCTCGCAAATCAGCCACGCATTCTGCGCAATCTCACTTTCCAACTGGCCCCGACCCCAGCCCGCATAGCCCAAGGCGACAATCGCCTGATCTGGGCCTTCGCCTTGCGCAATATCGTCTAGGATATCGAGGGTCGCGGTCATGGCGAATGTGTCATCCACCTCTAGGCGTCCCGCATGACCTGCGTCACCTTGCGCATAGGAGGTTTCATGCAGCACAAATCCACGCCCCTGTTCAACGGGGCCACCAAAGCAGATTGGTAAATCAGGCAAAGATCCCGAGCCATTGGCAATGCCCAATTGCTCGAACATCTCAGACAAGGTTAGTTCGGCCAAAGGTTTGTTAATGATCAACCCCATGGCCTGCTCGTCATCATGCGCGCAGAGGAACACCACCGCATGCGCAAAACGCGGATCCCCCATTCCAGGCATAGCGACCAAAAGTTTGCCCGTTAAAGTCTCGATCGCACTGTCGATATTTTCAATTTCATTCATATGTCCAAAATGCGCGGAGCCTGTCGCAAGGACAAGGGGCGACCGCGCGGAATTTGCCGCATCTTCGCCGAAACGTGACTTTTCATTCATGGCGTCTGCCGCTAACCAATGAGGCTATGATGAATGGATCCACCCCATGCAATGCCGCCGCGCGCGCCCTCACTTTGGGCGCTTTTGCGTTTTGCATGGCCTGCGGGATCACGGGCGCCGCGTCAGGCCAAACTGTTGCCTTGAACGGTGATGATGTCGTCACGGCACGGTTTCTGTCGGGATGGCGCATGGAAACTGGCCATCACATGGCCGCCGTAGAAATCAGCCTAGCCCAAGGGTGGAAAACCTATTGGCGCAGCCCTGGGGATGGGGGCCTCGCACCTGAATTGCGGATCGAAAGCAACGCTCAGATTGCAGCGGCTTGGATGCATTTCCCCCGCCCCGAAGTGATCTTCACAGCGGGCACGCCCAATATTGGGTATCATGATCACGTGGTCTTTCCGATTGAGCTTGCAATGCCCCGCGGCCTTGGCCCCATGCCCCTTTCGGCAGAGTTGAGCATTGGTGTTTGTGACGAAATTTGCATGCCAATCACCCTTGAGCTTGAGGGTATTTTACCAGATAGCGGCGCTCGTGATCCGATGATCCTGCAGGCGTTGGCAGATCAACCCACCCCCGCCGCAGAAGTGGGCGTTGGCCCTGCCCGATGTGCAATCAGGCCAATTTCAGATGGGTTGCAAGTGTCGGTAGAGGTCACCGCCCCCGATTTAGGCGCGCCTGAAACGATGATGTTAGAGCTGCCCCTCCCAGATGTCTGGATGTCGCCGCCCGCCTTTCAGCGCAACGCGGGGCAGATCACTGCAACGGCGGATTTGGTGCCCCCGCAAGGCCTGCCCTTTTCGATGGAGCGCTCAGACCTGCGCATCACACTTGTCGGCTCTCATCGCGCGATCGAGATTGAGGGCTGCGTGGCGCATTAGGTCTTGCGATTTTGATAAGCGACCCCCGCGGCAAGCCCCAAAACCAAGATCAGCACGCCAAGGCTAAAGACAAGGAACGCCGTCAGGGCACTTGCGGGTAGGAGTGCGGCCCCCCATCCCCAAGCCCCGCCCGTCAAGATTGGGCCGCCCATGACCAAACCCCACCAGAGAACCACCCCCAAAGAGGCAAGCCAAAGTGTGGCGCCTGCTTGACCAATCCGCCCGCGATGGCCCAAGCCGCGGCGCAAGCTGCGCACACGCTTTCCAATATCAGCTTGTATTGCCAAAACCGCTGGCACCAAGAGCAAAACAACAAACATCCCAAAGCCCAAACCATAAACCAACGTAATCACAGTGGGCTTGAGGAACTGCGCCTGTGACGATGTTTCAAACAACAAGGGCGCGAGACCCAGAACCGTGGTGAGGGTGGTCAAAAGAATGGGCCGCAAACGATCACAGGCAGCATCAATAACGGCAGGGATCAGCCCACGGTCTTTTGCATACTCATCCACAGTTGAAACCAAAACAATCGAGTCATTGATGATGATACCCGTCATCCCAATCAGACCCACAACCGTAAACATCGACAAAGGCACATCCCAATGCCAATGGCCAAATATCGCCCCCGTCAGGCCAAACGGGATCACGCATAGCACGACAAGCGGGCGTAGCCAGCTTGCAAAAATCCACGCCAAAACGATGTAAATGCCAACCATACAGGCCAAGAACCCCGCAAGGGCATCGTCCAAGAAAGCGCGTTCCTGCTCGGCCAAGCCCGAAAGGGTCGTGGTCACCCCAAATTGCGCCTCAATATTTGGCAAGATTTGATCACGCAATTGCTCCATGATTTCCTCAGCGCGGGCCGGGTCATCTTCGGATAAATCCCCCGTCACTGACACCACGCGCTGTCCGTTTTCGCGGCGGATTGTGGAAAAACCCGTCCGCGTCTCAACCGAAACAATATCGGCCAAGGGCACATAGCTGCCGCCATCCGCCCGCAACAACATGCGATCCAGAAAATCAGCGGTTAACTCGCCTTGCGGCAATTCCACCCGCACGGTGGCCGTGCGCAACCCATCGGGAAAGCTTGCCGCTTCAACCCCACCCAAGCGATTGCGTAATATCCGCCCCAAAGCCTCAATTTCAAATCCCAAGGCCTCACCGCGCGGGGTCAGAGATAAACTTAACTCCTGCCGATCATAGGGCAGATCATCGGCCAAACCCGATACCTCGCCAAAGGGCAAAAGCGCGGTTTTGACGGCCTCGGCCGCAGCCTTGAGAACCTCGGTTTCCGCCCCCGTGACTTGAACATCAATCGCATCGCCACCTGGCCCACCGCGCCATCCGCGAAAGCTGATCTCTTCCACCATCGGATTTTGCCGCACTTCATTTTGCAAGTCCGCAACAAAAGCAAAGGAGGAATAGGGGCGCAGGTCAGGGTCAATCAACTCGATGGAAATTGACCCCAAAAGATCGCTGTCTTTCCCATCGGCAGATGCAAGACTGCCGCCCGTATTCCCACCAATTTCGGCCAAGACGTAAGAGGTTGGGTTGCGGCCATGCTCAGCCTCATACCGGCTTGCAACGGCCTCAACCGCGCGTTGCATTTCAGCCAACATGGCAAGGCTATCCTCACGCCCTGCCCCATCAAGCATGGCAAAATTCCCTGAAACGGAGCTCAGCTCAGGCGCATTGAAAAAGCGCCACGTGACATCACCGCGCAAGAAACTGGCGGCTTGGGTGGCCAAAAGCAGCAGCATCACGGCCACAACAGGATAGCGTGCTTTAACGGCAAAATCGATGAAGGGGCGGAAATAACGCCCGCGCAGCCTCTCGAACCAGTGGTTCACAAAACGTGAGGGGCGATCATACCAAGCATCCTTCGCATTCGCCACCAAAGCATGCGCCATATGATTGGGAAGGATTAGGAAACATTCCACCAAACTGGCAGTCAGCACCACGATAACAGTAAAGGGAATATCAGCGATCAAATCCCCAAACCTGCCGCCAATGGCAGCAAGTCCTGCAAATGCCAAAACAGTGGTGAGGGTCGCGGCAAAAACAGGCGCTGCCATGCGCCGCGCGGCTGTTTCGGCGGCAGTGATAGGGTCTTCCCCAAGGGCACGATGGCGGTAGTCGGCATGTTCGCCCACCACAATCGCATCATCCACAACAATCCCCAAAGTGATGATCAAAGCAAAAAGCGAAATCATATTCAGGGTGATCCCAACGGCATACATCAGCGCAATTGCGGCCAACATCGCCACGGGGATGCCCGCTGCCACCCAAAATGCGGTGCGGGCATTGAGAAACAAAAACAACAAGCCAAGAACCAAGGCCAACCCTGTCGCGCCATTGGACAACAGAATTTCTAAACGCCCCGAAATAAACTCTGCGCGCGTGCGGATCAGATCAATCTGCACATTTTGCGGCAAGGTCGCCTCTATTTGCGTGGCGATCTCTTCGACCGTTGCCTGTATGGAAATCGCATCACCCTTATCCGAGCGATCCACCCGCACCGTCATTGCTGGGTTGCCACCCACGAAGTATGCACTTTCGCGGTCAACCGCCAATTCCATCACCCGCGCCACATCCCCAATCGAGACTGTGCGCCCATTGGGGTCACGAATAAGGGCAATTGCCGCGATCTCCTCTGCACTGCGCTTGGCTGATCCTGCCCGCACTCGTGCATTGGCCCCATCAACCGCCCCTGCAGGCGCGGTATCGACTTCGGCCGCGATGGCCGCCGCAATATCAGCCATTGTGAGATCATATTGAATCAACCGCACACTTGGCACTTCGATCAAAATCTGCGGGGCAGCGACCCCGCGAATGGTTGTGCGTGTCACCCCCTGATCAAAGAGGCGCGCCACGAATTCATCTGCGAAGCGACCCAGTTGGGCGGGTGCCACGGGCCCTGTAATCACCACATCGGTCACGCGATCACGCCATGTGCCGCGCCGCACCTCTGGCGTATCGGCATCTTGGGGCAGGTCGGTGACACTATCGACTGCCTGCTGCACATCATCCGCTGCACGCGCCATGTCCCAGCTGGGCTCAAATTCCAAACGAATATTGGCCACACCTTCACGCGCGGTGGCCTCGGATGCGACAACACCATCAACCGCCAAAAGAACAGGTTCCAAGACGCCCACGATGGCGGCATCTACATCCTCAGCCCCTGCCCCATCCCATCGGGCCGAGATGTCGATATCATCCACCACAACATCGGGAAAAAACTGCGCGCGCATATTGGGCAGAGCAAACAAGCCTGCCACGATCAATGCAACCAAAACCAAATTGGCCGCCGTGCGGTGACGCGTGAAATAAGATAATATGCCCGAGGCCTGTGGCGGAAGGCTACGCATGGTTAGCCCCCCATTCGTTCTTCAAGCCGCGCCACCACCCCACTTGGCACACGGGGTTGGTTTAATTGATCCAAGAGCCGCGATTTCACATCATCAGGGATAAAGCTGTTGCCTTCAACATAGGCGATCAGCCGCGCACGGCGTTCAGGGTCAAGCTCTAGCTCCTCGTCTTGAACCACCTCAGGAAGGCTGCCATCGGCTGTAGGGCGCAGAGGGTCAACCTTGATCCCCGCCCCCAAGACGGGGGTTCGGGCGGCCACAATCTCACGGCCTGCCAAGTGATCCGCGCGGAAAATCACATCATCCCCTTGGCGGCGCAGGAGCGTCACTTCGGCTTCCTCAAGGCGATCTTCATCCCCCAAAACAAGCACATGCGCGCCATCGGCCAAGGCCGTGGCAGGCACAATCATGACGCCCTCAAGCGCGGGCTCGGTCACATGAACAGTGACAAAATCCCCCGCTTGCAAGCCCGCAGGGCGCAGCACATCGGCAAAGAGCAACCGCCCCGTTTGCCCTTCACCCACCGCCCCGCTTTCCCGCGTCAGGCGTGCAGGCAGGGTCAAAACTTGCTCACCCAGATCAATGCGCAACTCCACATCAACTTGCGGCAGGCGGCCATCTTCGCCAACAAGACGCGCATATTGCGCGGTCGATAGACGAAAGGCGACTTCAAGCTGATCAGGATCAAGCAGGCGGCCAAATTGCTCATTCGCGCTCAACAGCCGCCCTTCGGCCAAATCAACCTCGGATAAAACCCCCGCAAATCCAGCGCGAATTTCAGTATCAGCCAAACGCCGCTCTGCATCCGCAAGCGCCTGTCTGCGGGCCAATGTGGCTTGGCTGGCGGAAGCCACGGCCAATTCCGCCGCCTCAACCGCGGCCAAACTGCCGACACCGCGATCCGCAAGATCACGCGCCCGCTCTAGCGCGCGGCGGCGCAACTCTTCCTGCGCTTCAGCATCCTGTAGATCTGCCGCGGCGGTGTCGCGCGCCCATTCTGCCTCGGCAGGATCAATCCGCACCAAAAGCGCGCCTTCCTCAACACGCCCCCCCTCGCGGAAATTGGGCGCAAGCTCGACCACACGCCCCCCGATGGCCGCCCGCAATTCTAGACTGCGCCGCGGCAAAATCTCGCCAAACGCAGTCAGTTCAGGACGCAAGCTTTGCGGGGTCAGCGTCAGAACTTCGGCGGCAAAAACCCGCTCTCGGGCAGGCGGGCGACTGCCCTGATCGCCCATGCGTTCCTGCAAAGATGACCAGATCAGCCCGACCGCCAAGGATAACAGTCCGAAGGTCACAGCGCTTAGGAATAACCCCGTCAATGCACGATTGAAAAATCTCATAAATGTATCGCCTCAGCAGGGAAGGTTACCATAAGAATAGACCACGAAACTGCGATGGAAATAGCGCGGCATAGTGACCCCACACAGGAGGATACGCGCGGCATGGCTATTTCCGGCGCCGATGTTCCTCAAGGCGGGGCAAGATTTCAACAAAATTGCAGGGGCGATGGCGATAATCGAGCTGCCATTTTAGAATTTCATCCCACGCATCGGCGCAGGCCCCCGAACTGCCCGGCAAGGCAAAGAGATATGTGCCTTGGCTGACCCCGCCCGTTGCCCGAGATTGAACTGCTGATGTGCCGATTTTTTGCATCGATACCATGGTGAAAACGGTGCCAAAGGCCTCGATTTCCTTTTCGTAGACATCGCGATGCGCCTCCACCGTGACATCGCGCCCTGTAAGACCCGTGCCACCCGTGGTCAGGATCACGTCAACCGCAGGATCCGCGCACCACGCGCGCAGTTTTTCTGCGATCTCAGTGCGCTCATCTCGTAAAATCTCGCGGTGGATCAAATAATGGCCCGCCGCTTTGATCCGCCCTTCCAAAAGGTCGCCAGATTTATCTTGCGTCAAATCCCGCGTGTCAGAAACGGCCAGAACCGCAATGCCGATGGGGATAAAGTCGCGCGTCTCATCAATGCGGCTCATCTCGCGCCCCCAAGGCTCGCTTTCAGTTTCAACAAATCCGCCCATGCCTCGCGCTTGAGCAACGGCACGTTCATCAATCGCGCGGGCGAATAAATTGGGAAAGCAGGGCAGCGATGTATGCCTGCCTCAAGCATATGATCCGACTCACGCAGACGCTGCACACCCATTTGTGACAAGGCTGAAACGCAAGATGCGTTTCCAAGCAGCACCACCGCCTTCGGCGCACATAATGCGATATGGCGCAGCAAGAAAGGGCGCAGCACCTTATGCTCGGCCTCTGTGATTGGGCGATCTTGCGGCATCCGCCACGGAGAAACATAGGTGAAATAGAGCGCCTCGCTCTGACCCTCTGCCGAGCGCGAAAGACCGATCGCGCCAAACATCGCATCAAAGAGTTTGCCCGCCTCATCGCTAAAACCCTGCCCCGCCTCATCATCGGCACGGCTTGGGGCTTCGACAATGACCATCACATCGGCCTGAGGATTGCCCTGCGAGAAAACCATATTCCGCGCGCCTTTGCGCAGATCAAGCCCATGGAAATCCGCCATTGCAGCCCGCAATGCATCTAAGGAAGGTGCCGCCTGTGCTAGGGCATCGGCGGCTTTGGCCAAATCTGAAACAGTGGCCGCTTTCGGTGCGGGTGTTGGTGCAGGCTTAGGCTGCGCCACCTTTGGTGAAACGGGCGCGGGCTTCACCTCGGGCTCAAGGTCAAATCGGTTGATCGGCGCTTCTTCAATCGCATCGCTCACACCCAAATCCACCTGCCAACTGAGCGCGGCAAGCGCATCGGTATAGGTCATCTGATCAAGGTCATGGCGCATGGTCACAATGCTACTGCCAGTGCGCCGCGAGGTAAATGGGCCATAACAGCCTCTATCGGATGGGTTGTGTCCGCCCCCAAAGACAGCCTATAAGCGGCGCAGTCAAATAGGAAGACAGATCAGGGGGAGCCCGATGTCGTTTCGCCAAAACCACCTCTTAGGTATCGAAACACTTGCCCCCGATGAAATCGTTACAATTCTTGATCTTGCCGATCGCTACGCCGAACTTGAGCGTGGCGATAATAAGCATGGTGATGCCTTAAAGGGGCTGACCCAGATCAATATGTTTTTCGAGGCCTCCACCCGCACCCAAGCCAGTTTTGAATTGGCAGGCAAACGTCTTGGCGCGGATGTGATGAACATGGCGATGGCGGCGTCTAGCCTGAAAAAGGGTGAAACGCTCATTGATACGGCGCTGACGCTTAACGCGATGCATCCTGATCTTTTGGTTGTGCGGCACCCCCATTCGGGCGCCGTGAACCTCTTGGCGGAAAAGGTAAATTGCGCGGTTCTGAATGCGGGCGATGGCAAGCATGAACACCCAACCCAAGCCCTGTTGGATGCGCTGACCATTCGCCGCGCAAAAGGGCGTTTGCACCGCCTGAACATTGCGATTTGCGGCGACATTGCCCATAGCCGCGTGGCGCGCTCAAACATTCTGCTGCTTGGCAAAATGGAGAACCGCATTCGCCTAATTGCCCCCCCCACCTTGATGCCCGCAGGGGTCAGCGAATGGGGCGTGGAAATGTATGACGATATGCAAGCAGGGCTTGCAGGCTGTGATGTGGTGATGATGCTGCGCCTTCAAAAAGAACGCATGGACGGCGCCTTCATCCCATCAGAACGAGAATATTATCACCGCTTCGGGCTGGACGCAGAAAAGCTGAGCGCCGCCAAGGATGATGCGATTGTCATGCACCCCGGCCCAATGAATCGCGGGGTCGAGATTGACGGAAGCATCGCCGATGACATCAATCGCTCAGTGATCCAAGAGCAGGTTGAAATGGGTGTTGCCGTGCGTATGGCAGCAATGGATTTGCTGGCGCAAAACTTGCGTGCCAGACGAGCCGAAAAGGGGGCGCAGGCATGAATATCCTATTCAAAAATGCGCGCCTCATAGACCCAGAGGCAGGCACCGAGGATTTGGGCTGGCTTCTCGTCAAAGATGGGGTGATTGCAGCGCGCGGAACGGGTGACACGACCCAAAACGCAGAGCGCGTCATTGACTGCGCCGAAGCCTGCCTTGCCCCCGGTCTGGTCGATATTGGCGTCAAAATCGGCGAGCCTGGTGAACGGCATAAGGAAAGTTTCCGCAGCGCAGGCGCGGCTGCCGCCGCAGGTGGCGTGACCACCATCGTCACGCGTGCTGACACCACCCCCCCGATTGATACGCCTGAAACATTGGAGTTCGTGCGCCGCCGCGCGCAAGATGCAAGCCCCGTGCGTATCCTCCCAATGGCTGCCCTGACCAAGGGCCGTGAGGGGCGCGAGATGACGGAATTGGGCTTTCTCTTGGATGCAGGGGCTGTGGCCTTCAGCGATGGCGACCTCGTTCTGCGCGACAGTAAGGTTCTCAGCCGCTGCATGGTGTACGCCCGCAGTCTTGGCGCGCTCATTGTGGGCCATCCACAAGATCCTATTTTGTCAGAAGGGGCGGCTGTAACCTCTGGCAAATTCGCTTCTCTCAAAGGCTTGCCCGCAGTGTCGCCTATGGCAGAACGTATGGGGTTGGAGCGCGATCTTGCATTGGTTGAAATGACCGGCGTGGCCTATCACGCAGATCAGATCTCCACCGCGAAATCGTTACCCGCGCTGCGCCGCGCGAAAGAGGCAGGGCTGAATGTTACGGCAGGTATTTCAATCCACCATTTGACGCTCAACGAATTTGACGTAGGCGATTACCGCACCTTCTTTAAGGTCAAGCCACCCTTACGCGCCGAGGAAGACCGCGTTGCGATGGTTGAGGCGCTGCGGGAAGGGCTTATTGATATTATTTGCTCCATGCACACGCCACAGGATGAAGAAAGCAAACGGCTGCCTTATGAAGCGGCGGCCAGTGGCGCAGTGGGGCTTGAAACCCTGTTGCCCGCCGCGTTGCGGCTGCATCACGGGGCGGGTCTGAGCCTGCCTGATCTCTTCAAAGCGTTGTCTTTGAACCCCGCCCGCCGCTTTAATGTCCCAGGTGGCAGCTTAGCCGAAGGTGCTGTGGCTGATCTCATTCTGTTTGATCCAAATCGACCTTTTGTTTTGGATCGCTTCGCTTTGAACTCAAAATTCAAGAACACGCCCTTTGATGGCGCACAGCTGCAAGGGATTGTTTTGGCAAGTTTCGTCAACGGCCAATGCATTTATGAACGGAACGCATCGTGATTGAATTTAACTTGATCCAATTGGGCCTCGTTGGGATCGGGGCCTATCTCTTGGGCTCGGTTCCCTTTGGACTGGTCATGGCGCGCCTGTTCAATTTGGGCGATTTGCGCAGCATTGGGTCGGGCAATATTGGCGCAACCAATGTCCTGCGCACAGGCCATAAACTGGCGGCTTTCCTGACCTTGGTTCTTGATGCAGGAAAAGGTGCGATTGCTGTTTTGGTGGCACGTGCCCTGTTTGGCGATTTAGCTGCACAAGTCGCAGGGGGCGCGGCATTTCTCGGTCATTGCTACCCTGTGTTTATCGGTTTCAAGGGCGGCAAGGGGGTGGCAACCTTTCTTGGCACGCTCCTCACACTTGCTTGGCCTGCAGGTATTGCGGCTTGCGCCACATGGGCGATTGTGGCCGCGATGTTTCGCATTTCGTCCCTATCCGCGCTGATCGCAGCAGTATTGTCACCTGTATTCGTGGCAATCTTGGGCTATCCGCAGACCGCAGTCGTCACGGTCATCTTGGCTGCGCTGATTTTCAACAGACACCACGCCAATATCAAAAGACTGCTCTCTGGCACCGAGCCGAAAATTGGCCAGAAATCCTAATCAATATTTATACTCTTCGTAGATCCGCGTTAAATCACCGCCCCATTCGCCGTGATAGCGTTCCAACAATTCATCGGCGGGGGTTTTGCCGCTCTCTAGGCTTTCTTTCAACGCATTCAGAAAATGTGTCTCATCAGGCACAAGCCCACCCGCGCCCGCGCGCGCGCGGGTTTTCAACCCCGCTTCAGAGAGCGCCACAACTTCACGCGCCAGATCATGCATCTTTATCCCATGAGTGTCGGCCTGAAGCCCATCTACGGATGCCGCAACGCGCAGCGCATCGCGGGTCTCAGCGTCCCATCCCTTCACCAAATCCCATGCGGCGTCCAATGTGGTCTGATCATACATCAAACCCACCCAAAACGCGGGCAAGGCACATAGCCTGCGCCACGGGCCGCCATCGGCACCGCGCATTTCGATGAATTTCTTGACCCGTGCCTCAGGGAAAATTGTGGTCAAATGATCCGCCCAATCAGACAGGGTCGGCACCTCACCTGGAAGGGCGGGCAATTGACCTTTGAGAAAATCGCGGAAGGATTGACCAAGCGCGTCAATGTAGACCCCATCGCGATATACAAAATACATCGGCACATCGAGCGCATATTGCACCCATGCCTCAAAGCCAAAACCCTGCTCAAACACAAAGGGCAGCATCCCCGTGCGCGCGGCATCGAGGTCACGCCAAACACGGGCGCGCCATGATTTATGCCCATTGGGTTTGCCATCAATAAAGGGCGAATTCGCAAACAGCGCAGTCGCGACAGGTTGCAACGCCAAAGCCACGCGCAGCTTTTGCACCATATCCGCCTCAGAGGAGAAATCGAGGTTCACCTGAACCGTGCTGGTGCGATACATCATGGTTTTGCCCATGCTGCCCACGCGATCCATGTAGCCTGTCATCAGGCGATAGCGCCCTTTTGGCATCATTGGCATATCCTCATGCCGCCAAATCGGGGCCGCACCTAGACCGATGAATTCAACCCCGATCTTATCGGCGACATCACGCACCTCGCGGAGGTGTTGGTTCACCTCGTCACAGGTCTGGTGGATTGTCTCGAGAGGTGCACCTGAAAGTTCAAGCTGCCCGCCCGGCTCAAGGCTGACATTCGCGCCATCCTTGGTCAGGCCGATGATGTGCGCGCCCTCCATCACGGGCGCCCATCCGAATTTATCGCGCAACCCCTCAAGCACCGCTTTGATTGAGCGAGGGCCATCATAGGGCAGCGGGTTTAGCGTGTCGCGGCAATAGCCAAATTTTTCATGCTCTGTGCCAATGCGCCATTGATCCCGCGGCTTGCACCCAGCGGCCAAATACTCGGCCAATTGGCTTTCGCGTTCAATAGGGCCACCGCCTTGCTGAGGTATCGACATGGGCGCTGCTCCCGCCTGAATTATGATTGCACACCGATGCGGAACTGGCCCGCCTGACCATCCGTGTCAAGGCCACGCGTCCACAGAATTTGCGTGCCAAGGCGTTTCTTATCGCGCGCGGCAATCAGCGCGGCCATTGAAATTTTGGGCAGGGCAGAAAACCCATCAAACAAAACCTCTGCGCCGCTTGCCTCAAGGGGAATGGTCAAAACACTGTCGCGGGTTTTCAAAACCCATGCAGGATCTTTGTCCTTATCCACACGCAAGCCAAGGCTTTCTAAATCATCCAAATCTACGGCACCGCCCCAAATTGGGCCCATATAGGCGATGCGCCCTTCAACAAGGCTGACCACCCCCACGCCTTGCCCAGACGATGCAAACCGCGCGCGCCGCCATGCGACAAAGCCCGTTGTGGTTGCCACGGCAACCACCATCCACCCAACCATGCCCAAAATTGGGCTCGGGCGCGTGATCAACCACAGGCCAAAGCCAACTGCGCAGAGGGCTGCGATCACCTCCGAGTATCGCACAAAGGCGTGGCGCAATTCAGGTCGGATCATGCCAATCCCCCAAATGCGATTGAAACAGCGTCAGCAGGGCCACGGCAGCAGTATCCGCACGCAAAATGCGTGGGCCAAGGCTGACTGGGGTAACAAAAGGCAGGCGCGACAGGCTTGCGCGCTCCTGCGGGGAAAACCCGCCCTCAGGGCCAATCAATAGCGCCCATTTCTGACTATGCTGCGGCCCCGCAAAAGCCGCAGCAACACCAACCCGCGCCTCATCCGCCCAAATAATCTGACGATCCTCAGGCCATTGCGCCAAAAGGCGATCAAGGCGCATCAGATCACTGACCTCAGGCACGAAGGTGCCGCCACATTGCTCTGCCGCCTCTATTGCGTGGGCTTGCAAGCGATCCTGCCTGATCCGCTCGGAATTGGTGAACTCGGTCTGAACGGGGATGATCCGCGCGGCCCCCATCTCGGTCGCTTTTTCCACGATAAAATCGGTGCGCGCTTTTTTGATTGGCGCGAAAATCAGCCATAGGTCAGGCGGCAGCTGAACCGCGCGCGTTTGATCGCGGCACAAAAGCCGTCCTGCGCGCTTATTTGCTTCGACAACTTCGGCAAGAAACTCACCGTCACGGCCATTAAACACCAAAATCTCGGCCCCAACGGAAAGCCGCATCACAGCAAAAAGATAATTCGCCTGATCACGCTCGAGAGAGAGTGTTTGCGCTTTGGCAAGCGGCTGGTCTAGGTAAAGGCGTATCTTGGCGGCTTGAGACATAAGGGGATCATATGAGCGCAGATAACCAAATGCCAGAGGGTCGCGTGCGCGATGCCTATCAGGGCAATTGGGTCGATCATCTCGCCCCTGCCGCAACACGGCCCTATCTGCGATTATCTCGGGCCGATCGCCCAATTGGCACATGGTTATTGCTTTTGCCGTGCTGGTGGGGTTTGGCGCTTTCTGTTGCGGCTGACCCTGCGGGTGGCACAGTCTATGATCTCTGGATTGCACTAGGATGCGCTATTGGCGCGTTTCTCATGCGCGGTGCAGGCTGCACATGGAATGACATCACCGACCGCCATATTGATGCGGGCGTTGCCCGCACCCAATCGCGCCCTTTGCCATCAGGTCAGGTGACAGTGCGCGGGGCACTGATTTGGGCGGTTGTGCAGGCACTCGTCTCTTTTGGCATTCTGCTCACCTTTCAGTCAGCCGCAATTTGGTTGGGCATTCTGGCTCTCTTGCCTGTGGCGATTTATCCTTTTGCCAAGCGTTTCACATGGTGGCCGCAGGTGTTTTTGGGCATTGCCTTTAACTGGGGCGCGCTTTTGGCTTGGGCGGCGCATCAAGGCAGTCTATCGCTTGCCCCTCTCCTTCTTTATCTCGCAGGAATTGCATGGACCCTGTTCTATGACACGATCTATGCCCATCAAGACAAAGAAGATGACGCGCTGATGGGCGTGAAATCGACCGCACGCCTTTTTGGAGAGAATTCGGCGCAGTGGCTTTGGGGCTTCTTGATCCTCAGCGCGGGCCTTGCGGCGGCGGCTGTGATGGTTGTCCTATCAGGGGCGGCGCTAATATTGGGTCTTTGCGGCGTTGTGGGTTTTGCCGCCCATATGATCTGGCAGATGCAGCAGTTGGACATCAACAATGTCGACCGCTGCCTGTCGCTGTTTCGCAGCAATCGCGATGCTGGGCTGATCTTTGGGCTATTTCTTGCCGCTGCAGCATGGCTGTGATTGATCCTCGGGCGATTAATCTCTAAGCCATCCGCAGGGGATAAATTCGGATCACATTTCCAATATGAAAATTTCGCTCTCTCTTGCAGCAGTTTTAACTTTTTTGGTCGCAGGCCTGTTGTCTTACCTCGTGGCAATCGCCGCGGCGATCTTTATCGAAAACCGTTCAGTTGCTGCGGTTGAGGAGCGGCTTGAGCAATCTGGCGTGAGTTGGGTCGAGTTGCGCGGGGACGGGCTGCAAGTTCACATTTCAGGCGAGGCCCCCAATGAGGCTGCACGGTTTCGCGCGCTGACCCTTGCCGCGGCAGTCGTGGATGATGACCGGCTGATTGATGAAATCACCGTTGCTGACCCCGCAGGCATTTCAACCCCAGATTTCCTGCTCGAGATGTTGCGCAACAGTGACGGCATTTCGATGATTGGACTGATCCCAACCGATGCCGATGGCGAAACCATTGCCGCGCGCATTGCCGATATCACCAATGGGGTCGAAGTCGCCAATCTCGTGGAAAGCGTTCACTATCCTATTCCGCAAGGTTGGGATGCCGCACTTGAATACGGGCTGCGCGCCTTGCGCTTGCTTCCACGTTCAAAAATCTCGGTGATGCAGGGCAAGGTGACTGTCACGGCCGTTGCCGATAGCGTAGCGGAGCGTGACAGCGCAATATCCCGCTTAAACAGTTACCCTCAGGCAGGGTTGGATGTGGTTATCGACATCTCCGCCCCCCGTCCCGTTATTACACCCTTTGCCTTTCGTATGATCCGCGAGGGCGATGTGGCCACCCTTGAGGTTTGCTCCGCAGATACGGAGGCGAATGCGGCGAGGATTATCACCGCGGCTGAGGCCGCAGGCCTTGCCACAGGTGAAAGCTGCGATGTGGGCCTTGGCGTGCCGTCTACAGAATGGGCGCGGGCCATTGAGGTAGCAGTTGCGGCTCTGGCAGAACTCGGGGATGGGACGCTCACCTTCTCAGACGCCGATGTCAGCCTTGTGGCGAAAGAGGGCACATCGCAGCGTCTTTTTGATCGGGTGGTGGGTGAATTAGATCGCAACCTTCCCAATCTGTTCTCATTGCAGGCCATCCTACCGCCCCCGCCCCAAGATAGCGGCGCGTTAGAAGCGCCAGAATTCACCGCAAGCCTTTCTGAAACAGGGGCCGTTCAGGTGCGCGGTCGCTTACCCGATGAAAACCTGCAAGCCGCGAACCAAGCTTTCGCGCAGGCGCTTTTCGGCAGCGAAAATGTCTATTTCGCCACGAATTTGGACGAAGCCTTGCCCGAAGGATGGTCAGTCCGCAGTCTTGCAGGCTTAGAGGCGCTGTCCTTTTTGCATGACGGCGATTTGCTCATCACCCCTGCAAAACTGACATTGTCTGGCCGTGTTGCAGATCGAGATCATATCGAACTGGCCTCACGCCTCCTCTCAGATAAACTTGACGGTGCAGATTTCGAGATCAACGTGACCGTGGATGCAAGCCTTGCGCCTGAACCCGAATTGCTGTCACCTGAAACCTGCCTTTCGCGGATCAATGATCTATTGGCAGAGACGAAAATCACCTTTGATCCTGGGTCGATTGAAATCAACGAAAGCACAGGCGCAATCCTAGATCGCTTGGCTGAGATCCTGCCAGATTGCCGCCATGTCGATATGGAAATCGGCGGTCATACCGACAGTCAAGGGCGCGAGGAAATGAACCTCACATTGAGCCAAGCCCGCGCTGATGCGGTCTTAAACGGCCTTCTGGCGCGGCGGGTTCTAGTGTCGAACCTATCGGCGCGCGGCTATGGAGAGGCCAACCCAATCGCGGATAATGACACCGAAGAGGGCCGCGAGCAAAACCGCCGTATCGAGTTTAAACTGATTGATCGAACCGCAGCCGAAAATGACACGCCCGAGGAGGCGGCAGATGCCGAAGCCCCTGCAGGCGAGGAGGCCCAACAATGAACCGCACTGAATTCATTATCGCCATTACGATCATTTTGATCATCGCCTTTGCCCTTGGGTGGTTCGCAAATTGGCTTGTGCATCGCCTGACGCGCGTATCCGATGCAGATGTGAATGAGTTGGAAAGCCTCGCCGCTTCGCTGCACGAAGCCGAAGAATTGCGCGACCAAGCCATCACTTATATCGAACAGCGCGAAAGCGAATTGACCACGCAGCTTTCCCAAACCGAAGCCGAGTTGCGCGCCGCGATGGAAGGGTTGCGTGAAGCCCGCAGCGAAAACGACCATCTGCGCAGTAAGTTGGAGAAATCTTAATCTAAGATTTTACCCATTGGGCAAGCGCGGCCTCATCTTCGTCTTTGGCCTCTACCCAATCCGCGCGCCCATCGTGGCGCGCTTCTTTTTTCCAGAATGGCGCACGGGACTTCAGATAATCCATGAGGAAATCAGCGCTTTCAAATGCTGCTTTGCGATGGGGCGAAGCGGTCGCAACCATCATGATCTGGTCTGACGGCACAAGTTTGCCATAGCGGTGGATGATCAAGACACGGATCAACGGCCAACGCGCTTGCGCCTCGGCGGCGATTGCACCGAGTGCTTTTTCAGTCATGCCTGCATAATGCTCTATTTCCATGTGAGCGAGGCTTTGATCGGGCAAATCGCGCACCAGACCTGTGAAACTGACGACAGCGCCCGCACCCGTTGCGGCTGCGGCGAAATCCGAAATCTCAGCGCCCAAATCAAACGGCGCAGACTGGACGCGGACATCTACCGCCATGACCCTAGCCCCCCGTCATTGGTGGGAAGAAGGCAATCTCGCGCGCGCCCTGAACGGGATGATCCAAATCGACCAATTCCTGATCAACCGCCGCGCGCACAGAGGATAGATCCGAAAAGACCAAGTCATGCGCGTCAGATTTACCACGCAGCTCAGCAATCAAATCGGCGATTGTTGCCGCATCGGTGTTGATCATCTCGCGATCCGCGCCAATGCGTTCGCGCAACCATGCGAAATATCTCAGTTCAATCATCCCGTCAGCCTTTCTGGTCACTGAGGAATGGCAAGGCTTTGAGGAAGTAATCAAACCCTGTGACAAAGGTCAAAACGGCTGCAAGCCACAACATCCCCATGCCGCCCCACGCCAAAGCATCGCGCAGCACATGTAAGCCAAAGGTGCCAAATGAATGGTCATTGTGCATATTATGCTCTGCAATCGCCCATAAGAACATCAAGACAATCGCAACCATCTGCACCATGGTTTTCCATTTGGCGAGTTTTGTAACCTTTAGTCGCCCTGCATCCGCGCCCAAGAATTCGCGCAGGCCCGAGACGAAGACCTCGCGAAATAGGATAAGAACAACAGGTGTGATCAGGGCCACGGATAGATCAAACAGCCCGACCAAGATTGCCAAGGCGATCACCACCATGGCCTTATCCGCAATCGGATCAAGCATGGCACCGAAACGGGAAACTTGCGCCCATTTGCGGGCCAAATATCCATCCAGATAATCGGTGGTGGCCGCGCCGATAAACAGGATCAATGCCACCCAATCGGCAATCGGACGCGGAAAGATTGCAAACACCACACCAACCGCAATCGCGGCTAACAGGCGAAGCACCGTCAGAATATTTGGAAGTGTCCATGTCATAGGTTCGATCTTATCCGCTCACGCCCCGTCATGGAAGAAGGCATAGATGGTTTCTGCCATCCGATCTGAGATTCCTTCTACCGCCTTAAGATCTGCCAAATCTGCGCGCGACACGGCCTTAGCACTTCCAAAATGGGCCAAAAGCGCCCGCTTGCGGGTGGCGCCAATGCCGGGAACCTCATCCAACGGGGTCGCGCCAATCGCCTTTGATCGTTTGTCGCGATGCGCCCCAATCGCAAAGCGATGCGCCTCATCGCGCAGGCGTTGGATAAAATAGAGCACAGGGTCATTGCGCTTAAGCGCAAAGGGACGCGCCCCATAGCGGTGGAACTCTTCCTTGCCCGCATCACGATCGACACCTTTGGCGACACCGATAAAGGGCACATCGTCAACACCTAGATCCCCCATGATCTCGGCAACAGCACTGATCTGCCCCGCCCCACCATCGATAAGCAATAAGTCAGGCCAAGCATCGGATTTGCGGTCAGGGTCTTCCTTAAGGAGGCGCTGAAAGCGGCGCGTTAGAACCTCTTTCATCATGCCAAAATCATCCCCGGGGGTAAGATCATCCCCGCGGATGTTGAATTTGCGATATTGGCTTTTGAGAAAGCCCTCTGGCCCCGCAACAATCATGGCCCCAACGGCATGCGCGCCTTGGATATGCGAGTTGTCATAAACCTCTATGCGCGCGGGCGCGCCATCTAGGCCAAACGCATCGGCCAAACCGCGCAACAATTTTGCTTGGGTGGCGCTTTCGGCCATACGCCGTGCAAGGCTTTCGCGGGCATTGCGCAATGCCCCCTCAACCAATTCCGCCTTTTCGCCACGCTGTGGCACGAGGATCTCAACCTTTCCACCGCGCTTTTGGCCCAAGGCGGCCTCCATCAGATCGGCCTCCTCCAGCCCATGCGACAGGATCACTTGGCGTGGGGGTTCCTTGTTATCATAGAACTGGCCCAAAAAGGCCTCCATCACCTCATCGGGGGATTCAGAACCACCCAAGCGCGGGTAATAGTCATGGTTGCCCCAGTTTTGGTTGGCGCGGATGAAAAAGACCTGAACACAGGCCTGACCGCCCTCCATATGTAAGGCGATGATATCGGCCTCACGCACAGTTTGCGGGTTGATCCCTTGGGTGCCTTGCACTTGCGTCAGCGCGCGAATGCGGTCGCGCAACGCTGCAGCGCGCTCATATTCCATCGCTTCGGCAGCCTCGGCCATTTGCGCGCCAAGCTGCTCTTGAATTTCGGTGGAATTCCCGCGCAAAAACCGCGCGGCATCAGCCACGCTCGCGGCGTAATCTGATGCGCTAATATAGCCAACACATGGCGCAGAACACCGCTTAATCTGGTAAAGCAAACAGGGCCGCGTGCGGCTGTCAAAAGTCGTGTCGCTGCAATTGCGCAGCAAGAACACTTTTTGCAATTGGTTCAACGTGCGATTAACCGCCCCCGCCGATGCAAACGGGCCAAAATACTGCCCTTTCTCCGTCTTCGCCCCTCGATGTTTGCGGATTTGCGGAAAATCATGCGCAGCCCCGATTACGATATTCGGGAAGCTTTTATCGTCACGAAGCAAAACATTGTATCGCGGCTTGAGCTGCTTAATGAGATTTTGCTCTAACAACAGCGCCTCGGTTTCGGTGCGCGTGGTCAGAAACATCATCGAAGCAGTTTCCGAAATCATCCGCGCGATACGCGGACTATGTCCCGAGGGTTTCGCATAATTCGACACCCGCCGCTTGAGGGCACGCGCCTTGCCAACATACAAAACGCGGCTCTGTGCATCGAGCATGCGATAAACACCAGGGCTTTGATCTAGTGTCTTAAGGTAGTCGCGGATGACCTCATGCCCCTGCCGCGGCGCATCTCCTGAGGGGCTAATTTCCACGCTGTTTTCTAACATGTCATCCATGATGCAAAGCTTGCCCTGATTCCAATTCGCGCTGCAACGAAGAGCAGCCAAGTTCAAGGGAAAATATGTCCACTAAACCTGTGGATAAACCTGCGGAAAACCCTTGAAGCATCGAAATTTTTCATTGTTTTTCGGAGGGTTCCGTGAGTTGCACAATTTTTAGGCGTCTTTTTAACTATTTGAATTTGTTAATTATTTTCTTTTCCAGCGGGGCTTTGTGATCAAAGCGTTACTTAAACTTTACCTAAACGTTACCTAAGGAGACCCGGTGGAAAACTCTAATCATGATTAAAAATTAGACCTATTCTGTCCCTATAACATCAGGGGTCGCCCAAGCCAGATGCTGCCCCCCATCCACGGCGATCATTTGGCCTGTCACAGCCTTAGCTTTCACCAAATAGATGAGCGCATCGGTGATATCGTCCAAATCGGCGCCACGGTGCAAAATTGTAGCTTGTCTCTGGCGGGCAAAGGCAGCTGCATCCTGCCGTCCCCCACGCAATGTTGGGCCGGGCCCAATGGCATTTACGCGAATATCGGGCGCTAAATTCTGCGCGGCGGTTTTGGTAAATGTCCACAATGCGGATTTTGCCAATGTGTAACTGACAAAATCGGGGGTCAACTTATGCACCCTTTGGTCGATCATGTTGATGATGACTGAGGTTGCGCGCGGCTCACCGCCGCTATCTTGAACGGCTTTGGGGGCCTGCGCGGCAAAAGCCTCGGACAAGACCACGCTCGCGCGCAAGTTGGAATTCATGTGCCGATCCCAACTCTCGCGGGTGAGGCCCCCGAATGTATCATGCTCGAATATGGAGGCGTTGTTGACCAGAACCGAAAAAGGCGCCCCGATTGACGCATGGGCCTCAGGCAAAAGGGCCTGTGTCGCCGCCTCGTCCAAAAGATCGGCCTGCACCAGAACCGCCTGACGCCCTGCAGCCCGAACGGCTGCCGCGGTCGCCTCAGCCCCTTCGCGGGATGAGGCATAATGGATCGCCACATCGTAACCCGCCTGTGCCAATGCAATCGCCATTGCCTGACCCAAGCGCTGACCTGCGCCTGTCACCAAAGCTGCGGGCATCTGTGAACCTCCGACTAGTGCAATAAGAAACTTACATAGCCGATATAGAGCGCCACAAAGAGAAGTCCCACCGCGCGCCCCATGCGCCACCGGAAAAACACGAAAGGCAGCAAGATCAGCGAAGTGCCCAACATCACCCAAAGATCAAAGCGCAGGAATTCACTATCCACGGGAATGGCGCCAAACCATGGCGCGACCCCGAAAATAAAAACCAAATTAAAGATGTTCGAGCCAATTACATTGCCCAAGGCCACATCTGCATGTTTCCGCAATGCAGCCATCACAGATGTCGCCAATTCGGGCAAACTGGTGCCAAGGGCCACAAGGGTCAAGCCAATGACCACCTCCGACACGCCAAAGGCGCGTGCGATTTCTGTGGCGCTATCAATCAAGAGATCCGCCCCCAAAGGCAGACCAATCAAGCCAAGCCCAAGATAAATGCCAATCTTCCAATAGGGCATGGACGGATCAGCTTCTTCCAATTCTTCGGGTAATTCCTCGGGCGCATCACCTGTAAAGGCGTGACGAATTTGATCCCCCAATATTAGCGCAAAAACCGCCAGAAGGATCAGACCGTGCCACCAGACAAAGGGCCCCAGAAACGCAAGCACGACAAAGACCAAACTGGCGCAGAGCATGAAAATGTAATTCTTGCGCGTGTCCGAGACACTGGAGTCAAGGCAGGAAATAATTGCGGGCAACCCCAAGACCAAAAGAACATTGGCGATGTTCGACCCCACAACATTGCCCAACGCCAAGCCTGGTGCATCACCAAGCACTGCTTGGATCGACACCAACAATTCTGGCGCAGATGTCCCAAAGGCCACCACGGTCAGGCTGACGACTAAGGCCGAAATGCCCAACCGCAACGCAAGGTTGACAGCCCCCCGCACCAACGCATCCCCCGCAAGAACAAGGATCACCAAGCCCAAAACAGCCAAGGCAATATGCGCGGTCATTCAGGTTTGTCCTCGTCTCTCGGATCACGTCTCAGCGGATCACGCTTTAGGGGATCTGGGGGAAAGCGCGGCTTGCGCGATTTGAACTTGGGCAGGCGCAGCTTTCCAAACATGGCAAGCACGGCCATAAAAATTAGAAAAAGGCTGATGATCTTAAGCATCACAAATCAATCCGCCCCAAAACAAAGGACCAAGGGGCTTGTGCAAGATGAGGGCGGAGTGGTCTTTTCATCATAGCCCCTCATGTAACGATGCCCCCCCCTTCAAACAAGGGGCGTCATCTGCGAAATCTTATGGGCTTGGGGCGAAGGATCGTCACTGGGATTATCCGCCTTTGCCCGCTATGATGCCCGCACAAACCCGCAAGGCAGACCCAGATGCTGACCATCACCGACCAGATCACCATTGCCGATTGGGAATTGACCGAAAGCTTCACCCGCGCCCAAGGGCCAGGCGGTCAGAATGTGAACAAGGTTTCAACGGCAGTGGAATTGCGGTTCGAGGCCGCCCGTTCCCCCCATCTGCCCGCGCCCGTCAAACGCCGCTTGCAACGCATCGCGGGCCAGAAATGGACGAAAGACGGCGCGGTGGTGATCTTTGTGCAAGACACCAGAAGCCAAGCCCGCAACCGCGAGATCGCCCGCGAAAGACTGACCGAGATGATCCGCGCCGCCCTAGTGGCCCCCAAACCCCGCCGCCCGACCCGCCCCACGAAGGGATCGGTGGAACGGCGGATCAAGGCGAAGAAGGTGCGCGCCGAGGTGAAGGCAGGACGGGGGAAGGTGGAGGGGTAGTTGTCTAAGGTCGAATTTCCTTTGGCGCACGCCTTGATACCTTCACAACAATTCTTGAAAAATGTGCATAAATTGTAAATGTTATTTCAAGATAGCTCTGCCCCGAGAAAAGACTGTGAGAACTTCATGAATGGCGCAAAGATCAGAATTAAGGTCGGCTCGATGGAAATCGAATATGAAGGCGACCCATCGTTTTTGACAGGTGGCATTGAGGCACTGTTGGTCACAATGGGCGACATGGCTGCAAAAATGCCAGAGGAAGTCACCCCGCAGATTGAGGCCCCCGTTCAGCCGCCGCCTGCAAATGGTGTAAGCAACGGTACCGCCGTGGTCGGTGGGCAATATACCTTCTCGACCAACACGATTGCTGCGCATTTGGAGGCAAAGACCGGCCCGGAACTCGTAATCTGCGCAATGGCACAACTAGAGTTGGTGCAGAGGAAGGCTTCCGCGACACGGAATGAGATACTTAACGAGATGAAAGGTGCGACAGCTTATTACAACTCAAACATGAGCGGCAATATGTCCCAGAATCTTGGAAACTTGACCAAGGCAAAGACAATACGTCAAATTGCGAAAGATACATACGCTCTGAGCGCAAAAGAACGAAAGCGAATTGAGGCTAAGGTTGCTGAAATCTGACGAGCTAAAGCAATGGCTTCACAAAGACCTTTCCAAGCTCGACAAGGTCTTGCTTGTCCTCGCCACGCAGGGTGAGCCTGTGCCTGTTTCCAAAATCAATGACCTTGCTGAGGCGGCGGGCTTTCGCGCTATGCGGAAATGGAACGTCTCCGCCACCCTTGGGGCGTCCAAGGGCAAAGCCATCCGCACTTCGGGCTGGGAACTGACTGATGCCGGGCGTATGCACGTTCGCGGTCTTGGGGTGGCGTCGATCAGCCCGGCTGCTATGCAAGTCGCTGTTGATTTGCGCGCCCATCTAGCCAAAATAACCGATCAGCAAACCCGCGACTTTGTCGAAGAGGCCATCAAGTGCCATGAGGCTGAGCTACATCGCTCGGCAATTGTTATGTCGTGGTTGGGCGCGGTTGATGTCTTGCAGAAGCACGTCCATCAGAATCACCTTGCTGCGTTCAATGCCGAGGCGAGTCGGGTCAATGGGAAATGGAAGACCGCCGCATCGCAGGACGACATTGGAAAAATGGCCGAAGGCGACTTCTTGGATCGCATCGAGGCCCTGTCGATTATCGGAAAGAACGTGAAAGCGGAACTGAAAAAGTGCCTCGATCTCCGCAATGGCTGCGGACACCCCAACAGCCTGAAAGTGTCCGTAAACAAATCTGCCGCTCATATCGAAACGCTTTTGATGAATGTTTTCGAAAAGTATTAATTCCCTAAACCACCACCTCAACCCGCTCCTGTTCCCCCACCCCGAACACGCGCTTGTACCGAGCAATCTCCTCCTCTGGCCCCATTGCTTTCTCGGGGTTGTCGGAGAGTTTGACCGTGGGGCGGCCGTCGGCGCGGATGGCTTTGCAGACCAGCGAGAAGGGGGCGAGTGCATCGCCCTCGACCAGCCCGCGGAAATCATTGGTCAGAAGCGTGCCCCAGCCAAAGGACACGCGCACGCGGCCTGAAAATTTGGCGTGCAGCTCGGCGATGCGGTCGACATCCAACCCGTCCGAGAAGATCACCAATTTCTGCGTAGGGTCTTCGCCGCGCGATTTCCACCAGTCAATCGCGGCCTCGGCCCCTGCCTCGGGTTGGCCTGAATCGATACGAATACCCGTCCAACCCGCCAACCAATCGGGCGCGTTCCTGAGGAACCCTGCCGTGCCATAGGTGTCAGGCAGGATGATGCGCAGATTGCCATCATGTTCTTCATGCCAGTCCGCAAGCACATCATATGGCGCCCGAGCCAGTTCCGTATCATCGCGGGCCAAGGCGGCATAGACCATCGGCAATTCATGCGCATTCGTCCCAATGGCCTCAATGTCGCGCTTCATCGCGATATGGCAATTCGAGGTGCCCGCGAATTTATCCCCCAAACCTTCGATCATCGCCTGCACACACCAATCCTGCCACAGATAGGAATGGCGGCGGCGAGTACCAAAATCAGCGATGCGCAACCCCTCAATCGCGCGCATTCTTTCGATTTTTTCCCAAAGCTTCGTCATCGCGCGGGCATAGAGCACCTGCAACTCGAACTTACCCATGTCTTTCAAGACAGCGCGCCCGCGCAATTCCATCAAAACTGCAAGCGCGGGGATTTCCCAAAGCATCACCTCGGGCCATGCGCCTTCAAAGGTCAGCTCATATTGATCCCCCACCCGTTCCAGATGGTAGGGGGGCAGTTGCAGCGCCTCGAACCATTCCATGAAATCGGGGCGGAACATCTGGCGCTTGCCGTAAAACGTATTCCCGCGCAGCCACGTGCTTTCGCCCCGCGTCAGGCGCAGGGTGCGGATATGATCCAATTGTTCACGCAATTCACCCTCATCAATCAGATGCGCAAGCGGGATGCGCGTTGTGCGATTGATCAGTGAAAATGCGACTTGGGTTTTGGGCCGATTGCGAAAGACTGACTGACACATCAGCAATTTATAGAAATCCGTGTCGATCAGCGAGCGCACGATCGGGTCAATCCTCCAGCGATGGTTATGGACACGGGTGGCGATATCGACCATGGCTAGGCTCCAAGCAGGCGTGTTTCGCGCCGTTTAGAGCAAATCATAGGCCATAAAGGCAAGAGCGATGGAAATTTTCCTGCAAGGCACCCCAGGATTGGAGGATATCCTCGCCGAGGAGGCGCGCAGCTTATCCTTCTTGGGTGTGCAATCTGTGGCAGGGGGTGTGATCTGTCAGGGTGATTTCGCTGAAGCAATGCGTGCCAATCTGTGGCTGCGCAGCGCGGGACGCGTATTGATCCGTATCGCGGAATTCCGCGCGATGCATCTGGCACAATTGGACAAGCGCGCGCGCAAATTGGATTGGGCCAGCATTTTGCGACCTGATCGAGCTTGGCGCGTTGAGGCCACCTGTCGCAAATCAAAGATTTACCACCAACGCGCAGCTGCGGAACGAATTGAGGGGGCAATCAGCGCGGCGCTTGGCAGCACGCCGAACCCTGAGGCGCAGATTGTTGTTAAACTGCGCATCGAAGATGATCTTTGCACACTCAGCCTCGATACATCTGGCGAGAGCTTGCACAAACGGGGCGCCAAGGAATTCATCGGCAAAGCGCCCATGAAAGAAACCCTTGCTGCCGCGTTCTTGCGGGCCTGCGGCTATCATGGCGGGATGCCTGTGGTTGATCCGATGTGTGGCTCTGGCACGTTTTTGCTTGAGGCCGCCGAGATTGCCGCGCGGTTGCCCGCAGGGCGTGCACGCCGCTTTGCGTTTGAAGATCTTGCCGGATTTGAGAGTGCTGATTGGTCTGCAATGCGCCGCAATTTTTCCTCGCGCGAGGCTGAGGCCGTGCAATTTTACGGGTTCGACCGCGACCAAGGGGCCATTACAGGCGCGCGCGCCAATGCCGAGCGGGCAGATGTTGCGGAATGGACAAGCTTTGCCTGTCAGCCCCTCAGCGCGCTTGAACCACCGACACAGCAAAAAGGGTTGGTCATTCTGAACCCGCCCTATGGCGCGCGGATTGGCAATCGCAAATTGTTGTTTGGGCTTTACGGCGCCATTGGTGCGGTCATGCGCGAACGGTTCACGGGATGGCAATTTGGCATGGTCACATCGGACGAAGGGTTAGCCAAGGCCACAGGTTTGACGTGGTCAGAGGTGAGCCGCCCCGTGGCCTTCGGTGGGTTAACAGTCAAACTCTATCAATCAGCCCTCTGACATCATCACACCCAAAGCGGCCATGTCATCCAAAGCTGTCGCCAATGATCCGCCCAGATCAATCGCGCGACACAAATCGCGGCGCAGATCGACCGCAAACCCTAGTTTTGCGGCATCTTGCGCGGAATAATTGACACAGAAATCTGTCGCCAATCCGACCATAGTCAGATGCGTGATCCCACGATTGCGCAAATATCCCTCAAGCCCCGTGGGGGTCTGGTGATCATTTTCGAAAAACGCAGAATAGCTGTCGATGGCAGGCCGAAACCCTTTGCGAATAATCAGATCCGCACGGTTTGTGCGAAGTTCTGGATGAAATTCCGCCCCTGCGCTGCCTTGCACGCAATGATCAGGCCATAAAACCTGTGGGCCATAGGGCATCTCAATCATCTCTAGGGGCGCGCGCCTCTCATGCTGACTTGCAAAACTGGAATGATCCGCGGGATGCCAATCTTGGGTCAGGATCACGGCGGCATAGTCATCCATCAAGGCGTTGATCCCCGCTACAATCGCGCTGCCCTCAGGCACAGCCAAGGCACCGCCTTCGCAAAAGTCATTTTGCACATCAATCACCAAAAGCGCGTGAGTATCGGGTTTCATACCATGGTCTCCGTATAGGGCAGCGTGACGCATCACCTAAGGGTTGAGTTGCACAATGCAAGGGCGTAAATGCGCAGCTATGTATATTGTCGCCGCCCTCTATCACTTTACCCGATTTGACGCGCCCGAAGAGTTGCGCGCGCCCCTGCTTGGGCTTTGCGAGGCGCAGGGGATCAAGGGATCGCTTCTTTTGGCGCGCGAAGGGATCAACGGCACCATCGCAGGCAGCCGCACAGGGATTGACGCGGTGCTATCCCATATCCGCAACCTGCCTGGTTGTGCGGCGTTTGAATGGAAAGAAAGCACAGCCACCGAAATGCCCTTTGGCCGCCTCAAGGTGCGCCTGAAGCGCGAGATCGTCACGATGGGTGTGCCAGAAACTGATCCGCTCAAAATCGTGGGCACTTATGTTGCGCCTGAAGAATGGAACGAATTGATCTCGGCCCCTGATGTTGCCGTGATCGACACGCGCAATGATTACGAAGTGGCCATTGGCACTTTCAAAGGCGCGGTTGATCCACAGACCGAAAGTTTCCGCCAATTCCCACAATGGTGGGAGGAAAACAAACATCGCTTTCACAACAAGCGGATCGCAATGTTCTGCACCGGTGGCATCCGTTGCGAGAAATCCACCGCGTTCCTCAAGGATCAAGGCGTGGAGGAGGTGTATCACCTCAAAGGCGGCATCCTAAAATATCTTGAGGAAATGCCACAAGAAAGCAGCCTTTGGCAGGGCGAATGTTTCGTCTTTGACGAACGCGTCTCTGTCGGTCACGGCCTTAAACAGGGGCCTTATGGTCTGTGCCGCGCCTGTCGCCGCCCAATTTCTGACGAAGATCGCAGACATCCTCATTTCGAAGAAGGCGTCTCCTGTCATCAATGTATGGGCGAGCACAGCGATGAAGATCGCGCGCGTTTCCGCGAACGTCAGCACCAGATTGCCTTGGCCAAAGCCCGCGGTGAAAGCCATTTGGCAGGCTAATTTACGCTCTCTGTGAATTTTTCATGACAGCACAATTTGGGCCTATGCGCGGCCTATTATTTCGATTATTCGCGAAATATGGAAAATATACTCGTCACACAGCTGTCAACTTTGGGCCATGGCCCACGCCTTGATATTTTTCGCCTGCTGATGCGCCGTTATCCTGATGCGGTCGCGGCGGGGGAAATTGGTGCTGCTTTGGGGGTTAAACCCTCGACCTTGTCGGCCTATCTTGGCGCGCTTCATCAGGCAGGGTTGATCGTGCAAGAACGCGAAGGCACTTCGCTGCGCTATCGCGTGGCGATGGACGCCACCCATGACATGATGGCTGCTCTATTTTCAGAGTGCTGCCGTGGACGGGTAAACCTTCAGTTTGACTGTGCGCCTGACCCGCAGAATGACGGCAGGCCATTTAATGTGCTGTTCCTCTGTGTGGGAAACTCGGCACGCTCCATCATGGCTCAGACTTTGCTACGCGATATGGGCGGGGATCGGTTTCGCGTATACTCCGCCGGTGTCCAACCGCAAAGCACGCTCAACCCGCTCGCGCTCGAGGTGCTGCGCCAAAAAGGGCATGATACCTCTGCTCTCAGTTCTAAGCATCTTAGCGTTTTCCAAGCGCCCGAAGCGCCACAGATGGATTTTGTTTTTACAGTCTGTGATGTGGCCGCCAATGAGGATTGCCCCGCTTGGGCAGGGCAGCCTGTCAGCGGGCATTGGGGCCTGCCTGACCCTGTAAAGGCTCAAGGCAGCGTTGCCGAGCGGGGACTGGCGTTTCAGGCAACCTATGGCGCGTTGCGCAATCGTATTGCCGCCTTCACCGCCCTGCCCCTCGAAAGCCTAGAACGCGCGGCGCTGCAAAAGGCGGTAGATCACATTGCAGAGATTTCAAAAGAGGATTGAGATATGACTGTCTACGCGCTGAACGGATTGGGCCGCATCGGCAAGCTTGCGCTGCGCCCCTTGCTTGAGGCGAGCGCAGAGATCGCATGGATCAATGATGCGGTCGGTGATGCCGCCATGCACGCCCATCTGTTGGAGTTTGACACAGTGCATGGCCGCTGGCCCGCGTCTTTCTCAGCAACTGAAGATGCTGTCATCATAAATGACCAACGCATTCCTTTTATTGGCACCAAAGACATCCATGACCTGCCCCTTCAGGGGGTGGATGTGGTCATTGACTGCACGGGGAAATTTAAAACAGCTGCGGCCCTTGCGCCCTATTTCGCCGCAGGCGTTAAAAAGGTCATTGTCTCCGCCCCCGTCAAAGATGGCCCCACCGCGAATATCGTCTATGGCGTGAACCATGAGATTTATGACCCGTCCGCGCATCACATCGTGACAGCGGCAAGCTGCACCACAAATTGCCTTGCCCCTGTGGTTAAAGTGATGATGGAAGAATTTGGCATCAAGCACGGCTCAATCACCACAATCCATGATGTCACAAACACCCAAACCATGGTGGATCGGCCAGCCAAAGATTTACGCCGCGCGCGGTCTGCGCTGAACTCGCTGATCCCGACCACAACGGGCAGTGCCACGGCGATCACGCTGATCTATCCCGAATTGAAGGGCAAGCTGAATGGGCACGCTGTGCGCGTGCCTTTGTTGAACGCGTCCCTGACCGATTGCGTCTTTGAGCTTGACCGCGAGACCACGGCAGCGGAAATCAACGCAGCCTTCGCGCGTGCGGCAGAACGGGCGCTGAACGGCATCCTCGGCTTTGAAGCGCGCCCTTTGGTGAGTGCGGATTACACCAATGACACGCGATCCTCGATTGTGGATGGGCCATCCACGATGGTCATTAATGGCACGCAGGCCAAGATTTATGCGTGGTATGACAATGAAATGGGCTATGCCCATCGCCTGATTGATGTCGCGCGCATGGTTGGCGCAAGCCTATGACCGCGCCAAAGCCATCCGCCCTGCCCGCCTATATCGCCGTAACAGCGGCTTATTGGGCGTTTATGCTGTCGGATGGCGCGCTTCGGATGTTGGTTCTCTTGGCCTTTCACGAGCGCGGCTTTAGTCCCGTTCAACTGGCCTATCTGTTTTTACTGTATGAGCTTGCAGGCGTTATAACCAATCTTTCTGCGGGCTGGCTGGCCGCGCGGTTTGGCCTGACCCGCACCTTATATGCGGGGCTGATCCTACAGGTTGGTGCGCTTTTGGCCCTCACCGCGCTGGATCCTGCGTGGTCGATCGGCGCATCTGTGGCCTATGTGATGGCCGTGCAAGGGGCCTCAGGCGTGGCCAAGGATCTGGCGAAAATGTCCTCAAAATCGGCTGTCAAACTTTTGGCACCCGAAGGGGCTGGATTGCTGAAATGGGTATCTTGGCTGACAGGATCAAAAAACGCGGTAAAGGGATTGGGGTTCCTTTTGGGCGCAGGCCTTTTGGCACTTTATGGCTACAACACCGCCTTGTTGGGCATGGCAGCTATTTTGGCACTGATCCTTGTGGCGCTGCTTTTCTTCATGCCAGACGGCCTGCCCAAAGGGAACAAAGCGACCAAGTTTTCCACCGTCATCTCGCGAGACAAAAATATCAATCGTCTGTCTGCGGCCCGCGTCTTTTTATTCGGCGCGCGGGATGTGTGGTTTGTGGTGGGCATCCCCGTTTATTTCTACGCCGTTCTTTCCGATGGCAGCGATGAAAGCAGACGCGCGGCCTTTTTCATGATTGGCACCTTCATGGCGGTCTGGATCATCCTTTATGGCACTGTTCAGGCCATGGCCCCGCGCATCCTGCGCAAAGGGGCTAACAATCTGGCGCAACTGTCTGCAAGTGCGCGCCAATGGGCCTTGGCGCTTGTGCCAATCCCTGCGCTTTTGGCGATTACTGTCTCCACCGCAGGCACGCCCGCCCCTTGGCTGACTGTGACGCTGGTCTTGGGTCTGTTGGTCTTTGGCGCGATATTTGCCGTGAACTCAGCCCTGCACTCTTACCTCATTCTCGCATTTTCAAAATCCGAGCGGGTCAGCCAAGATGTTGGTTTCTACTACATGGCGAATGCGGCAGGCCGATTGTTGGGCACGGGCCTATCGGGCCTTGCCTATCAATGGGGCGGGGTTGAGGCCTGCTTGATGGTAGCAAGCGGACTTTTGGCCTTATCGGCGGTCGCCGCAAATCGCCTAAACCGCAGCACGGCGTGAGCGCGCGGCAAGGCGCTCCCGATGCATCGTGTAAAGACCTGTGGCCACGATCACGGCCGTTCCAATAAGCGTCCACCCATCAGGCAATTGCGCAAAGACGAGATAGCCATACATGACCGACCATAGGATCATCGAATAATGCACAGGGGCCAATACCACCGCCTCCGCAATCTCCAGCGCGCGGATGACCATGAGCTCCGCCACACCTGCAATCGCCGCGATTGCAATCATCAAAACGATTGAGACGGGGTCACTTGGCCAAATCCATACAAAGGGCAGCGGCAGGCTGATCAACGCACTGCCAACAAGCGCGGTATAAGCTACCGTGGTATAGGTGTTGTCATAGGGCGCAATCATACGCGATAAAACCTGACGCAAGGCAAATAAACTGGCGGCAAAAAGCACCAGAAGAACCGCGGGATGCACGATCCCTAGGCCCGGTCGGATCACGATCAACGTGCCAATGAAACCGATGGAAATCGCAGCCCACCGATGCCATCCCACCGTTTCGCGCAAGATGACGGCGCCCAGAACAGTCACGATCAAAGGCGCCACAAATGTCACGGCGACCGCATCGGCCAACGGCACGAAACTGACGCCCAAGATGAAACATGTGGCCGAAATCACCGCAATCGCCCCGCGCAACGCCTGCAATTTCGGTCGCGCCGTGCGCAAAATCACAGGCCCGCGCCACAGCAGCAAAACCAAAACCCCAAACAGCAGCCCCAATTGCCGCGTCCAAACGATCTGCACTGGATGAAACAGATCGGTCAGGAATTTGGCCATTGTGTCTACGGCAGCAAATAAGAAAAAACCCAAGGCCATAAGGGCCAAACCCTTGAGATTGCTCGGGGCTTTGGGGGTTTCACTTGGTGTCGCTGTGTTATGCGGCAGGTCTGGAATGGTCGGCATAATGGGCCCACGGATTTGGTATACCACATCCTTAGGCCGCAAATCAGCTTCTGTCGACTGGACAAATTGCTGACAAGCCCAATGAACGCACTAATTTGCAAGATCATGGAAAAGCGGCCTGTTCAGCTTGTTTGGTTCAAACGTGATTTGCGCGTTACAGATCACGCCTGCCTCGCCTCTGCGGCAGCGCGCGGGCCTGTTTTGCCCCTCTATATCATTGAGCCTGATTTCTGGGCCGAGCCTGATGCAAGCGCGCGACATTGGACGTTTCTGCGGCAATCCTTGGGAGAGTTGCGGGAGGCATTGGCGCGCTTGGGTCAGCCGCTTGTGATCCTTCGCGGGGATGCCGTTGCGGTGCTCGAAGAAATCGCAACGGCGCACACAATTGCCGCGCTGTGGTCGCATCAAGAAACGGGAAATGATTGGACATATGCGCGTGACAAACGGGTTGCGGCATGGTGCAAATCGAAATCCATCCCATGGCACGAACCGCGCCAATTCGGTGTCATCCGAAACTTACCCTCGCGCAACGGATGGGCGGAGGAATGGGACAAACAGATGTCACATCCCTGCCATGCAACCCCGCATCTTGAACCAATTTGCGATGCACCCAGTTTCGATTTACCAAAGCCTGCGGATCTCGGCCTTGCGCCCGATGGCGGGGATCACCTGCAGATTGGCGGATCAATGGCAGCACGCGCGCTGCTCCATAGTTTTCTTACTGAACGCGGCGCGCCCTATCGCGCGGCAATGTCTAGCCCGCTTTTGGGTGCTGATGCCTGCTCGCGCCTATCGCCGCATCTGACATTCGGCACAATCTCGCTCCGCGAGGTGGCACAAGCCGCCGCACGGCGCGCAGGCACCCTACCCAAAGGGCCGAGCCACAAAGACTGGCGCGGATCCCTGCGCGCCTTTCAATCCCGCCTTTATTGGCACTGCCATTTCATCCAAAAACTTGAAGACGAACCACGGATCGAATGGGAGAATATGCACCCCGCCTATGATGGTCTGCGCGATGATCCACAGGGGTATCCATGGTTTGAAGCGTGGAAAGAGGGGCAAACGGGGTTGCCCTTTCTGGACGCCTGTATGCGATCCCTGCATCAC
This sequence comes from Roseobacter sp. HKCCA2468, assembly GCF_037805105.1. Taxonomy (NCBI): domain Bacteria; kingdom Pseudomonadati; phylum Pseudomonadota; class Alphaproteobacteria; order Rhodobacterales; family Roseobacteraceae; genus Roseobacter; species Roseobacter sp. HKCCA2468. Next base: position 179,977 of record NZ_JBBLYN010000004.1, read on the forward strand.
ACGGGATGGCTGAATTTCCGCATGCGCGCGATGGTAATGGCCGTTGCCAGTTATCACATGTGGTTCCATTGGCGCGAAACGGGCCTGCATCTGGCGCGGATGTTCACCGATTATGAGCCTGGAATTCATTGGTCACAGGTGCAGATGCAATCTGGCACAACGGGCATCAACACGATCCGCGTCTATAATCCAATCAAGCAAGGGTTGGATCAAGACCCTGATGGGGTGTTCATCCGCCGTTGGGTGCCTGAACTTGCACAGCTCTCAGGGGATGCCCTGCACCGCCCATGGGTGCATCCTGACGCGCATGGCATTTTGGGTCGAACCTACCCCAACCCCATCTTTGATCCTGCGGCGCGCGCCAAATGGGCCAAAGATCAGATTTGGGCCAAGCGCCGTGCGCCCGATCACAAGGCGGGCGCGGTTGCAGTTCTCACCCGCCATGGCAGCCGCAAATCCCCCCGCAAGACAAAACGTGCCGCCAAACACCCAACGGAACAATTGTCCCTGTTTGATTAGCCTATTCTGCGGCCATCTGCGTTGCGGCGCTTTGCATCCATGCATCAAGGGCCGCTATTTGTGATGGGTCTAGCCGCAGCCCCAACTTGCTGCGCCGCCAAACCACATCTTCGGCTGTTTGCGCGAATTCGTGTTTCATAAGCCAACGCACCTCTGCCTCGGTCAAAGTTGCGCCGAAATCGCGACCGAGATCCTCTGATGTTTGAGCCCCCGCCAGTATCGCCCAAGCATCCCGCCCATAGGCGCGAATGAGGCGCGTGGCCCATTTGGGCGTAAGGAACGGATAATTCGCCACAAGGCTTGCAATCAACCGATCCACATCCCCCACCCCGAAATCGCCACCTGGCAAGGCTACCCCCGCCGTCCACGGCCCGCGCGCGGATTTCGTGAACTCTGCGATTTTCTCAAGCGCGGATTCCGCCAAACGGCGATAGGTGGTGATCTTGCCGCCAAAAATATTCAGCAAGGGCGCATCCCCATCCCCTTCAAGGATCAGCGTGTAATCCCGTGTCGCGGCAGATGCCGATTGCGCGCCGTCATCATAGAGCGGCCGCAAACCAGAATAAGACCACACGATATCCTCGGCAGTAACAGCCGTGCTGAAATAGTTATTCACAAAGGACAGCATATAATCCCGCTCATCGGTGCTGCATTCGGGGCGGGTATCGGGGTCGCGGTGATCTTTGTCGGTCGTCCCGATTAAGGTGAAATCCTGCTCATAAGGAATGGCGAAACATATGCGCCCGTCCTCACCCTGAAAGAAGTAGCATTTCTCATGGTCATAAAGACGCTTGGTCACAATATGGCTGCCCCGCACGAGACGCACGCCGCCTTTGCTGTTTTGACCGATCTTCTGGCCGATCACATCGCTGACCCATGGCCCTGCGGCATTGATCAAAATCCGCGCCTGATGGTGATGGGTTTGACCATCGCGGGTCTGGGTGCTGATCTTCCAAATGCCATTCTCCCGCTTGGCGGTCACCACCTTGTGACGCGGCAAGAACACCGCGCCACGCTCGGCCGCATCGCGGGCATTCAGCGCCACAAGACGGCTGTCTTCCACCCAACAATCTGAATATTCATAGGCCTTGGAAAATTTACGGTGCAGCGCCGCCCCTTCAGGGCCTTTGCGCAAATCCACCACCGAGGTTCCAGGCAATATCTCCCGCCCGCCCAAGTGGTCATAAAGAAACAGGCCCAATCGGATCAACCATTGCGGACGCCGCCCCGCCATCCACGGCATAAGCCGCGCCAAAAGTCGCGATGTGGGGGTTTGGCTCTCAAAGCGCATATCTTTATGGTAGGGCAGCACAAACCGCATCGGCCAAGAAATATGAGGCATGGCTTTAAGCAAAATTTCACGCTCAATCAGCGCCTCGCGCACCAAGCGAAACTCAAAATATTCTAGGTAGCGCAACCCACCATGAAACAGCTTAGTCGATGCAGAAGACGTAGCCGAGGCCAGATCGTTCATTTCCGCCAAACGCACCGTCAAGCCGCGTCCCGCCGCATCGCGGGCAATGCCGCAGCCATTGATGCCACCGCCGATGATGAAAAGATCGTCAATCTCGCTCGTCATATCCATTGCGCCTTTCTTGCGGGCCTCATTCCACCGAAACCTAACGCCGCTATGGCACAAACGAACACAAACGAAAATATTAATCTTCAAAATTATTCATTTTTAACGTCATTCGAAGAATTGACCCCCGATTTTAAGCCATCTAAGGTCTGTTAACCGCGCAAATGCGCGAAAAGGAAAAGGAACGCGCATGTCGCAAAGCTTTCGCTGGCCAGAGATTCTCGACATCGCACGGCGCGAGGGGAAAGTGAGTGTCGAAGGGCTGGCCGCGCATTTTGGCGTGACCACCCAAACCATCCGCCGCGACCTTAGCGATCTTGCCGATGCGGGAAAATTAGAGCGCGTCCATGGCGGCGCGATCCTGCCATCGAGCGTATCAAATATCGGCTATGAAATGCGGCGCGGGTTATACGCTGAAGAAAAGGCACGCATTGCGGCAGCTTGTGCGGCCCAAATACCCGATGACATTTCGCTCTTCCTCAATATCGGCACCACGACAGAGGCCGTTGCGCAAAATTTGCTGCATCACAAGAATCTCTTGGTGGTCACAAATAACATCAATGTCGCGACCATCCTTGCCGCCAATCCCAATTGCGAGATCATCCTTGCGGGCGGGCAATTGCGCCGCGCCGATGGGGGGCTGATCGGCAAGCTGACCTCGGATGCGGTGGCACAGTTCAAATTTGACCTTGCGGTCATAGGATGCTCAGCCATTGATGCGGAAGGGGATATGTTGGATTTCGACATCCAAGAGGTGGGGGTCAGCCAGACAATCATCTCACAATCGCGGCGCGTGTTTTTGGTGGCCGACCGCTCAAAATTTACGCGCAGCGCGCCTGCAAAAATCGCTGCACTTTCGCAAATTGATGCGCTGTTTACAGATCATCCGCTTGACGCCCCATTGGCCGCACGTTGCCGTGATTGGGGGCTTGCAACACATATAATCCCATACAGTTCGACAGGGGCCTAAACCATGACCCATATTCTTGCAATTGACCAAGGCACCACCTCGACCCGCGCGATTGTTTACGATGCAGGGTTTGATGCCCTTGCACAGGCGCAAGAGGAATTTACCCAACACTACCCGCGCTCGGGCTGGGTCGAGCATGACCCGATGGATTTGTGGCAGACCACGCGAAATTGCATCACATCCGCCTTGCGCGATGCCGCGACACCCGCAACGGCGATTGCGGCCATCGGCATCACCAATCAACGTGAAACCGTGCTTTTGTGGGATCGCAAAACGGGCGCGCCTTTGCACAATGCCATCGTTTGGCAAGACCGCCGCACAGCGGATCGCTGCGCAACTTTGCGTTCCGCAGGGCATGAAGAGATGATCACCGCCAAGACAGGGCTTGTGCTTGATCCATATTTCTCAGCCAGCAAATTGGCATGGATGTTAGATGAAATCCCAGATGCCCGCAGACGCGCCGAGGCGGGCGAATTGGCCTTTGGCACAGTGGACACTTGGCTGATTTGGCATCTGACGGGGGGCGCGGCCCATGTGACCAATGCCGCGCGCACGATGCTGTTCGACATCCACAGCCTTGAGTGGTGCGAAGATATCCTTTCGCTTTTCAACATCCCCCGCGCAGTCCTGCCGAATGTTCTCGATTGTGACGCGCATTTCGGGACAACCGCAATGGATGTCATCGGCGCAGAAATTCCGATCCGCGCCGTTGCGGGTGACCAACAGGCTGCAACAATTGGCCAAGCCTGTTTTGACAAAGGCATGGCCAAAGTCACTTATGGCACTGGGTGCTTTGCGCTGATGAACACAGGCGCAACTGCTGTCCCTTCGAAGAATAAACTTTTGACCACCATCGCTTATCGCATGGATGGGCAAACGGCCTATGCGCTAGAGGGCTCCATCTATATTGCGGGCGCGGTGGTGCAGTGGTTGCGCGATGGGTTGGGCATCATCGCCTCGGCGGCAGAGACACAAGACATGGCCAAAGCCGCAGATCAAGGCCAAGCCATCACGCTTGTGCCCGCTTTTACGGGTTTAGCCGCACCCTATTGGAATTCCGAATGCCGTGGGGCCGTTTTCGGTCTGTCGCGCAACACAGGGCCGAATGAATTGGCGCGCGCCGCGCTTCAATCTGTGGGCTTGCAAACCCGTGATCTGATGGAGGCTATGGCCGCCGATATGGCAGCTTCGCAAACGGGCCAAACGGTTCTGCGGGTGGATGGTGGCATGAGCTCGTCAGATTATACCCTGCAATATGTGGCCGATATCCTGAATGCGCCGGTCGACCGCCCCACGCACCTTGAGACGACTGCCCGCGGCGTTGCGTGGTTGGCAGGCTATAAGGCAGGCCTTTACCCAGACCAAGCAGGCTTCAGAAAAACTTGGGCCATAGATCGTCAATTCACCCCCAAGATGGATGCAGATACCCGCGCTTCAGATTATGCGCGTTGGCAAAGGGCGGTTGCTGCGACCATCGCGGCCGGGGCTTAACACCAGACCTGCAACAATGATTGCGGAATTCTTTATTTTGCATTTTTTGTTGATTGAGTCCTGAAACTCAGATAGCCCTAACCCGTGTATCGGTGGGAGGGTTTTTGAAGATGTATGCTGATTTCGGTCTTTTTATTGATGGGGCATGGGTCAAGTCTGGCCAACAAAGCGATGTGATCTCGCCCGTCACCGAAACCCCTCTCGGTCGGGTCTACACGGCCGCCACAACAGATACTGCGCGCGCCATCGATGCGGCGGATAAGGCCCGCGCCGCACTTTTGGACATGGGGGGATTTGGGCGCGCAGATGCGTTGCACAAAGCAGCCGATGCCATGGCAAGCCGCGCCGAAGAGGCTGCGCAAATGATCTCTCGCGAGACAGGCAAACCATTGGCACAATCCCGCCGCGAATGGGTTTTGGCTGTGGATCAATTCCGTTGGTATGCCGAAGAGGCCCGCCGCATCTATGGCAGGATCATCGCATCACGCGTCCCCAATGGTCGCTTCGAAGTGACCAAAGACCCCGTGGGAATTGCCGCAGCTTTCACTGCATGGAACTTCCCCGCCTCACTCCCTGCGCGCAAACTGGCCCCTGCTTTGGCCGCGGGATGCCCCGTGATCTTGCGCCCCTCCTCCCAAACACCTGGGGTTGCGATGATCATGATTGACTGTTTGCGTGCAGGGGGATGGCCCGATGGCGCAATCAATCTGGTCGTAGGCGCAACGGCCGACACATATGCGCCCATCATGAAAGACCCGCGTGTGCGCAAAGTCTCTCTCACGGGCTCGACACGCGTGGGCCAAGAGATGCTGCGGGATGCGGCAGAGACGGTGAAAAAAGTTTCGATGGAATTGGGCGGCAATGCCCCGCTTATCATTTATGATGATGCGGATTTGGCAACAGCCCTCGACATGGCCGTCCCCACAAAATTCGCCAATGCGGGACAGGTCTGCGTCACGCCAGATCGCTTTTTCGTCCATGAAAGCCTGCATGATGCCTTCATAACTGAATTTACGAAACGAGCCGATGCTTTGACGCTTGGCGATGGCTTGGACGAGAAAAGCGAAATGGGGCCGTTGATCAATGCCCGTCGCCTCGCTGAGATCACCGCAATTGTCGAGGAGGCGGTGCAAGACGGTGCCACCTTGCACTGTGGTGGCGTGCGCGACAGTGGGCATAACTCGGGCTATTTCTATCGCCCAACGGTTCTTAGTAATGTCACCGACCAGATGCGCGTCTTTTCGGAAGAAAACTTTGGCCCAATTGCCGCCATCACCAGCTTCCGTGATGAAGACGAGGTGTTGGCCCGCGCCAATGCGTCATCCATGGGTCTGTCCGCCTATGCGTTCACCCGCGATCCCGCCCGCGCCAAGCGCACAGTTGCAGCCCTGCATGCGGGCATGGTCGGGATCAACAGTTTCGCCCTTGCCGCAAGTGAAGCGCCCTTTGGCGGCACGAATTTCTCTGGCTTGGGTCGTGAAGGCGGCAGCGAAGGAATCGAGGATTACCTCGATACAAAATTGGCGCAGATTGTGTTTTAGGTCGCCCGTGCAACCTTAAGCAACTCGGCCAAATGCGGATTTGGGAAGCGGCGCGCACGGGTCACCGCAAAAAAGCTTTCGGTGATGCCCTCTAGCCGCTTTACCTCAACCAATCGGCCCGAAGCCAATTCATCGCGCGCAACAATGGGCGGGATCACGCCAAGCCCTGCATCTTCGCGCACCAATAGACGCAACATGGCCATATCATCCGCTTCTGCGGCAATAATCGGGGTTACCCCAAGTCGTGCCGCCAAAGCATCAAACCCCGCACGAATTGCGGTTTGCGGGCTTGGCAGGATCAATGGCATGTCCCGCAGCAGCGCGCCCAAATCATCGCCCCGCCCGGTGATACGACCAGCGATACGCGCAGGCGCTGCAATGAGGCTGACGGGTTGTTCATCTATCGCATGGATCAGCCAAGGCGTCTGCGCATCGCGCGCAGGCGCAAGATTTGTCAGCACCACATCCAAGGACAGATCTTCAAGGCCCCGCAAAAGATCATCTTGAACACCAGATTGCACACTGACCTCTAGATCGGGGGTGTTCAACAGCGGCTTTAGAAACTGCATTTGAAAGTTGCGCGAGAGGGTCGCCAAGGCGCCAACCCGCACTCGACTGCGCGCGCGACCCGCCTCGCCCAATATGGCCGTCAGGTCAGAGGCGGTACGAAAAATCGTATCGGCGTGATCCAACGCGATGCGGCCTGCTTCGGTCAGGATCAAACCGCGCCCGCGCCGCTCGAATAAATCATGCCCAAGTGAGGCTTCAAGCGCGCGCAATTGGGTCGAGACAGCAGATTGCGATATGTTCAACCGCGCGGCAGCCCCCGTCAACGTGCCATCTTGGGCGATGGCATGGAACAGATGCAGGTGATGTAGGTTTAATCGCATAATGGCACCCCCCCATAATTCTATAAAATAGAACAAAAACAAAGAAAACATATATTTGATATAATTCAGTATTTGCGCGACACCCGCCCCACCAAACGAAGGGGTGAGAGCCATGGATATTATCATTAACATCTTGATGACGATGCTTGAGCAGCTACAGAAACCAACGCTTGCCTTTTTGATCGGCGGCATGGTCTTGGCCGCAGCCTCAAGCAAATTTGAAATGCCCGAGCCAATCTACAAGCTGATCGTTATGCTTCTCTTGCTCAAGGTCGGCCTCTCGAGCGGCATGGAGATTGCGCAATCCAATCTGATCGAGCTTGCCGTGCCCGCGCTGATGGCAACGGTTGCAGGTATTGCCATTGTGCTGTTGGGGCGGGTGACGCTGCGGAAATTACACGGGGTCACCGACATGGATGCAATGGCGACAGCGGGGCTGTTTGGGGCCGTTTCCGCCTCGACCTTGGCCGCAGGCATGGCCATGCTAGAAGCCGAAGGAGTCACCTATGAAGGCTATATTGGCGCGCTCTATCCGTTCATGGATGTCGCCGCTTTGATCACCGCAATTCTCGTGGCACGGATGGCCGCCGCCCGCAAAGAGGCGGGCATGACCATAAACGGCGGCGCAATGGTCTTAGGGGGCGGCACAAGAAAAGCGGGGCTTCTTGGTGGAGGGGATGGCCCAGAGGCAGGCGCAATCGCCAAGACAATATTATTGGACACGCTGCGCAGCCCTGCCATCTCTGCCCTCCTTTTGGGGTTGGCCATTGGTCTTTTTGCAAAGCCCGATGCCATCTACCAAGAATTCTACAAACCGCTGTTTCATGGCCTTCTGTCTCTCTTGATGCTTGTGATGGGCATGGAGGCTTGGGCGCGGCTGTCCGAATTGCGCAAGGTGGCTCATGCCTATCTGCTTTATGGTCTGTGCGCGCCCTTTGTGCATGGTGCAATCGGGCTTGGACTTGGGTTGGTGGCGCATAACCTCATGGGCTTTTCTGAGGGCGGAATGGTGCTTCTGGCGGTGATGGCCGCATCGAGTTCCGACATATCTGGCCCGCCCACATTGCGCGGCGCTTTGCCCAAAGCCAATCCTTCGGCCTATATCGGCACATCAACGGGGATCGGGACACCGATTGCGCTTCTTTCCATCCCGCTTTGGATGGCCGCCGCCAATTATCTGGTCGGCTGACGAAAGACAGAAATGATCGGGCGGTGTGGTATCACGCCGCCTGATCTTATGGCTTCATCCGAACAATCAGCAGCGGCACGGCTACGCTTAAAATCAGGAGGCGCGCCACATGATGCGCTGCAACCAATGCAGGCTCAAGGCCTGTGCTGACCGCCAAAGCCGCCATGATCTCCACCCCACCCGGTGCAAAAGCCAAAAGCAAGGCTGCAGGCGGCAAGCCAATCAGTTCCGCCGCAATGATAGCGCCAAGCGCCGCCACCGCGCAGGAGACGAGCGTTCCCACCGCCCCCGCCGCCAAGGCCCCCAATAGGCCCTTACGATCCAGCCCCCGAAATCGCGTGCCAATCAAGCAGCCCATCACCATAAAGGCCAGTGAGGTCAGCCAGATCGGCAAATTGCCTGGGGTCAGGTTCGCCCCATGACCAATGGCCGATGCGGCCATCGCGCCCAATAAAAGCGGCGCAGGTATCGAAACCCGTTTAAAGATAAGACCCAGAGCTAAGGCTGCCGCGAAAACAACCGCAGCCGCCAAAAGGCTGATGGCCCCGTGATCCACGACATAGGCCGTGCCTGTCATCCCCCAAAGTGAGATCAGCAAGGGCACACAGAGGGTCAGCAACAAAACCCGCGTGGCCTGCACCAACGCAACCCGCGCCACATCCACGCCCATTGAGGTCGACAACCCAAGAACATAGCTGAGATGCCCAGGCGTGGCGGCGAGGGTCGCGGTCATCACATCATAGCCAAAACCGCGCATCAAGATGGCCCGCAGCGCAAAAATCAGCACAACCAAAGTGACCGCCAAAATGGCCAAGGATATTGGCCATGTCAGCGCAGTCTCGATCACCTCAGGTGTGACCGTGCTGCCAATCGAGACGCCAATCACCACGAACACCACATCGCGCAAGGGCAAGGGGATTAAACTTTTCAGCCCCAATATCGTGGCAACCGAAACAGCTGCAGCAGGCCCAGTCAGCATATAGGCAGGAAACCCAATCAGCCAAAAAAGCCCAGCCCCCGCCGCGCCAAGCGCAAGCGTGGGCAGAGTTTCTTTGACAATGCGTTGAGCGGTCGGACGCACCCGATGGGCCTTTGAAATTTTCAACAAAAGGGGGCGCGGATTACCCCCGCGCCCGATTACTTATGTTTTGCGCTGATCAATCGCCATCTGCAACACCAGCCTGACGCAAGCGCGCGCGGCGGGCGCGATAGGCGGGCACAAAAACCAGACCCACCGCAAGGATCAACAACCCCAAGGTCATTGGACGTTCAAGGATAAAGCCAAATCCACGATAAAGCTGCATAGCGCGGGCAAAATTATCCTCCATCATCGTGCCAAGGATGAACCCAATCAGAAGCGGGGCAAGGGGATAATCTGCAAAGCGCAAGATCGTAGCAACCACCCCAAAACCCACCAAGATCAGCAATTCAGTCGCATTGTTTTGGCCGATATAGCTGCCCATCAACGTGAAGAATAAAATGAACGGGATCAGATAGGCCCGCGGGATCGTCAACAGTTTGGCGATATAGGGGATAAGCGGCAGGTTCAGAACCAAAAGAACCAGATTGCCAATATACATCGAGATAATAACCGCCCAGAACACATCAGGCTCATCGGTCATCAATCTTGGGCCAGGGGTGACATTCAGGGCGATCAACGCACCAAGCAAAATCGCCGTTGTCCCAGAGCCAGGAATACCCAAAGTCAGCAGTGGCACGAAAGAGCCCGTGCAAGCCGCATTATTCGCAGTCTCGGGTGCGGCCAAACCCTTGATTGAGCCTTTGCCGAATTCTGCCTGCTCTTCGCCTTTGGCGATGTTGCGCTCAACCGCATATCCCAAAAAGGATGCAATCGTGGCCCCCGCACCTGGCAGGACACCGATGAAGAACCCTTGCACCGATTGCCGCCCGATGACGGGTGCAATTTTGCGGGCCTCATCTTTGGTGATGCGCAGATCTTTGATCTCGCCGCCCGAACCACCTTGCGCACCACGCGCGGGGTTTAAGACTAAGAACAGCGCCTCAGGCAGGGCGAACATGGCCATCGCGAGGGTGATGAAGGAAAACCCCGATTGCAATTCCATGATCCCAAAGGTGAAGCGCGGCATATTGGACAAGGCCCCTTCACCGACAGTGCCCATGATAAGGCCAAGAATGGTCATCATCAGCGCCTTGGCGACTTGCCCTGTGCCCGCAAAGGCGGCAATGGCCGAAAGCCCAACAACCATAAGCGCGAAATATTCCGCCGAATGGAACAAAAGCGCGACCGAGGACAGCGCAGGTGCAAAGATCATCAACAAGATCGCGCCGATTGTGCCCCCTGCAAAGGACGCAATGGCTGCAATCGTCAGCGCCTTACCCGCTTGACCCTTTTGCGCCATCGGGTATCCATCAAAGGCGGTGGCAACTGTTCCCGCGACCCCCGGCGCATTGAGCAAAATTGACGAGGTCGACCCGCCAAAAATCGCGCCATAATAGACGCCAGATAACAAGATCAAGGCACCTGTTGGATCGCCCAATCCAATCGCAACAGGGATCATAATTGCAATAATCGACATTGGCCCAAGACCGGGCAACATACCGATAATAGTGCCAATCACGCAGCCAAACACGACCATCGCAAGATGAAAGGGCGTTATTGCGGCTGCAAGGCCAAGAAGCAAACCTTCAAGCATGATGCGTCCCCCTCACATCAAAAACGCAGGCCAAGGGCGCAGGAAAATACCCAGCACCTCCTGCACAAGATACCAGATCGTGCCTGCGGCAATCGCGGCCACAGGTATAAGAATGTGAAATTTCCGCTCGCCTAAGATGAACCCACCTAGCGCAAGGAAAAGAATGGTCGCCCCCACAAACCCCGCAGGGCGCAGAAAGAGCGCATAAGCCACCATCAGCGCCAAAAGCGACAGGGCTTGGCCGATATTGTAATCCCCAAGACGGCGGTGATCGATATCTTCGGCGCTTTGCTCTTTTGTTGTATCTGCTTCGACTGTCTTTGCGGACTTGCCAGAAAACAGCACAACCAAACCCACAATCACCCCAAGCACGCTCAGGATTTTTGGAAATGTTGATGGCCAAATCGGATTGCGCTGCAAAATTGCAGGCAAGAGATGATCCATCGTGAAAAATGCAGCATAGCCATAGATGCAGCATAGCGCCACAAAGGCCAATGCAATCCAACGTTCCAAGGCCATAAACGCCCCCTTTGTCTCAGCCAAATTTGTGGGTCTGTTGCAAGGATGGGCGGCCACAAAATGAGGCAGCCCACCCAAAGATCAATCGCGCGAAACGCGCTTCCCCTCTTAGAGGAAGCCCAACTCGCGCATCAGATCACCGATCTGCTGCTCTTGTGCTTCAAGGAAGCTTTGGAACTCAGCGCCGGGGCGGTAGATATTCACCAGACCCATACGGCCGCGCACTTCTTCCCACTCAGGGGTTTCCATCATCGCCGCCAACATCGCTTGGTAGACTTCAACTTTTTCTTGCGCCATGCCAGGTGCGGCGAAGAACCCGCGCCAGTTCACGAATTGCGCATCAATACCCTGCTCAGCGAAGGTTGGCGCGTCTGCATAGGCAGGAACGCGGTCAGGGGCGGTCACGCCCAAGATACGGACTTCGCCCTGCTCGGCCAAAGCAACCGCTTCGGAAAAGCCAGTGGACAGCGCATCAATCTCGCCCGACAGCAAACCCGCCATCGCCTCGCCACCAGCATCATAACCGATATAGTTAAACGCAGTAGGATCTTCGCCCGCAGCCTGCATCACAATCGCGGCGACCAAGTGATCCATCCCGCCAGGAACAGAACCGCCACCAATGGCGAAATCCATCGGCGCTTCGCGGTATGAAGCCAACGCGTCTTCCATCGAAGCCAGCGGGCTATCTGCAGTCACAACCAATGCCGCGTAGTCACCCACTGTGCCTGCAATCAAAGTCAGGTCACGGAAGCTTTGAGAAATCTCACCCGTCAAAGCGCGGATCACGATGGGGGTCGAGTTTACCATCAATGTGCCATCGCTTGAGGCCGCATTTTCGATCAAATGCGCAATGGCGACACCGCCACCACCGCCTGACATGTTTTCATATGTGGCATTGCCCACGAGACCAGAATTGACCAACGCCTCGCCCGTTCCGCGCGCTGTGCCATCCCAACCACCGCCAGCACCGCCGGGGATGAGGAAGTGAACCTGATCCATCATTTGATGCCCGCCTGCATTGGACATGCCCGAGAATGCAAGCGTAGCAGTTGCAGCCGCGATCATAGCGCGGCGTGTCCACCCAAAGGTGTTCATAGTGTATTCCTCCCATTTGACAGGCGATCCTCCACCGCCATAGTCTCACCCGACCACAGAAAGCTGACACGAGCCTGACACGCAGGACGAAAACATCAGCCCACCTGTTTGGGGAATAGTCAGGGAAAGGCCACGCGCCCAATGCGCTATCTGCTTGTAGAGGATAACGAGGAATTGGCCGAAGCGGTGGTCAAACGTCTGGTCTTGGACGGTCATGCGGTCGATCACGCCCCAGATTTGGCCCATGCGCGCGCTTGCCTTGCGGATGCCGGCTACGATCTGATCTTGCTTGATGTAATGCTTCCCGATGGCGATGGTCGCGCATTTTTGGCGCAAAGCCGCATCCATATCGAAACGCCCGTGATCATGTTAACCGCCCGCAGCCAAGTGTCGGATCGGGTCGGCGCCCTTGACCAAGGGGCCGATGACTACATCACGAAACCCTTCGATTTTTCCGAATTAGAGGCGCGGTGCCGCGCCGTTTTGCGCCGCCGCGGCGGGGCCGCGCGCAATGATATCGCGCTTGGCCAAACCATCTTTGACCCGCTTGCAGGCACGCTGCGCCATGGCGCGCATACAATCGAATTGCGCAGCCGCGAATTGCGTCTTTTGGAAGTGTTCGTGCGCCATCAAGGACAGATTTTGTCAAAGGCGCAATTGATGGACAGGCTGTTTTCCTATGATGCAGAGATCACAGAAAACGCGATTGAAGTCTATGTGGGCCGCTTGCGCCGCCGTCTTGAGGGAACGGATATTCACATCGAGACTGTGCGCGGCATTGGGTATCGGATGGAGGTGAAAACCCCGTGAGCGAGGCGCAACAGGGCACAGGTTCCATTGGTCGGCGATTAACGCTCTATCTCGCGATTGTGGCGGCACTGTTGTCATTGCTGTCTTGGGGGATGGTTGCGGGATTTGCCCGCCAAGCCGCCGAAGAAACCCAAGATAACGTCTTGGCCGCTGCTGTGACTGCAATCGCCGAAACCCTGCGCAGCGAGCAGGGCGAATTGCGGCTTGAACTGCCCTATTCTGCGTTTTCCATGCTCGGCGCGATTAGCGAGGATCGGGTTTTTTATCGGGTCACCGCGAATGGCGCATTGCTGACAGGCTATGCAGATCTTCCCGTTGCCACTGACCCGAACACCCGCGCAGGCGAGGTCAGTTTTGCAACGCAATCTTATCGCGGCGAAGATTTGCGACTGGCCACGCTCTCGCGCCGCATATTGGCGGGAAATCAACCGACATTGGTGATCGTCACAGTCGGACAAACCCGCGAAGGTATCGCCGCCATCGCGCTTGACCTGTCGCGTCAAGCAGGCCTGTTGTCGATTGCCTTTTTCTTGGTCGCGGTGCTGCTGTCCTTTTTTGCCGCCCGCACATCATTGCGGCCCTTGAATGAGATTGCAGGGGCTGTCTCGCGGCGCGGGCCATCCGATTTGCGCCCCTTGCGCCGCCCCGCCCCTGATGAATTGGCGCCGCTCATTGCCGCACTCAATCGCTTTATGGATCGTTTGGGGCAATCCATTCGCCGCTCGGAAGAGTTCATTCTAGAGGCCGCCCATCGCGTCCGCACGCCTTTGGCAACTGTGCGGGTGCAAGCGGATCTTGCCTTGCGCAACGCCTCAGGCGAGGCTGAACGCAACCGCCTGCGCCAGATGATCCGCGCGATTGACGAAAGCTCCCGTTCGGCGGGACAGCTTTTGGATCACGCGACCGTAGCCTTCCGCGCGGATGATCTTTTGCGCGATCATATCTCGCTCAAAAGTTTGGCCGCCCAAACGGCGACTGCAATGACCCCCACGGCAAGCATGAAGGATATCGACATTGACCTGAAAGCCGAGGACATCATCGTTGCAGGTGACGCGGTGCTGCTCGACAGCGCGTTGCGCAATATTCTCGACAACGCCATCAAGTATTCGCCTGAAGACACCACCATATCAATTTGCGTGGAGACCAAAGGGGGCTATGGCTACATCACTGTGCGCGATGAGGGCACAGGGCTAGGCGATGACCCTGCCGAGGTTCTCACGCAGCGTTTCAAACGAGGACGCAACACCGAAAACATTGTGGGATCAGGATTGGGTCTTACCATTGCCGCTGATGTTTTGGCCGCCCATGGGGGGCGCTTAGAATTGTCAAATAATAAGGAAGGAAAGGGCACATGCGCCTCGCTTGTCTTACCCTTGCTTTAAGTCTCTGGATCAGCCCTGCAACCGCCTTTGAACCAGAGGATTTCCTACGCATCGAAGGCACGGGCGACAGGGTTTTGCGGATACTCTCCACCGCTGATTTGGACGTCTTCACACCCTATCTCGAAGCGTTTCATCGCGCCAATCCAACCTTAGATTTGGAATATACAGTTGCCTCCTCCGCGGATTTGCATCGCGAGATCAGTTCAGGCGCGGTTTATGATGTGGCCATTTCATCGGCGATGGATTTGCAATTCCAACTGGCCAATGATGGGCTGACACAACGCTATCGCTCGCCCATGACACAAAGCCTGCCAGACTGGGCCACATGGCGTGATGTCATTTTCGCATTCACGACCGAGCCCGCGGTGGTCTTGGTTTCGACTGAATATTTTGAGGGGCTATCCATTCCGCAGTCGCGGCAGGATTTGATCGAAGTTTTGCGCGACAACCCTGCACGGTTCGCAGGGTCTATCGGCACCTATGATGTGCGGGACAGCGGGCTTGGCTATCTGTTCGCCACGCAGGAAGCCCGTGCCACAGATGCCTATTGGCGACTCTCCGAAGTGATGGGCCGTCTCAACCCCATGCTCTATTGCTGTTCAAGCCAAATGATTGAGGATGTGATGAGTGGCAAACTGGCCCTCGCCTATAATGTCTTGGGCAGTTACGTGGCGGAACGTTTGGCCGATCAATCCGAAGGTCGTGTCCAAATTCTGCGGATGACCGATTTTTCCAACGTGATTTTGCGCACCGCCTTGATCCCAAGCACGGCGCAGAACCCAAACGATGCAGGGGCGTTTATTGATGCGCTGCTCAGTATCGCCCTGCGCGATGGGGCCGATGGTTGGCCCCTGCCACCGCTCAATGACGCATCGCCTGCTGCGTCTAGTGCGGGATTTGGGCCTATTCGGATCGGCCCCGCCCTGATGGTCTATCTTGACCCGCTCAATCGGCGCAATTTCTTGGCCGAATGGGAAAACGCGATTGTCCAACAATAACGCTAGCCTGCAAAACTCCAGCGTTGCAAAACGGAAATCGCATAGGCCTGCGAGAGGCTTGTGAGTGCCGCGCTTGATCCTTCGGCCTCAAGGCCCAAAGCCTCGAAATGACCGCAAGATTGACAGGTGATCTTTGTCGCATCCATCGCGATATCGCTTGCCCCACATTCAGGACAAATGGCGGCAACATCATCATTGAACATGAACTCTCCTCCTCCCCTAGCCTGCGGCCAAAACGGGGGCTTGCGGGCGGCGACTGCGCGTCAAAAGCCACGCGATTATCGCCACATTAAACCCGTTCCACAAAATACCGTTGATGAATGCCATCTGATAGCTGCCTGTTACATCGAAAATCCACCCCGACATCCAACCGCCAAGCGCCATGCCCACAATCGTCATCATGATCACAAATCCAACCCGCTGACCTGCTTCGCGGGCGGGCATATATTCCCGCACAATCAAGGCGTAGGACGGAACAATACCGCCCTGTGCCAAACCAAAAATCAAGCTGACAACATAAAGCGACACAAGCCCATCATAGGGCAGGTAAAAAAACAGCGCCGTCATTTGTAAAACCGACCCAATCAAGAGTGTGCGCACACCACCCAAACGATCAGCGACTAAGCCTGAAATGATGCGGCTGACCACACCACCCAGAAGCATCAGAGACAGCATCTCGGCCCCCACCGCGGGGCCATATCCAAGGCCTACGCAGTAAGATACGATATGCACCTGTGGCATCGACATGGCCACACAGCAGGCCACGCCTGCAAAGCCCAACAGATATTGCAACTGGCGCGAGGACAGGCCAACCGAATTTGCCTTGGCGCGCGACATTGCCTCGGACTGGGCATGGGCGGTTTCTGGCAGTTTGCGCCGCAACGCGAATGAGAGCGGGATGATCCCCACAAGCGCAATCACTGCAAGGGTGAGGTAGACAGCCCGCCATCCATCCTCGGCCAAAATCCCAGAAAGAACCATCGGCCAAATCGCACCAGAGAGGTAATTGCCGCTAGCCACCAAGGCCACGGCAATCCCGCGGCGGCGCAAGAACCAATGCGATATATCCGCCAATAAAGGGCCAAAGCCCGCGGCCGTTCCAAGGCCCAAAATCAGATGGATCAGGGACAGCGTGTAAATGCTGCTTGCAAGAGTGGAGAGAGCGAACCCTGCCGCGATCATGACCGCTGCCAGAGAGAGGGCAATCGTGACACCAAAACGATCCACCAAGCGCCCTACCAAAAGATTGCCCGCGCCAAACCCCACCATCGTCATCGTGTAGGGCAAGGACGAGGCCGCGCGCAGCGATCCAAATTCCGCCTCAACCGCAGGCATGATCACGATGATGGCCCACATGCCCACATTAGCAATCATCGCAATCGCCAAGGTGATGGCGAGCCTACCCCAAGAATAGGCGCTATCGTGAATATTGCTTTGCATGGATCAGACCTGTTCACATCGCGCAAATCTAACGCTATCGCCATTCCAAAAGGAGCGCCAACAAAAGTTGCATCTGCCCGCCATTCGTGGCGAGATGGCCAAATCACGCGCGAAGAGAAAGACCAGGCGATATGTCCTTAAGCCCGACCCAAAACCAAGCCCCGCTCAAATTGGGGCTGATCGGTGACAATATAAAACAATCCAGCGCCCCGCGTTTGCACCAAATTGCAGGCCACCTGAACGCCCGCGCGGTCAGCTATGATCTCTTGATCCCCCCTGAACGCGAGGAAACCTTTCATGAGGTCTTTGAGACCGCGCAAATTGAAGGCTATTCAGGGCTCAACATCACCTATCCCTATAAAGAAAAAGTGGTGCCACTTGTGCAACTGGCCGATCCCGTGTTGGACGCGGTTGGGGCCGTGAACACCGTTCTTTTCACGGCCCAAGGGCCCATTGGCTATAACACAGATTACACGGGCTTTAAGGCCGCCTATCAGGCCACGCGGGGCGATGACGCGCCAAGCGAGGTGCTGATCATCGGGTCAGGTGGGGCGGGACGCGCGATTGCCTTTGGCCTTGCAGATTTAGGGGCAAGCGCGTTGCATCTGGTTGATACAGATTTGGCTAAGGCCGATGGCCTAAAGCGTGATCTGGCGCGTGGCTTTCCGACATTGCAGGTCACAACAATGCGCGGGGTGTCCAATCTGCCACCTGAGATCACGGGCCTTGTGAACGCAACGCCCATTGGCATGGTTGGCTATGGCGGCACCCCGCTGCCGGCTGCGCATATGCGAGAGGCAAAATGGGTGTTTGACGCGGTCTATACCCCACTTGAGACACCGTTCCTCAAAGATGCAGCGGCCCTTGGTCTAGAAATCATTTCTGGGTGGGAATTATTCTTTTATCAAGGCGTGCACGCATGGGCACATTTTTCGGGCGGCAGCGTGGATGAGGCCGCGTTGCGCGCGGCGCTGTTGCAAGCTTAATTCAAGATGGGCTCAAACCCGATCAGGGCGCTAATCGGCGCATAGTCATCTGTCAGAACGCGCGGCTGCTTATCAGCCACAATCTGCGCCACGAAAGCATCATCGAGAGGTTGAAAGATCATTGGATCAGGCGACCCCGCCGTGAGGCGAGAGACAGGACTTGGTGTTTCGCCACACAGAAGAACAAAAATCCGCCGCTCACCCATGCTTGGCCCGCGCGCCTCTGTCCAGACTTCGACACTTGGGAAAACCGCCTGCAAGGTCACAATCATCGCCGCTAAAGCATCCATGCGGTCAACATTGTCGATCAAGTTCATTGCAAAGACCCCGCCATCCGTCAGGCGGCTTGCAACCAATTCAAAAAATTCCTGCGTGATCAAATGTTCGGGCACGGCAATATCGGTGAAAGCGTCCCCAATGATCACATCATAGCGCGTGGGGGTGTTGCGCAGCGCCATACGCGCGTCTTCATGCAGCACGGTGACCTGATCTGCAGGAAGCCAGAAATCATCAATCGCCACCTGCGTGACGGCGGGGTCTATCTCAGCCACCGTGATCTGCCCTAAACCATGCGCGGCCCATCCCCGCGGGACGGAAAAGGATCCGCCGCCGATATGGAAGGATGAGAAATCCTTCTCCCCCATCCGCATGCGCGGCAGCGCGTCCAACATTGCAGCATGATCGGTTTGCATCTGGCGCGGTTCCGCCTCGCCGCTGATGCCATGAGCAAGGTGATCCAAAACCATCAGATGAACGCGCGCGCCCTCGGCATCAGAAAGGGTCACTGTGCGGATACAGAAATATTCGCTTTCCTCGTCACAAATCGCTGGCAGGCTGAGGGTCTGATAGCCGAGCCCCACAAGCGCCAAACATGCCGCGAAGCCAAGAACAAGATCGCGCCCTCTAACCCGTGCCAACGCAAAGCAGACGACCGCCGCAAGGGCATAAATCACAGCAATGACCATCAAGGTGGTCATCGAGCCTAAGCGCGGAACAAAGAAAAACCCTGCAAGCAAAGTGCCAAAAATCGCCCCAATCGCCCCAGTTGCAAACATAACCCCCAAGACGCGTTCAGACTGGCTGTGACCACGCATGGCAACAACCGTCAAAACAGGCGCAGGGATGCCCGCAAATAGCGAAGGTAGGAAAAACGCGACCATGCTTAGGGCGGTGATGGCGGCGAGGGGATGGTTGAAGGCCTCAATCAGCGGCCCTGCAAACCCGCGCAACATCAGACTTGCCGCAGCGGTGGTCAAAGCGGCGGCAACCATTGTCCATGCAGTTTGGCGCAATGCTTTTTGACTGTCATGCGCAGCGATGCGACCGCCCCACCAATGACCCACGGAAAAGCCCGCCAGAACAACGGCAATAATGGCTGTCCATGTGTAGAGGCTCATCCCGACATAGGGCGCAATCATGCGGCCTGCGACAATTTCCACAACAAGGCTTGATGCGGAAATCGCCGCCTGCAGCAGCACCATGATCCAAAGGTATTTTCCTGTGCCTGCCACCCGATTGCACCTCGCTTGAGACTGACTGTCGCGCCATCGGGGAAAATTTACACCAGCCCTGCAAAGGCACAAGCCAGATAAAGCAAAAGCGGCAAGGTTTCCCCTGCCGCTTCGCGTTTTAGGTCATGCTCACCTGTGAGCTTATTTTGAGCTCTTTCCCGACATGCCACCAGAAACCTCTTCCGTGGATTCTGCACTGAGTTCTGCGGGCAGCACGAGGTTTAGGATAATCGCGATGAGGGCCGCAGGCAAAATGCCCGAGGTTGCCAAGATTTTCATCGTGCTTGGCAGATATTGCAGTGCGTCAGGTTCAAGCTGCAAACCAAGCCCCAAGGACAAGGCAATCGCAAAAATCACCATGTTGCGGCGGTTCCAATTCACATCAGACAGCATCGAGATGCCTGCAGCGACAACCATGCCGAACATGACGATCACACCACCGCCCAAAACCTCAATCGGCACAGAGGAAATCACCGCGCCCACCTTTGGCACCAAGCCACAAAGGATAAGGAATATTGCGCCGATCGTGACAACCGCGCGGCTCATCACGCCCGTCATCGCAATCAGGCCCACATTCTGTGAGAAGGATGTGTTCGGCAATGCCCCGAACAAGCCAGACACAGCCGTGCCCAGACCATCGGCAAAAGTCGCGCCTTGGATTTCCTTATCGGTCGCTTCGCGGTTCGCACCCCCTTTGGTGATCCCTGACACATCGCCCACTGTTTCCACGGCGGAAACAAAAGACATGGCACAAAAGCCGATAATTGCGGCAACCGAAAACTCTAACCCAAAGTGAAGCGGGTTTGGCATCGCAAAGCTTGCTGCACGGCCAACATTGCCCAAATTCACTTGGCCCAAGGCAAAGGCCACCGCGTAGCCCGCCAGAAGGCCAACCAAAACAGCCGAGACAGACAGCATCCCACGCGCAAAGAATTTCAGCCCCAAGGTCACAAGGATCACTGTGCCTGCCATGAGCCAGTTCAGACTAGACCCATATTCCTCGGTTCCAATTGCAGGCACACCGCCCGCAGCATATTGGATGCCAACCTTAACAAGTGCCAAACCAATCATCGTCACCACAAGGCCCGTCACCAAGGGCGGCAAGGCAAAGCGCAAGCGGCCAATGAACAGGCCCAACGAAGCGTGAAACAGGCCGCCGACCAAAATGCCCCCCATCAAAACGGCAATCGCGTCAACGCCCTTGCCGGCGACCAAGGGGATCATGATCGGAATAAAGGCAAAGCTCGTTCCTTGGACAATCGGCAGCCGCGCGCCAACAGGGCCAAATCCAATGGTTTGGAACAAAGTGGCGATGCCCGCGAAGAACATCGACATTTGAATCATATAGATCATCTGCGGAAAATCAGGGCTGTTTGAGCCGAAGCCAAACCCAGCCGCACCGCAAACAATGATGGCGGGTGTTACGTTCGAGACAAACATCGCCAAAACGTGTTGAATTCCAAGTGGCACCGCCTGTGTCAAAGGCGGCGTGTAATTCGGATCGCGCAGCTGCTCTGGCGTTCCAATTGATGCGTCTGACATCTTCTAGTCCCTCCCTTTTCGATGCTTTGGCGGCTCCTCCTCCGACAAAGTCTCATCGAATGTTCGCGCTTCGCGCTTAGCGCCGCCCGACCTGTGGACGGAACGACAGACCATGACCCAAAAGGCATGGCTCAAATCGCAGGCTAAATCAGAAACTGAAGATTTATTTTCAAAAAAAACAAAAAGCTGTCACAAACAAGGTCTGGCACAGGTTTTTGCGCTGAAATCATTGGGAAAATTGCGCTTTCGGCCTTACTGCCAGCGCAAACCCCTGTCCGACAAGCAGCGCTGCACGCGGGCGGGATAGTCGGAACAGATCGCATCCACCCCAAAATCAATCATGCGATCGATATCTGCGGTTTGATTTACCGTCCAAACAACTACGCCCAAATCTAGGCTTTGCGCATAGGCAACATCTGCTGCGGTGATATCCGCGAAATGCGGGCACCAGAGCGCGCCACCTTCCGCCTTGATATGAGCGGGAATATCGGGCGGCAATTGAAACTGGGGCTGGGATGCAATCGACAAATATGACCGCGGGATTTCTGGCGCTTGTGCCTTACATTCCGCCAAAATGGCCCAATCAAAACTGTGCAAGACGGTCTGCCCAACCACATGGGCGCTACGGATCACATCCAAAACTGCCGCAACAAAATGCGCCCGCGCGGCGGTATCTTGGGCAAGCACGGGATCAGATTTCATCTCCAGAAGCAGACGCGCCGCGGCGTGTTCAGGCCGCGAAATGAGGGCGCATAAATCGGCCAATCGCGGCACCTGTAGCCCGTCAACCTGCGCCTGATCGGGAAAGGCCGCGCCATAAGCGCTCTGCCCATCAATTTTACCAACCTCATAGCGACAGAGATCAGCATAGCTCAAATCACGGATTGGCATCTCATTGGTGATGAACTGTCCTGTTTCGTCCCGAAAAGTTGCGGCGTGCAGCGTGGGATTATGCGTAATGACGGGGATGTCATCGCCCGTCAGCACCACGTCAAACTCAAGCAACGGCACACCTGCGGCCAGCGTATAATCAAAACCAAGCATTGTATTTTCGGGAAACACACCGCGCGCGCCCCGATGGCCAACGATACGGATCAGCCCTGACAATTTGCGAAAATCTGCCGCTGCATCGCCCATCACGCGCCCTGACATTTCCTGTAACGCCTACCTCTTGCCTAGCACCCCGCAGCCATTGCTTGCAATCAGCCAAGTGGCGCTTATTGTTTCGCGCAGTAAAACAGGAAAGTAACGATCACATGACCCATTATCGCATTCTGTTGGCCTGTATCATCCTTGCAGGCTGTGGCGTGCCATTTGTGCCCTTGGTCTAAGGGCCAGTCGGGAAAGGGAAGAGATGGAACAAGACCCCAAAACCCTTTTGCTTTTTGGCGACTCCAATACCCATGGCACTGTGCCTTTAACTGTGCTTGGGCAGCCAGAGCGCTATTCCCTTGCGCAAAGATGGCCGACCCTTTTGGCGCAAAAACTTGGGGCCACATGGCGCGTGATTGATGAAGGCTTGCCCGGTCGCACGACTTTGCATGATGACCCGGTGGAAGGGCCGCATAAGAATGGCGCGGCGGCATTACTTGGGATTTTAGAAAGCCACAGCCCAATTGATACGGTGGTGGTGAAACTTGGCACCAATGACCTAAAGCCGCGCTTTTCGGTCAATGCTTTCGATATTGCGCAATCTGTGGGTAAACTCGTGCGTATCATCCGCACCTCTGGCTGCGGGCCTGCGCGTGGTATCCCGCGGGTGATTGTGGTCTGCCCTCCACAGATTGAGGAACGGGGGGTTTTGACGGAAATGTTCCGTGGCGGCGCTGCAAAATCAGTGGGCCTATCGCCCGCCATGGCCGAAATGGCGGCACGCGAGGGCGTGGATTTGGTCGATCTCACAGGCGCGGTGACGGTTTCACCCGTGGATGGCATCCACTATGAGGCCACGCAAATGCCCCGCATTGCTGAGCTGATTTTCGCAGCCATTCAAAACTGACTATCGGATAAGAGAGACGCGATGACATCGAATTGGTTGGCTGTAGATTGGGGCACATCGCATCTGCGCATTTGGTGGATCAACGCCGAAGGATCGG
>NZ_JBBLYN010000005.1:0-27500 GCF_037805105.1 Roseobacter sp. HKCCA2468
GCCATTTGGCGAAAGAGTGCGTGACGGCCTATGATGCGGCCTTCGGGTGAAAATATCTGAGGGGACAGGGCGAGGACATACCCCCGCCCCTTTTGCCAAGCATCAGGCGGCGTTTTTATCCAAGGCATAAGCCCCAGCGCCATGCGCGAAGAACATCAAGAATGCACCTGCGATAGAGAAGTTCTTGAGGAACATGATCATCTGTATCTGATCGGAAAAATTGTTGTGATACAGCACTGCTGTCACAACACAGAAGGCCGCGCCTGCCAATGCGACAAGGCGCAATTTTAACCCCACCAATAGCGAAGCCCCTACCAAAATCTCGAAGATAATCGCAGGCCACGCCAAGAAGGCTGGCAAACCACCCATCGTGACATAGCCTGCAAAGCCTTGCACATCGGCAAGCTTGCCCAGACCTGCCATCAGGAAAAATCCACCAATGAACACGCGCGCGATCAGCGGCGCAAATTTTTCAAGCTGCTGCATTAGATATCCATCCTTTTCCAAAAGCCATTCGCGGCTTGGCGCGGACATCAACACAGCGTTCAGCGGTCGGATATTCTAAAAGAATTGACGCGCTTTGTGCAAATACGCACAGAGAGAGGGCTTTACAGATTTAAAAATTATATCTGACCTTTTGCATTCCCCGAGTGACGGGCCCGTCATCCCTGCATCCAAGAGATGCGGTTTCTATGGGATTGCCTTTGTGACTGAATGATTGGCCATCAGGCTGGCAAATTACGAGCGGATGCAGATGATTTGCTCTTGCCTCTTGCGCTGCAATACCGACAAAACTTTACACGAGTTAAATTTCAAAAATGCCCCTTTTATGCTCAAATCCACAGACGTGGGCATTCAGCCGGGGGGAAAGGATGTCGAAGATGTATCTTGGGATCGATTTGGGAACTTCGGCTGTTAAGCTTTGTGTCATTGATGCTGAGGGAAATCTGATCGCGCAAAGTAGCAAAGATTTGCCCATTTCACATCCGTTTGATGGGGCAAGCGAGCAAAATTGCGAGGATTGGTGGGAGGCAACACGCGCCTGCATCAAGGCATTAGATCCCGCGCTTCGCATTGCCATCAAGGCGATTGGCCTATCTGGCCAGATGCATGGTGCCGTTGTGCTGGACGCACAGCGCAAACCTGTGCGACCCGTGATTTTATGGAATGACGCCCGTGCAGATGTTGAATGTTCCGATATCATCGCGGCCGATCCGTCAGCCGCGCAACATGCAGGCGTTTTGCCAATGCCGGGTTTTACGGCGCCAAAAATCTTGTGGTTGTCACGTCATGAGCCCGAGGCCCACGCCAAGATCCGCCATGTGATGTTGCCCAAAGATTATATCGGGCTCTGCCTGCATGGCGGATGTGTGACCGACCCATCAGACGCCGCAGGCACATCATGGTTTGACGAGGCCGCGCGGTGTTGGTCTGCGCGGCTTTGTGAGCTGACCGCAACCGAACCTGCTTGGCTGCCCCACGTCCTGCATGGCACGGATGTGGCTGGCACGCTTTTGCCCGATATCGCCACCGATCTGGGTCTGACGCCTGACATTCCTGTGGCGGCAGGGGCAGGCGATGGTGCGGCGGGGGCAGTCGGTCTTGGTGCCGTGCAAGCAGGTGATGGGTTTATCTCGCTTGGCACCTCGGGGCAGCTTTTTGTGACCACGGATGCCTATCGCCCAAATATCGAAAATCGCATTCACGCCTATGCCCATACCGTGCCTGATCACTGGTTTCAGATGGCCGCAATGTTGAATGGCGCACGCCCGATGGCGTGGCTGGCCGATCTATTAAACCGCCCCATTGATCTTCTCTTGACCGAAGCGGCCGAGGCCCGGCCAGGCCCGCTCTTCCTACCCTATCTGACAGGAGAGCGCACACCGCATGGAGACACCACAATTCGCGGGGGATTTGCCAATCTGGGCGAGGGCATGAGCCAAGGCAGCTTGATGCGCGCTGTTCTTGAGGCGATTGCCTTTTCTTTTGCTGATGCGGCCGAGGCCTTTGCAAAAGCGGGCACGGCCCCAACCTCACTCTTGGCCATTGGCGGGGGCACCCGCAGTGATTTGTTGATGCAAATGATCGCAGATGTGACAGGGATTACACTTGGTCGCAGCGATGAGGCCGTTGTGGGCCCTGCCCTTGGGGCCGCCCGGCTTGCGCTTGTGGCCTGCGGCGACAAACCGATGGATGCAGTGATGCAACGCCCCACTGTCCGTCATTGGTTCAAACCGAAGGGGGCAATCGATCACAGCACGCAGATACGCCTTGAGGCATATCGCGCCTTATATCCCGCATTGCGAACGGTTCAGCAAAAACTGAGGTAAGAAAGCTGCAAGTCTACCAACCGCAAGCGGATCGCACAGGGCAAGAAACCCACCAAGCCTATCACATCCGCCAAAGTGACAAAACCATACAGCGCGATACGAGCAGACTAGTTGATTTTATTGGTTGCGGGGGCAGGATTTGAACCTGCGGCCTTCAGGTTATGAGTGAGGTGGTAATAATATAGCACCATGTCGCATAATGTCTAATAAACTGCTGTTTTTATGACTTTTTATGGTTTTCATAGATTTTTAATTGCCTGCTTTGACTCCATGAGATACCCTCAAGTATCATTCATAACGTAGCAATAACGCGGCAATTATGCTGACAGACAAGCAAATTCGAGACGCAAAGCCTAAAAATACTGTTTATCGCCTGCGGGATACTCATTCTGTCGTCCGCGGATTTGGTGTGACAATCGCCCCTTCAGGCGCGAAGAGTTTCTTTTTAGCGTTTACAAGTCCAGAAGACGGAAAGCGGAAACAAGTCAGCCTGGGCAGATATCCAAGCGTTAAACTGGCTGATGCCCGAAGGCTAGCATTGGAGTATCGGGGGCGTATTGATGCAGGAGTTGATCTTGCCAGAGAAAAACAACAGGCAATCGCTCACAATATCGAACAACGGTCCCTAGGCACGTTAGGCGATTTGCTGGATTTGTATATTGACGACCTTGAGCAGGACGGGAAACGTACAGCGAAAGAGGTTAAGCGTATCAAGGGCAAGGATATTCCGTCATATCTCTTATCGCGCCCTGCTCATCTCGTTTCTAGAGATGATATTTTGGATGTCCTCGCAGCGATCGCGCAGCGTGGTGCTAAGGTGCACTCAGATAATGTGCGTGCGTATTTAAGAGCAGCATTCGAGCTTGGAATACACGCACAATCGATGACCCGGTGGCGCGGTCAAGCGCCCAAATTTTCTATCGAACATAATCCCGTTGCTACCATCAAGCGAACACTTGCCCGCAAACCCAAAGGTCAGCGGGCGTTATCGGAGACCGAGGTCCGAGAACTATGGAACACAGATCTGCTGACGCCACAGATGCACCTTGCTCTGAAATTCATATTGGCCAGTGGTCAGCGAGTGGAAGAAGTTCTTCACGCCACATGGGACGAATTTGATTTTGAAAAAAGACTATGGACGATCCCGGGTGAACGCAGGAAGACCCGAGGAAAAATATCTGAGCCGCATCTGGTTCCGCTGACTGACTTACATACCCAAATACTGGACGAAATAAGATCCACGACCCTTGATCCACAGTTCTTGTTCCCTGCACGAGGCACAGATGGCCCTCGTCGGTACGATAGTCTTACAAAACCCGTATCTATCTTTGTAAAGCAAAGTGGCATGCCATCGTTCTCAGCCCGCGATCTCCGCCGGACATTCAAGACATTAGCCGGATCAATGGGCATCTCTCTTGAAATGCGCAACAGGTTGCAAGGCCATGCACTCGTTGACGTCGGCAGCGTCTATTATGATCGGTTTGATTATTTGGATCAGAAGCGGAACAGCATGCAGGTGTGGGCAATTGGTTTAACCCAAATCATCGGAAGCAAAGATGAAGGATAAAAAAGGAATACTCGCGGCTCTAGATGCAGAGATTTCTCTGGAAGATAAAATAGCTTTTGAGCTGCATAAGGTCCTTTCAGACGATAGTTCGACTGAAAAATACTCTGACCGTCGTGATATTCAGAACATCAGACGCCGCGAATTAATTGTTGCGGCTGTAAGTGCCATCCTACAGCATCAGAGTGACAAGCTCACAGACGACGATGGATCTGTTAACATTGAACTTGCTGATGACACTAATCCTTTCAGTGAACTCTCCGCAGCGTTCAGGGATCTGCAGCATGATGTTCAGAGACTGAACGAGGGGATGGAAGCAGAACGCGTCGCAAGGCCCGTTATCCATGAGTCGATTACGGGGGACGAAATAATTCCTATCGACAGAAAATTACGGATCCTATGGTACGTCGCTTCTGAATTATACTCCAAATCAGATAAAGTTTTATATCGGACCCAAAAAGCACTTGAGGAGCACGCAGCAACAATCTTGGGCAGCACGCAAAAGTCCCTTAAATCGCAGCGATCACAATTAAAGTCCAAAGGCAAAGCTTCTGAACAGAATTTATTCTACACAACCCTGAATGACTGTAGACAGTTATCAAAAGAAAATGACGGTCAAATCAGCCCTTTAAAACTGCTACTCCCCGCGCTGCAGGCGTTATCTCGTGATTAAATTTGACTGAACGGCAAAAAGTTAATTGGACAGCCTACAGGCTTAACCACATTCGCTCGTAACCTCCATGCACCTGTAACAGACATGGAGAATAAAGATGCCGTATAACGCAGTGAAATCAGACTTCATGATGTCTGATGAAGTCGAAGCGCGTGTTCCCTACAGTCGCGCGCATTTATATCGCCTGGAAGATCAGGGCGCGTTTCCAAAGCGTAAACGGATTGGTGCCAATCGTATTGCTTGGGTGCGCGATGAAGTTGAGCGTTGGCTTTCTGAACGTATGGGGGGCCAGTCATGAGTGGGAATGACGACAGCACAAAAAATGGACAGGGCAAGTTAGACTTCTCGAAGTTTAAGATACCCTCCGGAAGCTCGGATCTGCCCGTCGCACGCAAACTCATCTTGCATGTGCCGGTGACCAAAGCTGCAAAACAGAGGTATGTGAGGGTCCACCAGGATCAAGCGTATCACTTTGAGTGCGCATTGCTTAATCTTGAGGGCGAAGAAAGACCGTTTTTGCTCTCGCCTGAAATCGCGCAGACGATTGCTAAAGACGCAAAGCGGGCAACACTTAAACTCGCGATTGATCGTCAAGGCAACATTTTTCTTTGGCCAGTTCCGCCAATTCCTGAGGATGGCAATGACAACCCTTGGAACCAAAGTCAGCGTGAAGTGGCCGAGCTGGCAAAAACTCATTGGGTACGTCTCACATCCAATCGATCAGTAGGGTGTTATGAACCTATTGTAGCGCAGGGTGATATACCTGAGCCAGTTTGGCCCGAACTGACCATGGACGAAATCCTCACAATTGCATTTGGGTCAACACATGTCATCATTGATCACGAACACCCTGCCCTGCAGAAACTTTGGGGGTTGGAATGACGTATACTGAGCTTGCACACCTACCGTTCCAAAAGATCTATGCGATCGATTTTGAATACTTTGGATCGGAAGGTGAGACTCCAAATGTTGTTTGCATGGTAGTTCAAGATCTTCGATCTGGTGAATTAAGCCGACATTGGCAAGACGATCTCCAGAAAATGAAAACTCCTCCGTTTGAAACGGGGGAGGATATTGCATTGGTTTGCTATTTTGCGCCCGCCGAAGTGCAAAGCATGCTTGCTCTGGGTTGGGGCTTTGATGTGTCTATGATTGATCTGTTCGCGGAATTCCGTTGCGACACGAATGGTGACCCGAACGTGGGTCGGCAATCTCTGGTGAGCGCCTTGCAATTCAACGGGCTGGACCATTTGATCCCAGAAGAAAAGGACAGCATGCGTGATTTGATCCTGTCTGGTGGTCCGTGGTCCGAGGGTCAACGCTCAGCAATCCTAGATTATTGTGCGCAAGACGTCGCTGCACTTGGCCCTTTGTTGAATGCAATGCTGAAGCACGCACCGTGGTCCGAACTGCGATTAAATCAAGCCCTACTCCGCGGTCGATATGTGAAAGCCGTCGGAGCGATGCAGCACTTTGGCATCCCAATCGATTTTGATCTCCTAGAGACGTTGAATGCGAGCTGGGACGCTATAAAGCAAAAACTGATCGTACAGGTGGATACACAGTATGGTGTTTATGTTGATGGGACTTTCAAAGAGGCACTGTTTGAAATCTACCTCTCTCACAAGCAGATCCCATGGCCCCGGTTAGATAGCGGACGTTTAGCCTTGGATCGTGACACGTTTAGTAACATGAGTAAAAGGTATCCCGCCGTTCAGCCCTTGCACGAACTACGTAAAACGCTTGGAGAATTGAAACTGAATAAGCTTGCGGTAGGTCGAGACGGCCGCAATCGAACAATTCTCTCACCGTTTGCTGCAAAAACGGGACGCAACCAGCCCAGTACAACCAAATTTGTGTTTGGGCCGGCGAAATGGGTTCGGGGATTAATCAAACCCGCCGAGGGAATGGCATTGGCGTATTGTGATTGGTCCTCGCAAGAAATCGCAATCGCTGCAGCGCTTTCCGGCGACGAGCTACTCTGGGAAGCATACCACACTGGCGACCCATATCTTGCTTTTGCGATCGCAGCGGGACTGGCACCACCGAATGCGACTAAGCAAACTCACAAAGCCATCCGCAGCCGATGTAAAGCGGTTGTATTAGGCACCAATTATGGAATGAGCGCCTATGGCGTGGCTCAAGCGGCGAAGATTCATGAGTTGGAAGCGAAGGCGCTGCTGCAAAAGCATCGTGAGACCTACCGAACGTTTTGGGCTTGGGCGGAAAACAACAAAGAACGTGGATTGCTTGGGCTAAAGCTGGAAACCTGCTTCGGGTGGTCCATTCAAGTCACCGCCGGTGATGCAAAAGCGAACACGTTTTTGAATTGGCCGATGCAAGCCCATGGGGCAGAAATGATGCGCATTGCGTGCATTCTTGCAGTGGAACGCGGCATTACGCTCTGCGCGCCGATACACGATGCCCTATTGATTGAGGCACCTTTGGATCAAATAGACGCGGATGTCGTCAGGCTAAAAGAGTGCATGTCGGCAGCCAGCGAGGCTGTCCTTGGCGATGGAAAAGTTTGCAGGGTTGATGCGGATATTGTGCGGTATCCGGATCGATATATGGACGAGCATGGCAAGGATATGTGGGACCAAATCATGGGCCTCCTAGCCCAGACTTGAGGGTCGCACACCGACGCGGTTTCCACGGGGGCACCTACGCGCGTTCCGCGGCACCGTATCATTATCCTCATTATTCTCCTTCAATATAAATATAGGGTAGTCCTATGGGTAACACGAAAGCCGCTCAACGCGCGAAACGGGATGCCATGTTCCTCATGGGACCAGTTACCTTCGGGTGGATTAAGCGCAACATTCCAGATCCAACATCGAGAATTATCTTGGTCGCGGAGGCGTATATGAAAATGGCAACACCAACTCTCAAATCTTTGGCACTATCACTCAAGGTCTGGGACTGCGCAGGGATCGAGAGCCACGATCAGAGATCCAGGGTTCTGAAAAAGATTGATCAACAGTGCGAAGGGTACTGGGTTGAACGGCGTGAAGGTCGCACTGCGGTATTACACAAAGGCAAAAACCCAAATGAAATTACCCCCGAATGAATTTGTCAGGCTAATACTAAAAGACCTTGGCCCAAGAACCGCGGGCCATAAACAGGGGGGGCCCCTTTGATCTTTTTGTTACTATCGTTCGGATTTGACACAGTAACCCCTGCTTCCAGGTCCGTGGACCTTGGCCCTTAGTTATAGATTCCAGTCTTTGCGCCAATTACGCTGCAGGACACCTTCCTCAATCAAGCTTGCTTCGATCTGCTTTATCTCTGTTAGTACTTTGCGGCCCACCTCGACACGCTTCTGGGTAGCTGTGCGTTTTTCTTTTGTTAGTCTTCCATGCACAGTTTGCGAAGCGGTAATTTTATCACGTCCAGCTTGCGTTCGAGGCCCCGTGCTTTTGCCGCCGTGCCGCGTGCATCGGCCAGTTCGCTTCACCGCTGGGCGCTGACATTCACCTCCGGCCTTGGTCCTAGCACCGCAGCGGATGCCCGGCCAGTTCGAACCAAAGCGTGTTTCGATCCCAATTTCAACGTTACCTTTTGTTAACATTCCAAACACCCCTATACGAGTGTTATATTATAACAAAATTAAGGGCGCTATGCGAGGGGGCATTCTAAGTGAAAATCTCTCACACAGCATCACGGCCAGGCGGATGATCTCTGGACTGGTTTTGAAATACTTGAAGGGAGAGCGTTTGGTCATAACCAGACGCTAGTCGGCTCCCTGTCCTGCCTCAAGCAAAGTTCTTCTGACAAAGCCCATGCGACAGTTCAGGTTATTCAGAACCCGCAATAGCTTTGCCGCAAGACAACTTCGTGCATCATCGACGCCAGAGTGGTCAGGTCGAAAACGGGCCGTTTCAGGCTTTGTTGCAGCGCCTTTGCGTATGGCGGCATATCCGTGCATTCGAGAATGATCGATTTGATCTCGGGCCTACGCCGGACCAGTTCCAGACCGGCGTCCAACACCTCCTTTTCGATCTTTCCCAGATCCATGTCGACGCGCTCGTTTCGAAGGATGACCGAAGCGAACTCGTCGCTGTTCTCCAGTCCCTGAACTACGATTGGAATGCCACTGGCACCAACCCCGGCAATGTGCTTGTCGGTGAGTGACTGTGCCGAAGCCGTCAACACGCCGACCGGTGCCCGGGTCATCTGATAGGCCAGCGGCACCTGAAGCAGCGAGGACACGAAAACAGGCACTGATACGGCTTCGGCGATCTCGGTCTGGAACAGCGCGAGAAACCCGCAGGACCCCGTGATCGCCCTTACGCCTCGGTCCTCCAGCCGCCGGGCGGCATCGAGGATCGGGGCAAGCATGTCCGGGCTCGGGTCGTTCAAAAGCCGCGGCACCGTGATCCCGTGCAGAATCTCGTAGGCCGTCGTGAACGGCAGGCTTGAGGGATTCTTGATATGGCCAGGCGGCTTGGGGAAATAGCTTTCCAGCGAAAGCACCCCGATCGAGATGCCGCAGATGTTTTGTCCGCCACGCAAAATGGTCACGATGTGCCTCTTTCAGAAACGCAAAGGGTTGTAGGGAGAAAGATCGATGTTCGGCGGGGTGCCCGACACGATGTCGGCGACGATGCGGCCGGTCTTGGGCGCCATCATCAAGCCATAATGGCTATGCCCGAAGGCGGCGATCAGTCCTGGGTGTCCCTCGATCTCGCCGATGCAGGGCAGGCTGTCAGGCAGGCTCGGGCGCTGACCGGACCATTTGGTGGCCTTGTCGGTGCGCATATCGGGAAGCATCGACTGGGCCAGCGCTGCCAGCCCTGCCGCCCGCTTTTCGCTGATCGGCGCGTCCAGGCCCGAGAATTCTGCGGTACCTGCCACGCGCAGCCCGTCATCCATAGACGACGCGACGAACTTCATGTCCATGTCCATGACCGAATGTGTCAGGCTAACACCCGGATCGGCAAAGGAGAGGTGATAGCCACGCTCTGACTCGAGCGGAAAGCGAAGCCCGAGCGGTTTCAACAACTCCGCCGACCAGACACCCATCGAGACCACCAGTTTCGGCGCCGTGTGCCGGGTGGTTTCAGTCACGCAGGTCCAGCCGCCACTCCGGCCAGGGATCAGTGCTTTGACCGTTTCGCGCAGGATTTCACCACCCTGACGGGCAAACCTCTCGGCAAGCACCGCGCCCAGCCTGCCAGGAGACGTGACGCGCGCCTGATCCTTCAACAGGATTGCTGCCTTGAAATCATGGCTGAGCGCCGGTTCGAGCGCACGCAGGCCGGCTGCATCGATGCGATGACCCAATGCCGCATCGGCGATCTGGCGGCGGCGCAGGATCCATTGGACCGCGCAATGCGCGCCGTGGCGCAGGATGGCGACAGCGATCTGTTGCGCCTGTTGGTTCATATCGTGGCGGCGGACATGGCCTATCTGCAGGGCAACATCCCGAAAGCACAGGAAGAATTGGCACGCGGCACCGGGTTTTCCGCCTCTTTCGGCCCCGCCGAACCCCTGTTGATTTCGCACCGGGTGCGGGCCTGGTGCGCGGTCTTGTCCGGCAATCCCGAACAGGCGATCGAGCTGACCGAGCATGGCATCACGCTGGGCCTGCGGCATGGGCTGGCGCGGCTGACCTTTTCGCTGATCGGACAGCAGGTCACGATCCTGATCCACGCAGGGCGGGTGCCCGAGGCGCGCAAACTGGCCGCGCGCTGGGGCGTCTTTGATGACAGTTGGCAAAGCCGGTTCCAGCCGGCCAGCGAAAGCCTGAACGCGGTGCACAGACGGATCCTGGCCGAGATTGCCATTGCCGAAGGCCGCGCGCAGGAGGCCATCACCCAGTTGCATCTGCAAGAACGGCGGCAGCGCAACCGCGTGGCCCTGAGCGACGCCCTGCGTCTGCGGCTGCTGAAGGCGCATGCATTGGCGCAGGCCGAAAAGGCGGATGATGCCGCGCGGGAAATATCACGCGCCGCGCAGATGGCACAGGACAGCGGCCTTGTGGTGCCCTTCATGGAATACGCGCGGTTTGCCGCGCCGCTCTTGCGCGACGTAATCGCCCGGCGCGCTGCTACCGACACGCCGCCTGAACTGCTGAAAGCCTCGGCCGAGGCGCAGCTCTTGGCGCGCATTGACCAGACCGCCCCAAGCATCCTGCCCCCCGACCCCGAAGACGACCCCGAGCCGGACGCGCTGACCGAACGCGAGATCGAACTGTTGCAGCTGATCGAAAGCGGGCTGACCAATGCCCAGATCGCGGCCCATCTGGTGATCTCGGTCGCGACGGTCAAATGGCATCTCTACAATGCCTTTCAGAAACTGGGGGTGCGCAACCGGATGGGTGCGCTGGCCGCAGCCCGCAAACACGGGCTGCTCTAGTCGCGCTCAACGTTCGGTTTCGACCACGGCGGTCAGCCCGTCCATCTGATCGCTCAGCTCGATCTGGCAGGACAGGCGGCATTTCGACGGGGTTTCGACCGAAAACTCCAGCATATCGTCCTCATCCGCGCCGCGCCCCTCCAACAGATGCTCCCACCCTTGGCCAAAAGACATCGCGCAGGTGCCGCAGGCGGCATTGCCGCCGCAATCCGCATCGACGCCCGGAATAGATTTGGCCTTGGCCGCCTCCATCAGCGTCATGCCCGGTTTAGCCTGGACTTCGTATTCGGCCTTGTCGGTGCCGGTGATGCGGATCGTGATCATTGTCCCCTCCTGAAAAAACGTGACGCCTTGATCTAGCGCAGCACATCCGCCCCATCCCCAACCTAAAGTCTGGGGTGCGGCGACAATCGCCGGGGCAGGATCAGGGCAGGATGACACCCCCGGCGCAGATGAGCCGGCCAGAGAGGACACAGGTATGACAGACTTGCAGGCCATCACGCAGGCGACGCCCCTGGTGCGCACGCTTTTCGACACACAGCGCGCGGGCTTTGACGCAGATCCCTATCCATCCCTGCAGGAACGTCTTGACCGGCTGGACCGGCTGAACGCCGCCCTGGCCGCCCACAAGGAAGAGCTGATTGCCGCGATCAACCGCGATTTCGGTTGCCGCAGCCGCTCTGAAACCCTGATCGCCGAGATCCTGGGCTGTCACGGCGCGATCCACTATGCCCGCAAGAACCTGCGCAAATGGATGAAGCTGCGCCGCCGGCATACGTCTTTCTGGTCACTGCCGGCGAAATGCTATGTCGTGCCCCAGCCTCTGGGGGTCGTGGGGATCATGGCGCCGTGGAACTATCCCTTGCATCTGGCGGTGGCGCCTCTGGTCGCGGCGCTGGCGGCGGGCAACCGGGCGATGATCTGGATGTCGGACGAGGTGCCGCATACCGCACGCTGTCTGTCCGACCTGATGGCGCGCACGTTTGACAACGCATTGGTCACGGTGATGACAGGTGACGCGCGTCAGGCGGCCGAATTTGCCGCCCTGCCCTTTGATCACCTGCTGTTCACCGGCTCGACCCGTGTGGGCAAGCTGATCGCGGCCGCCGCCGCGCCCAATCTGACGCCGGTCACGCTCGAACTGGGCGGCAAGAGCCCGGCCATCGTGGCGCCGGATTATGCCATCAAGGAAGCCGCCGCGCGCATCACCTGGGGCAAAAGCTTCAACGCCGGTCAGACCTGTATCGCGCCGGATTACGTGCTGGTGCCCAGAGGCGATGCCCGCCGGTTCGCCGATCAGGTGCTGGCCAATTTCAAACAGCATTTCAACAGCATTCTTGATCATGACTATACCGCCATCGTCTCGGAAAGGTTCTTTCGCCGGCTGAACACCCTCCTGGACGAAGCCCGCGACAAAGGCGCCACCATCCTGCAACCCTATGGCATTGAACAAAGCGTGGTGGATGGCACCCACAAGGTGCCGCTGACCATCGTTCTGGATGCGCCCGCCGATTGCGCGCTGATGCAGGAAGAGATCTTTGGCCCGATCCTGCCGGTGATCGGCTATGACACTCTGGACGAGGCGATCGCCTATGTCGCCGCGCGCGACAAGCCGCTGTCGCTCTATTGTTTCAGCCATGACCGCTCGGTGCAGCGCGACATCCTGCGGCGCACCAGTTCGGGGTCGGTCGGCATCAACGATGCCCTGCTGCAATACATCCAGGAGGATCTGGCCTTTGGCGGGGTCGGCGCCAGCGGCATGGGCAGCTATCACGGCAAGGAAGGGTTTGACACGTTTTCCCACGCGAAATCGGTGTTCGAACAGCGCGGCTTTGGCCATTTCACCGGCGTCAAATTGCTGTATCCGCCCTATGGTCCGATCTCCAGGGCGGTCCTGCGGCTGATGGGGGTCTGAATGACCCGTGGTCTGCCCGCTGGCCAGCGCCTCCTTCAGAGCTGGACCCATGCCGCCTGGCCCCTCCACCCAGATACCCCTGCCGCCGCAAAGTTCCGCGAATTTGTCATAGCGCGGTGATTGGATCTCGGCGCCCAACAGCCGGCCACCGTAGAATTCCTGTTGATAGGCCTTTTCGGCGCCCCAGGCTGCGTTGATGACATCGGCAACGCCCGCATGGGCAAGCGGCGACGCATGAGATGGTCTCCTCAGGGCGCACATCGTGTTGCGATCACACGGGCCGCCGTCCTTGACGGGAGGTTGCGCGTCTCAAAGCGAGCAGAGTGAACACCAAGTTTTGCCCACTCCCGTTTTTCAGCTTGTTGAAGCATCGTTCGACCAGGTTGCGCAGGCGATGTAAAGACTGGTCGACGCCGACACGCATTTTGCGTGATTTGCGCATCGGGATGACTGGAAGAACGTCACGCTTATCCATAGAATTTCGAATGCTATCAGCGTCATAGCCCCGATCAGCCAGCAGAACGCTTGGCGTTGGCAGGTTATCAGCCATGACCAGATCAAAGTCAAGATAGTTGGAGGTCTGCCCAGCGGTGATCTCGATCCTCATGGGCAGCCCGGCGGCATTGCACAGGAGGTGGATCTTGGTCGTGAAACCACCGCGCGCACGGCCGAAACCCTGCTGCGGAGTCCCCCTTTAGCGCCCGCTGCCTGACGCGGCCTCGTTGCACCAATCTCCAATAAGACGAGTTTTTCCTTTCCCCAACAGCTTCGTAACTTAGCCGTTCAAAAACAGCCAGCCCCCGCAGTCTTTCTGCCGCGTTTTACCTGGGACACTGGGTTTTGAGCTGTAGTGGACAAAATTGGTGATCAAACGGGCCGCAGTGTTTGACAGAAGGATGGGCGTCTCAAAGCGGGCCGTTCGACCACCAGCTATTACCCACTCCTATTCAGGGCAAAAATAATCTTCTGATGCTATTGGATCTTCTTCATAATTAGGGGCTGCGCGACATCAACCTGAAAATTCCCTCGGTGAACTGTGACCGCCAAGCTGCACGCTCTAAACTCAATCCTGCCGAAGTGAACACCAGACATCCATGCCTCGGTGCTCTTTCAATCCCGCAGCGCATGTGTCTTGTCCAGCAACCAGTTGCGCAGTGTTTCGGCGGCTGGCTTTCGAGCGGCGTTTCGCGGCAGGGCAACCTGATACCAAACGCAGCGCAGCAAGCGTTCGTCCAGCCGGACGAGGCGGTTGGCCGCCATTTCCTGCCTGCACAGGATATCATCCGCCAGTATCACACCTTCGCCGTCTACGGCCGCATCAATCGCAAGAGACAAGTCGGAGTAAACGCGCCCTGTTCGCCAAGCGTCGCTTTCAGGTTCGTTCGCAGCAAACCACTTGTGCCAGGTCTCCCGTCCATTGTCGTGCACCAGCTCGGCGCTGGACCAGTCGACAGTGCCGTTTGCATTCATAAGCCTGTCCGCAACTTGGGGCGTTGCGGCGGGGTACCCGTCGATCGGAAACAGGTCGGTCTTCTCAACGCCGCTCGCGGGCATTCGGGTGGCGAAGTGGATGATCATGTCGGCCTGACCGTCCGTGATCCGTTCGGGTGTCCACGCGGGGCGTAGGTCCACCTCGATCCTAGGATAAAGCGCGCAGAACTCGGTGATGTGCTTGCGAAGCCAGAGCGAAGCCAAGGCGGGTTCGGCACTGACGACGACCGCTCCCGATTGCGATTTGCGAAGTATCCCTTCGCAGGCGTCGGTCAGCGTCTGCAGCCCGCTCGCCACCTGAGGCATCAGCGCCCGTCCTGTCGCCGTCAGTTCCACCCGGTTTCCATGCCGGGAAAACAGGTCGGCACCGAACCACTCTTCGAGGTTCTTTACGTGCTGGCTCACCACGCTGTGGCTGACGTTCAATTCGCTTGCCGCCTTGGCAAAGCTCGAATGCCGGGCGGCGGCCTCGAAGGCGCGCAAGGAGTTCAGATGACGAAGTGAACGGGTCATGTCTCAGCGTAGCGAAAAACGACGCTGAGCGCAAGATCTTCGCGTTTTGTCCCGCAACTCGCGCACCTTACCGTTTGCGGAAGCTCCAGAACTCGGACCAACCGAACCAAGCGACTTCAGCAACAAGGGAAACCGCCATGACCACATCCATCACCCGCCGCAAACTTCTGAAGACCTCCGCAAGTCTTGGCGTTCTTGCCGGCACCGGTATGCTTGCCGCGCCGGCTATCGCGCAGAGCCGGTCGATCAAGATCGGATCCTATGGCGGCTACTTCGAAGACAGCCTGAAACAGCACGTCTACCCCGTGTTTACCGAAGCCACGGGTATCGCCGTGGAGAGCGTCACGCAGCCGGACTCGACCAGCTGGCTGCAGACGATGAGCCAGGCTCTGTCTGCCGGGAACATCCCCGCTGATCTGTCGATGCACACGCCGGTGAACATTATCAAGGCGGGGCGCCTTGGCGGCATCCTTGCGCCGATCGACCCTGGCCGGATCGCGACCATCGACAATGTAGGCGAGAGCTTCCTTTCTCGCCAGGGTGACAGTCTACTTGGCGTCGGCGCGCTGAGCTTCTTCTACTCGATGGTCATCAATACCGACGAGATCACCGAAGAACCGAGCAGCTGGGCGGATTTCTGGGACTCGAACCGTTTCGAGGCCAGCCTCGGCCTGCCCAAGAGTGTCAACTTCCACTTCCTCGAGGTGGTCGCCGCAACCTTCCTGGGCGGCACCGACGCGCTGCGGACCCACGACGGTATCATCGCCGCCGTTGAGAAGGCTGCCGAACTGCACCAGAACGTCGCGCTGTGGTACACCGGCGAAAGCCAGATGGAACAGGCGTTGAAGAATTTCGACGTGGTGGGTGGCATGTATTTCCACGACGTTGCGGGGCTGATGGCCGCCGATGGCCACCCGGTCAAGTCGATCTTCCCGCGCGAGGGCAACGTGATCGACTTCAATTCCTGGACGCTGGCGCAAGGCTCGGACAAGCAGGACGAAGCCTATGAATTCATGGCCTTCTCCTGCCAGCCGGAAACGCAGGCGATCATGTCGCGCATGATCGGCACCGCCCCGGTCGTCGATGCTGCGTCGACCGGACTGTCGGGTGACGAACTGGTCGCCGTCACCGGAACACCCGCCATCCATGTGCCCTACGAGGTCTACCTCGATGACGAGACCTTCATCAACGAAGCCTGGGACCGCATGGTTGCCCAAGCCTGATGCGGATGAAGGGGGCCGAGTAAGTGTCTGATCTTGTTCTTGAAGATGTCCGCAAGGAGTTTGGCAGCTTCGTCGCCGTGCAGGGCGCGAACCTGATATTCGAGGCGGGAAAACTCACGGCGCTTCTCGGCCCCTCCGGCTGCGGGAAGACG
The DNA here is from genome assembly GCF_037805105.1 of Roseobacter sp. HKCCA2468. NCBI lineage: Bacteria > Pseudomonadati > Pseudomonadota > Alphaproteobacteria > Rhodobacterales > Roseobacteraceae > Roseobacter > Roseobacter sp. HKCCA2468. The sequence continues at coordinate 16,222 of NZ_JBBLYN010000005.1, forward strand.
ACGCTCTTGCGGATGATCGCCGGTCTGGAAGGCCCGACGAAGGGACGCATTCTGCTGAATGGGCAAGACATCGCGCCACTGCCGGCAGAAAAACGCAAGTTCGGCATGGTGTTCCAGTCTTTTGCGCTGTTTCCGCACCTGAACGTGGCGCGCAACGTGTCCTACAGTCTGCGCATTGCCGGGGTAGATGCTGCGACCCGACGGGCAAGGGCTCAAGAGTTGCTGGACTTGGTGCAACTCGGCGACAAGGGGCAGAACAGGGTCGGCGAATTGTCCGGCGGTCAGCGTCAGCGGGTGGCAATCGCGCGCGCGCTGGCGCAGGAGCCGGAAATATTCCTGCTCGACGAACCAATGTCCGCACTGGACGCCAAGCTGCGCAATGACATGCAGATGGAGTTGCGGCTCTTGCAGCAGCGGCTTGGCATCACCACAATTGTCGTCACCCATGACCAGCGCGAGGCGATGACCATGGCCGACCGGATCGTGGTGATGAGCCATGGCCGCGTGGAACAGGTCGGCACCCCCCAGGAGATCTACCATCGACCCGCCAACGCTTTTGTCGCCTCCTTCATCGGCAATGCCAATCTGCTGCAAGGTCAGTCGACCGAGCGCGGCGTCCGTCTGGGTGACACCGAGTTTGCCGTCGCCGATCACGGCGGCTTTGGCGCGGGCCGTGCAGTGACGCTCTTCTGCCGCCCAGAAGCGGTGCGCCTGTCCGACAGCGCACCGGCCACGAATGGCCTTCCCGGCACGGTGACATTCGTGCGCGACGAAGGCGTGGCGCGCGAGGTTCATCTTGATACACCGGCCGGACACGTCACGGCGGAGATCCCCGGCAGTTTCCATGAAACCGTCTGCATCGGCGACCGCGTGCATGCGGAATTCCCCGCCGACACCCTGCACCTGTTGCCGGCAATCGAGAGCAAGGCAGCATGACCGCGCCCACCCTTCAACACCGCCACGTCGTCAGGGGCCTTGGCGCGCTACATGTCGCCGCGGTTCTAATCTTGGCCGTCGTGCCGTTCCTACTGGTCTTCGCGATCAGCTTTGGCCACAAGGTCGAGGGCGCGGCGTGGGTCTGGGGTTTCGAGCTGACCAACTACCGCCGCTTCTTCGTCGGCACCGATTATCCCGACAGTGTGTCGCTCTTGTACCTCAAATACCTATGGTATTCGGTATGGTATGCGCTTGTTGCCGCAATCCTCGCTGTTGCCACCGCCTTCCCATTTGTCTGGCTGATGACGCGGGGCTCGCGCCGGGCGCAAACGGTCTGGCTCGTATTCTTCCTGTGCAGCCTGACCTTCTCCGAAGTCTTCATTGTCATGGGATGGGACATCCTGATGTCGAACCGTTCTGGCTTGCCGATGGTGTTCCAGGAAACCGGGCTGACCGATTGGCTGAAAGAAAATGGCGGCCTGGATCTTTTGCGCGAATGGGGGCTGGCGACGCCGCGCAACGTGCGTTTCAAGCCCAGCGAATTCGCCACAATCCTGACGCTGACCTATCTGGTTTGGCCCTACGCCGTGATCCTGCTCTACCCACCGATCTCGAAAATCGAACACGAGGTGGTCGAGGCCGCCCGCACCATGGGCGCCAGCCCCTTCACGGTCGTCCGCACAGTGGTCATGCCGATGGTCCGGACGCCGCTGGTTGGCGCCGTACTCTTGCTCTTCGTGTTCCTGCTGGGTGCCTACGTCACCATCGCCGTCTTTGCCGATCCGTCGAAGCACACGCTGTCCATCTCGGTCTACGAGGCGGTGCGGGGATCGACGCTGAACGCACCCTTCGGATCCGCGCAGGCGGTGGTGCTCCTGCTGACAGCCGCAGCGGTTTTGGTCATCGGACAGCGCTTCCTGTCTGCCAAGACCGGAGGTCGCTGAGATGGGAAAACTCCTTGCACGCGCCTTAATGGGATTTGCCGCGCTCTGGATCATCTTTCCGATTCTTGTCGTCTGCCTTGCGGCATTGAATGGCGGGCGCACGATGTTCTTCCCACCCGAAGACCCCACACTCGCCCGCTTTGCCGAGTTCTTCCTGACCGAAGAAATCTGGGTGCGCTCGCTCCGGACATCGTTCATCGTGGCCTTGTCCAGCGCGGTGCTCGCGGTGCTGACTGCATGGCCGATCGCTTACGCTCTTTGGCGCCGCAACAGCCGAGCCTCAAAGCTGGTCGCGGGCCTCGCCTCGATGCCCTTTGCTTTGCCGCCCATCGTCTTCGGTGTCGGGCTGGTGTTCTTCTGGGGATATTTGGGCGCACTTGGCGACCTGTGGTCCGGCATTCTCAGCCATACGATCCTGTTCCTGGCCCTGCCTCTGACCACGTTGTCGATCGGGCTACAATCCATCGACCGTGCGCATCTGGATGCGGCCGCGACCATGGGCGCGAGCGAGGCCACCGCCTTTCGCACCATCATCCTGCCGCAAATGATGCCCTTCACCGCCTCGGGATTCTTCTTTGCGCTCGTGCTCAGCTTCAACGAGTTCATCGTGATCTTCTTCGTCTCGGCCTCGGGCTACTCGACCGTAACAGTGCAGATCTTCAACTCGCTCCGGAACGGGTTCACGCCGACCATGGCCGTCGGAGCCATTACCTTCCTCGCAATTTCCGCGTTGGTCTTTTCCCTGATCGCGCGGTTCGGAAACCTGCCTCAACTGCTTGGGGCCGATACAAGCAAATCGTCCTGATGGAGAAACCACCATGCTGAACGGCAAACCCAACAAACGCGCCCTGATCGAGGGCAAAGCCGCCGTGATCGTCATCGACATCCAGAAATCGACCTTTGCGCCGATCCCGGATGACCAGCGTTCCATCGCGCATATGCCAGACTATGCGGACCGTATGGCCCGCACCAAAATCGCAATTGACCGCGCGCGCGAGGTCGACATTCCCGTCATCTTCATCCAGGAAATCCACCGCGCTGACCTGGTGGACATGGGCCGCGAAACCGACGGCGACGAGGATATCCACTGCCTCGACAGCAATCCGCTGACCGAGTTGGCCAGCGACGAACTCGGCATCCGCCCCGATGACTACAAGATCCAGAAACGCCGCTATTCGGCCTTCTACGGTACCGACCTGGAAATCCTGCTACGCGGTCTCAAGGTCGACACCCTGCTGCTCACCGGCGGGCTTACCGATGTCTGCGTGCATTACACATTCGTGGACGGGCATCAGGGCGATTACTTCTGCCGGGTGATCGAGGATTGCGTCGCAGGTTCCAGCCTTGCGGCACATCAGGCCTCGCTGAACGCGATGGAATACCTGCAACATGGCGCCATCCGATCGCTGGACGAAGTTCTGGCCGCAATGGACGGAAAAGCGGCGACCTGATTTCCCGAGCCAAGAGACCATGACGGCAAATACCAAACTTCAGGCAGCGGCTCTGGCGCTGGCAGCCTCGGCGATCCTCAGTCTGATCGACACCTTCGTCGCATCGGTCGCCGAGGAGGCCGGGCTGTGGCAGTTCCAGATCTTCCGCACGCTTTTCGCGCTGCCGCTCCTGTTATTGCTGGGGCGCGCCCTGCGTGTTTCGGTGCGACCGAAACATTGGGGGCGGCTTGCCCTGCGAAGTGCCGCAGTATCGGCAGGTCTTCTGTTTTACTTTGCCTCGCTTGGGACGATGCCGGTGGCTCAGGCGGGTGCGGGTCTCTTCAGCGCCCCGATCTGGGTGTTGCTCCTGTCCGCAATGGTGTTCGGCGCCCGGATCGGCGGCTTGCATGTGCTGGCCGTCCTTGGCGGCTTTGGTGGGGCGCTGCTGGTCCTGCGGCCCGATGCGGCGGCGCTGTCAGTCATGACTGTCCTGCCCCTCGCGGCGGGGGCGCTTTATGGCTTCGGAATGCTCCTGACGCGCGAGATCTGTGCACAGGAAAGCCCCGTGGCACTGGCGCTTGGCGTCTTTGCCACCATCGGATTGTTCAGCCTTGGAATGGTCTGCGTCACGACGCTTGCTCCGGGCGAGACATTCCTGACGCGTCCGTGGGCACCGGTGACGTTCCGTTTCCTGTGGCTGACCCTGTTTCAGGCGGCGGGCGCGGTGATTGCCGTGACGCTGATCGCGCAAGCCTATCGGATCGGTAGACCTGCTCAGGTTGCCGTATACGAATATTCTTTCCTTGTTTTCGCGGCCTTCTGGGGCCTGGCCCTGTGGGGCATCGCGACGGATGCAACCAGCTGGATCGGCATCGCCGTCATCCTCGTCTCGGGGTTGATAGTGGCCAGGCTACCGGACATGAGACCGGACGCTCGCTCATGACCCACCTAGACCGAACTCAGCAGGATCGAGGTTTCGCTGTTGGTGATGCCTGGGATGCCGCGCACCTCGCGCAGCACCCGGTCGAAATCTGCCAGGCTTTCAGCGCTGAGCTGTGCGACGAGGTCCCAGTTGCCATTGGTCGAGTGCAACTGGTGCAGCGCCGGGATACCACGCAGGGAGCGGATCACCTGCGTCGTCGACTGACCCGAGACTTCGATCATCATGATCGCCCGCACGCCCTGGGGGCCGCTGTCTTCGCGGGCACGTATGGTGAACCCCAGCACCGCGCCACTGTCCAGCAACCGGTCGATCCGCGCCTGTACCGTTGCCCGGGACACGTCGAGGATTGTCGCCAGCTTGGATACGGGCGCCCGCCCGTCTTCACGCAGAAGGGTGATCAGCCTGCGGTCGAGATCGTCGTAGGTATACATGGCAATATTAACATCCGAACCAAGCAATTTGTGCAAGAAAGCTTTGCAAAACTATCATCATGGCAATGCAATTCGTCAACCCGGCCGGATAGGTTTTGGGAACAGTTTTGCACAGGAAAGCCTCGCCCCATGCCCCGTTCCTCGCTTCAGGCCCCGCCCTCGGTCGTGATGATACGTCCGCACCATTTCACCCCGAACGCGGAAACCGCACTCGACAACCATTTCCAGACGCATACTGCCAGCGATGCCTCATCCATGGCACAAGCCGCCCATGCCGAAGTCACCCGCGCCGCCGAGGCATTGCAGGCTGTCGGTGTGCATGTTCACCTGTTCGATGACGAGGGCACCGACACCCCGGATTCAGTCTTTCCGAACAACTGGTTCTCTACCCATTCCGGAGGGCACGTCGCTGTCTACCCGATGTATTCGCCAAACCGTCGGGGCGAACGGCGACAGGATGTGCTGGAGATGCTCAAGCGTGACTACCGCGTGCAGGACATCATCGATTATTCCGGGCTGGAACAGGACAACCTCTTCCTCGAAGGTACCGGCGCCATGGTCATCGACCACCTGGAGCGGGTCGCTTATGCCGCTCGGTCGAAACGGACTAGCGAGATCCTGCTGGAGCGGTTTTGCACCCATTTCAACTATGAACCGGTGGTCTTTGATGCCGTCGATGCAAATGGCAAGCCGATCTATCACACCAATGTTCTGATGTGCATCGGCACCGATTTCGCGATGATCGGGCTCGACTCCATTCCCGATGCACCGCGCCGCCGCGAGGTGGCCGAACGCCTGCGCCGCGGCGAACGTGACATCATCGAACTGAGCCATGCCCAGATTGCCGATTTCGCGGGCAATGCCATCGAGTTGCAGGGGCGAGACGGGCTCGTTCTGGCGCTGTCGTCGCGGGCGCTGCGGTCGCTCGATGCCGAACAACGCGAAACGCTGGAGAGCCATGTGTCCCTGCTGCCGCTGGATATTCCTACTATCGAACACGCGGGCGGATCCGTCCGCTGCATGATTGCCGGGCTGCATCTGAGCGCCCGCACCCCCCAAACCGCCTGAGGAAACCCCATGTCCCCCCTACCCTCGAAACTTGCCTATGTTCCCTTTGTCTCCGTTGAGCACATGATGGGTCTGGTTCATCACATCGGCGTCGAAAAGGTGCTGACCGATCTGGCTGCCGAGATTGAAGCCGATTTCCGCCGCTGGCCTCTTTTCGACAAAACCCCACGCGTTGCCAGCCATTCCGATGTGGGCGTGATCGAGTTGATGCCGACCTCGGACGGGCAGACCTACGGCTTCAAGTATGTCAACGGTCACCCCAAGAACACCGCCGAAGGCTTGCAGACCGTGACGGCCTTTGGCCTCCTCGCGGATGTGGAGTCGGGTTATCCGAAGTTGCTGAGCGAAATGACTCTGCTGACCGCGCTGCGGACGGCGGCGACCAGCGCAATGGCTGCCAAGTATCTGGCGCCCAGATCGGCGCGGACCATGGCCATGATCGGCAACGGCGCGCAGTCGGAATTCCAGTGCCTTGCCTTCAAGGCCGTCTGCGGTGTCGATACCGTGAGGCTCTTTGACATCGACCCGTCGGCCACCGCGCGCTGTGCGGCGAACCTGGCGCAGAGCGGTTTGAAAGTGGTCGAATGTCGTTCTGGCGAGGAGGCGATCGAAGGCGCTCAGATCATCACGACCTGCACCGCTGACAAGCAATATGCCACGATCCTGACCGATAACATGGTGGGCAGCGGAGTGCACATCAACGCCATCGGCGGCGACTGCCCCGGAAAGACGGAATTGCACGCGGATATCCTGCTGCGGTCGTCGATCTTTGTCGAATACCCGCCCCAAACGCGGATCGAAGGCGAAATCCAGCAGCTGGACCCCGATCACGCGGTCACCGAGCTGTGGCAAGTGATCACCGGCGAGGCGGAGGGCCGCAACGATGACCGTCAAATCACCCTGTTTGACAGCGTAGGTTTCGCCATCGAGGATTTCAGCGCCCTGCGCTATGTCGCCAAGTCGATCCGGGGCACGCCCTACTTTACCCGCCTCGATATGATCGCAGATCCCGACGATCCGCGCGACCTGTTCGGCATGTTCCAGCGCGCCAAGCCCGAAATCGCCATAGCATAGGGGATAGAGATGGCATGGGTGTTCCTGCTTTTCGCCGGCTTGTTCGAAATCGGCTGGGCCGTTGGTTTGAAGTACACAGAAGGCCTCACCCGCCCGTTGCCGACAGTCCTGACGGCCGGTTCGATGATCGTCAGCCTTGTTCTTCTGGCTCTGGCGCTGCGCAGCATACCGCTTGGGACGGGCTACGCGATCTGGACCGGAATCGGCACGGTTGGAACCGTGATCTTCGGCATCCTTTTCCTTGCTGAGCCGGTGACGGCATTGCGGCTTGCCTGCGTAGGATTGATCCTCTCGGGTATCGTCGGGTTAAAACTGGCATCGTGATATCGGCGTCGGTCATGTTTTTATCTCACTGATCCCCGGGCCGAAACACAGGGCCGCAGGGGTCGTCTTGTTCACAAGGTAGTATCCGCCCCCATCCGGTAATCTGACCGATTTCAGATCGCTAGAGTTCACAAGTATCCGGCACGAGACCGGGCTCGCGCGTGGTAACCTCCTTGCCCCAGCACTGATGTACAATCATGCATAGATCATAGACCGCTGAACTGCCGTGAGAAAACCAAGGCCCCTGAGCAGCCTCATTTGACCGGTCCGAGTTTATAGTTAGTGCATATTTGGCCTCTGGTCCATTTGTATGATGGTTTCAGGAGCGGGCGGGCGATAGCCCAATGCACTGTGTGGTCTCTTTGTGTTGTAGTGCTGCCTCCATTTTTCAATGATGATTTGGGCTTCTCGTAGCGTGTAGAAGACTTCGCCATTCAAAAGCTCATCACGGAACCTGCCGTTGAAGCTTTCGCAGTAACCATTCTCCCATGGGCTTCCAGGTTCGATATAAGCTGTTTTTGCGCCGACAGCCGTAATCCAATCTCTGACCGCTAGAGCAACGAACTCAGGCCCATTGTCAGAGCGAATGTATGCAGGTGGCCCACGCAAAATGAATAGATCTGTTAAGGCATCAATCACATTCGTGGAGTTCAGTTTCCGCTCAACTTTGATGGTCAAGCATTCCCGACTGTACTCATCGATAATGTTTAAGGTTCGAAACGGTCTCCCGTCATCCGTTCTGCAGTGCACAAAATCATAGCTCCAAACATGATTGCGGTACTGGGGGCGAAGACGGACGCATGAACCGTCATTCAGCCAGAGCCGTCCTTTCTTGGGTTGCTTAGGTGGGACTTTGAGCCCCTCTCGTCGCCACAGCCTCTCAATGCGACCATCGCTGACTGACCAACCCACCTCTCTCAGAAGGTAGGCCACTCTGCGATAGCCATAGCGGCCATACTGTCGGGCAAACTCAATCATATCCGCAACAAGTCTCTCTTCATCCGCACGCCCTTTTGGGGGATTACGTTGTGTGGACCGATGTTGCTCAAGCACACGACAGGCTCTGCGCTCTGAAACATCCAATTGGGTGCGAACATGATCAATACATGCCCTGCGACGAGCGGGGCTTAGAAGTTTCCCCGTGCAGCTTCTCTTAAGATCAGCTTATCGAGTGTCAGATCAGAAACAGCTCTTCTCAGCTGTTCATTCTCTTTTTGTAAACGTTTAAGCTCTTTCAATTGATCAACGCCCATACCGCCATACTGTCTGCGCCAGCGATAATAGGTCTGCTCAACAACACCAATTTGTCTGATCGCATCAAGACGGGACAATCCTTGCCCCATCAGCACTTCAACTTGACGCAACTTTGTAACGATCTCTTCGGGCTTCGGTCGTTTGTTTGCCATTCCTGGTCCTCCGTTTCCTAAACATAGCGGTGGACCGGTTCAGTGGGGGAGGCTCACTGATGCTGCCGCTTAGGTCGCCGTTGGTCTTCGACTTAGACATTGATTATGGAACAAAAATACGTCCAACATTTTTTGAGGGACTATGAAACCGGCCTCTTAGTCAAGCGCAGGGGGGGAATTTATAGTCCGTGGAGTGCCGTTACACAGATATCGAGATCGGCTTCTAAGAGGTGAAGTAACCCTCTTGAAGTATTAGTATGACTGCACAAGCAAGAGGTTGCCTCGCCACGCATAAGGCAAACGTAGCAATGAACGCAGCAATTTTTAGGCTGCGGAGGTCTACCCACCCTAGCGGCAACTTTCTTAAATACTTGATAAATATTAGTATTTTTTTGGTTGCGGGGGTAGGATTTGAACCTACGACCTTCAGGTTATGAGCCTGACGAGCTACCGGGCTGCTCCACCCCGCGCCAATATACAGGCCCCAAGGCTGAAATTTCAGGCAATTTGGGGCTGCATCGTTAGAGAGATCAGTGTTCGTGTTTCTTACTAGGTTTGGCGGTGACCTACTCTCCCACGTCTTAAGACGCAGTACCATTGGCGCAGTGGCACTTAACGGCCGGGTTCGGAATGGAGCCGGGTGTTTTGCTCACGCTATGACCACCAAACCGAGAAAGAAACACAAAACATCCAAGTCAGCACACCTGAGTGTGATGCTTTCATCAATCCTAGAGGCCAAACCTGGCTTCTACTGGATCAAATCAAGCCTATCGGGCAATTAGTACCAGTCAACTGAACGCATTGCTGCGCTTACATCTCTGGCCTATCGACGTGGTGGTCTTCCACGGCCCTCAGGGATACCTTGTTTTGAGGGGGGCTTCCCGCTTAGATGCCTTCAGCGGTTATCCTGTCCGATCATAGCTACCCTGCACTGCTGCTGGCGCAACAACAGGTCCACCAGTGGATCGTTCACCCCGGTCCTCTCGTACTAGGGGCAACTCCTCTCAAGTATCCTACACCCACGGCAGATAGGGACCGAACTGTCTCACGACGTTCTAAACCCAGCTCACGTACCTCTTTAAATGGCGAACAGCCATACCCTTGGGACCTGCTCCAGCCCCAGGATGAGATGAGCCGACATCGAGGTGCCAAACGATGCCGTCGATATGGACTCTTGGGCATCATCAGCCTGTTATCCCCGGCGTACCTTTTATCCGTTGAGCGATGGCCCTCCCACTTGGGACCACCGGATCACTATGACCGTCTTTCGACTCTGCTCGACTTGTCAGTCTTGCAGTCAGGCTGGCTTCTGCCATTGCACTCAACGAGCGATTTCCGACCGCTCTGAGCCAACCATCGCGCGCCTCCGTTACTCTTTAGGAGGCGACCGCCCCAGTCAAACTACCCACCACAGAGGGTCCCGGACCCGGATAACGGGCCGCGGTTAGACATCAAGCAAAGCAAGGGTGGTATCTCAAGGATGACTCCACAGGAACTGGCGTCCCTGCTTCAAAGTCTACCACCTATCCTGCACATGCTTGGCCTGATGCCAATCTGAAGTTGTAGTAAAGGTGCACGGGGTCTTTCCGTCTAACCGCGGGAAGCCTGCATCTTGACAGGCAATTCAATTTCGCTGAGTCGATGTTGGAGACAGCGGGGAAGTCGTTACGCCATTCGTGCAGGTCGGAACTTACCCGACAAGGAATTTCGCTACCTTAGGACCGTTATAGTTACGGCCGCCGTTTACCTGGGCTTCAATTCGGAGCTTGCACCCCTCCTTTTAACCTTCAGGCACCGGGCAGGCGTCAGACCCTATACGTCGTCTTGCGACTTCGCAGAGCCCTGTGTTTTTAGTAAACAGTCGCCACCCCCTGGTTTGTGCCCCCGGATCCAAGTTGCCTTGAACCCGGGCCTCCTTCTCGCGAACTTACGGAGGTATTTTGCCGAGTTCCTTCAACATCGTTCTCTCAAGCGCCTTGGTATTCTCTACCAGTCCACCTGTGTCGGTTTAGGGTACGGTCTGGTGTGGGGCTATTTCCAGGAACCGATTAGCGGCCCACCCAATCCAATAAGGGTGAACAACAGTCACGATCCGTCACATCCCACTGGCCCAGGAATATTAACCTGGTTCCCATCGACTACGCATTTCTGCCTCGCCTTAGGGGCCGGCTTACCCTGCTCAGATTAGCTTTAAGCAGGAACCCTTGGACTTTCGGCGACAGGGTCTCTCACCCTGTTTGTCGCTACTCATGTCATCATTCTCGCTAGTGATCTCTCCACCGGATGGCTCACGCCCCGGCTTCACAGAAAACTCCGCGTCTCCAATACGGGCGAACCCGTTAAGGAGACATGGAGTTATGTCACACTACGCTCCGCTACCACGCACTTACGTGCATCCTCAGCTTCGGCTCATGGCTTGAGCCCCGATACATCTTCGCCGCAGGACAACTTATTTAGACCAGTGAGCTGTTACGCTATCTTTAAAGGATGGCTGCTTCTAAGCCAACCTCCTGGTTGTTTTGGTCGTCCCACCTGCTTTCCCACTTAGCCATGAATTAGGGGCCTTAGCTGGAGGTCAGGGTTGTTTCCCTCTCCACGACGGACGTTAGCATCCGCCGTGTGTCTGCCATCTAGTACTCCCGGGTATTCGGAGTTTGGTTAGGATCAGTAAGCCTGTGGGGCCCCATTACCCATCCAGTGCTCTACCCCCCGGGGTATTCGGA
>NZ_JBBLYN010000005.1:32500-117397 GCF_037805105.1 Roseobacter sp. HKCCA2468
CTCCTGCGCGTTTGCCCGACCAAGGCCAAGGGCGGTTGCACCAATCAAACCTGCCGCACCCGCAATGATTTGGCGGCGGTTGATATAGGCCGCATAAGGCGTGGCATCTGCAATGCTCAGATCATTTGTCCAACGTCTTGCCATCAGCTTACCCTTTCTGTCGTCACGTTTTGCGAGGAACATGGCCGCAGATGCGCCATTTCCCAAGCCTTGTTGCACGATCTCACGAAACTGTTTGCAACTCGTGATCGCAGTTTCATTTACATAGGCTCACACGCAATCACATCAAATTTATTGGAAGATCAAAATGCGCCGCGCTTAGGCGCGATACGCCGCGCGTCAAGTCACGCGCATTCACATCTGCACTATTGTTATCTCTATTTTTGCATCCATTTCGCAGCGAGACGGCAACCTGAACTTTAACCCCATATTGATTACGAGGCTAACCATGTTCAAACGCACTGCACTTGCACTTGCCACAACCGCAGCTTTTGCCACTTCGGCTTTTGCGATGGGTCACTCGAAGGATATCGTTGACACGGCCGCAGCCGCAGGCAGCTTTACCACGCTTCTGGCTGCTGCCGAAGCCGCAGGTCTGGTTGAGACGCTGAAAGGCGAAGGCCCTCTCACCGTGTTCGCACCAACAGACGAGGCGTTTGCCGCCCTGCCCAAAGGCACAGTTGAAACCCTGCTCTTGCCAGAAAATCGCGATCAGCTTGTCGCAATCCTGACCTATCACGTCATCGCAGGCGCGGTGATGTCTGGGGATCTTTCTGATGACATGACTGCCGCAACCGTTCAGGGCGCAGATATCACCATCGACCTCGATAATGGTGTGATGGTCAATGACGCCAATGTCGTCACCGCCGATATCGAAGCGTCAAACGGCGTGATCCATGTCATCGACAAGGTGATCATGCCTCCAATGTAATCCGCAACACGGATTGCGCATAAAGAAGGCCCCGCAAGATGCGGGGCCTTTTTCGATCTTAATGCACCACGGCATCATCAGGTTTGGGGCGATTTGTGGCCGCCACCCTGTCACCAATGATCAGCCCATCCGCGCCTGCACTGACAACAACCCGCGCGCTATCTTTGACCTCACCGGCCAAGATCATCTCTGCCAACGGGTCTTGCAGGCTACGTTGGATGACCCGCTTCAAGGGCCGCGCCCCGAAGACAGGATCATATCCTTCGGAGGCCAACCAATCCTTGGCCGCTTCATCCAGATCAACGGTGATTTTACGCGCAGCGAGGCGTTTCGCCAAAAGCCCAAGCTGGATTTCAACAATCCCACCCATATCGGCGCGGCCCAAACGATCAAACACAATCATATCGTCTAGGCGGTTTAAGAACTCGGGGCGGAAATGTGCCCGCACCGCATCCATCACATCGCCCTTGGCGCCTGCAATGTCCCCACCATCTGGCAACTGACTGAGCGCTTGCGCCCCCAAATTTGACGTCAACACAATCAAGGTTTGTTTGAAATCAACGCGCCGCCCTTGGCCATCAGTCAGGATACCATCATCCAAGACCTGCAACAGGACATTGAACACCTCGGGATGTGCTTTTTCGACCTCATCAAAGAGGATCACCTGATAAGGTCTGCGCTGCACGGCTTCGGTCAGAACGCCGCCTTCGTCATATCCGACATATCCAGGAGGCGCGCCGATCAAACGGGCAACCGCGTGTTTCTCCATGAATTCGGACATATCAATCCGCACCATGGCCTGATCATCGTCAAAGAGATATTCAGCCAAGGCTTTGGTCAATTCGGTTTTCCCTACACCCGTTGGCCCAAGGAATAGGAATGACCCAAGCGGGCGATTTTCATCCTGAAGCCCTGCCCGCGCGCGGCGCACCGCACGACTGACGGCAGAAACCGCCTCGCGCTGGCCGATGACGCGGCGGCCAAGCTCCTCCTCCATCCGTAAAAGTTTTTCCCGCTCCCCTTCCAACATTTTGGACATAGGGATCCCCGTCCAACGCTCGACCACAGCGGCAATTTGCTCGGGGCGCACAGCCTCTTCGACCATGACATCTTCTTCGGCATTCTCAGCCTCGGCCAATTGCCGCTCGAGATCAGGGATCACCCCGTAGGACAATTCACCTGCACGACCCAAATCGCCCCGCCGTTTGGCCTGATCCAATTCAGCCCGCGCTTGATCAAGCGCCTCTTTCAGCTTGCGCGCTGCATCAAGCTTGTCGCGCTCGCCCTGCCACTGTGCCGTCATTTGCGCAGATTGCTCCTGCAAATTGGCCAATTCTTTCTCAAGCTTTTCCAACCGTTCCCGGCTGGCGCTGTCTTCTTCTTTCTTGAGCGCCTCAGCTTCGATCTGCATTTGCAGGATTTGACGATCAAGCGCGTCTAATTCTTCGGGCTTACTGTCGACCTCCATCCGCAGACGGCTTGCTGCCTCATCAACAAGGTCAATCGCCTTATCAGGCAAGAATCGATCCGTGATATAGCGGTTCGACAAGGTGGCCGCGGACACAAGCGCCGCATCCGAGATCCGCACCCCGTGGTGAAGTTCATACTTCTCTTTGATCCCGCGCAGGATAGAAATTGTATCCTCCACCCCAGGTTCTTCGACCATCAAAGGTTGGAACCGCCGCGCAAGAGCGGCATCTTTCTCAACATATTTGCGATATTCATCGAGCGTGGTTGCACCCACGCAATGGAGCTCGCCACGGGCAAGCGCAGGCTTGATCAGATTGGCCGCATCCATGGCACCATCAGATTTGCCCGCCCCGACCAGAACGTGCATCTCGTCAATAAAGAGGATAATTTCTCCAGATGCAGCCTCGATTTCTTTCAAAATCGCTTTCAGCCTTTCCTCGAATTCGCCACGATATTTCGCACCTGCAATCAGCGCGCCCATATCCAAAGCCATCAAACGCTTGTCGCGCAGGCTTTCGGGAACATCACCATTGATGATGCGCAAGGCAAGGCCTTCGGCAATCGCGGTTTTCCCGACACCCGGCTCCCCAATCAGAACGGGGTTATTCTTGGTGCGGCGGCTGAGAACCTGCATCGCGCGGCGGATTTCTTCATCACGCCCGATGATCGGGTCAATCTTCCCGTCCCGCGCGGCTTGCGTCAGATCCCGCGCATATTTCTTGAGAGCCTCATAGCCATCTTCAGCCGAGGCCGTATCAGCCGTGCGACCCTGACGGATGTCATTAATCGCAGCGTTCAGGGATTGAGCATTGACCCCGCCCGCCTCAAGCGCAGATTTCGCTGGCGATTTCACAAGGGCCAACGCAGTCAAAATCCGCTCAACAGGCACGAAACTATCGCCCGCTTTGGTGGCAAGCTTTTCGGCTTCGTCCAAAACCTTTACAGTTTGGCTGTCTATATAGGCCTGCCCCGCATCCCCTGTGACTTTGGGTAATTTGGCGATGGCGGCATCATTAGCGGCGCGCACCTCGCGCGCATCGCCCCCTGCCTTGGTGATCAGATTGCCTGCCATACCCTGCTCATCGTCAAGCAGGGCTTTCAGCATATGCTCTGGTGCCAATTTTTGGTGATCTTCGCGCTGCGCCACTGTTTGAGCGGCCTGAATGAACCCGCGCGCACGGTCTGTGAACTTTTCAAAGTTCATCGTCTGTCTCCTTCATCTAAGCACCCGTCTCACACCACCCGCTTTGCGGCATGATGCATCTTTCGGGCCTTCTCTCTGAATTTGGGAGGTCAGCGCGCTTTGTTCAAGGGTTAAGGCTCAATCGCGAATGCGTTCTGACAAAAGTTTTGCGGGCCGCAAGCGCTCCGCCGCCTCAAAGAGCGAGAATGTTTGGTTGACGTAATTCGTCACTGCGGCCAGCTCATTCATATACCCCATCAATTCCGCTGTGCGGGCCGCCTCAACCAATTGAACTGCACGGGCAGGGTCATGGGTTTCAAACTGAACATAAAATAGAGGCTCCCCCCGCCTCAGCACCAAATCTTTCTCCGTTTGGTGCCATTCGAACGCCCACATCAGCGGACGCGGCCAAATATGCAGCGGAAACCGCCCCCCAAAAATCGTGCCCGGAAGGGGGTCTGTGCGGTAATGGGCAAAAGCGGCCAGTTGGGTCAGATAGATGGGCTCATCCGCAATGAAGCAATAGGGCAGCGCAAGCTGAATGGTCAGGCGATCAGCATAGCGCCATTCAGCCTCGGACACCAAGGTCACCACTTGGGCAATCTTATTGCCACGGATTGTGCTGCTCGTGCCTGCGCGATTGATCAAGACGGCCTTCCCATCTTTGTCACGCCCAAATCCTAAATGCAGATCATAGGGGCAGCGCACCATAAAGTAGCGGCTTTCCATCTGAACCACGGCAGGGCAGCGCGCTGCTGATTTCGCATGCGCACGGCTGGCCCCGCGAGAGGCCACGCGTTCAGGCGCCTCAAAAAGCACTGCGCCTTTTTCTTCGGTCAAAAACCACCCCACACGCGCAGGCCCCTGTTCGGGCTTTGCATCGTCACGCGACACTTCAATCGACAATTTCATGATCTGACGTTCCGTCCAGTTTAGCTATTCTGAGAATGAAGCTTGCAGAAGGGCGCGTCAATGCTGCCTTGGTCGGGCAATTGACCCACGGGCCAAGCATCGCTACCACGGGATGCGAGCCCACCCCATGAATAAGGACGTCCAATGACCGCTGCATCTGACCGCTTGATTGTTGCCCTTGATGTGCCACATGCGGTGGCGGGTTTAGAATTGGCCGCCAAGCTCGGCAATGCAGTCAGCTTTTACAAAATCGGCTTAGGGATGCTGACGGGCGGCGGGCTTGCCTTGGCGCAAGAGCTGAAAGACGAACATGGCAAGCGCATCTTCCTCGACATGAAGCTATTCGATATCGGCGCAACAGTCGAAGCGGCGGTGCGCGGGCTTGCCCAATTCGACCTCGATTTTCTGACTGTGCATGGTGATCCCCATGTCGTGCGCGCGGCAAAAGAAGGGGCTTCTGGACACAAGACCAAGATACTGGCTGTGACCATCCTCACCTCATTGGATCGCGCGGATTTAGACGCAAGCCTGATCACCGCAGGCGACATTCCCGATCTGGTCACAACCCGCGCTGCGCGTGCCTTTGAAGCGGGCGCAGATGGGGTTATCGCCTCACCACAGGAGGCCGCAATGATCCGCGCCCTGCCCGAGGCCGCAGGACGCCTCATCGTCACCCCAGGTGTGCGCCCCGCAGGCAGCGCGCTTGGCGATCAAAAGCGCGTTGCCACACCAGCCCAAGCCATCGCGGATGGCGCCGATCACATCGTGGTGGGACGCCCAATCTGGCAAGCCGCCGACCCCGCTGCAGCCGCCCGCGCCGTGTTGGCAGAGATTGGCTAAGGGCGCCGCCCATGCCCGCCCTCTGCCGCGATTGTCTGAGCGAGTTTGAGGCAGGCAGCCGCTGCCCCGACTGCGGGCGGCCAAATGTGATCTCTCATCCTGAACTGTTCGATCTATCCATCGCGCACATGGATTGCGACGCATTTTACGCTTCGGTGGAAAAACGGGACAATCCCGACCTTGCGGATAAACCCCTGATCATTGGAGGCGGGCGGCGTGGTGTCGTCTCAACTGCCTGTTATATTGCCCGCATCCGTGGCGTGCGCTCTGCCATGCCGATGTTTCAGGCTCTTAAACTTTGCCCTGATGCGGTGGTGCTGCGGGGACGGATGTCGCATTACGCGGCAGTCTCGCGCGAAATTCGCGCATTGATGAACGAACTGACCCCCGCGATTGAGCCGTTATCGCTTGACGAGGCCTTTTTGGATCTCTCGGGCACAGGCAAATTGCATGGTCACCCGCCCGCTGTGATGTTGGCGCGCTTGGTCAAACGAATGAAAACCGAATTGGGACTGACAGGGTCGATTGGCCTCAGCCATAATAAATTTCTGGCGAAAATCGCTTCTGACCTCGACAAGCCACAGGGCTTTGCGGTGATTGGCCAAGCGGAAACACAAGATTTCTTGACCCAAAAGCCCGTGTCGATGCTGTGGGGAATTGGCGCAGCCGCACAGGCAAATTTGCAGGCGGCGGGCATTCACAAAATCGGTGATCTGCGCCGTTGGCCCAAAGATGAATTGGTCGCGCGTTTCGGCACATGGGGCGCGCGGCTGCATGATTTGTCTTTCGGACGCGACAACCGCAAAATCTCGGCCACGCGCGAGGTGAAATCAATCTCAAACGAAACCACCTTTCCCAATGATCTTCGTGATCCTGATTTGCTCGATGGACATATCTGGCGTCTGGCAGAAAAGCTATCGGCACGCGCAAAGGCGCAGGGGCTTGCAGGGCGTGTTGTGGTATTGAAATTGAAAACCCATGATTTCAAAACGCTGACCCGCCAGACCGCGCTGCCCGATGGCACGCAAATGGCAGACCGCATTTATGCGCAAGCCGCGCAATTGCTTGCGGCTAATCTGAAATTTGCGCCCTTTCGACTGATCGGTTTGGGGTTGGGGGATTTGATCCCCGAAGCTCAGGGGGATCGCGCAGGCAATCTGCTTGACCCACAAGAGGCCAAACGCCTCCAAGCGGAACGCGCCTCGGATGAAATTCGCAAAAAATTTGGCGATCAAGCGATCGTAAAGGGCCGCGCGCTGCGATGATCACTCAGCGGCAAGAGGCTGCGCGTCAGGTTCCTTAAAGGCCTCAATGACCTTCGCCAAAGCCGCTGTGACCCGCAGACGGGTATCTTCGAACCCATCATTTTGGGCAATCGCCGCCTCATCCATATAAAGAGCGCGGTCAATTTCGATTTGCACAGCATGAAGCCCGCGGTTCGGCTTGCCATAGGCTTGGGCAATATACGCCCCTGCAAAGGGCGTGTTGCGCGCCACAGTGAACCCTTGCTCTTCAAATGCAGTATGGACAAGATCAACAATCTCACGATCTGCGGCACCACCAAACCTATCCCCTAGAATGAGATCGGGGCGCTTACTTTTGCTACCCACCAAAGCGGCGCCTAAGGCGTCATGGGGCATGGAATGCATATCCAACAAAATGGCGCGTCCAAATTGCGCGCGCGCCGCAGCCATCAAATCACTCAGACAGGCGTGATAGGGATGCCAAACACGGGCCAGACGCGCCTCAGCCTCAGCGCGGGTGATCTTACCGCGGTAAATGCTGCGCCCATTGGCCACCACGCGCGGAATCACCCCAAGCCCTGCTGCAATGCGTGGCGATGCCGCCCCCCGCGCCACCCCGAAGATAACAGCGGGATCCAATTCATCCGCATTGCGGTTGAGATCAACATAGGCGCGCGGGAATCGAGCCTTTAAAAACGGAACCCCAAATTCAGCAGTGCGTTCCGCCAAAAGATGCACAAACGCATCTTCGGAACTGCGGATTTGGTGGGGGTCAATATCAATCGCGCCCAGAAACTCTGCGGGATAGACATCACCAGAATGCGGTGAAGCCACAACAACAGGGGCCAGATGCACCTCTGGCAAAGTCAAATCATAGGCGGGACTGCTATTTTGTGCGTTTCTCATGTGTTGGATATAGCCCAGTTCTGGAAAATACCAAAAGCCCTTGAACCGCCCCGCGATTCCTTTTAAAGACCGCGCTACTGCGGAACGGGCTTGGCCCGTGACGTCCGTTTTTCTGTTTCATTTGGCTTTACCTTAAGGCCGCGTGGAAAAAGCGGTGCGATCCGTAACGACATCGGGCGGTTAGCTCAGCGGTAGAGCACTACGTTGACATCGTAGGGGTCACTGGTTCGATCCCAGTACCGCCCACCATCGGCACAATCCCGTGCCAAACGAACAAAGGCGCACCGCCGCGCCGCGAGAAGGAGAAGACCCATGAAGGTCAAGAATTCGCTCCGTTCGCTCAAGCAGCGTCACCGCGATTGCCGCGTCGTGCGCCGCAAGGGCCGCGTCTATGTGATCAACAAGACGCAGCGCCGCTTCAAAGCCCGTCAGGGCTAAGCCGAGCGCAAGAGCTTATGATCTAATGAAAAACGCCGCCCTCTTTTGGGGCGGCTTTTTTCTTTGGGCCTACCAACCAGATTGGCGATCTTCTAATTCGTCCAAACTATAGCTGTCTTGGATTTGATCTGAGACATCCTCACGATAACGCGGATCTTGGCCCATGCAATTCGGCCCACAGATCAGATAGGCGACCCCATCCTCTCCGTCATTGAACCATAGCCGCCCCCCCGGTGTGGCGACGTATCCATTGACGCCTTCGTCTATGTCGCCCGCGAGATCCTCAACGGACGGCACCTCACTATCGGCATCAGGGTCATAGCCTGCATGGGTGTGGAAGGATGCCGTAACCTCGACAAAGCGGCTTTCATCCCCACGCGACAAACAGGAATCCGATGTCCCCCGTGTCACCTCGGTCGCCATGTAGGTGCCATCGGGCATCAGGCCAATATAGCCGCAATATTCACGATTCTCCGCGAAAGATCGGCTTTGCAGTTCTAACAATATCTCGCGCGCCGCCTCCATCTCGCCTGCAGGTTGGGCCGTGGCCATGATCGGACAAAGGCCAAAGGCCCCAAGCATCACTATGTGCCGCATCTTCATTTTTCACAAAACCCCAAGAAACCCCTCTTGTCGCAAATTTGCGGCCCGCACCAAAATGGGGCAAGTTTTCTGCGACACGGCACACCAAACGGCCTCACAATTCCCTAAAAAGAGGCATAAAAAACACAATAAGATCGCCGCAGATACGATGCTGCGCCGTCTTGCAACTCGCCCGCGCATATGCGCTTTTGTGCCAAAAGCGCGGTTGCCGCAAAAAATGGCTCGCCTAAAGACAGACCCGCATTTGGAAGGAAGAGGGCATGACACATATCTGGCTGCGCGCCGAAGAACGCGAAAGCGAGGAGCGGGTGGGACTAACCCCAGAAGGCGCTGCCGCACTGATCGCCCAAGGCATGAAAATTACGGTTGAAGAAAGCCCTGCGCGCGTGATCCCTGTTGAGGGGTATATCAAGGCAGGCTGTGCAACCGCACCCTTTTCCTCATGGGCAGATGCCCCCCAAGATGCGATCATCTTTGGCCTCAAAGAATTGCCAGAAACCGATCAACCCCTGCACCATCGTCACATCATGTTCGGACATGCCTATAAGGGCCAACCTGCGGGACAAAGGTTGTTGAAACGATTCAAGGCGGGCGGCGGCACGCTTTACGATTTGGAATATCTGGTCGATGAAAATGGCCGCCGTGTAGCCGCCTTTGGATATTGGGCGGGGTTCGCGGGCGCGGCAGTGTCGCTGAAGGCGCTTATTGCACAACCCAAACTCATGGGGCCGATCCAAGGCTATCCCAACAAAGACGCTTTGATTGCCGAATTGCAGCGTGAGATGAAAGCAATTGATCCGCCTCGCGCCATCATCATCGGTGCCTTGGGGCGGGTCGGGACAGGCGCGCGCGATCTTTGCGCGGCACTTGGCATTCCAGTGACTGCTTGGGACATGGCAGAAACGGCATCAGGCGGGCCATTCCCAGAAATTCTGGATCATGAAATGTTTCTCAACTGCATTCTCGCGGATCCTTCTGTGCCCGTATTTGTGCCGCGAAGCGCCAAAGAGGCCCCGCGCGCGTTGCGCGTGATTGGGGATATTGCCTGCGATCCAAGTTCCGATTTCTCGCCAATCAAGGTCTATGATCATGTCACCACATGGGGGGAACCTGCATTGCGGGTGCATGATGTGCCACCATTAGATGTCATGGCGATTGACAATCTGCCCTCTCTCTTGCCGCTAGAAAGTTCGGAAGATTACGCCGCGCAGCTTTTGCCATCTTTGCACGGGTTGGGGGATTTGACCCAAGGCGTGTGGGGCCGCGCCAAGGCCCGCTTTGACCACCATATCGCACAAGTTTAAGGGAGTTTAGATCATGACAATTAATTGGTGTGGAACAGGTCTGTCCTCCATTCCAGGCCTACGCCATCTGATTGAAACCGAAGGCGATGTGGTCGTGTGGAACCGCAGTGTCGACAAAGCCAAGGCCGCTGTCGGGGATATCGCAAAAGAGATCCGCGCGTTTGATATGGCAGCCCTCACCGAAGCCACGAAAAAGGGCGATGTGGTAATCTCAATGCTGCCTGCCGATATGCATGTGCCGCTGGCCGCAATGGCGATTGCGGCAGGGGCACATTTTGTCTCCTCCTCCTATATCGCACCTGAAATGCGCGCATTGGATGAGGCGGCACGCAAGACTGGGGTTTGCGTGATCAATGAAGTGGGCCTTGACCCTGGCATTGACCATTTGATGGCCCATGCCCTTATGCATGACTATCGCAACAGTGCTGCTTTTGATCCGCAAAATGCCCATGATTTCATCTCTTATTGCGGCGGGATTCCCAAAATCCCGAACCCGTTTCGCTACAAATTCAGCTGGTCGCCGCTTGGCGTTCTCAAGGCACTGCGGTCGCCTTCGCGTTCCATTGCCGATGGCAAAGAATTGAACGTCTCGCGGCCTTGGGATGCGATTTCGCACTACACCGCACCCCTTGAAACGCCAGAGGAATTTGAGGTCTATCCAAACCGCGATAGCCTGCCTTTCATGGCCGAATACGGGTTTGAAGCCGATTGGAATGTGCAGCGCTTTGTGCGCGGCACTTTGCGACTTGATGGGTGGTCTAAGGCATGGGCGCCCGTGTTCCGCGAAATAGAAACCCTCGAGGGGGCCGCGGGCGATGCGCGGCTGCGCGAGATGTCTGACCAATTCTGGCGCGAAAATTCCTATGAGGCAGATGAGCCAGACCGCGTTGTTTTATGCGTCTCTCTCAAGGCTGAGGTCGCGGGAAGTGCGCGGTGGCACAAAACCTATGTGATGGATGCATGGGGCGATGCGCGCGGCACAGCGATGGCGCGGCTTGTCTCAACCCCTGTCGCACTGGCCGTCAAAGCGGCAATCACAGGGGCCGTGCCTGCGGGCGTGTCCGCTGCGCCGCATGATATCGGGCTTGTCCGCGACTGGATGGAGGTTGTGAGAACCCTTGCCCAAAGCCTGTCTGTGGTCGACCATCTCGCCTAGAAAATGCGGTAATAAAGCCAATCGGGGAAGAACTGACTGACCCTGAAAAACGCCCCAAAGCCCCATGGAAAACTGCAACTGAATTTCTTGCGCCGCATATGGCGCAAGAAAATATCTGCCGCAGGAGCGGGATCCATGATGAACGGCATGGCAAAATTGTTCTTATCGGTCAGCCTCGTGCGGATGAAACCAGGGTTGACCAGTTGCACCGCGACATTGCTGCGCCGCATATCCACACGCAGGGATTCCGCCATATGCATCACCGCCGCCTTCGATGCGCCATAGCCCGTGGCCGAAGGAAGGCCACGAAAGCCCGATAGACTGCCCGTGATGACGATATGACCTGCATCCTTTGCCACGAATTGCGGCACGACATGGCCCAAGACGCGCGCCGCACCCATGACATTGATATCCATCATCGCCAAGACTTGGTCGCTATCCCAAGCGCTGGCATGCATCGGCCAATAAACGCCTGCAAGATAGACTATCCCATCTATATCGCCGACATCCCTAGCGGCGTTGGCCACGCTTTTCGCATCACTGACATCCATGGGCACAACCCGAGATGGGCCGTTTAGGCGTGTCGCAACCTCGTTAAGCCGCGCCTCAGATCGGGCGGATAAGATCACCTCCGCGCCTGCGCCAGATAATTTTTCAGCCAAGGCTGCACCCAATCCTTCGGATGCGCCGACAAGCCAATATGTCTTTCCTGCAAAATCTCGCATAAAATCCCCATCTCTCTCGCGAAAGTAAACCTAGCGCGCGCGTTCTTGTGGCAAAGGTGTGATGCTCAGAATCGTGATCGCAAGCAGCTTGAGCGCGCACGGAACCGCCGCATAGAGCAGCACCAAGCGCGACAATGCCGCTTCGGGATTGGCCGCGCCCGCCTCAAACCCTGCGGCCTCCAACAGGGGCAATAGGGTGACGGCGGCGAAGGCCAAGGTGAATTTGGTCGCGAAAGACCACAATCCGAAGGCTGCGCCCGCCTCGGGTGCGATTTTGGACAAATGACGCGAGAAAATGGCAGGCAGGATCGTCAAATCTGCCCCAAGCGCCATGCCCGAAGCCAAACAAATCAAAGCAAAAGCCACCACATCGCCCGCCCCCAAAGCGAGGGTGAAGGCGAAGGCCAAAATCGACAAAGCCATGCCAAACAACAATATAGGCTTGGCCCCAAAGCGCGTGGCGGCCCGTGTCCAAAATGGGGCGGAAAGCGCGGCAGCAAAGAAGAACAACAACAAAAGCGGCCCCCCCCATCCAAGGGCCTGCAACACCCCCTCAACGTAGAACAGGAAAAGGGTGGAGGTCACCGCGACTGGGGCGGCATTGATCAAAGCAATGCCCAACAAACGCCGCGCCGTCTGATCGCGCAAGATTGTGCCAAAGGCGGTTGGCGGTGTCGCCGCCCCCTGCCCCCAGTCAGGGCGCATCAACACATAGGCAAGGGCGCAAAGACCCACAAAGCCAATCGCAAAACCCGTAAACGGGTTGGGCAAGAAGCTTGCCAATGCAATCGGGGCAACTGACGCCAAGCATACCCCCAACAACCCCCCCGTTTCGCGCCATGTGGCAAGGCGCAAATGACCATCTTTTCCAAGCCGCTCGGCGGTTTGCACACCCTCGGCGTAAAAGCAGATCGTGAGGAACGAGAAAGACGAGAACAATCCGATTAAGGTCAGCGCAAACCACCACATCGGGGCAATCGGGGGGGCAATGGCAAAGAGGCCATACATGGAGGCGGCAAGGATCGTCACAGCCCCCGCCACCATGCCCCCCCGATAGGCGCGGGTGGTGCGTGCCAACCATCCCAAAGCAGGGTCTTGCACCACGTCAAATAACCGCAAGCCGAAAAGGATGCCCCCCAGCGCCGCAAGGCCCAAGCCATATTCATCGACATAGAATTTCGGGGCATGGATATAAATGGGCAGGCCCGCGCTCGACAGCATGGCGGCAAAAACTGCGTAGCCCGCCAAGGGCGCGCTGCGCTTTACCATCAAGACACCTCGCGTTCGGGCGGCTCAGGGCGCGGACGATAGGGCGCGCCCTTGATCCATAATTTCAGCGCCTGCCAATGGATCAGGCCCAAAACCCTGCGCGACCCAAAAGGCCGCCGCCATAAGGCGCGCAAGATATCGCCATTGCGCAACGGACGGCGCGCGCCGGTCAGCGTGGCATAAAGCCCCTCATTCCCCGTGGCATAATCAATGAAAATCCCCACCCGATCCGCACGAATATCAAAGCGGAATTCATAACCGCCCTCAATTTCTTGGAAGGGCGAGACGTGGAAGATCTTTTTCGCCCGCAAAATATCGTGACGGGTGATTTCCTCGAGATCTTCGCGATGGCAAAGATAGGAATGCCGATCACCGAAAGTATTAGATACTTCGGCAATAACAACACGCAAGCGCGCTTGGGTATCATAGGCCAGCCAAAAACTGACAGGGTTGAACACATGACCCAAGAGACGCGGCTGCGCCAAAAGCATCAGCTTGCCTTGGGTCTGCTCGGCCAATCCATGCGCGGCCAAAACACCGCGTGCCCAACTGGCCCCCGCTCCGTTTTTGGGCGCACCGCCATGGTCAAGATCCCGTAGGGCCGCAAGATTTCCCTTGTTCCGGCCAAACAATGCGGGGGCAATCAGATCATCCGCCTCTGCATCAAGCATCACGTAATCAATGGAATATCGAAACGCATTTTCCACAGCGCCCCTGCGGCCATGAAATGTTTCGCCTGCGATATAATCCACCGATGATGACACTGCTTTCTCCCGTCAGGCCGCCGCAACCATGCGATCCCGTTCGGCCATGGCATTGACCACATCAATCGCACTGGCCAACCCATCCTCGTGGAACCCATTTTTCATCCACGCCCCGCAGAACCAAGTGTTTCCAGTGCCATTCATGGCCCGCACTGTGCCTTGCGCAGCTAATGCGGCCAAATCATAAACGGGATGACGGAAGGTTGCTGTGTCATAGATCAAATCATCTGCAATTTCACCGCGGCTGTTCAATGTCACAAACAGCGGGTCAGATTTTGGGATAGGTTGCAGGCGGTTCATCCAATAGGTCAGATCAATTGGGCCACCGCTATGGCCTGCGCGCTCGGTGTAATTCCAACTTGCCCATGTGACTTCGCGCAATGGCATCGCGCGGCGATCTGCGTGCAACACCATTTCATTGGGCTGATAGCGGACTGCGCCAAGGGCGGCTTGTTCTTGCGCGGTTGGGTCCGCCAAGAGCGCCAAACTGTCATCAGAATGTGTTGCAAAGACCACCTCGTCAAAGCGCTGCCATTGGCCATCGCGGCGGATCTCAACACCGCCCGCAACGCGCTTGACCTTGTCCACACCTGCATTGGTGACGATGGTCACCCCGCGCTCGCTCAACGCGCGCTCTAGCCGCGTGACATATTCGATAGAACCACCATGCACAGTCCACCATTGGTGTTGGCCTGACGCCTGCAGCAAGTTGTGGTTTTGGAAAAACCGCACAAGGGCCTGGGCGGGGAAATCCATGATCTCCTCTTTTGGGGTCGACCAAATCGCGCCAGAAATTGGGGTCAGGTAGTAATCGCGAAACCACGCGCCCATACCCAACTCATCCATGAACTCGCCCAAAGTTTGTGAGCTGTCATTGGCCAAACTGGCCGCCTGTGCGTTAAAGCGCATGATGTCAGCCAACATGCGCAGATATTGCGGCCGCATAAGGTTTTTGCGTTGCGCGAAGAGTGCCTTGAGCGAATGCAGGCCATATTCAATCGCCCCACCCCCGATTGAGGCCGCAAAACTCATGTCACTCTCGACAACAGGAACCTGTAGCTCTTCGAACAGACGCACCAAATTGGGATAGTTGACGTAGTTGAATACAATGAACCCCGTATCAACAGGCTGATCGCGGTGGCGGCCTGCAACCACAGTGCGGGCATGCCCCCCGAGGCGATGCTCCGCTTCAAACAAGGTTACCTTGGCATTTGGCGCAAGGTAATAAGCGGCCCCCATCCCTGAGATCCCTCCCCCGATGACGGCCACAGTGCGAGGGGGGGCGGGAGGTGTTTCAAATGGCACGGATGTTTTCCTTGTTAGTGTTCTTTCTCTGTCTAGCCAAGTTTACGCCCCCTGTCGCGCCTTGGATTAAAAATTGCCTCAATTTTTTCTAAGCGTGCGTCAAAGTTCGAAGGGCGGACGGCCCTCACGATAATTTTTTGATCCAACCCTGTAACCTGCGCGTAACCGTGTTATGCTTGACCTTGATGTTCATAATTTGACGGCAGGTGACCCTCGCGATGCACATTGCGCGCAAGGTCGGCATGAGTCAGCCCCCGCTGATGCGGAACCGCTGATGTCAAAACCGCTGACCCCTCCCCCCCTCAAGGCGCAGTCCTGCGAATGGATCGCCGAAGTGATGGCGATTGCGCAAGATCGTGATCAAGCGGCCTTCGCTGCTTTGTTTCGGCATTTCGCCCCACGCGTTAAGGCCTTTTTGATCAAGTCAGGCGCGGATGAGGCGCTGGCGGAAGAATGTATGCAGGATGTGATGGCCACTTTGTGGCGCAAAGCACATCTGTTTGATCCCGCACGGGCCTCGGTTGCGACATGGATTTTCACCATTGCGCGGAACCGCAAGATTGACCTGTTGCGCAAATATGCACGACCAGAGCCAGAAGATTTACCATGGGGGCCAGAGGCAGAACCCGACCAAGAAGATGTTCTTGCCCTCCAACAAGAGAGCCGCAAACTGGCCGAAGCCCTTAAAAGACTACCTCAGAAACAAAGAGTTTTGATCGAAAAAGCCTATTTTGGGGATCTCAGCCATGGCGAGATTGCAACAGAAACAGGCCTGCCCCTTGGCACGATCAAATCGAGAATTAGGTTGGCGCTAGAGAGATTGCGTCATAACATGAGCCAAGCGACCAAATGACCGAAGTAAAACACCATATCAGTGACGACTTTTTGATCGGCTACGCAGCAGGCAGTTTGCCTGCGGCTTTCGATCTTGTTGTCGCCACTCATGTCTCGCTCAGTGATGACGCCCGCGCAAGGCTGCATGCCTTTGATGCGGTTGGCGGCTGTATCCTAGACGAAATGGACGAGGCCCCCCTTGCACAGGACAGCCTTTCCAAAACCTTGAGCCTTATCAATGAAAGCGCCGCATCAGAGGCGGCCAGCCCGCAAAATCAAACTCGGCCAGAAGATGGCATTTTCCCTGCCCCGCTGCGCGATATGATTGGGTGCGATTTGGCAGATGTGAAATGGCGCCCGATTGGAATGGGCTGCAAGCAAGCGATTATCAGCGAAGGCAAGGATGCCACCGCGCGGCTTTTGTTCATTCCAGCGGGCCAAGCGATGCCCCGCCACACACATCGCGGAACCGAAATGACCTTGGTGCTTCAAGGGGCCTATCGTGATGAAACCGACCGTTTCGGGCGTGGTGACATCGAAATTGGTGATGAAACCATGAACCACACCCCCGTGGCTGAGGCGGGCGAAGATTGCATTTGTCTGATTGCCACCGATGCGCGCCTGAAATTTGAAGGCCTCTTGCCGCGTATCGCGCAAACATTCCTGCGCATCTGATCAACTGGCCGCTTTCCATTCACGCCCTGCTTGGCTAGGCAGGGGCGTGAACAGGCGAAAGGGCGCTCTCATGTCCAACAAAGTCGTGCTTATGGGTGTAAAAGGCGGGCCTGCAATTCGCCCCAAGGGCCCAATGCCCACCTCTAGCTTACTTGAGATTGCAGGGCGCAGCTGTGTTGTGGATTGCGGACTTGGTGTGTCCAAGGGGCTTGTGCAGACAGGGCTTTCGCTCAAATCGCTTGATCTGATTTTCATCACCCATCTTCATTCAGACCATATTTTGGAATTGGGTGGATTGATCCACACCGCTTGGACATCTGGCCTTGCCACCCCTGTCCATGTTTACGGCCCCAAAGGCATTGGCGCAGTGTGGGAGGGGTTCCTTGCGTCTCTCGCTTTCGACATTGATCTACGCATTGATGATGAGGGCCGCCCCGATTTGCGCGGGTTAGTGACGATCACCGAATATGATGAGGGCATCGTGGCAAATCTGCCAAATGGCCTAGTGGTGCGCGCGTTGCGGGTTGATCACCCCCCCATTCTTGATTGCTTTGCGCTACGCTTTGACAGCCCTGACTGGTCAGTCTGTTTTTCGGCCGATACCGCATATTTCCCACCTTTGGCCGATTTCGCCCGTGGATGTGATCTCTTGATCCACGAAGCCATGCTTGAGGCAGGGGTGGATCGCTTGGTCGCCCGCACCACGGGCGATGGGGCAAAACTCAAAGCGCATATTGTGCGCGCCCATACAGAGGCGCGTGATGCTGCTGAAATTGCACAAGCTGCTGGCGTGCCGCGTCTGGCCCTGCACCACCTTGTGCCCGCAGATGACCCTGAGATCACAGCCGATCACTGGCGCGCGGCCTGTGCAGATGCGTTTTCAGGCGAAATCATCATCGGTTACGATGGATGTGTGATAGAAGGGCCAAACCCATGAGCAAAAAGCGCAAATTCGGGCCAGATCGTGCCGAGCTTTGGTTTCGCTTCTGCTTTTCCTTGGTGGGTGTGGCCGCGCTTGGCGGTGCTGTCGCGTATCGTGGCCTGCCATCTGGCCCCGCAATGGCAGAGATTGGCATCATTGCGGGTGGGTTTTTCAGTGGCAGCGCGATTTGGTCAGCATGGCGTTTGATCACGCGCGATCATCCCTAAACCTCCGATGACCGAATTCGTCTACAGCCCCCCAAACACGCCCCTTGAATTGATCCATGAGGATCATGAACTGCTGGTCGTCAATAAGCCCGCAGGTCTTTTATCTGTTCCAGGCAAGGGGGATCATCTGAAGGATTGCCTGATCACCCGCCTGCAAGCTGCCTTTCCTGAGGCCCTGTTGGTGCATCGGCTGGATATGGATACCTCAGGCGTGATTGTCTTCGCGCGCACCCCCGCTGCACAGCGCCATTTGGGGCTGCAATTCGAAAAGCGGATGATGAAGAAATCCTACCTCGCCTTGGTCTGGGGCCAAGTTGACGGCAAAGAGGGCGTGATTGATCTGCCCCTGATTGTGGATTGGCCAAACCGCCCTTTGCAAAAGGTCTGCCACGAGACGGGCCGCGCGGCGGTGACGGAATGGAAGGTCTTGCGTCATGACGAGACAAGCACACGGATGCGGCTGTTCCCCCAAACGGGCCGCTCGCACCAATTGCGCGTCCATATGCGGGAATTGGGACATCCAATTTTGGGCGATCCGTTCTATGCTACAGGGCCTGCACGCGACTTTCCGCGCCTCATGTTGCACGCAGAAACCCTGCGTCTGCGCCACCCTGATGGCGGGCGTGGCATGACCTTTCGAGCGAAAAACCCGTTCTAGGAACTGCGGCGCTTTGTCATGCCATAATTAGAATAATTCTAAAGATTGGGCCTGTAAGGCGCGAGGTAGCTTTCCTATATCAAGGGGGTAACGGCAAAAAAAGGAACCTCCCCCATGGGCCTACGTATCAATGACATTGTCCCCAATCTTGAACTGACCACCGATCACGGCACCTTTAAATTCCATGATTGGATTGGCGATCAATGGGCTATTTTATTCTCTCACCCCAAAGATTTCACACCCGTCTGCACCACGGAATTCGGCGCAGTCTCGCAGCTTGGCGCAGAATGGGCCAAGCGCGGCACCAAAGTTATTGGCCTTTCCGTGGACAGCGTGGAAGAGCACGGCAAATGGAAATCAGACATTGAAAGCTTTGCTTCCGCCAAGGCCGAATTTCCAATCATTGCAGACCTTGATCTGACCGTGTCCAAAGCCTTTGATATGCTGCCAGCCGAGGCCTACCTGCCCGATGGTCGCACCGCCGCGGATAGTGCAAGCGTGCGCTCGGTCTTCATCATTTCACCTGACAAGAAGGTGCAATTGATCATGACCTACCCCATGTCGGTTGGGCGCAATTTTGCCGAAGTTTTGCGCGCTCTGGATGCGTTGCAAGCCACCTTCGGACAGCCAATTGCAACACCTGCAAATTGGCAACATGGCCAAGATGTGATCGTGGCCCTCTCGCTCAATGACGATCAAGCGCGTGAAAAGTTTGGCGAGATTGATGTGAAATTGCCTTACCTGCGCACCACGAAACAGCCAAGCTAATCAGAAAAAAGCCCCCAACATTTGGGGGCTTTTATTTTTACGCTGCAGTGCCGTTGCCTGTGATGGCGTAATTCGGTCTGTGCAGATGCACGACCGTGCCAATCGGCAATTTTTCATAAAGCTCTATGACATGCGCGTTGACCATACGCACGCAACCCGATGACGCGCTGGTGCCGATTGACCAAGGCTGTGGTGTGCCATGAATGCGCAAATAGGTGTCGCGATCCCCGTCATAAAGATAAAGCGCGCGCGCACCCAATGGGTTTTCTGGCCCACCGGGGACACCGCTTGCAAATTCTGCGTAAAGGTCTGGTTCGCGCGCAATCATCGCGGCTGTCGGTTGCCAACTCGGCCATTCAACCTTGCGGCGGATCGTATATTGCCCAGGCGCTTGCAGGCCCGAACGGCCAACAGCCACGCCGTAGCGCATAGCGGTGCCATCATCGAGAATGTGGTAGAGATATTTTGCAATCGGGTCGACATGCACATGACCGGGCACCATGCCAGCCTTATGCACAATCCGTGTCGGCATCAGCCGGGGATGTAACCCCCACGGGTTTGGGCCTTGTGGTTCGGGGCGCTCAATCGTCTCGTCAAAGCCTACGGCATCTTGTGCCACGGCGGGGGTCGCGAGAAAAGCGGCGCTGCCTGCTAGGAAATGTCTGCGATCCATAGAAAAATCCATCGTTATGGGGCCAATTTACTGGCCGAAATATGCCGCAACTGCCCCCAGTGACACAAGAACATCACGCAGCGGGGCGGTTAACATTTGCGTCAGTGACGCCTTGGTAAAAACCCCCGCAACCAAGGCTGCGGGGGTTTTCTTAGTCTCAGGCGGGGCTTACTCCGCCGATGCCTCTTCTTCGCTGCGTTCTTCGCCAGTCTCTTGGTCAACCATTTTCATGGCCAAACGCACTTTGCCGCGGTCGTCAAAGCCCAAGAGCTTCACCCAGACCTCTTGGCCCTCCTGAAGAACATCGCTTGGATGGTTCAGACGGCGGTTTTCGATCTGGCTGACATGAACGAGGCCATCGCGCTTGCCGAAGAAATTCACGAAAGCACCGAAATCAACGATTTTGACAACTTTGCCTTTGTAAACCTTGCCTTCTTCAGGCTCAGCCACGATGGAATAGATCATATCATAGGCGGCTTTGATGGCGTCTTGGTTCGCACTTGCGATCTTGATGATGCCATCATCATTGATATCAACCTTGGCGCCTGAGGTTTCCACGATCTCGCGGATCACTTTACCGCCAGACCCGATCACTTCGCGGATCTTGTCGGTTGGGATTTGCATGGTCTCAATGCGTGGGGCATGTGCCGAGAACGCATTGGCCGAAGACAATGCCTTGGCCATTTCGCCAAGGATATGCATCCGCCCTGCTTTCGCCTGCGCAAGCGCCTTTTTCATGATTTCAGGGGTGATCCCTGCAACCTTGATGTCCATCTGCAGCGAGGTGATCCCCGCTTCAGTGCCTGCCACTTTGAAATCCATGTCGCCAAGGTGATCTTCATCACCAAGGATATCGGTCAAAACAGCGTAGGAGCCATCTTCTTCCAAGACCAGACCCATGGCCACACCCGCAACAGGGGCTTTCAACGGCACGCCTGCATCCATCATAGACAAGGAACCACCACAGACCGAAGCCATTGAGGAAGACCCGTTCGACTCTGTGATCTCAGAAACAACGCGGATCGTGTAAGGGAAATCGGTTGGCGCAGGCAGAACCGCCTGCAACGCACGCCAAGCCAACTTACCATGGCCGATTTCACGGCGACCTGGTGAGCCAACACGCCCAACCTCGCCCACAGAATAGGGGGGGAAGTTGTAATGCAGCAGGAAGTTTTCTTTGAAATTGCCATGCAGCGCATCGATGAATTGCTCGTCATCGCCTGTGCCAAGCGTGGTCACAACCAAGGCCTGAGTTTCACCACGGGTGAACAGCGCCGAGCCATGCGTGCGGGGCAGAAGACCCGTTTCGCTGACAATCGAACGAACCGCATCCAAGGCGCGGCCATCAATCCGCTTGCCGTCTTTCACAACCGAACCACGCAGAACCGAAGATTCCAGCTTCTTCAGTGCCGAACCAAGGTTTTCATCTTCCAATTCTTCTTCGGAAAGCTGCGCTTTGATCGCTTCTTTTGCGGCGGATACAGCGGCAACGCGGTCTTGTTTATCAAGGATCGCATAGGCGTCGCGCATCTGCGCTTCACCCAAGGATTTCACCTTTTCATACAGCGCGCTGTAATCGGGTGGGGTGAAATCAAACGGCTCATTCGCCGCAACTTCTGCCAGATCAATGATCAGATCAAGCACGGGCTGCATTTGCTCATGGGCAAATGTGACCGCGCCGAGCATTTCATCCTCGGTCAGCTCATAGGCCTCGGATTCAACCATCATCACGGCGTCTTTGGTGCCCGCCACAACCAGATCCAAACGCTGGTCGGGGTTGTTGCGCAGACCCTGCATATCGTCAACGGTCGGGTTCAGGATGTATTCCCCATCCTCAAAGCCAACGCGGCAGCCTGCAATCGGCCCCATGAAAGGCACGCCCGAAATGGTCAGCGCTGCAGAAGCGGCGATCATCGCAACGATGTCGGGATCATTCACCAAATCATGGCTGAGAACCGTACACATCACGAGAACTTCGTGCTTAAAGCCCGAAACGAACAAGGGGCGAATGGGTCGGTCGATCAAGCGCGCGGTCAGCGTCTCTTTTTCGGTAGGACGCGCTTCGCGCTTGAAAAAGCCACCAGGCACCTTGCCTGCGGCGTAGTATTTCTCTTGGTAATGCACAGTCAGCGGAAAGAAATCCTGACCTGGCTTAGCTTCTTTGGCGAAGGTCACATTTGCCATAACGCTGGTTTCCCCAAGCGTTGCGATCACTGTGCCATCTGCCTGACGGGCAACCTTGCCCGTTTCTAGGGTGAGGGTTTCCTCGCCCCATTGAATCGATTTTTTCACTTCGTTGAACATCATCATTTCCTGTGTGGAAGCACTCCCAAGCCTTCTCGGGTCTTCCGTTTCATTGGCGGCCCCATTGCCGCCGACCCCCTTCATCATCCCATGCGCCGGGGTCGTTGCGTCACGTCTCAGATGCGCGCCACATAGCGCAGATTGTGCGATATGAAAAGCATAGACAGAAATCGCGCCTGAAATATCTAATGATCAAATGAAAAACGCCCGCTGACAGGATCAGCGGGCGCTTCAAACTGATAAAGGCAAAGATTAGCGGCGGATACCCAAACGCTCGAGGAGCGACTGGTAACGCGCTTCGTCTTTCCCACGCACATAATCCAGCAACTTACGGCGCTGAGCAACAAGCTTAAGCAAGCCGCGGCGCGAATGGTTGTCTTTGGCGTGAGTTTTAAAATGCTCAGTCAGCGTAGTAATGCGCGATGTCAGGATCGCGATCTGCACCTCGGGGGAACCAGTGTCGCCCTCTTTGGTGGCAAATTCCTTGACCAAACGGTTCTTTTCTTCAGCAGTAATCGACATCGGGCTCTCCTTTACATTAGAGGGTTGCAGCACAGGCCGGGATGTCGTCCAGCAAGGCCATTTCCCCAAAGCGCAAGCGCCATGGATTGCGGCCACATAGGGGGGAATCGCGGAAATGAAAAGGCTTTTTTGATCTGTGCCGCACAGGTCTGTTAACCTTGAGCGCAAATTTTTATCCAAAACCTTGGCGATGTATGGCATCTTTCAGCCTTGCCATGCTCCGTTCATCGGCGCTTGGCATCACGCATCTGCTGCTGCCATAGCATCAGATTTTGCCATTAGGGCAAGGTTCGCGCCACATCACGCAAATCCGGTGATCTTTTGAGGGTGTCGCATAATGTGCGGGAGTGGGTGATGCTTGCGCTTACGGGTTTGATCAGTTTGATCGCGGCAGGCTATGCCGCTGCAGGTATGTTTGACCTGCAATTGGATGAGGCCGAAGACGGGCCTGCGGAAAATGATCCGCAGATCACACCCCTGACCCTAAATTCTGCCCCGCTTGGGTTTTTGATCATGGGGGGCGAACAGCCTGACGCATTGATCGGCAGCGATGGTGACGATGAAATTCTCGGCGAGGGTGGTGATGACATTTTGCTCGGCGGTTTGGGACGGGACGTTCTATATGGCGGCACGGGCGATGACCTGATTGGTTTAGCTCGCGATGATGTGGCGTTTGGTGGCTTCGGTGCAGATACATTCGCGCTGTCCATTGATCCGCTCAATGGCTCCGACCAGCTTCCAGAAATCGCTGATTTCTCCCGCGGCGCCGATAAATTGGTGGTGAATTTAGCAGGCGACTGGGGCAGCGCCCCGACCGTCACCTATGACAACACTACCCTTCCTGGAAATATCACGCTCTATGTCAATGATATGCCGGTTGCATTTCTCAGCGACCTCTCCGAGCTATCAGTTGATGACCTTGAATTTAATCTCCCCGATGGCGTGAGCATCGCCAACATTGCGCCGCGTTTCCCCGATCTGCTTGGGCCGAACACACCACCTGCGCCCACTGGGCCAGTTTCTTCCCCAACACTTAATCTGCCAGAGGCCAATACCCCAGACCCAAGCCTCTCCGATTTGATTGACGAAAGCCTCGCACCCGCCGTTGAGGCGCGCGCCGACATGGCCGACAATCTTGGCCCCGTCTCAAACGATGCAATAACGGGCAGCGATGGGAATGACACAATCACAGGCGGCCTCGGCAATGATGCAATATTTGGAAATGACGGCAATGACATCCTCCAAGGCGGGGAAGGCGCGGATGAGTTGGTTGGGGATGGCGGCGATGACGGCATTCTTGGCGGCGCAGGAAATGACTTTATTGACGGCGGCGAAGGCAATGATGCGCTGATCGGTGAAACGGGGGATGATTACATCCTCGGCGGGGAAGGCGATGACATCATTCTCGCGGGCCTCGGCAATGACAGCCTCACGGGCGGGGCAGGTCATGATCTCATTCTGGGCGGCGCTGGCAATGATCGCATTGACGGGATCGTTGATGAGGCCGCAGGGGGCAGCGCTGACGATTTATCAGGCGATGAGGGTGACGACACCATCATCGCAGACGCGGGTGATACCGTATTCGCGGGCAGTGGCGCAGATTTAATTATCGCGGCACCCTTGCTGCAACAGGCAGGCACCGCTGCACATATCCTAGACTTCGACCCTCGAGAGGATCGGATTGAACTTCTCTATGATCCGACCACAAACCCTGACCCAAGCCTTGAACTGCGTGAAATAGATGGCAGGACAGATGTCTATCTTGATGGCAATCTCGCCCTATCGCTGAGCCAGATAACGGGTCTAAATCCCGACAATATCCATCTGCGCGCGATTGGAGGCGCGTCCTAAAGAAAATGCGCCCGTAAGGCGGCCAAAACCGCCTCGGGCTGTTCTTCGGGCATGAAATGGCCTGTATTGGCCACGGCCTGCCCCGTCACGTTTTCCGCCCATGCCCGCCAGATCCCCAAAGGATCACCCGTGCGCGCGGGAAAGCCTGCCTCAGCCCAGAGAAAGCAGAGGGGCGCCGTGATCATCCGACCCGCCGCCCGATCTTCTGCATCCAATCCGCGATCAAAGAATGCGCCCGCGCGGTAATCGTTGCACATTGCTGCAATGCGCGCGGGATCAGCCGCTTGGGCGCGATAGGCGGCCAAGGCCACGTCAGAAAAGGCACTTAGATCCTTGGCATATGTCCACGAGGCCAATGTCCAATCCATATAGGCAGGCCCATCTGCTGCGATCATCCGCTCGGGCAAAGGGGCGGGCTGCGCAAGGAACGTCCAGTGATAGGCCTTCATCGCCAATTCCGCATCCCATGCCGCCCAAAAATCAACGGTCGGAACGATTTCCAAAATCGCCAAACGATCCAGCCTACCAGGATGATCCAAAGCAAAGCGATAGGCCACGCGTGCGCCGCGATCATGCCCCGCAATATGGGCCTTTTCGATGCCGAAATGATCCATAACCCCCGCCACATCCAAGGCCATCTCACGCTTGGAGTACATGCGATGTTCTTCATCGGCGGCGACAACCTCACTCTCACCATAGCCGCGCAAATCAGGGATGATCACATGAAAATCGCGGGCCAAATCGGGCGCGACCTTTGACCAGCACATATGGTTTTGAGGATAGCCATGCAGCAAAATCAAGGGCGCACCATGACCGCCATGATGCACTGAAAGCGTGATCCCGTTGGTTTTGATGTGTTCCTTCACAAAACCTGAAATCGCGCTGTCCATCGGTGCCTCCAAGATCAATTCCACAAAATTGGCGTGGTCGAATACGGAATATAAAGCGGGTGTTTGGGATGACCTTCCTTCGACAATCCCAAATGGTAAAGCGGTTTTTCAACGTGGCGCAGCAATGCCGCCACCTGTGCCCCCCGCCCCAAAAACGCCCCATGCGCCCCCCATGCACAGATGATCTGATGCGCTGCAGTTGCGCATTCTAAAATGGCATCATCATTGGCAGGCCCAATCGGATCAGCGGCGGCACGCATCGCGCGGGGGTCTGTGTCGCGCCATGCAAAAATATTCACCACTGTGAAGCTGCCAAACCCAAGCGCGCGCGCACGCCGTTCGCAGCGCTCGACTGTGGGGTCGTTTTGCGTCTCGGTCGCGGTGGAGGGGTTCAGCATCACAAACCCCACGCGCTGGCCGTCCCCCTCCCAAATCCGCGTGAGGCTATAGCGATAGGCCTCACAATCGGAATAGACTGCCTCTGACGCGGCATCACCCTTTTGGAACGCGCGGCGGATCACAGGTTGAACACGCGGCTTGGATGCAGCTCGCCCCCCATATACCGCCCAATGGCAACAGGCCGCCCCTCAAAACTGGCCCATGCTTGGTCACCATAATTGGGTGCGGCATCCATCACCTGCCCAGGGTTTCCAACCCGCAGGCGCTGCGCGCCTTCTGAGGTTGCGCGCAAATGTGGCAACCCGTCCAACGCATGTTCAAGCGGCAAGAGAGCCGCATCAAGCGCCGTGGTTTTCGCGGCCAATTCAACCTGTTCCAAGCTCACAGCATCGTCCAAGTCGAAAGGCCCCGACCACAGACGGCGCAACCACGCAACATGGCCATAACAGCCCAATGCGGCACCCAAATCTCGTGCAATCGCGCGCACATAACCCCCCTTGCCGCAGACCATCTCCAAGACCGCAGACTCAGGGTTTTTGCGCGAAACCAGATCAAGCGTCTCAACGTAAAGCGGCCGCGCGGATAGTTCCAAATCTTCGCCCGCCCGCGCCAAGGCATAGGCGCGTTGGCCATCGATTTTCACAGCTGAATATTGCGGCGGAATTTGCGTGATATGCCCCCGAAACGCGGCGAGGCCCGCACGAATGTCGTCATCACTCGGCCTCAGGTCAGAGCGGGCGATCACCTCGCCTTCGGCATCATCAGTATTGGTCGCCGCGCCAAAGGTGACTTCAAACTCATAGGCTTTGAGGGCATCAGTGATGTAAGGCACCGTCTTGGTTGCTTCGCCAAGCGCCACCGCCAAAAGACCTGTCGCCTCAGGATCAAGCGTGCCTGCATGGCCCGCTTTATTCGCATCCAACGCCCATTTCACTTTGTTCACCACAAAGTTGGAACTCACCCCCGCAGGTTTATCGACAATCAACCAGCCTGAGATGTCGCGTCCCCGTTTGCGCCGTGCCATGCGTGATCCTTCCAAAATCCAAGAGGGGTCGCGTTACTCTAGGCCTGTTTGCGCGTCAACCACAGCCCCTAAGATCGGCCCAAGGGGCAAACCGAAATCCGCGCGCCCCAATTGCGGCGCATAGAAGCGGGATACGTTTCCATCCAAAAACAGCGCGTTGTTGATGGCGAAATGATCCCGAAACACGCGGGCAAATTGGTGGAATGTGACAGGCGCATTAGAAATCACCGCCACAACAGATGTCCCCTCCATTCGAACGCCAACGCCGTTACGAATATATCGCGATGTGCTGTCGGGCAAAAAGGCAGGATGCAAAGCACCATCAATCACCAACATCGGGCCAGATTGTGTCGCATATTCGCAAACGGGTGGCGCGGCTTCAAAGCTGCGCGCCTCAATCACCGCGGCCTTCCCTGCATTCAGGCAGAACACGCCATTTGGCAGAAGGCCAAAATTACCTGGCCCATCAGATGTGATGATCCGCATCTCCTCTCGGCCTTGCTCAACATAAAGACCGACAGGTCGGCGATCAGGGTGATACATCCCGCCATTCATCGCAAAGGCCAAAACCTGATTTTCAGGCAAGCTGTCTGCCACATTGAGGAAAGACCCAAAAATCTCGCCCGCACCATCGCGTAGAAAGAGCCGTATCTGAGCGCGGGTCAGATCAATTTCACAAGCGGTGAAGGGCGTGTCCTCAAAGCGGAAATCCGCACAAGATACAGGCGCCTGATCCGCCCATAGGACTGCAGGCCCACCTCCGCCCAGCGCACATAAGGCGCCCAAAAGCAGTGATTTAATTTTCCCCGTCATCGCGATCTGGGGCCTCGACATCGCGGCGCACTTTTTCATCGGCAAACATACGGCGCGTCTCGTCCATGCGATCAAAGGTTTCATCAATCAAAAACCGCAGGTCAGGGGCATATTTCAGCGTCATCTCACGACTGATGGCACGGCGTAATTCGCCCGTGTTGCGCCGCAGCGCTGTCAGGGCTTCCTCGCGCTGACCACCGCCCAACGGCATCACATAAACATGCGCCACTTTGAGGTCTGGGGTCGCGCGCACTTCGCCCACTGTGATTGACAGGCGATTAAGCTCTGCATCATGCACTTCGCCGCGGTTCAGCACATCGGACAGAGTGCGGCGGATCAATTCGCCCACGCGCAACTGGC
The DNA here is from genome assembly GCF_037805105.1 of Roseobacter sp. HKCCA2468. Taxonomy (NCBI): domain Bacteria; kingdom Pseudomonadati; phylum Pseudomonadota; class Alphaproteobacteria; order Rhodobacterales; family Roseobacteraceae; genus Roseobacter; species Roseobacter sp. HKCCA2468. The sequence continues at coordinate 60,471 of NZ_JBBLYN010000005.1, forward strand.
GCTGTGACGGGCCTGGCCCCTCATGGAACTTGTTCTTTGCCATCCGCACTCTCCTAAGTCTTTCTCGCATCTAGGCGATCATGGCCCGTCTCGCAAGCGCGGGCTTTCCGATTTGCATCGCTTGGGGTAGAGGGAATGGAACACAGGAGGATGGCATGAGCGAGTCAATCGGGATCATCATTACAGGCGCATCAGGCCGCATGGGGCGGATGTTGATCGAAACCGTAGAGGCCAACCCCGGCACCCATTTGGTCGGCGCCACCGAACGCGCAGGCCATACATGGATCGGTCAGGATTTGGGCGCAGCCATGGGGCGCGGTGAGATGGGTGTGCCAGTCGTGGACGACCTTCTTGAAATTTTGCCCAAAGCCAAAGCCATCATCGACTTCACATCGCCTGAAGCCACGGTGGCGCATTCAGTTTTGGCGGCCCAAGCCCGTGTGGCCCATGTCATTGGCACAACGGGCATGGATGATGCAGCGCTTGCAAAACTCAAGGCCGCCGCTCGCCATGCCACCATCGTGCGCGCGGGCAATATGAGTCTTGGGGTCAACCTGCTCGTGCAGATCACCAAACAGGTGGCCGCTGCATTGGATGAGGATTTCGACATTGAAATCGTGGAGGCGCATCACAACCGCAAGGTTGATGCCCCTTCTGGCACGGCCATCATGCTCGGCGAAGCCGCCGCAGAGGGGCGCGGGGTTTCCCTTGCAGATGTCCGCGATGCAGGCCGTGACGGGATCACGGGCACGCGGGAGGCGGGCGCAATAGGTTTTTCCGCCATTCGAGGCGGCGATATTGTCGGCGAGCATGATGTGATCTTTGCGGCCGCAGGGGAACGTCTTGTCCTGCGCCATATTGCGACGGATCGCGCCATTTTTGCGCGCGGCGCCCTTAAGGCCGCTATTTGGGCACAAGACCAAGGCCCAGGTGAATTTTCTATGCTGGATGTGCTTGGACTGTGATCTAAGCCGCTCTATCTTTCGTAACACAGCAATAGATGTTGGTTACGGAGCAGACTATGCTGAACAGATTGGCGCTCGGCACAATGCTTGGTGTCTTGATTCTGGCGGATGCCGCAGCGGCGGAAGGCTTTACGCCCGTGACGGATCGCGCAAGGTTCGTTTCTTTGATCGAAGGGCGCGAACTTACCCGTTTTGGCATTCGATTGACGGTTGAGCCTGATGGCGACATCACGGGCCGCGCCTTTGGACGCCCAGTTACGGGGGATTGGGCGTGGCAGAATGGCTATTTCTGCCGCAATCTCAGCTTTGGCGCAGAGCCATTAGAATATAATTGCCAATTGGTGGAGGAGCGGGAGGGCACCCTGCGATTTACGGCTGATGAGGGTGCAGGCATCTATGCTGACCTGACACTGCGCTAGGCGGCAGGGCCCGCATCAAAAATCAATGGCGATGCCTTTTTTCTCCCAATCGCCATAGCGCACGGGTTCGGGGCCATCGCGCCCCCCAAGCTCCTTGGGCAATTCTACCGCTTCCGCCTCAGCGCGGCGGGCTTCCGCCTCAGCCAAGGCCCGCTGTGCAGCAGGCGGCAGGTCACGCTTGTCCGTCTTAGTCTCACTCATTGCGGCCTCATAGCGCAGCAAAAGGGCTGCACGATTGATCTCTGTCTCCCCCGTGATATACGGCAGCGAAACCCAGAAACAAGGATATAAAATGGCGCGGACACGCGAAGAGGGTCGCCAAGACACCCAAGGTTTAGGCCCCCGCAAGGCCGCATTGGCCATTTTGCGCGCGGTTTATCTTGACCGCCAGATGGTCGCTCATCTCGACCAACCGCGCGGTCTTGCCCCCGAGGATCGCGCCCGCGCCGAGCGTTTGGCGCAAACGGTGCTGCGCCACACAGGCCGCATTGACACCTTGCTGTCAGCCTATCTCGAGCGCCGTCCACACCCATTGGCCCAAAATATTTTGCGCCTTGGGGTTGCAGAACTGTTGCTTGATGAAGCCGAAGCCTATGGCGTGGTCAACGCGGCTGTTGCCATCGCCAAACAAGGCCGCGCAACAGGCGGCGCGGCTGGTTTGATCAACGCTGTCCTGCGTAAGGTCGATCAAGAAGGGCGCGCAAGATGGGCACAACTGGCCCCACAAACCTTGCCCGTTTGGTTGCGCAAAGCGGTTGGGGGGGCATGGGGCGAAACCGCAACGCGCGCGATTGAAGCCGCGCATGAGGCAGGTGCGCCGATTGACATCACCTTACGCGACCAAAGCGCCCCGTTCGAGGCAGGTGAACCCTTGCCCACAGGCAGCATCCGATTGCCGCGCCAAACCCAAATATCCACGCTAGGCGGCTATGAGGCGGGTGCGTTTTGGGTGCAAGATGCCGCCGCCGCCCTTCCTGTGAAGCTCTTGGGCGATGTGTCAGGGCAACCTGTGCTTGATCTGTGCGCAGCACCTGGCGGCAAGACCATGCAGCTTGCAGCAGCAGGGGCGAAGGTCACCGCTCTTGATTTGTCGAAACACCGTATGGGCCGCGTGCGTGACAATCTACGCCGAACGGGCCTGTCGGCGGATATGGTCACGGCTGACGCGTTGGAATTCAACAGTGGCCCTTGGCCTATCATCCTGCTTGATGCGCCCTGCTCGGCGACAGGAACAATAAGACGGCACCCTGACCTGCCCTTCGTTAAATCTGCCCGTGAAGTGGAAGCGCTGACGAAGCTGCAAATGCAAATGCTTGATCACGCTATATCGCTTTTGGACACAGGCGGGCGCATGGTGTTTTGCACCTGCTCCCTCTTGCCCAATGAGGGTGAAAACCAAATCAAAGCTGCGCTGAAACGACACCCTAACCTCGCCGTCTTGCCACTTGATCCCAAGGCACTTGGGGTTGATCCTGCATGGATCAGTGCCGAAGGCGGTCTGCGTATCTTGCCGCATTACTGGCAAGATCGTGGCGGAATTGACGGATTTTACATGGCGCTTTTGCAAAAGCGGTGACAGCGCGGGTTCAAGCCGCTACACAAGACAGACCGCTTGGCCAGCTGCTTGAATTATACGCATAATGACATCACTCCCGCTCCCGATCAGGGGATCGCAATCGGTGCCTGCCTTACCCGTTTCGCAACCTCATCAGGCTGCGGGCCGTGTTCATTTGGGGCTCAGCATCGCGGATTTGCGGTGGCTGCTCAGCCCCAAGGCCCTTGGTATCATTTGGCAGCCCGCGCCTTTTTCCCTGCCCAATCCACTGCGCGGGCAGCAGATTTTGGCGGGCAATTACGCAGGCGCGAGTGGCTTGATTTCCTTGGCAGGTCACGCGCCGTGGCAGCACGCAGCTGAGGTGGCCGCGCATGGGTTTGACTGGCTTGATGACCTTGCCAGCTTGGGCAATCGCCCCGCGCGCGATCTGGCGCAGGCATGGCTTGCCCTTTGGATCCGCGACCATGACCGCCCCTTTGCGCGCCAAGGCAAGGCTTGGACATTAGAGGCCATCTCTGCGCGCCAGATCAGCCTATTGACCCATGCGCATTTTTTAATGGCTGGACAAAACACCGCTGATCGCAAGGCGATGTTCAAACTTTTGGCGCGCCAAACGGCCTGGCTTCGTCATGAGGTGACACGCTGCCCTGACCCTGTCGCGCGACTACACGGCGCAACCGCTTGGGTATTTTCGACTGCAAGCCTCATGGGGATGGAGGGGGTGCGACCCAAAGCGATACAGTGTCTTGAGAAAGCGGCCGCTCACCTCAGCACTGCGCCTGAGGCCGATCTTCCCCGTAATCCTGCAAGACTTGCTTCGGCCTTAGCGGATTTGGTTTGGATGCGCGCGGTTCTAGGTCGTGCCGCAACCCCTCAGGCGGTGCAGCAGGCCATCACGCGCCTCTCTGATTGCGTCAGTGTTCTGCGCCCACCCCACGGCGCTTTGGCCCGATTTCATGGGTGCGATGGGCGCGCACCTGCCCTTTTGTCTCAAATCCAAGATCGGGCTGATGAGGGGCGTAAGCCCGCAGCCCTACCCCGTTTCAGCCGTGCAGCGGGCTATATTCGCCTCAGCTGCGCCACATCTTGCCTGATATTGGACGCAAGCCCGCCCCCCCTCAAAAGGGAAGGGGATCTGGCCCATGCAAGCACGAATGCAATGGAATTTAGCGTCAACCGCTTGGCCTTTATCACCTCCTGCGGGACAGGGGCGGGGTTTGGGCCAGATTGGATGCGCGCGGGCCGCGCCACACAAAGCCACTCCACCGCCTGTCTCGCGGGTCGCTCCTCGGCGGGATTGGATGGTGCAACCTTGATTGGGGGTGCGACAAAGGTCGCTCAAAGCTCAAAACCCACCCACGGCGCCGAGCGCGTGGCGGTTTCTCATAATGCGTGGCAAGCAGACTGGGGCCTGCACCACATTCGCGCCCTGACCCTATCCCATGATGGGATGCGCCTTGAGGGTGAAGATGCATTTGCGCCGCGCAATGAAGAAGATCGTGCCATTTTTGCGGCCCGCATGGCCCAAACCCCTAGGGGCAGCTTGGGCTTTAGCCTCCATTTCCACGTGCATCCCACGGTCACAGCACAAAGCGACATGGGCGGACGGGCCGCCTCGTTCCTATTGCCAGATGGGCAAGTTTGGGTCTTGCGGCCAAGCGAAGGCGCAGAGCTTGTTTTGCGCCCTTCGGTTTACTTTGATCCCGACCATCGAAATCCACGCGCGACAAAACAGGTGGTTCTCTTTTCCACGCTAGCAGATTATGGGGGCGCCATCGGATGGTGTTTTCTGCGCGCCCAATAGCACGGGGGCATCATGCGACCCCGTGATTGATGCAAATGCCAAGGAAACCCCATGACCGATCTCGCCCCCCTCTCCCGCGCCCTGATCTCTGTTTCTGACAAGACGGGTCTGATTGAGTTTGCTACGGCCTTGGCCGCACGGGGGGTTGATCTTTTGTCGACAGGTGGCACAGCCAAAGCCCTGCGCGAGGCAGGTCTTGCGGTGCGTGATGTCTCCGAGGTTACAAAATTTCCTGAAATGATGGATGGCCGCGTCAAAACCCTGCACCCGATGGTGCATGGCGGCTTGCTAGCTTTGCGTGACAATCCTGATCACCAAGCCGCCATGGCCGAGCATAACATCGCGCCGATTGATCTATTGGTGGTCAATCTCTATCCGTTCGAGGCGACTGTTGCCAAAGGGGCAAGCTACGAAGACTGCGTTGAGAATATCGACATCGGCGGGCCCGCGATGATCCGCGCTGCCGCAAAGAACCACGGTTTTGTCAGCGTTGTGACCGATCCCGAAGATTATGCCGCCCTTCTGGCCGAGTTGGATGCGCAAAACGGCCAAACCACGCTGCGCTTCCGCCAAACTTTGGCGCAGACAGCCTATGCTCGCACCGCCGCCTATGATGCGGCTGTCTCAACTTGGATGGCAGATGCTTTGGGGGATTCCGCACCGCGCCGCCGTGCTGTGGCAGGGCGTTTGGTGCAGTCTTTGCGTTACGGCGAAAACCCACATCAAGCGGCGGCCTTTTATACCGATGGCACAGGCCGTGCGGGCGTTGCCACCGCGAAACAGCACCAAGGCAAAGAGCTATCCTACAATAACATCAACGACACAGACGCAGCCTTTGAATTGGTCAGCGAGTTCTTGCCCGAGGGCGGCCCTGCCTGTGCGATTATCAAACATGCCAATCCCTGTGGCGTTGCCCGTGGCGCAAGCCTGACCGAGGCCTATTTGCGGGCCTTTGACTGCGACCGCACATCGGCCTTTGGGGGGATTATCGCCTTCAACCAACCGCTTGATGGCGCGACTGCAGAGGAAATCACAAAGATCTTCACCGAGGTTGTCATTGCCCCCGGTGCAGATGAGGAAGCGCGCGCCATTTTCGCCGCCAAGAAAAATCTGCGCCTCTTGACCACAGATGCGCTTGCAGACCCAAAAGCAGCCGCGATGACGATCCGCCAAGTTTCAGGCGGGTATCTGGTGCAAGATAAAGACAATGGCCAAATTGATCTGAGCGATTTGAAAGTCGTGACCAAACTCAAACCATCCGATGCGCAGCTCACTGATTTGCTGTTCGCATGGAAAGTAGCCAAGCACGTCAAATCTAACGCGATTGTCTATGTCAAAGACGGCGCCACTGTTGGCATCGGCGCAGGCCAGATGAGCCGTGTCGACAGTTCGCGCATTGCCGCGCGCAAGGCGCAGGATATGGCCGACATCCTTGGTCTTGCGCAAAGCCCTGCGATTGGTTCAGTTTTGGCCTCTGACGCTTTCTTCCCCTTCCCTGACGGTCTGCTGTCGGCTGCAGAGGCAGGGGCCAAGGCGGTCATCCAACCGGGCGGCTCCATGCGCGATGACGAGGTGATCGCTGCCGCCGATGAGGCAGGCCTTGCGATGGTCTTTACAGGAATGCGCCATTTCCGTCACTAAGGGGGCCATGATGACCCGTTTAACACTTATTGCCGCACTGTTTTGGATCATCCTTGATCAGGCCAGCAAATGGATCATGCTTTTGGTGCTTGATCTGGATCGTGTTGGTCAGGTCTTGGTCATGCCGCCCTATCTGAATTTCATCATGGGTTGGAACCGCGGGATAAATTTTGGCCTCTTCGCCAACAGCCCCGACCTTCTGCGGTATGGCTTGATTGCTTTGGCGCTTGCGGTTTCCGCGTGGATGATCCAGCTGGGCCGCAACAGCCAGAGCAAACTTAGTGCGATTGCGGCGGGCTCAGTGGCAGGTGGGGCTTTGGGAAATGCGTTTGACCGCCTCTATCACGGGGCGGTTGTGGATTTCCTGAACATGTCCTGCTGCGGGATCAATAACCCCTATACGTTTAATATCGCAGATATCGGTATATTTGCGGGTGTGTTCGGGTTGCTCTTGTTTTCGAATGACTAAAAGCCCAAGGTATGAGAGAAACCTTGGCATGACGTGGCGCTTTGTGCCATGGAGGATTTTATGAGCCGCAAACCGCATATTCTCCTGACCTTTTGCGCCCTGATGGGCCTTGCCGCCTGTTCACAAGGCGACCCATCTTTGATGAATTTACGCGCCAATCAATCTGGCCCAGATGAATTTGCCATTTTGCCAACACGCCCCATTGAAATCCCAACGGATTTGGCGGCGCTCCCCGAACCAACACCCGGTGGCACAAACCGCACCGACCCAACCCCTGAGGCAGATGCAATTGCCGCGCTTGGCGGAAATGCCGCGCGCGGCGGTGGTGTGACCAACAGCCTTTTGGCCCATGCGACACGCTTTGGTATTGAAGAGGGCATCCGCGACCAATTGGCTGCGGAAGATTTGGCCTTCCGCCGTGACAATGATGGGCGGCTCTTGGAGCGGGTCTTTGGCGTGAATGTCTATTACCGCGCCTATCGCCCGATCTCCTTAGATCGTTATGCCGAACTTGAGCGTCTGCGCCGTGCGGGCATTCGCACCCCCGCCGCACCCCCCGAGCCGCAACCTCAGTAAGCCCGCATTGATCATCACTTTGTGACCGCGCCCTTGCGCGCGGCTGATTGAACCCTGTGCAGCGGCGGCCTATCTGTTTTTGCACATAGGCCAACCTAGGAGGAATTATGCGCAGGATCATTGCGGCTTTAGTGGGGCTTGCATTGCTGCCAATCGGCACAGGCTACGCGCAAACCTCTGGCGATGTGACGAGCTTTACCTTGGACAATGGCATGGATGTGGTTGTGATCGAAGATCACCGCAGCCCCGCCGTTGTGCACATGGTCTGGTATCGCACCGGCGCGGCAGATGAACCTGAAGGCAAATCAGGCATCGCGCATTTCCTTGAACATTTGATGTTCAAAGAAACAGAAACCCGCGAAAGCGGAGAGTTTTCGCGTATTGTCGAAGAAAATGGCGGCGATGATAACGCGTTCACCTCGTGGGATTATACGGCCTATTTCCAACGCGTGGCCGCTGACCGATTGCCCTTGATGATGGAGCTTGAGGCCGACCGCATGGCCAATCTGCGCCTCAACCCTGATGAGGTAGAGACCGAGCGCAGCGTGATATTAGAAGAACGCGCACAGCGCACAGATAGCAATCCAGGCGCGCTATTTAACGAAGAATTCCGCCAATTGGCCTATCCAACCCACCCTTACGGCATTCCGGTCATCGGGTGGCGCACGGAAATGGAGACGCTCAGCCGCGAAGATGCGTTGGCCTTTTACGAAACCTATTACGCCCCAAATAACGCGATCCTTGTTGTGGCAGGTGATGTGACCCCTGAGGAGGTGCGCAGACTGGCGCAAACCCATTACGGCCCGCTCGCTTCTGCAGAATTGCCCGCCCGCGCGCGGGTCGAAGATACCACCCTTCCACAAGATCAACGATTTGAATTTGCCGATGAACGGGTCGCGCAGCCTTATGTGATGCGCAGCTATCGCGCGCCAGAGCGCGACCATGGCGCGCAGGAAGACGCCGCAGCCCTCAGCCTGTTGGCTGAGATCTTGGGGGGTGCCCCTTCTACCTCCGTCTTGGGGCGCGCCTTGCAATTCGACACTCAGCGCTCAGTCTTTGCGACTGCCTATTACTCGGGCCTCAGCCTTGACGACACACAATTCACCTTGATCAATATGCCAAGCGCGGGCGTCACCCTTGCAGAGGCGGAAGCCGATCTGGATCAGGTCATTGCAGAGTTTCTAGAGCGCGGGATTGATCCAAACCAGTTTGAACGGATCAAATTTCTATATGAGGCCTCGGATATCTATGCGCGCGATAATGCTTCGGGGCTTGCGCGGCTTTACGGGATGGCCCTGACCTCAGGGCTTGAGGTGGAAGATGTCCAAAACTGGCCAGATGTGATTGCGGCCACCACGATGGACGATGTTATGGATGCGGCGCGGGCGCTGTTTGCAGATGCACCACGCGTGACAGGCTATTCGACCCAAGCACAGGTGGCGGAGAATTGATCATGCCTTTCGTCAAACATATCTCTGCTGCACTTTTTGCTGTTATCTCCCTCGTCACACCGCTGCGCGCGGAAATTCAAATTCAGCCTGTCCTCAGCCCCAATGGCCATAGCGCATGGTTGGTTGAAGATCATTCGATCCCCTTTGTGGCGCTTGATATTCGCTTTGAGGGCGGCACGAATTTGGATGAACCCGGCAAACGAGGGGCGACCTATATGATGACAGGCCTGCTTGAGGAAGGCGCAGGCGACCTCACGGCACAGGGTTTTGCCGAGGCTGTGCAGGGCTTGGCCGCCGAATTTTCATTTTCATCCTATCGCGATACTGTGGCCATCAGCGCGCGCATGCTGACGGAAAATCGCGATGCGGCGGCTGCACTTTTGCACGAGGCCTTAAGCAATCCTCGCTTTGATGCCGATGCCGTTGAACGGGTGCGGGGTCAAATTCAGTCAATACTGGCAAGCCAAGCGCAAGACCCAAATGCAATTGCAGGCCAGACATTTAATGCCTTGGCCTTTGGCGACCACCCTTATGCATCTGCCGAAGAAGGCACCCCAGACAGCATTGCGTCCTTGACCCGCGATGATCTGATCACGGCCCATCGCAATGCTTTGGTCACATCACGGGTGTCCATTGGCGCATCGGGCGACATCACTGCCGAGGAATTGGGCGATCTCATTGACCGCCTTCTTGAGGGGTTGCCACAGACAGGGCCTGCTTTGCCGAGCATGGCAGGGTTTTCACCAAACACACGCCAAGCCGTGATTGACTATCCAAGCCCGCAATCCGTGATCCTTTTTGGGATGGAGGGGATTGCGATGGATGACCCCGATTTTTTCCCTGCCTTCGTGTTGAATGAAATCATTGGGGGAGGGTTCCGCGCGCGGCTGATGGAAGAACTGCGCGTAAAGCGTGGGTTGACCTATGGGGTTGGCACAAGCCTCTCGACAGCCGATTGGCAGCCCATGTGGCTGGGACAATTCTCCTCATCAAACGCCACCGTTGGCCAAGCATTAGAGCTGGTCGATCAAATCCTGCGCGATGTCGCGGAAAATGGCGTAACTGATGAGGAATTACTGCGCGCCAAACGCTATATGACGGGGGCCTATCCCCTGCGCTTTGACGGAAATGGATCCATTGCAGGGATCATGGCAGGGATGCAGCAAAGCGGGATGCCGATTGACTATATCGCGAACCGCAATGCCTTCGTTGAGGCGGTCACATCTCAGGACATCGCCCGTGTCGCAAAACGGCTTTTGGATGTTGATAAAATGCTGACCGTGGTTGTGGGGCAGCCCGAAGGGCTGAACACCGCCCCCTAACGCGCGTTCCATTTCCGAATCGTGCAGGCGCGTGCTACTGATAGTGGCATGGGAAAGCCTGACCACAACATAAATGCCAATGAAGCCGTAGCGCGCCCGGTGATCCGCCAGCTTGATGAAGCGGCAATCAACCGAATCGCGGCAGGCGAAGTCGTGGAGCGGCCCGCCTCCGCGGTCAAGGAATTGGTGGAAAACGCGATAGATGCAGGGGCACGGCGGGTCACAGTAGAAATTGCACATGGCGGCAAAACCTTGATCCGCGTCAGTGATGATGGCTGCGGCATGGGGCCTGAAGATTTGCCCATGGCCCTCTCCCGCCATGCGACATCCAAGATTGACGGCTCAGACCTGTTGAATATTCAAAGTTTCGGCTTTCGTGGCGAGGCGCTGCCCAGTTTGGGCGCGGTTGGCCGCCTGACCATCACCAGCCGCGCAGCTGGTGAGGATGGCCATGAGATATCTGTCTCGGGTGGACGGCAAGAGCGGATCAAGCCCGCCTCCATGCCACTTGGCACGGTGGTGGAATTGCGCGATCTGTTTTTCGCAACCCCCGCGCGACTGAAATTCCTCAAGACCGAACGCGCCGAAACCCAAGCAATCACCGATGTCATCAAACGCCTCGCCATGGCCGAGCCCAGCGTTGGGTTCCAATTGATTGATTGCAGCGATGGCCGCCGCACTCTGTTTTCCGTTGATCCCGAAACAGGGGATCTGTTTGATGCGCTTTCCAGTCGATTGGGCCAAGTAATGGGCCGCGATTTTGTGGATAACGCCCTTCAGATTGACGCAACCCGCGAGGAAATCCGCCTCATCGGTCTGGCAGCCCTGCCAACCTATTCTCGTGGCTCTGCGGTGGCGCAATATCTTTTCGTCAATGGTCGCCCCGTGCGCGACAAGCTTTTGATCGGGGCGCTGCGTGGGGCTTATGCCGATTTCCTCAGCCGCGATCGCCACCCTGCTGCGGCGCTCTTTATCGAATGCCCACCTGAACGGGTGGATGTGAATGTGCATCCTGCAAAGGCAGAAGTGCGGTTCCGCGAGGCGGGTGTCGTGCGGGGGTTGATTGTCTCTAGCTTGCGCCATGCCTTGGCCGAGGCGGGCCATCGCGCATCAAGCACAGTGGCCGCAGAAACCTTGGGCGCCATGCGTCCCGAGGGTGGCGCGCAGCCGCAGCTCTATCAAGGTGGCTACTCGGCACCACAAACGCGGCCCAGCACCTATCGCAGCGCCTATGCGTTTCAAGCGCCCGAACAGGTTGGCCTCTCTGAAACAGCCCCCCAATTTGACGCCCCATCCCACCGCGTGGCAGATCCTGATCCTGCGCCCTCTTTTGCCGAAAAGAGTCATCCTTTGGGGGCGGCCGCGGCACAACTGCATGAGAATTACATCATCGCCCAAACCGCCACGGGCCTTGTGATCGTGGATCAACACGCCGCCCATGAACGCTTGGTTTATGAGCGGCTGAAAAAACAGATGGCCACCAACGGCGTGGCGCGGCAAGCTTTGCTGATCCCTGATATTGTGACCCTTGGGCCTGATGCCGCCATTCTTTTGGATCACGCTGACAGTCTTGCACAATTTGGTCTGATCATTGAGCCCTTTGGCGAAGGCGCACTTGCCGTGCGCGAATCCCCTGCCATTCTGGGTGCGGTCAACAGCGAGGCACTGCTGCGCGATATTTTGGACGAGATTGCTGATATGGGCGAAAGCCAAATGGTGCAGGCTCGGATTGAGGCGATATTGTCACGCGTGGCCTGTCACGGATCCATCCGTTCGGGGCGTGCGATGCGCGTGGAAGAAATGAACGCGCTTTTGCGCGAAATGGAGGCCACCCCGCATTCTGGTCAATGCAATCATGGCCGCCCCACATATGTGGAACTTGCCTTGAGCGATATTGAAAAACTTTTTGGTCGCAGGTGAGTGATGCAGCTTGATCTGTCCAATCCAATAATCCTTGGCGCACTCATTGGAGGTGTGATCCTCATCGCCCTTTTTTGGGTGACCCTTGCAGGGGTAAAAGCGGCCAATCGATCGGCTGCAATGATGGAACCCTTGGCCCGCAACCTTGGCGGTCTTGAAGCACGGGTTCAATCTCTTTCCGATGGGCAACAGCAACTGTCGGGCGGACTTGCGCAGGTGGTTGATCTGCAATCCAAGACCCAAGCGCAGATGTTGCAGGCCATGGAGCGCCGCCTTGAGGAAGTGCAAAAAGGTATGAGTGAGACGCTGCACGGCACATCAACGCGCACAGCCCGCAGCCTTGGAGAATTGCAGCAGAAGCTCGAACAAATCGATCGGGCGCAGGCCAAGATTGAGAAACTGTCAGGCGATGTTTTGGGCCTTCAGGACATTCTTTCAAACAAGCAAACGCGCGGCGCATTTGGCGAAATTCAGCTCAATGATATTGTCTCAAAGGCGCTGCCCAGTGACAGCTACGCGTTCCAAGCGACCCTCTCAAACGGCAAGCGCGCCGATTGCTTGATCCATCTGCCCAAACCCCCTGGCCCGATTGTGATCGACAGCAAATTCCCACTAGAGGCCTATGAGGCATTGCGCGCAGCAAAGACCGCGCAAGAAACCCAAGACGCCGCCCGCGCCTTTCGCACATCTGTGCGCGGCCATATCAAGGCAATTTCTGAGCGCTACATTCTTGAGGGTGAAACTGCCGATGGCGCGCTGATGTTCCTGCCATCCGAAGCGGTTTATGCAGAATTGCACGCCAATTTCCCTGAGATTGTCCGCGAAGGGTTCGCGGCACGGGTCTGGATTGTATCCCCCACCACTTGCATGGCCACGCTCAACACGATGCGGGCGGTTCTCAAAGATGCACGGATGCGCGAGCAAGCGGGCGCGATCCGCAAGCAACTGGGCCTGTTGCATCGTGATGTGGAACTGGTGTTCGAGCGGGTGAATAAGTTGAACACCCATTTCGGGCAGGCGCGCAAAGATATTGATGATATTTCAATCGCCGCAGAACGCGCAGGCAAACGGGCGATCAAGCTTGATAATTTCGATTTCGAAGAAATCGCCCCTGACCCAATGCCACCGCTTCCCGATAAATAGATCAGCTCCGCGCGAAAACATGGGCGAGAATTTTGGTTAATTCCTGCACATCCGTTTCGGTGAAGGCATCCGCCTGATCGCTGTCGATGTCAAAAACCGCGATTAACGCGCCCTCGGCATCAAAAACGGGCAAGACCAGTTCGGACAAGGTGCTGCTTGAACACGCAATGTGATCTGGAAACGCGTTCACATCTGCAACCAATTGCGGGGTGCGACTGCGCGCGCAGGCCCCGCAGACCCCGCGCGAGAACGGGATCACCAAGCACCCATGCCCTCCCTGATAGGGGCCAATTTTAAGAGTTTCGGGCGCGGTGACGCGGTAGAACCCAACCCAATCAAACCGCGCATCGGCGTGATACACCTCACAGGCGATGGTGGCCATCAGGGCGATTTGATCAGTTTCACCATGGGTCAGGCTGTCAATCGTTGCGGCTAGGGTCGGATAATCCATCGGGGGCCTCTTAATGCTTGGCCTCGATATAGGCCATCCTGGGCGGCAAAGAAAGCTGCGCTTGGTAACCTTTCAGCAAGGAATTCGGACTAGCCTTTTGGTTGTGTTACCCTCTCCATAGGTGATGAAATGGATGTGCGTCTGGATATTGAACCCATCCCTGACGGGTTGATTGTAAAGGTTTGCGCCAGTCGGGTGGCTGCTGCCGCTGCCTTGGCCTTCCGTGATGCCTTTCGACAAGCCACCGCAAAAACCGAAGGTGCGCGGGTCATTTTAGATATGGAAGATGTGACCTTCCTAGATTCCAGCGGTCTTGGCACGCTTGTCGCCATGCGCAAATCCCTTGGACAGGATCGGCAACTTGAACTGACAAGCCTCTCCCCCTTGGTGGATAAGGTTCTGCGCCTGACGGCGATGGATAAAGTCTTTGCAATTCAGCCAAATAAGACCGCAGCGCTGAACCAAAGCGCATGACAACAGGGATAGATATTCAAGCATGCGGGGGCGCAACGATATGATGTGGAGTTTGACAAGCCATCCCCAGTCAGTGCGGCAAACATTGGCACAAATTTGCACCTATCTGCGCGAATGCGACCTTGATGAAGGCCAGTGCTTAAATGTTGAATTGGTCTTGGCGGAAGCGCTGAACAACATTTGCGAACACGCTTATGCAGGGGCCGATGATGGACGCATTTTGACAACGATTTCCTGTCGGGGCGCAGAGGTGCAGTGTCATATCACCGATAAAGGGCGCGCGATGCCGAACCTGACACCCCCTCTTGGTGGGTTCCGCGACCCCGACAGCTTTGCCTTTGATGAACTGCCCGAAGGTGGATTTGGCTGGGGCCTGATCCGCGCGATTGCGCAAGACGTCCAATATGAACGGCGCGATTTAGAAAATCATCTTTTCCTAACCATTGCAGCTGAATTGGAACAAAGCCCACAATTGGCCTGTAGACTTGTCTAAATTTGGCCAACACTGCCACAAAATCACCTTGGCCTGATCATAGCCGCGGCCAAATTCGCAGCCATTAAAGCAGGGTAGCGCTTATGCTTCCCCCGATGGTGCGTTTTTATCGCCCCCACTTGTTACGCATCATCGGGGTTCTTGACCACTTGCAGCGCCCCCCATTCCCGCTAGTTTTGCTAAAATCCTTTCGGCAGGAGCAGGGACAATGATGCGTGATTTCCAGAAGCAAGGGCGCTCAGCCTTGATTACCACCCAAGGGGCGGTTGCAACCTCGCACCCGCTCGCCGCCAAAGTGGGCGTGCAAATCTTGGAACAGGGCGGCAATGCGATGGATGCCGCCATTGCCACAGCGATCCTCTTGGGGCTCTGTGAGCCACAATCAACAGGGCTTGGCGGCGATTTATTCGCCATGGTGTCCTATGAGGGTCAGAAGGATATTATTGGCCTAAATGCATCGGGCCGCGCGCCAAAGGCGTTAGACGCAGCAGCGCTGCGTGCGGCAGGGCATCGCTCTATTCCGCTCGACAATATCAATGCTGTGACCGTGCCAGGGGCCGTTGATGGATTTTGCCGCCTTCACCAAGATCATGGGACATTACCGCTTGAAGACATCCTCGCCCCTTCGATCTTCTATGCTGAACATGGCATTCCTGTTGCACCGCGCGTGGCTTTCGATTGGGACGAGGCACGCGATACGCTCCGCGGTCGGGCCCGCGACATGTATATGTGGAACGACCAACCGCCCCAAATTGGCGCGCGGTTCACGGCCCAGGGGCAGGCTGAGGTGCTGCGCCGCATCGCGCGCGAAGGTCGCGCAGGGTTCTACGAAGGCGAAGTGGCCGAGGATTTGGTTAACTCCCTGCGCGCCCTTGGCGGCAGCCACAGCCTAGAGGATTTCGCGACCACAGCCTGCGATTACGTCACCCCAATCTCGACCCGCTATCGGGATCATGACTTGATTGAATTGCCACCCAATGGTCAGGGTGCAACCGCGCTGTTGTTGGCCAATATCCTTTCCCAGTTTGACATCGGCGCAATGGATCCTTTCGGTGCAGCCCGCGCCCATATCGAGGCCGAAGCGACCAAACTGGCCTATGATGCACGCAATCGTTTTATCTCTGATCCTGATCACCTGACCCGTTTGGATCATATGCTGTCAGATCAAACCGCACAGGCCTTGGCAGGCTTGATTGATCCCACGCGCGCGATGCCTGACCCACATCAGGCCTCAGGCGCAGTGCATAAGGATACGGTATATCTCAGCGTGGTTGATAAAAACCGCATGGCCGTCTCAATGATCTATTCGATCTTCCATTCCTTTGGCTCGGGCTATGCTTCTGATAAGTTTGGTATTTTGTTTCAAAACCGCGGCGCGGGCTTCTCACTACAAGAGGGGCACCCGAATGAGGCCATGGGCGGCAAGCGTCCCTTGCATACCATTATTCCCGCCTTCTTACACTACCCTGACCAAAGTTTGATGCCCTTCGGGGTCATGGGCGGCGCGTATCAGGCCACAGGCCACGCGCGTCTGATCACCAATATCATCGACTATGGGATGGATGTTCAAACTGCGATTGATGGTGCGCGCAGCTTTGCGGATCAAGGCAAATTGCAGCTTGAGCGGGGATATAGCCCGCATGTGGCCGATGATTTACGTAAATTGGGCCATCAGGTGATCGACCCCTATCGGGCCATTGGCGGCGCGCAAGCCATTAAAATTGACGCAAGCTCAGGGCTTTTGATCGCAGGTTCGGATCCCCGTAAAGACGGTCTTGCCTTGGGGTATTGAGATCAATTCAACTGGTAATCCAAAGGATAGGCCCCGTTCTGAAACTCACCGAACAATTCGGGCAGATCGGGGTGATCCACGGGTTCGCCCGTATCGTCAATCTCAAGGTTTTGTTCGGAAACATAGGCCACGTAGTAGCTATGATCATTTTCCGCCAGAAGGTGGTAAAATGGCTGCTCCTTGATCGGCCGCTTGTCCTCGGGGATGGAGTTATACCATTCCTCAGTATTCGAAAACTGGGTGTCGATATCAAAGATCACCCCACGAAACGGGTGCTTCTTGTGGCGCACGACCTGCCCAAGATTGAATTTAGCATGCCGTTTGAGCATCTAGACCCCCTATGATCCAACGCGCACCGTAATCCTGTCGCCCTTGTTTGTCCATGACCCGCAATGCAGATCAGGCGAAACAGATTGTTGAAACAAAGGATGCGGATCATGCGGGAATTTATTTTCATTTCAGCGTAACTGGCGTATGATTTCGCCACAAAAAGAGAGCAGTCCAATAAAGGATCAGGCATATGAACCGCTTTGCGTTGCTTCCGCTGGTGTTGGCGCTCGGCGCCTGCGTGGGATCAGCCACCCCGCCACGCAATGTGGACAATGCCTGCGCAATCATCGAAGAACGCCCCTATTATCTAAGCGCCATGCAGGCCACCGAGGCCAATTGGGGCGTCCCTATCGCGGTTCAGATGGCCACGATCTACCATGAAAGTAGTTTCGTCAGCAACGCACGAACCCCGCGCCGCTATGCGCTTGGGGTCATCCCTGCAGGGCGGCAAAGCTCAGCGTTCGGTTACAGCCAAGCCCTTGATGGGACATGGGATGAATACCGCGATGACACAGGTCGGCGGTTTGCCAGACGCACCGATATCTCCGATGCCACCGATTTCATGGGGTGGTATATGAACCGCTCGCGCGAAAGAAACGGCATCGCGCTGACCGATGCGCGCAACCAATATCTGGCCTATCATGAAGGTCATCGTGGTTATTCACGCGGCACCTATCGCAACAAGGCATGGCTTATGCGCGTGGCAGATCGTGTCGAAGCGCGCGCCGCGCTCTATGATCGGCAACTGGCAAGCTGCACCGCGATCCAAGGCTAGCGGCTGCGCTGTTCCGCCTCAAAGGTCGGGCTGAACAGAAAATTCGAATAATCCTGCCCAAAGATGAAATCACCCAGCGCGACCACAACAGTCTCGCCATATTCATTGCGGGTCATCCATTGCACAAGGCGCACAGGCGCATCCGCAAAAACCAGCGTCAATTCCCCCGCCTCTGGGCGGTCTTGATCACGGGCCACCACACGGGTGGTGCCATCTTCGGCTTCTCGATGATCAACCACCAAATCCGAAGTCGCGAGAGACACGTTGCGACCCAAAATCAAATCAAGCGGGGTGACGCTTAACGGATATTGCAAGGGCTGCGCATCGGTCAGGTCTTCAAAAATCGCAACTTGCCCGCCGCCCACAACGACCAGAACATCGCTGTTATCATACTCAAATCGCGCCCGCCCCGGGCGGTGCATGAAAAGACGCCCCGTCACCTCGGTGCCATCGGCATTATACTGCGTGAATGGTGCTTCCGCTGTGCGAATGCCTGCAAAATAAGCCGACAAATCTGCCAAGGAAATCGGGGCCGCCGCCGCGGGCAGGGCAAAGAACGCGGCCCAAACGGCCATGGTCACAAATGGTTTTTTCATGCCCCATCCATAGCGCGAAAGCACCCTCAATGACACGTCACATTTCAGCGAGGGCTCAGCCCTGTTCAGGCACTAAAATCTCACGCTTGCCGACATGATTGGCGGTTGAGACAAGACCTGCCTCCTCCATCTGTTCGACCAAGCGTGCGGCCTTGTTATAGCCAATTCCAAGCTTGCGTTGGATGTAGGAGGTCGAGCATTTCCGATCGCGCACCACCACGGCCACAGCCTGATCATACAGCGCATCTTCGCCGTCCGTATTGCCGCCAAGACCAAGCACTAGATCAATATCGCTTTCCTTGTCCTCATCAGGGCCATCCAAAACGCTAGCGGCATAGGCGGGAGGGCCAAAGGATTTCAGATGACGCACGATTTCCTCAACCTCTTCGTCACTGACAAATGGGCCATGAACGCGGGTGATTTTGGAGCCGCCCGCCATGTAAAGCATATCGCCCATACCCAAAAGCTGCTCTGCGCCCATCTCGCCCAAAATGGTGCGGCTGTCGATTTTTGAGGTCACATGGAAGGAAATACGCGTTGGGAAATTGGCTTTGATCGTGCCTGTAATCACATCAACCGAAGGGCGTTGTGTCGCCATGATCAAATGAATGCCGCTCGCCCGCGCCATTTGTGCAAGGCGTTGAATGCAAGCTTCGATCTCTTTGCCTGCAACCATCATCAGATCGGCCATTTCGTCCACGATCACGACAATGAACGGCATGACCTCGGGCTTGAACTCTTCGGTTTCGAAGATGGGCTCACCGGTATCCTCGTCAAAGCCCGTTTGGACAGTGCGCTTGAACATTTCGCCTTTGGACAGAGCATCGCGCACGCGGCCATTATAGCCTTCGATATTGCGCACCCCCATTTTCGACATTTTGCGATAGCGCTCTTCCATCTCACCCACGACCCATTTCAAAGCGACAACCGCCTTCTTGGGGTCAGTCACAACGGGGCTGAGCAGATGCGGAATGCCGTCATAAACCGACAATTCCAACATCTTGGGGTCAATCATGATCATGCGACATTCTTCAGGGCGCAGTTTATACAGCAGCGAGAGGATCATGGTGTTAATCGCCACCGATTTCCCCGAGCCTGTCGTGCCCGCAATCAGCAAATGCGGCATCTTGGCGAGATTGGCCACAACAGGTTCGCCGCCGATTTCCTTACCCAAAGCCAAAGGCAGCTTGTGATTGCCATCGCCAAAATCGCGGCTCGACAAGATTTCGCGCAAAACCACCTTTTCGCGGTGCGAATTGGGCAATTCGATGCCGATCACAGAGCGACCTGGAACGGTTGAGACCCGCGCAGAGAGCGCCGACATTGAGCGGGCAATATCGTCAGCCAGACCGATCACGCGGCTGGCCTTTAGGCCTGGTGCGGGCTCCAACTCATACATCGTAACAACTGGGCCGGGGCGGACGCTGACAATCTCACCTTTGACGCCGTAATCATCCAACACGTTTTCCAACATCCGTGCGTTTTCTTCGAGGGCCTCATCGGACAAATGAAAGCGTTCAATGGTGGTCGGGCTGGACAACAAAGAGAGTGGCGGGAATTCATATTCCATCTCGCGCGCCTCTAAGGGCAAGGAGGGCTGCGCATCCGCCATTGCCTGACGAGAGGGCGCGGCGGCCTTTTTGGGGCTGTGCTGCACCACGCGCCGCGCTTCTGCCCCAGTGCGGGCAGGATGCGAAGCAACAGGCGTATAGTCCTCATCTCGCGGCGACACGCTAAAGCTTTCATCATCGTCAAAACCATCGGCGAAAATATTGTCGCTGTCATCCTCATCGGCATAAGGGTCATAATCTTGCGCAATCTGTGGATCAGCCACACGCGCAGAGGTAGAAAGCGGAGGAACCTCGCGATAAATCTCGCCTGCAATTTGCGAGGGGCTTTGTGCGGTCAATGGTGGCGCCACGCGCTTGGCAGGATTGGGAATGCCATCGGTTACCCGCAACGCCTCAGGCCGCGCAGAGGTCGCACGATTGCGCACCGCGTTTGAGATTTTTTCGCGCAGGCGCGCATTCTCATCGGTCGCAAGGGGCGGTTGCTGCGCCACATCTGCGGTGCGATCTTCGCCACCGCGAATGGCGCGCAAAATGGGCACGCGGTCAAACAATCCTTGTTGCGCAGGGGCTTCGGGCGCTGCGATTTGAGGGGTCGAAAATGGCACCTGCAGCGCATCATCGTCATCCACCAACAGATCATTGGAGGAATATTGCGCCGCACTACGCGGACTTGGCGCGCGCATGCGCCCGCCGATTTGGCCACTCATTTGGCTGACGCCGCGACCGATACCTGCCGCCATTCCCGAGGCGCCATTGCTGGCGTGGAAAAGCGCAATCAATCCACCACGGGTAAAGAGGCGCAATTCAGAGCGCGTCACCCCAAGCGCATAGCCTGACAAACCAAGGCTTGCCGCACCCATAGCGATACCCAAAACGGCGATAGACATAGTCATCGAAACGGGCAGGATATTGACCAAAACCCCCATCACAGTGTCGCCAAACAGCCCGCCCAAACTAAAACTGTGCTGCCATCCCGAACTCGGTGGGAAGCTGACCATGAACACAGAACAGGCAGCAATCGCAAATGGCAGCATAATCAAGCGCGACAGCGCGCGCTCTTCGCCTTTGTGCAGGGTCAAGCGCAGACCCCAAACAACCAAACCCGCCGCCATCAAATAGGATGCATAGCCAACAATCATGATCAGAATTGCAGACATGGACGCCCCAAAGCGGCCCAGCAGGTTCTGTGGCGGCGTATCTGTTGCGACCATCCAATTTGGGTCATTTGGCGTATAGCTGACCAACATGGCCCCAACCGCAATCCCTGCAAGCACCAACATAAGGCCAAGCAGTTCCTTGCCACGCCGTTCCAATGCCTCTTGCATCGGGGCGTCCAGAAGGGGGTCACGTTGTCTGGTTTGATACGCCATTCTTCACCTCACTGATACAAACAGCCATGCAGGCGCAAAAGCCCGCGCTGTAATTCTTGTTCTTCTGCCACCAAAGCCACGCGCAGGCGGTCTTGGCCTATGGCCTGACCCGCAACAGCGCGCGACAAATACGATCCAGGCAAGCAGCGCACGCCCGCCTCGCGCCACAGTTTCAAGGCTGCGGCCTCATCATTCTCAACAGGCAGCCAAAGGAAAAACCCCGCCTCAAGCGGC
Organism: Roseobacter sp. HKCCA2468; assembly: GCF_037805105.1. NCBI lineage: Bacteria > Pseudomonadati > Pseudomonadota > Alphaproteobacteria > Rhodobacterales > Roseobacteraceae > Roseobacter > Roseobacter sp. HKCCA2468. The sequence goes on from NZ_JBBLYN010000005.1 coordinate 81,822, forward strand.
TGATATCCTACGACATTGCCAAAAATCTCATCGGCCATTTGGTATTTGCGGCGATAGATGGCGCGGTTTTCTTCCACATGGGCCTCATCGCGCCATGCAAGGGCAGCGGCCGCTTGGAGGGGCAAAGGCAAAGGGGCGCCTGTATAATTCTTCAACTGCTTCATCGCTGCGATATTGCCGGAACCCGATGCTGCAAAGCCCGACCGCAACCCTGGAAGGTTTGAGCGCTTCGACAGCGAATGAAACACCACAACCCGATCAGGGTCTGCGCCCATGTCATGGGCCACCTGCAAAGCACCCACAGGGGGGGTGTTGCGATAAATCTCGCTGTAGCATTCATCCGCGAAAATTCGGAAATCATGTTTCTCGGCCAAGGCAATCAGATCACGCCAATAGGCCTCAGTGGCAACCGCACCTTGCGGGTTTGCAGGCGAACAAAGATAGGCAATGGTCACGCGATCAAGAAGGGCCGCAGGCAGCGCGGCATAATCAGGCAAATCGCCCGTTTCAGCGGTTGCAGGCACATAGATTGGCTCTGCATTAATCGCGAGGCTTGCCACCGCATAAACCTGATAAAACGGGTTTGGCATCAAAACAGCGGGTTTTTGCCCCGCCTTTTCCTCAACCCCAAGTGCAAGAGCCGCATTGAACAACCCCTCACGCGTGCCGTTCAGGGCGAGGATATGCTGGTCTGCGTTAAGGTGAACACCGTAGCGGCGCGCGATCCAAGCCACAATCGCCGCGCGCAAATCTTCGCCCCCCTCATTGGGGGGGTAACGGCCAAAACCCTCAAGCGCCTCAGAAATTGCGCGTCCAATGAACTCAGGGAACGGATGACGCGGCTCGCCGATAGACATGTTAATCGGATCGCCGCCCGCCTGATGGACGTCAAGCAATTTCCGCAAACGCGGAAAGGCGTATTCTGGCAGGTTCGAAAACCGCTCGGGAAACACCATGACTGCCTCAAATATCGGGGTCTGTTTTCGCCCCTTTGACAATCAAATTAACCTCTTATGACGCAAACGTCCAGAAAAAGGATCAAGCTTGCAATGCAGCCTCTGCCGCCGCCCCAAGACGCAGAAGCCGTTCCTCCTGACCTGCGGGGCAGAGCAGCATTACCCCCGTAGAGGGCACCCCAGTGGGCAATGTAAGGCCGCAAGACCCCATCAAATTGCCAATTCGCGTGTTGCGCAAAGCCAGTAGATTTTCGGTGACATAATACTCCTCATCCACCATCAACCGCGCGATATTGGGCGGCAAAATCGCAACAGTGGGCACAATCACCGCGTCATACCCCGCCGTCTCACGATGGAAATCTTCGCGCAAAGCCTCAAGCTTTTGCCAAGCTGCGATATAATCACTCGCCAAAACATCCGCCCCGCCACGGAAGCGCTGCAATATGGGGCCAAACATCTTTTCAGGATTGGCCTCAATCATTTCGCGCCAAGTCGCATAGGCCTCAGCGGCAAAAAGAATGGGCGAAAGCGCCATCGCCGCGTCAAGTGCCGCTGATTTATGCCGCACAATCTGCGCCCCTGCCGCAGCAAAGGCTTCAAGCGCGCGTGCAAACCCTGCGGCGGGCGCATCGCGCACATCCTCCGCATATGGTTCCATCACCAAAAGCCGCCGCCCTGCAAGGCTTGCGTTCTCGAGATCAACGGCGCGCGCGCCCGCCAGAACGGCGAACACCTCGGCGCAATCTTGGACAGAGCGCGCAAGCGGGCCAACTGTGTCGAATTTCGCGCAAAGCGGAACAACCCCACGATTGGACAGGCGTCCATGGCTTGTTTTCAAACCAACCAAATCGTTGAACGCAGCAGGCACCCGCACAGAACCGCCTGTGTCAGACCCAATGGCAACGGCAGCCAACCCAAACGCCACCGAAGCGGCAGCACCAGAACTAGAGCCACCCGGCACGGCGTCTGAGTCATTGATGTTGGGCGGCGTTGCAGGCAAGGGATCAAGCCCTTCGCCAAACATGGGGTTCAACCCAAGGCCAGAAAACGCCAATTCTGACATATGGGTTTTGCCCAAACATACGCCCCCCGCCTGCGTGGCGCGGGCCAAAACATCGGCATCTCGTGTTGGAACGCGCCCCGCAAGCAAGCGCGAACTGGCCTCAGTCGCGACATGGGCGCTATCAAATAGATCTTTCCACGATACAGGCACCCCATCCAGAATGCCCCGCCGCACCCCGTTGCGCGCCCGAGATCGGGCTGCTTCGGCCTCGGCTAGGGCGCGGGCCTCGGTCAGGCGGGCATAAATACGCGCGCCTGCGGGATGCGTTTTTATCGCACTCAAATAGGTTTCGGTCAGACCCACTGGATCAACCGCACCTTCGCCAATCGCGCGCCCTTGTTCACTTGCCGTGCGTGTCAACCATTCGCGCATCTTCATCCCTTTGCCGCTTTTGTCTCGCATGGGCAGAGTAATGACGCTATGCCGCGTGGACAATTCCATAAATTAGCCCATCATAAACTGCATGACATGTGACACAGATATTTTGATTGTAGGTGGCGGGCTGAACGGGCCAACCCTTGCGCTTGCGCTCGCGCAGTCAGGGTTTCGAAGCATCGTGATTGATGCAAATTCCCGCCCTCAGCGCGAAGCGGATACGTTCGATGGCCGCGCCTATGCTTTGGCCCGTGCATCGCAAAAAATGTTGGCGGCTTTGGGGTTGTGGGACGCTGTCGCAAAACAGGCGCAGGCCATTTCCGAAATCAAAGCCTCAGACGGTCATGCAGGGCGCGGGGCTGCGCCGCACTTCCTACATTTCCAAGCGGCAGAGATGGAAGAAGGCCCTATGGGCTATATGCTTGAAGACCGCTACCTCCGCCGCGCGCTGATCGCGGCGATGGAGGCCAATGATAAGATCACGCATCTCAGCGACAGCATGGTCGTAGATCAAAGCACCGATGGGGCTCTGGCCGAGGTGACATTGGCCGATGGTCAGCGTTTGCAGGGGCGAATTTTGATTGGCGCGGATGGTCGCGCGTCAGGTGTGGCGGCACGCGCTGGCATTCGCCGCCAAGGTTGGGATTATGGGCAAACCGCCCTTGTCTGTGCCGTCAAACATGAATTGCCCCATAACGGCATTGCACATCAGTTCTTCATGCCATCGGGGCCTTTGGCGATCCTACCTTTGCCAGACAATCGTTGTTCTATTGTCTGGAGCGAAAAAACGGCCCGCGCTGCCCAAATTGCGCGCGCAAATGACGCTGAGTTTCTCAAGGCATTGCGCCCCGCATTCGGTGACTTTCTGGGTGAGATCGAATTGGCGGGCGTGCGGTTCAGCTATCCGCTGAAGCTCACCTTGGCCGAGCAGTTCATTGCCCCGCGCCTTGCCCTTGTTGGCGATGCGGCGCATGGCGTGCATCCTATCGCAGGTCAGGGGCTTAACCTTGGCTTTCGGGACATTGGGGCATTGACCGAAGTGCTCCACGAGGCACGACTGCATGGCGAAGATATCGCCTCGGAACTGGTGTTGGAGCGGTATCAGCAATGGCGGCGCTTCGACACCACCGCGCTTGCGCTTGGGATGGACACAGTCAATCGCCTGTTCTCAAATGACAATCCTGCCCTTCGGCTGATCCGCGATATCGGCATGGGCCTTGTCAGTGCAACGCCCGCATTACGGCGTGGGTTCATGCGGCAGGCGGCAGGTCTAACGGGGGATTTGCCACGCCTCTTGCAGGGCGAGGCGCTTTAACCCTCAATCTCGCGGGCTTCGTTCTCTAGCATGATTGGAATGCCTTCCTTAATCGGAAAGGCCAGTTTTGCTTTTTCGGAGATCAATTCTTGACGCTCTGCATCATAGCGCAGGCTCCCCTTGGTCAAAGGGCACACCAATGCCTCAAGCATATGTCTGTCAAACACGGGGCTGTCTGCGCTCATTGCATGGCCTCATCGGATGATCCACCCCGCAAGGCAAATTCGATCAAGGTTACAAGCGTCTCGCGCCGCGTAGACAGGGAGGGCGCCTCAAGCAAGGCTTGCTTTTCTTCTGGATCAAAGGGGCATAGCATTGACAGCGAATTGATCAGCAATTCATCTTCGGCATCTTTCATACTGTCCCAATCGGTCGACAGTGACATAGCCGCGAAATAGCGCTCCAACAGATCCATAAAGACAGGACGATCAAAGCCCTGATCCTGCTCGACCTTGCCCAAATCATTCTCAAAGCCTACCCAATCGACATCACCTTTGAGATAGGGGGTAAAGCCTGACTGTTCGCGTTGCAGGCGAAAGCGCGAAATTCCCGTCAGAGTGATCATATACCGCCCATCCTCGGTTTCCGAGAATTGGGTCAGACGACCTGCACAGCCAATGCTGTGCAACCGCTTAGCACTGCCTTTGGGCACCTCAAGCGGTTGGATCATACCAATCAACCGGTCGGGCGTGCGCATGCAATCTTGCAGCATGGCCAAATAGCGTGGCTCAAAAATGTGCAAAGGCAATCGCGCCCGCGGCAGCAACAACGCGCCGGGAAGTGGAAAGAGCGGTATCGTATCAGGCAGGTCGCTGTGATGGATCATGAAGTATGAAATAGCGGCCAAATGCGATCAGGCAAATATCATCGATGACAATCTTCTGCGGCCCTTTTGCACCAAAGGATCCGTGGGCTTAAGCGCATCGAAGATTGTAAAGAGCTGCGCCTTGGCAGCCCCGTCATTCCATTCGCGATCACGGCGGAAGAGATCAAGCAATTCTTCAATCGCCGCCTCCGCCTGCCCTGCCGCATAGAGCGCCTTTGCATAATCGAACCGCGCTTGCAGATCATCAGGGTTGGCCGCCACGGCGGATTGCAACTCGGCCAAGGGCCCTGCCTCATCGGCTTGGCGCGCCAGAGCAATCTGGGCGCGTGCGGCCTCAATCTCGGGCGCGGCGGCGATTGCGGGGGCGGCGTTATTCAGGAAGGCCTCCGCCGTGTCCAAATCGCCCATCGCGATATGAGCGCGCGCCAAGCCACCCATGGCGGCTGCATTTTCAGGTTCTTCGCCCAAAATCGCCGCAAAGGTCTGCGCCGCATCGGCAACGGCCCCTTGGGCAAGCATTTCTTCGGCGGCCTCAAGCGCCTCGCCCAAGCCACCATCGCCTGCAAGGGCGGCGATTTTTTCAACGAAGCGCTGCACATCCCCTTGCGAAAGCGCCCCTTGGAACCCGTCCACGGGTTGGCCCTGCCAAAACGCGTAAACGGTAGGAATAGACTGCACCTGCAATTGGCCCGCGATCATCTGATTCTCATCAACATTGACCTTAGCCATGCGCACCGCGCCCTTTTTGGCCTGCACCGCCGCCTCAAGCTGTGGCCCAAGCGTCTTGCAAGGGCCGCACCATGGCGCCCAGAAATCTACGATGACAGGAACCTCGCGGCTGGCCTCAACGACATCGGCCATAAAGGTCTGATCGGTGACATCCTTGATGACATCCGCGCCTGCGGGCTGTGCTTGACCAAATTCCAACATTTATTTCTCCGTCACTGATGAGATCTGCGCGCGCCCTCTATATGCGCGCTTCGGGCCCATTCTCCAAGGGGTCAGAGATCAATTGTCGCAAAAACAGGGGCGTGATCCGATGGCTGCTCCCACCCGCGAGCGGCGCGCAGGATACGGCTTGAATGCGCGGCATTGGCAATATCTGCGGTGGCCCAGATGTGATCCAAACGGCGGCCTTTATCCGCCTCGTCCCAATCACGAGCGCGATACGACCACCAACTATAGAGCAACCCCTCGGGTATATCCTTGCGGGTGACATCCACCCAATTCCCCGCCTCTTGCACTTGGGCCAGATGATCCACCTCAATCGGCGTGTGACTGACCACCTTTAACAGCTGTTTGTGGCTCCAAACATCGTCCTCACGCGGTGCAATATTCAAATCGCCCACAAGGATAGATTTTTGCGGGGCATCCGCACGAAACGCATCGCGCATCTCCGTCAGAAAATCGAGCTTTTGGCCAAATTTTTCGTTGACCTCCCGATCGGCAATATCGCCCCCTGCGGGAATGTAGAAATTATGGATGACCACCCCATTGGGGAGGCGCGCCGCCACATGGCGAGCATGACCAAGCCCAGCCCAGTCCCGCGCGCCCGCCTCTTCAAGCGGCAGCTTGGACAGGATCGCCACGCCATTATACCCTTTCTGACCACGCGCGACCAAGTGGGTGTAGCCCAGCGCCGCAAAGCCTTCGGTGGGGATTTTTTCAACGGGGCTTTTGCATTCTTGCAAGCACAAAACATCTGGCGCTTCTTCACGCAGCAGTTTCAGCACCAATTCTTCGCGCAATCGCACCGAGTTGATGTTCCATGTTGCAAGTGTGAACGCCATTTTTCCATGCCCTTTGATGAAACCTGTCCCCCTCCTAAGGGCTTGAGGAGCATGGTGCAATGCGAAGGAAACTGAAAAAGGCCCCCGCTTATGCAGGGGCCAGTCCAACAGGGAGAAACCACGGGGCGCGCGGGGGCTTGGGCAATTCCGCAAGGTTCCCCGTGTGACATCACAGCTGCAAATCTGATGCCAAGTTAGGCAACCAATCGGTAACCGCCACCTTCGGTGACCAAAAGCTGCACATTGCTGGGATCGGGTTCGATCTTTTGACGCAAGCGGTAGATATGGGTTTCCAACGTATGCGTGGTGACCCCCGCATTATACCCCCAAACCTCGTGCAGCAGCACATCACGGGCCACAACCCCCTCCTGTGCGCGATAGAGGAATTTCAGGATATTCGTTTCTTTTTCCGTGAGGCGGATTTTCTTTTTATCTTCCGTCTCAAGCAATTTCATCGCGGGCTTAAAGGTATATGGCCCAAGTTGGAAAATCGCATCTTCAGATTGTTCGTGTTGGCGCAGTTGCGCGCGAATGCGCGCTTGCAACACCGAAAACTTGAACGGCTTGGTGACATAATCATTTGCGCCCGCATCGAGGCCCAAGATCGTATCAGCATCGCTGTCATGGCCTGTGAGCATGATGATCGGGCATTTGATCCCTTGCTTGCGCATCAAGCGGCACAAATCGCGGCCATCCGTATCGGGCAGGCCCACATCCAAAATCACCAGATCGTAAATTTCCTGCTTGGCCTTTTCCATCGCTTGCGCGCCCGTGCCCGCCTCGAACACATCGAAATCCTCAGTCATCACGAGCTGTTCTGACAACGCCTCGCGGATATCTTCGTCATCATCGACAAGTAGGATTTTTTTCAGGTTCGCCATGTCAGCCCTCCAAAGGCAAAATTGTGCCTGTCTCACATGGGTGTGATATACCCTATTTGAAAAGGGTTTGAAAAATATCCTCACGGCTCTGTGTTGTTCTGTGGCCAATTGTTTCAAATTCTGACAATCGGGGCTAAAGCTAATGCCCAGACCATAAGATCAGGACGGACAAGATGAGCCTTGCGCCAACCGCCAATGAAATCGCCGCCCGCGCCCGCGCTGATTTGCGCGCAGGCTTGCCTGTGGTGTTTAGCGATGGCGCAAAGGGGTTGATCGCATTGGCCTCGGAGACAGCAAGCACGGATCGGGTAGAAGATTTCCGCGCGCTTGGCGCGCCCTTTATCGTGCTGTCCGATTGGCGGGCGCGCACCTTGAATCTGCCACTTTATGAAGGCGATATCGCGCGTATCGCATTGCCCAAAGATGCAGGCAGCCGCATCCTAAAGGCACTGGCCGACCCGAAAGATGATTTGGATCGCCCGATGAAAGGCCCGTTCCAAAGCCTTCAAGGGCCAGAACACGGCTCGGCGGATGATGCGCGCACCGCCATTCATTTCGCCAAGTCGGCACAGCTTTTGCCCGCGATGCTTTGCGTGTTTCGGGATGACGCCGTGGCGATTGCGCGGGAACATGGGCTGACCGTTCTGCCATTCTCGGTGGCGCGGTCACAATTGGCAGAAAGCCAACCCTTTCATGCCGTAGCCGCCGCACGCCTGCCGATGGTTGCCTCTGAGGCGGGGCGCCTTCATGTGTTTCGGCCCGATGATGGCAGCGCAGAGCATTACGCCATTGAAATTGGTCGCCCTGATCGGGACAAACCCGTTTTGACGCGTCTGCACTCTGCCTGCTTTACGGGCGATGTATTGGGCAGTCTCAAATGTGACTGCGGCCCCCAACTTCACGCGGCATTGGCACAAATGGGCCAAGACGGCGCGGGTATCCTTCTCTACCTCAATCAAGAGGGGCGCGGGATTGGTCTGGCCAATAAAATGCGCGCCTATAGCCTTCAGGATCAAGGGTTCGACACAGTCGAAGCCAATCATCGTCTTGGGTTCGAAGATGATGAGCGCGATTTTCGTCTTGGAGCAGAATTGCTGGAAAAATTGGGTTTTGCCTCGGTGCGCCTGATGACTAACAACCCTCGAAAAGTTGAGATGATGCGCCAATCAGGCATAGAGGTCACAGAACGCGTGGCGCTCCATGTCGGCCAAAATGCGCATAATGCGCATTACTTGGCGACCAAGGCCGCGAAATCAGGACATTTGCTGTGACCCTGCCCCGCCCCGAAGACCTTGTGATCACCCATCAGGGTGCGCAGTTTATGGGACGGCGCTTTCCCTGCAGCATCGGGCGCGGCGGGATGAGCCGCAGCAAGCGCGAGGGCGATGGGGCCACCCCAGTCGGCATTCACCGCATCGTTGGCTGCCTCTATCGCGCCGACCGCATGGCGCGCCCTTGTGATTGGGCCCTCAAAATTGGGCCGCGTGATCTGTGGTCAGATGATCCGCGCGATGAAGACTATAACCTCATGGTGCATGCGCCCTACGCGCACAGCCACGAGAAACTGCGGCGCGCAGACCCGCTTTATGATTTGGTGCTGATCACCGATTGGAACTGGCCCTATGCGGAGCGCGGGCGTGGCTCTGCGATTTTCATCCACCAATGGCGGCGCGCGGGCTATCCGACCGAAGGATGTGTTGCGTTCTCCCGTGCAGATTTGCGATGGATCACTGCGCGCATTTCCTACGAAACACGTTTGATCGTGCGGGACGCGAAAAGCTATCCGTGAGGGGCGACACGCGCGCCGAATATGGCAGAGCCCACACGAATATGCGTGGCCCCTAGCCGCAGCGCTTTTTCATAATCTGCGCTCATTCCCATCGACAATTCCGAAAGCTCGTTTCGCGCAGCAATCTTGCCCAAAAGGGCGAAATGCAGGCTTGGTTCCTCGTCCACGGGCGGGATGCACATCAAACCTTTAAGCGGCAAATCCATCGCGCGCGCAGTTTGGATAAAGGCATCTGCATCGGCAGGTAGGATGCCCGCCTTTTGCGGCTCGGCGCCTGTGTTGACCTGAATGAACAGATCGGGACAGCGGCCCAATTCTTGGGCCATATCGGCGATGCGGCGGGCCAGTTTTTCGCGGTCGACTGTGTGGATCGCGTCAAACAGCTCCATCGCGGGGCGCACCTTATTGCTTTGCAATGGGCCAATCAGGTGCAAATCCACCCCCTCAAATTGGGCTTTGAAATCGGGCCATTTGCCCTGCGCTTCTTGCACGCGATTTTCACCGAAACTGCGATGGCCTGCTTGCAACACCGCCTCAACCCGTGCGTTTGGCTGGACTTTCGAGACAGCGATTAGTTTTGCCGCGTCAGGCGCGCGCCCCGCTTCGGTCAAAATTCGCGCAACATCTGCCTGAATATCCTCAAGCGCCATTTTATCCTCACCCGTCACCAAATGAAAAAGAGCGGGCCAAAGCCCGCTCTTTCCCTAGCAGATAATCCGTGAGGATTAGAAGCTGAATGTCAGACCGAAATCTGCTGTATTGCAGTAGACGCATTATACACCAGTTTGAACAAAACCGCCCGCGCAATAGCATCGAAATTGTAGGCTGATTATTATAATGACAATTATTCAGGTTTTTGGCTTGACGGGGGGCAGTCTCGTTTATATTAGGCGGGCCTCAGGCGGGCCCGTAGCTCAGTGGTAGAGCAGTTGACTTTTAATCAATTGGTCGGAGGTTCGAATCCTCCCGGGCTCACCAATAGCCAGATATGACGCGTATCGGCTCCCCCCAACCCAGACAGTCAGCCGCAATAATGTGCGCAGTTTATCTAACGAAAATTGGTGTGTTGGCCGGCGTATTTCCCGCCTGGTCACGCTCAATCCGTTTAAAGTTGATGCCTCCAAACAAAAACCGTAGGTGCAGCCTACTGCCTTGCTAGAGGCTGGGCCTCTGACAAAGCAGATGCGCTCATAGGCTTGCGTCCCCATCGCAGCGCCGTGAGCAGGCAGGGCATGATTTCTGATTACACGCCTTAGCGATTGGTCGCGCAGCGTGAGAAACGAGTCGGATTTATCACCATAGAAATCAGAAAAAATCGCATATCTTGACCCAAGGCGCAGCGCAGATCGGGGCAATTGCATTATGTTTCTGTCAGTTTTTGATATTTTCAAAATTGGGATTGGCCCCTCCTCCTCCCATACTATTGGGCCGATGAATGCCGCCGCGCAATTTCTCGACCGCCTGCGCCATGGCACTCGAGAGCCCGGCGCCGGTGAGGTGGCGGCCTTGTCATGTCATTTGCACGGATCGCTTGCCTTTACTGGGAAAGGTCACGCCACTGACCGCGCTGTGATTTTGGGCCTTGCTGGGTTTCGCCCCGATAGACTTGACCCAGACCAGGCGGATAGCGCCATTGCAGCGATCAAATCAGCAGGGCATGTTACCCCTGACGGGCTGCCGCAACTGCGCCTCAACCCAGAGGAAGATATCATCTTTGACTATGGCCCCGCCCTAGTGGGGCATGCCAATGGTATGATCCTCCGCGCTTATGACGCCAACGGGGCGCTCTATATGGAGGAAGTCTTTTACTCCATCGGTGGCGGTTTCGTAATGACCGCGAAAGAACTACAAGCGGCCAAAGCCGCCCGCAAGAATTCACTCGCCGCCCAAAAGGCGGATGCAGGATACCCCTATCCCTTTGGCACAGCTGAAGAAATGTTGATTATGGGGGCAAAGGCGCAGAAATCTATTGCGCAGATGAAATGGGAGAATGAATGCCACGGCGCGCCGCGCGCCGAGGTGCAAAAGCGCCTTGAGGCAATCCGAGATGCGATGCTGTCCTGCATTGAGCGCGGCTTGCGGATGGAGGGTGAATTGCCCGGCGGTTTGCGGGTCAAGCGCCGGGCAAAGGCGATCCATGATCAGTTACAGGCCGAGGCGGGGCGCAACATCACCCAACCCCATACAATCAACGATTGGCTTTCGGTCTATGCAATGGCCGTGAACGAAGAAAACGCGGCGGGGGGCCGAGTGGTTACCGCCCCCACCAATGGGGCGGCAGGCGTGGTTCCAGCAGTTTTGCATTATTATCTGACCCATTGCATAGGCGCGACCGAAAAGGGCGGGTTGGATTTCTTGATGGTCGCGGCGGCAATTGGCGGGTTGATCAAGCATAATGCCTCGATCTCTGGGGCCGAAGTTGGCTGTCAGGGCGAGGTCGGATCAGCCGCAGCCATGGCCGCAGCAGGGCTTTGCGCGGCACTTGGCGGCACCAATGAACAGATTGAAAACGCTGCTGAAATCGCGCTTGAACATCACTTAGGCATGACCTGTGACCCCGTGGCAGGATTGGTTCAGGTGCCCTGCATCGAACGCAACGGCCTCGGCGCGATCAAGGCTGTATCGGCCGCCTCATTGGCGCTGCGGGGCGATGGGACCCATTTCATGCCGCTTGATAATTGTATCGAAGCCATGCGGCAAACGGGCCATGATATGAACCTGAAATATAAAGAAACTTCGCTTGGGGGCTTGGCCGTCAATCTGCCTGAATGCTGAGGCGGGTCAGCCGCGCTGACGCACGGTGTCACCCGCCAAGAATTCTGGCGACAATCCGATATCAGCTCCCGAAAGCGCGCGCCCTGCAATGATTTTGGCCGCCTCACGTCCAATATCTGCGCGGCGGCTGTCCATGGTGGCAATGCGCAAGGGCAGCCCGTCCAAAATGGCAAAGGAATTGAACCCCGCAATGCCAATTTGATTGGGAATATCATACCCCTTTTCCAACAGATAAAGCAGGCCGCCCGCCGCGTTCATATCCGTATTATAATAGAGGAAATCAAGATCAGGGCTGCGGCTTAGCAAATCTTCGGTCATCGCGCGGCCTGTGCCAAAACCCGAGGGGCCTGCATAAAAAATCTTATCCGCCAAGGAGAGACCCGCCTCCTTCAGCGCATCCTCAAAGCCCTGCTGCCGCTTTTGCGACCGAAAATCGCGCAAAGAGCTAGAACCCAGATACCCAAGTTTGCGATAGCCACGGGCAAGGATTTCTTCGGCCATGGCGCGACCTGCCGCCACATGTGAGATGCCTACGCGGGCCGCCACACTTGGGCCGTCAATGTCCATCACCTCTACAACAGGAATCCCCGCATTCTCCATCATCTTCCGCGCGGCATCTGTATGTTCCAACCCCGCTACGATCAGACCAGAGGGCCGCCATGACAGCATTTCGAAAATAACTTTTTCTTCCTGCTCTAAATCATAATTTGAGGTGCCAACAACGGGCTGCAAATCCGTTTCATGCAGACCCTCACCAATGCCTGTAAGGACATCAGGGAAGACCATGTTGGATAGAGATGGGATCACCACGCCAACCAGATTGACGCGGTTCGATGCCAAAGCGCCCGCGATTTTATTGGGCACATATCCCAAGGCGCGGGCAGCTTCAAAAACCTTGCTGCGCGTGCGCTCAGAGACATCCCCCCGATTACGCAAGACGCGGCTGACGGTCATTTCCGAAACCCCCGCTGCCTCAGCCACATCGCGCAAGGTCATCTGGGGTTTGCCATCAAAGGGATTGCGTCCGCGCACGTCTGGTATCCTGTCTTCAGTCGTCTGGTTCCTATTGATACGCCGAACCATCCCTATTTGCCAAGCGTTCGGTTTTTTGGATCGACTTGCGCGCCATAGCAAATTCCAGCAAAAAAGCAGACATGGCCCCGTGGCTCAACTGGATAGAGCAATCCCCTCCTAAGGGATAGGTTACAGGTTCGAGTCCTGTCGGGGTCACCATGCAATCTGTCTATTTTTATTGACAGTCTGGCTGTCGCGCCTGATCATTGATCTTGGACCAAAGGAAAGTTGACCAAGATCATGTTGGATGCGCAGCGGGGAACACTCGCGCCTAAACTTGGTAAAGGGCCGCGTGCGGGGCTTTGCACCGATTGCGGGGTCAGTCGCATGTCTGATGATCGCGCCTGCGGGCGGGCCTGTCAGTTTATCGCCCCAGATTATCCGCACGCCGAAGCCCGCATTCATGGGCGTATCAGTGATCCTGCGCGTCATGAAGAAGCGTTTTTTGGTGTGACCGAAGCGATGTATCGCGCAAGGCTGACCCCTGTGGCCGAAGGCGCGCAGTGGACGGGCATTACCACGGCGCTCGCGGAAACCTTATTACGGGCGGGGGCGATTGAGGCGGTCATCACAGTGGCGCCTGACCCAGACGATCAGTGGCGCCCTGTGCCTGTGTTGGTCACCGAACCAGACGACTTATCCGCCTGCCGCGGGATGCGCATGGGTTTTGCCCCAAGCGTGGCCTTGTTAGAACTCGCAAAGGCGCGCGGGATCACGCGCTTGGCCTTTATCGGCATCCCCTGTCAGACCTATGCCCTGCGTGCGCTTGAGGCCGAGTATGAGTTCGAGCGGCTTTATGTCATAGGCACGCCCTGTTCGGACAACACCACAACCGCGCGATTTCATGATTTCCTTGCACTGCTTGATGCCAAGCCAAATAGCATCAGTTATCTTGAGTTTCGCGCGGATTACTCAGTCGAGCTGCGCTTTTCAGATGGGCGCCCGCCCCGTTTTGTGCCTTTTTTGAAATTGCCAATCTCGCAATTGCCTGCTGATTTCTTTCCGATGACCTGCAAGACCTGTGTCGATTACACGAACCGCTTGGCCGATATCACGGTGGGCTATATGGGCGGCGATGGGGCGCAGTGGATCTTGGTGCGCAATGCCCGTGGCACAGAGATGCTTGATGGCATCAGAGATCGGCTCTGCCTGTCGCCCTTGACGGATAAGGGGGATCGCACAAGCGCGGTCAAAGGCTTTTTGGCCAATACGGAGCGCGCGGCGGGCGGTTTGCCCCTGCGGAGGATGCCCAACTGGCTGCGACCATTGGTGGCCTATCTGCAGCCCCGTCTTGGGCCGCGTGGCTTGGAATTTGCCCGAGCGCGGGTCGAGATGAAGGCAATTGAAACCATCTTACATTTGCGCCGCAGTCATCCTGCCAAGATGAAGAATATGGTTCCCGCCCATGTTTGGAGCCTTGCTGCGCGCTATGGGTTGGTGCCCAATCCATCCGAGATTGCGCGCGAGGATGGTAATCCGTAATCTCGCGGCTATGACCAAACCCAATCTCACGCCAGATTTCAGTTTTGAGACGCAGATCGGCGGCCTTGTCGCGGGCGTGGATGAGGTGGGGCGCGGCCCGTTGGCTGGGCCTGTTATGGCCGCTGCCGTTATCCTAAACCCAAGCGATATTCCCGAAGGTTTGCATGATTCCAAAGCCCTCAGCCAAAAGCGGCGCGAGGCGCTGTTCGATGAGATCGCCGCGCGGGCAGAGGTCAGTATCGCAGAGGCGAGCGTTGCCGAGATTGATGAGCTGAATATTCGCAACGCCACTTTTTTGGCCATGCGCCGTGCGGTACTTGGTCTCTCCCGCTGTCCAGATCATGCGCTGATTGACGGCAATGCCATTCCCCCTGATTTGCCCTGCCCTGCCACTGCAATCATCAAAGGTGATGCCCGTTCCGTTTCGATTTCGGCGGCTTCTATCGTGGCCAAGGTAACACGGGATCGGCTTATGGTGACATTATCGCAACAGTTTGCGGGCTACGGCTGGGAAAAAAACGCGGGCTACCCCTCAAAAGCCCATCTTCAAGCCCTTCAAGATATTGGGGTGACCCCGCACCATAGACGTTCATTCAAGCCCGTCCACAATATCTTGTATCAACGTCATCTTATAAGTCGTTGATTCAAAAAATAAATTGACGGCGAATCAGTTTCGACTCATCTTAGGCCTCAAGATGAGCGTCAAAAAATGGCGCCGTGACGATTAAAAGTCAGAGGCAGTAATGAAGACGAAAACCAATCCCGCGGGGGCGCATGCCCTGCCGCTTAACCAGATATTGGCTGGTGATTGCATTGATGTGATGAACAGCCTTCCTGAAGGTTCGGTCGATCTGATTTTCGCCGACCCGCCTTACAATCTTCAGCTCAAGGGTGATTTGCATCGCCCCGACAATTCGCTTGTAGATGCGGTGGATGATCATTGGGATCAATTCGATAGCTTCCGTGCCTATGACGAATTCACGCAAAACTGGCTCGCTGCGGCGCGCCGTATCCTCAAGCCGAATGGCGCGATTTGGGTGATTGGCTCGTATCACAACATTTTCCGCGTGGGGGCCGAACTGCAAAACCAAGGCTATTGGTTGCTGAATGATGTTGTTTGGCGCAAATCCAATCCGATGCCCAATTTCCGCGGCAAGCGTTTGACAAATGCCCATGAGACGATGATCTGGGCTTCGAAATCTGAAACTGCGAAATACACGTTCAATTATGAGGCGCTCAAATCCCTAAATGAGGGGATTCAAATGCGCTCTGATTGGCTTTTGCCGATTTGTAATGGGGGTGAGCGTTTGAAGAACGCGCGGGGCGAAAAAGCACATCCAACGCAAAAGCCTGAATCGCTGCTGCACCGCATTTTGATTGCCTCAACAAATCCAGGCGATGTGGTTCTTGATCCCTTCTTTGGCACTGGGACAACGGGCGCCGTTGCAAAGAAATTGGGGCGCGATTTCATCGGCATCGAGCGTGAGGAAGAGTATCGCGACATCGCAGAAAAGCGTATCGCCAACACGCGCCGTTTTGACAGTGATGCGCTTGAAACCAGCCTCAGCAAAAGATCAGAACCGCGTATTCCCTTCGGTCAATTGGTCGAGCGGGGCTTGCTGCGGCCTGGTGAGGAATTGCACAGCGGTAATGGCCGCCATCGTGCAAAAATTCGCGCCGATGGCACGCTTGTCGCTTTGGACACCAAAGGGTCGATCCACCAAGTGGGGGCGAAACTTGAAGGCGCACCTTCGTGCAACGGGTGGACATATTGGCATTTCCGCCGTGACGGGAAAACCGTGCCTATTGATCACCTTCGTCAACAATTGCGTTCCGAGTTGGGCGAGTAACGCCACCTCCAAGACAGCTTTCGATATACCGCCCGTGCCTGTGGCTTTTGCCTCGGGGGCACGCACCTTACCCTCGCCCATCGGGCGGGGGTTTTTTATTCCGTTTGAAGCAGCCCTTGCGAATAGGGCGTCCAATCCTTGACTTGCGGATAATGTTGCTTGCGCCAAGCGCGCACCTTGGGGTTCATAACCCGCCGCGACACAGGCGGGCAGAGGGCCAAAATCCCCATTACAGGATAGCCATAAGGCAGTTGCGGCGCGGCATCGTGATCATAGGTTTGTAACAGCGGATAGGCCCGATCTGGACGATAATGATGGTCTGAGTGACGCTGCAAGTTGATCAGCAACCAATTTGTGGCCCGATGATCCGCATTCCACGAATGGCGGGGTTTGACATGTTCATATTTCCCCGCGCCTTTGTAGGCCCGCGTGAGGCCGTAATGTTCGATGTAATTTGTGATTTCCAAATGGAACACCGCAACAAAGGCCTGCACAGCGAAGAATGCAAGGCCCCATTTCCCGCCAATGGCATAGGCCAATCCCATCATGCCTGCCTGCAATCCCCCGTAACGCCAAAACGGATTGCTTCTATGCCATAGTGCAAGCCTGCGCTTTTCGAGGCGTTGCGCTTCGGCCCGCCATGCAGATTTGAACGACTGGATCAAAACACGCGGGAAAAAGCGGTGAAACCCCTCATTATATCGCGCAGAAGCAGGGTCACGCGGGGTGGCCACATGGATATGATGCACCAAAAGATGTTCGGTTTTGAAATGCGAATAAAGCGTCATCGCCAGTAGGATATCGGCCAAGCCACGTTCCAACCGCGTGGGGCGGTGCATCAATTCATGGCTGTAATTGATGCCAATCATTCCCGTGACAACACCCAAAGAGGCGGCCAACCCGAATTGCTCGGTAAGCGTCAGATGTGCAGGATTGGTGGCGAGATATGCAATCAACCCAAAGACCAATCCGAATTGTAACGGTGCCCAGATCAAGGTGATTGCGCGATACCAAAACAGCGAGCTGAGGCGCGCGGCCTCATCAGGGTTGGTTGGATCGCGGCCGAATACTTGATCCAACAGCGGAAACAACCACCATGTGGCCGCAAGCACCAAAAGGATGCTCCACCCGCCCCATTGGCTGACTGCGACCATGAAAGGGATAAGCAGAAGCGAGACCCAAAACGGGGCTACATCACGAAGCGATGCCAAATAATTTGACCCGAACATGCCTCTACCTCACAGCTCATGCTGTCTTCATAAACGTAGATAGGGCCAGATATTATATATGAAAATATATAATTAGACTCAGGGTGAAGGCTGCGTGTCGATGCGGCAAAGGTCAAACGCTTTGCGCATCACTGTTGGCATATCCGCAACGCGGAACTTGGCGCGGGGCAGGAAATAACCTTGCTGCGGGCTCGCGTTTTCAGAGGCATGACACAGATGCACGCGCAGGCGCAGGTGAAAATGGGTAAAGGTATGGCGCACCTCTTGGCCCGTGTCATGCCATTCGCCCTCAAGGGGAGGCGCAAGCGCCGCCACGATGGGCGCCGCGGGATCATCTACCCCCGCCCAAGGGCTGGTGACAAAGCCAAGCATCCCCCCCAAAAGGCCCGTTTCTGGGCGTTGCTCGACCAAAACCGCACCATCGGGCCGAAAGGCCAAGTAAATATGACCAACCCGCGTTGGTTTGGGCTGTTTTGGCTCCTTGCGTGGCAATTCCGCCGCAATGCCCGCTTTGCGGGCGGCGCATTGGGTCATGATCGGGCAAATGCCACAGGCGGGGCTGCGTGGTGTGCAAATCGTGGCACCCAAATCCATGACGGCTTGCGCGTAATCCCCCGCCCGCTGCGCAGGGGTGAGGGCGGCGGCATGGGCTTTCAACTCTGGCTTTGCACGGGGCAGCGGGGTTGCCACTGCGAAGAGGCGCGCCATGACACGCTCGACATTGCCATCCATGACGACTGCGCGGCGGTCAAAGGCAATCGCCGCGATTGCAGCGGCGGTGTAAGGGCCAATTCCGGGAAGCGTCAAAAGCGCCTCTTCGGTTGTCGGGAATATCCCCGCGTGTTGATCAGTAACCACGCGCGAGCATTTGAGCAGGTTGCGCGCCCTTGCGTAATAGCCAAGCCCCGCCCAAGCCGCCATGACATCCGCATCTTGCGCTGCGGCAAGATCCTCAATCCGAGGCCAAAGAGAGATGAACTTGGTAAAGTAGTCTCGCACGGCGGCCACAGTTGTTTGCTGTAGCATGACTTCAGACAACCACACATGGTATGGGTTTGGACGCAGCCCTGATTTTCGCGCCGCGGGCCCGACCCGCCACGGCATATCGCGCGCATGGTCATCATACCACGCCAACAAGTCACGCGAGAGGTCATCCGTTATTTCAATCTCGTCACGCAAGCTTTATCACCCTGTCTTCGGTTTTGATTGATCAATCTGTCTCATACCCCCTAAATTGACCCGCAGATGAGAAAAGCAAGCGATCATATCCCGCCCAAAGAGGCAAGCCGCCGTAACCGTGGGTTTGAACCCGCGGCCAAGCTTGTTATGGCGCAAATAAAAAGCCCCGCAGAACGGCGTGGTTTCGCTGAGGCACGGCTGATCACCCAGTGGCGGGAGATCATGGGGCCTGAGATTTCAGATATCGCGCGCCCTGTAAAACTTTCGCATGGGCGTGATGGGTTTGGGGCCACCTTAGTGCTTTTGACGAGCGGGGCGCATGCCCCAATTCTTGAGATGCGCAAAGAAGACATCAGAGCAAAGGTAAACGCGGCTTATGGTTATAACGCTGTGTCCAAAATATCCTTGACCCAAACGGCGGGAAAGGGCTTTGCGCGTGACTTCATCGCACCACGCCCTCGGCCAGAATTGCCCCAAGAGGCGATAGAAATCGTGAACGCCAAAGCCCAGGCCGCAGCAGCGCATATCACCGATGAGGGGTTGCGCGATGCTCTTGAACGTCTGGCGCAGCGCGTCATAAGAAAACAGACATCCTAATTTACAGAGAGAGAATATTATGGATCGCAGACAGGCCTTGATCGCAGCATCCGCAGCGGCTTTTGTATCCGTCCTTCCCAGATTTGGCATGGCTCAAGACGCAAGCGCCGCCCCTGAGATTGTGGATTTTGCTCTTGGTGATCCGAATGCGCCTGTCGAGTTGATCGAATATGCCTCATTCACCTGTCCACATTGCGCCACTTTTCACCTACAAGTTTTGCCTCAGCTAAAGCGCGATTACATTGAAACAGGCAAAGTGCGATTGGTTTATCGTGAAGTTTACTTTGACCGCCCAGGTTTATGGGCGGCCATGGTGGCGCGTTGCGCAGGCGAAATGCGCTATTTTGGCGTGGCCGATATTGTTTACCGCACGCAGCGGGAATGGACCCAAGGTGATGCTGCGACCATCGCGGGCAATCTGCGGCGCATAGGTCTTTCTGCGGGTTTGACGGATGCAGAATTGGACGCCTGCATGCAGGATGCCGAAACCGCGCAGGCTATGATCGATAATTACGAAGCCAATCGCGTAGAATATCCGATTGAAGGCACACCCGCCTTGGTCATTGATGGCACGCTGTATGGCAATATGGCCTATGAGGACATCGCGGCGCGGATTGAAGACGCGCTTGCCCGCAACCAATGAACAGCACCCCCCTTGCAGGTGTCAAAGTTCTAGAACTTGCCCGTATTTTGGCAGGGCCATGGGCGGGGCAGATTTTGGCAGATTTGGGCGCCGAAGTGATCAAGGTCGAAAGCCCAAATGGTGATGATACGCGCCATTGGGGGCCTCCCTTTATCTCTCGTGAGGGGGATGAAAGCGCGGCTTATTTTCATGGCACCAATCGCGGCAAAAAATCCATCATCGCTGACTTTAAATCTGCCAAAGACCGCGATCGCGTGATTGCTTTGGCGCGCGAAGCAGATGTTTTGATAGAGAATTTCAAACTTGGTGGCTTGGCCAAATTTGGCCTCGATTACGCAAGTCTGGCCCACGAAAACCCTGCGTTGATTTATTGCTCGATCACGGGGTTCGGCCAAAATGGGCCATATGCGCATCGCGCGGGCTATGATTACATCATCCAAGGCATGTCTGGCCTAATGTCTGTCACAGGCGACCCCGAGGATCATCCCCAAAAGGTTGGCGTTGCCGTTACGGATATTGTCACAGGTCTTTATGCCTCAAACGCCATTTTGGCAGCGTTACACATGCGCGCGCGCACAGGCCAAGGGCAGCATATTGATATGGCGCTTTTTGATGCCGCGACCGCGATGATGGCCAATCAAGCCATGAATTATTTGGCAACGGGGCAAGCCCCCAATCGTATGGGCAATGCCCATCCCAATCTCGCGCCTTATCAAACCTTTCCATGCGCGGATGGCTGGATCATCATCGCGGTTGGCAATGATGGGCAATTTCAAAAACTATGCGAGATTTTGGACTGTGCGGAGTTGGGACAGGATCCGCGATATCGCACCAATGCAGATCGTGTGAAGAACCGCGACAGCCTGAACGCCGCGCTTGAACCTAAGACGCGCAGCTTCAGCAAATCTGCCCTATTAGAGGCGTGCGAAGTGAAATCTGTGCCTGCGGGGCCGATCAATTCACTTGCAGAAACCTTCGCCGATCCGCAGGCCGTGGCGCGCGGGTTTCGCCTTGATCTTGAGGGCGTGCCAAGCACGCGGCCGCCTTTTCATTTTTCGGGGGCTGATTTGGCGCTTGAACGTCCCGCGCCGAAATTGGGCGAGGATGATGGTATCACGGGCTTTTCGAAAAAATCCCGCTAAGGCGATCCCGCAAAGCGTGGTCTTGGTCTAGTCGCAGGCGCACGGGCACCGTCAACACTTCACGCCGCAGCGCATCAGGCAAGCGCACTGCATCTTTTTCGGTTGTGACAGGCTGCGCCCCAAGGCTTTGCGCATCGCGCAAAATCCGCGCCATCAAGGCATCGCTTAAAGGTTGGTGGTCGCTGAGGGCCTCAGCTCGCAATATACGCGCACCCATTTTGCGCAATGTGGCAAAGAACTTTTCAGGATGACCGATCCCTGCAAAGGCCAAAACGGGCATATTTTGGAAGGACATCCCCATATTTAACGGCGCCAGATGGCCCGTAAGATGGGGGCAAGGAAGGTCTGGATGGCGCGTTGAAAACACCGCCTGCTGATCTGCCTCGCCAATGGATAAAACAAAATCCGCACGCGCAAGGCCTGTTGCAATCGGCTCACGCAGCGGGCCTGCGGGGATTACCAGACCATTGCCAAATCCACGCGCGGCATCCACCACAATCAAGGACAGATCATAAGCCAGACTTGCATTTTGAAACCCGTCATCAAGGATCAAAATATCGGCCCCCGCCGCAATGGCCGATTTGGCACTTTGCAGACGATCTTGGCCCACCCATACAGGCGCAAAAGCTGACAAAAGCAAGGGTTCATCACCACAGTCAGCTGCGCTGTGACGGGTCGGGTCTACGCGTGTTGTTTGGGTGAGTGTTCCACCATACCCACGGCTGAGGATGTGGGGGGTGGCGCCAAGCCCTGCAAGGATTTCCCAAAGGGCAATCACTGTGGGCGTTTTCCCAGTTCCGCCTGCGGTCAAATTGCCAACACAGACCACAGGCACGCCAAGTTTCGCCCGAGCGCCTGTTGCCAATTTGCGCGCCGTGCCTGCCGCATAAAGCGCGCTCAGTGGGCGCAAGGCATAGGCCACTGCATTAGGCTGCGCGCGATACCAAAATCTAGGTGCTTGCATTGCGCTGATCCGCTTCGCGTTGTTCCAACCGCTCTAGGATAGCATTTAGGGCACGATCCGTCACCGCAGCCCCTGTTGAGGATACTTCCCATGCGGCATTGGCCATAGCGGCTGCCCGTTCTGGGTTCATCAACTCATCCACTGCGCGGGCGAGGCTTTCGGAATCGCGCACCTGCCGCGCGGCATCGACCGCCTGCAAGCGATCAAAAATATCGGTGAAATTGCTGACATATGGCCCATAGAGAATGGCCGACCCAAGGGCCGCAGGTTCAAATGGATTATGCCCCCCGATATCAACCAAAGAGCCTCCCAAAAAGGAAATCGGGGCAAGTCGATACCAAAGGCCCAACTCGCCCAAACTATCAGCAAGATACACTTGGGTGTCGCGATCAGGCAGAGCGCCTTTGCTGCGCTGCGCAAATGTCCAGCCATCACTTTCTAGGAGTTTCGCGATATCTGCGCCGCGCTCAGGATGGCGTGGCACGAGCAACAGGATGGCCCGCGGGTTTGACCGCAACACGGCCCGATGCGCGGCCAAGACCAAGTCCTCTTCGCCCGCATGGGTAGAGGCCGCCACCCATGCGGGGCGGGTGCCAAGGCGCTGCGAGAGATCTTGGCGCTGCGCCTCATCATGGGGAAGGGCCGCCGCACCTTCCTTGAGGGTGCCTGTCACTTCAATGCGAGATGGCAACAAGCCCAAACCCCGCAATCGAGAGGCGGTCAGATCATCTTGCGCTTGCACCAAATCAAAGCGCGACAGCAGCGCGGGGGCCATTCCGCTCAACCACCGCCAATTGCGCGCTGACCCTTGCGAGATGCGCGCATTGAGCAACATCATCGGGCATCCTTGCCGATGCGTCTCAACGATCATGGCAGGCCACAATTCGGACTCTGTCCAGATGGCGAGGTCTGGCTGCCAATGGTTCAGAAAAGATTGAACAAAACCTATAATATCCAAAGGCACGAATTGATGGATTACATCAGCAGGCAAACGCCGCCCCATGACTGCCGCAGATGTCACGGTGCCTGTCGTAACCAGAATCGTGAGGTCTTCGCGCTCTTCACGGATGCGGCGGATCAGCTCAAGAAGGGAAAGCGCCTCGCCAACCGAGGCCGCATGAAACCAAATCAATGGCCCATGGGGCCGCGCTTGACTGGCAATACCGCGCCGCTCATTGATACGCGCCGCATCCTCTTTGCCGCGCGCCAAACGGCCCGCCAAAATCCGTTCCGCCAAACCCGTAGCATGACGGGAGAACAGAAGATAAAGCCAAAGCAGCAAGGAGCGTGACCGCATTCGATGCAATCCCTTACTCGCTTTGCGCGGAATTGGCCTGTTCCTCATCGCGCAGGCGATGCAAATGGGCGATGAAGTAGCGCATATGCGCATTGTCTACTGTGCGCTGCGCTTCAGATTTCCATGCGTTATAGGCGCTGTCATAATCCGGGAAAATTCCCACGATATGAATATCGTTCACATCGCGAAACTCCGTGCGGGCCGGGTCGACCAATTCGCCCCCAAACACCAAATGCAGACGCTGTGCCATAGATTATTTCCTTAACAAGAAGCCTTGAAAACCTGCGCGCACCCTAAGGTTTTGGCTCAGGCGGTCAAGCCAGTTTGACCCGAAAGCCGCGCCATGAATTTATCCACCAAGGCGCGTGATCCTGCAAAAACGCCCGCACTTCGCGGGTCGGGGCGATTAAAGCGCAAATCCTGCCCCTCACGGTCGCAGACCTTGGCACCTGCCTCGGCGGCAATAAGGCTGCCTGCGGCGCTGTCCCATTCCCAAGTTGGGCGAAAGGTCAGCATTCCATCATAGCGCCCTTCGCCCACAAGGGCCAAACGATAGGCGAGAGAGGAACGAAAATGGCGGCTCACAGGTGGCGCGCCATGTGGCCAATAGCGCGGTTCAAAATTGACCTTGGTTGTCAGAATACGCGCGCCCGCTTCTTCGGCATGACCTGAAATGCGCAAGGGTGTCTCATTGCACAGCGCGCCCCCATCGCGCGCAGCGGCATAAAGCCTGCCGACAGCAGGCAGATAGACCACCGCCGCACGCACGAGCCCATCTTCTACAACGGCCAATGCATGCGAGAAATCACCAGAGCCATCCATAAAGGCGCGGGTGCCATCGATGGGATCAACGATGAAACCCCGCTTCGCGGCCAGACGGGCAGGGTCATCTTGGCTTTCTTCCGACAACCACCCGTAACTGGGACGCGCGGCCTGAAGATCGCGCGCCAACATCTTGTCGATTTCCAAATCCGCTTCTGTGACGGGGCCTGCCCCTTCGGATTTTTCCCACGCCTTGGGGTCATTTTGCCAATAGCGCAGGGCAATGTCGCCTGCTGCACGGGCCGCTTCTACCAATAGGGTCAGATCATCGCGATCTTGCCGATCAGGCCCCTGCAAGCGTCATCTCCTCTACCAGAAGCGAGGGGATAACCCGCGACAGATGCGAGCGCGCATCATTAGCTGCACAGATCGTGCCAAGCATGTCGCGCAAATTTCCTGCAATGGTGCATTCATTGACCGCATAGGTGATTTCGCCGTTTTCAACCCAAAACCCTGACGCGCCACGCGAATAATCGCCTGTGGTTGGGTTAATGGAGCTGCCGATCAGGGATGTTACCAATAGCCCCGTTCTCATGTCACGCAACAGCGTCTCACGTTCGACCTTTGGCCCGACCAAGGCGAGATTGCCAACGCTTGGCGAAGGCGGGCTAGTGAGCCCGCGCGCGGCATTGGCGGTGCTTTCCAGACCCAATTTTCGCGCAGTCGCCAGATCAAGCACCCATGAGGCCAGTTTGCCATCTTGTATGAAGGCGCGTTTTTGTGCCGCCAAACCTTCGGCGTCAAAGGGGCGCGAGCCGCCTGCACGCTTGCGCAAAGGGTCTTCCAGCAGATCAAACCCAACAGGCAAAACCGCCTCACCCAATGCATCGCGCAACCAACTCGATCCGCGTGCAATCGCGCTGCCATTGATCGCGGCCAAGATGTGACCGATGAGGGTTGAGGAGACACGTTCATCAAAGAAAACGGGATATTTCCCTGTTTTTGGCTTTCGCGCCCCTGCGCGCGCAGCAGCACGCATCCCAGCTTCGCGCCCTATTTCTTCGGGGGTAATCAGATCACTGCGGAAAATACGGCCATCCCCGTAGTGATCCCGCTCCATGCCTGTGCCTTCCCCTGAAATCGCCACGCAGGAGAGGCCATAATCACTGCGGGCGTAGCCGCCTGCAAACCCGTTGCTGCCCGCAAGAAAGATCGTGCGGTGGCTGTAGCCTGCATTTGAGGACTGAATTTGGGTGACTTTGGCAACGGCGCGGGCCGCAGCCTCGGCGCGGCGGGCTTCATCCTCCATCTCGGCGGGCAGAGGTGCCGCGCCGTCATCGCTCAACTCAAGACCTGATGCATCGCGCATTGAGCTGAATTGCGCGGGATCGGCCAAGCCAACGGTTGGGTCTTCCGGGGCAAGCCGCGCCATAGTCACCGCGCGCGCGGCCATGTCACGCAGCGTGTCTGGGCGTAAATCTGCCGCCGAAACACAAGCCTGCCGTTGGCCCACCATGACGCGAAGGCCCATTTCCGTGCCCTCGGATCGTTCTGCCTGCTCTAACGCGCCATTGCGCAAGCTCACCGTTTGCGAGACCCCTTGCACCACCATCGCATCTGCCGCATCCGCACCCGCAGATTTGGCAATGTCCAAAATCTGTTCCGCCAGATCCCGCAGCGCCGCTGTGTTCGAAGGGCTGTCTGTCATCGCAAAGCATCCTTTCTGGCCAAAACAGCCCGTCGGGGGCTATGCGTGACCTAAGCGCTGCAAGGACGCAGCGCAAGAACCCTTAACCTTTATTGCAAAGGCATTCCGCCAATCATGATCTTTCCTTCTTGGGTCAGATCAATTGCGCTTTCAAGCTGATCTTGGCCTTCGGTTTGGGTGGCGAAAAGATCAATTGCGCCCGCGATCATCGCAAATTGGCTTGGATCAAGATGGCCCGACTGGGTCATCGCCTCTAGAAAGGTGAAAAGCCCGCGCGCGCTGATATCTACCCGCGATGGCCCTGCGCCAGATGTCAGATCAAGCCCACCTGTCGCACGGAAATCAAGGCCTGCACCCGTGAGGGTGGCCCTGTTGATTTGCAGCCGCACCAATGACAAAGGCAGACGCATCCCCGTTTCGGGGGCAGGCCCCAGATCACCCATAATATCAAGATCAATCGCACCAGTTTCGCGGGGCAAAAGACCTGCGCTATCTATCCAATCCCAAACGGGGGGTTCGGGCATGGCATCTGCCACCGATAGAGTGATGGCAAACGGCCCGCCCTCACGGTTCAATAATGGCAGATTAGCGGCCAAGCGGCTTGGCCCAATGCGCCACAAAACGGGGATTTCTTCGCCAAACTCTGCCCCCAAAAGCACGCTATCGGTGCTGAGGCTTGCGCCGAGACTGTCGCTTGTTTCCTCGTAGCCGAGATGACCCGCCCCAAGCGCGAAGCCAAGCCGCCCTGCTTGATCCAGCCCCATCGGCTTTGCAAAAGCAGAAATCGGATCGGTGGCGACCAGTCCATTGGCCGCCTCAAACCCAAGTGAAGCTGTCTCACCCCAGCCATCAAGGGTAAGCACAGCCCCCTCAAGCGCGAATTGGGCCAAAGCCCCTTCCGCGATTGCGCCTTGCACTGTGCCAAGGCCAAAACGATGCGCAATGGGTGTTGCCGAAAATACAGATTGTCCTTCAAAGGTGCTGCTGCGCAGGGCAAATTCACCCGCTTGGATCAACACGCCGCCCAAAGCCTGAAAGGCCAATTCTTCTGCTTCTGCATCCCACGTTAGCGTCGTGATGCCGTTTGCACTTTGCACCGTCACCTCAGGCACTGCAGGCAGATCCACCACCAGATCCCGCGCGGGCTGATCTGTAGGGGTCAGCGCGATCACAATCGCCTCAGGCAGCGTGATCACCACATCACCTTCCGCGTTTAGGGCAAAAAAAGCGCGGGCCGTTCTTATGCTTGTATCTACGGTCGAATGCGGATCATCCGCTTCGATCATTTGCAGGTTCTCTACCAACACCTGTGTGCCGATTACCTGTGGCGCGTCAAAGCGGAACTCATGCCCTGCATCTGCGGCGATTTCGCGGAACGTCTCAAGCGCCATGTCAACGGGCGCGAGGCTTTGTGCAAAGGCAGGCAGCGAGGACAGGACAAAAGCCATAGATAGAGCTGGACGCCAAATATATTTTGAATTCATCTTTGACATTCACAGGCCCAACGGCGACACCGACAGTATGTCCCAATGTTTCGCCCCCTGCGCTTAAGGTCAAGCGCCGATCCGCCTGCCCAAGAAATAGAAAGCCCCGCGATCATGTCTCATCTCTTTGAAACCGACCTATCGGGAAAAACCGTTGCAATCACAGGCGCAAGCCGTGGGATTGGGGCAGAAACAGCCGCGCTCTTTGCCCAGTCAGGCGCAAAAGTTGCATTATTGGCGCGCTCAGCGGCGGATTTAAAAAACGTGGCAGACTCAATCGGTGAAGGGGCGCGGGCCTATCCCTGTGATTTAGGTGAGATAGGCAAGATTGCCCCGCTCTTTGAGGAGATCAAAGCCGAGCTTGGCCATATTGATATCTTGATCAACAACGGCGCGCTGATTGCACCCATCGCCCGCATGGGGGAGGCAGATTTGCAGGCGTGGGATAATCTGATGCGGGTGAATGTCACAGGGTTATTTGCAACCACACAGGCCTGTTTGCCCGATATGGTGGCGCGCGGCGTAGGCACAGTCATCAATATTTCGTCAGGGGCGGCGAACAATGCCTATGAGGGGTGGAGTGCCTATTGTGCGTCAAAGGCGGCTGTGGCGATGCTGACACAAAGCCTTGATTTGGAATATCGTGATGCAGGTATCCGTGCGCTTGGGATGTCACCTGGGACTGTCGCCACGCAGATGCAACGCGATATTCGGGCGAGTGGGATGAACCCCGTGTCGCAGATTGATTGGGCTGACCATATCGCGCCGCATTGGGTGGCGCGCGCGCTCTTGTGGATGACCACATCCGAAGCGGATGGGCATCTGGGCCAAGATATCAGCCTGCGCGATCCCGCTTTGCGGAGCAAACTGGGGCTTGTGTGAGGCGAAAAGGAATTTTGCGATGATCAGGTTAGAGAGTTTCCCAGAAAGCATGCCCCAAAGCCAAGCACCGCTGTGGCGCGTGACGCTTGATCGTCCCGACAAAGCGAATGCCCTGACCGAAGATATGCTTGCCACCTTGGTCAGCATCGCCAAACAGGCACAGGCGCATCCCAACTTGCGCGCGTTGGTTATTACAGGGGCGGGCGAAAAGGTCTTTTGTGCGGGCGCGGATTTGGACGCGGCCCGCGCGGGTCTGGCCACCTCGCCCCTGTGGGAGGCGTTGTCAGGCGCGATTGCCGCGCTGCCCTGCCTGACGATTGCGGCTCTGAATGGCACATTGGCAGGCGGCGCTATGGGTATGGCATTGGCCTGTGATCTGCGCCTCAGCGTTGATCGCGCCTCATTTTTTTACCCAGTCGCAAAACTTGGGTTTTTGCCACAGCCCTCAGACCCCAAACGTCTGACGGCGCTCATAGGCCCTGCGCGCACAAAATTGCTGCTGCTGTCAGGCGCAAAATTTACCGCAAAAGAGGCCCTGTCCTTTGGGCTGATTGACAAGATCGTGCCGCAAGAGGCGCTTTGGCAGGAGGCGCAAAATATGGCCGAGGCCGCGATTTCGGGCAAAGCCGAGGTGCTGCGCGCCATCAAGGCGATGATCCCTGACGGCACGGCATGACGGGCGGACGCGACCCTATCACATTGGACGTGATGATCATCGGCGCGGGGCCGAGCGCGCTGATGGCTGCCGATTATTTGGCCCATGCTGGGCGGCGGGTTGTTTTGATGGAGGGCAAAGCCTCCCCCGCGCGTAAGTTTCTCATGGCGGGAAAATCAGGGTTGAACCTCACAATGGACGAACCGCTTGAAGCGTTTCTTGCGGCCTATGGGCCATCGGCTGCGCCACTTGCGCCGATGATCCGCGCCTTTGGCCCTGAAGAAGTTATACGCTTTACCCGCGATACATTAGGGCAGCCGATCTTTACAGGCAGCTCACGGCGTGTGTTCCCCAAGGCGATGAAAGCCTCACCCATGCTGCGCGCCTGGCTGCAGCGCTTGGGCGGGCACGGCGTGGAGATTTGGCACAATTTCACATGGGATGGATGGGGGCCAGACGGGGCGTTTCACTTTTCCACAGCAGAAGGGCCGCGTGAGATCACAGCCACCACAACGCTCTTGGCCCTTGGGGGGGCGAGTTGGCCGAATTTAGGCGGGCGCGGCGAATGGGTTGAATATCTGAGCGCGCGCGGGGTCGAAACGGTTCCGTTTCAGCCAATGAATATGGGGTTTCATATCAAATGGTCAGACCACATGCGCCCGCATTTTGGTCATCCGCTCAAATCCTTGATCTTGCGCGCGGGCGAAAAATCTGTGGCGGGTGAGATCGTGATCACCGCCAAAGGTATTGAGGGTGGCGGGGTTTACGCCCTCTCGCGCGAGATGCGAGAGGGGGCGATGCTCAGCCTTGACCTCTGCCCTGACCGCAGTCTGGAAGATGTTGCGGCGCGTCTTGAAAAAGGGGGCAGGCGCAAGGACAGTTTGTCGAATATCCTGCGCAAATCCCTTGGGATAGACGGGGCAAAGCGCGCAGTTTTGTTCGAAATGTGCAAATCCCTGCCCACTGAGCCGAAAGCGTTGGCAGAGCGCATCAAAGCCTTGCCCATCCCCCATAGCGGCCCGTTTGGATTGGATCGCGCAATCTCTAGTTCGGGCGGTGTGGCATGGTCTGCGCTAGACGAGACTTTGCAGCTTCGCGCCCTACCAAATGTCTATTGTATCGGCGAGATGGTCGATTGGGATGCGCCTACGGGTGGCTATTTGCTGACAGCCTGTTTTGCCACGGGCCTTTGGGCGGCGCGTGCAGCAGCCTAGCGCGCGTTGCGCGGCATCATGGCCAAGCGGATGAGACTGCGCTCCATCACTGCCAATTGCGGGGCTTGTGAACTTGAGCGGAGGGTCAAATCCGTCTCGATCAGGCTTTGCACCGCATCCTCAAGGCGTGTAGCGCCCCAAGCCTGCGCTTGTTTCACCATGCGATCCCTGCGCGGGCCAAAGACACCTGTTTTCGGGGACAACCCAGCCGCTGGCCCCTGTGGATGGCAGCCAGCCATATGCAGCGTGCGAAAATGGCGCAAGGCCGCGATACAAAGTGCAACCGCCGTGACCCCCTGACCACCAAGCCGTGCCATCAGGGCACCAACACGCGCATGGGCGCCTTCGGCAGCGGCGTGTAAGATTTCGTCAATCTCCGCATCAATCGTGGCAGGCGCCAATGCTGCCACCTCCGCCGAAGAGAGAGGGCTCTCATCACCCAGTTTATAAAGGGCCAGCTTTTCCAAGAGCTGCCTGAAATCGCCAGGATCAAGCGCGCGGGCGAGGGCGGCCAAGTCACGAGAGGCATCTTGCGCGATTGCAGATAGCCCCGCCTTTTTCAATTCGGCCTCGACCTCAGCCTGACTGGGCGGGTCATCATAAACGGCGATACAAAAAGCCGATTTTTGGGTTTCAAACAATTTTCTCAGCGCCGAGCGTGGTGTCAGTTGCCCTGCGGTCACAATGATTTGGGCGTCACCTGCAGACCATGCGTTTATGGCGCTTGTAATTGCGGCGGCGGCGGCATCTGTCGCATCTTCGACAAAGACGGCACGCGGGCCTGGAAAGAACCCTGTCGCCTTAATCGCGTCCAAAAGAGCCGCAGGATCACTGCGCAAAGATGCCCCCATCATACGGGTAAGGCGCATTTCGCCTTCGGCATCTGGCCCCAAAAGATTGGCAAGCAGGTCTTGGCGCTTAATCGCCACCCGCATCGCATCTGCCCCATAAATCAGAACGCCTGCCGCCCCTGTATCGGGGCGGGTGATAAACCGCGCCGCCTCTGAGGTGGAAAGCTTCATCGGGTTACATTGCCTTAAATAACGACATTCACAATCCGCCCTGGCACAACAATCAGCTTGCGGGGCGCGCGACCTTCAAGCGCCTTTGCCACAGCCTCATCCGCCAGAACCAATTTTTCAACCTCTTGTTGCGGCATATCTTTCGCAACGGTCAGTTCCGAGCGGCGTTTGCCGTTGATCTGGATGGGTAAGGTGACGGTATCGGACACCAACATCGCCTCATCGGCTTTGGGCCACGGTGCGGTGGCTACCAAACCAGACCCGCCCTGACGCGCCCAAATATCTTCGGCCAAATGTGGGGTCATTGGTGACATGAGCTGCGCCAAGGTCAGGATCGCCTCACGCTGTGCGGCGGCCGAGGCGTTCGATTTCGCCAAAGTGTTGGTAAAGGCATATAGTTTGGCGATAGCCGCATTGAAGCCAAAGCTTTCAATGCCGCTTGTCACATCAACAATGGCGCGGTGCATGGCGCGCAGTAGGTCTTGATCGCCTGAGCCTGCCGAATCTTTCGGCATATCCGCGATTTTTTCGCTCAAGGCCCAGACACGGCCCAAATGTTTAAACGCGGCTTCGGCCCCCGCCGCCGTCCATTCCACATCCCGCTCGGGCGGGCTGTCAGAGAGGACGAACCACCGCGCGGTATCGGCGCCATATTGGGCTATGATCGCCACAGGATCGACCACGTTGCGTTTCGATTTCGACATTTTGGCGGAAGGGATGATCTCAACCTCGCGGCCATCCTTGAGGAAACCTTTGCCTTCGCGCAGCTCGACTTCTTCGGGGAAGTGATAGACGGGGCGACCATTTTGATCGCGGGTTTGATAGATCGCATGGGTCACCATGCCTTGGGTGAACAGCGCGTTGAACGGCTCGGCGCATTTTGCGGGCAAATGCCCCGTCTTTTGCATCGCACGCGCGAAGAAGCGCGAATAAAGAAGGTGCAAAATCGCGTGCTCAATCCCGCCGATATATTGGTCTACATTCATCCAATATTCGGCCTCGGCCGCATCGGTGGGCGTGGTGGCGCGGGGCGCGGTGAAACGGGCGTAATACCACGAGCTGTCCACGAATGTGTCCATCGTGTCGGTTTCACGCTGCGCAGGCGCACCGCAGCTAGGGCAGGCGCAATCGCGCCAAGTCGGGTGACGATCCAGCGGGTTGCCTGGAATGTCGAAACTGACATCGCGCGGCAATTCGATGGGCAGGTTTTCCTTCTTCTCAGGCACCACGCCACAGGTGGCACAATGCACCACAGGGATTGGACAGCCCCAATAACGTTGGCGGCTTAAACCCCAGTCGCGCAGTCGGAACTTGGTCACGCCTTGACCCCAACCCTTCGCCTCAGCGAGATCAATCGCGGCATCCACTGCGGTGTCACCTGTTTGCACCGCCTCGCCTGCAAAGCCGCGAATATAGCGCACACGCTCGGCTTTGGTTGGCACGAAGGCTTCGGCCAAGGGGGCTTCTTCCGCGCCCTCGGCCACAAAAACGGGGGTGATCGGCAGATCGAACTTGCGCGCAAATTCAAAATCGCGCTGGTCATGGGCAGGGCAGCCGAAAATTGCGCCCGTGCCATAATCCATCAAAATGAAATTCGCGATCCAAACGGGCAATTCCCAGGACGGATCAAGCGGGTGGCGCACACGTAGGCCCGTATCACGGCCCTTTTTCTCGGCTTTTTCCAAGGCTTCGGCAGTTGTCCCCCCCTTGCGGCAGTCTTGGCAGAATGCGGCAATCTCGGCGTTTTCTGCTTCGAGTGCTTTGGCCAAGGGATGATCGGGGGAGATACCCACAAAACTGGCCCCCATCAGCGTATCAGGGCGGGTGGTGTAAACATCAATCGTGCTGTGACCATACGCAGCTGCGGTCAGCTCAAAGCCGAATTGCAGCCCGCGGGATTTGCCGATCCAATTCGCTTGCATCAGGCGCACTTTTTCGGGCCAATCGTCTAAACCATCCAGCGCGCCAAGCAAATCATCGGCCATGTCGGAGATTTTAAAGAACCATTGCGTCAGCTCGCGCCGTTCTACGTCAGCACCCGAACGCCAACCTTTGCCATCGATGACCTGTTCATTGGCAAGAACCGTCATATCGACCGGATCCCAATTCACCACCGCGTTTTTGCGGTAGACCAAGCCCTGCTCTAGCATATCAAGAAACAGCGCTTGTTGCTGTCCGTAATATCCAGGATCACAGGTGGCAAATTCCCGATCCCAATCAATCGACAGGCCCAAGGGTTTCATCTGGCCGCGCATTGTGTCGATGTTTTGATATGTCCAATCGGCAGGGTGGCCGCCATTTTCCATCGCGGCATTTTCGGCAGGCATCCCAAAGGCATCCCACCCCATAGGATGCAGCACATTAAATCCAGTGGAGGATTTGAAGCGTGCGATCACATCACCCATCGTGTAATTGCGCACATGGCCGATATGGATGCGCCCCGATGGGTAAGGGAACATCTCAAGCACATAGTATTTTTCACGCGCAGGATCGCGCTTGGCCTTAAAGATTGCGGCCGCATCCCATGCCTGCTGCCATTTCTCTTCAATCTGGGACGGATCGTAGCGCGACATTGCGAACTCCTGAAACATGGGGCTTTCGGGCCAAACGGGTATAGTCGGGCGCGTGTTTAAGCCGCCCGCTTGAAGAGGTCTAGGGGGATGGCGTGAATTCGCCGCCTGATTACAGGCCCGAGTCGCGGATGCGCAATTGGCGGGCGCGGGTCAAGATCGCATCTTCGATCTGACGCGTGGTTTCGCGGCTGACAGGGCCACCGCGCGTGGCCAATGCAACGCGCAACGCGCGTGCATCCAATGCGGGGTCACTGACATAGACCGTTGCGCGATAGGCTGTGCCGCCACCTGGTGGCGTGCCATAGCCAAAATCAATCACGCCTGAGAATGGATCAGCTGATTCAATCGGCAAGAAGTCTAGCACTTCAAGCGTGGCGTTCCAGATGTAACGATTGACTTCAACGGTGACATTCGGGTCATCCACGTTCTGGAACAAATCCCAGATGGTTTCGCGCTGTGGCTCTTGTGCGTCTAGCGCGGCGCGTTGTTCTTCGGCGGCCTCAGACCCGCCCAAGCTGCCACCCAACCGCCCGCAAGACGCAAGCGCCAGTGCGGTCGCAACAACCAAGATAGCTTTGCCAAAGCTCGAAAATGCCATGTGACTTTGCCCTTTCGTCCATATTGCGCACTGCGTGCAACGCGGGGGGCAAATGACTTCGCCCGTTGCGTGCCTCTTGGTAACTTAGCCCCGCCATTGCGGCAAGGACTTTGATATTATCGTCAAATTAGACCTAAATAACACACTGTGGCATCTGTGCATCAGAGTTGGCCCAAGATGAAGATGTCTGTCACGGCTTCGTTGCAATGCGCGGCTTGATGCGAGAGAGAAAGGCATACTCAATTCGGACTTCCCCGTCTTGAGGTGCACCTTAGAAATCAATTACGAGGGAAAAACCATGAAAAAGGTTCTCTTCGCTACTACTGCTTTGATTGCAACCGCAGGCGTTGCATCTGCAGACATCACTTTGACTGGCTCTGCTGCCATGGGTCTGACCCACGCAAACGACCGCACAACCAATGACGTTGAACTAGACTTCAACATCGTTGGCTCCGGCACTGCAGACAACGGCATCTCCTTCGGCGCGAAAGTCGGTGTTGATAACCAAGTCAATGGCGAAACTAGCACACCAACTGGTCCTGCAGAAGATGCAACTGCATTCGTTTCGGGCGCATTTGGCACACTCACCATGGGCAGCGTTGACCCTGCAACTGACGGCATGGGTGTTCCTGATGTTGGTCATCAAGGCGCAGGTGCTGACGACGCAGGTGAGACCAACAAAACTGCAGGCAGCTCTGCTGACGTTAACTGGGCGTACTCTGTAAATGGTCTCAGCGTTCTGGTGGGCTACGACTCCACCACAGAAGATTCATCTGCACGCGTTAGCTTTGACGTAGGCACCGTTGCTCTGTCGTTGGGCGTAGCGAATAACCGCAATGGCGCGGCTGACACAGACACCACTACTGCAATCCAAGCAAGCACCACTGTTGGCGGCATTGGCTTGACTGCATACTACGAGACATTTGATGACGACAGCGCAAACACCGAAACTGACGGTGTAGCAGTGTCGGCATCTTTCGCTCTTGACGATGCAACAACCATCACTGCCGTTTACTCCGACAACGATGCTTCCACCGAAGCTTCCTACGGTTTGGGCGCAAGCATGAACCTCGGCGGTGGCTTGAGCCTCGCAGGCGGCATGGCGTCTTCCAACGACGACACACGTTGGGACTTGGGTCTGAACATGAGCTTCTAATCCTTACGGATTACTTGTTTGGGAAAGAGCGGGCTTCGGCTCGCTCTTTTCTTTTAATGAAGGCACTAACTAATATAAGTGAGCTTGAACATGCGTTTCCACGCAACCATCGCCGCAACCGTCGCCCTACTGTTCACTGCTAACGCTGCGAACGCAGACACTGCAGTTATTGGTGCAGTGCGCGACATCCACCGTGGCGGCTATGGCGGCATGATTGAGTATCACTGGACTGAAACCTTAGCTGCAAAACCCAATTGGAGTGCAGGTTGGGCTAGTGCTGCACACACAGAAGCTG
>NZ_JBBLYN010000006.1:0-93793 GCF_037805105.1 Roseobacter sp. HKCCA2468
GCCTGAACCTCCGCACGCTCTACAGGCGCCTCAAGTCGCTCGACATTGACTAACTACACTCTCTGACACTTATGTCACAGATAAACGCCGTTGCGGGATGGACTGCCAATATTTGCCAAAATTTGCAAATTATGCGCAGAAAATGACAAATATAGAATTTCTTTAGCCAATTTTGTCTTTTTTTCTTGTCAATTATGACATTTACCAGTATTCACTGATTGGTTGGGCCCAGGCCCGTAAATTGTCAGGTTGTATGGCGAGATGGAAACTGCGCAGACGGCAGGAGGTTATCTCATACGTGAGGAGGTTGGCGGTGCGGCAGTACTCTCGCCGGCCTCTAGCGGTGTGCGCATCCCTGTCCGCCCCGGCGCGGTGTACCAAATCTTATCCTCTCTATCACTCGAGAATGTCTCAATTATTTCGGCTACCAAGAGCGGCCAGGACCTTGTCGTCAACTTAGAAAACGGGGGACAACTTGTATTTGCGGGTTATTTTGACGACCCGCGCCCAGACAGCCCGAACGCTCAAGCGGAATTCGATCAGAACCTCCCGCTTCAGTTGAGCGCCCTAGACTACCAACTGGAGCCGTCGCCAGTTATCGCGCCACCACAGCAGCCGATCACAATTGGCGCGCAGCCAGCCCCCAATTACCCTGTAATGTGGCCGCAGCAGGGATACTTTCCTCCCCCCCCATATGCCTATGAGGATGACGACGGCTGGGGTGACAATATTCTGGCATTGGGCGGGCTGGTCCTGGGTGGACTGGCGCTGGCCATGGCGGGCTTGAGCGACGATGGCGGGTCGCCGATCGTCAACAACAACAATGCCGGCGGGGGTGGCGGCGGAGGCAGCGGCGGCGGCAGTAGTGGAGGTGGTGCGGACCCAGACCCCGCCTCTGTGAGAGGTGTTAAAGTCACTCGAGATGATGACTACTTCACGACTGGGGAAACCATCTCCATTCAGGTTACATTTGACGACAAGGTGACGAGCTCAAACGCGGCGGCCCTAACCTTTGAATTCAATGACGGCGACTATGTCGCCGAATACAAGGGAGGGGTCGGAACTAATACGCTCACGTTTGACTTGGTCCTCAATGATGCAATCGCGTTAGAGACTGAGCTTAAAATTGGCGACGCCCCCCTGAAACTCAACGGTGCGACCCTAGTCGACGACACGAACGCGCTCGATGTCACCTTAGCGCCATTTCCCGCTCTAGCTGGACAGCTCTTTGTGGAGCCGCAGCCCAAGATTACTGAAATTACGGCCGTGCCCGACAACGGAGAATTCTTCGACGACTTAGACGCGGGCACAGTGATTACATTTTTTGTCAAATTTGACCACGCAGTGTCATATGCGGGGGATAATCTTAACTTAGTGTTAAACACTGGCGATGCTGGCGCATCGTTTAAGGATCAAATCGGTCCCGACGGTCAGGAAGATGCCAAGATCCTCAGGTTTGAATACACTCTGGCTGACGGTATCGACGCCAATTCTGACAACAGGGAGTTGATTCCATTTGCGTTTAACGAGAATGACGGGGATAAGGTCCTCAGTGCAAATGGCTCGGATGCGCTCGTCCAGATTGAAGATGACGTGCAGGACACCTTCGCAAATGTTCACGAAATCAAGTATGACTTAGACCAGCCCGAAATTGTCAGTTTTGCACTGGTCGCCGACAGTTTAGTCACGGATGGCACCGTAATCCAGCGTCCCACGGACGGGCTAGGTGGTGTCGATCGGAATTTGTTAAAAGTGTCGGGTGTCGTGGAGGTCGTATACTCCGAGGCAGTAGCCACCGAAGATGGACCACCAACTCTGGCGATTGACGGCCTCTATCTTGACCAGGGTGCCGACGCCATAATGGCAGAGGTGCAATATGATGAGGACCTCACTCGGCCTAATGTGGATTCGCCACCCCTAAATGGATCACAAAAATATAAGTTCACTGACCTATATGTGGTGCTTGACGATCTCAATGCCCCGAGCGACGTCTCCCTGACGGCGATCGGCGGCATCAATTTGAATATGGGCCGTGTCGTGGGCGAGGTCGGCGTGCCGGCATCTGGTCAATTGCCCGACAACCCCTCGGTCGGGGCGGTAGAGATTACAAAAGTTGCGGATGGCTACCAGGTCTCGGTGGGCGCTGGCCCGTTTATTGAGGCCTCGGTCGCCATCAAATTCGAGGAGTTTGGCGACGGTCTTGAATTTACTGATGGGGACAGTGCACACCAGTTCCAAATTGCGGCCGCTGAAGATATCAACGGCGCAGCGGTGAACTATCTCGATGAGTTTACCGGGCTCTACAAAGACCTGTCATTTGGGGGGCAGGGCGGCGAGCCAGTGCTGCGCGCCTTGATTGTCGACGGTGAATTAACCAGCGATGTGTTTCTCACCCCACTCTCCGAGCTTCACGTCCGCGCCGTGGAGGCGTCGGGTGACGTCAGCGCAACATCCATAAATGACAAAAAGAGCTTAATATCGCAGTTTTTTGGCGCCTCTGACTTTGTGAATACCGAGGCAAGCTTTATCAACCAGACGGATGACGGCGGCGACCTTGTAGCGCCCGCGGATGCTGAGACCGCGGTCGCCCTGGCCGCCTTGTCGACTATGGACGCCGTGTCTGGCTCGCTCTGGGCAACCCTCGACATCCTCACGCCCATTTTTGCGGGCACTGCCACGGAAGACCAGTTGGCCAGTGCAGAGGTGTTGCTGACGGCGGCCGCAGACATAACCGCATCCGCAACGGGCGTGGGCTACGACGCCTACCTAGACCAAATAGACGCGCTGTTTGGCCAACTCCAGGAACACTTGCGGGCCGTAGAGCCGTCAAGTGATGAGTTGGTGCTCTACTCCGACGCCCTTGAATTGGATGGCACCGAGGTCACCTATTCCCTTGATGGCATAGACCTGTCCTCTCTCAACACGTCCACGGGTTCCGATGCGACGGCTCCAAGTCGGGACGAAGTTGACAATTCACATGAGCTTCAAGTGCCTGAGGTGCATTACAGCATAGAGTATAAGGAGTGGGAAATTGAATAGCCCTGCCTTGCTCTATAGCCGACGGGATCGGTTCCCCACCAGCGTTGGGGTGTTGCGGAAGTTAATTATTTCTTGCCTCTTCCTCCTGCTCGGGGCCGCCCCAATTAAGGCCGACTTGAATGCATCCTACTCAGTCGGGGACATGTTTTTTGCGACCTATGACCTGCCCCGCGGCACGCCAACTGGTGTGATACGCCTCGCAACTATTGAGGAGTACCTTGCGCTCGGTGCCGACGCCCCAGTCTTCCACAGTGAGATAAATGTCACGGACCGTGCCGGCACCATTGGCGAGCTATTCCTGTCAACTGGGACGGTCGTGAGTGACCCCATGTTTGAGCTGTTATTCGTAAGGTCGGACACTGCTGAGGCGGTCGACTGGTATCGGATTGAGGCGGCCAACGGCAGTGTCCGCATTCAGGACCTGACTTACTCCGAGCCCACAACCGCACGTGGGCCCGCGTCCCCCAGCCGGATCCCCTCAGACTATAACGACGTGAACAGAGAGGTCGCGGCGTTGCTGGCCGAGGTGTCGAGGCAGCTGAGTGAAGTAAACACCACCCCCGTCGATGCCGAGATCGCGCCAGGCGCGCCAGGCGAGCCGTCACCCGATTTATTGCCAGAGCCATCCGCCCCAGCGAGCGTAACCACCGGAGGCCACGATGGCCCGCACCCGTCAGCCCACTCCGGCGCCTATCTTCCGGAAGGCCAGCCGCTGGCTATTGTCTCTGAAGTGCATTTGGCCACGGCAAATTTGAAAAACTTTATACTCACTATACTGGTCGCGGGCCTGGCCCTGCTCCTGGCCATCGCCCTCGTCCTCTATAAAACGAGGGCGATGGTGGCCGCGTCGGGCAATCAACAACAAACAGCGCAACCCGCGCCAAATGCCCAGCCGGATCAGGCGTCGGCCTCGCTGACTTTCTTGAATTATATCAAAGAGGAAAATCGGCGGAACCAAGAGACATACCTAAAGTCGATCGAGTTGCTAGCCAACAATAAACAGGGCGCGGGCGTATCCGACCAGGTCAAGCCACAGAATGCATCACAGCAGGCGCCAGAGCGTGCGGCGGCGCGCGAAGAGCAGTTGCAGGTTCGCACGCCCTCCACAAATCCGCCGCCCCCCCCCCGGCGCATTATGCAAGCAGGTGCGCCCACGGCGGCCGCCACTGAGGGGCCGCAGAATGTGTCGGACAAGGCCGCGCCCCAGGCAGCCGCCGGCGCGATAAGTGCTCAGGTCAAAGAAAAGCTCGACCTCGCTGAAGTCTACAAGAACATGGGCGACATATTTGTCGCAAGCAATCTTCTTCAGGAAGTAATAAAAACCGGCAATGCAGCTGAAGTTGCGAGCGCCCGTGCAGCGCTTCAGAAAATTGGAGAAACCTGAAATGATCCCCATTAATATCATTCGACAGTTTTTCAGTCTCGTCGCGCCAAATGTGAGTTTGGACGGCCTCTCGAGCTTGCACGACGAAGTCTCAAACAATTCAGGTTTGACGCCAGTTCAGTCGATAGATTTTCTGCTCAAGAA
Source organism: Roseobacter sp. HKCCA2468 (assembly GCF_037805105.1). Classification (NCBI taxonomy): domain Bacteria; kingdom Pseudomonadati; phylum Pseudomonadota; class Alphaproteobacteria; order Rhodobacterales; family Roseobacteraceae; genus Roseobacter; species Roseobacter sp. HKCCA2468. The sequence continues at coordinate 4,568 of NZ_JBBLYN010000006.1, forward strand.
GATGTCCGAAGAGAAGTGGAAGGTATTCCATCAGTCAATTTCCAGTGTCAGTAGAGAGCTCTTACCCGGCCTCCTATTCATCGGCGGGGGGTGGAGTATCATCACGGCCGACGATGAAGGAATAAAAGTCGAGGACGAGACTGGTAGTGTCAAAAGTTTTGATGACTTGGACGATGTGCCGGTCAGTATCTTCGTCGGGCTGCAAAATGAGCAACAAAACAGCGAGGCGCGGGAACTATCCGAAGAGGGCCTCGAAGAGGGAAGTTACGAGACAATTTTCCAGATAATTCGGCGCCACGCACTGGCCCGAAAGCGTTGGATTTATGATGTCGTAATTGCCACCGTGATGGTAAACGTCTTTGCCGTAGTCACGTCAATGTTCGCCATGCAGGTCTACGACCGCGTGGTTCCCACGCTGGCTTTTGCCACGCTCTACACTCTGGCGGTGGGTATGTTGGTCATCTACGCCACTGATTTTTTGTTGAAAACGTTTCGCGCCAGGCTGTTGGACGCCAAGACGTCCTACATTGACCAAGCCGTTTCTGAGGATGTGTATGACCACTTGATGTGTGTGCGGATGGACCGGCTGCCAAATCAGCTGGGAACGCTGACAGGTCAAATCTCTGGACTGGAGAGCGCACGACAATTTTTTACGTCGTCGGCTGTGTTTGTACTGGTCGATTTTCCATTTTGTTTACTTTTCATAGCCATGATTTACCTGGTCGCGGGGCCCGTGGCACTCGTGTATTTGGCATTTCTAGTCATCTCACTGATAGTTGGCGTCATCTCCCAAAAAATGTCGCAGAGATTAATCAAGCGCATCACCTCAAAGAGCAATGAAAAATTGGGGTTCCTCGTCGATTCCATACGCGGGCTGGAGGCAATAAAAACGTTCGGCGGCAAGAAAGATGCGACTGAGCGTTGGTCCTCCTTAAACAAGGAGATTTCTACGTTCAGCTTGGCCCAGAAGGGCATCTCCACAACATCCACAACCCTGGCGTCGACAATCGGCCAATTCGCCTACCTGACGGCGATCATCTTTGGGGTCCACCAGATTTCTGAGGGATTAATGACCCAGGGCTCGATGATTGCCGTTAGCATTTTAGGCGGCAGAGTTTTGGGCCCAGCCGGGCAGGCGGTCAACCACCTAATTCAGTTCGAGACTACGCGCCAGACGATGGAGTTAATCAACGGGCTCCTCAAGCTGCCACGAGAGCAGATGACGTCAGAAAAGCCCGTCATGCCCATGCACCGCGTGGGGCAGGTGGCCCTACGCGACATTAGTTTTTCCTATCAGGGGCAAGAGGCGCCGCAGCTACAGATCCCCTCTCTCGACATAAAGGCTGGAGAGCGAATTGCGCTGCTTGGGTCAATCGGATCTGGCAAGTCGACGCTCATCAAGTTGCTGGCCCGCCTGTATCGCCCGACGCAGGGCAACATAAAAATTGACGGTGTTGATTTGTGGCAAATTGATGAATACTTCATCAACAACAACTTTGGCTATCACTCTCAGTCGCCCGAGCTCTTCAAGGGCACGCTGAAAGAAAACCTTCTGTTTGGTCGCAGCCTCTCAGACAAGTACCTTGTCTCGGTGGTGAATGATCTGGGAATTGATCGGATTGCTGATCAGTCTGATAAGGGCCTCGATCGGCCCATATCCGAGGGAGGGTCCGGCCTGTCGGGCGGCCAGCGTCAGATGATTTCGCTTGGACGAGTTTTGATCGGCAGCAAGAACATATGGATTTTTGATGAGCCCACCGCGTCCCTCGACAATCACAGCCAAGAACTCTTTGTTAAGGGCCTCAAGGCACGAATGCGAGCCGACGATATATTAGTCTTTAGTACCCACAACATTAAGCTTGCCATGGAACTTTCGAACCGCATCATCGTTCTGGAGGATGGAAAAATTTCTAAGGATGCCCCCACGAGCGCCGTTCAAGTCCGAAAGACCGCCTGATGTCGTTAAACGTGCAGAAATCTAGGGACCGGTCGATTGGGATATGGATTATTTTCATATTCTTCGTCGCATTTATAGTTTGGGCCGCACTGTTCTCGCTTGAGAAGACGGTGCGCGCGTCGGGCTCCGTCATGTCAGAGTCGCGGGTCCAAATTGTCCAAGCTGTTGATGGGGGCACCATATCAGAAATTTTGGTGCGCGAGGGCGACATCGTGGCGCCAGGTGACATTCTTATCCGCTTCGACCAGACGCGTGTCGCCGCCCAGTCTAACGAAATCCAAGCCCGCGTGGATGCGCTGCAGGCGAGGGTCGCCCGCCTGAGAGCCGAACTCACCTCGTCGGCACCAGTTTTCCCGCAAGATATCCAAAATCGAAATCAAATAATTGAATTGGAATTGGCGGTGTATCAGCGGCGCTTGCAGAGGCTGTTGGACCAAACCTCCGCGCAAGAGGGTCTCGTGGAGATTGCCAGGGACGAATTTGATATTGTGTCGGACCTCTATGACACTGGCGATATTAGCCGAAGTGAGTTTTTAACGGCGCAGCGCACACTCCTGGAGGCTGAAGCTCAATTAGACACGATCGCCAACGAGTATTTTGAGACCGCGTCGCAGGAACTGGCTACGTCCGAGACAGAGCTGGCCCAAAACCTGCAAATTTTGACAGAGCGGCAGTCCGTCCTCGGGGATGCGGTCCTCACCTCTTATGTCCATGGCCAAGTAAAAAATATAAGCTTGGGCACGCTTGGGGGAGTTGCGCGGGCGGGCGACGAGCTGATGCAAATTGTGCCCACGGGCGACACACTGTTCGTCGAGGCTCGTATCCGTCCCTCTGACATCGCCGACGTGGACGTGGGAGATCAAGTTTCGCTGCGGTTTGACGCCTTTGACCCGTCCGTTTATGGGTTCGTAATGGGTAGCGTCATTTTTGTTTCGGGGGATACCATCACGGAGGATGCGCCCCGCGGGAACGGTGAAGATAGTTTCTACGTCACGCACATTAGCTTGACGCCGGGGGCTGACGGCCAAATAATTTCTTCAATCGGGAGGCCGCTCGAATTGATGCCTGGGATGGTGGTCCAAGCAGACATACAGGCTGGCCAGCGCACCGTGATTGAGTACCTGCTGCGACCCATTCGTAAAACCCTGCAGAACTCTATGACCGAACGCTGACGCGGGCTAATTTGATATTTTCTTGTGAGAATTATCCTGCTACCAACGACGGGGTCGGGTGATCTCCGTCTGAAATTTTTAGAAGTGATTATATCGCGGGGGCGTGTCTGTGTATTGTTTTCGTAAGCTTCCCAAATGGTTTTTAGGTCGGACAGTCGTTTCGCTCGGAATTTTATGTTTTTGTGGGTCTATCGCTGGCGCTCAGGCGCCAGACATAAGTACCCTCGCCTCAGAGTTGGCACGGTGTCACCCGGAATTAGTTGCCGCCCGCGCGCGCGTAGACGGCGCGAGAGCCTCAGTTGATCAGGCGAGGGCCGATCGGCTTCCCACATTCTCAGTGTCCGCTGGCGCCTTTGTGAATGATGACCAGTCTGACGACAAGCAGGCATCCCTGAACGCGACGCTTCCTCTTGTCACATTCGGACGCCAAGAGGCCAGCGAACGCGTCTCAGCAGTGCGCCTGGCCTTGGCTGAAGGGGAATACTCTCAGAGCGTCGCGGAGCACATAGAGAAGCTAGTGGGTCTGTGGACCGCGCGTGACGCAGATCTCCAACGTATTGAGATATTTGAGGAAAGTTTGCTTGCAAAGCAAGGCTTCATCGAAGTGATCGAGAGGCGGGCTGAGCAGGGAATTAGCTCAGATGCAGAATTGCGTGACGCCCGGACCGAGTACATTGCCGACATCACGGAAGTAGAGAATTTACGCCTGCAACTGCTTGATGTTGAAGCTGACATTTTAGCTCTGTCTTGTGAAAACGTGGAAATACGCCGCGTGGTCTGGACAACGCTACCGGTTCAAGCGTCAGATATCATCATAGAGAACCACCCCGACTACGTCGTCCAGCAGCGGCAACTGGTCGTGGCAGAACGCGAGGCTGACTTAGCATCCGTAGAGGGCAATCCCACCCTCCAGCTCGAAGGGCGGGTCGCCTCAAACAACAGCCAGGACGTGTCCTCCCGACTTGGTCTGACAGTCAGTTATGAGTATGAAAGTTTTGGGCGAGGGCGCCGAGCCGCGGTCGCCCAAGCCGATCTGCAGGTTCGTGAGGCTGAAAACTTATTGCAGTTTTTGAGAATTGATTTGGGTCAGCAGGCCACGTCTAATTTTCAACGGCTGGGGCAATTTAATAATAACATTGTGCCCGCTCTGCAAAATGAGCTGCTCAACTTCCAGGAAGCATTTGACTCGTCGCAGAGGCTTTATGAGGCCGGGAGGATGACGGTCAGGGAAGTACTCTCAGATATCAATAGCGTTAAGCAAACGCGATTGGATCTGGCCGATGCACAGCAACAAATTTGGTCCATCTACAATGATCTCGCATATGCCTCAGGCATATACACTCAGTAGGCTACCCAGAGCAATCTGCCGTGGTTGGTTCGCACAACTGTCAGTGTTTTTGTGTGTTGGCGTCACTCTATTATCCTTATTGTGGCCAGATGGGGCGAGGGCGCAACCCACTCCCGAAGAGCTCCTCATAGAATTCCACGGCGCAGACATCCCGCCCGAGGAGTGTGTGAATACTGACCGCCCAGAGGAAGCCTTGTCTTGCTATTGGGATAATGGCTTTCCGTACGCGTCTCTCTGCCCGCAATCACTATATTCGCAGCAAGAGGAGATTTGTTCGGGGCCCCGGGTGCGCATCGCGGATTTTAACTTTTCTGACAAGATACCATTCCGGAATAGTTTGATCCAATCACTGGGCGGCTTCGAACGCGGTCAGTACTACAATCACCGGCAGGTTTTGTATTTTATCGGGGTGCTACGCGATCGGCTTGGCGTTACGGACGCAGAGATCACTTTTGAGCAGGCCGGATTGAGCTCAGTCAGAATGCTAGTTGATGGTCGCGCGCCAAGAAGCTCGATCAGTGCTGGATTTTACGTAGATAGTTTTGACGGCTTCGTTGGCACACTTACGGGGCGCCATTTTGTCGGTAGAAACGCTCCAGGATTTCTTGAATATTATCTGCAGGGCGCGTCTAACGGATTGAGCGAGGTTGGTGCATCAATACCGATTTCCGTGCGCCCAGAGAGCACTACCCGTTTAAGTGTGAGGGCTTACGACGCAGAGGGCCGCTATGCCGATTTGCGGGGAACCAGTCTGAGCTTCAGTGTTGCACAATATGCATCTGAAGCCGTGCAATTCCCAAGAATTGCGTCTTACGGCGGTGAGATCGTCGACGAGACTTTCAGCGCCGCGGGCTTCATCCCCAAAGACGATGAATACCTAAGTGTCTTCTTAAATTGGGAGTTGGATGCCCCCGATTTTTTTGACGATAATAACCTTCGTTTAAGCGCGTATTGGTTGGCAGGTCAAGGCGTCACCTCCAAGCTGAGTTTTTCTGGGTCAGGCCTGAACGATCTGTCGGATAATACTGAGGCCGTGCTTCGAAATTTTTCACAAATGGAATTGATGTTAGGGTCGATATCAACGGCGCCTGTAAGTGAGCGCATTTTCCTCGGGGGACGGAATTTACGTGGCTTCTACCCGAGGGAGATTGGCCGCACGACAAACGGAGATTTTAACGATTGGGGCGAGAGGTGGTCTCTCACATCTCAATTTGAATTGCTGTGGCCGGTCTATGGAGAACTTAGTGATGTGTCAGTGGGCGTGCACGCCGATCTGGGTCTAATTTCTGACGATAGTTTTGATATCGCGAGCTATGGCTCTGTGGGCTTGATTTCAGAGCTCGGCTCTTTTGAGGGCGTCCGTGTCCAACTGACATTATCGAGAAATAATTTCTCTCGGAATAAGTTCGCACTCTCTTTAAATATTTTAAATTAAAGTGCCGACTTCAATCGTAATGGCAACGCTGAGCGTGCGGCTCGAACATTTGAAAGTCAAAAGATCAGGTCCATTACGCCTCATTTTACGCTCTGGCGGGAGCTATTTTTGTCCAGACGTTGTGCTCTGCCTTCTCAAGGTATCGAGCCAATACCGTGGACGTGCGCCAACCACCGGCACGCATTATGGCGATACTGTCGTGTCCCTGTCTGAGTAGTTCCTGCGCGGCGCCCACTCGGAGTGAGTGCGCGCTGAAGTTATTCACGACCCACTGGTCGTACCCGGCCGCCCGCGCGCTCGATTTGATGATATTTTTCACCGTGGAGCCCGAGAGCGGCCGATTGATCGCCACGCCGCGATAGATCGCGCAAAATAAGGGGGCGATCTCCCCGCCACGCCACTCCAGCCAGTCGCCCAAGAGACAGGCGGAGCGGGACGAGGTGAATGCAATTCTGCCTCGGCCGAATTGGTCAGCCTTCGAGCGGCGCAGCATAACCTCCAGCGTGCCGTCGCGGCGCCAACTCACATCCTCGCCGCGGAGGGCGGTGATCTCTGACCGGCGCGCCAATAAGTCGTAGCCGAGCGAGAGTAGGGCCCTATTGCGGAGCCCCCAGGGCGTGTCGGGCTGCACGTCTAGGAATTTGTGCAATGTGGCGAGGCTGAGCCCCCGAGCCTGCTTGGGCCGCGTCGGCCGCGCCCGAGCGATCCGGCGCAGGCACAATTCGACTTCTGGACTATTGGTGGGGTCAGACACTCCCGCCAGCGTAAAGACACGGCGGGCGCTGTAGACACGCCGCACGACAGTGCCATGACACATGCCACGCTCCGCCTCATGCTCCAAGAAGTCACACACGCTCTCGGGTGACAGGGCATCCCAATTGAGGTCATGCCTCACGCACCAGTCGACTAACGTGCGCATGTCGGTATAATATGACTTGATCGTGGCGGGCGCGTATGCGCCGTTTAGGCGTCGAATATAGGTTTGCCAATCAATTTGGTGGAAATCTCTCATAGCGCTAATATGATATTAAAGTGATCATAATGCAAGTTGATAAAATCACCGCTGAACAGATAAAAGCGGCCAGGCACGCGATTAGTTTGAGCAACCTCGAAATTGCCCAGGCTACTGGAATTGGAATAGCGACGCTTCGCAGATACGAGGCGTCCAGCGGTGTCCCAAAATCACGCAAAGGCCACCTCGAGTTGCTAAAGACATTCTTTGAAGCCCGCGGCATTGAGTTCGTGGGCGCTCCCGACGAGGGCCCGGGCATCCGGATATGGGGCCGGGATAGCGGCTAGCGCGGTCGCGTCAAAAGCTCTGGCGGTTTCCGCTTAGAGCGGAGCAATAGGCCCCCAATTTGTGAAGTTCCCGCTCACTATTACCTCATGTCCAGGGCCTGCAACGGTTCGGGACCAGACCCGGCTCAGGGTCGCGATATCCCTCACAGCTTGCCCGCCATGAGATAAACGCTAATTAATACTACAACTAGTGTAGAAGAGGGGCGTGCCGGATGAACTTTAAGGCATTTAAAATTCCAGTGTGTGCCGCGTTAGCGTCTGTAGCTCCCAGTTTCTCGATCGCCCAGTCGGGCCTGGCGGACGCCTTCTGCCAGGCCTACATGCCCGTCGTGGAGCAGTCTCTCTACATGCGCGATCAGGGCATCCCCATTGGCGTGTCGAAGGACATGGCCGACTCCGCATTCGACACCAATCGCGAGCTTTGGCTGTGGCTAAATCAGGCTATCGACCTCGCATACCAGGACCCGGGTCTCGTCCGCGCGGCCATTAGCGACGGGCGCATGATGCAGAGCTGCGTCGCCTCCGTGCGCGGATATTGAGGGCGGGCCGATGAAGTTTTCAGTCTCAGCCCTAATAGGCCTCGCCCTGGTCACATTCGCGGGCCCGGTAGCGGCGGCCTGCGGCGCCGGCGAAGTCTCCGTATTCTCCTGCTCGATCGCCTCAAACGGCAACCGCCTCGAGGTGTGCCGATCGGACACGTGGCTGGGATACAGCTACGGACCCGCCAAGGGCAGCCCCGACCTCGAGCTGTCTGCAGACATCTACACTGACTTCCGCCCGTGGCTCGACGGCGACGCCGTGCGCGAGGACGTATTCCGCTTCCGCAATGGCGACTACCGCTACGACGTCATCAGCGGCCTGACCGCCTCGGGCAATGACGACGTGGCCTACGGCCGCGTTGACGTCTACCAGAACCAGGACCGGATCGCGTCTCTCGAGTGCAACCCGTCCTCTCTGATGACCCAGTCGACGGCCCTCTACGAGGAGCTGGACGGACTGGCGCTCTGCTGGAATGACGGCCTCGACCGCTGGGCTGAGTGCCCCGAGGCGGAGCCCGAGCCCGAGCCCGAAGTGGGGTCGGTGCCCGGAAAGCCACCCCTGCCAAGCGCGGGTGACACACCGGCCCCGGGCAAAGTCCCGCAGCCACAGGCGCCTTCCGACCAGCCCGCCCAGCCAGTGGACGCGGGCAGCGACACGCTGAACACGGTGACCGAGACCCAATGGACGCTCTACGGCACGCCGTCCTGCGGGATTGGCGGAGAGGTGACCGACTACCAGCGCTTCCTACCAACAGAGTACTACAACGTCATCACTGGCAACGAGAACCATGCCGACGACATGCGGGTGGAGTACTTCCGCGTGGACGAGGCCCGCCGCCGTTTCGAGGCCAGCTATTCAACCTGGGTGGCCATGGCCCCGGCCCACCCCTGGACGATTATAGAATACGTGGGCGTGCTGCAGGCAGACGGCTCCATGGAGCTTTCGACAGTGATACAGCAGGTCGACTTCGACACCGTCAACGACCTCGTCCCGCGCTACGACACGACGCGCGAGGAGGAGACGCTATGGCCCTGCGACAACCTCCCCGAGGCGTCGGCCGGATCCGATGGCGCGACGCGCGTACTCGTCCAAGTGCCCGACGGATTAGACCCTGACGCATATGACAGCTGCGACGCGGTATTCAGTGCGGCCTTCGAGGGGCTGGACGTGCCAATTATGACTGTATTCGAGCAGGTTGACGGGACCTGGCAGGCCGAGAACTTCCACACGGCCCACTGCGAGGAAAACAGCCCGAACATGTGCCCCTTCATCGGGGGTGAGTGGACCCAGAACCCCCGCGAAGTCTCATCAAACCCGCTCGTGCTAGAGAATACCATTGACGGCTGCACGAGCAGCTACGAGTTCATTCTCGAGGGGCGCGCGGGCGTCGCAAACGGCTCGAGCCGCGGCGACTGCGCGTTTGGGGGTGAGCCCTTCACCTACGCGGTGATCGACTGCGCCCAGTGACCACCCGCGCCCGACCCGCGCGTGAGGGGAGGGCGCGAGACACCACTCGGAGCAGTGACGCGCCCGGAACGCGGTTCAGCGGAGAAAATTCTAAGCCGCTGAAACCACTCACTGAAACGCGTTCCACGCGCGTGTGGCTGCGTGCTCAAAAATTTTTCCAAAAATTCGCGCAAGACACTGAATTCATTGCGAATATAGGCGTCTTGCGCGCGCGGCTGCGTCTTTGAAAAATTTTCAGGATTTCTAAATTCCCGATAAGGTCACAACCCCCTCACACCCCCTCCACAATCTCGCGCATGGCGGTGAGGAATTGTGCGACTTCGGTTTCGGTGTTGTAGTGGCACATCGAGACGCGCACGGCGGCGTCTAGACCCAAGGGGGAGAGCACGTTGCCTGAATAATGATCCGCCTTGCGGGTATGGGTGCGGATGCCGCGTTCGCGCAGTTTGGTCACAATATCAGGCGCGGCTTGGCCCTTGACGGTCAGGCAAACCAGACCCTCGCGGGCGGGGTTCTCGAGGCCGCCGATGATGTCGACTTCCGCCATATCTTTGAGGCCTTTGATATTGCCAATGCCGTTGATCATGGCATCGGTGAGGTGTTTTTCATGGGCGTGGATCGCCTCGCCTGCCGCGACAATCCGCGCGCGGGGATCGGTCTGATCTGAAACTGCACCGCCGAGCCAGACAAAATAATCCACCACATCGGAAAAGGTCACATAGGCGCCCGTATCGCGGGTGCCGAATTCCCACGGGTTTCCGGGCGCATCAATCAGATGTTCGTGCTTGATCGCATGAAGCCTGTCGCTGACCCAAGCCACGCCATAGCCATGACGCGAGAAGACCTTATAGGGCGAGATGACATAGCCATCGACATCATAGCTCTCGATATCAAGCCTGCCATGCGCGGCGTGCTGGATGCCATCAACGATGATGATGCAATCAGGCGCGATTTTGCGGATTTCGGCGGCAATGGCGCCCACATCCACCCCCATGCCCGTGACGGGCGAGGTGTGCAGGATCGTGGCCACGCGGGTATCTGGGGCGATTTCGGGGCGATAGGCCTCGGGGCCGACTGTGCCCGTGGCGTCATCATGCGCGACAAGAATATGGGGTTTGCCCGCCACTTCGGCCCAATGGGCGGCGGCACTGCGCGAGGCGGGATGTTCCAATGTGCTGCCCAAAACGCGGCCTGCGCCCGTGCCCACAATCGCGGTTCGGATCAAGCGAAACAGCAATTCTGTGCCGCTTTCGCCAACGAAAAACTGCCCCTTCGGTGCGTTGAAAAACAACCGCATATCGGCCTTTGCTTTGTCAATCAGCGCCACAAGGGCATGGGCGGCAGGGTTGTCACGGCCTTGATTGTCGGGGATGGCGGCGAATTTGGCCGAAGTCTCGACCACAGAATTCAACGTCAATGCACCGCCTGCATTCTCGAAAAACACCCGAGGCCCTTCAAAGGGGCAGTTGTCCACATGGGCGAAGCGACCGCGAATTTCATCCAACAAACCCGATTTTTCACTCAGCATTTGACCATTTCTTTCTAGACAGTAAGGTTGCGCCTCTTAGGGCAGAGGGCGATAAAACGTCCCAAATCAGCGCGCCTATAGGAGTGAGGAAATCGCAAATGAGCAACCCCCTTTTTGACGCTTTATTGGCCCCCCATCAGGGCAAAGAGAGCAGCTTTCTCATTTTGCCTGACGGGTCAGAAATGGCACATAGCGCATTCCTTGGTTTGGCCAACCAAATGGCGCATGCTTTGCGTGCCGCCGATGTGGGGGTGGGGGATCGGGTTGCGGTGCATGTTGAGAAAACCGCGCCTGCCTTGGCGCTTTATGCGGCGTGTATCACGGCGGGTGCTGTGTTTTTGCCCCTGAACACCGCCTACACGCCCTCCGAACTATCCTATTTCATCACGGATGCGGATGCGGCGCTGGTGGTCTGTGATCCGTCTGAACTGGCCGCCTTGACCCCAATTGCCGAAACCTGCAAGGCGGCAATCTTGACCTTGGATGCCTCGGGGCAGGGCAGTTTGGCCCGTGCGGCGGTGCAACACCCCACGGAATTTACGCCCGTGCCGCGCGGCCAGAATGATCTTGCAGCGCTTCTTTACACCTCGGGGACAACGGGCCGCTCCAAGGGGGCGATGTTGACCCATAAGAACCTGCTGTCAAACGCGCGCGCCTTGGCCGAGGAGTGGCGCTTTACAAGCGATGATGTGCTGCTGCACGCGTTGCCGATTTTCCATTCTCATGGGCTTTTTGTGGCGTGCAATGTCAGCTTATTGGCGGGCAATGCGATGATCTTTTTGCCAAAATTTGACCAAGAGACAATTTTGCAGTTTTTGCCGCGCGCCACCACGATGATGGGTGTGCCGACCTTTTACACGCGACTGTTGGAGGATGCGCGCTTTACTCGTGACTTGGTCGCGCATATGCGGCTGTTTGTGTCTGGCTCTGCGCCGCTTTTGGCGGAAACCCATCTGGCTTTTGAGGGGCGCACAGGTCACCGCATTCTTGAAAGATACGGGATGACTGAGACGAATATGAACACCTCAAACCCCTATACGGGGGATCGGCGCGCAGGAACGGTGGGCTTCCCCCTAAAGGGGGTGGAGGTGCGTGTCTGTGATCCTGAGACGCGCCTAGAATTACCCACGGGTGAGATCGGGATGCTTCATGTGCGCGGGCCAAATGTATTTTGTGGCTATTGGAATATGCCTGAAAAAACCCGTGAAGAACTGCTTGAAGATGGGTTTTTCATCACGGGCGATTTGGCCAAGATTGACGCGGATGGCTATGTCAGCATTGTGGGGCGGGGTAAGGATCTGATCATCTCAGGCGGGTTTAACATTTACCCAAAAGAGATCGAGATGTTCCTCGATGCGCAGTCAGGGGTTAAGGAAAGCGCTGTCATCGGGGCGCCACACCCTGATTTTGGAGAAAGCGTGGTGGCGGTCTTGGTGCCTGAGGCGGAAGGCAGTATTGATTTGGATGCCATCCTTGCCTCGGCCAAGGCCGAACTTGCAGGCTTCAAACGCCCCCGTCATTTCGCGATTGTCGATGCCTTGCCACGCAATACAATGGGCAAGGTGCAAAAGGCCGAGATGCGCAAAACCTATGCAGATGTGTTTCAGGCTTAGACAGGTGGGGTCGGGCGGCGTTCCAAATCTGCGCGCCGCTCGCGTGCGAAGACATACAGACCTGATCCCACGATAATCGCGATACCCAACCATGTCAGGCTATCAGGGAAATCTTGAAACAACATATATCCCACCGCGACAGATCCCGCGATTTCAAGATATTGCAGCGGCGCGATTGTGGCTGTGGGGGCCAATTTCAATGCAACTGACAGCAAGAGATGAGAAATCGTTGCCATGATCCCCACGGCCAATAAGGTCATCATCGCAAATTCATTGGGCCACACAGGGTCGAGCCAAGGGTTGCCCGTGCCGTCAAACCCGATGATCAGGGGCAGGATCAGCACGGATGCCCCCAAGGCCGTATAGGCCTGAAGCGTGATTGGATGTTGGCGATCTGACATCGTGCGGGTGAGGATCATATAGGCGGCAAAGGTCACAGCCGTGCCAAGCGGGAATAACGCCACAAACCCCAATTCCTGAAAGCTTGGCTGGATCACAAAAAGCGCACCGATAAACCCAATGATACAGGCGATGATACGGCGCGGGCCAACCTGCTCGCCCAGCAAAAGACCGCCCATCAGGGTCAGGATAAACGGCTCAACAAAAAAGATGGCCATAGCATTTGCAATTGGCATGTATCGAATGGCGGAGAAAAAGCAAAATGTTGCCAGAAGCAGCATCAAGCCGCGCATCAGATGGCCGATAACATCGCGCGCTGTGGGGCGCATGGCGACCCCCATCAGGATTGCCAAGGGGATCAAGATCACAACTTGAACCCCGAAGCGCGCCGCAACAATCTGCAGCACAGGCACTTCATTTGGGGTCAGCTTTGCCATCCCATCCATGATTGGGGCTGTGATGCAAAAGCCGATCATAAAAAGAATGCCCAAAACGGGCTTATCTGCGGTGCTGCGCATGCCGTGATCCATCGTCAGGTGCCCCACCAAACAGGGGCGCATGGCCCATCACTGGCACGATCATTCGGTTTTTGGAATGATAATTTGCGGGGCGCGGGTTTAGGCCATGACCTCGTTGCGATCATCATCGCGCAAGGGGGCTTGGCGGGGGGCAGGTGTTGCAAAGACGATCAACCCCATCACATCTTCTCCACGATCTTGGCGAATAGGGGCTTCGGTGATCTGCGGCGGGGCAAAGCCCGCTTGCGCCAGAAGATCGGTGATATATCCCTGTGAATGGGTGAAGCGGCGCGATGCCATCAGACGCAGGGGCGCATCCCCAGCCTCAACCGTGAAACAAAGCCGCCCTTCGGGCAAAAGCGCATCGGCGCACCAGCCAATCACCTGTTCCAAAGCGCCGATATAATTGAACACATCCGCCGCAACGATCAGATCATAACTTGGGCCGATAAGGGCCAGTTCCGTGATGTCGCATTTTTCCAGCCTGTCGTAACAGCCCTTTTCTTGCGCCTCTGACAACATGGCGGCAGAGAGGTCATACCCAACAAGCTGCGCTGCAAGGGGCCGCAACAGAACCCCCATCAGACCTGTGCCGCATCCCAAATCCAGCGCAGCATCGGCGTGGCGCAGGCCTGCGCGTGCCAATCCTTCGGCAATCAATTCTGGGGCGCGATATCCAAGCCCCTCGCGCAGGGATTTCTCAAAGCGCGGCGCATATTGATCGAATAATGTTTCGACAAAGGCTGCGGGCATGCGGTCGGTAATGGGGTCAACCCGCGCCACAAGATCACATTTCATCGCCGCGCCAAAAGGATCACTTGGGTCAAGGGCCATGGCCTTGCGCCAAGCTGCAAGGGCCAAATCTGCTTCGCCCGTGGCCTCGTGATATTCCCCCAAACGATACCATCCAGCCGCCCAATCAGGCGAGAGTTCAAGCGCGGATTTCAACGCCTCAACCGCGCCTGCCGCATCGCCTAAATGGGCCAGTGTCTCAGCAAATGAGGCACGCCGATCTGCCGCTGCATCGCCAGAGGAAAAGGTCTTAAACCCCATGATCGTATCACTGTAGATAGCAGCCCTGCGCCAATGCTGCGCCCGTGGCCATGATGCTGCGGCCAAGTCCCCGCATCACTTCGCCATCTAGGCCTGCGCCCCTTTACAGTCAAGGGAAATGGCGCGCGTGCCAAGATCCGCTATGGCGTGGGTTTTGGCCCAACATAGCTATACAGAAACCGTGGTGGGATCGGCCCCTTATTGCGGCCGCCTTGTTGGGTTTGCTCCCATGCATGGGCAAGGATCCCCACGGATCGCGACAGGCAAAACAACCCTCGCGCCAACGGGGGGGCGCAGCCAAGCTCCGCAAAGATGACGGCAGTGGCCCCGTCAATATTCATCGGCAAGGGGCGCGGGCGGCCCTGACCCAAATATTGCTCAACAGCATGACCAATATCGGCAAAGCGGCCCGTGATGCTGCCTTTTGCCGCCATGTCGCGGACAAGTGCCATTAAGCGCGGCGCGCGCGGATCGCCATCTTTGTGGAAGCGATGCCCAAATCCGGGCACGAATTTACCATTTCTGGCCTGCCAGTCTGCAATCGCGTCTGCGGTGGCCGCAGTCAAACCCGCGCCTTGTGCCATGCGGGCATCAATGTCGTAGTAGAGTTCAAGCGCCTGTTGCCCCGCCCCCCCATGCACATCGCCCAACATATTCACCGCAGTTGCCATTGCATTGTTGAGGGGCAAGCCACAGGTGACGGCCATCCGCGCCGCCGCAATCGAAGGGGCCTGTGGCCCATGATCCACCGCCGCAACAAGGGCCGCCTCCAAGAGCGCCGCCTCATCCGCGTTGGGCAAACGCCCCGCAACCATCAACCAGATCATTGCGGGAAAGCTGACAGTGCCGATCAACTCCTCAATCGGCAGACCGCGAAACCGGATCACGCCCGGCTCCATCTCGATGATTGAGCTGCGCCACCAATCGCGAACCTCGTCTGCATCTGTGCTCATATCTCGCCCCTTTCGCGCATTGTGCTGATTTCGTCTGCCTCATAGCCAAGCGCGCGCAGGATCGCGTCAGCATCCTCCCCCAAGGCAGGGGGTGGTGTCGTGACTGACAGCGCCGCGCCGTCAATTTTCACGCCTGTGCGCAGAACCGATACAGGGCGCGCTACGCCTGCCACAGCATCGAATGTGGCAATCAGGTCGCGCCCCCGGATCACGGGGTGATCCAAAATAGCGGGCAGGTCAAAAACCTCGCCTGCGGGCACGCCCAATTTGTTCAAGTCTTCGGCCCAATCAGCGGCGGGTTTGGCGGCCAAGGCCGCATCAATTTCCGCCTTTAGGGCCGCGCGGTTGCGCTTGCGCAATTCGCGGGTGGCATATTCAGGGCGCGTCAACAAATCCGCACGCCCAATATGCTGAGCAAGGATCACCCATTGCTCGTCCTTATTGGCGGCGATGTTTAAGGGGCCATCTTTGGAACGAAACGTGCCCGATGGCGCGGATGTCAGATTTTCATTGCCGTTCGCCGTTGGGCGCTGATCTGCGACCAAGTAATTCGAAACAGCCCATCCCATTGTCGCAATCAGGCTTTCTAACATTGAGATATCAATGTAGGCCCCACGCTTGGGTGCGTTGAGGGCGGCGGAAATCGCCATGGCAGCGGTCAATCCCCCCACCGTATCCGCCACGGGAAACCCCACCCGCAAAGGCGCGCTATCAGTGTCGCCCGTAATCGCCATGACGCCCGATGCCCCTTGGACGATCTGATCATAGGCGGGCCTGTCTGACCAATCCCCCGTTTGGCCAAAGCCCGAAATGGCGCAGTAAATGAGGCGCGGGTTGATATCGCGCAACGCCTCATACCCCACGCCGAGCCTGTCCATCACGCCGGGGCGATAATTCTCCACCAAAACATCGGCGCTTGCCACCAGACGGCGTAAGACCTCTTTGCCGCCTTTAGATTTAAGATTGGCTGTAACCGATTTTTTCCCTGCATTTTGAGCAAGAAACGAAACCCCCATCCCGATCTTGTTGAGCTCAGGGTCAGCCCCCAATTGGCGGGCCAAATCCCCCGTTTTTGGCACCTCTACCTTAATCACCTCAGCGCCAAGATGCGCCAGTTGATGACAGCAAAACGGCCCTGCAAGCACATTGGTTAAATCCAATACGCGAATTCCGTGAAGCGGGGTTTGTCGATCCACTTAGGTTTGCCTTTTGCTTACGTTCTATCTGACAGAACAAAATTGCTAATAATAGAACAGGCTGATAGGATTTTGGGGATGAGTCAAGAATATACGGGCAAAAGGCATGGCAGAGACGAAAGGTGTAGATTCGGTCGAACGCGCGTTGTTGATCCTAGAATGCTTTACGGCGGATCAGCCCGATCTTAGCCTCGCTGATCTGGCCCGTGCTACGGGTCTCTACAAAAGCACAATTCTGCGCTTGGCGGTTTCGCTTGAAAAATTTGGCCTGCTGCAGCGCGCGGCAGACGGGCGGTTTCGGCTTGGCGCAGGTGCATTGCGTCTTGGTTCGGCCTATCGGCACGGGTTCGATCTGGCGCATGTCTTGCGCCCAGAATTGCGCGCTCTGTCGGATGCAACAGGCGAGACAGCCTCGTTTTATGTGCGTGATGGCGAAAGCCGCCTCTGCCTTTATCGCAGCGAGCCCGCGCGTGCGATCCGCCATTCGGTCACCGAAGGGGCGACCATGCCATTAACCTATGGGGCCAGTGGTAAAATCTTGCGCGCCTATTCGGGCCAAGCGACCAAGGCGGACGCACAAATTTTGCAAGATGGATATGCGATTTCACGCGGTGAGCGTGATCCCGATGTGGCGGCCATATCTGTGCCCCTTTTTTCCCCTGATGGAAGCTTAGTTGGTGCTTTGGCCCTCTCAGGGCCGATCTCGCGATTTGATGACGCGCATACGGCCCGTTTTGTGAAGGCGCTGAGGCAAAGCCAAACCCGCCTTGAAGGGCAGCTTGCACTTGGGTCGTGATATTGGGGGGATGTGGCAGCCCGTAGGGGAATCGAACCCCTCTTTCCAGGTTGAAAACCTGGCGTCCTAACCGATAGACGAACGGGCCACGCTTGGTGTGGGCGGTTATTAGGAAATGCACGGCGGGGGCGCAAGAGGATTCTGCATCACGATGCGCGAATTTTTTGCGGCTGCAAACTGGCCCTATTGGGGCTTAGCTCGGCGCGCCCTCCGCCCATGCGGCATCCTCAAGGCGCAGTTGCACTTTGGTGCGGCCCTGCCAATGGTTTAATTCAAGACGCCCCGCCAAATGCATTTTCCGCCCCGATCGCTGCGCTTCTTGCAAGGCGGGGCCAAGCGGGCCGTCCATCGCGCCAAAGGCGATGCCCTCCATGGCAACGGGCCCGCCATCGGTGGCGGTGAATTTCAGATGCGCCTCGCCCACAGGTTTCGTGAAACTAATCCTTAGGCTTGGCAGCGCAAAACGCGGGGCAGGGGCAGAAGCGCCGAATGGCCCTGCCTGCTCCAACATCTCGAGCAAGTCAGGTGTAGCACCTGAGGGCAGGATCACGGCATCAACCCTCAAATCCTGATATGTGCTCTCGCCCGCGCCTTGGCGGGCCAACAGATCAGATAGGCGCGCCATTGCAGGCTCGAGTTGCGCACGATGAAGGCTCAGACCTGCGGCCATCTTATGCCCGCCGCCCTTTTCAATCAGCCCTTCTGCGGTAAGCTTTTGGATTGCAGCCCCCAGATCAACACCTGCAACCGAACGCCCCGACCCTTTGCCCGCATCCCCGTCAAAACCGATGACGATGGAGGGGCGGTTTGCTGTCTCCTTCAGGCGGCTTGCAACAATGCCCACCACGCCTGCGTGCCACCCATCGCCTGCGGCCCACACAAGCGGGGCATCCAGACCACGCGCTTCGGCTTGGGTCAGGGCAGCCTCCCGCACGGCGGCTTCAATCTCGCGGCGGTCGGTGTTCAGGCTTTCGAGGCGGGCTGCCATCGCTTGGGCCTTGTGCGGATCGGTTTCGCATAACAGCCTCGCGCCGAGATCTGCCTCACCGATACGCCCGCCCGCATTGACCCGTGGCCCAAGGACAAAGCCCAAATGATAGGCGTTTGGCGCGCGATCAAGGCGCGCCACATCGCACAGCGCCACAAGCCCCGCCCGCGCGCGCCGCGCCATAACCGTCAGACCTTGACGCACAAAGGCACGATTTACCCCCACAAGGGGCGCCACATCCGCCACTGTGGCAAGCGCCACAAGATCCAGCATCGCCATCAGGTCGGGGCCTGTTGTGCTATGATCCTCGCGCAGGCGGCGGTTCATCTCGACCAACACCAAGAAGACCACCGCAGCGGCGCAGAGATGGCCTAAGTCGCCTGTCTCATCTTGGCGGTTTGGGTTCACCACGGCCACGCAGGTTGGTAAATCTGCACCGCCCAAATGGTGATCGAGAACAACAACATCGCAGCCCGCAGCTGCAATCGGTTCATGGGACAATGTCCCACAATCCACACAGATGATCAGATCATGTGTCACGCCCAACTCCTGCATTGCGGGGATGTTCGGGCCATAGCCCTCGTCAATTCTATCGGGCACATAGAGGGTCGCACTGTGGCTCATTTGGCGCAGCCAATCGACCAATAGCGCAGCCGAACTGCCGCCATCGACATCGTAATCTGCGAAAATTGCAATTTTTTGGCGCGCGGTCAGGGCGTCCAAGATGCGCGCGGCGGCCTTGTCCATATCGCGCAAATTGCGCGGGTCAGGTAGGAGGTTGCGCAAAGCAGGGGTTAAAAACGCCTTTGCCTGTTCGGGCAAAACGCCCCGCTGTGCCAACAAGATCGCTACCGCCTCGGGCAGGTCTGCCTCGCGTTTGATGGCGGCGGCATGGCGCATCACCTCAGGGGCGGGCGCAATCCATCGTTTGTGGCCGAGTGACAGGCCGACATCAAGGCAGAGAGGTTGTGCGAGATCATCATTCATCACAGGCTTTTCAGGATTTCGTCACAAGATTGCGCGCGGGCAAATTCGCCATGCAAATGCGCAACGGCGATCTGGTGGCTGGTTTCAGGGTCAATCGCAATGCTTGCGTCAGACCACGACATATTCCCGTTGCGCGCGAAGGTCGCACAGGCGTCATGTGCAAGGATTACATCGAAACCCAAATTGGCAGCCATGCGGGCGCTGGTTGAGACGCAATGAGGCGTGGTCAGCCCCGCAATAACAACCGCCTTTATGCTGTGATTGCGAAGATATGCCTCAAGTCCCGTGCCGATAAATGCAGAATTCACGGATTTCTCAAACACAGGCTCATCGCCCGTGGGGGCAAGCGCATCCATAAAGGCAAAGCCTGCACTGCCTTTGGCAAGGGGGCTGCCCGCCTGCGCAGAGGCGTGGCGCACATGCACAACAGGCGCATGGCCTGCGCGCCATGCCGCAAGCAGCCCTGCGGCGTTTGGTTCTGCGTCCTTATTGTTGCGCTGCCCCCATATCGGCGCTTCGAAGCCTTTTTGAAAATCAATCAGGATCAGTCCCTGCGTCATTCAACGCCCCGTTGGGTCGGGTGGCGATAGCTCATTCGGCGGATCGACCCTGTTTTAGAACGCATCAAGATTGTTTCGGTGGTCAGCCATCCAGGTTCGCGCTTGATCCCCGACAGGATTGAGCCCGAGGTCACGCCTGTTGCCGCGAAGATCACATCTTCGGTCACCATTTCATCGCGTGTGTAGACGCGGTCAAAATCGCTGATGCCTGCCTTAGTGGCGCGGGCGCGTTCATCGTCATTGCGGAACACCAAGCGGCCCCACATCTGACCACCCATGCATTTCAGGGCCGCTGCAGCCAATACCCCTTCGGGCGCGCCGCCTTGGCCCATATACATATCGATCCCTGTCAGATTGGCCTCTGCCGTATGGATCACCCCCGCGACATCACCATCCGTAATCAAACGGATTGAGGCGCCTGTGCCGCGAATTTCTGCAATCATCGCCTCATGGCGGGGGCGTTCGAGAACACAAACTGTAATGTCATTTGGGCTGCATCCGCGTGCTTTGGCCAAGGCCATGACACGTTCTGCAGGGGTCATATCCAGATTAAGGACGCCCTCAGGATAGCCCGGCCCAATGGCAAGCTTATCCATGTACGTGTCGGGGGCGTGCAGCATGGAGCCACGCGGCCCCATCGCAATCACTGTCAGGGCGTTAGGCATATCCTTTGCGGTCAGGGTTGTCCCTTCTAGGGGATCAAGCGCAATATCAACCGCGGGGCCAGTTCCCGTGCCGACCTCTTCGCCGATATAGAGCATGGGGGCCTCGTCCCGTTCGCCCTCGCCGATGACAACCACACCTTGGATATCAAGCAGGTTCAACTGTTCGCGCATGGCGTTTACCGCGGCTTGGTCGGCGGCCTTTTCATCGCCGCGGCCAATAAGATCTGCCGAGGCAATCGCCGCCGCTTCAGAAACACGGGCCAAGCCCAAAGAGAGCATACGATCATTGAAATCGGATTTTTGCGACATGGGCGGTATGGCCTTTCTTTCAGACGTCTTCGATGCGCAGGGCGACAGGGGGGCTCATCAGCACACCCGTCTGCGGCAGGGCGGCAAGCGCCTCTTGCAACGCGGGCTGTGCAGCTTTGTGGGTCACAATCAAAACAGGCGCGGCCTCGTCTGGGTGATCATATTGGCGCATCCGATCAATAGAAATGCCATTATCGCCCAAAACTGTGGCAATTTTTGCCAAAGCGCCTGGTTTGTCGGTCAAGGTCATGCGGATATAGTAGCAGGCCGCCGAAGCCGCTGATGCAGGTGGGGCTGCCTTGAGGGTTTTTGCAGGTTGGCCAAAGGTTGCAACCCGTATGCCGCGCGCAATGTCGCAAATATCAGACAGCACCGCGCTGGCGGTTGGGCCTTCGCCTGCACCCGCGCCCCGCAGCACGATTTGACCAACATGGTCGCCTTCGACCACCACCATATTCGTTCCGCCCTCAAGCTGCCCCAAGGGGGACGAGGCGGGAACAAGGCAAGGGCTCATGCGCTGCTCTAGGCCACGGCCTGTCATCCGCGCCACGCCCAAAAGTTTGATCTTGAACCCCAGATCAGCCGCGCGATTGATATCTTCGATGGTGACAGCGCCGATCCCCTCAAGGCGCATGCCGTCAAAATCAACCTTTGTGCCAAAGGCGATAGAGGACAGAAGCGCCAATTTATGACCCGCATCAATGCCGCCCACATCAAGCTGTGGATCCGCCTCCAAATAGCCAAGGCCATCGGCTTCGGCAAACGCCTCCTCATAGGTGAGGCCCGCATTTTCCATCCGCGTGAGGATGTAGTTGCAGGTTCCGTTCATCACGCCCATCACGCGGGTGATCTGGTTGCCTGCCAAACCTTCGGTCAAGGATTTGATGATTGGAATGCCACCCGCCACTGCAGCCTCAAAGCGCAGGACAAGGTTCTTATCCTCTGCCGCTTCGGCCAATTCTTGCCCATGCAAGGCCAAAAGCGCCTTATTGGCCGTAACAACATCTTTGCCTGCGGCAATCGCGGCCTCGGTCGCGGCCTTGGCAGGGCCATCCGAGCCGCCCATCAGTTCAACAAAGACATCCACATCCTCGCGCTTGGCCAGTGCCACGGGATCATCCTCCCATGCGTATTTCGCCAAATTCACGCCGCGATCTTTGTCACGGCTGCGGGCGCTTACGGCGGAAATGGTGACCTTGCGCCCTGTGCGGGCTTCAATGAGCGCGCCATTGTTCTGAATCATCTTGATGACACCTGTGCCAACGGTGCCAAGACCTGCGATTGCAAGACGCAAAGGGCGTTCCATGATCCCGAACCTCCAAATACTTATGCGCAAGGCGCACATTCTTAAGTTGAACCCCTGTTAGCCCCTTCCAATGCGAGGTGCAACGCAGGCAGGGCAACTATTCCACAAGGATTTAATTGAGTGGCGCGTTGGCCAAGGCAGCGGCGCGGCGGCGCAGTTCTTCAGCGCGCTCGGACAATTCCCCAACAGTGGCCTCAGCGGTGCTTGGCGTCTCGGCGCGAGTGGGGTCACGCACCCCCTCAACTTCAAGCGCGCCAAGCGGCAAAAGCGCGGGGTAACTTGCAGTGCGCAGATCTTGGCGCGCGCTGTTCTGTGCGCTGCAAGCAGACAGCGCGAAGGGCAAGACCAGCAAAAGGGGCGTGATATATCGCATGACCTTGCGATAGCGCGCCAATCGGCTTGGGTCTAGCCTTGTTTGCGTGCTCAGGCCTTTGCCATTTGGCAAATTGGCGGTTTTTGTGGTTAGAGTGACGCGGGGAACACGAAAGCGCCGATAAACTGGTCTGAGGCTTGGTGCGATTAGAAAAGGGACATTGCGCCATGGAAGATGCAGCCTTGCACCCAACCGCGATCCACGAAAACCCTTATCGCGGGGCGGGTCTGCCTGATTTGCAATGCTTTCCCAGTCAGGATGCAAGCCCCGTTCAGGCGCTATTGGAACAGTGTCCCGCTTATGCGGCCACGCCCCTCTTGGTGCGCGATGATTTGGCCAAAGCGGCAGGGACGGCCGCGTTTTTCGTTAAAGATGAGCGCGCGCGTATGGGGCTTGGAAGCTTCAAAGCCTTGGGCGCGGCCTATGTCATCGCCCGCGCTGCGCGCGCAGCCATGGAAAATGGGGCCACTGACTACGGCACGGCCCTGAGAGGCCGCGCGTTTATCGCCGCAAGTGCGGGCAATCATGGTCTGTCTGTTGCGGCAGGCGCGCGGGTCTTTGGCGCGCGTGCCCTAATCTATCTGTCTGACACTGTCCCTGAGGCTTTTGCCAATCGTCTGCGCGCGCAAGGGGCGGAGCCGCGCCGTGCAGGGGCAACCTATGAGGAAAGTATGAAGGCCGCCGAGGCTGCAGCCGCGGCGGGGGAAGGCACGCTTTTGCCCGATAGCACATGGGCAGGTGAGATGACCCAAGGCTATCTCGTGATGGAGGGGTATTTGCAAATCGGGGCGGAAATGGCCGAAGCACTGGACAGCCCCCCAACCCATATTTTCTTGCAAGCAGGTGTGGGTGGCATGGCAGGGGCCTTGGCCGCCCATGCGCGCGCCACGTGGGGGCAGACCCCGCAGATTATCGTGGTCGAGCCTGACGCAGCCCCCGCCCTGCAAGATGCGATTGCCGCGGGTCATGTGGTCGACAGCCACGGCCCTGTCTCAATCATGGGACGGCTTGATTGCAAAACCGCCTCGCTTGTGGCGCTTGCGGGGCTGGCGCGCGATGCGGATCAGTTTTTGACGATCTCAGATGGTCAAGCGGCCTCGGGCGCCGCGCGCTTGACCGAAGCGGGGCTTGCCTCCACGCCATCGGGTGCCGCGGGCGTGATTGCTGCGGCCTATCTTGGCTATGACTTCCCACCCGATGCGCGGGTTCTTTGTGTGTTGAGCGAAGGGCCAGAGGATGTCTGACCTGTTTCCGCCCTCTGAATATCACCACCGTCATAGCGCGATTCAGGCCCGCCTACAGGCCGCAGGCCTAGATGCTATTTTGCTGACCCAAGCCGCGGATATTTTCTATGTTACGGGTTTTCTCACCCGCTTTTGGGAAAGTCCCGCCCGGCCTTGGTTTGTGGTGATCCCCGCCACAGGCACCCCAATCGCCGTGATCCCCGAGATTGGGGCCTATCTTATGGGGAAATCGGTGATCTCCGATATCCGCACATGGCCCGCGCCGCGCCCCGAAGATGATGGGGTCAGCTTGTTGGCTGAGGCCTTATGTGACGTCACATCCAAAGACGGAAAGGTCGGTGTGGCCATGGGCCTAGAGACGCAGCTGCGGATGCCTTTGGGGGATTTCTTTGCGCTGCAAACCCGTCTCGCCCCCCGCAGTTTTGTGGATGCGACAGATATCATGCACCGCACCCGCGAGATAAAATCAGCGCTTGAGATTGAAAAATTGCGCGCCGCCTGCGCCATTGGCAATCGTGCCTTTGCCCGCGTTGATGAAATTGCCCGTGTTGGCACGCCTTTAGACGCGGTGTTTCGGGCCTTTCAAATCCTGCTGCTCGAGGAGGGGGCCGACTGGGTGTCCTATGTCGCAGGGGGCGCGGGCGAGGGGGGCTATGGTGATGTGATCTCACCTGCCGCGCCGACACCCCTGCAGAGTGGCGATATTTTGATGCTTGATACAGGCGCGGTGAAAGACGGCTATTTTTGTGACTTTGATCGCAATTTTGCCATCGGCACCCCAAGCTCTGAGGCGGCCCGCGGGCATCAGATTTTACAAGATGCGATCCATGCGGTGATGGAGGGGATCGCGCCGAATATACGCGCCTCAGACCTGCACGCGATGCTATGCCGCGAAATTACGGCGCGCGGCGGCACACCTTGTGGTGGTCGCTTAGGGCACGGGTTGGGCGTGACGCTGACTGAATGGCCATCCCTGACACCGCACGATCAGACAAGGCTGCTCGCAGGTATGGTTCTCACGCTTGAGCCATCTGTTGATCTAGGGCAGGGGCGGATATTGGTCGCCGAAGAAAATATTGTCCTGACAGAAAACGGGGCGGAGTTTTTAACAAACCCCGCCCCGCGTGACATTACAATTTTATAAGCGCTATCAGATGCTTGGATAGATGGGGAAGCGCTGGCAGAGGGCCTTTACCTCTGCGGCAACTTTCGCCTCTACGGCGCCATTGCCGTCCTCACCATTCGCGGCCAAGCCATCGACCACTTCAACGATCCAATCTGCAACTTGGCGGAATTCGGTCTCGGTAAAGCCACGGGTTGTGGCCGCAGGTGTTCCCAAACGCACGCCCGAGGTGATCATCGGCTTTTCGGTGTCAAACGGGATGCCGTTTTTGTTGCAGGTGATGTTGGCACGGCCAAGCGCCTTTTCAGTGGCGTTGCCTTTTACGCCTTTGGGGCGCAGGTCAACCAACATCAAATGCGTATCTGTGCCGCCTGTGACGATATCCAAGCCCCCCTTCATCAGCTGATCCGCCAGCGCCTTGGCATTGGCAATCACTTGGGTCTGGTAGGCCTTGAATTCAGGGCGCAGCGCCTCACCAAAGGCCACGGCCTTGGCGGCGATCACATGCATCAAGGGCCCGCCTTGGATGCCGGGGAAGATGGCAGAATTGACCTTCTTGGCGATATCTTCGTCATTGGTCAGGATCATCCCGCCGCGTGGCCCGCGCAGGGTTTTATGCGTGGTGGTGGTTGCAACATGCGCATGTGGGAAAGGCGAGGGGTAATGACCCGATGCCACAAGCCCCGCGAAATGCGCCATGTCGACCAAAAGATAGGCCCCAACACTGTCAGCAATCTCACGCATTTTTGCAAAATCAATGACGCGCGGAATGGCCGAGCCGCCCGCGATCAGCATTTTGGGCTTATGCTCAGCCGCAAGTTCGGCAATCGCGTCATAGTCGATTTCCATGTCCTGCTTGCGCACGCCGTATTGGATGGCGTTAAACCACTTGCCCGATTGGTTGGGCTTGGCGCCATGGGTCAGGTGGCCGCCTGCATCAAGGCTCATGCCCAAGATGGTATCGCCGGGCGTCAAAAGAGCTGTGAAAACCCCTTGGTTCGCTTGGCTGCCTGAATTGGGCTGCACATTGGCATGCGCACAGTCAAACAATTTGCAGGCCCGCTCAATCGCAAGGTTTTCTGCGATATCGACATAATCGCAGCCGCCATAATACCGCCGACCTGGATAGCCTTCGGCATATTTGTTGGTCATCACCGAGCCTTGCGCGGCCATCACAGCAGCCGAGACGATGTTCTCGGAGGCGATCAATTCGATCTCTTCGCTTTGACGACCGAATTCTTTGGTAATCGCGCCAAAGATTTCAGGGTCACGGGTGCTGAGGGCTTCGGTGAAAAATCCATCGTCACGGTGGGGCGCAGTCATAGTGAGGGCTCCTTACATCGGGGGCGCGTTTTGTTGGGTCACGCGCGGGCGCTGTCTATCGCATGGGGTTTAGGGCAGAACAGCCCCTTGGAAAAGGGCGAAAGCGGCAATTCGACAGAGAGTCGCGCCCTGCCGCCCTGCAAGGCGGGCAAATTTGCACTGTTTTGCGGGGTCTTGTGTTTCGGCATGGCAGGGAACAGGATGGCGTCACCCCTGTCTCGCAAAGGTCGCGCAGATGAGCAAAGATTTGAAAATAGCCTTTTTGGCCTCGCGGGCGCGGATGGCGCAGGCAGCCCTTGCGGAATTGAGCGCGGCTTATGGCCAATCAACGCCTCAGGAGGCCGATATCATCGTGGCGCTTGGCGGGGATGGCTTTATGCTGTCGACCTTGCACGAAACCCAACCGCTCAATCGTCCTGTCTATGGAATGAACCGTGGCACGGTCGGCTTTTTGATGAATGAATATTCTGCCGATGGTTTGATGGCCCGCCTCACTGCGGCGGAGGAGGCGCAGATCAACCCGTTGCGGATGAAGGCGCGGCGCGCGACAGGCGAAACAATCGAGGCTTTGGCGATCAATGAGGTCAGTTTGCTGCGCGCAGGCCCCCAAGCCGCCAAGCTGCGCATCCATGTTGATGGAAAACTGCGCATGCAAGAACTGGTCTGCGATGGCGCGCTGTTATGCACGCCTGCAGGCTCGACCGCCTATAACTATTCCGCGCATGGCCCGATTTTGCCCATTGGTGCAGATGTTTTGGCGATGACCGCCGTGGCGGCGTTTCGTCCACGCAGGTGGCGGGGGGCGCTGCTCAATAAATCATCCAATGTGATTTTCGAAGTGGTCGATCCTGATCACCGCCCTGTGATGGCAGATGCCGATAGCGTTTCGGTGAACAACGTCACCCATGTAGAGATATCCAGCGCGCAAGACGTGACCCATCGTATCCTGTTCGATCCAGGCCATGGTTTGGAAGAGCGGCTTTTGCGCGAGCAATTCGTGTAATCCAAACGGGATTTGCCCTTTCCTAGGCGATAGTTTAACGTTAAACTAATTGCGGAGGGCGGCCGTTTGCGGCTGTTTGGCGACCATAGCCGATTGGGAATAGATCATGACTGAAGACAGCAATGACAGTTTGCGCCAGCGCGCGCTTGCCTATCATGCAGGCCCGAAACCAGGGAAATTGGAGGTGCGCGCGACCAAGCCTTTGGCGAATGGGCGCGACCTGTCCTTGGCCTATAGCCCCGGCGTTGCTGAAGCCTGCCTTGAAATCAAAGCAGACCCCGCCCATGCCGAAAGCTATACAGGACGCGGCAACCTTGTCGCCGTGGTGACCAATGGCACGGCTGTGCTAGGCCTTGGCAATATTGGCGCACTCGCCTCTAAGCCTGTGATGGAGGGGAAGGCCGTTCTTTTCAAGAAATTCGCCGGCATTGACTGCTTTGACATTGAATTGAACGAGAGCGACCCCGAGAAACTGGCGGATATTGTTTGCGCGCTTGAGCCAACCTTTGGCGCAATCAATCTTGAGGATATCAAAGCGCCAGATTGTTTTATCGTAGAAAAACTGTGCCGCGAGCGAATGAATATTCCCGTTTTCCATGACGACCAACATGGAACGGCGATTGTCGTGGGCGCGGCCGCAACCAATGCGCTGCGTCTTGCGGGGAAATCCTTTGCCGATATCAAGGTCGTGTCTACGGGCGGCGGTGCGGCGGGGATTGCCTGCCTCAATATGCTGCTGAAACTGGGCCTCAAGCGTGAGAATGTTTGGCTCTGCGATTTGGATGGTCTGGTCTATCGGGGCCGTGAGGCGGGGATGACCCCGCAAAAAGCCGAATATGCCCAAGGCGATAGCCCTGCTTCCTTAAGCGATGTGATCGAGGGGGCGGATTTGTTCCTTGGCCTCTCTGGCCCGGGTGTTTTGACGCGCGAGATGGTTGCGCGCATGGCGGATCGTCCCGTGGTCTTTGCCTTGGCGAACCCGAACCCAGAAATCACCCCCGATGATGTGCGCGCGGTAAAGCCTGACGCGATCATTGCCACAGGGCGGTCAGATTTTCCCAATCAGGTGAACAACGTCTTATGCTTTCCGTTCATCTTCCGCGGCGCCTTGGATGTCGGCGCAAGCGAAATCAATGACGCGATGCAAATTGCCTGTATTGAAGGCATCGCCGCCTTAGCACGCGCCACCACCAGTGCCGAAGCGGCCGCGGCCTATAAGGGCGAGCAGCTGACCTTTGGCCCTGACTATCTGATCCCCAAGCCGTTTGACCCGCGGCTGATGGGTGTGGTGGCCAGTGCCGTGGCTGAGGCGGCTATGAGTTCGGGGGTGGCGAAGCGGCCCATTGATGACATCGCCGCCTATCGCGCCAAACTTAATCAGGCGGTGTTCCGCTCTGCGCTTATCATGCGCCCTGTCTTTGCCGCAGCGGCCACCACGACCCGCCGTATCGCTTTCGCAGAAGGCGAGGATGAGCGCGTTTTGCGTGCGGCCCAAGCCATGCTTGAGGAAACCACAGACACCCCCATTCTTATCGGTCGTCCCGATGTGATTGAAATGCGGGCCGAGCGGGCAGGCCTGACCATCCGCCCGCGTGTGGATTTCGAAATCGTAAACCCCGAAAATGACCCGCGCTATCGGGATTATTGGGGCAGCTATCACAGCGTGATGGAACGTCACGGGGTGACCCCCGATTTGGCCCGTGCGATTATGCGCACCAACACCACTGCCATCGGCGCGGTCATGGTGTATCGCGAAGAGGCAGACAGCCTCATCTGCGGCACCTTTGGCCAGTATTTGTGGCACTTGAAATATATCAGCCAGCTTTTGGCCCGTGACGGGTTACATCCCGTTGGGGCGCTGTCCTTGATGATTTTGGAAGATGGCCCGCTCTTTATTGCCGATACGCATATTCATGCGCAGCCCACGCCAGAGCAAATCGCCGAGACGGTGATTGCCACAGCCCGTCATGTGCGCCGCTTTGGCATCGCGCCAAAAATTGCGCTGTGTTCTGGCAGTCAATTCGGCAATCTCGACAGTGACAGTGGGCGGCGGATGCGCGCGGCGCTTGATATTCTGGACGCAATGGCGCTTGATTTCGCCTATGAGGGCGAGATGCATATCGACAGCGCGCTTGATCCTGAACTGCGCGCCCGAATTTTCCCCAATTCGCGCCTTGAGGGGCAGGCCAACGCGCTTGTCTTTGCCAATACTGATGCCGCTGGGGCGGCACGGAACATCCTAAAGATGAAGGCGGGCGGGCTGGAAGTCGGGCCGATTCTTATGGGGATGGGCAATCGCGCGCATATCGTCACCCCCTCAATCACCGCGCGGGGGCTGTTGAATATTTCTGCCCTCGCAGGCACGCCTGTCGCCACCTATGGCTGACAGGCGCACTGCCGCGCCTTAGCCAAAGGTGATGCGCAACAGTGTGAGAAACATCAATGCGGTTGCCCCAAGCGCCGAGATGATCAGTGCGGGGAATCCCCAAATCAGCACGGCCGAGGCAACAGCCGAAACAACCATGATAATAAGGGCAAAACTGTTGTCTACTTCGCCCTCGACCACCTCGCGCGCGATGCGCCCGATGACGGGCAGGCGATAGGTGACATGGCGTGTGATATAGTGGCTTGTGTCTTCGTTTAAGGACATGGTCATGGGGGAGGCTCCTGTTCGATATTCCCCCATCTAACGTCTACGCCGTTAAAACAAAGTGGCGCATGGTCGCAGTTTTCGCGCCTGCGTCAAAGTCACCTTCTTGCGCAAGCTATGGTTGAAGGGATAGAAAATTGCGCAAGCAAAGGGAGGCCCGCATGAGCTATCAAAAGATTTATGAGTATGCCCGTTCCAACCCAGAAGGGTTTTGGATGGAGGCTGCTTCTGCCATTGATTGGGATGTTGAACCATCCCACGCGCTGTCTGATGAAAACGCGCCTCTTTATGAATGGTTTGCAGATGGTCAACTGAATGGTTGTTGGAACGCGGTCGATCGCCATGTTGCCGCAGGCCATGGGGATCGCACCGCTATCATCTATGACAGCCCCATCACCAGCACGGTTCAGAAAATTTCCTATGCAGAATTGCAAGAACGTGTCGCGCTTCTGGCGGGTGGCCTTCAGGCCAAAGGTGTGACCAAAGGGGATCGGGTCATTATCTATATGCCGATGGTGCCCCAGGCCGTTGAGGCGATGCTTGCCTGCGCGCGCATTGGCGCGGTGCATTCGGTGGTCTTTGGCGGCTTTGCTGCGGCTGAATTGGCGGTGCGCATTGATGATGCGCAGCCCAAATGTATCATCGCCGCCTCCTGTGGCCTCGAGCCGGGCCGCGTGGTGCATTATAAACCGCTTTTGGATGCGGCCATCGAGGCCGCCGCCCATAAGCCAGATTTCTGCGTGATCTTTCAGCGCGAGCAAGAAGTGGCAAGCTTGACCGATGGGCGCGATGTCGATTGGTATGGCTTCCAACACGGGGTTGCGCCCGCGCCTTGTGTGCCCGTAGAGGGCAACCACCCCGCCTATATTCTCTACACCTCTGGCACAACGGGCCAACCAAAGGGCGTTGTGCGCCATACAGGCGGCCATCTGGTTGCGTTGAATTGGTCAATGCGCAATCTCTACGACATGAACCCTGGCGAGGTGTTTTGGGCCGCCTCTGATGTGGGTTGGGTCGTGGGGCATTCCTATATTTGTTACGCGCCTCTGACCTTTGGCTGCACCACAATCGTCTTTGAAGGCAAACCTATTGGAACGCCTGATGCAGGCACGTTCTGGCGCGTGATTGATGAGCATAAGGTCAAATGCCTGTTTACCGCCCCAACGGCCTTTCGCGCGATCAAGCGCGAAGACCCAGAAGGCAGCTTTATTGGAAAATATGACATCTCTAGCCTTGAATCGCTGTTCTTGGCGGGTGAGCGTGCCGACCCTGACACAATCCAATGGGCGCAGGCAAAACTTGGCGTGCCAGTGATTGACCATTGGTGGCAAACCGAAACGGGTTGGGCCATTTGTGGCAACCCATTGGGTATTGAAAAATTGCCTGTCAAAATCGGCAGCCCCTCGGTGCCAATGCCTGGGTATGATGTGCAAATTTTGGATGAGGGCGGGCATGAATTGCCTGCGGGCGAATTGGGCGCGATTGCGATTAAATTGCCCTTGCCGCCTGCAACCTTGCCTACGTTGTGGAATGCCGAAGCCCGCTTCCGCAAATCCTATCTTGAGCATTTCAAAGGCTATTACGAGACGGGTGATGCGGGATATAAGGATGAAGACGGGTATCTTTATATCATGGCGCGCACGGATGATGTGATCAACGTGGCGGGCCACCGCTTGTCTACCGGTGGGATGGAGGAGGTTCTTGCCTCTCACCCAGATGTGGCTGAATGCGCGGTGATCGGTGTGGCAGATGATCTCAAAGGGCAAATGCCTCTGGGGTTTTTGTGTCTCAATAAAGGGACGACCAAAGATGCGGCAGATGTCGTGTCTGAATGCGTGAAACTTGTGCGTGACAAAATCGGCCCCGTTGCGGCGTTCAAATTGGCCGTTGTGGTGGATCGCCTGCCCAAAACCCGTTCGGGCAAGATTTTGCGCGGCACAATGGTGAAAATCGCTGATGGCGAAAGCTATAAAATGCCCGCAACAATTGATGATCCTGCGATTTTAGACGAGATTGCAGCGGCCTTGAAAACCTTGGGCTATCCCAAAGCCTAAGGCGGGTTTGGCGAGACGGTATGAAGGGCGGGCCTTTGGGCCCGCTTTTTCTTTCGCCTTGCGTGCATCGGTTCGTCAGGACAGATTGAGGCAACGCAATTCAAGGAGTGCGGATCATGCCCCAGACCAAGACACCAGACCCCGCATTGATGGCCGCCGCCGCAGAAATCCGTCCGCGCGCCTATGCCCCATATTCGGGCTTTGCAGTCGGTGCTGCGCTGCGTGGGGCAGATGGGCAGATTTACCAAGGGGTGAATGTCGAAAACGCGGCCTATCCCCAAGGCACCTGTGCCGAGGCGGGCGCAATTTCAGCGATGATTGCCGCAGGCTGTCATGAGATCCTAGAGGTTGCGGTAATCGCAGATAGCCCCGTTCCTGTCGCCCCTTGTGGGGGGTGTCGCCAAAAATTGCGGGAATTCAGCAAAGATGAGGTGCTGATCACCATGGCCACAACGCGCGGCACAAGTCAGGCGATCCTGAGCATGGCGGACATCCTGCCTGGCGCCTTTGTGAAATCGGCGATGGAATAGGGTAGATCATGGCCGATCCGCGCAGCATCTTGGCAAAATTGCGAGAGGGGCAAACTCTGACCGAATTTGAGATGTTTGCCTTTGCCGAAGGGTTGGCGGATGGCACTGTCAGCGATGCGCAGGCGGGGGCCTTTGCGATGGCCGTATGTTTGCGCGGCCTCAGCCTTGAGAACCGCACCCATCTGACCCATGGGATGCTGGAAAGTGGCACGGTTCTGGGGTGGTCACTGGATGGCCCTGTGATCGACAAACATTCCACAGGCGGGGTGGGTGATTGTGTGTCGCTGATCCTTGCCCCTGCTTTAGCGGCGTGCGGGGCTTATGTGCCGATGATTTCAGGGCGTGGCTTGGGGCATACGGGCGGCACCTTGGACAAACTTTCGGCAATTTCGGGCTTGCAGATTGATGTCGCTATTGAGGATTTGCAACGCATTGTAGGGCAAGTGGGCTGTGCGATTGTCAGCGCCAATGCCGATATCGCCCCCGCGGATCGTAGGCTTTATGGGTTGCGTGATATCACCGCCACTGTGCCAAGCATTGATTTGATCACGGCGTCTATTTTGTCCAAGAAATTGGCAGCAGGGCTAGAGGCCTTGGTTTTAGACGTGAAATGCGGCACGGGTGCCTTTATGCAAACCCCGCAAGAGGCCGTGCAACTGGCTCAATCCTTGGTGGATACAGCGCAAAGCGCGGGCTGTAAAACCACGGCGCTTGTCACCGATATGAACCAACCGCTTGCGCGTGCAGCGGGCAATTCTTTGGAAATGATGGAGGTGATGGAGGCGCTGTGCAGTCCAAAGCTCGACAGTGATCTGATCCGCCTAACCATCAGCCTTGGGGGTGAGGTTTTGGTGCAAGCGGGGCTTGCGGTTGATGCGGCGGCAGGTGAGATGGCACTGACAAACGCGCTGACCCAAGGTCACGCCGCCGAGGTTTTTGGCCGTATGGTTGCGGCGCAAGGGGGCGCCACAGATTTTGTGGCACGTTGGCGAGATCGCTTGCCTGCAGCGCCCTATGCGGTGGATATTTTCCCGCAAAAGACGGGCTACATCCGCGCAATTGACGCCCGCACCTTGGGCGAGGTCGTGGTGCATCTTGGCGGGGGGCGTCTACAGGCAGAGGATCAGATCGACAAACGCGTGGGTCTTTCTGACATCCAGCGGATTGGTGATTTGGCCGACCCTACGACCCCGCTTTTGCGCATTCATGCGCGCGACCCTGAGATTGCCAAACATATGGGGGCAATCGCGTTAGACGCCTTCACCCTCTCCGAAGAAAGGCCGCCGCGCCCTGCCTTGATCCATGAAAGGATCGGCTGAATGGCGCGTGGATTTTTGGTGGTGATGGATTCTGTTGGTATCGGGGGCGCACCAGACGCAGACCGATATTTCAATGCGGGCCATCCCGATACAGGCGCGAATACCTTGGGCCATATCGCGCAGGCACAGCCGCTGAGAGTGCCGAATTTGGATCGTCTGGGTCTCGGGGCCGCTTTGCATCTGGCAAGCGGCATCTGCACTGCACCCCTGACACCGGCTGCACCGAATGCCATTTGGGGGGTGGCCGAAGAATCCGCCAAAGGCAAAGACACGCCATCAGGCCATTGGGAATTGACGGGCTGCGCCTTGCCTTGGGATTGGCACTATTTCCCCGCCACCGTTCCCAGTTTCTCTGAGGCTTTGGTCGCGGCGGTTCAATCTATCGCAGGTGTTGGGGGAATTTTGGGCAATTGCCACGCCTCTGGCACTGAGATCATCGAACGCCTTGGGGCGCAACATCTGCAAACGGGGTATCCGATTTGCTACACCTCCGCCGATAGTGTCTTTCAGATTGCCGCGCATGAAGAGGTCTTTGGGCTAGAGCGTCTCTATGACCTCTGCGAAAGGATCGCCCCGCAACTGCACGCGATGCGGGTAGGGCGGGTGATCGCGCGGCCCTTTACGGGTCGCGTAGGCGCGTTTGAGCGCACTGAAAACCGCCGCGATTACGCGATGATGCCGCCCAACCCAACCTTGTTGGATCACGCATCCGAGGCAGGGCGCGCGGTCATTGCCATTGGCAAAATCAGCGATATTTTCGCCCATCGTGGCATCACGGAAAGCCATAAGGGAGGTGATGCCCGCCTGATGGAACATCTGGCCCACGCGGTTGATTGCGCCCCCGATGGTAGCCTCACACTCGCCAATTTCGTTGAGTTTGATGCCCGTTTTGGCCATCGCCGCGATGTGGCGGGTTATGCGGGTGCGCTGGAATGGTTTGACGCGGCGATTGCGCCGATTATCGCGGCGCTGCGCGCGGGTGACATGCTGATTTTAACCGCGGATCATGGCAATGATCCCACTTGGGTTGGCACGGATCACACCCGTGAACGTGTCCCATTTTTGGTCGCGGCCCCTGACCATGCACCCCAAGGGCTAGGCCTTCGGGCCTTTGCCGATATTGGCGCAAGTCTTGCTGCGCATTTGGGGCTTGGCCCCCTTCAGATTGGAACCCCTGCCTTATGAGCCAGATTGACAGTCAAATCATCTATGCTGCCATGACCTTTGTCGCTGCCCTATTTGGCGTGCGTCTGGCCGCCCGGGTCTTGTCGCAGCGGGTGATCTCATGGCGCGCGGCCACCTTATTTGCCATAGTGGTCACCGCGCTCGGCTATTATTTTTAGGGGAACGGCGATGTCAGATATGGCCCGCGTCAAAAAGGTTGAATTGCACCTTCATCTTGAGGGGGCGGCACAGCCTGATTTTATTCGTCAGATTGCCTTTGAAAAAAAGGTGGATTTATCGGGCATTTTCACCGCGCAAGGCGGCTATGACATTCATGATTTCGTGCATTTTCTACGCGTCTATGAGGCGGCAACATCGGTTCTCACCACGCCCGAAGATTATGCGCGTCTGACGCGCTCTGTGCTTGAGGCATCCGCAGGCCACGGGGTGGTTTATTGCGAAACCTTCTTGTCCCCTGATTTTTGCGGCGGTGGGGATATTGGTGCTTGGCGTGAGTATCTTTCTGCAATGACCGAAGCCGCAGATGCCGCCGAGCGGGATTTTGGGATCACGATGCGGGGCGTGATTACGGCGGTTCGTCATTTCGGGCCAGATCAGGCGAAACGGGCCGCGCGCTGTGCTGCGGAAACGGCGGGACGCATGATTTGCGGCTTTGGAATGGCGGGGGACGAGAAGATTGGCCACGTGCGCGATTTTTCATGGAGCTTTGATTGCGCGGCCGAGGCAGGACTACCCTTCACCATTCATGCAGGCGAATGGGGGGGCGCGCAATCGGTGCGCGAGACGCTAGATGCCTATAATCCGCCCCGTATCGGGCATGGTGTCGAGGCGATCAGTGACCCTGACTTGGTCGCACGCCTTGCCGATACGGGTGTTGTTTTGGAATGCTGCCCTGTGTCGAATGTTTTTCTTGGGGTTTTCCCAAATTGGAAAAGTCACCCGCTTGCGCGTCTGCGCGAGGCTGGGGTCAAAGTAACCGTGTCAACCGATGATCCCCCCTTTTTCCATACCAATATGAGCCGTGAATATGAGGCCTTGGAACAGCATTTTGGGTGGGGTGAGACGGAATTCACGGAAATAAACCAAACCGCGCTTGCGGCGGCCTTTTGTGATGAGGAAACCCGCGCGCGCGTTGCAAAACGGCTTGAAAGCTAGGGGGAAGACTATGACAGAATTCGATACGCTGACCATCGTGACCCATCCGCTTGTGCAACATAAGCTGAGCTTGATGCGCGACAAAAACTGCGCCTCCCAAGATTTCGCGCGGCTTTTGACCGAAATTTCGATGCTGATGGCCTATGAGGCCACCCGCGATTTGGCGGTTACAACCACCGCCGTTGAAACCCCGCTTGAGGTGATGGATGCGCCAACACTTGCAGGGAAAAAACTGGCTTTGATTTCCATTTTGCGGGCGGGCAACGGAATGCTTGAAGGGATGCGCGCTGTAATCCCCGCTGCGCGGGTTGGATTTGTCGGGCTGTATCGCAATGAGGAAACGCTTGAGCCCGTGGATTACTATCTCAACCTGCCCTCGCACCTGTCCCAACGTCATGTCATCGCCCTAGATCCCATGCTGGCCACGGGCAATTCGGCGGCTGCGGCGGTGGATAAAATCAAATCGGAAGGGGCCGTTGATATCAGTCTGATGACATTGCTGGCCGCCCCTGAGGGTGTCAGGACATTCGCCGCCCGCCATCCTGATGTGCCAATTTTTACCGCGGCCTTGGATCGCGGTTTGAACGAAAAGGGGTATATCCTTCCGGGTCTAGGGGATGCGGGGGATCGGATATTTGCCACCAAATGAGGGGCGGATATCTATTAGTTCTGTTATGTGCCTTTACTATGTCTAAATATTGATGCATTCTTGCCCCAATTCGGGGGCTTGAATGGTCAAAAAAGCAGTAAAATTTTGGGGCAGCATGGGATTTGCTGCAACGGTTCTATCCTCAATGGTTGCCGTTGCTGGGCAGGGGATCGCGCAAAACCTAAGGCCACCCGCGGAATTCCCCCCCCAGTCATTCACCTCTGAACAATATGTCGACAGCACAGGCTGTGCGTTCATTCGCACGGGGCAGGGGGCTTCGACAGATTGGATTCCGCGTATCTCGCGGGATCGCAGGCAGATTTGCGGTTTGCCGCCCTCCCTGTCGCAAATGGCGGCGGCCCCTGTCGCGCCTGCCCCTGTTATGGGTGCAG
The DNA here is from genome assembly GCF_037805105.1 of Roseobacter sp. HKCCA2468. Taxonomy (NCBI): domain Bacteria; kingdom Pseudomonadati; phylum Pseudomonadota; class Alphaproteobacteria; order Rhodobacterales; family Roseobacteraceae; genus Roseobacter; species Roseobacter sp. HKCCA2468. The sequence goes on from NZ_JBBLYN010000006.1 coordinate 41,657, forward strand.
CGCCCGCGACACGGCCCGCACAGGCCCCCATGCGCCTGCGGGAACCCGTTGGTGTCGCACCCGCTGCAGCACCTGTCATGGCGGTTGTTCCGCCCGCGCAAAGCCCCTCAAATAATTCCAACCGCTGCATCATTCGCGCCCGCGATGGCAGCGTGACCGAAATTCGTAGCCGCACGGCAATACGGTGTGGCCCGCAACCCATTCACCCTGCCGATGGGTTGGCCCGTTCCGAGCATCGCGCGCCATTGACGGTTCCCTCCATGATTGCGGGTGCCGCTACAGGACGGATTGGGGCAACGGATCCAAGCGGGATTATCGTGCCCGAAGGGTATCGGCCTGCATGGTCAGATGGGCGTCTCAATCCGATGCGGGGGCCGCGCTCGGCTGCGGGTGATGCGCAAATGGCGCAGATTTGGGATCAGGGCGTGCCAGCGCGTCTGCAAAATGACCGCAGGGGAACCTTGCGCTTTGGCCTGCAAAATTTTTTCGCGAGCCTATTTAGCGGTGGCAGACCACCCGTTGCCACAGCGGTGGCTGCGCCTGGGCCTATCCCACAGGTCATTGCAACGCCTCAGGCCACGGAGGCGCCGTCAATTTTCGTCAGCCGGTCGACACGCGCGGAACCCGCCGCACAGCCACAGGGGCCCGTGACGCAATCAAGCCGCAATACCCCAGCCGCAGAGGCAGCACCCGTTTCCCCCCGTAGCGGCCTGAGCGCCTCAGAGCCTGCAACAGGTCAACCAACGGCCTTGCCAGCGGCCCCTGTTACAGGGGCCTTGGTTCGCGCCGCCACCTATAGCACGCGGAACGAAGCCGCGCAGACCGCCGCGCAATTGGCCCAATTTGGCATGACTGCACGGCTTGGGCGTATGAGTTCGGGATATGCGGTTCTGGTCGGCCCGTTCTCAAGTGATGCAGCCACGCAACGCGCGGCATTGGCCCTGCGTGCGGCAGGGTTCACCTCGGCCCACATTCAGTGATCTGTTCACTCAGTGCAAATCTCTTGCAGGGCAACCCATCTCGTATCTTCTAACAAGGGCGCATTTGGTGCTGTGCGAAGGGGGTCTGCCTCGATCAGGCTAAGGGTGTTTTCACCCGAGATATCGAGTGCGTAGGCGTAAGGTTGCGAGGAAATCTCGGCCTGTGCGAATTGCGATAAAAGCGCCTCATCGGCCACATCTGTTGGTGTTTCGGTCAGCAGACTGGCGGCGCGCGCAGCCAGATGCGTGTCGCTGATCTGGCCTGTGGTCAACAGTCGAAATGTCGCCCACAAACCTGCCTCTTGCAGCAGGGCTTGGGTGGGGTTGCTGTCAACCAAGCGGATATATTCTGACAATAAAAACCCTGCCAACACATCAGGGCTTTGGTAATCCTCCACCACGGATCGGTTTAGCACGATCAAATCGCCGGGCAAATGTAGGCTTGCGGGCAGACCATCACGCAGAACCACAAGCCGCGGTACGGTCGGTGTGGCGATGAACACCCGCCGCGCAAGGGCTGCAAGCGCGGCTTGCCCCGCGGTTTGATTGCAGCTTGGCCCCGTCAGTTGGATCATCTCTGAGAGAATATCCTGACCTATTTCGCGCTTTTTTGCCTCGGGCAAAAGATGCACTGTCTGGCGCACCAATGCATCAGGCAACCAAAACAGGCCCAAGCCCAGAACCACCGCGGCGGTTGTCGCCGCCAGAATGCCACGCAACCGCCCAGGATGGGGGCGATGGCGGTCAATCATACTGCGCAGCTTTTCGATTGCGGCGATCATGTCCTCATCCGCGATCTCTAGGCTTTCGTCACTCCCCTCGACAGGCACATAAAGGGCGGGCAGCTCGCCCGGATTGACGCGGATCACCGCGGCCAGCGACCAATGGGTGAGCGCGGTTTCTGAAAGGGTCGATATGATCAAAGACGTGTTGCCCAAATTGATCAACACTTCGCGGCGTTGGCTGTCGCCAACATCGCGCCAAAGGCCTGTGGCCTCTAGTTTTTGATATTCCTCTAACGCGGTCACGCAATGCCCTCGCGCTTATGCATCGCGAAACCCGTCATCTTTGCCCAATGTTGGCGCAGGCATCAGGTCATAGGGATGTGCCCAATTGGGTTGGTGGGCCAAGCGGGTCAGCCATGCCGAAATCGCAGGATAATCGGCGCGCGTGAAATTGAAATTTTCAGGATAATAGAGATAGCCCGCGCAGGCGATATCAGCCGCAGAGACACTGTCGCAGGCAATCCAGTCGCGGGTGCTGAGCACCCCTTCAAGAATGGAAAGCGCGGCCTGCATCCGCCCCGTCAAATACCCAATAACGCCCGCATCTCGTTTGTCCTCGGGCGCGAAATTTATCAAGAACCGCAACGGCCCCGCAGTGCCCGAAACCTTTTGATTGTCGAACAAAATCCACCGCAAGATTTCTTGGCGGTCTGAGGCACTCGCCCCTGCAAGTTTGCCTGTTTCATCCATAACCCAAGTTTGGATCAACCCTGATTGGGTCAGGATTTTACCCCCTGCATCTAGCACGGGAACTTCGCCCATTGGGTTTATTGCGCGAAACTCTGCACCACGCGCCTCGCCGTTGAAGAAATCAACAAAACGGGGCTGCCAAGGCACACCTGCCAATGTCAGGCACAGCGCGGCTTTATAGGCATTTCCAGATTCCCCAAAACAATAGAGGGTGTTGGTCACGGCTCGGTTTCCTTATGTCACGTTATGACTGTGGGTCTTGATCCGATTTTCGGTCTGCCAGCATTTGCGCCACCAAATCAATTTGACTTTGCAAATCACGAATGGCTTGGCCTAACTCGGTATATTGTGCCTGCATATCGTGCAATCTTTCACGCCCAACTTCTAGGCTTCTTTCCAGTTGCGTCACTTGATTGTCGCCGAGTGCATAAAGGTCAAGCAATTGTCGCATCGCCTCTAGGCTAAAGCCAAAGCGTTTGCCCTGCAAAATCAGTTTGAGACGCGCTTGGTCGCTACGGGAATAAAGCCGCTTTTGTCCCACACGCAAGGGGGCCAACAGCTCCTTGCTTTCGTAGAACCGAAGGCTGCGCGGCGTCACTTGAAACAGGGCGCACATCTCGCCGATGGTGCGAAAATCGGCCTCGCGCTGTGGGGCGTCTGATGGCATTTGCGGCATCCTCGGCTGATCCATGATTTGAGCACAGCTTATCATAGAATTGGTATCGATGTAATTTGCGCATTGCCGCGGGCGCGCGCTGCGCGTTAGATGGTGCAGATCATTAACCCCAATTTGTTGGATTATGCCCGTGCCCTCCGACCAGTCGGATATCCTCCATGTCGCGCAAAGTTTCATCACGCAACTGCCCTATGCGGCGGCGTTGCAGATGAACATTGTTGCCCTTGGATCTGGGACTGCGGCGATGACGATGCGGGTTCTGCCCGATCTCCGTGATGCTGCGGGCGCGCTGCATGAAGGCGCACTCACGGCGCTGATGGACACCTGTGCAGGCACGGCAGTGGTGGCGCATGACAGCAAACCCCTTGCGACCGCGACCTTAGATCTGCGCCTTGATGTGATGGGCCAAAGTGCAAAAGGCACAGTTCTGGCCAAGGCGGAGTGTTATGCCATCAGGGGAAATGTGGCCTTTGTCACTGTGGCGGCCACTGATCATGAGACAGGCGCGCTTTTGGCCAAAGCCAGCGGAAGTTTCACGGTCGAATATGGGCCAGAGGGCAAGGGTGTCTTGGAGATGGTCAACCCGCAAAAGAGGCAGGGCTGATGCAGCAGATTTTCAACCAGCTGCCCTATGCGCGGTTTTTGGGCCTAGAGGGCCAAGAGGGCGGGGTGATCAAATTGCCTTATCGTGGCGTTTTGATTGGCAATCCGATTTTGCCCGCGCTGCATGGCGGGGTTACAGCATCGGTGCTGCAGATCGCGGCGCAAGCCCATGTTATAGATGCGCTCTCTATCCCGCTGACAACCCCGCCAAAGTTGATTGATTTCACTGTGGATTATTTGCGCCGCGGCCTGCCCGAAGATGGGTTTGCCAAGGCGCAGCTGACCCGCGCGGGGCGCCGTTTTGCCTCGGTCTCGGTGACGATGTGGCAAGGTGATCCAGACACCCCCATTGCCGCGGCGCATGGCCATTTTGTCTTGGTGACAGTCCCATGACGGATCAGACCCCGCCCTTGACCCATGCGCGGGTGTTGCGCATCGCCGTGCCTGTGGTTTTGTCAAACATCACGGTGCCGCTTTTGGGTTTGGTCGACACGGGCGTTGTTGGCCAATTGGGTGATGCGGCTATGATCGGCGCGGTGGGCTTGGGTGCGATATCCATGACCACTGTATTTTGGATTTTTGGATTCTTGCGCATGGGCACTGTCGGTTTGGCCGCGCAGGCCCATGGGGCAGGGGATCAGGCAGAAATCTCGGCCTTGCTGTCGCGCGTTTTGATGATTGGCGTGGTGGCTGGTGTGGTTTTGATCCTGCTGCAATCGGCAATCTTCGCGGCCATTTTTGCGATAGCCCCCGCAAGTGATGCGGTCGAGGCTTTGGCGCGCGATTACATGGCAATCCGCATTTGGTCTGCCCCGGCTGCAATCGCGATTTATGGTATCACGGGGTGGTTGATTGCCGCTGAACGCACAGGCGCCGTGTTCGTTTTGCAGCTCTGGATGAACGGGTTGAACATCCTGCTATCAGTGGGGTTTGTGTTGGGTTTGGGCTATGATGTCGATGGTGTGGCCGCGGCCACGTCCATTGCAGAATGGTCGGGCTTGGCGCTTGGGCTTTATCTGTGTCGCACGGGATTTTCGCAGGCTGCATGGCGCGATTGGCCGCGCGTTTTTGATCGCGGGCGGCTGTTGCATATGGCGCAGGTCAACACCGATATTTTGATCCGTTCCGTCTTTCTGATGGCGGGGTTTACCTCCTTCATCTATATCGGCTCGGATTTCGGGGATACGACCCTCGCTTCCAATCAAATTCTTATGCAATTCATCCATATTACCGCCTATGGGTTGGACGGGTTTGCCTTTGCCGCCGAAAGTCTTGTTGGAAAATCCTTAGGGGCCAAAAACCATGCCGCCTTGCGCCGCAGCGCCATAATGACGGCGCTTTGGTCGGGCGGTGTGGCGGTGGTGATGGCCGCAGCTTTTTGGGTCTTTGGAGGCGAGATTATTGATATTCTCACCACTGCGCCCGAAGTGCGCATTGAGGCGCGTGATTACCTGTTTTGGATGGTGCTGGCGCCGCTTGTTGGGTTTCAAGCATGGATTTTGGACGGGATATTCATTGGCGCAACCCGCACCCGTGACATGCGCAACATGATGGCCCTGTCTTTCGCAGGCTATGTCATGCTGTGTGTGACGCTGATCCCCGCCTATGGAAATCATGGGTTATGGGCCGCGTTGTTGGGGATGTTCATCCTGCGCGGTCTGAGCCTTGGGGCGCGCTACCCCGCACTTGAGCGCAGCGCGACCTAAAGCAGCGTAAGGATATTTTCAGGCGGGCGGCCAATTGCGGCGGCGGTTTCACTGATCAAAACAGGGCGTTCAATCAGCCGTGGATCATCGGCCATGGCAGCTAAGATTGCGGCCTTATCCGTCAAATCCACCCCCGTTTCGCGGGCCTCTTTTGCGCGGATTAGATCTCGGGCAGGGCGGCCTAGTTTTGCGATCACTGCGGCCAGTTCGGCATGGGTGGGCGCGGTGTCTAAATAGGCGCGCGTGTCAAACTCGATGCCCCTCTCTGTCAGCAATGCCAAAGCCTGACGGGATTTCGAACAGCGTGGATTATGCCAGAGGGTCAAAGCCATGCGTCAACCCCCGTGCCGATGGCAGATTGCAAACTGGCATGGCCATCTTGCGCAAGAGCGGCGTCAAGACCTTGAAGGATATCGGCAACCAAACCCATACCCCCATAAACAAGCCCCGTGTAAAGCTGCACCAAGTGCGCGCCCGCCTTGATCTTGGCATAGGCTTGATCCGCATTGGCCACGCCCCCCACACCAATCAAGGCAATCTTGCCGCCTGTTTGCTGCGACAGTCGTGCCAGAACTTGGGTGGATCGCTCGAACAAGGGTTGCCCTGACAGGCCCCCAGTTTCGCGCCGATGGCGCCCGCGCAACCCCTCGCGTGAAATGGTGGTATTGGTGGCAATGATGCCCGCAAGCTGCATCCGCAAGGCAAGCTCTGCAATGGCGTCAATCTCGTCATTGGTCAGGTCAGGTGCAATTTTCACAAAGAGGGGCACGGGACGGGCGAGATCAAAATTCGCATCCATGACCCCTTGCAACAAGCGTTCAAGCTGGTCTGCGGCCTGCAGGTCACGCAGGTTCTCGGTGTTGGGAGAGGAGATGTTGATCGTAGCAAAATCAATCAGCCCCCCACAACGGGCCAAAACCAAAGCGTAATCTGCCGCGCGATCCGTGCTGGTTTTATTGGCGCCCAAATTCAAACCCAAAGGAATGCGATGGGGGCGGTCGGCCAGACGTTTGGATGCAGCCTCCATGCCTTCATTATTAAAGCCAAAGCGATTGATCACTGCGCGGTCACGCGGCAGGCGAAACACGCGGGGTTGCGGGTTTCCTGGCTGCGCCTGTGGCGTGATTGCCCCCACCTCAATAAACCCCAACCCTGTTTCCATTAAGGGCGCAATTGCGGTGGCATTTTTGTCAAAGCCCGCCGCAAGGCCAAGCGGGTTTGGGAAATTCATCCCCGCCACAGTTGTTGCCAAACGTGCGGTGGTAATAGGCCCTGTTTTGGGGGCAAGCCCCATGTTCAGCGCGGTCAGCGCAAGACCATGCGCGCGTTCAGGCGAGATCAGGCGCAAGGCAGCAAGGGCGGCTTTTTCAAACATCAGATGTCCTAATCTCTCATCACCCGTTCAAATCGGGCAGAATGTGAAGGCCATTTTCAAGCGTCAATTCATGATGCCATAAAACCCCGTCTAAGGGCAGCTTGCCATATAAATGCGGGAAAAGATCGCCGCCGCGCGACACCTCCCACCGCAGGGCATCGCCAAAGGCATCGGCCTCATAGGCGGCAAGGATCAATCCTTCGACAGCTGAAAAATGCTTGGCCAAGGTTTCGGCCACCTGCGCTGCGGTCGAGAAATGGATATAGCCATCGGCCTGATCAATCGGCGCGCCAAGGGTTTCTTTCTGGGCGCAAAGCGCGTCCCATTCGGAAGGGCGGAGAATTTTGAATATCAACATATGCGTGATGTGCGGAAATCCGCATCATAGGTCAAGGCTCATTCATCCTTGACGAAAACGGGACGATGACTTACCCCCAGATTCAAGCAAGCGGGTATGGTGTAATGGTAGCGCCCTAGCCTTCCAAGCTAGTCGTGCGGGTTCGATTCCCGCTACCCGCTCCACGCTCTCATCGCTTCATCAGACTTGTATCATGGCCCAAGTTCCGCAAAGCTATGCGGTGTGAACAGGGCGCATGGGGCAAACTATGTCTAGGGCAGTCGTGATTGGTGGCACAGGCGGGATCGGCGCAGGCATTGCGCGGGTTTTGCTGCGCGAAGGGTGGCAGGTCACAGTCACCGGCCTGGCCCCACAAGAGATTGCTGATTTTGCAGCGGCTATCCCGCAGGTGGCCACAGCCCAGCTTGATGTCACGGACCAAGCGGCGGTGGATCAGTTTTTCGGACAGTTTGACGGGCTTGACGCTTTGGTGAATTGCGCAGGCGTTTTGTTTCGCGGTGCGGAATATGAAATGGATGTGTTCACCAAAGTGATCGAGATCAATCTGACAGGCACGATGCGCACTTGTGTTGCCGCCCATCCGCTGCTTGCGAAGTCCAAAGGGGCGATTGTGAACACGGCCTCCATGCTGAGCACATTTGGGGGGCCGCTTGTTCCCGCTTATTCGGCCTCCAAAGGCGGTGTCGCGCAGTTGACAAAGGCCTTGGCGGGGAAATGGGCCGCGGACGGCGTGCGGGTCAATGCGATTGCGCCCGGATGGATCGAAACTGAGATGACCGCAGCCTTGCGCGAAGACCCCGCGCGAAACGGCCCCATTCTGGCGCGCACCCCGATGGGGCGGTGGGGCAAGCCCGATGAAATAGGCGAGTTGGTTGCGTGGCTTTTATCGGCCCGTGCTGGCTTTGTGACAGGTGCCATTTATCCCGTAGATGGCGGCTATAGTGCAATGTGAGGTGACCATGCCCCTTCAAAAATCTGACCATGATCCAATGACCCCCTATCAGTTGCCCTTTCCCCAAGATGCATTGGAGGAGATCATGATCCCCAATGCCATCCCAGAAGATGAGCGGATTTGGGTGCCGCAGGCCCCGAATGTTTGGTTTCGGCCGCTCTGTCTTAATCGCTCGCAAGGGTATTGGATGAACCTGCTTAAGGTGACCAAATCGGGCGTGCTGTCGCGCCATCGCCATCCGCAGGCGGTGCATGGTTGGGTGTTGAAGGGACGATGGCATTACCTTGAGCATGACTGGGAGGCCACAGCGGGCTCTTATGTTTACGAACCCCCGGGCGAGACGCACACATTGGTCGTGCCCGAAGGGGTTGATGAGATGATCACCTTTTTTCAGGTCAATGGCGTCATGTGCTATGTCGATCCTTATGGCGAGGTTTTGGGCTATGAGGATGTCTTTACCAAGATTGATCTGTGCCGCGCGCATTACGAACGTGTCGGGCTTGGCGCAGATTACGTTGACCAATTCATCCGATGACAGATCATGCGCCATCCCCGAATGCTGCGGAGGCTGGCTTTTGGGATGCGGTCTATCTCGATCGGGCGGTTGATCAGCTTGGGTGGTATCAAGCAGATTACACCCATGCCCTTGCCCAAATCGAGGCGCTCAAGCTTGGGCCTGACGCGCCCATTCTAGATGCAGGGGCAGGGCGGTCAGGCTTGGCGCGTGGCTTGGCGCTTGCAGGCTATCGCGATGTCACAGCCATCGATATTTCGGCCCATGCCATGACCCAAAGCATGGCCGCCTGTCGTGATCTTGACCATCCGCCGCGCTTCATTTGTGCGGATTTGCGCAACTGGCAACCGCCCCGCCACTATCACCTTTGGCATGATCGCGCGGTGTTTCATTTTTTAACCGACCCTGACGCGCAGGCGGCCTATGTGCAGGTGATGGCCCGCGCTGTGATCCCCAAGGGTCATGTGATCTTGTCGGTGTTTCACCAAGATGGCCCTGAGCGATGCAGCGGCCTGCCTGTGCAGCGTTATGATGCCGCCACGCTTGCTGCGCGGCTGGGGTCATATTTCACCCTGCACGCGGCAGAGACAGCCACGCATCACACGCCAAACGGTGTTGCGCAGCTTTTCCTTAGGGCGCATTTTGTGCGGGCGGCAGGGGTGTCGGGGCAGAGCCCTCAACCCGCAATTTAACGCGCCCGCCGACCATCACGCTTTGCCCGAATTCCAAGACCGCGCCCGATTTTGCGCAGATGTTAATCGCGGTGATTTCTAACAGGGCCGCGCCATGGCGAATGCCCAATTGATGTGCTTGCAATTTTGTGGCCGCGCGCGCGTCAATTTGCGTGTCGCGGCGCAGGTAATCGTCAAACCCATCCGCCGCAAAGGCCGCTGTAATCGAAGGGTCGCGGGTAAGGTTGTCCAATAAATTCGGCAGCCTTGCGGCAGGAAAGCACGATGAAAACAGCGACAGAGCCACCCCATCGGCATAGGATAGACCCTCTGCGTGATGCACCAATTCCCCCTCGCGGATATTGAGCATCTCGGCCTCTTTGGCATCAGCAGGGCGGCTGAACAATGCGGTGTAACGTCTGTCGGGCACACGGCCTGTTGCGCGGATGGCTTGAGAAAACCGCACCCTTGGCCCAATCTGATAAGGGGTTTGGGCTTCGGTTACAAAAACGCCTGCGCCTTGGCGGCTAAGGGCCAGCCCCGCCTCAACGAGACTTGCGATGGCGCGGCGCACGGTATGGCGGTTCACGCCAAAGCGGGCGGCCAATTCCGCCTCTGTGGGCAATTTGGTGCCTGCTGCAAAGCGCCCCAAACGGATATCGGTTTCAAGGTCGTTTCGAATTTCTGTCCAGATCGTGGCTTTGGGCATCTGTCATCAAAATTTCATCAAAAGCCGCTTGTGAGGGGGCAGGGTTGAGCGTAAAGTTTGTCTAGTTGTATATTTTATCGGATAACTTCGCAAGATGTCGAATTTAGGCGAACACATCGAACGGCAAGCATGGCTGTCCACCATGGCACAGGCCCCCGCAGATCGCCTGATCGCGCTGTGTCAATCCGCAGGCGTTGAGGTGCCGCATAGCGTTTTGCGTGCGCCTGAAATTGGCACGGTCATGGTGCGTGGGCGCGCAGGCGCGGTGGGCGCTGCGTTTAATCTCGGTGAAATGACTGTCACCCGCGCCTCGGTGCGCCTCAATGAAAGCGGTGCGGTTGGGCACGGATATGTGCAGGGCCGCAGTCATGAGGCCGCAACCTATGCCGCGCTGGTCGATGCGCTGTGTCAGACAGATCAAGGGTCGGCTTTGATCGCCTCCGTGATCACCCCTTTGCGCGTGGAAAAAGCAGCGCGTGAGGGCGCGCGGGCGGCGCGCGCGGCGGGCACAAAGGTTGAATTTTTCACCATGGTTCGGGGGGAATGAGCATGGCACTGTCTGAGCCAAATGTGACCGATGCGATGGGGGGCGGGTTCGCCAATCCCCCGCGCGATGCTGCAATTGCCTTTCGCGCGGCCTTGGATGTGATGGCCCGTCCTGGGGTGATCCGCGAGATTTCAGGTGGGCATCCGCCGCTGCCCTTATCCCCTGCGGCGGGCAGTTTGCTGCTGGTTCTTTGTGATCCTGAAACACGGGTTTACCTTTCCCCATCTTGCGACACAGACGCTATTCGCGAATGGCTGCGCTTTCATACGGGCGCGCCTTTGGTTTCTGCGGATGAGGCAGATTTCGCCATTGGCCCATGGGATGAGCTTTGCGTTGATCTCGCGCGGATGCGTCAAGGTGTGCAAGATTACCCTGACCGCTCTGTCACATTGATCGTTGAGATGGATCATCTCGCGGCGGAGGGGGTGCGCTTGACGGGGCCAGGCATTCAGGCGGAGGCCTGTCTCAATCTGCCTGAGACTGCGGCTTTTGTCGCCAATGCGCGCCGCTTCCCGCTTGGGTTTGACACGTTCTTCACATCAGGCAGCCAAATAGCGGCCCTGCCGCGATCCACCCGTATTGAGGGGGCTTCCTGATGTATGTTGCGGTAAAAGGGGGCGAGCGGGCGATTGACGCCGCCCATGAATGGTTGGCCGATGAGCGGCGCGGCGCAACCGATGTGGCGGAATTGAGCATCCCGCAAATTCGCGAACAGCTTAGCTTGGCTGTCAATCGGGTCATGGCCGAAGGTTCGCTATACGATCCTGATTTGGCAGCTCTGGCGATCAAGCAGGCGCGGGGCGATATGATTGAGGCGATTTTTCTGATCCGCGCCTATCGCACCACCTTGCCCCGTTTTGGGGTGAGCGCCCCGATTGATACTGGCGCGATGCGCTGTGATCGGCGCATCTCGGCCACTTTTAAGGATCTGCCAGGCGGGCAGATCTTGGGGCCAACCTTTGACTATACCCACCGCTTGTTGGATTTCGCTTTGGTGGCGGAGGGGGCGGTGTCGCCCGCAGCCAAAGAGGCCGCGCCAGTGGATGCCGCACCTTTGCCGCATGTCACCGAATTTCTGGATCGCGAGGGCCTATTGCAGCCCGAGCCTGAGGATAACACGCCCCCGCGTGATCTGACGCGCGAGCCCTTGGATTTCCCTGCGGATCGTCCGCTGAAACTTCAGGCCTTGGCGCGTGGCGATGAGGGGTTTGTTCTCTCGATGGCTTATTCCACGCAACGGGGCTATGCGCGCAACCACCCGTTCGTGGGCGAATTGCGCATCGGGCGCGTGGCTGTGTCGATGGATATTCCCGAATTGGGCTTTGCCATTGATCTCGGCGAGATCACGGTCAGCGAATGTGAAACCGTGAACCAATTTACAGGCAGCAAGACCGAGCCGCCGCAATTCACCCGCGGTTATGGTTTGGTCTTTGGGCAATCCGAACGCAAAGCGATTTCCATGGCCCTCGTGGATCGCGCCTTGCGATGGGAGGAATTGGGTGAGGATGATGTGGGCGCGCCCGCGCAAGACGCAGAGTTTGTCCTGTCCCATTCTGATAATGTGCAAGCAACTGGGTTCCTCGAACATATCAAACTGCCTCATTACGTGGATTTCCAATCTGAATTGGAGCTGATCCGCCGCCTGCGCGCCGAGGCGATGATGGCATCTACAGGCCCACGGGAGGCTGCAGAATGAGCTATAATTTTGCCTATCTGGACGAGCAGACCAAGCGGATGATCCGCCGCGCTATTCTGAAGGGGGTGGCCATTCCAGGCTATCAGGTGCCCTTCGCAAGTCGCGAAATGCCAATGCCCTATGGGTGGGGCACGGGCGGTGTTCAGGTTTCTGCCGCCTGCTTAACCCCCGATGATGTGTTCAAAGTCATCGACCAAGGTGCGGATGACACGACCAATGCCGTTTCAATCCGCCGCTTTTTCGAGAAAACCGCAGGCATGGCGGTGACCGAGAAAACCACGGAGGCCACTGTCATCCAAACGCGCCACCGCATCCCTGAAACGCCGCTGAGTGCGGATCAGATTTTGGTCTATCAAGTGCCAATCCCCGAGCCGCTGCGTTTCCTAGAGCCGCGTGAAACCGAAACGCGCAAGATGCATGGGCTTGAGGAATATGGCCTGATGCATGTCAAGCTCTACGAGGACATTGCGCGCCATGGCGAGATTGCGACCGCCTATGCTTATCCTGTGAAGGTGGAAGATCGCTATGTGATGGATCCCTCTCCAATCCCGAAATTCGACAATCCCAAATTGGAAAGCCCTGCTTTGCAATTGTTTGGGGCGGGACGTGAGCAAAGGATTTACGCGCTGCCGCCCTATACCAAGGTCGTCAGTCTCGATTTTGAAGATTACCCCTTTAATCCGTCAAAAGCGGCACATCCTTGTGCGCTATGTGGGGCCGAAGACAGCTACTTAGATGAGGTGATCGTGGATGATGCGGGCGGGCGGATGTTTGTCTGTTCCGACACAGATTACTGCGCCAGCCGCCGCGAGACAGGAGAGGTCGCATGACCCCGCTTTTGCAAGTGCGCAATATTGAGAAACGATACGGCGCGCGGATTGGCTGTGCAGATGTCTCGTTTGATCTTTATCCAGGCGAAGTCTTGGGGATTGTGGGCGAGTCTGGGTCAGGTAAGTCCACGCTGCTCAATTGCCTCGCGGGGCATCAGAGCCCTGATCAGGGCGAAGTGATTTTTGACACCCGTGCCGATGGCCCCCGTGATGTCCGTCAGATGCCCGAGGCCGAGCGGCGGATGCTGTCGCGCACCGATTGGGCCTTTGTGCATCAAAATCCGCGTGATGGATTGCGGATGCGGGTATCCGCAGGCGGTAATGTCGGCGAGCGGTTGATGGCGGTCGGCGCGCGTCATTATGGCGATATTCGCCAGACAGCGGGTGACTGGCTGAGCAAGGTTGAAATCGACACCGCCCGCATGGATGATCGCCCTTCGGCCTTTTCGGGTGGGATGCAGCAGCGCCTGCAAATCGCGCGCAATTTGGTAACGGGCCCGCGCCTTGTTTTCATGGATGAACCCACGGGCGGCTTGGACGTTAGCGTGCAGGCACGGCTGTTGGATTTGCTGCGCGGTCTTGTCCGCCGTATGGGATTGTCGGCCATTATCGTCACCCATGATTTGGCGGTGGTGCGTCTTTTGGCAGATCGGCTGATGGTGATGAAATCGGGCCATGTTGTGGAAACAGGTTTGACCGATCAGGTCTTGGATGATCCGCAACACGCCTATACGCAGCTTTTGGTATCTTCGGTTTTGCAGGTGTGAGGGATGACGATGATCACAGTCACAGATTTGGGGAAATCTTTTACCCTGCACAATCAAAACAGCGCGGTGATCCCCGTGCTAGAGGGCGCGAATTTTTCCGTAGCGGCGGGCGAATGTGTCGCCCTGACAGGGGAAAGCGGGGCAGGGAAATCCACTGTCATGCGCATCCTTTACGGAAATTATCTGGCGCAAGCGGGGCGTGTGGTGGTGAACGGGTTGGACATCACCACCGCCACCCCGCGCGAGATTTTGACCTTACGGCGCGAGGTTTTAGGGTATGTCAGCCAGTTCTTGCGCGTGGTGCCGCGCGTGCCCACCCTAGAGGTTGTGGCAGAGCCTCTCTTGTCTCTTGGTGTGGCTGAGGACGAAGCGCAGGCGCGGGCCGCAGATTTGCTGACGCGGTTGCGCATCCCCGAACGGCTTTGGCCGTTATCGCCCACGACATTCTCGGGCGGTGAACAGCAACGCGTCAACATTGCGCGCGGATTTGCACATCGCTATCCCGTTTTGCTGTTGGATGAGCCAACCGCCAGCCTTGATGCCCAGAACCGCGAGACGGTGCTATCGCTGATCGAAGAGGCGAAGGCAGAAGGGGCTGCGATCGTTGGAATTTTCCATGACCTTGAAGCGCGCGAGCGGGTGGCGGATCGCGCCATTGATGTCAGCGTCTTTACCCCAAGGAAGATCGCATGAAGACAGGCCGCCTCATTGCGGTTGTTGGCCCCTCTGGGGTGGGCAAAGACAGCGTGATGGCAGGGCTGATGGCCCGCCATCCCGATTTGCGCGCGGCCAAACGCGTGATCACCCGCCCCAGTGATGCGGGGGGTGAGGCGTTTGATGGGGTCAGCGCAGATGAATTTGCGCGTCTCAAGGGGCAGGGGGCCTTTGCCTTGTCATGGCAGGCGCATGGCCTCTCTTATGGTATTCCCGTTGAGGTGGCCGATTGGATTGCCGCAGGTCATGATGTCCTTGCAAACCTGTCTCGCAATGTGTTGAGCGAGGCTGCGTTGCGATTTGCGCATGTGGTGGTTCTGTCCATCACCGCAAGCCCTGCGGTTTTGGCCACGCGTCTTGCCGCGCGCGGGCGCGAGGATGCACAGGATATCGCCGCGCGTCTGGCGCGACAGGTTCCTTTGCCCGAGGGCCTGAATGTCGTGGAAATTGACAATAGCGGCACGATAGAGGTCGCCATCGCCGCCGCTGAGGCAGGCTTATTCAAAGGATAGAACAATCATGAGCAGCGAAGTGATTTTCGGCAATGCGCAGATCGTTACTGTGGATCGGGTCTTTGCAGGCAGCGTGATTGTGCAAGATGGGGTCATTGCGGATATCCGCGAAGGCGGCACCTTGCTACGTGGCGCGATTGATTGCGAGGGCGATTATCTGACGCCCGGTCTGGTTGAATTGCACACTGACAATCTTGAGCGGCACATGCAACCGCGCCCGTCAGTTGATTGGCCCCATGATGCGGCCATTATCGCCCATGATGCGGAACTGGCAGGGGCAGGGATCACGACAGTTTTCGATGCCATGCGCATTGGGTCGATTAATTCGGGCAAAACCCGTTACGAACGCTATGCCCGTCCTTTGGCCAGCGAGATGTTGGCCCTGCGCGATCAAGGGATGCTGAAGATCAGCCATTTTCTACACCTGCGCGCCGAAATATGTTCCGAAACCTTGGCCGAAGAATTGGCCGAATTTGGCCCAGCAGACCGCGTGGGTTTGGTGAGCCTTATGGATCACACACCAGGGCAACGGCAATTCCGTGATCTGTCCAAGCTCAAAGCCTATGTGATGGGTAAGAACAATCTCAGCGAGGATGAATGGTTAGACCATATCGCACAGCTGACAGAGATGCGTGCGCGATTTGGGGATATGCACGAACAGGCCGCAGTGGACCACGCTCGCCGCTATGGTGCGCTTTTGGCAAGCCATGATGATACCACCGCGGATCATGTCGCGAAATCGGCAGGCTACGGGATCAAATTGGCCGAATTCCCGACCACGCGCGAGGCGGCCGAGGCCTGCCATAGGCACGGCATCGCGGTTATGATGGGCGCGCCCAATTTGATCCGTGGCGGATCGCATTCGGGCAATGTTTCGGCTGCTGAACTGGCCGAAGCAGGCCTGTTGGATATCATCTCCTCTGATTATGTCCCTGCTGCGCTTTTGCTGTCAGCTTATCGCTTGGGGCAAATGTGGAATGATCTGCCGCGCGCCATCGCCACAGTAACGGCCAACCCTGCTAAGGCTGCGGGTTTGCAGGATCGTGGCCGCATCGAACAAGGCTTGCGCGGTGATGTTTTGCGCCTGTCTGTTGCGGGTGGCACACCGCGTTTGCGCGGGGTCTGGTCGCGCGGCTTGCGCGTTGCCTGACCAATGATTTTTTTACGAAACGGTAATAATTCGGTCATGTAACTGACTCACTGCACAGCGATACGGCCCTCAAGATTTTCGAAGGGGGCCTTATGCTCGAAGTGCGCAACGTAACCCGGGTTTTTGGCAGCAAGATTGCCGTTGACCGCGTTAGCTTTTCTATCGACCGACCTGCCTTTGTCGGGATCATTGGCCGCTCTGGGGCGGGCAAGTCCACCTTTCTTCGAATGATGAACCGCCTGACCGATGCCACGGATGGCGAAATTCTGGTTGATGGCACCAATGTGCTTGCCTATCGCGGCGCGGATTCGCGCGCATGGCAAAGCCGCTGCGCCATGATCTTTCAGCAGTTTAATCTTGTGCCACGCCTCGATGTTGTCTCGAATGTGTTGCATGGGAAATTGAACCAAGCCTCAACCTTGGCCACGATGTTCAATCTTTGGTCAAAGGCCGATATTTCCCGCGCGATTGATATTCTTGATCGTCTGGGCATTGCCGAACAAGCGCCCAAACGGGCCGAGGCATTGTCAGGTGGTCAACAGCAGCGTGTCGCCATTGCCCGCGCCTTGATGCAAGATCCCCAGATCATTCTGGCCGATGAACCTATCGCCAGCCTTGATCCCATGAACGCCCAAATCGTGATGGATACGCTCAAGCGGATCAACACAGAAGACGGGCGCATGGTGATTGCGAACCTGCACACATTGGATACGGCGCGCCAATATTGCGACCGCGTGATCGGAATGCGGGACGGGCGCATCGTATTTGATGGCACCCCTGCGCAACTGACCACGGGTGTCGCGCGCGACATCTATGGCGCGGATGAAACATTCAACGAATTCGCTACCTCTACCAAGATTTCGGGTGCTGAGGCGGTGGCGGAAAAGCGGGTCAAAAATCCCGCGATGCAAGGCCTGATCTAGGGCCAAAACCCCAGTCCATCTGTTCGGACATCTCATCTCACGGAGACTTCTCATGAAGAAACTGGCAACCCTCCTCGCAGTGACAACAGCCCTTGCTGGGCCTGCTGCGGCGCAAGAAATCACCGAATTCAATATCGGCCTTTTGGGCGGCGAAAACGCCCAAGACCGTTTGGCAAATAACGAATGCTTCCGCGCCTATGTTGAAGAGGCGCTTGGCGTTCCAACCCGTTTGTTCACCCCTGCAGATTACAACGGCGTGATCCAAGGCTTGCTTGGCGGCACGCTTGATTTCGCATGGTTGGGAGCGTCTTCCTATGCCGCGACCTATATCGCAGATGAAAACGCGGTTGAGCCTGTCTTGGTTAAGACCAATTTGGATGGCTCTTTCTCGTATCATTCCATCGGCTTTGCCCGCGTTGACAGCGGCATTACCGATTTGGCCGATCTTGAAGGCAAAACCTTTGGCTTTGGTGATCCAAACTCGACCTCTGGTTTCTTGATCCCTTCGGTTGAGATCCCACAGTTGGGTTACTCGATGGAGCCAGGCGATTTCTTTGGTGATGTGGTATTCACAGGCGGTCACGAGCAGACAATCATCGCCGTAAACAATGGCGACATTGATGCAGGCGTGACTTGGGCCGATGGTTTGGGCAACTGGGAAGACGGCTACAACTCGGGCGCGTTGCGCCGCGCGGTTGATGCAGGTCTGGTTGACATGAACGACTTGGTTGAAATCTGGCGCTCTAAGCCAATTCCAGAAGGCCCTGTCGTTCTGCGTCAATCGCTGCCTGACGATGTAAAGGCGACTGTAACCGAACTTTTGGCCAATCTGCACGAAACAGATGAGGCCTGCGCCTATGGCGTGGCGGCAGGTGAAACCGCAGGTTTCGCACCCATCAGCCACGAAGCCTATGAGACCATCATCGCTGTGCGTTTGGCACAAGGCAACTAAGCCCTTGTTGCACACTGGTGCCTGACATTGGGGGGTGCGCAGATTTGCGCGCCCCCACCTTTACGAAAGGTGAACCATGACTGATATCACCTCATCCCAGATGGATCGAGAAAGACGGGAAACAGTGCGCGAAGATTATCTGCAGATGACGCAGCGCCGCCGTCTCTATTCAGGTCTGCTCATTTTGATCTTTGCGGTGATGTTGATTTCTGGCTTCTCTATTGCAGAAGATCGCAATGCAGGTGGTTTCTGGGACGGTCTACATCGCCTTTTTGATTTCCCTGCTGATCTGATTTCTGAGGCGATTGAAAAAGCAGCAAACCTGCCCGGCCATATAGTGGATGCACTGCCTGCTTTGATTGAGACGCTTAATATTGCGGCGGTCGCGACTTTGCTTGGCTGCGCGGGTGGGGTGGTGTTCTCGCTCTTGGGCACGCGCGGGCTGGCCTATTGGCCGCGTCTGATCCCGTTCTTTCGCCGTATCACCGATATCTTGCGCGCGATCCCTGAGGTTGTGGTGGCTTTGGTGCTGATTTTCATCATGGGCGGTGGCCCTGTGCCTGCAATGATTGCCATCGCGCTGCATACGATGGGTGCCATGGGCAAATTGTTTTCTGAGGTGAATGAAAACACGGACATGAAACCTGTCGAAGGTTTGCAGTCTGTTGGTGCAAATTGGGGTCAACGGATTTGGTTGGGTGTCATCCCACAGGTTTTGCCCAATTACCTCAGCTATGGGTTACTGCGCTTTGAGATCAATATCCGCGCGTCAGCCATTCTTGGTTTCGTGGGCGCGGGCGGCATTGGCTACGAGCTGAAAAACGCGCTGACCTTTGGGCAGGGCAAGTTTGATGAGGCCGCCGCCGTTTTCGTGATCCTGTTTTTGACCATTGTCGCGGTTGATCAACTCTCAAGCAGCCTGCGCAATTATTTGACCAAGGGGACGTTCTGAGATGGTCATGGCTACCCAAGATGTTGCGGCCCTGCGTGCCTCCGAAATCCGCCGCATTGGGCGCAAGAAACTATTTGGTTTTGCGATCCCAGCGGTGATCTTGGCCTATGCGGTCTATGTCTTTTTTGCCTTTGACATTCTGGGTCTGGCAGAACGGGCGCGGATGGATAACGCGGCGGTGTTGGTGTCGGATGCGGTCAGCTATAAAACCCATGTCACGCGCGATAATCGCTCAGGCGAGATCACGGTCGCCATTGAAGGTTCACGCCGTGCCACCTATGCGCCTGATCAAATCCCCGCTTGGGCCAAATTGGCAGGCGACACAGCCGAAATCGAACTGCGCCATGGGCATCGCGTGACCTATGCTGGGCCGCTGATCACCTATCACCATCCTGAATTTGGCGATATTGTCATTGATACCGCAAATGGGGTTGATTTGCGCCTATCCGCCGAGGCGGTTCCTGATTTCATCAATGCCTCGGGCAATCGCGTCTCGATTGCGACCGAAGGCGGGCGGCTGTCTGTCACCCGCAACCGCACCGAAACCATGCGCTATTTCGCGGGATGGGAGATGTTCTTTTTCGATCTGGCCAGCCCCTATTCAGGCATGAGCGCGGGCGAGGTTTTCGCAACCATCACCCGCGGCGCACAAATTGACCCCGCGCATTCCAATTTTAGTCTGATGCTGTCGAATGTCTGGAACAATTCAATCTGGCGGCATGGGGATGTTTTTTGGGCTTTGGGGGAAACGATCCTGATGGCCTTTCTAGGCACATTTGGCGCGGCAATGATTGCGCTGCCTTTGGCATTTTTTGCGGCAACAAATTTCGCCCCGTCCAAAGCGGTGCGCTTTGTCATCCGCCGCCTGTTTGATTTCGTGCGTGGCTTGGATGCGTTGATCTTTACCATCATCTTATCGCGGGCCTTTGGGCCAGGGCCGATGACGGGGGCCTTGGCGATTTTGCTGACAGATACGGGCAGCTTTGGGAAACTGTTTTCCGAGGCCCTTGAAAATGTCGATGAAAAGCAGATTGAGGGGCTGGCATCGACTGGCGCGAATGCGGTGCAGCGCAATCGTTTTGGCGTATTGCCGCAGGTCATGCCCATTTTGCTCAGTCAGGTGTTGTATTTCTTTGAATCGAACACGCGCTCTGCCACGATTGTGGGCGCGATTGTGGGCGGGGGCATCGGTCTATTGCTGACCCAAGCCATCCAGACCACGGCAGATTGGGAAAAGGTTACCTATTATATCACCTTGATCGTGCTGATGGTGGTTGCAATGGATGCGGTTTCTGGTCGTATACGGGCGCGCCTGATCAAAGGCGATGGGTCGGGCAAGTGATAGGCCAACATGAGTGACGCAAAAAAACTGACAGCCGATACGCCCCTGATCCATCAAGGCTGCGAAATCGCCAATTCTACTTTCGGGGCTTATTGCGAGGTGGGGGCGTTCTCGCGCGTTCTGAACTCGGCTTTTGGGGACTACGCCTATTGTGACCGCATGGCCGATATTGCCAATGCAGATATCGGCAAATTTTCGAACATTGCCGCGATGACACGGATCGGGCCAACCGATCACCCGATGCGCAATGCGGCACAGCATCATTTTCTCTATCGGTCAGAGCTCTATTTCGATGACGCGTCAGACGATGCTGCATTTTTTGCAGCGCGTGCGGCGCGCCGTCTTAGCCTTGGGGCCGATTGTTGGATCGGTCATGGTGCGATTATCAAACCCGAAATCCGCGTGGGCATCGGCGCGATTGTTGCCGCGGGCGCTGTGGTGACCAAGGATGTGCCAGATTTCATGATTGTGGCAGGCACGCCCGCAAAGCCCTTGCGCATGCGCTTTGCCGATGAGGTTGCGCAAGACCTCATGGATTTGGCGTGGTGGGACTGGGATCATGCCCGTCTGCGCCGCGCCTTGCCTGATTTTCGCGCAATGCCTGCGGCGGAATTTGTTGCCAAATATCGCGGGCAGCGTCCCTGATTTCATTTCTGCGCGCATTAGGTCGCGCCACGCGGGGCTTGTTTGATGGGCCGTGCCGCTTTATCCCACTTTCACAGATTGAGGATAAACGCGACCATGACCACCCGAACCGATGCCGCTAAGGCAGCACCGCCTGCAAAGGCCGCCAATGCCACGGAGGAGCGTGCGCGCTCCAAAAAGATTGGATCGCTGCGTGCGCTTGTGCCCTTTCTTATGCCGTATCGTGTCTGGATCATCGGGGCGGGTTTGGCGCTTGTGACCACGGCGCTTGTGGCGCTGATTATGCCCTTGGCCGTGCGCCGTGTCGTAGATGGGTTTGAGACAAACACCGCCGCCCTCTTGGACAGCTATTTTCTTGCTGCCTTGGGGATCGCGGGCCTTTTGGCGTTGGGCACAGGCGCGCGCTATTACCTCGTGACACGATTGGGTGAGCGCGTGATTGCCGATATTCGCAAGGCTGTGTTTTTCCGCATGATCTCCATGAGCCCAAGTTTTTATGAGAAGGTCATGACGGGTGAGGTGCTCAGCCGCATCACCACAGACACCACGCTTTTGCTCAGTGTGATTTCCTCCTCGGTGTCGGTGGCCTTGCGCAATGCGCTGATTTTGATGGGCGGCTTGGTGATGATGGTTGTCACATCGCCCAAGCTGACGGGGATGGTTCTGCTGCTTGTGCCTGCGATTATCGTTCCGATTGTGGTTTTGGGGCGCAAGCTGCGTGCGTTGTCGCGTGAAAACCAAGATTGGATTGCGCAAAGTTCTGGCGCGGCCTCCGAGGCGCTTTTGGCGGCTCAAACAGTGCAGGCCTTTACCCATGAGCGCGCCTTGTCCAACGAGTTTTCCAATGTCACCGAGGCCAGTTTCACAAGCGCCAAGCGCCGCATTTCAACCCGCGCCTTTATGACTGTCATTGTGATCTTCCTCGTTTTTGCGGGGATTGTGGGTGTGCTTTGGGTGGGCGCCCGTGATGTGCGTGCAGACGCGATGAGCATCGGCGCCCTGATCCAATTTTTGATCTATGCAATTATGGTTGCGGGTGCGGTGGGTGCGCTGTCTGAGATTTGGGGCGAATTGCAGAGGGCCGCGGGTGCGACCGAGCGGTTGGTCGAACTTGTCTATGCAGAAGATACAGTCACCGATCCCGCCCGCCCTGTGCCCCTGACCCATGGGGGCAAGGGCGATATCGTGTTTGATGGCGTGGGTTTCGCCTATCCAACCCGCGCGGAAACGGCGGCCCTCAAGGATGTGAGCTTCACCATTAAAGCGGGCGAGACTGTGGCACTGGTCGGGCCATCAGGCGCGGGTAAATCCACGATCTTCCAATTGCTGCAACGCTTCTATGATCCGCAAACAGGCAAGATCACCCTTGATGGGGTTGATCTGCGCGATATGCGCCGCGAGGGGTTCCGCGCGGCTATGGCGCTGGTGCCGCAAGACCCTGTGATTTTCGCGGCCTCTGCGCGTGACAATATTCGCTTTGGCCGTCCTGACGCCAGCGATGCTGAGGTCGAGGCCGCCGCGCGCGCCGCCGCCGCGCATGAGTTCCTTGCGGCTTTGCCCGAAGGCTATGACAGCTATGTGGGCGAGCGGGGGATCATGCTGTCTGGGGGGCAGAAACAGCGTATTGCCATCGCCCGCGCCATTTTGCGCGATGCGCCGATCCTGCTGCTAGACGAAGCGACCAGTGCGCTTGACGCTGAAAGCGAGCGATTGGTGCAGCGAGCGGTTGCAGATCTCAGTGCCGAGCGCACGACCTTGATTGTTGCGCATCGTCTGGCAACGGTGAAAAAGGCCGACCGCATTTTGGTCTTTGATGCGGGGCAGATTGTCGCCGAAGGCAGCCATGATGCGCTTGTCGCAGAAGGCGGGCTTTATGCACGTCTGGCGCGGTTGCAATTCACCGATGGAATCGCCGCAGAATAAGCACAGCGTGCTTGCGAAAACGCGCTTTTCTCTTCATTCTCACGCAAAGCCTGCCGTGCGACCGCCTGCATCGTGACCGCAGGATCATTTGGGAGAATGATGGGGGGAGGCAAGGCCATGCTGCCTTTTGCGAATAATCAAGATGTGCGCAAAATTGAGACAGATCACCCGTGGCCTAAGGCCGCGCCTGCGCAAAGCATTTATGAATTGCTGACTGACGTTGCAGCGCGCCATCCGGCGCGCCCCGCGGTCACCTTTCAATTGTTTTCAGATCCTGACGCAAAAGCAGAGACATTGGACTGGCAAAGCCTCAGGGCGGAGGTGACCCAACTGGCCAATCTGTTTGCACGGCTTGGCATTGGCCCAGAGGATGCGGTGGCCTTTGTGCTGCCCAATAGCACCGAAACAGTCTTGACCCTTCTGGCGGGGATGGTTGCAGGCGTTGTGGTGCCCATAAATCCGCTGCTTGAGCCTGACCAAATTGCAAGCATCCTGCGCGAAACGAAAGCGCGGCTTGTGGTCACTTTGGCGCCATTTCCGAAAACGGATCTTGCGCAAAAGACCGCCGCCGCCGTGGCCATGGCCCCCGAAGTTGAAACGGTGTTGGAGGTTGATCTTCTGCGCTATCTGACGGGGATCAAGCGGGTGATCGTGCCCTTGCTGCGGCCCAAGGTAAAGGTGACGCATCAGGCCCGCGTGCTGTCCTTGCGCGCGGAAATGGCGGGCGAGGCGGCGGATCGCTTGCGCCACCCAGATCAGGGCCGAGATCGTATCGCGGCCTGTTTTCATACAGGCGGCACAACAGGCATGCCCAAAGTGGCGCAGCACAGCTATTCGGGCATGATCTATAATGGTTGGGTGGGTCACAGTCTGTTATTCACAGAAACCGATACCGTGCTCTGCCCGCTGCCGCTGTTTCATGTTTTTGCAAGCCATGTGATCCTGATGGGGGGATTGTGTTCAGGCGCCCATACGGTCTTTCCGACCCCGCAAGGATATCGCGGGGCAGGGGTGTTTGATAATTTCTGGAAATTGGTCGAACGCTGGCAGGTCACATTCTTGATCACGGTGCCAACTGCGCTTGCGGTATTGATGCAACGGCCTGTGAACGCGGATATTTCATCGGTGAAAACCGCTTTTTCAGGGTCAGCCCCCTTGCCTTTGGAATTGTTCCGCAGATTTGAGGGGGCAACGGGCGTCAGCCTTGTCGAGGGATATGGCCTGACCGAGGCCACTTGTCTTGTCTCCTGCAACCCAGTTGAAGGTGAGAAAAAGGTGGGCTCTGTTGGGATCCCCTTTCCGCATTGTGATGTGATCATCTTGAAAGATACGCCCGAAGGCCCCACGGAATGTGCGATTGATGAGATCGGTGAAATTTGCGTGGCAAGCCCAGGTGTAACGGCGCAAGGTATTTACAAAGACGCTGCAAAATCGGCGGCGCAGATGTATCAGGGCCGATATTTGCGCACGGGCGATTTGGGGCGGTTTGATGCGGATGGGTATCTTTGGATCACGGGCCGCGCCAAGGATTTGATCAATCGTGGCGGCCACAATATCGACCCCGCCCTGATCGAGGAGGCTTTGGCCACCCATCCCGCCGTGGCGATGGCCGCGGCCATCGGCCAGCCCGACCCAATCGCAGGCGAATTGCCCTGTGCCTATGTCGAATTGGTTCAAGGCGCAGATGTGACAGTCGAGGCGCTGATGGAACACGCCCGCACGCATGTCAGCGAACGTGCCGCCGCACCCAAATATATCGAGATTCTCGCAGAACTGCCCAAAACCGCCGTGGGTAAAACCTTCAAGCCTGATCTGCGCAAGCGCGCGATTGCCCGTGTCTTGGATGCAAGCCTTGCCGAGGCGGGCTTTGCGGCCCGTGTCATGGCCGTGCGCGAAGACCCGAAATTTGGCTTGGTAGCCATGATCCATAGCGCAGATGCGGCGGAACAGGCCAAGGTGCCGTCCGTCATGGATAAATTTGCCCTTCATTGGGCATGGGGTCAGGCGTAATTGGGGGGGATGGTGCTGCAGGGGAGGATTGAACTCCCGACCTCTCCCTTACCAAGGGAGTGCTCTACCACTGAGCTACTGCAGCGCGCTTGTGGCGCGTGGATTAGACGCAATCGCAGACCCATGCAAGACCAAAGCAGGCGAAAATTTACACCAAGGCCTAATTCCTTTTGGTGGGTGCGGATGCACATGGGCAATTTTTGCCAATTTCGATTTGCATCGCGCTAGACGCGAATTGTCCGCTTCGCTATGAGAGGCGGCATGAAGCAACCATCAAACCCGCAGAAAAGATCAAATTCTGGTCAAAGAAGCGCGCAAGACATTCGCACGGAGCGATTGAAAGCAGCGCTTAAGGCCAATTTGGCCCGCCGCAAGGCGCAGGCCCGCAAAAGACGTGCGGAAGATGGCGAAAATGGCGCGGGCCCGTCATCTTGACGCGGCCTGAGCAAAGCAAAAGAGGCAGCACCCGTGGACAGTATCATCGTTAAAGGAAATGGCCCGCTTTCGGGCGAGGTTCCCATCGCGGGCGCGAAGAACACCTGCCTAAAGCTGATGTGTGCGGCCCTCTTATCGGATGAACCTTTGACGCTGACCAATGTGCCGCGCCTGTCTGATGTGGCGACACTGGGCAGCTTGTTGGAAAGCTTGGGCTGCGAAGTGGCCCGTTTGGCCGATGGCCGCGCGATGATGATCTCGTCTGCCGATGTGACCAATCTGACCGCGCATTACGACATCGTGCGCAAACTGCGCGCTTCTTTCAACGTGCTTGGGCCCTTGGTGGGCCGATTTGGTGAGGCGGTTGTCTCGCTTCCGGGCGGTTGTGCAATTGGGGCGCGCAAAGTGGATTTGCATTTGACCGCGCTTGAGGCTTTGGGGGCCACAATTGATCTGCGCGAAGGCTATGTTCACGCAACGGCAAAAAATGGCCTCAAAGGGGCTGAGATCAGCTTTCCCTTTGTTTCCGTGGGTGCCACTGAAAATGCGCTTTGCGCGGCGGTTTTGGCCAAAGGCACCACCGTTTTGCGCAATGCCGCGCGTGAGCCTGATACCGTGGCGCTGGCGCATTGTTTGCAAGGCATGGGCGCAGATATCGAAGGCGCAGGCACAGACACCATCGTTATTCGTGGCGTGGATCGTTTACATGCAACAACGCATCGTGTCATCGCAGATCGTATTGAACTGGGCACCTATATGATTGCCCCCGCGATTGCAGGCGGCAGCGTGGAATTGATCGGCGGCAGCCGTGCTATTGTGGCGGCCTTGGCCGATAAGTTGGAAGAGGCGGGGGTCGAGATTGTTGAAACCGATCGCGGCTTGCGCGTCAGCCACAAAACGGGCCGCGTGCGGGCCGTGGATGTGACCACCGCCCCATTCCCAGGGTTTCCAACCGATTTGCAGGCACAGATGATGGCGCTGATGTGCACCGCTGACGGGGTTGCCACATTGGAAGAGACCATCTTTGAGAACCGCTTTATGCATGCGCCCGAATTGATCCGTATGGGGGCCAAAATTGATGTGCATGGCGGAACAGCCAAGGTGACCGGCGTTGCACAATTGCGTGGCGCGCCTGTGATGGCCACGGATTTGCGCGCTTCGGTCAGTTTGATCCTCGCGGGGCTTGCAGCCGAAGGGGAAACCCGTGTGAACCGCGTCTATCACCTTGATCGCGGGTATGAGCGGGTTGAAGAAAAACTCAGCGGCCTGGGCGCACATATTGAACGGGTGGCAGACCATGGTTGACGCCCGATTTGAGGATGGTTTCGAAGCGCCTTTGGCGCTTGCCGCCGCAGATGCGGAGGATGTGAAAATCCTGTCTGCGCTTGCGCAAGATGCCGTTCTTACTGTGGCTGATATCAAATACACCCGCGCCAAGCGTCAGTTGGTTCTGCTGCTCAATCGCTTTCGTTGGGAAAATGGGGCGCGCGTCAGCCCGCCTGAGCGGGTGCGCAGTTTGCTGATTGTGGATGACGTGCTCAGCATGGCTGCGCAAGGCATCAGCCCGCAGGCGCGCGATGTGGTTTTATCATTGCTTTCGGTCGAGTGGCAGGCGGGCGAAGATGGCATGGGGCGCCTCACCCTGACCTTTGCAGGCGATGGGGCCTTGGCGCTTGAGGTCGAGGCAATCAATCTTGCACTGCGCGATGTGACCAAGCCCTATCGGGCCCCTTCAGGAAAAACCCCCTCGCACCCGTGACGCTTTCGCGTCTTGAGCGCGCGGCCAACACAAGGTAAGCCCCTCCTATTCTGACGGAGACGGGTATGCCTATTTTTCTGAACACGGATACGGCGGATTTTGAGGCGGCGTTTGAAGCGCTTCTCGGGATGAAGCGCGAGGATAGCCCTGATGTAGATGCGGTGGTTGCCGATATCATTGCGCAGGTGCGCCGTGATGGCGATGCAGCCTTGATTGCCTTTGGCGAGAAATTTGATCGTGTCCGTCTGACGCCCGAGCAGTTGATCTTTTCCGAGGCCGAGATTGATGCGGCGATTGCCACTGTGCCCGCCGCCGAGCGCGCAGCACTTGAATTGGCCGCCACGCGCATACGCGCTTATCATGCCCGCCAACTGCCCGAAGATGCTGCGTGGCAGGACGAACTTGGTGCCAAACTTGGGTGGCGGTGGAGCCCTGTTTCACGCGCGGGTCTTTATGTGCCGGGCGGGCTTGCCAGTTATCCCTCATCCGTTTTGATGAATGCCATCCCCGCTGCCGTGGCAGGGGTTGGCCATTTGTCGATGGTGGTGCCCACGCCCGATGGCAAGGTGAACCCTCTTGTTCTCTTGGCGGCGCGTCTTGCGGGGGTGCATCGCATTTACCGCATGGGTGGTGCGCAGGCGATTGCAGCCTTGGCTTATGGCACTGAAACCGTGCTGCCCGTGGATAAGATCACAGGGCCCGGCAATGCCTATGTCGCCGCCGCAAAACGGCGGGTCTTTGGTAAGGTCGGAATTGACATGATCGCAGGCCCGTCTGAGATTTTGGTGATCGCAGATCGTGACAATGACCCCGATTGGATTGCTCTGGATCTTCTGTCGCAAGCGGAACATGACGAAAGCGCGCAATCCATTTTGATCACAGATGATGCAGAATTTGGCCGCGCTGTTGCCGCGGCTGTAGATAAACGCCTCGAAACCCTAGAGCGGCGGGCCATCGCAGGGGCCAGTTGGCGTGATTTTGGCGCTATCATTGTTGCGCGTGATTTGGATGAAGCGGCCGCGCTCTCCAACCGCATTGCGCCTGAACATCTCGAGCTTTGCGTGGCTGAGGCCGAAACCTATGCCGATAAGATCACCCATGCTGGGGCTATTTTTGTGGGGGCGTGGACGCCCGAAGCGATTGGCGATTACATCGGGGGGCCAAACCATGTGCTGCCGACCGCGCGCTCTGCGCGGTTCTCTAGCGGGCTATCGGTACTTGATTTCATGAAACGCTCCACCGTGGCGCAAATGACACCCGCAGCATTGCGGGCCATTGGCCCTGCGGCGGCAACATTGGCGAAATCAGAAAGCCTTGAGGCACATGGCCTATCCGTTTTGGCGCGGCTTGCGCGGATCAATCAGGGGGATGGTGAATGACAATGCACATTACCGATATTCAGATTGACACCTCGAATATGCCTGCACCAACCCCTGAGATCGAACAGGAACGGCGCGTAGCGATTTTTGATCTGCTCGAAGAAAACAGTTTTGTTTTGCCTGCGCGGGATGGGCGCACACCGCCCGATGGGCCCTATCATTTGGCTTTGGCCATTCGTGACAAACGTCTGGTCTTTTCTGTTGCCACCCAAGAGACGGAACTGGCCGCCGAATTCCACCTTTCACTCTCGCCATTTCGTCAGGTGGTCAAAGATTACTGGCAGATTTGTGAGAGCTATTATTCTGCCGTGAAAAAGCTACCTGCGGCCCAAATCGAGGCGATTGATATGGCGCGGCGTGGTATTCACAATGAGGGTGCGCGCGTTTTGCAAGAACGGCTTGAAGGCAAAGCCGAGATTGATACCGATACCGCGCGCCGCCTCTTTACCCTGATCTGCGTGCTGCATTTCGGGAATTGATCTGGTGGGTAAAGAATTTCCATCCTCGGTTCTGTTTTGTTGCGATCATAACGCAACCCGCTCACCTATGGCGGAAGGGCTGATGAAGAAATATTACGGCCACCGCGCCTATGTTCAATCTGCGGGTGTGCGTCATGAATTGGAGATAGATGGCTTTGCCGTTTCGGTTTCCGCCGAGATTGGCGTGGCCCTTGAACGTCATCGCGTGCGCTCTTTCGATGAAATGGCGGAATGGGGGGATGATCTCTCGGGGTTTGATCTGATCGTGGCGCTTTCGCCCGCCAGTCAACGCCGAGCGCTGGATCTGACGCGTCATGCGCATCTCGATATTGAATATTGGCCTATCATTGACCCAACAGGGTTGGGCGAAACGCGCGAGGCGAAATTGGATGCCTATCGCCAAGCCCGTGATCAAATCAAAAAACGCATTCTAGATCGTTTTGGCCCCCCAGATGCGGGGCTAGAACAAGAGGGAGACTAATGGATCTGATCAATCGGTATTACGCCGCGTTTAATGCGGGCGATCTGGAGGCCATGCTTGATTGCCTCAGCGAAGATGTGGCGCATCATGTCAATGAGGGGCAGGTGCGCATGGGCAAAGTGGCCTTTGCCGAATTTTGCGCCCATATGAACCGCTGCTATAAAGAACATCTCACCGATATCGTGGTGATGCAGAATGAGGCAGGCAATCGCGTTGCCGCCGAATTTATCGTAAATGGCACCTATCTGGCCACGGATGCAGGGTTGCCCGAAGCGCGCGGACAGACATATGTCCTGCCCGCTGGCAGTTTCTTTTCCGTTGAGGACGGTAAGATCACCCGTGTTGTGACCTATTACAACCTTGCTGATTGGATCGCTCAGGTTTCGGCATGAGCCTTGCCTATCGCATCTATCGCGGGGCTGAGATCGCGGCAATTGTTCCCGATCTGGCACGGCTGCGCATCACAGTCTTTCGTGATTGGCCCTATCTCTATGAGGGGGATTTGACCTATGAGACGGGTTATCTCGCCCGCTATGCGCAAAGTGGGGCCATAGTGGTTGCCGCCTATGATGGCGCGCAGATGGTTGGCGCGGCCACGGGGATGCCCTTGCTTCAGCATGATGATGATTTCTCTGGCGCTTTGGCGGCCTGCGATATCGCCGCCGAAGATGTGTTCTACTGCGCAGAGTCTGTTCTAATGCAAGACCATCGCGGGCAGGGGGCAGGGCATATGTTTTTCGATGCGCGTGAGGCAGAGGCCCGCACACAGCGAAAAACATATAGCGCCTTTTGCGCTGTGGTGCGCCCCGCAGATCATCCGATGGCCCCAAAGGACTATCGCCCGCTTAATGAATTCTGGAAAAAGCGGGGCTATCAGAAATTGGATGGCGTCTTTGCAGAATTTTCATGGCTCGATATCGGAGATTCTGAAAAAACCCAAAAGCGCCTGCAATTTTGGATCAAACAGCTATGAAATGTGCCGCCGCTGCCTATCCGCTCGATCCCTTGACGCGTTTTGCTGATTTTGATGCGAAGATCACCGCATGGGTCGCCGAGGCCGCGGATGGCGGCGCAGAGATTGTGATTTTTCCTGAATATGGCGCGATGGAATTGGCCCATCTTGCAGGGCCATCCGTTGCGGCCGATCTTGAGGGCAGCCTGCGCGCGGTCAGTGATATTTGGCCTGAGGCGGATGCCCTCTTTGCGCGGCTTGCGGTGCAGTATGGCCTGACCCTCTTGGCCCCCTCTGCGCCGATTTTTGACCAAGATTATGGGCTACGGCCCGTCAATCGCGCCTGCATCTATGGGGCGCAGGGGCGAATTGGGCATCAAGACAAGCAGATTATGACCCGCTTTGAACGTGAGATTTGGCATGTGCAATCGGGCGGGCCTTTGCAGGTCTTTGACCTTGGCGATCTGCGGGTGGGTGTGTTGATCTGCTATGATGCGGAGTTTCCGCTTTTGGCGCGCGCCTTGGTTGAGGCGGGGGTTGATTTGCTTCTGGTGCCATCCTGCACGGATAGTGGCGCAGGCTATTGGCGGGTGCGGGTGGGGGCGATGGCCCGCGCGCTAGAGGGGCAATGCGCGGTTTTACAATCACCCACAGTCGGACAAGCGGCATGGTCGCCCGCGGTGGATGAAAACCATGGCGCGGCAGCGATGTATGGCCCGGCAGAAGCGGGCTTTTGTGACAATGGCGTGTTTGCT
Organism: Roseobacter sp. HKCCA2468; assembly: GCF_037805105.1. Classification (NCBI taxonomy): domain Bacteria; kingdom Pseudomonadati; phylum Pseudomonadota; class Alphaproteobacteria; order Rhodobacterales; family Roseobacteraceae; genus Roseobacter; species Roseobacter sp. HKCCA2468. The sequence goes on from NZ_JBBLYN010000006.1 coordinate 72,879, forward strand.
GAAGGCGCAATGAACAAGCCAGGATGGGTGATGGCCGATATTGACCTAGGTCGGCTGCGAGATCTGCGCCAAAACGGCACTGTTTTGACCCGCCGCGATTGGCCAGAGAGCGCCGCGCGCGCAGCGCTTGTGCCGCAGGTGAAAGATTTACCTTGAAAATCCGCTCCTTTGGGCGCATTTACCGCGGCGAAGCTGCCATTTGGGGCAGTGAGAAAGCTAAGGAGAGACCATGGCCAAGGAAGAGATGCTTGAATTCCCCGGTGTCGTGAAGGAACTCCTGCCAAATGCGACATTCAGGGTCGAGCTCGAAAACGGCCATGAGATCATCGCACATACGGCAGGCAAGATGCGCAAAAACCGCATCCGCGTTCTGGCAGGCGACAAGGTGCAGGTTGAGATGACCCCCTATGACCTGACCAAGGGCCGTATCAATTACCGCTTTAAGTGATTTGTTTTGCGCCTGATTTTGGGATCAGCAAGCCCGCGCAGGCGGGAGTTACTGGCGGTGTTGGGGATCTCACCTGACGACATCGCCCCTCCTGAAATTGATGAAACCCCGCAAAAGGGGGAACATCCGCGCGCCTATGTCACCCGTATCGCGCGCGAAAAGGTTGCCGCTGTATCATCTGCGCCCGAGGACATCGTTCTATGCGCGGATACGACCGTATTTATGGGGCGGCGGATTTTGGGCAAGCCTGCGGATGCCGTGGAGGCTGAGGCGTTTTTGCGCCTTTTGTCGGGGCGCCGTCATCGCGTCATAACCGCATTGGCCGCCCGCAAAGGCGCGCGCGTGATTGAGCGCGCAGTTGAAAGCCGTGTGAAGATGAAATCCCTCAGCGATGCGGAAATCGCGGCCTATCTGGCGACAGACGATTGGCGCGGCAAGGCAGGCGGCTATGCCATTCAAGGCCCTGCTGGTGCGTTTATTCCGTGGATTTCAGGCAGCTATCCCGCCATTATGGGCCTTCCTTTGGCCGAAACAGCCAGTGCCTTGGCGGCCTTGGGCTATCCCGTTTGGAGACAAGAATGAAGGGCTGCGTCATTGCATTGGATGAGGTTGCAGGGCGCAAGGCGGCGGCATTGATCGTTGATGGCCGCCTGCAGGATATCCGTATTGATCCCCCTGAAAATGACCCAAGCCCCGAGATTGGCGAGATTTACCGCGCCAAGGTGGCCCGTGCCATGGGCGGGCAGGGCGGCGTTATGGTCACCCTTCCCGATGGGCAATCAGGATTTTTGCGTGGGGTCAAAGGCCTTGAGCAAGGGGCAAGCGTGGTTGTTCAGGTCATGGGCTATGCCGAAGGCAGTAAGGCCGCGCCTGTGACCACACGGTTGTTGTTCAAAAGCCGTTACGCCATTGTCACGCCCGCAGCGGCAGGGTTCAACATTGCCCGCTCGATCCGTGACGAAGAAGACCGCGATCACCTGTTGGAACTGGCCCATGAGGCGATGGAGGGCGCGCCTGAGGATTTTGGCGTGATCCTTCGCTCAGCCAGCGCTGAGGCGGCGGATGAAGATATAGTTGAGGATGTCACCGCCATGCGCGCTTTAGCCGAGGCCGTGGTGGCCGATGTGAATGGCGCCCCCGAATTGCTAGTTGCAGCCCCCACCTCTCATGAGATTGCATGGCGCGATTGGACAAGCCCGATGCCTGATGAAGTGGTGGAAAGCCCCACCGCGTTCGCCGATCTCGGCGTGGAGGAGGCGGTTGATGCCCTCCTCTCCCCGCGGGTGGAGTTGGGTGGTGGCGCCTGGGCCATGTTTGAACCCACCTCTGCCCTCGTGGCGATTGATGTGAACACGGGCGGGGATTTATCCCTTGCGGCAGGGCTTAAGGCCAATTTGGCTTTGGTGCGTGATTTGCCGCGTCAATTGCGTCTGCGTGGGTTGTCGGGGCAGATTACAATGGATTTGGCCCCGATGCCGAAAAAAGACCGCCGTCTGTTCGAGGATAAATTGCGCAGTGCCTTGCGCTCTGACGCGACCGACACGGTGCTTGCGGGATGGACACCGCTTGGCCATTTTGAACTGCAGCGCAAGCGCGACCGCGCGCCTTTGCACGAGATATGGCCGTCATGAGTTGTCCGATTTGTCAAAAAGAAACAGTCGCGGCCTATCGCCCTTTTTGCTCGCGCCGCTGCGCGGATGTGGATCTGGCGCGATGGTTGAACGGATCATATGCCGTGCCGTCCAATGACCCCGAAGATATCGAAGAAGCCCTTGATCAAGCAGCCCGCGCCAAAGCATTTGGCCGCAACGGCGATGGCGAGGATGACGTAGGGCCGCTGCAATAGAAAAAACGCGATAATTTTGCGCAAACCCTATGGACAGCCCCCCACGAAGGCCCTAGAACGCCCCCACCCTGATGGTCTTCCGCCATCTCCCGTGCCCGGGTAGCTCAGGGGTAGAGCAGTGGATTGAAAATCCTCGTGTCGGTGGTTCGATTCCGCCCCCGGGCACCACTTCAAAAAATATTCGAATAAAATCAGTGATTTGATGTGGCTTTAGTCCCACTTTTTGGTTTTTGGGGCAAAAGTGGGACTTTTTTGTTCACCCTTTGGGCTCATTTTGATGGCGCGATAGGTGCTGCATTCCGGCGGTTGCCAATATTTTTTGGCGAGCAGACCGCGTGTAACGGGACGCTTCTTTTAGGGTGCTCCAGCCGAACATTGCCATGAGCTGGCGTTCTGTTGCACCGTTCTCTGCTGCGATGGCCGCGCCCGCTTTTCGGAGACCATGGGCGCTACAATGTTTGAGCCCCGCTGCATCGCATTGTTTTCGGAACCAATTGCCAAAGCCATTCGCGGTGAAGGGGCGTCCATGCTGCGTGACCAGGAATGAGAGATGGCCTGTGTCCGTTTGATCAAGGACGTGCTGAAGCTCTGGTAAAATTGGCAATGACAGCTTGACGGGTTTGCGTGCTTTGTTTTTCTCCTGCGTGAAGTTCAAGTAGCCGTCTTTGACATGCTGCGGACCCATTCGGACAACATCAGAGCGCCTTTGACCCGTGTATAGAAGGAGGGCGAGTGCGAGCCTGGCTTTCGATCCAATAGGATGATGTGCTTCGAACTGCGCCACTTCGTCCACGCTCCAAGAATGGAACCCATCTCCTTTTGATTGAAGATACGGAACATCGCGTGCTGGATTGTTGTTTGCCAGCTCATATTCGATGGCAAAATTGAACACTTGGCGGAGCGCCTTTACCAAAGCATTGGCAGCTTCTGGCGCACTCGCCTTTGTGTCTCGGATTTTACGAACATGCCGTGGTTCCATCAGGTCATAAGGCTTGGTGCCATGCTGGCGGCATATGCCCTCAAGGATCAGTCGCCGGACATGACGTGTTCTTGGGGCAAGCTGCATATATTCTGCCGAGCAAAAATATTGTTCGCACAGCCATTTGAAGCTGTTGGTGGGAGCGCTGTTGGTCAGCGGTTTTGCACTCTTTGGGCGTATCAAGCCGTTAAATGCATCCCGGTATTCTTGGATGAACTCCTGTGTGCCAGGCTCAGCATGAAGACGGATTTTGCCCTGACCTGGCTTGCGCAGATAAATCCTGACATTGCCATGCCGATCTCTGTCCTCAATCACATATCGCAGTGTGAAGGAGCCAGATCTGTCTTTCATGCTGAACTTTGGCATCATGTCACCTGTGGCTTAGTGATCCCAAGGATTACATTCACGGGTGACGCCATCGGGGATGAGCTCGAAGGCTTCGTCGACTTGTTTGCGATCCCACACCGTTCGGCTGTTGATCCGCTTTGGCGTCGGCATTCTTCCGTCTTCCACTAACATATCGAATAGAGAGACGGACACGCCGATATACGCGGCCGCTTCAGTGCGTGAGAGGCCGCGTGGCGGGAGCGAGATTGGTAAGATATCCGCACGTTGTGCCATCTCATGCCCCCCACCGGTCGAACCAATCGTCCAGTCTCCCCTGATCTCCTTCCGCAGCCTCATCGATGATCTGGCCGATGACGTCATGGAGACGGGAGGCGGCCTGGATCATGGAGGCGTGCTCGTAATGGGTGAGGGTGGTGGAGAGCTGGTTGTGATTGAGAATGCGCGCTGCGGCGAGCACATATTCTGGTTTGTCGGCTGTGAGGGCGCTGGCGGCGCAGTCTCGGAAGAGATGCGGGTTTATGGCCGTGCCAAGGGTGGCCTTGGTGCAGCGCTTGCAGCCGTAATAAAGGGATTGATCAGACATGGCCTCTGCACGGGTGGAGACCCAGAGCGGGCCGCCTGAGGGCAGGGGGGCGTCAATGGGCAACTCCGGCTGCCGGAGAAGCTTCTGCCTGTAACGGCGCAGATAGATCTGCATAAGCGCGCGATACTCTTCGTCCTGCGGGAGATAGAAGTCCAAGGGCGTCTTATCCTTCATCTGATGCGCCGCAAAACTGCAGCGCCAGAGGTCGCCTGCGAAGGTGATGGTCTCACCTAAGGTGAGAGATTGCAGATTGCTGAGCCGGATGGGTGACCAAATCAGGAAGGCCACAGACATTGCATCGCGGAAGCGTGAGGCTGATTGGACGGTGAGGGTGCCTTCCGACCTGATCGACCACATCTCTGCAGCGGCTGCCTTCCAGATCTCTGAGGGGGCTCGCAGGCGCTCGGCCTTTTTGCGGGAAGGCACGGCGCGTGCGTTCAGCCGGGTGCAGAGATCCCGCAGTAAGGTCAGATCGGCCCTTGGCTCCATCACGCGGATGGCTTCCGTCAGATCGGTGATGCGCGAGGTGATGGTCACACTGGCCAGCCCCTGACGGTCTAGCTCAGCGAGATACCCGCGCAGATGGTCTTCCGAGATGCGCTCTGAGGGGAAGATGGCAGGATCAAGCAGGCCGCTGCTCTGCAAATACCAGAGCCATTTGGCATAGCCCTTTTGGACTTGCAGCTTGGTGGCCTCAGACCAATGGGAAGCCTTGCCTGCCTTTTGGAAGTAACGGCCCTCTTCAGTGGCGGACTGCCAGAGCCTGCGGTCTTGGTCGGGCCAGTCGTGAAGGGGCAGGGAGGTACGTTCAATCTTACTCATGACGCACGCCCCTTTGGTTTGCCCATCAGAGCCAAGGGATCCATGAACAGATCCTCATGACGCTTTGGGTTTTGCTTCTGCTCTGTGAAGGCTTGGGCCACACCATCCCGCCGGGCTTTGGTGATCACCTCGCCGTAAAGCTCAATCGCCTTTTGGGTCTCAGCGCCCGCATAATGCGCATAGGTGGTCGTGAGAGCCTTATGACCCAGAAGCTTGCGCACGACCTCATAATGACCGGGCAGGCGATCTAGGAGGAGCTTGGCCGCCGCATGACGGAACTGGTGCGGGGTTAGACGGATCGCGGCGTGGGACCAGAGCGTGTTCGTGATGAGCTTGCGCAAGGCCGAGCAGTCTTTTGCAGCCCCCTTGCGTCCCGGGAAGAGATAAGGGCTTGCGCCAGGGATGAACATCATGCGCCAGTCATCGATATAGCGCTTCACCCGCTCGGTCGTGGCCTCTGGTAAGAGGAAGTCGAGCGCTACTTTGTTCTTCACCTCTTCCATGGGCACGACAATGCGCAGGCATTTACCATGCCAGATGAAGTGCTGATCGAGACGCAGAGCATTGAGATTACGGATCCGCATCGGCGCGAACTGCAGGATCTCGATGGCAACGGCCGCCTGTATCAAGAGATGCGCATCCTTGCGCACACTGCCCTGTTCAACTGTCTTGGACATGGAGAGGGCGCGGTCCCAAAGCACTTGCGGCAAGGTGAGGAAGCGCAGAACGGCCTTTGGATCATCAAACTGATGCATGGAGGCTGCATTTTTCTCGGAGAGCCCGTCATGGGAGAGGCGCAGCTTGGGCATATGCTCTGCAAAGAAGGCCACATCTTCATCGGAGGGCTCACAGTGCTTGACGGCGTAACAGCGCACGCTCCAAGCAAGCTCCCCGATATGCTTTGAGGTCTCGCCCCCATTGCGTTCCAACAGCCAGTTGATGCCGGTCTTAAACATGGCGGGCGTAACCAGATCACGGAGGGACAGAGCGCGGCTTACATCTACACCGTTGTAAGAGAGCGCAGAGATGTAACGATGCAGCTGCCCCCGAACCGCATCGATGCTGATTGGTGCGAAGGGCTTCTTCAAACCCTTGCTGAAGACATCCTTGCTGGCGAGGTGGTCGAGATAAGCATCGATATCCGCCTTCACAGGATCAGAGACGAGAGCCCAGTCGATGGCATAGAGCCGGTCTTCATAACGCGGCACCTTAAGCGTGACCTGAGGCCAGCCCACATTGCGATGCTTCTCCACCATTTGGTTCCAGACACGGCAGGTCGATTGATGCCGCACGCGGGGGTGTTTGATCAGGCTCTCGGCCTCAAGGGCAGCAAGATAGCCGTCAGATACAACGTCAGAGACAGAGACGGGTGCGATCCCTTGGTTTGAGCAGTAGCGCATAAAGCGGCTGAGCTCAGACTTATGATAGGTGTCGCCAGTTAGAAGATCATAAAGCACCTGCCATTCAGCCGTGAGCTTTGCTGAGGCTGGGGCAAGCTTGGTGTTGATCTTCAGATGCCGCATCGCGCCCAAGATCAAAGACCGCACATTTTGCACGCGGCGCCGGGTTACATTGATCAAAGTGGGATGTACACGTTCAAGCTTCTCACGGATGTAAGGCGCAGAAGCTGGGATGCTGGTCTCAGGCAAGTGGAACCATTCCGCCAAGCTGCGGCAGGCGGAAGCGATATCGCGGCGCTTATACACGGATAGCTCATGATCCGCTTCGATGCGCGCGCGCAGCTCAGCCAAGCTCATCTGATCGGCGTCAAAGAACGGGTTATGCATGGTCATGGCGGTTACTCCAGGAAGACGTGAAGGAAGATGCAGGACAGTTTGGGTCACGTGAAGCCATCCGAGACAAAATACTACATATAGTGCAAATATACCACAATTGATGGTAAAGATAACAACATATAGATTTGCACGAAGGCGCGTGATCGAGGGTCAAAGCAGACCCAAAGGGGACAGTCAGGGTCATCCGAACATCCCCCCTGAGCGGTTGCGGGCGATGAAGGCCTCAAGGTCTGCAAAGGCAAACCGCAAGGCACTGCCCACCCGAATGCAGGGCAGATCACCGCGTGCGATGAGGCGCTTAACCGAGCGCTCGGATATAGCGAGATACTCCGCCGCCTCACTGATCGTGAGCAGGCGGAATGGTTTTGAACTGCTCATGGGCAGATCCTCCATCCAAGAGTTGAGAATGTGCGCCCGCCACATCCGCTCGCGCGCAGTGCCGCGCCATCAGTCGCGCAAGCGCCTCAAGCGTGGCACAAAGATCAGCCGAAGCTGCCTGTGCAGAAGGAGGGATATGAGGACGCAGATTAGACATGCGCCGAGAATAAATCTGCGATTCGGGCTGCGCTAACTTAGGCAGCGTAAGCAGATTTTATAAATTTATATCAGATGCTTAGGGCCTACGATCCATTGCAGTGTCATAGGCTTGGGCCGCAACTTTAAATTTTGCCTTTTCGGGGATGACCCGCTTTGTGCCCTTAAAATCTTCGGTTTGATAATCACCCAGTGGTTTACCCATGCGATAGGTGGCGAGGACAGCTTTGTCGTACGAACTTTTTGCAAGATTGTCGTAAGTGGCAGACAGCCGCGCCGGTTGGCCAGTCGTGGCCTCAAATACATCCGCGAGGCAGTAGAAGGCTTCATCCAATGCTTGATTGAACTTAGGGTCATCGAACTCATTGAGCGAGCAGCGCATACCTTCAATAGCATCCAGTAGTGTTTGTCGGTGCTCAGGGTTAGCGAAGTTGATTTGATCAAAGTCCTCAACTTGAAAATACATACGCCCCTTAAAGGCGCCGTTTAGGATTGCCTTTGTGTCGTCAGAGAGCTTGTCAACGCGCCGTTCAGTGCGAGCGTGGTTTGGTTTTTTATGACGCTCGAGAGCCTCTTTCAGCATACTCAGTTCTTTGCGCATTTGAGGTAGTCGGCCGGCTTGCACCTGCTTCTTACGGCTTTTGCCCGCTGATGCGCGCTGAACGAGCACAGCTTCTGCCCAACGATGTAACCCGTCGCGCAGCATGCGTTCAGCCTCAGCCGGCAATGGTGTCCCCAAGCGGCACATGTGATAGTAAGCTGCACTAAGGTTACGCTGCAGGAATTTTGGGATTTTAGGCATCGTTGCAGGGGGTCTTACGTATGCAATTGCTCGAAACCCGTGATACTAAAATGCGTGTGTTTGATGGGTTTTCTCCAATTACTGGTTCCACCTATTCTAATTAAACTGCAATCTGCTATAGTTTTGGTGGGATATTTACAGGTTCATTTAATTGCCTTGCTGTAACTGACCCTACACTTTGTTGGCTTTTCTATGCTAGTCCGTTAGCTCTTTCAGGGAGCTGTGCCTTAAATCGGCCTTTATTCATATGTGTAAAAATCCCTTTCAGGTCTAGAGCCCGAGGACTAAGCTAATAGCAACCTATCCCCCCTTGGGGTCACTTGGTCCAACCAACGTCAATAGGATGCCCAAGTGGCGCGTCGAGTTCTTTTCTACGGCGTTCCGCGCACGTCAATTCATGGATCTTGAAACTTGGGTATGTAGTTTCATTAGCGTGCTATTTTGACGAAGAGGGTCTAGTAGAAGATTGGTGGCAATTACATCCATCCGGTGGCATATTGGAATACGATTTTTGATGAGAGGCCGGCATGACAAAGATTACCAATGTTTCAACGCGTCTTTTTCGCTTGCCACTCTCCGAGATCCTGTCTGACGCTAAGCACGGTGATCACACCCATTTTGAGTTAATTACAGCCACAGTCACGCTCGAAGATGGTAGAGAGGGTACTGGATATTCTTATACTGGAGGCTGGGGCGGTCACTCAATAAAGGCTATGATTGACCATGATCTCACGCCATTTTTGATAGGCAAGAACGCCGAACACCTTGAAGACCTGCATGATCAGATGCGTTGGCATATCCATTATGTGGGGCGTGGAGGTATATCGGCTTTCGCTATTGCCGCTGTGGATGTGGCACTCTGGGATATTCGTGGAAAAACACACCAATTGTCATTGTGTGAAATGGCCGGTGGCGCTGCGCAAACTTGCAAGGCCTACGTCGGCGGAATTGACCTTAATTTTTCGCTAGATAGGCTCTTGCAAAATATGGATGGTGTGATTGCGAGGGGTTTTAATGGCGTCAAAATCAAAATTGGGCGCGAAGATTTACAAGAAGACATAGATCGCATTTTCGCGGTTCGTGAGCGCATAGGCTCTGAAATGATGTTTATGGTGGACGCTAACTATGGAATGTCTGTTGATAAAGCCATTGCTGCAATTCATCAATTTGAAGGCGCGGATATTACTTGGTTTGAAGAACCAATCGATCCCGATGATTTGGATGGATACCGCAGGATCCATTCAGAAACAGGTTTTCCACTAGCGATTGGAGAAAATTGTCATTCTCTAAATGATTTTGAGCTTTTGGCGAAAACCAAGGCATTTAGCTTCTTTCAACCCGATGTGGCAACCTGCGGTGGAATAACAACATGGCTTCGTGCGGCAGAGTTAGCCGAGCGACAGGGGATCAGTTTGTGCACTCACGGCATGCAAGAACTTCATGTTAGCCTTTTGTCAGGACGCAAAAATTCGGGCTGGTTGGAGGTACATGCGTTTCCTATCGACACCTATACTCTTGCTCCCTTAACATTGAATGATGACCATATGGCTGTCGCACCATCTACAGCGGGAATTGGTGTGGAGTTTGACTGGGAAAAACTCGAAGCTGACAATGCACTTAACATATAAATAACTTCGATTAGGTATTATTGGGCCGGATAGATCAGCATTGCTCTAAAATCATTAACGTTCGTCAATGTTGGGCCGGTGATAACTTGGCCGTCTACTTGTTTGAAAAAATTGTGCGCATCATTGTTTTCCAATGCGCGTTTGGGGTCCACACTTCGCTGTCGCGCACGTTCAAACGTTTCTGGACCAGCGTATGCTCCAGCTACCTCAGCGGCACCATCGACGCCATCCGTGTCACATGCGAGAACATGAATGCCATTTCTTTCCTTCAAAGTGATTGCCGCAGAGAGAGTGAACTCAGCGTTTGGGCCTCCGATACCATTGCCTCGGCGCGTGACAGTACATTCGCCGCCTGAAAGCAGTAGAATTGGAGAGGCGTTCTTCTGCATTGCAGACTGCAACTCAAGTGCTAGTCGTGCGTGGGCTTCACCCAGTTCGCGCGCCTCACCTTCAAGCGCCTCACCAAGAAGACGGACATCGAAGCCACTAGCAGATGCATGATTAGCTGCTGCCGCAATGGATTGTGAAGGCGCCGCAACGATATGTGTCGTTGCAAATGCCAATCGCGGGTCATCCGGTACGACTACAGTTGATCGCGCAATGGCTCTCCGAACATTATGGGGAACTGTTATGCCGTAGCGATCGATGATCGACAATGCATCATTGGCAACACTCGTCTCTCCGACAGTTGGGCCAGAGGCGATCTGACTCGGATCATCGCCAGGCACATCAGAAATAAGTAAACTGACTAAGCGGCCGGGATAGCAAGCTGCAGCCAGCTGGCCAGCTTTTACTTGGCTGAGATGCTTGCGAACGACGTTTATGTCACCAATCGGAGCGCCAGAGGCGAGTAGTGCACGGTTTACGTCAATTTTGTCCTCAAGCGTCAAGCCATCACTTGGTGCGCAAAGCAAGGCAGACCCGCCGCCAGAAATGAGCGCAAGAACAAGATCATTGGGCCCAAGCCCTGCAACAAGGGCAAGCATTTGATGCGTTGCAGCTTCGCCTGCCGCGTCAGGTACAGGGTGCGCCGCCTCAACAATCTCTATGCCTTTGCAAGGGCGGGCGTACCCATATCTCGTAATCACCAGGCCTTCACAAGGGCCATAAGTGGCCTCGACAGCCTCAGCCATCCGCGCGCTTGCTTTGCCCGCGCCAATAACCAAGAGACGGCCCTTTGGAAGATCAGGCAGATAGTCTTTCAGCACACGCATAGGATCCGCAGTTTTTACCGCAACCCAAAACAAGTCTGTGAGAAACTGACGGGGATCGCGTTGGGAGGCTATTAAAGGGGGCATCAAATTGACCGACTTAGAAACCAACGTTTATGGCATTTCGGGATATCCGCGCCTTGGTTTTGCAGTATACCGAAGACTTTGAAGCCCAAAGAAGCATAGAAATGCAGTGCTTGCTCATTTGACGTATCCAGCCATGAGCTATGGCACCCAATCGATCTGGCGCGGACAAAGGCGTTTGTCACCAATGCACGAGCATAACCTTGCCGACGGAGTTTCGGTGTGACCCAAAGCACTTTGATTAAAAGCCATCCATAGCTTGTTGATCCAGCCAATCCTGCAGCAAGGCTGCCGTCAGAACTTATAACCGACAATGTGATCGCCTCATTCCTGCTTTGGGGCAGGCTCTGCCGCAAATCTGAGAGAAGGCTCGTTTCGAGCTGTGCCGCAACCTCTGGCCCTGCTAATTCGATTGGAAGAAGGGACATGGGTCAGGCCAACCATTTTGCATAGTCGCTTACCAATAAATGGGTTGGTGCAACATCTTCGTCGATGGTTGCAAATCGTCCAATTGGTTCTCGGAAGATATTATCGGTTTCGTCGTCATTGACGGTTGAGACCTCTCCGATCAACACATCGCCACCTTCGCCCCAGAAAGCGTGCCAGTCACCTGGCATAAGCGTAACACTTTCACCGGGCGCCAATTTGAGCTTTTGCCCCGCAGCGTAATCGACCCTAATGCCATCACAAAATACGGTGCCGCCTTTGTCTTCTGCAAAGTTTCCGTGATCGTCCGAGCCAAATAGTTCAACAATCAGATCAGCGCCGCCGCGGTTAATGATGTCCTCGGCTTTAATGATATGAGTATGCATAGGGGAAAGCTGATCCTGCCGAGAGATCAGTAGCTTTTCGGCATAGCACATACCGCCTCCGCGCTGCAGATCCTCAAGCCGGCCATTCCTGAGCGTGAACAGAAACAAACCCATTTCGTCGAAGTTGCCCGCCCCATAATCTGTAATGTCCCAACCGCAGCGTGCATTGATTACATTTTGCGCACGCTTTTTTTGATCAGTGAAAGTTTCGGGTGACCAATACGCAAAAGGTGGCAGCGTAAATCCGTACTTCCTAATGAGTTCATCGGCTTCCGCCATGATGGTGTTGATAGTGGAACGTTTCATTGGCGTTTACTTATTCTAGTTTGCATTAAGTTGGGCATTGCGATCCGTTATTGGCTTTACGGGCGGGGGGGGAGGTAAAAGGGAACGGATGTCACAAAATGGGTAAATAGGATGGTGCTGAATAGCCTCGGCATATCCGTCATGCCCGCATTGAGCCGCACGAAATTTTCCTAAAAGCTGCGCCTTTTCAGAGAATCGTAACGGGTCTTGGCTCGTATGACATAAAATTGCTGACCGCTTAATGTCCTGGAATATAGTTGTGTCAATGTAGTGAGTTGGGCTGGTGCCCACACCCATCATTGTATCTAGCCACGCAATCGGTGCGCGAAATGATGCGGCTTGGCGTGAAGCCTCAGCAATAGCGCGATGATCTGAATGATAGTCTTGTGGATGATGCGCTAATATTAAATCGGGCAATATCTGGGAAAAGGCGTTCCTCAATAGAGACGACAGATTAGCGCAGTTATTCAATTTACCGTCAGGAAGCTCTAGAAAACGAACTTCGGCTCCAAGTATTTTCGCCCCAGCAATAGCCTCATCAATGCGCAACTTGCCGAGGGTCTTGGCAGGCAATGCCCCGCCCCTTTCGCCATTGGTTGCAATGACGATGTGAACTTTGATAGCCATTTGAGCGTAAGCAGCTATCAGCCCGCCAGCGTATATCTCAGCGTCATCTGGGTGGGCGGTGACAATAGTGACCCTGGTGTTCATGGCGCCTCAAGAATTTCAATTACCATCGCCGCCGTCCATGTGAATGAACCGCCACCACATGGTTCTCCATTTATTGGGCCGTAATATTCTGCAAAGCCGCTTTTATTGATTAATTCCAAACAGTCCCGTTTGATCCGGGAGGCCATTTTAGTCTCACCGGCAATCAACAGTCCGTCTGCAATCATGTAATTAACAATCAACCAAACGGGCCCGCGCCAGTATCTTAAAGGTTCGAACTGTGGTGCTGATGGAGGGTGGCTCGGCACTAAATAGGAACAACTTTTCGAAAGTGTACTAATTCGTTCTGCGAGCAATCGAGCGCGACTTTTTGAAATTGGTGCAAAAGCGGCAAGGAGACCTCCGATCGAAGGACTGTTTATTAATGTGCCGACAGCCCTATCTAGGCAAAGATATTGGCAATGCTCATCGGACCAAAGGCTCTCCATTGCCGCTAGTCCTTTGCTAGCCATTGCGCGTGACTGCGCAGCAATCTCTTTTTCTCCCAATTTATCTGCAAGTTGAGCGAGGTCGACGCACGCTCGAATTAGTATTGCATTGAAGCCAGGGTCAACGATTTGAAACGGCGAAGCATCATGGAGTTTTGTATTATCCCAATCCAAAGAACGGAATCTTTGAACAAGCCAAATGTACCGCTTATATTGCTCGTCAGTAGGGCGATGATCTGGATTTGCATGGTTTGTGTCGCGCCTCTTAAATGGGCTAACGCCTTTGGTCGGAATGCGTTCAAAAGCTTCGTCCCAATCCACTGAATTGTCGCGACCGCTTTCCCAGGGATGAATTATTGCGACAAGGCCGGTGCCATGTGGGTCGCGGTTGGCAAAAAACCATTTGTGCCACGCGTGAATGCGCGGCAGCAGCGCCCGCGCCTTCTCTGTGGCGAGCTTCTTATCCTTTGCGCGCTCGAATATTCGTAACGCGGCGAAGCCAGCTACAGGGGGCTGGGTTATACCCGAAGTTGGCACCGTTTTGCCTGTAGCCCAGACTTCAGGCCCTGGAAAATAACCATCATCCATCTCGTGGAAGATTATGTGTGGCACCATGCCATCAGTCCACTGATGCGCAAAAAGCGTCTCAAGTTCTGTCCAGGCGCGAGCTTCGTCAAAATGAGCGAAGCCAAGTGCGCTCAGCGCGCTGTCCCAGTTCCATTGAAACGGATAAAGTCCATGAGTCGGAACCGTGTAATAGCCCCGGTCGTTTTTAATCATTACAGCTTTGGCTTGATCGATAGTTTGTTGTTTCATTGAAGCGACTCTTTAAAGGGCTGCCGTGGTTTTTGGATCGAACCACCGGATACGATTAGCTTGAGGAGCTAAAGTTATTTTCTGACCTGATTTGACAGATGTGTCGCTGTCCATGACAACCCGGAAGAGGTCGCCTTCAACAGTACAAGTTACAAGTAAATGGGCGCCCAAAGGCTCCACTATTTTTACCGTAGCGCATATTCCTGCGTCGGCGGGTTTCAGATCCTCCGGGCGGATTGCAAACTCCAGCTTGTCAGTTCCAGTTTCAGGGCCGGAAAACTTTACCCCTGCAACGGACCATTCTTTACCGACACGGGACGCCGGCAAGAAATTCATCGGAGGATTGCCAATAAAGCTCGCAACGAATTTCGCTGACGGATTACGGTATACTTGGATTGGGGTATCCGCCTGGACAATTTTACCATGATGCATGACGCTAATGCGGTCAGCCATGCTCATTGCTTCAACCTGATCATGCGTCACATAGATTGCGGTGGTTTTGCTTTCCGCCAAAACCCCCTTTAATTCAGCGCGCATTTCCATCCGCAACAGCGCGTCCAAGTTGGACAGAGGTTCATCCATCAATATTACGTCAGGCTCCATTGCCAGTGCACGTGCGACGGCAACTCGCTGCCTTTGCCCGCCCGATAGCTCCCCAGAATACCGAGATAAAAGCATTTCAATGTGCATTAGTTCGGCAACTTTGCCTACTCTTTGACGCACAACATCATTGGGTAGCTTTTTCATGCGGAGGCCAAACCCAATGTTCTCAAATACAGTTAGGTGTGGAAACACTGCATAATTTTGAAACACCATTGCGATGCCTCGATCCTTTGGAGGAAGATGGTCGATCCTTTTTCCACCAATCCAAACCTCCCCCGAGCTTGCTGTTTCAAGGCCTGCGATTATGCGAAGCAGCGTGGACTTCCCGCAGCCTGACGCTCCAAGAAGAACCATGAACTCCTGATCGGTGATCGTGAGGTTGATATCAGTTAGCGCCTGATATTCACCAAATTTCTTGGCTACATTTTTAATTTGAATTTCGGCCATTCAACGATTTCCCATTTTTTCGCGGCTTAACGGTTCGCGATACCCCACATGGCAAACAGATATTTGCGCACGGCGAAGATGAAAATTAGTGCGGGTACTACCAGGATGAACCCGCCTGCGAATTTTAAATGCAGTGGCGATGTGCCTAAATTTTGAAGCAAGAAAGCCGTTAGTGTTCGGTTTTCAATGGTAAGCACAGCAGCTGCGAAAACTTCGTTCCATGAAATCACAAAGGCGAAGATTGCTGAGGCAGTGATGCCTGGTAAAATAAGCGGCAAAACCACCTTCCTAAACGCTGAAAGCCGAGTGCATCCTAGTGTCCATGCAGCTTCCTCCAATTCCAACGGAATCCCAGAAAACAATGAAAAAGTGATCAAAACTGCAAACGGAATAGCAAGCGTAGTGTGGACCAACGACAAGCCAAAAACTGTGTCATCTAGCCCTGTTTGAATAAACATTACTGCTAAGGGCAGCGCCAACAATGGTAACGGAAATGCTCGGGTTAGTAGGATCAATAGTCGGAACAAATTTTTGCCTACGAAATCAAAGCGAGAAAGTGCATATCCTGCAGGGGCGCCAATCAATATCGACATGATCATTGTCAAAAAGGCTACCGCGATCGAATTTTTTAAGGCAGTAAGCATACCTGAAAATTCGGCAAAAAACTGCAGGCTCCCGAAATCAAATTCGGGAAAGAATGATTTCGGGAAGCTGTTTACAGTTTCAGGCGATGAGAGTGTGTTAATCAACAGAAAGTAAATTGGTACGATTACCCACGCGCACAGCAGGACAACAGATGAAACGTAGACAAGCTTTGCGCTGCTCCCAACGGGCCGAATGCCATTTCTTGATAAGGTTTTATTCATATTGAGGCGCCTTTAGGAACGCGCAAAACGCGAAGGATGACAATTGTAAATGCGATCGATATCCCAAGAATGATCAAAGCTATCGCGGCGGCTGCCCCAGAGTTTAATAGGTCAAATTGGTAAGCGTAGGTCTCGCCCATTAGAACCGGAAACAATGTTCCTCCCAGTGCAGCGACTACCGCAAAAATTTCGAATGCCAGGATTACCCGTAAAACTAGCGCCGTTTGCAAGCTGGGCCTAAGAAGAGGAAAGGTGATCCGAATGAATTGTTTCCATTTGGATGCGCCAAATACGTCTGCTGCCTCGTAGTATTCCTTAGGGATTAGGCCAATACCAGCCACTAGAATTACTAACATGATCGCTGTCGCGCGCCAGATTTCGGCAAGAGCGATTGCGGTGAATACGATCAATGGGCTTTGATAACTGAGGAGGTTCATTGGGCGCTCGATCAGCCCGAGACCACTTAGCATTGAGTTCAAGAAGCCGGACTGTTCAAATATTGCGAGCCAAATAATCCCTGCAGCGAGATCAGATATCCCCAAAGGTATGGTCCAAACATATAAGATTAAGTCACGGCCCTTATTCATTCGACTAACCATTGTCGCCATGAGCAAGGCCAACGCTAACTGGATAGGAACCACAGCCGCCGCGAGCAGCAGAGTGTTTTTCAATGAAATTGGAAACTTCCAGTAACTGATGACGTCCTGGAAATTGCTTAGGGTCCAGCCACCATCATCTCCCTGAAATGCTTGCTGGGAAACCAATACAAATGGATAAATAAAAAACGCCAACAGAAATACAACGACCGGCAAAATCAGCACATAGGGCAATATACGACTGTTCATCGGCCGCTCCGTTTGAAAGGTAAGTCTTATTGAAATTGTTAGGATCAAAGTCTGCTCGAGCCAATACGGCCCGAGCAGACCTCGGCCTCACTTGGGAGGTTTATTCGACGGGGCAGGCCCCATCAGATGGTGCATCAGGCGCCCAGCATGGGGCACCGGTATCGGTCATGATTGCCGCGAGGGTTGCCTTCTGATCATCGAGAACCGCGCGAATGTCTTGGCCACCCAAGATTATACGCTCGAAGGAGTCGACGAAGACTCGATTGAAATCACCCCCTCGATCACCAAGACCAGCCGGCAAGAGGCCAGGATTTGCATCTGGTGACCCACTCATGGCAGCAATCGCACTGCCTGCCGCCTGAACAGATGGTGGCAAATCATCAGGAAGCTCAACGTCTACCACCGGGAAAAAGTTTGTTGTACGGAGCGTGGCAATTTGAGTTTCTGGCTCCAACATGTAGCTCACAAGTGCGCGTGCCTCGTCAATGTTTGGCGCGGTGGCTGGGATTGCAACACCAGCCAGTACTGGCATGAAGCCGCGTCCAGTTGGGCCAGCTGGTGCCGGGAATGCAACGAAGTCATCAGGGCGTTCGTTGAAGGCATTTGCCAGACGAGACGTGTGGTCAAACACAATCCAAGCATCTCCAGAGAGCAATTGCTCTTGCATGAAGGAGAAGTTTGTCGACGCGGGGTTTGTATGCTCCCACAAGCGAGCAAAGGTTTCCCAAGCGTTCACTGCGGCGTCAGACGCAAACGTGCGGACTACGCCATCGGTAAATGAGGGATACAAGTATCCTTGGAAGAAGCGGTGCTTAAGCCCATCTGGACCAGCTGGAAATCCAAATTTTGCCTCTCCAGTTGCCTCATGTACATTTGCCGCCCACTCGATCAATTGGTCATAGGTGAGGGCGTTAATGTCCGCGCCATCTGGCAAGTACTGCAGAGCCTCGCGATTGGCTGCCATGATATAGCTTGCCTGCATCCATGGGATGTACTGCATGGTGTCGGTGCCAAGCATTGCTAAATTGTTGAAGGTGTCGCTCGCTGAGGCCACTCCCAGATCCGATAGATCAATCAAGTTTTCAGGATCCATTGCCGCAAAGTCACCGTGGAGTGCTCCCAATACCCCAATCGAACCTGAGCCGGCAGACAGCTCGGCGTTGAGACGCGTGACCCATGGGCCCCCGTCATTGGGTTGATAATCCACATCGCCGCTGAAGCCTGCTAGAACCTGCTCTCTCATTGCCTGGGCTTCTTCGACTGGTTTGGCCTGTGTCGACCAAAATAAGATTTCTGCTTGTGCTGTATATGCTGTGCAGGTGAATGCAATCGCGGACACCGCTGTCGCTAATTTCGACTTTACTGTCATGGTTCCTCCCAAAGTGTCATTGAAGGGGTCTATGGCCCTTAAGTGAACTGCCGTTTATCGCAACTGCCGTCATTTGGCGGCGAATCGTGAAAGTGCTTTAATTTGATATAACGTTATAGCAATTGTCAATTATTTACCGCCATTTGATTACCAATAAAGCTAGTTTTCTATTGTTTTTTCTTTTAAAATCAGCATATAAATCTATAGGACATTGATATATCGTTGTACTGAAAGCTAGCTAAAATGGTTGAAAAGCCCACCCTTGAGACGGTTGCAAAGCTCGCCGGCGTCTCCATTCCAACAGTTAGCCAGGCCTTACGTGGTACTGGGAGAATTTCGGAAGAAACGCGTCGCAAAGTGGTCTCTGCGGCTCAACAGTTGCATTATTTGACTGATCAGAAAGCTGCTTCAATGCGCTCTGGTGAAAACCGTGAGGTCGGCTTTGTCATTAATCAGTTGTCTAACCCGTTCAACGCGGAAGTTATAAGCGGCGTGGTCGATTTGTTGGAGGCCGAAGGATATTTAGTGTCGGTGCTCGACACTCGGGATGACGCAAACCGTCAACGACAGCAGTTGGAGTCATTTATCATGCACGGTCGAGGTGGGTTGTTGTGGGTGCCGACAATAGGCACAGACGATACAACCTACAGCCTGCTGCAAGCTCATAAGGTTCCAACGGTCACATTTTTGAGAAACGTAAGCCCGTTGTTCGATCATGTTGGCATCCGCAATTCAGAAGCAACGTATCAAGCCACTCAGCACCTAATTAATCTTGGCCACCAGTCAGTCGCTTACTTGGGTGGTACTCAAATGACATTAGTACGGCGCGACCGTATTACAGGTTATCAAAAGTGCCTGAGCGATAACGGCCTATCTCAGCCTCTTGTGTGGGACTCGGAAGACAATAAACTTGCAGGCCTCAAGTCGATGGATGCCTTGTTAAAGGCTCATCCAAACGTGTCCGCAGTGGTTTGCAATGGCGACATGGTTGCTTTGGGTGCGTGCTTGGCGCTGCAAAGGATGGGCATCGTGCCTGGGCGTGAGGTGTCCATTGTTGGATTCGATGACATCCAGGACGCTGAAGTCGCGACACCGAGATTAACTACGATGGCGGTGTCGCCCGTAAAGTTAGGCCGCAAATTGGGTCAAGTGCTTCTAGCCAGAATAAGAGAGCCAGATATGCCCGTAACCGTTTCCGAGGTGTCGGCTGAGTTACTGATACGAGAAACAACTGGGGCAGTGCATTAGGCTGCTGCCTGGCAGTAATTAGAGATGTCAAGAAACGCGTTTGTCGGTTGTTGTCCGGCTCGACTATTTGCGCAGGAGATGTTCACATGAAGTCGCCGTCGCCATCTTCTGAAGTGGCAAACTGATCAACAAGGTCGGACCCGGCATCGCTAAGGGAAAACAAGCACCGCCAAGCCCAATGGATAGTGCCACTGCAACCATTTTCTATAGTTACACATAGCAACATGGCCTCGGCTATTGAGGGTGTTATAATAGAACTGAAAATCCTTTATTTTAGGGGTTGTAAACGTCGCAAAACGTCAAGGCCCTGAGTTTTCAGATAATGTAGGAGGTCGATGAACACCCAGTTCTCGATCAGTTTGTCACCCCGTCTACGGTAAATATCGACGACTCTGAATTCTCCTGCCGTGTCCGATGCAGGCATTCCAAGAAAGCCGCCGGTTGATTTGGCAGTGAAATTTGGCCACCCGAAGAAGCCGCCGTAATGTCCTTCGGCAAAACGGCATATATGGCCTGTTGCGCTGCGGTCAGTGAAGCCAGCACGAAATGGCCCAGAATGCTGTTTGGCGTAACGTTCAATTGTATATGTGGCGCCAATTCCAGCTGGCCCCCACCAAACCATGTCAGTGTGCCACGATCTGGAAAGTTCTTCCTCCAATGGTAGTCCTGATTTCCATTGGCCGAGATCCGAGATCATTCGGTTGATGGCCTCGAGTGTTTTTGTGCCTTCATTGGCAGGTTGCGATGTCGTCATTATCGCGTCATGGGGAAGTGGCCCAGGTTGAACAAACTGAGCTGCTGTTTGGTCTGGGAAGGGCCGCAAGCCAACTTGCATCATCAGCGCGGGGATGTCCAAGAACAATGCTGTTTCGACAATCTTACCTGACTCTACACGATGAAATTCGGCGTAGCGTAGCATGACCAATTTATTTGTCGGTTTGATGCGTTCATTTAATTGCCTTGCTGTAACTGACCCTACACTTTGTTGGCTTTTCTATGCTAGCCCCTTAGCTCTTTCAGGGAGCTGTGCCTTAAATCGGCCTTTATTCATATGTGTAAAAATCCCTTCCAGGTCTAGAGCCCGAGGACTAAGCTAATAGCAACCTACCCCCCTTTGGGGTCACTTGGTCCAACCAACGTCAATAGGATGCCCAAGTGGCGCGTCGAGGTCTTTTCTACGGCGTTCCGCGCACGTCAATTCATGGATCTTGAAACTTGGGTATTTAGTTTCATTAGCGTGCTATTTTGACGAAGAGGGTCTAGTAGAAGATTGGTGGCAATTACATCCATCCGGTGGCATATTTGGATACGATTTTTGATGAGAGGCCGGCATGACAAAGATTACCAATGTTTCAACGCGTCTTT
>NZ_JBBLYN010000007.1:0-19881 GCF_037805105.1 Roseobacter sp. HKCCA2468
ACATTGCATATTTTGGTTGGCAGCATCTGAAAAATCGCGCGTTTGAATGCGTCAAACTTCTCGTTGGTTAATTTGAGTTCGACAAAGGCTTAATCCTGCCCCCGCAACCAATACAACCCCATAAAAACATTAGATTTTTTGATCTCGTCGATTGTATGGAAGTTGCTGTGTGTGCCAATTATGTGCAGGAAACTCTCCTCCTCATAACCTGAAGGCTGCAGGTCCAAATCCGGCTGCCTGCTGGGCGCTAGGCCGCTTTAGCCGCGCATGTTTTCGCCGCTGGGGTCATATATTGGTGCGCCTAAAACCTGCGCGCTGTACATCTCGCCCAAAATTTCGACCTGCAGGGCTGTGCCTGGCGCGGCGTTTTCGTGTTTGACATAGCCCATAGCCATCGATCGTTTGACCCTGTGGGCATAGCCCCCCGAGCTAATGTAGCCCACCGCCTTGCCATCTTTCAGGATCGCTTCGTCACCGGAAACATCAATTCCGTCTACATCAATGGTCATTGTAACAAGTGTCTGTTTTACGCCTGCAGCACGGATGGTTTGGGTGGCTTCTTTGCCGATAAAATCTTTCTTCCAATTGATGAACGCACCCATGCCGCTTTCCACTGCGTTGAAGTCGGGGCGGAATTCGAGCGTCCAGACGCCCCAGCCTTTTTCGAGACGCATCGACATCAGCGCCCGCGCGCCATACCAGCGATAGCCTAGATCGGAACCCGCATTCTCGATCGCTTCGCTCAGTCGGAGCAGATACTGCGGCTTGCAGTAGATTTCATAACCCAGTTCACCAGAAAAGCTGATCCTGTTCAGGATCACTGGAACGCCGCCCACAAAAGTTTGGCGCAGATCGCGGAATTTGAAGGCCTCGGCGCCCATGTCATCGCGGGTGATGCGCGCCAACAACTGGCGCGATTTCGGTCCGGAAAGCGCGATGCCATGCCAGTCGTCGCTGACATTGGCATAAAAAACATCGGTTGGCAGGTCTTTCTGGAACCACCGGCTGTGGGCTTCTTGCATGGCACCCGAGCCAAAGAGCATAAAGTGATCCTCGGCAAGACACGCGACTGTCAAATCCCCGTAAAGCTTGCCCTTTGGTGTTAGCATCGGGGTCAGCGTCAAGCGCCCGGGTTTTGGAATATATCCCGCCAGCGTGCGGTCAAGGTAGGCGCGCGCACCCGCGCCTTTGAATTCATGCTTGGCGAAATTGGCAATTTCAATTCCGCCCACAGCTGTCTGCACCGCCTCGACTTCGCGTTTTACATAGGCGAACGAGCGGTTGCGCTCGAATGTTGGGTTTTCGTGTGCATCGTCTGGCCCATCAGCAAACCATTGCGCGTTCTCAAGGCCAAAATTTTGGTTCATCAGCGCGCCTTTTGCCACAAGACGATCATATAATGCAGTTGTCTTTTGCATACGTCCCTTTGGCAGCGTTTCATTGGGGAAGGTCATTACAAACCGGCGTTCGTAGTTCTCAGACGACTTGATTGTGCCCCAATCAGGCGTGGCAAATTCGCCAAACCGTGCCACGTCCATCGCCCAGACATCTATCGAAGGCTCGCCGTCGATCATCCATTCCGCCATTGTCAGGCCAACACCGCCGCCTTGGCAGAAGCCAGCCATAACGCCAACTGCGACCCAATAGTTTTTCATGCTCGGCACTGGGCCGATCATTGGGTTGCCGTCAGGGCCAAAGGTAAAGGGGCCGTTGATCATGTCTTTGATGCCAGCTTCGCCAATGGCGGGGATACGCTCAAAGGACATCTCAAGGCGGTCTGCGATCCGGTCCAGATCTGGCTGTAGCAGCTCATGGCCAAAGTCCCACGGTGTGCCATTCACCTTCCACGGTGTCGATTTTGGCTCGTAGGTGCCCAAAAGCATGCCCTGACGTTCTTGGCGGAAATATATGTTGGCCTCGTAGTCAATGCCTGCAGGCAAGCGGCCGGCTTCACCCATGCTTTCCATGCGCTCTGCAATAAGGGGAATTTTTTCTGTGATCAGATAGTGATGTTCCATCGGCTGCACAGGAAGATGTATGCCTGTCATGTGCCCGACCTCGCGTGCCCATAGGCCACCACAATTTACGATATGTTCGGCGTTGATTTGTCCCTTTGGTGTCGTCAGATCCCAGCTGCCATCGGGGCGCTGGCTGATGGCCGTCACGCCGCAATGGGTGAAATATTGCGCCCCATGAACCCGCGCCGATTTGGCAAAAGCGTAGGTTGCGCCGGATGGGTCCAGATCGCCATCCTGATCATCCCAAAGCGCTGCATAATAATGTTTTGGGTCAATCAACGGATGACGTTCGGCCAGTTCCTGGGGCGAAATAAATTCCTGGTTAAGCCCCATGTAGCGCGCTTTAGAGCGTTCGCGTTTCAGATAGTCATACCATTCCTTCGTTGAGGCGGCATAAAAACCGCCAGTTATATGCAACCCGACTGAATGCCCCGATGTCTCTTCGATCTCTTTGTAAAGGTCGATCGTGTAGCTTTGCAGCCGGCTGATATTCGGGTCCGAGCTGATCGTATGGATCTGCCCCGCGGCATGCCAGCTAGAGCCCGAGGTAAGCTCGTCGCGCTCTAGTAGCACCACGTCCTTCCAGCCGAATTTGGCAAGGTGGAAAAGGATAGAGCAGCCAACAACCCCGCCGCCGATCACAACGACTTTGGCGTGGGACGGCAGCGTTTTTCCGTTAAGGGTTTCGTCTTTTTGAATCTCAGGCATAGGCTTGTCCTTTAGTTGAGGGGCAGGCGACGAAAGCGTTGGGGCTTTACTGGGTCATGAAAGTGATCGAGTGGTCCGTTCTCGATCAGGTGGTTGTGCCAATGGGCAAGTGCGCCACGGTCAAGCATCACGCCCAATCCAGGGCCTTCGGGCACTGAAACGGTGTTGTTGATTTGGCGGAAGGGGCCACCCTCGATCACGTCGCCAATCTGCCACCGAAAAAGTGATTGGCTGGGTTCGGTGATCCAAGGCATAGCCGCCGACATATGCAGGTAGCCCGCCGTCGCGATGCCCGCATCGCCGGAGTAGCACCAGAACCCAACACCCATTGCCTCGCAAGCGCCAATAAAGCGCAGCGCGCGAGAGATGCCACCAAGCACCGCAAAATTGGTGACGATATAGTCAGGCGCACGCAGGGCCACAGCGCGCCGGATGTCAGGGACATGGGTGGATATTGGTATGCTAAAATGGCGGCGCAGCTCTGCCATTTCTTCGAAGGTGGCAACAGGGTCTTCGTAATTGCGGATGTTGAACGGCTCGATCTCGCGGAACAGGCGCATTGCCGTGGGCAGGGACCACTGCATGTTACTGTCTAGTCGGATCATCGCCTTACGGCCCAGTGACTTGCGCAGAGCTTTAACTGTGTCGATTTCCAGCTCGGGGTCGCCCAGGATCAATTTGCCCTCGAACATTGTCGAGCCGTGTTCCTCCTGCATACGCAGACAATAATCGGCAATTTCTTCTGGGCTCATTTCGCCGCCAGCGCGGAAACCAAAATACTCTGTAAACGGTATTTCTTTTCGAACTGCACCGCCGAGCAGCCGGTATAAGGGTTCTGAGGCAACCTTGCCCCGCAGATCCCAAAGAGCGATTTCAATGGCGCCAAAGGCTTTCACCACACTGCTGTCGTCGGTATTTTGCACAATCTGCCAAGGGGGCAGGCAAAGCGCCTCGCATCCTGCTATGTCGAGCGGGTCCGATCCGATCAGTCGCGCGCCCATAGCGCGGATCGTCTCGACCACATCTACAGAAGGCGCCTCGCCCAGGCCTATCAGCCCTTGGTTGGTTTCTACTTCGATGATCGTCTTGGACGTGCCCGGATAGTGCCCGCCTGTCCACCACATCGGCCTTTCCAAAGGGATATTGACAGGTGTAGCCGTAAGGCCCGTGATCTTAATACCACGCATCGGGTAGGTCCTCTTTGCGCTTGGCAACAAAGGCTTCGAGTGCGTCTTTCAGGGCCTCGTCGATTGGCGGTGCCTCGTAATTGCGCAACATTTGTTTCACACGGGCATTGGCGCGGCTGCGCATGTCGTGGGCGCCGGCCTCTTCCCAGCTTTCAACATTTTCACTATCGCTTAACGCCGGTTCGTAGAAGGCGCTTTGATAGTGGCGCATCGTATGTGCACAGCCCAGGAAATGCCCACCGGGCTTGACCTCGCAATAGGCATCATGCGCCAGCGCTTCATCCGAAGTATCAAGGCCCAAACCCAGTAGCTTTTGATAACTTCCCAACCGATCTGCATCCATGATCAGCTTTTCAAATCCGGTGCATAGACCACCTTCAAGCCATCCCGCCGCATGCAGGACAAAGTTCGCGCCTGCCAACATTGTGGAATGCATTGAATCTGCGCTTTCATAAGCGGCTTGCGCATCTTCGATCTTTGAGGCGGTCAGTGAGCCACCACAGCGCAGCGGCAGGCCGGCGCGCCTTGCCAGCTGGCCGATGGCATAGTTGGATATCACCGGTTCCGGCATCCCGAACGTCGGCGCACCAGATTTGAGCGACATAGACGATAAAAAATTGCCCAAAACGAAAGGGGCCCCGGGGCGTAAAAGCTGCACATATGCGCAAACCATCATTGCTTCTGCCATCGCCTGTGCAATAGACGCCGCGGTTGAGACAGGGCCCATGGCCCCGCTCAGGATAAACGGAACAACAATCAAACCCTGCCCGCGCGCGGAATATACGCGCGCGGATTCAGTGACCACCTTATCGACCAGCAAAGGTGAGTTGGTGTTCACATTGCCCATGATTACGCAATTGTTTTCCATCACATCTGCGCCGAACACAATTTCTGCCATGTCGATACTGTCTTGGGCGCGGCTCATCTCGGTGATGGCGCCAAGGTGAGGCTTGTCTGATAGCGTCATGTGGGCAAAAAGCATGTCGAGATGCCGCTTGCTGACCGGGATGTCACAAGGCTCGCAGGTAACAAACCCGCCATGATGCAGGTTTGGGTGCAAATAGCTTAGGCGCACAAGGTTCTCAAAGGCTGTTATGTCGCCATAACGCCGCCCGCCTTCCAGATCGCGCACAAAAGGGGCGCCGTAAATCGGTGCGAAAACTTGGTTATTGCCGCCGATCGTTACCGATCTTTCACGGTTGCGGGCCAATTGGGTAAATTCGCGGGGGGCTTTGGCGCATAACGACCTAATCCAGTCGGCGGGTGCGCGCACAATATCACCTTCAATTGTGGCGCCTTCGTGCCGCCACAATTCCAGTGCGGTAGGGTCATCGCGAAAGGCGATGCCTATGTCTTGTAATATCCAGTCAACCTGCGCTTCCAATCTGACAAGCTGCTCCTCGTCAAGGATGTCAAACTGGGGGATCATGCGACGAATATGTGGCGATGCTGGCGCGCCTTTAGGCGCCTCGTCAAGGGACCTGGTTATGCGTGTTCGACGCGCCATTTGATCTCTCCATGTATCACTTGGGGCCAAGATTAATTTTTGAAAATACACTTGTGACCATTGAAAAAAGGAATGACTTGGATAAGAATAGGTTATGCAAAAACTCTGGTCGCACTTATCTTCGCCACGTCATTTGGTTTTTTTTGAAGCGGCAGCGCGCACTGGCTCTTTTACGCTTGCGGCCTCAGAGCTGAATGTTCAGCAGCCAGCAGTCAGCATGGCCATCAAACAATTGGAGGCCTCGCTGGGCGTAGCTCTTTTTCAGCGTAGCCACCGAAAGATCACCCTAACGAATGCAGGCAGCCGGCTTTTTGCCGATGTGACACGCGCATTTGAAACGCTTGCGCAATCAGCCAATGCCATTCAACAGTTCACCAGCAATGATCACGTAACCTTCAGTGCATCGTCAGCCTTTAACAACTACTGGATGCTACCGCGTGTCCGGCAATTTCAGCGAAATTATCCAGAAATTGATCTACGCCTGCAGTCTAGCAACCGCGAGCCTGATCTAAGTGCCGAGCCTATCAGCCTAGCGGTGCGTCTTGGGAAAGGGGATTGGGCAGATTGTGATTGTGCGCTTCTTGCTGAGGAAATCATTTATCCTGTCGCCTCACCTCTGGTGATGGCGTCCGCGGTCAACCTGACAAATGTGCCCATGCTGTTGGGGCAGCGTTTGATACATCTCGAAGAGCCGATCCGTGAGCGCCCATCGTGGCAACAATGGTTCCATGCAATGGGGGTGAATGAGGTGACACCGAAAGGCGGGTTGCGGCTAAACGATTACGCGCTTGTTTTGCAAGCAGCAATGGCTGGCGAGGGGTTTGCCTTTGGCTGGCATCACCTTGTGAACCCTTTGGTTCAACAAGGTCTGCTTGCGGCACGGCCCGAATGGGCCTGGAAAACTGGCCGCGGTTTCTACGTTGTATGGTCTAAAACGCGCCCGTTAATCGCCAAGGCAGACGTTGTCCGCGCATGGGTGATATCCAACGCAACGGCCGACTGAAAGGGATTTGAACAGCCTGTCCAGAGAAGCTTTGATTGAGGCGGGGCAGGGGGCGAACCAGCTTTTGGTTATGATTACATTGCATATTTTGGTTGGCAGCATCTGAAAAATCGCGCGTTTGAATGCGTCAAACTTCTCGTTGGTTAATTTGAGTTCGACAAAGGCTTAATCCTGCCCCCGCAGCCACTTTTTCCGAACGTCTCAATTCATAGCTTCACTCATGTCTTCTGCTCTATATCTTATCCTGTACGTTTAAATGAGGAAAAACCAATCGGCAGATGAGGTTTCTAATGAAATCCTTTGAGCGAAATCTCTTTTCATTGCATGTTGTCGTCCTAAAATCCTTTACGGGTGCTTTATAACAGGGAGAACAAAATGCAACTTACCCACTCTAAGAAAACGTTGCGAACTATGCTTCTTACTGCTGCAGTGTCAGCAGTAGCCATTTCGTCAGTCAGCGCGGAAACATTGCGTTGGGCGCGGGCAGGGGATTCATTGACGTTGGATCCGCATGCACAAAACGAGGGCCCGACTCATACTCTCGCCCATCAAATTTATGAACCACTTATAATACGCGATATGTCGGGGCAGTTTCAGGCTGCATTGGCTACTGACTGGGCGCCGTCCCCCGATGATCCAAATGTCTGGGTTTTCAATTTGCGTGAAGGTGTAACTTATCACGATGGCGCTGCATTTACCGCTGAAGATGTTGTGTTCTCAATTAGGCGAGCGCAGTCAGAAAATTCCAATATGAAAGAACTATTGAACTCAATTGTTGAAGTTCGTGCGGTTGACGACTTAACTGTTGAGATGGTTACGGATGGTCCAAATCCAATCCTACCATCGAACCTTACAAATCTTTTTATGATGGATAGTGGTTGGGCTGAAGCAAATGGCGTTGTAGAAGTGCAGGACGTCGAAGGTGGAGAGACGACTTTTGCGGCTACGAACGCAAATGGCACTGGGGCTTACAAGCTTGTTAGCCGTGAACCCGATGTACGGACAGTTCTAACCCAAAACGAAAACTATTGGGGTATTGGGCAGTTCCCACTTGAAGTTACGGAAATCATTTACACACCTATTCAGAATGCTGCGACACGAGTAGCAGCGCTGTTGTCTGGGGAAGTCGATTTCATCCAAGATGTCCCCGTGCAAGACTTGGACCGTGTTGCAAACACGGATGGTCTTATCGTTAAGACAGCTCCACAAAACCGCGTAATTTTCTTTGGAATGAATATGGGGGCAGCGGACATTGCAAATGACAATGTTGATGGTGCCAACCCTCTTGCGGATGTCCGTGTTAGACGCGCAATGAATATGGCGATCAACCGTGATGCAATTCAACAAGTAGTTATGCGGGGTCAGTCGCAACCCGCTGGTATGATTGCTCCGCCATTTGTAAACGGCTGGACAGCAGAGATGGATGGTTCTGTCTCAACTGATATTGATGCTGCACGCGCTCTGATGGCCGAAGCGGGTTATGGCGACGGGTTTTCCATCCAGTTGGACTGCCCAAATGATCGCTACATCAATGATGAAGCGATTTGCCAAGCAGCCGTCGGCATGATGGCACAAATTGGCATCACCGTTAACTTGGACGCTAAGCCAAAGGCACAACACTTCCCACTCATTACAAACGGTGAAACCGATTTCTACATGTTGGGTTGGGGCGTTCCTACATATGACTCCGAGTATATCTTTAACTTCTTGACGCACACTCGTGGAGAAGACCGAGGCAGCTGGAACGGGACTGGCTATTCAAACCCTGAGATGGATGCCATGATCCAGAGCTTAGCGTCTGAAACTGACCTAAGCGCCCGAAATGCTACGATCCAAGCGATTTGGGACGATGTTCAAGAACAGCAGTTGTACCTACCAATACATCACCAGGTTCTTAACTGGGGTATGAGTGATGCAGTTGGTATTGACGTTAGCCCTGAAGATGATCCGAAGTTCAAATTCTTCACGATGAACTGATTGTGAATTACTGCCCCTCAATTAGAGGGGCAGTAACCCTTTTATCAATTTGTTCCATTGGGAAATTTTTTCATGCTGGCATACATCCTACGCCGGATATTTCAGTCTTTAATAGTGTTACTCGCTGTTGGCTTTGTTGCTTTTGCGATGTTCAGTTTCGTGGGAGACCCCGTGGATAACATGTTGGGTCAAGAACGCACGCAGGCTGATATTGAGCGCTTGCGCGAACAGCTTGGACTAGATCAGCCATTTATAGTGCAATATTGGCGCTTTTTGGAGCAAGCTACTCAAGGAAATTTTGGCTTAAGTTATCGCCAAGGGCGGCCTGTTTCAGAAATTATCGCTGAAAGACTGCCTGCTACAGTCGAATTGGCGCTCGTGTCAGGGTTCTTAGCCTTTATTGGTGGTGTTGGATTGGGAGTGTTCACCGCAATACGGAGACACGGTTTACTGCCGAGTTTTATTATGACAGCGTCGCTTGTCGGAGTGTCACTACCAACGTTCCTGATTGGAATTTTATTGATTTATATATTTTCTGTTGAGCTTGGTTGGCTTCCAAGTTTTGGCCGTGGTGAGGTCGTTGACCTCGGGGGATGGACCACAGGTTTCTTAACAGCCAGTGGTTTAAAAGCATTAATTCTTCCTGCCATTACGCTTGGTCTCTATCAAATGACGTTAATCATGCGTCTAGTTCGCACTGAGATGTTAGAAGTATTGCGCATGGACTATATACGCTTTGCAAGAGCGCGTGGGTTGACCGAAAAAACAATTAATTTTCGGCACGCTCTGAAAAATACACTTGTGCCAGTCATCACAATAACTGGTCTCCAGCTAGGTAGTATCATCGCTTTTGCGATCATCACGGAAACTGTTTTTCAATGGCCGGGCGTGGGGCTTCTGTTCATCAACGCTGTTCAGTTTGTCGATATACCTGTCATGGCTGCTTATTTGATGATGATTTCCGTAATGTTTGTAGGAATTAATCTGATAGTCGATGTCCTTTATTTCGCCATTGATCCTCGTTTGCGGATTGAACGAAGCGTAGGGGGGCATTGAGTTGAGGCGCACTAGGATTTTTGTAAAATTTTCTCAGGCTTTAAACAGTGATTTAGGTTGGTCATTCAGAAAAAATCCGGTGGCGATCATGTCATTTTTTGTGGTTGTGTCTTTAATAATGGGAGCGATATTTGCCCCATTATTAGCGCCTTATGATCCTTTTGACCCAGCCACCCTCAACCTGATGAATGGATTTACAGGACCACTGACCCCTAACCAATTCACACAAGATGTTTTTGTTTTGGGGACTGATGATCAGGGGCGTGATGTCTTGTCCACTATTCTCTTTGGGATGCGAATATCCCTGTTTGTTGGGTTCTCGGCCGTTTTTCTGGCGATGATTTTAGGTGTAATTCTTGGTCTTTTAGCGGGTTACATCGGCGGATGGCTGGATGCTGTTATCATGCGGGTTGCTGACGTGCAGCTCACCTTTCCGTCTATTTTGGTTGCGATGTTGATTTTTGGTATCGCGAAAGGCGTCACGCCGGCGGAATTCCGTGATCAGGTAGCTATTTGGGTCCTCATTCTTGCCATTGGTCTGAGCGACTGGGTTCAATTTGCACGCGTGGTCCGCGGTGCTACTTTGGTTGAACGACAGAAGGAGTATGTTCAAGCTGCACAGCTCATCGGGCGAGCTAACTTAGCAGTGATGCTCAAACACATCCTGCCCAATGTTCTCAACCCCGTTTTGGTAATTGCCACGATTAGTTTGGCGTTGGCTATTATTGCCGAAGCTACTTTGAGTTTTTTGGGTGTGGGCGCTCCGCCTACTAAGCCGAGTTTGGGAACGCTAATTCGTATCGGGCAAGAATATATGTTCTCTGGAGAATGGTGGATTTTGTTTTTCCCTGCGATCACTCTTTTGGCTCTCGCGCTATCGATAAACCTACTCGGTGATTGGTTGCGTGACGCTTTGAATCCGAGGCTACGCTGATGGTACAACCTGTCCTCTCAATAAAGAGCCTGGTTGTGGAAATTCCCACTCGGAAAGGTATCCTCAGGCCAGTAGATCGAGTGAGTTACGACATTTTCCCTGGTGAAATTCTCGGTATCGTTGGCGAGTCCGGTGCAGGAAAGTCAATGACAGGGAACGCTGTAATTGGGTTGTTAGAGCGGCCGGCGCGAATTGTGTCAGGTGATGTGCTATTATCAGGGAACCCGATCCACAACTTATCAGCCTCTGAATTCCGTAAAATTAGGGGTAAAAAAATTGGTATGATCTTTCAGGATCCTTTGACTTCGTTAAACCCACTTTTAACTGTTGGAGAGCAACTGGTCGAAACCATCATTGAACATCTTGCGGTTCCGAAGAAAGAAGCGCAGGAGCGCGCCATCGCAGCCTTGGAAGAAGTCGGTATCCCTGCAGCGCGAGAGAGGATAGGTAGCTATCCCCACGAGTTCTCCGGCGGGATGAGGCAACGAGTGGTGATAGCTTTAGCATTATGCGCTGAGCCTGACTTAGTAATCGCAGATGAGCCGACTACGGCACTTGACGTGTCAGTTCAGGCTCAGATCATTGCACTTTTAAAGCGTTTGTGCCGAGAGCGTGGCGTCGGGGTTATGTTGGTTACTCATGACATGGGCGTAATTGCTGAGGCGGCAGATCGTGTAGCTGTCATGTATGCTGGAAGGTTGGCCGAGCTTGGCGCGGTGCAAGATGTGCTCACTGAGCCAGAGCATCCTTATACGTATGGGCTTATGGGCTCCACTCCGTTGGCAAGTAGAGGATTGCAACGGTTGAAACAAATCCCCGGTTCAATGCCGCGGCTCGGAGCTTTACCAGAAGGCTGTGCGTTCTCACCGCGATGTGATTTCGCTCAGGAAGTTTGTAAATCCGGATCTTCTCCATTTATTGCAGACGGTGATACTCAAGCCGCATGTTGGTTTCCATTGCAGCACACTAAATTGCGGTCTTCGAAATGAGTGTAATTGTCCGAGCAAAAGCGTTAAGACGCCTCTTTGATGTCTCCAAGCCCTGGTTGAACCGTGTCGTCGAAAGGGAGCCAAAGGTTTTTTTAACTGCTGTTGCAGATGTAGATTTTGAAATTGAGGAAGGCTCAGTTTACGCGTTAGTTGGTGAAAGTGGCTCTGGGAAATCAACTATTGGCAAAATGGTTGTGGGGTTAACTGGTGCAACCGGTGGCACAATTGAAATTGATGGCATCGCGATAACTGGCAATGATCAGAAAGCAAAAATTTCTGAGGCTCGACAAAAACTGCAGATGATTTTTCAAGATCCATACGCATCCTTGAATCCGCGTTGGAAAGTACGTGACATTATAGCAGAGCCTGCAAAATTGAGAGGCTTTGAGACCAAAGGTTTGCCCGAAAGGTTGCTGCAACAAGTCGGTTTATCACCAGAGGATGCAGATAAGTATCCACATGAGTTTTCGGGTGGACAGCGGCAACGCATTTGCATTGCACGTGCTCTTTCGTCTGAGCCTAAGGTGATCGTGTGTGATGAGCCTACTTCTGCGCTGGATGTATCAGTGCAAAGCCAAGTTTTGAACTTGATGTCGGATTTGCAAGAGCAACTGGGTCTTACATATTTATTTATTAGCCATGATCTTACTGTTGTGGAGCACATGGCCGATAAGATTGGTGTGTTATATTTGGGAGCTTTGGTTGAAGAGGCCCCAAAGGAAACTCTTTTCGCTTCACCTTTGCATCCTTACACGCGTATGCTGTTTGATGCTGCGCCAAGATTGGATGGGTTTGGGCGAGAAATTGATGTGCCCAAAGGCGAAATACCTGACCCGATTAATCCTCCGCCTGGCTGCTCCTTTCATCCACGGTGTCCACTTGCCACAAGCTTGTGTAAAACAGTTCGCCCTCAGATGCGTTTGATCGGAGATACGCGCGTTTCTTGCCATCATGTTTAGACTATGCTTACACCTACTTTATTCCAGGTGTTTGGTGCTTAACTGTGGTTCGACATAGGCTTAATCCCGCCCCCGCAACCACTTTTTCCGAATGTCTCAAATCTAAGCTTTAGCTGAGGTTTCTTACTTCATAATTACTGCCCTCATGGTGGGTGAGAGGTAACTATGGAGCTACTGCTGGAATGGTTTAGTCATGACTATTGCGTTCCTACGCGCCCAAGATACAATTTTAAGGCGAGTCGATTGTAGTTCTTGGGAGGGATGACATGACGCCGTTTATGAAAAGCCTTATCGCACGCCCATGCTATACAGTGGGCCCTGAGGCTACACTGTCGGAAATCATCACGTTATTGGCAGAGCATAATATTGGTGCTGTTGTCGTCGAAAATGGCTCTGGTAAAGTGCAGGGCATTATCTCCGAGCGTGACATTGTGAGACACCTTGCAACTGAGCAAGACCTTAGTGGTTGGATTGCGCAGGACATCATGACCAAAAAAGTTGCTACGGTGACCACAAAGGCTCTGTCATCAGAGATGATGCAAGTGATGGCAGATCATAATTGCCGCCACCTGCCAATTCTAGACGACGGGAAGCTGGTGGGTGTGGTGTCAAATAGAGATGTGATGAAGCGCACGCTTGAGAAGTATCAGGATGAGGCTGAAGCTATGAGGGCGTTCATCAATTCTTGATCACAGCAGATCAATTCATCATCCGTTGATGCACAGCCTGCATCCCACGATCCACCATTTCGCTCACCTCAGCCGCATGGCGATGTAACGCCGATACCAGCTCTGGATCGTTTGATGTTTGGGTCACGGCAACGCCGTTTTCGATGACTTCAATTTCAGTATCTATATGCTCACCGCGCATGAAGAAAACATCCAGCGTTGGGCTTTGAATAATGACTTGTGGGTCATCCTTCGCTTCAACACGTGCAATCATGCCCGTCACATGGCTCACCAGAGCGTTGAATGTATCAGGGTCACTGGTTGTTGTTACCGTGTATATGCCGTTTTCCAGATTGCTCACCTCACGCTCAATTAATGTGAAGTTACGAAATAAGGTTTGCATTTCGGCAGTCTCACCCGCTGTCGTGTTAGCCCCTCGAAGTCCTGGCATAGTATGTTCGTCATGCCCCATGCCATGGCCACCGTGCTGCGCATGAAGCCGGTCATGCTGGGTCATCATTTGTGCTTGAACGATATACGCACCTGCCGCGAGTGTGCTGAGTGCTGCTATGCCTGCGAAAAGGTAACGTTTATTCATTGGATAGGTCTTTCTATATCTATCAAGCACTAAATCAGCGTGGCTTACTTCCTACAAGTCCACGGATTGCCGCATGAGAATTAGCTATTTCAGTATTGAGCGGTCATATCATGCAATGAGAATTTCGTTCGGTATCAAGCAACCGATACGTTGCGCTGATATCCTACCAGATTTTGAGGTTTTGCTAGAGAAGGTCTAATTTTTCTCTAAGCCAAAACCTGCTTTGATCCCATGTTGCATGCGGTGTCGTTTTTTTCTAGCCTGGCGTCATGGCATTATTACGCAGTGCAATTTTGGGGTGTTTCGTTCTTTTCGGGGCGATCTTTGCTGTGTCGGCGAACGCGCATACTGTCATGTCGGAACCGCACATGACCGTTGCTGGCATGGATGGACATGGCCATGCCGCATGCTGTGACGAGATCAAACACTCTGCTTCAACCTGCTCCGCGTTTATGGCTGTCCTGGCACCCACAGAGATATTACAGATTATTGCGCAGCAAGCATCTATTGTCTTCGCAACAGATACTGTCTTGCCAGATGGGTTCATCGTGCCACGGCTCAGGACCCCGCCACGAGGGTGAAACTGGTCATAGAAGGACGGCTACGCTTCGCCGTCACGACGCAGTGAAAATTTTCTAGTGGTAATAGCGATAGGTCCACCCCCCTAAGCCTTGGGTGATGTGAAAGGTCGCTTGGTCTTGATCGAATTGGACATAATCAGAAATGAAACGAGCATTAATTCTTGGTGCGGCGGGTGCAGGTTTTGCGGCTGTTGGTTATTTTGTCATGGGCAGCAACCAGCCCGCTCAAGCAGTAACCTTACAGGCTGAAAACCCGATGGTCGTCTTGCAAGGCAGCCAAATTTATCAGAACAACTGTGCGTCTTGTCACGGTGCCAATCTGGAGGGTCAACCCAACTGGCGCCAACGAGATGCAGAAGGGCGTCTGCCCGCGCCTCCGCATAATGAAGATGGCCACACATGGCATCACGATAGTCTTACGCTATTTGGTTTAACCAAATACGGCGTCGCAGCCCTTATTAATGACCCGAGCTATCAGTCAAACATGCCCGCTTATGAGGGCATTTTGACGGATGAAGAGATCATCGCGGTGCTGAGTTACATCAAATCTACTTGGCCAGAAGAAATTAAGGCCATGCATGACGAAATGGAGCGACAACGATGAAACAGGTCTTTTTTGCGTCCCTTTTGGTTCTGGGCAGTTACGCGGCAGCATTCGCGCATTCTGAATCTGAAGAAACGACACCGGCTAATGACTCGCGCGTCACTGCGGTTGATCAAATTGAAATACGATTTGACGATCCGATGCGCGTGACAGCCGTTTCACTTGTGGGGCCGACTGGCGACACCGCCCTTGAGCGTCAAACAGGCTTAGATCCCACGACTGAGTTTGTCGCGACCCCTGAAGATGCGCTTCAACCCGGTAGCTATGAGGTTGAATGGAGAGGGCTGTCTGGCGATGGTCATCCCATGGAGGGCAGCTTTTCTTTTGAGGTGATTGAGTGATGCTTGATGGCATCATTGCGGCCGCAATTGCGCTCAAGGCGGGCAATTACGCAGCGAGTCTTTTGTGTTTAGGAGGGCCGCTATTCTTAGCGGCTTTTCCTGACGCCGATAGCAAGATTAAGAAAGTGGCCAAGGATGTCGCTATTTTATGCGCGTTAGCCCTGCCGCTTCTTGTTGCCCTGCGGATTGCTGTCCGTTCGGCCCGTATTTCTGGAGGCGGGCTGGAGGGGATGCTTGACCCAATCATGCTTCAGATCGTTTGGGAAAGTCCTTTAGGAAGCTTTGCGCTGCTTCAAGTTATTGGGTGTACCCTTATTCTGGCTACAATTGCCTCGCGACAGTTACAGCTTGTTGTTGGTCTGACCGGGGCAATCATTGTTGCAACATCATTCGCAACGATCGGTCATTCTCTGGGGGAACCTCGTTATCTCCTTGCGCCGCTGATCGTCCTCCATATCTTGGCAGGGGCATTTTGGGTAGCAGGTCTAGCACCCCTATATCGCGCTTCTTATGAGGCCAATGGAGTTGTGCTCCTGCATAGATTTGGCGTTTTGGCTGGTCTGGCAGTGCCAATACTGGCGATAGTCGGACTGGCATTTGCGTGGTGCATGCTAGGGTCATTGTCGCTTTTGTTCACGACAGACTATGGCGTGACACTGTTTGCCAAACTTGTCTTGGTTGCGGGGCTTCTAAGTTTAGCGGCTCTTAACAAATTCAGATTAGTCCCAGAAATGGTTCAGTCGGCGCAAGCTGCGAGCAAGAAGCTTCGGCGCTCCATAGCAATTGAGGGTATCGCCATCGGGGCAATTCTTGTCGTGACCGCTACACTTACCAGTGTGACAACTCCCCCTGTTAACATGTAGGCGGCTTTAGGTTCGCGCCGGCTTATGGGCCTCGTTAAGGATGCATGGTATACTAAAGTATATGAAAGTATTCATTTTGCCAAATTAAAACAATGCAATACATTCTTAGTACGGGGAGGTATTTCGCATGTTTTCTAATGATGAAGCAGCTTTAGTTTTGCAGTTCTGTAGTCAGCTCACATCTGGAAAAGAAATGGATCCAGAAGTCTTTGGTATAAGTAAGCAGTGGCTTGAACGACAGGGTAATCAGATCAGTGTGACCGAAACCGGTCGGGCACTTTATGCGTCTTTGAAAGGCCAATCTTTGACGCGTTCTGCATGGAACGGATTCTAGCTTAGTTCTTAAACTTTATCATCAATGATGGTGCCATATCCCAGACCCATTGGCTCTATCCTAAGGCTTTGTCTTCACAGCTTTCGACAATCGTCGCGGCATGGGCATAAGTATCAAGCAAGGGAAGAGTAATATGAAGACGTTATCGGATCTGATATCGGGTCATTCTGGAACCTCACGCGCAATAGGTGCGCCAGGCCGTGGATGGATGACATATGACGGTCTCAGAAAATTATCACGAGATGTGAATAGTTCGCTGAGAAAATCGGGCATCGGAGCGTCTGATCGTGTGGCTATTGTGCTTCCTAATGGGCCAGAAATGGCAGCGGCGTTTGTGACCATAGCTCAATCCGCTACTACAGCTCCTTTGAACCCTGCGTATCGCGAGGAAGAATTTGCGTTCTATCTCGAAGATTTAAAAGCGCGCGCGCTTGTTGTTGCAGCTGGATATGATGGTCCCGCGCTTGCTGTGGCAGAACGGTTTGGCATGATCGTTTTTGAGTTAACATCATTAGAACCCGCGGGTAATTTCACGCTCTCAGCGAATTTGACGGGCGAAGCCACAGCGGCCGTTCCAGGCGCTGATGACATTGCTCTCATACTTCACACATCCGGCACGACATCACGACCTAAAATTGTGCCGTTACTTCAATCAAATGTTGTCGCATCTGCTAAAAACATCATGAAGTCTTTGGCGCTGACCGAAGATGACTGCTGTCTAAATGTTATGCCGCTATTTCACATTCATGGCCTGGTCGCTGCTGTTAGCGCGTCTCTCGCCGCTGGATCGTCAATAAGCTGTGCGCCAGGGTTTGATGCATTAAAATTTTATGGTTGGCTCGAAGAGGTCGACCCGTCTTGGTACACGGCGGTGCCAACGATGCACCAAGCAATTCTAGCACGAGCTCCCCGCAACCAGGCCATTATTGAGAAGTCTCGCCTGCGTTTCTTGCGTTCCTCGTCGTCATCGTTGCCAGGTCCAGTAATGATACAGCTTGCTGAAACGTTTGGTGCGCCAGTTGTAGAGGCTTACGGCATGACCGAGGCTGCTCACCAAATGTGCTGTAACCCGATTGAACCAGGTCGACAAAAGCCAGGCGCTGTCGGGTTGCCGGCTGGGCCAGAGGTCCGCATTGCACACGAAACAGAAAATCGTTTGATTGATGGTCTTGGTGAAGTGAGCATATCGGGGCCAAATGTAACGCCTGGTTACGAGGCAAACCCAGAAGCTAATGAAAAGAACTTTTTTGAAGCAGAAGGAAAGCGTTGGTTTCGTACAGGTGATCAGGGCATGTTTGATGAAGACGGTTATTTGAGCCTCACGGGCCGTTTGAAGGAAATCATCAACCGAGGTGGCGAGAAAATCAGTCCATTGGAAGTAGACGGCATATTATCGGATCATCCCAGCGTAGCTCAATGCGTTACATTTGCTATCCCGCACGACAAGTTGGGTGAGGAGGTTGGCGCCGCTGTCGTATTGAAGGAAGGGCAAGTTGCCACCGATGCTGAGATCCGTGAGTTTTTAGCTGCGCGCTTAGCGGCATTTAAGGTCCCGCGGACAGTTCTTATCTTGGATGAAATCCCAAAAGGTGCCACCGGTAAGCTTCAACGTATCGGGTTGGCTGAAAAACTGGGTCTTGCATAGAGGTATTTCATTGAAAATTTGTATTTTTGGTGCAGGCGCAATTGGCGGTTATATGGCGGTGAAGTTAGCTCGAGTTGGAGCTAACGTCAGCCTTGTCGCGCGTGGTCCGCATTTGAAAGCCATGCAACAGAACGGGCTAACCCTGATCGAAGAGGGCGGAAAAACAACAGTAGAAGTCAATGCCTCTGAAAACCCCGAGGAGCTGGGGGTCCAAGATTATGTGGTTGTCACGCTTAAAGCACATTCTGTGCCTCCAGTCGTATCCAAGATGGCCCCGCTTATTGGGGATGGAACTACGATTGTATCAGGTGTCAATGGTGTGCCGTGGTGGTACTTTCACAAGATTGGTGGGCCTCTAGAAGGTACGCGTCTTGCGTCCGTGGATCCCGGCGATGCCCAATGGAATGCGTTTGGGCCGGATAGGGTATTGGGTTGCGTCGTTTACCCGGCTGCTGAAGTTGTTGAGCCAGGCGTTATTAAACACATTGAGGGTAACCGATTTTCCCTAGGGGAACCTGACGGGTCCAAGTCAGAGCGCGCCATGGCATTATCGGCCGCTTTGTCCGAGGCGGGGTTAAAGGCTCCGGTGCGCCCAAAACTGAGAGACGAGATTTGGGTTAAGCTCTGGGGCAACCTGTCATTCAATCCAATCTCAGCACTTACACATGCTACATTGGATGTATTATGCACGGATGCTGGGACTAGAGAGGTTGCCCGAAACATGATGCTCGAGGCGCAACAAATAGCAGAGGCGCTTGGTGTGAAGTTTCCTATTGATGTCGATCGTAGAATTGATGGTGGTGCCGCAGTCGGCGCTCACAGAACCTCCATGTTGCAAGACTTAGATCTAGGCCGTCCGATGGAAATCGACGCCCTAGTATCCTCTGTGCAAGAACTAGGAAAGATTACGGGTATACCCACCCCAACCATAGATACGGTGTTGGCTCTGATCCGACTAAGAGCCCGAAGTGCTGGGCTTTACAGCTGACTTTTAAGCCGTACGCAGATCTTCTACCAATTTCGATTTTTGGATGTTCTACAAGCAGCTGGATGCGATAATCTTTATTGTACTCTGGAAATCAATTTTGTTCCACAAACCTTGAACATTTGTAAGGGTTTACCACATATTTGGCCGTGGCTACGATGGGGGAGCGAATGGCGGACGTGTCCAGTATTTCGGATATCCTTAACCGTCTACGAACGGCTAAAGATCCTGTAAAGGCTATGCAGGCCGCTGTACTTGAGCATGGAGGAAATTGGCAGGTAGAACGAGAAGGTGTCTTTTACGAAATTCAATTCTTAGGTTTCGTAGGATTAGGCATCTCCTGCCAAGCTGCTGTGAGCGCTTGGATACGTGCAGCGGAAGCTCAAATCACAGTGGACACCAACGAATAATAATTTTACGTCTGAGTTTGAGGGCCTGTAGCTCAATTGGTTAGAGCAGAGCGCTCATAACGCTTTGGTTGCGGGTTCAAGTCCTGCCGGGCCTACCATAAAAAATTGCCCTATTGGGTGGGACTAAGATCCCAAAAAATCCAATGAAATTAATTTTTTGAAAAGTCCCACTTGTCATTAAGTCAATGATTTAAAAACGTAATTATGCTTCGCCCCCGGGCACCATTTTTAAAAAACCGGATAAACTGTGTTGATCTGCCTTTTGTGCCTCAGATGTGTTGGGCCACATATTCGGGACGTGTTCGGTCAGGTCGTTTGTCAAGAAACCCTCGCGATAACGCAACCGGTTGCGGCTGTCCGGCGCTGTGCTGGACTTAAGCGGCCGACCCACATAAA
The DNA here is from genome assembly GCF_037805105.1 of Roseobacter sp. HKCCA2468. Lineage (NCBI taxonomy): Bacteria > Pseudomonadati > Pseudomonadota > Alphaproteobacteria > Rhodobacterales > Roseobacteraceae > Roseobacter > Roseobacter sp. HKCCA2468. The sequence goes on from NZ_JBBLYN010000007.1 coordinate 19,764, forward strand.
CTATCGGAAATCATTCGACTGCTAATATGAGAGCAGAAGGAGCAGTTATACGTGTCTATGAAGTTTGACATCCTCACCAATGTCGCGCGGTTGCGCTATACGTTGGAAAAAATGGAGG
>NZ_JBBLYN010000008.1:0-13476 GCF_037805105.1 Roseobacter sp. HKCCA2468
TTGGCCAAATGTATCAACAGTCACCGCCTCACTCAGCGTCACACGCAAATCAACACGGTCACCAACGTCAAAAGGACCGTCGCCGCTTTTACCACCTTGCGCGATCGACTGAATGCTCTCAATCACCGCAGCCGTCACATCCGAGGAACCATCCCCACCAGGCTGCGTCACACCACCACCGCCAGCACTGCTCCCGTTCACCTGAATGTCCGCGTAAGGCGCAAGATTGTTCGTCCCAGCCACAATGCTCAAATTCGCACTGTTGCCAGACAAATCCGTGATAACACCCCCATTCAAAGACAGATCAACAACATCCAAACCAGACGCCGTAGGCATCCCATCCGCAATCTCAACGCGGAACGTCAGCTTCTTCGTCCCAGACCCACCAACATAAGAAGCAGCAAAACCCTCTAAAACATCGCCGCTACCCGCAAACTTTAACGTCGGAACACCACCCGCCGTGCGCACCAAAACAACTTCGTCAAAAGACACAACAACGTCTAAAGTCGTCCCAACACCATAAGTCCCAGCAACCGAACTCATCGACGCAATCTTCGGGTTCACCAAATCCGCACCCGTCGACAGGCTCTGCGTCTGAACCGTCACAAACTTGTCATCCTCGCCGCCACTTAACTCACTCGGCGTCAAAATGTCATTATTGGCAGAAAGAGACCCAACATCATTAAAACGAACCGTGACATCCGCATCCTCACCCGCCGCATTGCGAATCGTTGCGTCATTTTCGGCAAAGGCAACAACCTTCAAATCTAAAGAGGAACGGTCCGTCTCCGAAACATTGTACTGAAAACGAAGCTCAGAACTCCCGCTGCCGCCGCTGTAATAAGCACGCGCACCGTTCGATAAAACCAATACAGGAACGCGAAAACCGCCAAATGTATCAACAAATACAGCCTGGTCAAACGACACAGAAATAGACGCAACATCCCCCGCAACATACGTCGCGCGATCCGCTCGAAAATCCAAAAGCCTTGGAATAGCCATCTGTCGTCCGTGTCATTTCTTTTGCCAAATATGACATAAATGACAAAAATGGCCATAAGTCAATATTGACAAAAAGAAGGGGCGCTTCTTATTGAAATGGTGAGGACGCGGATGTCACGGTTCGCTTTAATGACGTCGGGCTTCTTTCTGCCAATAAAGCAACTAAATGGCTTGCAAAAGCAAGCAAGGCGAGCGAGTGGCCGCTCAAACCCATCCCGAGTATTAGCTTGGTTCTTTGAGCAAGATGGCAGGTGGTATGTGCAATGCTGCTATGGAGCGAGTGTGATCGCAGCTGATGGCGCCAACAATGCTATGTTCGTCGAAACACTCAAAGAGGTTGACCTGCCCCCTTCGCAATCCCTCACTGTAATGTAGAGTCTGCGCCAACTTTGAAGGAGTAGACACATGCAGTTTTAGCTCAATACCTTGAGAAGGCTGAACGCAACGTCTGGTAACGTACATAGAAGTTCGTATCTTAAAAAAAACATTGATTGAATTTGATATTTTTGTGAATTTGGGCGAATGAAAAAATGAAAGCTGGAGCGCGTTGGAATTCCAGGGCCAACGCGGTCGGCGACTAGCCTGGGTCATCAAAAGGCCAGGAACGTGATAGTGAGAACAAATTCTTGGCTTATGAAATTAGCATCGACCTCGGCACTGCCAACATTGTCATCGTCGACAATAAGAATGGCGTCGTCTTAGATGAGCCCTCGGTGATCGCCTACCAGGTGAAAAACGGACAGAAGCGCCTCCTAGCGGTCGGGGATGACGCCAAACTCATGCTGGGAAAGACGCCGGAGAGTATATTGGCCATCCGCCCCCTGTCCGATGGCGTGATTGCGGATTTTGACGCGGCCCAGGACATGATTTCTGCCTTCTTCAAAAAGGTCCTGAATAATTTTGCCTTCAGGAAGCCGGTTGTGTTCGTGTGCGTGCCATATGGCGCCACCCCGGTGGAGAAGCGCGCGATCAAGGCGTCCGTTGAGGCCGCTGGCGGCCGCCGTGTCGGCCTTGTCGAGGAGCCGATGGCGGCCGCACTTGGCGCCGGAATGCCAGTTCTGGAACCTATGGGCTCCATGATCGTGGACATTGGCGGCGGCACGACCGAGGTTGCGGTGCTGTCTCTAGGGGGCATTGTCGTCGCGCAGTCGATCCGAGTTGGCGGGGACCACTTTGACGCGGCGATAGCCGCATTCCTGAAAAAGAAATATAACCTTAACGTCGGCCTGGCCACGTGTGAAATGCTGAAGTTCGAGATCGGGACCGCCATCCCCCCCAGTGACGGCGTCGGGAGGAAGACAAAAGTGCGCGGCCGCCACGGCGTCAGCGGCCTCCCGGAAGAGATCGAGGTCACGCAGGCAGACATGGCCGAGGCGCTGCGGCCGTTGGTGAGTAGTATCTGCGAGGCCGTGATGCTCCTCCTGGAGCAGACACCGCCTGATTTGGCTGGAGACATTCAGGAAAACGGACTAGTTCTCACGGGAGGTGGGGCTGGCCTCGCAGGGATAGACAAGGCCCTAATGGATGCGACACACCTCCCAGCGGTTGTAGCAGAAAATCACAAATACTGCGTGGCATTCGGCACTCAAATTGCGATGAACTTAGGCAAGCGCATTGAGCACGCAATTCAGCGAGATCCCTAGAAAATTGGTGGTCACGGCTGCCTTTTGGCGAGAGGGACCGCGTGACGTTGAGCGCACGATGATGCTCTGGAGTTCCTACAAGGGGTAGTAATAGAACTGCCGAAGCCCGTCAAATGAGAAGCCTTCGATCAGACGATGGCTAGTACCCAGTCACACTGCGCAGCGCGCACTCAGACAACAAAAGCGGCATCTATGCCGGTGCCGCCGTCGCAAATCGGCGCGTTCAATTGACAAACTCTCACCACGCTGGTGGTGGGAGGAGTGCCATGAACAATCACTTTCGAGACAGTCGCAAGATTGACCCCAGTCGCGGCGCCGTAACCGGCGACAATACCCCCAATGACCAAGATCGCATTGAAATTGGGCCGACCCAGCTTGCCTATGCAGAGTGGGCCGATGCGGGTCTCGCCCTGCCTGATTTGCAGGAGATGCGACGGTTTCGTTGGGCTCGCTTGACGCACGCAATTCAGGCGCGCGGCTACGCCGGCCTCTTGCTCTTTGACCCCCTCAATATTCGCTATGCGACTGACAGCACCAACATGCAGCTGTGGAACACCCACAACCCATTCCGCGCAGTCCTGCTCTGTGCGGACGGGTATATGGTCATGTGGGACTATAAGAACGCGCCATTCCTGTCACAGTTCAATCCGCTTGTACGCGAGGTCCGGTCCGGGGCTGATCTCTTCTATTTCGACCGCGGCGACAAAATTGACGTGGCCGCGGATCAATTCTCCAATGAAGTGAGGATCCTTATTCAGGAGCACGCCAGCCAAAATAACCGCCTCGCCGTTGACAAAATCATGATCCACGGGCTCCGCGCGCTCGAGGCGCAGGGCTTAGAAATCATGGAGGGCGAGGAATTGACCGAGAAGGCCCGCTCAATTAAGGGGCCCGACGAGATACGGGCCATGCGCTGCTCGGTCCACGCCTGCGAGACCGCCATGCAGAAGATGGAGGATTTTGCCCGAACCGAGGTGCCGCGCGGCGGAATTTCAGAAGACGACATATGGGCGGTGTTGCACGCGGAAAACATTCGCCGAGGGGGTGAGTGGATCGAGACACGCCTCCTCACCTCGGGCCCGCGCACCAATCCATGGTTTCAGGAGTGCGGTGGACGGATCGTGCAAAATAATGAGATCATAGCCTTCGACACTGACCTCATCGGCAGTTATGGCATATGCACTGACATGAGCCGGACTTGGTGGGTGGGCGATCAGCGCCCACGCCTCGATATGGTGGAGGCAATGCGGCACGCTCACGAGCACATGATCACCAACATGAGCTTACTGAGGCCCGGCATCAGCATCCCAGAGCTCGTGGCGAAATCGCACCGCCTCGCAGACAAATACCAAGCGCAGAAATATGGGTGCCTGATGCACGGCGTCGGACTGTGCGACGAGTGGCCGCTAGTGGCTTATCCCGACCAGGAGGTCGCCGGGGCATTCGACCACACTCTGCAGCCCGGCATGACATTGTGCGTCGAGGTATTGGTGAGTGAAGTGGGCGCAGACTTCTCAATCAAATTGGAGGACCAGGTCGTCATCACTGACTATGGATACGAAAATCTCTCGACCTATCCGTTTGACCCAGCATTATTGACTTCATAGTGTTATCGAGACGCACACCCAGTTATGCCGATTTCTTTCAACCCACGGCCAAATCTAGCCTGCGTGGTTCAGCGTTGTACTCAAACGTCATAAATATTTTCGCTTTACTGGATTTTTTAGCCCGACTTTGTGCCTCCAAGGCTACTAATAAACGAAGCCGAGTACACGACATCCGAGGCAACAATCCTGGTTTTAAAGATTGTTTTTCATTGGCCTATTTTCATCCTGGCCAAAATTTAACTAAGATTGCGAGGGCCTTGCTTCCTAACGCCTTAAAAGCCAAGCTAGCAAAAAGGCATTATTAGGAGCGGTAATATGAGCGTTACGCTCTTCGATCTAACAGGAAAGACCGCACTGGTTACAGGGTCTTCACGGGGGCTCGGACTTGCTTTTGCTAAGGGTCTCGCACAGGCCGGAGCAAGTGTAATCCTAAATGGTACTAACGATGAGAACCTCGAGGTTGCCCGCGCTCAGCTACGGGGACTGGGATTGAGCACTAGAGTTTCTGCTTTTGATGTCACAAATGAGCAATCCGTTATCTGTGCCTTCCAAGAACTTGATGCAAACGGAATTACCGTTGACGTTTTAGTCAACAATGCAGGAATCCAGTTTCGCAAACCAATGCTTGAATTGGAGACCAAGGACTGGCATCGCGTACTAGACACAAATTTGACTGCCGCCTTCATTGTTGGTCGCGAGGCAGCTAAGCGGATGGCCGAACGCGGCCACGGCAAGATTATCAATATCGGCTCACTAACCTCAGAGCTCGCGCGTGCGACAGTGGCTCCCTACACTGTAGCCAAGGGAGGCATCAAAATGCTCACTAAAGCCATGGCAGCAGAGTGGGGAGAATTGGGCATTCAGGCCAATGCTATTGGACCCGGTTACATGGTCACAGACATGAACGAGGCGCTTGTTAACGACCCAAAATTTGATGAGTGGGTCAAGTCACGCACACCAATGCGGCGATGGGGGCGGCCCGAGGAATTAGCCGGCACGTGCATATATCTTGCGTCGGAAGCCTCTAACTACGTGTCAGGACAAATTATCTATGCCGATGGCGGCATGATTTCAGTTCTCTGAAGGTGATCAGAATGAAAATTGTCTTCTACGGTGCAAATGCCACAACCTTTCTACCGGGATTGTCTGACCTGTTAGCGACCCCCCATAAGATCACCAGCGTACCGGACGCGGTTGATCAAATTGCTCAGGATGCACTTAACGCAGCAGACGTTGTAGTGGGTGTCCACTTCAAGTCCCCCGTCACAGCTCGAAATGCGCAACTATTCCAGCTACCCGCAGCAGGGTACGACCAGGTGGCATTTGACGCTCTTCCGGCCACCTGCAAAGTGTGTAACGCCTTTGGCCACGAGAATGCGATTGCAGAATATGTAATGTCTGCCCTCCTCTCCCGTCACGTCCCCCTGACGACGGCAGACGCTCAATTGAGAGCGGGCACCTGGAATTTTTGGGCGGGGGCAGGACCCACGGCTCTGCGAACCGAACTGGGCGCTCAGAGCATTGGGATCATTGGCCATGGCCACATCGGGCAGGCCCTCGCGGATCGGGCGGCAGCCTTTGGCATGGCGGTGCACGTTGCCAATCGAAGCCCTGTCGCGAGTGAACGCTATACCGCCGTTTACGGTCTCGACGAACTAAACAATATGCTGGGCGCGGTCGACATTGTCGTCAACACGCTCCCGCTAACGCCCTCCACAGTCTCATTGATTGACGGCTCATCCTTCGCCGCCATGCAGCGCCACTGCGTCTTCCTCAACGTTGGTCGCGGGGGCGTGGTAGATGAAGACGCGCTGTATGACGCCCTCGCTGATAAGACAATTGGCGGCGCAATCATAGACACTTGGTACAGCTATCCGACTGATGCCTCCACACCACACCGCCCCGCGACACGCCGCTTCGAGGAACTGCCAAACATAGTTATGACGCCGCACATGTCCGGGTGGACAAACGGCACCATAGCACGGCGGCAGGCAACAATCGCGGACAACATCACGCGCCTGGCTGAGGGCCGTCCACTCATAAATCAGGTAAATTAGGAAACCCTCCAATGACCAAGATTACGCGCGTCACCCTCACTGAGTTTGAATTCGAGGCCGCAAATTTGGCACAATCCGCCCGGGGCAGCTCGATCGGCGGGCTCCACTACCGACCCGGCGCGTCCACGCCCATCAAAAAATACGCCGTTGAAGTCGAGACCGGAGATGGCTGCATTGGAAGTTACGTCGTGAACTGGGGGGCATCACTCTCGGTATTCGGGCAAATGCAGATGCTGGCGCCAATGCTAATTGGCCGGGACGCGGAGGAGCGTGAGGGGATCTACGACGACCTCAAACGTGAGGCCCGCCAGTTTGATCACATGGGGCATGGACCGCTTGATATTGCCCTCTGGGATTGGCAGGGAAAGGCACTGGGCTGCTCGATAGCCACACTACTCGGCAGCCACCGGCGGGAATTCCTCGCCTATGCGAGCACCTACCACGGCGACCGCAGTGGCGGGCTAGACTGCAAGGAGGCCTACGGTGACTTCGCATTGGCCTGCAAGGAAATGGGGTATCGCGCCTTTAAAATCCACGGCTGGCACGATGGCAATGCCCGAGAAGAGGCAGAATTAGTGCTTCACGTGCGTAAGGTTGTGGGGGATGAGATGACACTAATGCTCGACCCGGCCTGTCAGTTGCGCAATTTCGCGGACACGCTCTACGTCGGCAAGGCCTGCGACGAGGCCAATTACTTTTGGCTTGAAGATCCCTACCGCGACAGCGGCGTCTCAGCCTTTGCCCACAAGAAATTACGCGAAATGTTGCGCACTCCGTTGCTACAAACTGAACACGTGCGTGGCGTTGAACCCAAAGCTGACTTCTTAATTGCAGGCGGCACTGACTTCCTGCGCTCTGATCCCGAATATGACATGGGGATCACGGGCTGCCTTAAAATTCATAATATGGCCGAAAGTTTTGGCGTGGATGTCGAAGTGCATGCCTGCGGGCCCGCGCATCGCCATATGATCGCCCGCAGTCGTAACTCAAACTTCTACGAGGTGGCCCTGGTTGGGCCTGACTGCCCGAATGCAGTGCCGCCGGTGTATAACTGTGGCTACAGTGACCAACTCGACTGCATTGATAAAAACGGCATGGTCCAATTGCCTGATGGCGTGGGGCTTGGTGTGGCTAATGACTGGGAGTTTATTGCCGCGCACAAGACACACCAGATCGTCTACAACTAGCGAGCCGATCTAGTCATTATGACAATATTGGCCCTTGAGCTGGCTATTGGATCTAATCCACACTAGAAACAGCGCTGAGGCTCAAAAGCACCTTCGGCAGAGAGGCGGCATCCGCACCGCATGAAAAATTTTATTCCAAAAATCGTTGAAGAAAGCCTTAAGCTGTTGGTGCAGCGCCCCGAGTGGGTTCAAGTCGGCGCACTGTGCTATCGCCACAAAAAAGGGAAATTACAGATCCTTCTTGTAACGAGCCGCGGCACCAAGCGCTGGATTATTCCGAAGGGCTGGCCAATGCCGGGCAAACACGGCTCCCCCGCCGCAAAGCAGGAGGCTTGGGAGGAGGCCGGCGTGGCTGTTGCTCAGATCGAAAGCGAACCGCTCGGACAGTATCGCTACCGCAAGAAAATGGCGAGCGGCCTGGCCCTACCAGTCACGACTTTTGTGTATCCCTGCGAGGTGTCGCAGGTCACAAAAAAATACCCCGAGAAAAGCCAGCGTAAGCGTAAGTGGTTCACCCCGAAGAAGGCAGCTAAAAAAGTTTCGGAACCCGAATTAAAAAAGATGATCTTAGATTTCTCGACAGCGGTAGCCGGACAAGATACACCCGTGGGGCGCTGACGAACTTCACGGCCTTGGAAAGAGATATGGCACAAAATCAGTTTGATCCACGGCACTTGGAGACCCTCGACCGTGACCTCGATCGTCTTTCTGCAATTGAAGTTGCGTCTAATTATGTTTCACGCCCAATTGTTGGCCCCAGTCTTGCGATTGTTTTTATTGCGATAGCCGGTTTAGCCAGTGCCACAATGTTCGGCTTCTCCAATGGTGGCTTCTTAATTGTGTTGGCAGCAATTTTTGGTGCCTACATGGCACTCAACATTGGAGCCAACGACGTCGCAAATAATATGGGGCCAGCCGTAGGCGCAAAGGCAATTACAATGGCCGGCGCTATCGCGATTGCCGTTGTATTCGAGAGCGCGGGCGCATTGATTGCAGGCGGAGATGTTGTCTCGACCATTGCGAAGGGCATTATTGATCAATCCGCATTGTCAAACACTCAGAGTTTCGTCTGGGCTATGCTTGCCGCCTTATTGGCCTCTGCCCTGTGGGTTAACTTAGCGACTTGGATTGGCGCGCCAGTGTCCACCACTCACTCAGTTGTGGGCGGGGTCATGGGCGCGGGCATCGTCGCCGCGGGGTTGGCCAGCGTGAATTGGCCCACCATGAGTGCGATCGCGGCGAGTTGGGTCATCTCACCCGTGTTGGGTGGCGTCATCGCGGCAGGCTTTTTGGCGCTGATCAAGTCTCGGATCATCTATCAGGAAGATAAAATTCAGGCGGCTCGAAAGTGGGTCCCGATTTTACTTGGAATTATGGCCGGTGCATTTGCAACTTACTTGGCGCTCAAGGGCATCAAGAAGTTAGTGAAGATTGATCTCACCACAGCGCTCGGTATCGGAGTGGCAGCGGGCATCTTAGTCACAATCCTAATGTTTCCAGTGATCAAGAAACAAGCCGAGGGATTGGAAAATAGAAATAAGTCGCTCAAGGTATTGTTCCGCATACCGCTACTCGTCTCCGCGGCATTGTTGAGTTTCGCACATGGGGCAAACGACGTGGCCAATGCCGTGGGTCCGCTTGCCGCCATTGTGCAGGCCTCGCAATCAGGTATGGTGGAAAGTACCGCAGCCATTCCCCTTTGGGTCATGATTATTGGGGCGCTCGGGATCTCATTTGGCTTATTCCTATTTGGCCCCAAACTAATCCACATGGTCGGCAATCAAATCACGAAACTTAACCCAATGCGGGCCTACTGCGTGGCCCTCTCAGCGGCAATTACGGTTATCGTGGCCAGCTGGCTCGGGCTACCAGTAAGCTCAACTCACATAGCGGTTGGTGGTGTCTTCGGAGTGGGCTTCTTCCGAGAGTGGGATGCAGATCGGCGGCGCCAGAGACTACAGATTGGTCTATCAAAATCTGACCTACCGGGGCGCGAGGAGAAGAAGCGCCGCAAGTTGGTACGCCGGTCACACTTCATGACGATTATAGCTGCATGGGTGATAACAGTCCCATCTGCGGCCTTAATTTCAGCAGCAATTTACTTGGTATTTTCAAACCTCTGAGACGGCTATTGTCTAGCCAGCGGTCTTTGCTATCCCATAGGCAGTCCGCAGGTGGTTAAAGTGGCGTGCCGCCATACCACGATACGCCACCCAACCCTCTGCGGTGTCCCTTGCCACTTTATCCTCCAGCACCGCGAGGGGGCGTCCAGTTGCATAGGAAAGCATGAGGGTCTGGGCCGCACGCTCGAAAAAATACAGATCCTCAAACGCATCGGCAACGGTAGGTCCCACGACAGTGACGCCGTGGTTGCCCATCACGAGCACTGATTTATTAGACAGTGCCCCTGCAATCCTTTCGCCTTCCTCTAGCGCGTCCGCTATGCCACCAAAGTGTAGGTCGTATGCGACCCGGCCGAAGAAGCGTGCAGTGTTATTGTCAATCGGCCAGAGTGTGGGGTCTTCAAGGCAGGCTAAGGCAGTCGCATAGGGCGAGTGCACGTGCAACACCACACGCGCGCTCGGCAGTCGCCGGTGGATTGTCCCATGAATACACCAAGCAGACGCATCGGGCGCGTTATCCCGCGTCATGACGGATGGGTCACCTGAGTTTAAGGCCAAGAGATCCTCGGGACTGATAGTCGCAAAGTGCTGCCACCGGGGGTTTAGAAGAAAGACTTCGCCATCCGGGTCTAGCGCCGCGCTGAAGTGGTTACCGACACTTTCGCTCCAGCCGAGAGCGTGACAAATTCGAAACGCATCGGCTAATTCTGCGCGCAGGGTAATTTCATGTTCGTCCATCATGACTTGAACCGCCCCTCACTGACCAATGCGCGATATGTCGAGCGCATCTCGCCGCGATCAACGTAGCAACCGCGCAGATAGCGATCTCCACTCGTTGCTGAATAGGCCGCGCGCCCGTGAACAATTCGGTGATTATCAAACACCATGCACTCGCCGCCCTTCATCATGAAGCGCATCATATACCTGTCCTCTTGGAGCATACGGCCAAACCGGCAGAAGGCAGGGTAATACTCGTCCAACAGTGTCTGATCGAGATCAAAAATATCTGCCATGTGCTGGCTAATTGTGAGACCCGACACCTCGCCATGATTGTCGAGTTCAATCACAGTCTGGCGTGAGCGTGCATCATAGTGATCGTGTTCACAGAAGAACGGAATTGAGATCGTTGAGAGGAGCTCAAACCCCCGTGGGTCTCGCAGCCGGAAATCATTAGCCACTGCCACGCCGTCAGAGTAAACGCTCTGCCCTCCCTCAACTGTGTTGACACGACAGTGAAGAAACTGAATGCCCGGCGCAAACTCCTCTGCGGGTGTGTCTGTGTGTAGCTCGAGCGCAGCCGAGGTGTAGGCGGTGTTGGTTGGATTGATGTGAGTGCGCACATCAAAATAAGTGCCGAAGAATGTCGGGCGAACATACCCCATCAACTCAGCAGTCTGGGTCAATCCCTCGTCACTGTCGGGCATGTCCGTGACTATCGTAAAGCCATGGACGAGCATGGCCTCAATCCACGCTGATCGCTGTCCAGTGTCTGCAAGGAGATCCGGTTGCGCAAAACGCGGAACATTGGGGTAGTGATCGCTGTACCAAGCCTCACGCTTGAGGTCGGCTGGATCTGGGCGGGGCTTGCCAATTGCATAAGTTTCAATCCAGTCCAGCGGCATGCGCGTCACGTGATCCTCGTCTAACCACTCAACCTGCAGGATACCATCAACAATCCGAGCTGCTTTCGCTCGTGGCGGTTGCTCTAAATGAAAAATGTCAAAACTACGTTCACGCGTTATTGGGCTGAAGGAACTAGGGCAATTGTCGCGCAGCCAATAATAATTTAGGTAGCGACGGCCCCGCTTGGGCAGGGTCACGAACAGGCCCCTATCCCCCAACTCTACTGCCATTACGACTGAGGATTTTCCGTCAAGCATTACTTTGGTCCAGATGATTGCAATAATTAAAAATTACAATTGCACATTGATTTTTTTAATATAGATGGATTTATATGAATATAACATAAGTCATGAGTTATAATCATATTATGGACCACTTCCCCCCACTTCGCTTGTTGGTCTGCTTTGAGGCATTCGCCCGGCACGGATCCATGCGCGAGACTGCCGCACAAATGAACGTGAGCCAGCCAGCGATCAGTCAGGCGATAAAGACGCTCGAGGAATATATTGGCGCCACACTATTGGATCGGCGCCGCAAGCCAGCAAGCTTGACGGAAGAAGGTGAGATGCTGGCGCGCTCTGTGCGGGAGGGATTGAGCCAAATTCGCGCGACCATCAGCGACATTCGGGCAACGCAAGCGGGGCATGAGCTGCAAATCACAGTCGCTTGCACTCTGGGGGTTGCAACCTATTGGCTGATGCCCCGCCTCCCGCAGTTTTACGCGCTGCACCCAGAAATAACGGTGAACGTCCAGGCGCCACCCACAGATCTACCAGTACTGTCGCCAGATATCGATCTAGCCCTGCGTTATGGGGCTCAGAATTGGCGCGACGGGCACAACGAAAAGCTGTTTGATGAAGTGGTCTGTCCCGTGGGAGCCCCTAAGTTCATCGATACACTGCGGGCAAGTGGCACTCCAATATGGGGCGCCCCCTTGATACATGTGCGAAACCCTCACACACAACACTGGGCCGGTTGGGAAGCCTATCTCTCAGCCAAGGGCATGCCAGCGCCCAAGCAAGCAGGGCACTCATTCAATAACTATGTCCAAGCCATGCAGGCAGCCATGGATGGCCGAGGCCTCATGCTGGGGTGGCGCTCAATTACTGCTGGCGCAGTTAATGATGGAACACTTCGAGCACTCGCAGATCTAGCCCATAATTTTGGCACGGCATATTACATCTCAAGCTCGAAAACACCGACACAAAATACCCGCTCGTTTATTAACTGGATCAAGACAGTGGCTTAGTCTGCGGGACTAAGTCTACAAATTATGTCGACGTGCAGTTATTTTTCATCTTGATAGAAAAAATACCCATGATAGCCTCACGCAATGAGCGATCCGATTCCAGAATTGAGACTGTGGCAAGCCGTCCTGTGGAGGGCAAATCAGGATTTACAAGCAAGCGAAAGCAGCAGAGATCGAGAGTTTCAAGACGTCAGGCGCTGGATTGGAGAATACCCATCGAGAGACTTCCGAGAAGTGTGTATGATGGCGAACTTGGAACCTGATTTTGTACACCCGCGGCTTCATAAAGCACTATCAGAAAAGTTAGAGCGCCTTGCACAACACAGACAACGTAAAAACTTTGCCGCCGAGTAGGCGTGACGACTGAGCTATACTGCTAGTGGGGATAAGTTATGTTTGGGTGTGCAAAAATTTACTTCCCCGGGCAGTCTGCTTGCCAATCAGCGCAGTTGCAGATGGGCTCAGGAGAGTTCGCGGAGCAATCTGAAGAAAAGCATCGAAACTACGAGCACTGCTGCAAAACCTAACACATCTCCGACAAAAATAGCGCCAGAGGCCCGCGCGTCTGTTACATCCAAAGTGTAGTGTAGGGCCGCATTCATCATTGCACCAAACGCACCTGCGAGAACCAGACTTTTCCAATCGATTGAAACCGCGAGATAATTACGCTCGATAAAGTCAAAGCGGCTCAATACCTCAAAGGCCAGAACGCAGGCCACGAGGCTCCCCAATGCCAGAACAAGCTCCTCTAGGATCGTGGCCGCATCACCCCCAAGCCCCGCATAGACCGCGCTGATAGGCAGAAGGTAGAGGATGCTTCGCCACCCAAATAAATAGGCCGCTAGCACCCGAACACCATGCGGGAAGAACAACACGCTGCCATAAATAATGCCCGGCACCACGGACTGCTGCAATTTATCCGACACAACGAATACAGCCTCAAAGGCAACCGCGTAAAAGATCGAACACATGACCAAGGCCACAA
>NZ_JBBLYN010000009.1:0-11051 GCF_037805105.1 Roseobacter sp. HKCCA2468
GGCGACGGCGTGAGTATGGCGTCTCTTCAGGCCTTGGGGTTCACTCAAGTGAGCACGGATAACCTGGCGGGTATTCGCCTGGTCCTGGCGCGGGCGGATTACCACAGCACGACAACCATCGACACGGGCACTTTTGAGACCCTGAACCAGCGCAGCGAGCTGCAAACTGTGGTTGCCGATGTGGTTGAGGCGCTGGCCAAGATCACCGCTTATGCCGATGACAGCGAAGCCAACCCGGCACCAACGACCGATACCTATCTTTTTGCCGGTATCACTGGGGTGACGGCAGATACGCTCTATGCGGTTAATAAGGCCATTGATGACGCCGAGCGCGTTGCGGCTACAACGGTCCAGGCAGTCCAAGCCCTCGTGGATACAGGGATCGCAGAGCATGAGGCGGCCGTCGATAAGATCCTAGCGTATAACAACGTCCTGGTAAGCGGTGCCGAGACCATCGCGGGCAGTGATGCCCCGTTGACGGATATTGATGCGGCGCTTGTCTATGAACAACAGACCCTGGACCTCTCCGGGCTGACCTTCACAGAAGGGGAGCAGTTTACGCTCCGCATGGGTGCTCATAGCCTGCAGTCAACCGCGCTGGGCGCCAGTCCAAGCGCAGCTGATTTGCTGGCGGCCTTGCAGGCATCACCGGATTACAGCGCTGCAGAATTTACGTTGTCACTCAGTGGCACCGCGCTCCAATTGGATTGGAAGGAGTGGGGCGAGATCACCGGGACGGCGGAACTGCGCAGTGCACGCCCGGCCATTGAAGACTATACCCTGGCGGGTACCCAGGCTCGTGAAGCCAACGGCCTGAACGATGAGCTGCTATACACCCTGAACAGCCAGATTGAGACTGGAACGTTCACTGCGGTGACGGATGCGGCAAGCCTGGCCGCGGCGCTTGATGACATTGAGGCGGCAGCAGAGGCTGGCATAACGGCACAGCAAGCGGCGCTGACAAAGATTGATACCTTCGCCAAGGATACAACCGGGCAGGCGGCTATCCCTGTCATTGAGGACTACCGTATTGCCGGCGTCCTGGGTGTGCACAGTGGCAATATCCGTGCCGTTAACGCGCAAGCTGCATTGGCAGAAGCAGCGAGCGCAGGCAGTGCAGATAGCCTTGACGATATTGCCATGCTTGTTGCAGCGGCTGACGCCGCCATTGCCAGAATCGATCTTTACAGCCGCTCTGGCGGCACTGCAGATTTAGGTTCCGGGCAAACAGTTCTGACGAAGGCCGATTACGATGCTGTAGGTCTCGATTACATCACTGAAGACAATGTCGTTGCAGTCAATTTACGTTTGACCGAGGCCTCTGAAGGGTTGGCAGATACTGTCAATGAACTCGAGCTGATTGCGGATAAAGCGATTGCAAGGCAGTCGGCTGCACTGCAACTTTTAAAAGATTATAGTGATGCCTCTTCCGCAACCGTTCCGAGTTTAGAGACGTTTGATGATGCCGCGATTACAGGCATCACGGGCTCTAATCTGGCGTTTATCAACGACCGTATAGGCAGCCTTGCGGATGATGCGGATGTGCTGGTCAACACTTACGTATCTAACGCGCAGAATTATCCAAGCATCACTTCTTTAAGTGATGGTGGTTGGGTTGTCACATGGAGCAGCTACACCCAGGATGGCTCGTATTGGGGTATTTACCAGCAACGCTTTGATTATACGGGTGCGCCAGTTGGTGATGAGCTGCGCGTCAACACGTACACAAGTAATCACCAGATATACCCTGACGTGATCTCTCTCGCCGATGGCGGCTGGGTCGTTTCTTGGGACTCGTATACTCAAGATGGAAGCGTTTACGGTGTGTATATGCAGCGGTTTGACGCTGCCGGTGATCAGGTTGGTTCTGAGGCTCGTGTCAACACAACAACTTCTAACCAGCAATATTATTCAACAATCGGCGCCTTGTCAGATGGCGGCTGGGTTGTTTCATGGCAGGGGCAGGGTTCTGGTGATAATAATGGTGTTTTCCAACAACGCTATGATGCCGACGGTAACTTAGTTGGTGGCGAAACCCGAGTTAACGCCACAACGGCCAGTAGTCAGCAAGATCCTTCTATTGTCGGTCTTGCCGATGGGGGTTGGGTTGTGGCCTGGATGGATAACAATGGCACTGACGGCAATGACTGGGGTATCTACCAGAAGCGTTATGATGCCCTGGGCCTAGAGGTTGTTGCTGGTGTCGATGGCTCAGGTGACCCTGTGACGGGTGAGGTTGTCGTCAACACCGAGTGGAACGGCGCGCAGATGTATCCCTCTGTGACCGCGCTCTCCAACGGGGGCTGGGTTGTTACCTGGCAGGATGGCAATGATCTCGACGGATCAGGCTACAGCATTGCCTTGCGCGTTTACAGCGAGGATGGGCTTCCTCTTGGGGACCAGGTTCTTGTCAACCAATATGGCACCAGTACTCAAGAGTATGTCGAAATTGCGGCGCTGGAGGATGGTAGCTTTGTAGCGGTTTGGGAGTCTTATGGTCAGGATGGCTCCGGGGATGGTGTCTATCAGCGCCGATTTGCGGCAGATGGCACGCCACTGGACGACGAGATGCGTATCGCCACGGTTAGCAACGCGGAACAAGCACGTCCTGTTGTGACTGGCTTGCCTGATGGCGACTGGGTGGTGAGTTGGGCCTCAAGTGGCAACACGGCTGACGACAACAGTAGCTATGGTGTGTTTCAAAAACGCTTCTCTGGTCTAACGGGGCAGGAAGTTAAGGCGGACCTTGACCTGAGCAGTGAGGTGCAGGCTATTGTCGATGCGTCGACTGATGCCTATGCGAAGATACTGGCGTTTGTTGATGGCGATGGCAGTACGACCGATCTCGGTGATGGCACGACCACGCTTACCACTTTGGATTATGGTAATGCTGGAATTGATGGTATTCGAGAACCCTACCTAACAAGATTAAATGGCTGGCTTAATGAACAGTCCGCAACCGATTTTGATAGTCATACAGCATTGCAAGAGGGGCTTCTCTTGCAGCAAGCAGTCTATCGTATAGGGGACTATATCAATGACGTTGATCATGTGGCTGCGCCAACATTGCTCGAATTGCAGGCATTGGGCATAGCCGAAGCCGATGTAGATAATCTCAAGTTTATTCAAAACTATTTAGGCTACATTGATCATCTTGGTGGCAACGAAATAACGTACTCGGATGTGACCGGTTATGTGGCAGATGCATTGCAGCTTGTAGATAAGTTGCAGCAGCTTCAAGGAACGGGAAGTCATCAATATCAACTGAGCGCAGAGGAGTATCGTGCACTTGGCCTTGGTGATGCACTGTATGACGACGCATCAAACTTATATCTAATCAACGCAGATTTTGCGGATGCTTCTCAAGCAGAGGTTCAAAATTGGGAGAACGCCTCTGCAGCGATAAACGCATCGATTTCTGCGATGAACGCTGTTTTAAACCGTGCAGACGGTTATGCTGGTACCGGAGGTATAAAAGATACTGAAGCCAACCAAATTGAATATACCTATGGCAATGTCGGTTCCAGTCCGTCGCACTCGACCTATCCTGCTACCAAAGCGTGGGATGGAGACACTACAACATTCTGGGCGGGGTCAAATGACGATGGCACGTCTAATAACATTAATTGGATCGGCCGATATGCCAATGATGCGCCTTTGCATGTCTTGGAAAGTTTCTCATGGGTGGACCGAGACAATTTTGGTACACGGGTGCCTGGTTATTTTGCGATTCAAGGCTGGAATGGATCATCTTGGACTACCATTCAAACCTACTCGAATAGTGGTACAAGTGACCAGTCTTTTAATGTCAGTTCATCAAACCAAAATGCAGCCTATCGTGGATTTCGCATCTATGTTTACTACGCGCAAGATGGTGGTGATTATGTAGATTTGGGTGAAATGAATTTCTACTCCAGGCCGGGTTTCCTCGACTTGTCTGTATCACAATGGAATGATCTGGGTTTTGATTTTGTAAATTCATCAAATTACGGGTTGGTGAATTCGGCGCTTAATTCCGCAAATCTCCGGTATATTGATCATCAAGATCTCTATACACAGATGGTTGACGTCGCGCGTGACGCAATCGTATCTGATATCAACGCTATTTCATCAGCGGCGGAATTTAACTTTGATTGGCGCGCCATCAACTTCCTAGCTGGTGCGACGATTGTAGATATTGAGAATGATCCCATCGAGCCTGCAGATTTTCATGAACTCATTGAGGCTTTCGCAAACCATGTTTCCGAGTTTGTGCCGGATCTGGCCACCTACCATTTGGCCGGGTATACATCACTAACGCTGGCTGAGAAAGAGTTCGTGAACCAGTATTTGCTTAACCGAGATTATTCAACTGCTTCGCCAGTCAGTGATTTAGCTACAGATGTTCAGGCGGCCCAAGATCTCTATGCAAAATTTGATGCCTATCTTTTATCAAACGGTGTAGAAGATGAACCGACGCTTGCAGACTATCAAGCCCTGAGCTTAGACGATCGAGTAAGCAAATTCAACCTTAATGCGATTAATTCGGTCTTACGTGGTGAGACGGAATCATTTCAGTCATTCAATGACCTTGTTTCGGTTGTAGACAATGCCGTCGCAATATATGAAGCACTATTGGATGACATACGTGTGTTTAATGAGTTTGGGGTTAACACGGCAAGCACTTTCCGATTTGTCCCTGACACGAATGATGGTGTTAACGACACTTCCGATAGAGCTGGCTTAACGGTGAACTCAGATTATTCTCCAAGTTCATATTGGGATTGGGAGCTATTTGATCGTGATCATTCAACACTTTATGCAACTGCTGGTGGAACGCTTAACCACATACTGGGTTGGTGGGACTCTGCAGATTTATACCCTAGCGGCGCCTTGCAGCGGGTATATTGGGATAACCGAGACGACTCCACTTATAAAGGACGCGTGCCTGGCGATTTCAGAATTGAAGGTTGGAATGGCACTGCTTGGGAGGTAATTCAGACGGAGGCTGGCTATTCATCTACAGGCAACCCTACCTTTTACATCAGTAATAATGCGGCTAACCGGTATAAATCATACAGCGGCTTTCAATTAGTCGTAACGGATACTTGGGGGGGGGATCATAACGTCAATTTGTGGGAGTTGGTGTTTTATGCGAACCCTGTCTTGAGCCTAACTGCACAAGAATGGAATATCTTGGGTGTGCCAGGTGTAAATAGCGACAACATTGAAGCGCTGAATAACTTTGCCCGTGATTCCGGCTTGTGCGATCTGGGGGATAATCTTTCCCTGGCTATTTCACAAATCGAACCACTATTTGCCATTTCAGATGCTATTCGCAGCAATGCATCAGCTATGACGGATGCGAAGATGCGAATTATCAACAAACGGTTGTTTGATTTCACCAGTATGGTCGAAGCGGGCACTGACAACTACCTTCCGCCAGACCTGTTTGGCGGCGAAGTAGCTAGCCTTGCGGAACTTCAAACGCTGCTAAATACGGCGGATGCATCCACCGTTGATGACTTGGTAGGTTATTTGGTGGCACTCGATGCCTTCGATACCTTCATTACGGGAGGCGAAGCGTCGTATGTACCCGTAATTGGCGCAGGAGATGCTGGGCTGGTGTTTTCTTCTGAACGGACCTCAGACCGAGACTATGATGCATGGCATGCGTTTGATGGCAGCTCCTCAACACAATGGTCGACACGCGATGCCGACCCTGTAGCCGGTACGACTATTGGCTGGAAAGATGAGTCGCAGTTGCCGGGTTATTTAACCAAAGTCATCATTACTTCCCGCGCTGACACTACATACTTAACTCAGTCGGTCAAGAATTTTGATGTTCAAGGTTGGGATGCTGCGACGCAAACATGGGTCACTATTCAAACGTTTAATAGCGCCAAGCCGACGTCATCTAATCAAGTGATGACGTTTACAGTGAGTGAAGCTAATCAGTCGACTCCTTACAACGGGTTTCGCCTTTATGTTAACTCGAACCATGGAGCTGCTAGTGTCTCACTAAATGACATTGATTTTGTCGTATCTCATGATCCGCATCCTATGTCTCAGGCCGACTTGGCCGCGTTAGGATTCGATGTGCAAAATGAGGCAGAAGCCTTGGCTGTCTCTGAGAGGCTTTTGAATTACTCCTTGAAGTCTTCTGCCCCAAGTCTTCTTGAATCACTTTACGACGCGAAAGTAGCGGCCTCTGACTGGCTATTACACTTGATAGGTATGCAGGACACATCAGAATACTTCGCTCAGTCTGAAACAATAATCACAGCGGAAGATCTGAACGACCTCCTCGGCGATGACTACTTTGTAGATGGTGATACAGCTGCAATAGATGAGGCCATTACCCGTTTAATTGGCGAATCTGAGGCTCCTGTCAGCCAATATGATCTCGAGCAGCTTCTGACATCAGATGCCTACATTCATTCAATCGCAGTTGGTCCTGATGGAAGTGAAATCCCCTATGATGGAACAGCATCACAAGATAATTCACCAGACCTGACAATCAATCTGGTCGAAGTTAGTGAGACAGATCAGTTGTTTCTTATCGTGGATGGTACAGAAATTGACCTGGGCAGTCCGACACAAGACCAGCTTACGAGCGGAGAAATGGTTCTCGATAATTTTGATATATCACCATATGATGCGTCGAATGATGGCCTGGTTAGCCTGGAGGTTAAAGTATTGCATTCAGATGGCAACACCATAATCTCAGATGATTTTACTTACCTTTACAGTAGTTAGATTGAAGCCTTCGAGATCTGTTGGCGCGCATATCAACATTTTTGCCAATATTTTCCTATATTGGATTGTCAAGCCCCCTATGTTTGATCCAATTTTAGGGTCGTAGTTTCTGGTATTGGTGGGCGCATTCCGAGGCTTTGATGGGGTCGGATATGTGGCTGTGCGGTTCGATGTATAAACTCTGCTTAAACACATCTACATTGTGTTCGCCCATAACCACCCATAGCGGTAGGCAGCTGTCTAACCCAGTACGGCGGTCTTCAATTTCGGTCACCTCAACGGCATGGGTGTCAGTCTGCGGCGGCTGTATGGCAACAGCACACCAACACAACTCTCTTGACCCCCTACCAGCCTTCAAAAACAAGATGACGGCATAGGGACGATTTTTGCGGCCTTCAGTTACACGGTGCCCCGCCTGCCTTGCCCACAGATAGGGATAGCGCAGCACATCCTCAGCTCTTGGTGCATCGAACAACGCTTTCGTCAACTTGACCATATTGCCGGATAGCCTTATCTGTAAAGCTTGGTCGGCGCTTAGTGCTAAGAATGGACACAATCTTAGAGGTTGCCACGCGCGATCTACTTCAACCCAGACAAAATAAGTTCACTCAAGCAACACAGCAGCTACGTAAATATCGGTGGTAAAATCCATAAAAAGTGATACCAGAATAAAAATCTTGATTTTTAATCCACTAGAAAAAACAAAGGGCGAATATGATCGCGATTAAACAGATTTTTTGCTCCTTGCTCACATGTATTATTTACAGTGTATCGATCGGGCAAGCATTTGCCGACAGCGCGATCCCCAATTATGGTAGCCCCGAACTCCAGCCAATCCATTATGCAGATCAAGAAGGGCAACCGGTGGGATATTGGGTTGACATCATTAATGAAATGAATGCGTTTTTGGATACAGAGTTCACGATGGAGCTCAAAGATGTTCGTATCGCCCGTAATGCGTTGCTAGAAAATCCAGAGCCTGCATTATTGGGAGTAGTTTTAGAGGCAAGCCAATTACTACCAGGTTATGAACACTTTACATTTTCAGAGTCTTTTGGAAGTTTTAATTTACGTTTCTATACCATAGGAAATGAAGCGCTATTATTAAACGGATTTACAAATTTTCCAGAAAGTGCAGCCGTGATTGGCGCTCCAGGCGCATTTGCTATAAAATGGCTTGAACAAAATTCACCCCAAACAGAAATTAGAACTGTTGAAAGTTTCGAAGAGGGCATACAATTAGTTTCCAATGGCATGAGCGAAGCTTTTTTTGGGTCTGAATGGGCAGTAAGGTATGCGTTTAGTGAAAACATTGATGAATACTCTGGCCTAGTAGAGGGGCCAATTGTGTTTTCGTCAAATATGACGTTTGCTGCTCTAAACGAATACTCATACCTGATAGATCAAGTAAACACATTTCAAGCTCATGCGGTATCTAGCGAAATACTTCAAAGAATTTATCTTGATTGGGTTTCTCAACCACCCCTCACTCCGGAACAATGGTCACAGATAAAATACAAAGAATTAGTCAACCAAAGAATAATTCTTTTTTTAACGTTAATATTACTGGTAATGTTCTTCGCAGCCTATGTAATTAATTCTAGATCCAAATCAGATGCTAAATTAAAAGAATTGCAGCGCATGTCATTGATGAAAATCAACCACGATATTCGCGCGCACCTTGATATCTTGAAAAAACAAATCTCAAAAGAAGTTTTAGATAGTAATAATTTCGACAACACACAAGCAGAAAAACAGATAGATGTTATAAGTGAATTGTTAATTCCTATAGGCCACGAAAAGATTACTTACACGAATATGGCGCAAAAAGATTTTGAGGAAGAAATTAGTCGTATCTGTGGCTCATACAATATACACCCGAATATATTTCTTGAAGACGGTGCGTTCCCTTTTTATATAAATAATAATATTTTAAAATATTCTATACATAGCATTGTTAGAAATATTAAGCAGCACTCGTCCTCCAATGAAATAAATATATCCATTAGTTATTCTGCCAAAAAACGGGATCTAATTTTATCGATTTCACACTTAGGAAATCCATTACCTGACAATGTGATTAAGTATATTAATTCACCAAATATTTCCATTGAGCCACCTTATCAATCAAAAACGTCTACAGGTATTGGGCTCCATCTCCTGAAAAGCATTTTTTTAAGAGATAATTGGGTCTTGAAAATTATTTGTGGGTCTGGAAAAAATACTTTTAGAATTGAGATTCCCCCAGTCGAAAAGAGCGTAAAAAGTGTAGTGTCGAAAGAAGGGAATAAAATTTTAATTACCAATGGAGAAAAGGTACTTATAGTTGATGATGATATATTTTCTCGTGAGTTATCAGCTACGCAACTTAATCGATATGGTATCGAAGTATTCCATGCATCTGATTCAAACGAAGCAATTCGATTAATCAAAAGCGAAAAGACATTCAATCTTATTATTCTTGACGTAAACCTTGGATTTTCATCTGGGATAGATCTAGCTCAAATACTAGTAAATGACATTGGATTTCCACCATCTAGAATAATAATAGTTAGTGGCGAGATCTTAGATAGCAAACAAAGTGCGGTACTCCGCTCTCTTGGTATACAAACAATCATTCTCAAACCAGCCAGTATCCTAGATTATTTGCAATTTAATATTAGATAATTTTTTTACTGCACCGCTAAAATATTTTAAAATATATTAAGGCCTATTTTTTCTCTAATCCCATCTTAATTTCATTTTTTATTTACTTAATTGAAAAATTGCCTATGATATTAATTCCTTTGTAAAAATACTAATACTGAAAAAAACTGTGCACATTTTTTTGATTTTATTAAAATGTACTGGCTAAAATTAAGTGCAACTTTGTTGAGTTTTTCAATTATTTTAACCTGGATTATCACCAATAGCTGAAAAATGGAGGCAGCCGGGACCGGTTGCGTGAAGACTTAAGGAGATCAACTAGTTATTCAGAAAAACTACCCTAAAGGCTGGTAAGCTCTTTTCACGCCACAGTGCCAAACACGAGCTCCAAGTCAGCACCGTCCCACATTTGAGAATTATTGACGACGACTGATCTGCCCCCTTTTGGTCCCTCATTCATAACGAGAGTCTGCAGGTTGGATTTTGGTATTCTGGTTCTGGGTCGGTTGCAAGCGCGTCAGGCGTGGAGCCCTCAGATTGCGCAAACGTCTGATGCGCTTGCTGTGGCGTGAGGTTTTTCAGCGAGGAATGCGGTCTGACTGTAATGTAGTCATAACGCCAGAGTGCCAGCTTGCGCCATGCGTCATCGATGCTATCGAAGATTTCCTCGTTGAGTAGTTCGTCCCGCAGGCTGCCGTTGAAGCTCTCAATGAACGCGTTCTGCTGCGGCTTGCCGGGATCGATGTAGTGCCAAGGCACGGCATTCTCGTCAGCCCACTTCAAGATTGTCCGGCTGGTGAACTCCGTGCCGTTGTCGCTGACAATGCAGCCTGGCTTGCCATAGATCCGGATCAGGGCACTAAGCTCCCTGACAACCCGTGCCCCGGACAGGCTCGTGTCTGCGACAAGGCACAAGCATTCCCGCGTGCAATCGTCTATGACCGCCAACATTCGAAACTTCCGCGAAGCGCCGAAGCTGTCGGACACGAAGTCCAATGACCAACGTGCATTGGGATGCGCGGCAACCGGCATCGGCGCCCTTGTGCCTCAGGCACGTTTGCGACCACGCCGCCGCCTCACCGACAGGCCTTCCTCACGGTAGATCCTGTAGAGCTTCTTGTGGTTCATACTCATACCCTTGCGTTCCAGCAGCACGCCTATCCGGCGATACCCGAACCTACGCCGCATGCCTGCGATCTCCTTCATCTCATTGCGGATCTCCGCGCAGTCTGACGGGCGTTCACGCCGGACTGTTTTGGGATCGACACCAACTGGCCTGCAGGCCCGGCGCTGCGAGAGGTCGTGATCCCGTATCACTCGGTGCGCCGCGTCTTGCCGCTTGGTCAATGTCGTCAGCTCTTTCCCCGTAGGTCTTTCAACACGACATTATCCAGCATCGTATCTGCCAATAGTCGTTTGAGCTTGGCGTTCTCGTCCTCCAGCGCCTTTAACCGGGCAGCCTCAGACACGTTCATGCCACCAAACTTGGCCTTAAACTTGTAAAATGTGGCGGGGCTCAGGCCGTGCCTGCGACACACCTCAACAGTCGGCATTCCAGCTTCCTGCTCCTTAATCATCCCAAGTATCTGCGCCTCCGTGAAAAGGCTCTGTCGCATGTGTCTACTCCTTCAAAGTTGGCGCAGACTCTACATTACAGTGAGGGATTG
>NZ_JBBLYN010000010.1:0-8548 GCF_037805105.1 Roseobacter sp. HKCCA2468
GCCCAATATGTTGGCTATGTTCAAGTCGACGACAGCGGAACAATGGTCGACGATCTGACCAAGCTGCGCTTCGAGTACACCGTCCAGCAAGACGACATCAACACACGGGAGCTCAAGGTCACAGGCCTCGCAGAACGAGGGGCCAAAATTACAGACCAAGCCGGAAATGAGGCATTGGTCGAGATCAATCCGGAGCAACTCAATTACACAACCGCTGTTATTGATACAAAAGCGCCAACCAAGCTGCGCTCTACGGATAATTTTATAGAGAATGATGATGGTTTGGATGTTGTCCGTGATCTGCGGGTCGTGACGTTTAAGTTTGAAGCCAATGAAGCGATAGAGTTTGATCTCTCGGCCATTGACTATGGTGCGTTGAATGCACAAACGCGCGAAGAACTTGGATTAAGTCCCGATGCGACGGATGAGGAGATGTCAGCCGCGATAGCTGAAGCCATTGAAGTTGCGGAACAAGCGGTTATTCTTGGCGGATTTGACGTCTCATTTACGGGCTCGCGTTCTGATGAAAACGGATTTGTGCTTCAGGATCTGAGCGGGGATCTTTCTGTCGCGAACTTCCGCCGTGGTATGAATGCGGATGGTGTTGATGATGGCTCGTCATTTTTTGTTGACGTAGTTATCCCGGATCGTTCTTTGGGGGATTTGACTGTCTCTGTATTGCCGAATGCGCTGCGTGATTTGGCAACAAATGAAAATGTCATTGTATATAAGCAGACGCAGTCTGTTGATACCCAGACTGTCAATATCGATGTGATCCCGGCGGCTGGTTTGTTTATTGGTGCGCGATCCAATGTTCAGCTTTATGACGCTAAGGGTCGGGAATTAACCTTTAGTCAGAGCTTGGTTCCAGAAACCGGGCAGGTGAGGTTTGCGGTAGGGGCGAACGAGCTTTATCCTGCCGGGTATCGCGGCGCGGTTTTGGTTGAGGTGACAGATACGGATGCGGCGCCGGATTATATTGATGAATTTACTGGCCAGGGAGTGAGCCTCTCTGACGGTGTGTCGAGTTCTGTGATGCGGGCTGTGTTCAACGTGAACGAGCCTGGCGATGTTGCTGTGACGGTCTCGCCTGTGACGGAACTTGCGGTGCGTAAGCTATTGGAGGAGGTAGGCAACCCGAGCGAGATGTCCCCTCTTGAGGCTGTGCGCGTTGATCAGTTCAACAGCGGTGTCGCGAAGATCTTTGGTTTGGGTGAGATCGTAAAGACCCAAGTTACGGTGGTGAACTCGGCGCTGGTAGAGAGCGCCACGGGTGTTGATGTTGCTGACTTTGACGCGGCAGATGGGATTAGTGCGTCTGAGAAATACGGTCAGGTGCTGGCCATGCTGTCGAGCCGTGACAGTCAGACCGGTTCAATGGCATCTACACTGGATGAGTTGACAGGTCAGATCAAAGCCATCACTTCGGGCGGCACCACGCAGCTAGCCATCAAGCAGGCGGGTGCGGACCAGTTGGTTGAGGCTTTAACCGTCTCAGAAGCCGATGTTGCCCTGGACCAGTCCGGTGTTAACCGGGGCTTGCTGGACGTGGCTTATATAGAAGAGGCGGCGGCGAGCGGCTATGGCTTGAACCTGGCGGAAGCGGAGACCGCGACCGTGCCTGTGAAGGGCGCACAGCTGGGTGATACGGTGGTGGTGCAATGGGGCACGATCCAGAACCCGGACCTTTTAGCAGAGGGCGAGACACTGGGTGACGCCAACACCTTTACGGTAGTGATCACCGAGGCGGATATTGATGCCGATGGCAACGTGCGTGTGCCGGTACCGCTTAATGTGATTGAGAAGCAGGGCGATGCCAGCGAGGTGGCGGTTCGCAATGCGATCATTCCGGCGGGTGCGACCAATGAAGACGGTTCACCCAAGACCGAGGTGACCGAAGACGATTACCAGGCGCCTGTGTTGCTGACGGTGGATATTATCCCGCCGCAGACGACGGTGGCGGCACCGGATGCAGCGGCTCCGTTTGTCACACGAGGTGACGTTGAGGGGATTCGCGGCGGCGATGACCTGAACATCTTGCTGAACAACAGTGCCGATGAGCAGTTTAAATATGCATTAAACACCAACTTCTTAGACGAGTACGAGACGCTGTATACGTCGAAGCTTGCTGAGGAGTTGGCGGGTGCAGTTGATCCATCGAACCCGACGGTCGCGGAGCGAAACGCGGCTGAAGCGGCGGCTGAGGCCCATGCGCTGGCTAACATGAGCGGTGTGCCGGCGGGCTTGCAGGTATCGAACGTTGCGCAGGATGCGGCGTCGGGCACCTGGACCTTTGACTGGTCGTTGGATTTGACCCAGGCGATCTCGGTGGCAGAAGCGGCGGCACAAGCGGCTGCGGAAGCCGCAGGCGAGAGCTATACGCCGCTACCGACCTTTACGGCGGACGACGAGCGTTCGGTGTTCCAGGTGCAGGCGAGCACGGCTGACTTGGTGGGTAACGCCGACGCGGACGATGCCCGCAACGAAGTAATTATTGGATCTGTGAACGACATTGTCGATTCGCCGGCAGAGCAGCAGGTGATGGGCGAGGCGCTCAATCGCTTGAGTACACGCTACGGCGACGACGCGGTTGATACCCGCGCTGAGATCCAAACCATTGCCAATGCCATTGATGGCGTCTCAAGCCTTGAAGCGGCTGGGGATGCGGAGGCTGTTGTAGGCGCGATGACACGTGCCTCACAGACCCTGGTATTGGGTGGCGGTGGCAGTGTGGGCAGCCCTGGCGCGGTAGCGCAGGGCGTACACAACCTGGTCATTGGCGAGCAAACCTATACGCTGGATCTGTCTGATAACGCATCGCCCACGGTGGCGGATGTGATCAGTGCGATCCAAGGCGAGACTGGCTATGCAGATCTACCCTATACGGTGAGTGCGGATGCCAGCGGCAACGGCGTGGCTGTTCAGTGGAAGGCCTTTGGGCCGCAGCCGGCGGCCGTGGCGGATGTGGTGGTAACCACTACACAGACTGCGACGCAGCTGAGCGCGACGATTACCCAGCCGGGTAGTCTATTTAGTTTTGCCGAGCAAGCGATTGCGCTGGAGGGCACGACCGATGCTGAGACCGGGGTGTTTGCGCCGGCCGTTGGTGATGTCGATTTGGCCTTTGGCGGCGTGACGGTCTCGGCCAGTGTGGCCGAGGGTGACACCCTGGCCGATGTACTGACGGCCCTGCAAGGCGAGAGTGACTACAGCAGTCTGCCTTTTGCCTTGGCGATAAACGAAAGCGGTGATGGCTTTACCGCGACCTGGAAGCAAATCCAGAGTGCGGCGGTAACAGAACAGATTACGGTGGACCGTGCCTTCGAGGTGACGACCACCACAGAGACTACGGCGACCATTGTTGAAGCCGGCGCAGCCGGCCTCACGACAGCAGGACTGACGGCGCTAGACATCCAGAACGTGGATGACAGTGAGCTGGCAGCGATTGCCCGCGCGATTGCGAGCGATAGGGCAAGTGTGTCTGCACCGGTCGTGAGTTTTGCTGATGTGACGATGGCGGCGGGTGAGACGACCACCGCCACCCTGACCTTTGCGACCCGCGTGGGGCAAGTGCCCGATGATGCCTTGGCATTGATTGGCGGTAGCTTCTCAACCGAGGGCGCCGAGGGTGCGCCGATCTGGACGAGCACCGATGGCTTGACCTGGACGGCGAGCTTTACGGCGAGCAGTGCGATCGCCAATACCGGACTGACTTATACCGAACAAACCGATGCGGACGGCAATGTCATCCTCGATGACAATGGCAATCCTGTGCTTGAGCCGGTTGTTGTGGATGCCACGACCGATCCGGTGACGTACGACATACCGGCGTCCGCGCTCTCGCAGGTTGCGATAACCGAAGCGCTGGTGAACCGTGTGACTGGCGCCTCTGCCACCGTGGCGGCGTTTGCTGACACCCAAGGTGCGTCTGCGTCCCCTGCGCCGAGTGTGCAGGACTTTGCCGACATGGCGGTTGCGGGTGTGCGCGATGACAACCTCAGCGCGGTGCTGGATGCCTTGGCCTCTGTGCGTGATCGCTTTGAGGGTGAGGGAGACCTATACACCCAGATCCAGACTGTGGCCGATAGCTATAACGCGGTGTTTAACACCGTGTATGCGCAGGGCGATCAGCCGACGGCGACCGATCTGATTGAAGATTTAACGAACCTTGGCGTCAGTAATCTGTCGAGTGATGCGGCGCGCGCAGAAGATCAGACCACGCTGCTGCAGGGTGCCTTACAGGCGGTGGCTGCAGCGAAGGCTGACGTCACCAATGGAGACGGCTCAACCACGACGGCTGCTGAGCAGCAGGCTGGCATGATCAACTCGGTGGCGAAGCTTGAGAGCTTTGTGGCGAGTGCTGAGCGTGTGCTTGCGCGGGCCAATGGCGAGACGAGTGGCGGCGGCACACCGGTGCCGGTCTCAGCGATGACGCTTAAAGTCGTTCATGCGACCTCAGGTTATCCTGATTCATCTGCTGAATATCGCTCAATGTATATTAATGCGGGTGAGGATATCAGTGTGAGGCTGGAAACGGCCGGTGGTACTGTGACCGCTAGAGGCATTGCGGCTTCGCGTGATGATTTGCAGTCGGTTGTGGATGGCTTGAACGCGGATCTTGCGGGCACGGGCTATGAGGTGAGCGTTGCGGGTGGTGAGCTGACCTTTATCCGTACCGATGAGGCGCCGTTTACGTTGGTGCTGGAGAGGCCTACGAACAGCCCAATCTATGGTCGTCTCATCAATACAGAAACGAATGAAGAGCTTTACCCGGATAACGACGGAGAACCAACTAGCTCGTCATCTCGTACATTGGGTGCGAGTGGTGCACCGGTTCAGGTGAGCGACACGGACCTAGCGGCGCTAGGTTTTGAGAGCTTGCTGGCCGATACCGCTGGCAACAGCCGTTTGACGTCGCTGCAGAAGGTTCTTGCGGATCAAGCGGTGGGTGATGGCAGCGCGGCGGTGACCGATTATGCCGATCTGAAAACGCTACTGGATACCGCGTCCAATGCCTTTGATGGCATCGTGGGGCTGACGGCTGCGGCGCAAGGCAGCTATACGGATGATGCGGCTCATGCAGCGGCCATAGCGGCTGCGGCGGCGTCTCTGACGCCTGACAGCTTCAAGGCCATGGGTGTGGACGGTGTCACCGATGTGAGCATCAGCGGCATTGCCGATGCGACCGAGATGTCCGGCATTGTGCTGGAAGCTCTAATAAAAACCCCGGATAGCATTGACAGCTTTGAGGCGATCCAGGCACTTGTCGATAACTACACGCAGGTGCTGTCTGTTGCCTCGGGTGAAGTGACCGGTACAGATGCGGTTATTACCGCTGCGCAGTTTACCAACCTTGGTGTAGCGCTCTCGAGCGATGACGCCCAAGAACCGTCTGCGCTGGCAGAACTGTTGTCGGGGATTATTGCCAACAAGGCGTCGCCGGCAGGCGGCAATGCGACCGACAATGTGGACTCGATTAGTGAGTTGCAAGCCTTGGCGAATGCCGCGAAGAAGGTCTTTGACAGTGCGGCACTCAGTGCAGATCCTGCAGCCGGTGACGCAGGCATATTGGCCACCCAAACAGATTTGAACACACTCGGCTTCGACACGGTCGATGCCGATAACCTTGATGCGATCCAACGTGTCTTGGTGCGCAACGCGGCAGACCGCGATGCGGTGAAAGACTATGCCGATCTGAAGAGCCTGATTGATGCGGCGGTGGATGCGCACACGGCGCTGACGGACGTGGTGGCGACGGCGCAAAGTGGTTCTGCACCGGATCTTAGCGGTCTGGATGAGACTGATTTTGCGGCCATGGGGATTGATGCGGTCGATAGTGACACGGTTAGCGCGGTACTCGATGCGCTGACGCGCACACCCAACACGGTGACAACGGCGGGTGACATTCAGACCATTGTTGACAGCTACAATGCGATCTTCGACGTGGCTGAGATCGATACGGGCAGCTTCACGCAGGCTGATCTTGCGAATATCGGCATTACATTGGCCGATGGTTTGAGTGATAACGATGCGAGCCTGGCCTCGGGTGTTATTGCAGAGCTTTCCTTTACTGAAGTCGATACGGTCGACAAGGTACAAGGCATTGTGGATGCGATCGATGCGGTGTTTGCCAATGCGGCGCGCACAAGCGATGACGACACAACGAATACGGTCACGGTCACAAAAGACCAGCTCCTCACGTTGGGTTTTTATGATCCGATTGCCGAAGAGGTGACCGATGAGAACCTCGACGCGATCCAGCGTGTGCTGACGGATCTGGCGGATGAGGATGGGATTGCCGATTACGCGAACCTTAGAACGTTGATTGAAGATGCGATCATTGCGCATCAGGATATTCTGGATGCTGTTGGCTATGACGCGACAGGCGTTACCACGGATACCTATGCCGAGATGGGCATTGATGGCGTAGACGCTGGCAACCTTGCTGCTATTAACGATGCACTGGTGAGCGCGAACAACCCGCTAGTGACTGCGGCACAGATTACCGCTGCGGATGTGCAGACCCTGGTGGATAGCTACAACCACATCTTGGATCTGCGTGAGGTAGGCGCTACGTCCACAATTGTACTTGATGCCAATGACTTTACCGATTTGGGTGTCACGCTCAAAGCAGCAGGCGCAGAGCAAACGCAGCAACTCGCCTACTTGCAAGAGATCATCAAGACCAATCTCGGTAGTGGTGATATTGCGACCGTTGCGGGTCTACAAGACCTTGCGGATGCCACCTCGGATCTGATCGACATGATCCAAGGTGTGAGCCCAGATAGCGACGGTGTAACGGGGCTTACGCCTGATCAGTTTGCGTTACTGGGTATTAACGACGGTAGTGACCCTGCAGGGCCTATCACTGCGGCGCAAGCCGATATGCTGAGCAAGCGTTTGGCGCTGACAGCAGATGACCTATCAGACGTTACCAACCTCGCAACCGACCTCAAAGGGCTATGGGATGCGGCGACAGCGTCGATGGCCAAGATCAAAGCCTACGCTGAATCTGATGCAACGGCTGACTTCGACACCAGTGGTAGCTTCGATAGTGGCGATGTGCCTACCGTAGATGACTTCAAAAACATCGGTGTTGTCGATTACGCTGCTCCAGTAATTGTCGAAACGCCACAGCTAAGTCTAGATTCTGACGGTGCACTTGCCATCAACGGTAGTGTAAATGATCGACTGGTTCAATTGGAGGTGAATAGCAGTACTTATTATTTTGAAGGCCCACTTTCTTCATCGGTGAGTGATAGGTCAGGTGGTGGGACTTTATTTAATGGTTTGTACCGAATTTATAAAACAACAGACGGGTCATTTGACTCAGATGATTACCTGACTATCGGTGAATATAACGAAATCGTTAATTACATTTCCGATGAATTTGGCATTACTCCAAAAGCGATAACAACTGATGAAAGTCAGGAGGGCTCGGTCCCTAATCTGGGCTTGAATGACATCTTGTTAGACAATCCTGAACTAATCAATGTGGGGGATAAGTACTTTTTCGACCGCTGGTGGGACAGTACGGATTCGACAGCCGAGATAACACAATACACTGTCACTCCTGGCGGCTGGGAGATAAATCTTAGTGCTCTAAGAGACAAGATGAATTTTGGGCGATTTGATCTAAATCTCGATGGATCATACGACGCATCGGAATACCATACTGATGATTTTGATGGTCCCACTCTGGACCAAATTAAGATTATCAGCGAAACAGATACCAGCTTGGAATTTTACGCCTACGCAATTGTCGATAACACAGACATTAGTACACTTCCGGCAGGAACTGAGCTCTATGCGTGGGTACGCCATAAACTCGAGGTGCGAGATGATGGGCATACCTACGATTTGGTGCCAGCACAATCAGGTAGTTCGGGGTTAACCCAAGGGGTCGATTTCGGCGTATCGAATTCTCTAGATACCATGGGCTCGCCTCAAATGGCGATTGATCCACAGACTTCAGACTATTCAGGGATAGTTTGGACGGTCGGTGATAACTTCGATTTTGGTGACTATCTTAATAATAGTGCGTTTGACAACAGGATATATTATCGACCAGATGTTACCGATTTGCAGTTTAGTTTGGATTTTGCCTACGACCAACCACAAAACGATCGAGTGACTTCTCAGGGGTTCTTCATTGATCTAACGGAAGAGCTTAATAGTGATGGTTATCAGCAATTCCTAAACAGTGCTGTTATTTCACCGGCTTTTTCCGGTGATGAAGCTAGCGTCTATCGTTTAGATATTTCTGATTCAAGCTTTGACACGGCGAATTTTTCGGTCACCCTCGAAAATGGTTCATCGGTCACAGATACTTCGATTTTTTCCATTCAGGGTACGCCTGGGACTGCAGGCGCTTATATAGAGCTTCGACCGACTGAATCGGTTAGTGGTCAGATGACGTTGAGTTCTGATACTGGCCTTTCATTGCTTCTGGACTTGAGCCCGCCCCAGCGCGTGGTAATCGATGCTAGACATATTAATTCGATTAACGAGCTATTTGCGGTGGCGAGCGTTGGAGCGGACAACGGTG
>NZ_JBBLYN010000011.1:0-7752 GCF_037805105.1 Roseobacter sp. HKCCA2468
GATTTTTGATGAGAGGCCGGCATGACAAAGATTACCAATGTTTCAACGCGTCTTTGTCAAGCCCCCTATGTTTGATCCAATTTTAGGGTCGTAGTTTCTGGTATTGGTGGGCGCATTCCGAGGCTTTGATGGGGTCGGATATGGTTGTACTCTTTGATCCAGCGATTGATTGTGGCTTGGGCTTTGCAGGTGGTTCGGAACCAGTTTGCGTTTAGGATTTCGTTGCGAAGCCTGCCGCTGGATGGAAATCGATGGGTTCTGACCTTAGTACCCTTGTTCACTTGCTGTATTTTGGCAACCGCGCCTCTGAATCAAGTCAGCGCGCTACTACCGGCCTAACGTAAGCGCATTTCAGTTTGGCCATCAAAAAACATTGCATCGTCCAGATCAAAATCAACGCTCACCGTGGTACCCTCTTTCATAGGTGCGTTATCACGGGTCTCCACAATCAGTTTCTCGCCGCCAGGTGGGATTAAATAGTCATAAGAGACACCACCCAATCGCTCACGAATATCTAGTTTTATATTACTCGGCGCAGGTGCAATCCGCAAATGCTGAGGGCGCAAACCCAAATAAACAAATTCACTGGTGAGTGGTTGATCGATGTTCGGGGCGATTGTCCGATTATTCAAGGATGGTATGCGCAGCTTGTCGCCTTCAACGTTGCAATGAATAAAATTCATTGCTGGCGATCCGATGAAACCCGCTACGAATTTATTATCAGGGTTCTCATATAAATCCATTGGGCTGCCTATCTGCTCGACGTGACCAGCTCGCAATACAACGATTTTATCGGCTAAAGTCATAGCCTCAACTTGATCATGTGTCACATAGATCATAGTTGCGCCAATTTCCTTGTGCAGACGCGCAATCTCGACCCGCATATCCACTCGCAACTCAGCATCCAAATTTGACAGCGGTTCATCAAACAAAAACACCTCAGGTCCACGAACTATTGCCCGTCCGATAGCAACACGCTGCCTCTGCCCACCAGAAAGCGCCTTTGGTTTTCTTGTTAAGTAGTCATCAAGCTTTAAGATGCGGCTTGCTTCAGCAACTTTTGTTTTGATTTCAGTCTTTGGGTGGCCGCTCATTTTAAGACCAAATCCCATATTTTCTTCTACTGTCATATGAGGATAAAGAGCGTAGGTTTGAAACACCATCGCCACGCCTCGATCTGCAGGATCAAGCCTAGTGACATCGCGCGAGCCAATGTGAATTTGACCCGACGTGGTTTCCTCGAGACCTGCAATCATTCGCAGCAGTGTGGATTTTCCACACCCTGATGGCCCAACGAAAACGCAAAACTCACCGTCCTCGATTGCCAGGTTAATGTCATGAATTACTTGTACTCCACCATATTTTTTCACGGCGTCTGTCAAGGTTACACCCGTCATCGGTCTTTTCTCCTATGGGCCGTTATTCGGGAAATTGCCAACTGGCGGCTGCGTCAGCAATTTTTTGTGCGGTAGCATTTAAAGCGGGGCGAAAAGCGGCTAGCCCTTCAAGAGTGTTGCGCTGCGTGGATGTGGTTATTGATAAAGCGCCTAGCACACGACCAGTTTTCGACAAGATAGGTGCTGCGATACAAATGATGCCAGGCTCGTGTTCTTCGCGATCAAAAGAAACCCCAACAGCTCGAATTTTTTCTAATTCCGCGACTAAAGCTGCAGGAGTAGTAAGCGTGTTAGGAGTATGAGCATAATAGGACTGGAGGTTGACTGCTTTTTGTCGGTCATCAGGAGCTAAAAAGGCCATAATAGCCTTGCCAACACCCGTACAATAACCGGGTCCAATTTTGCCTGCCTGGGAAAACATCTCAATGGGATGTCGGGCATTACGCTTATCAACATACAAAACTTGCCCTTGATCCATTTGCGCAAGATGAATGGTCTCCCCTACGTCGTTAGACAATGCATCTATAAAGGTGCGTGCAAGTGGGGCAAGTGAGCTTACCTGCCACGCAGTATGCGCCAAACGAACGAGGCGCAGACCCAGCGAATAGGTTTGTTGTTTTGGATCATAGGCCAACATGCCCTGATTGGTCAGGGTTTGAAGCAACCGATATAGCGTAGCTTTAGGATGGTATGTTTTGTTGAGAAGCTCGCATAAACGAACTGGGCGACCAAAACTGCCAACTAAGTCCATCACATCCAGCGCTTTACCGACTGTTCCGTCCGCTTTGTTCGCTTGCTTGTTATGGAGCGTCATTAGCTTATGCCCTTCATTGAATTCTAGCGCCCTCTGACGCTGCTTGACTTTTATAATCCGAATCTTGCATAGTTTCAATACTTGGGATGATGTTCCACTATTTGGAATATCCTCAACACGTAATTTTGGGAGGATACCGATGTTAAAGAAATCAAGCTTGGCAGCGCTTGCGTTGACGATCACTACAAGTCTGACGGCCCCTGTAATGGCGCAAGGCGAGCTCTCTGGAACGCTCCGAATTATCTCGGACATGTCAAACCCTGCACCGCGGGCGGTGATGGAAGGATTGGCAGCAGATTTTGACGCCATGCACTCCGGGTTAACGGTTGAGCTGGAAGTGGTCGACCGCGAAGCTTGGAAAAGTCAAATTCGCAACGCACTTTCTGCTAACCCACCAGATGTTGTGAACTGGTACGCTGCAAACCGTATGGGCCCATATGTCGACGCAGGCTTGTTTATGGACATTTCGGATTGGTGGGCCGCAGGTGATTATGCAGGTCTTGAGGCCGTTGAAGGGGCGATGACAATTGATGGTAAGCAATGGGGTATCCCATACACCTACTACCAATGGGGCATTTATTACCGCGAGGATATTTTCAACGAATTAGGCCTTTCTGAGCCTGATACATTCGAAGAAGAAATAACAAACTGCCAAGTCATCCTCGAGTCTGGCAGGAAGTGTTATACCATTGGCACCAAGTTTCTTTGGACTGCAGGTGGTTGGTTCGACTACCTCAATATGCGCACAAATGGCTTTGATCATCACATGGCATTGGCCCGTGGAGAGCTATCATGGACAGATGACGAGGGCGTGCGACAGACATTTGCAAACTGGCGCCGTCTGATAGATATGGGCGCGTTCATCGATGACCACCAGACCTACAGCTGGCAGGAAGCTCTGCCTTTCATCGTTAATGGTGAAGCTGCAGCTTATCTGATGGGCAACTTCGTTGTGCCACAGCTACGCGAAGCTGGCCTGAGAGATAATCAGATCGACTTTTACCAATTTCCTGTAATCAATCCTAACGTGGCGATGGGTGAGGATGCTCCAACCGATACGTTCCATGTTGCTGCAGGCGCTCAGAACGTAGAAGCGGCTCGTGCTTTCCTGCAATATGTCACCTCGCCAGAAGTGCAAACTGCAATTAACGGACCAGATGGCTTGGGCCAATTGCCAGTCAACGCAAATGCAAGCGTTGCAGATGATGAATTTGTTCAACAGGGCTTCGCTATGCTGTCCCAGAACGCCACTGGCGGAATTGCACAATTCTTTGACCGCGATTTCCCAGCAGAAATGGCATCAATTGGTATGGAAGGCCTACAAGAATTTATGGTTTTCCCTGACAATCTCGAAGACATCCTAGCTCGTCTCGAGAGTGCACGTGAGCGCATCTATCAATAAAATTTTGATGGGGCCCACTTAACGGGCCCCATCTGACCCCCGTGCAACACATCCGTAAGCCGTTGTTTTTGGCTTTCGCATTTGTTGCCAACCTGAAAAGCCCACCCGTGGCCTAAGGAGATGACATGGTCATTGCCAATGCCTCATCGTTCCAGACATGGCTCACGCGCCATCGTATGATCATAACCCCAATTCTATTCTTGATTCCGGGCATGGCGTTTTTTACTTTGTATGTGATCGTACCCATCTTTCAGAGCTTTTACATCTCAATCTTCGAATGGAACGGGTTAGGCGATTTAGCCACTCAAGGCGAGTACGTCGGTCTTGAAAATTATCGCGAATTGATAACTGATCGAGCCTTTGAAGTTTCTCTTTGGAATAACTTCAAATGGTTGCTTTTGTATTTGCTCTCCATTCCTGCGGGGCTTTTCATAGCACTTTTCCTTAATCAGACAATTGCAGGCATCCGCATATACAAATCCCTGTTCTTTTTCCCCTTTGTGATAAGTCAGGTTGTGGTTGGACTCGTTTTTTCTTGGTTCTATCTGCCCCGTGAAGGAGTTTTGAACGCGCTTCTTGAGTTGTTTGGTTTAGGTCCCGTTAACATTTTGGGCGACCCCAATTTGGCAACATATGGTATTATCGCAGCCGGACTTTGGCCTCAAACGGCCTATTGCATGATCCTATACCTTACAGGCCTGAACGCCGTTGATCCTGAACAAATCGAAGCTGCACGCCTTGACGGCGCACGGGGCCGAAAGATGTTGTGGTATGTGATATTGCCACAATTGCGCCCTGCAACTTTTATCGCTTTTGTGGTGACGATTATTGGCGCTCTGCGCTCGTTTGATCTAATCTCTATAATGACTAATGGAGGGCCCTTTGGGTCGACCCGGGTTTTATCATTCTACATGTTTGAGAAAGCGCTATCTGAGTATGGCTTCCGTATGGGGTACGGATCGGCCATCGCCGTAATATTGTTCCTGATAATGCTCATCTTCATCGGCTATTTCCTATGGTCGATGTGGCACAATGAGCGCGAAGCGCGACAGTAGAGGTGCCCTGATGTTTCCCACACCCATCGAAAGGCGATCGCGCACCGCACAAATCACCTATAAAGCTCTGGTGCCGATCGTACTAGTTCTGTGGCTTCTGCCCCTGATTGCCGTCGCGCTATTTTCAGTGCGTCCCAGCATAGATTTTACCAATGGTAATTATTGGGGAGTACCCTCGTCGTTTGAATTGTTCACAAATTACAGCAAAGTCTTTTTCGACAGTGATATGCCGCAGTATCTGTGGAATTCATTTTTGATAACAGTGCCAACAGTGGTCGGGGCAGTCGCTTTATCCTGTATGACAGGTTTTGCACTGGGAATTTACCGCTTTCGAGGTAATCTTTTTATCTTTTTTATGTTTATCGCGGGTAATTTCGTACCATTCCAAATCCTAATGGTGCCTGTGCGCGACTTAACAGTTAATGCTGGACTATATGACACCAAGCTTGGTTTGGTTCTATTTCATGTCGCCTTTCAAACTGGTTTTTGCACACTGTTTATGCGCAACTTTATCCGTGCGCTGCCGTATGAACTAATCGAAGCTGCACGGGTTGAGGGTGTTAAAGAGTGGCGAATTTTCTGGTTCATCGTTTTACCTCTAATGCGACCTGCTATCGCTGCACTATCGGTTCTAATCTTTACCTTTATTTGGAATGATTACTTCTGGGCGGTCGTCTTGACTCAAGGTCCAGATGCCCAGCCCGTCACCGCAGGGATCACCAGTTTTAACAGCCAATTCGTGGCACAATATAATCTGATGAGCGCAGGCAGCCTTGTTGCAGCACTACCGCCCGTCATGATGTTTTTTTTGATGCAACGCCATTTTATTGCAGGTCTGACACTCGGAGCAGTCAAATGACAAAACTGACCTTTATCGGCGCAGGATCTACTATCTTCATGCGCAACATTGTAGGCGACATGCTGCATTTTGAAGCGCTGCGCGATGCCGATATTGCGCTAATGGATATTGATCCTTTGCGCCTGTCGGAGTCGGAACAAGTCGCGCGCAAAATGGTGGAAACCATGGGGACAGGGGCCACAATCACAACCTACAGCGACCAACGTCGCGCTCTGGAGGGAGCAGATTTTGTTGTAACTGCCTTCCAGATTGGCGGCTATGATCCTTGCACAATCACCGACTTTGATGTGCCAAAACGCTTCGGAATACGCCAAACAATAGCAGATACTCTAGGGGTTGGAGGCATTATGCGGGGCTTGCGCACCGTTCCTCATCTATGGCGCGTGGCACAGGATATGGCCGCCGTCTGCCCTGATGCATTGCTAATGCAATATGTAAACCCAATGGCAATAAATACTTGGGCTTTGGCCGCTCGCTTTCCAAATTTGCGCCAAGTGGGTCTATGCCATTCGGTTCAAAATACCGTTCACGAACTGGCACATGATCTGGACATGCGTGAAACGGATATACGTTACAAAGTCGCAGGGGTGAACCATGTGGCCTTTTTCTTAACTCTCGAAGATAGCAATGGCCGCTCTCTTTACCCAGCCTTGCGCGAAGGATATGTGTCAGGTCGCTTACCCAAGCCCCCACTTTTAATGCCGCGCTGTCCCAACAATTTGCGCTACGAAGTGATGCAACACTTGGGCTATTTCTGTACCGAAAGTAGCGAGCATTTGGCTGAATATGTGCCATGGTTTATTAAAGACGGCCGTGAGGATTTGATCGCAGAATTCGGCATTCCTTTGGATGAATATCCTAAGCGTTGCATTGAGCAGGCCGCCGCATGGAAAAAACAGGCGGCAGATTTGACTGCACAAGCGGGGCTCGAAGTGCCCAAGAGCCATGAATTCGCAGCTGAGATTATGAACGCGATTTTGACGGATCGACCCTATGTTGCTTATGGGAACCTGCCTAATCGGGGACAAATTCCACAGTTACCAATAGATGCTGTGGTTGAGACGCCTTGTTTGGTCGATAAAAACGGTGTGCAGCCTTCAATTGTCCAAAATATCCCACCACAATTGATTGCGCTTATGCGCAGTCAAATCAACGTTCAAGAATTAACTGTCCGCGCGCTCATGGATGAAAATCCCGAGCATGTTTATCATGCAGCCATGATGGATCCCCACACCGCAGCTGAACTAGATCTGCGTCAAATCCGTGCACTTGTGGATGAATTACTTGCGGCCCATAAAGACTGGCTTCCCTCATGGGCGCGAGCCTCCAAAGCTGCGTAACCTAAGAAGGTATCCAAACATTGAATGTTGCATCCTTTTCCGACCTTGAAGGAGCCTCCGTTTTCGTCACAGGGGGCGGCTCTGGCATCGGTGCGGCTTTGACCGAGGGGTTCTTACGCCAAGGTGCGAAAGTTACCTTTGTTGGGCGCCGCGACGCTTCAAATTTTGTTGAGGCAATGGAACAGGCGACCGGCAACCGCCCACTATTTATCCAATGCGATATCACACAAAATGTGAACCTACGCTCTGCAATAGATAGCGCTGCAAAGGCCCATGGCCCAGTGACTATTTTGGTAAATAACGCGGCCAATGATATGCGTCACCGGATCGAGGACGTGGACGAAACTTTCTGGGACAGTATGATTGCAGTCAACCTCAAAGCTTATTTTTTTGCCGCCCAAGCAGTGCTTGAGGGAATGAAAGAAGTCGGCAAAGGTGCAATCATCAATTTCAGCTCCATCAGCTACATGATGGGCGGCGCTGGCTACCCGATCTATACCACAGCTAATTCCGGCATCAACGGAATGACCCGCAGCCTCGCGCGCGATTTGGGGCAATTTGGTATTCGCGTCAACGCACTAGCGCCGGGGTGGGTTCTTACTGAAAAGCAGATTGATCTTTGGGCTGCACCCGAAGCATTGAAAGCACATATGGAAAAGCAATGCCTCAAAACGCATTTGCAGCCCCAAGATATTGT
This sequence comes from Roseobacter sp. HKCCA2468, assembly GCF_037805105.1. Lineage (NCBI taxonomy): Bacteria > Pseudomonadati > Pseudomonadota > Alphaproteobacteria > Rhodobacterales > Roseobacteraceae > Roseobacter > Roseobacter sp. HKCCA2468. The sequence goes on from NZ_JBBLYN010000011.1 coordinate 7,565, forward strand.
GGACGGCACACTGTTTCTTGCTTCAGATGCAAGCCGAATGATGACCGGGCAGGCTTTGGTAATTGATGGTGGCGTTGTAGTCACAGGATAAAGACAGAATAAGAGAGACGCGATGACATCGAATTGGTTGGCGGTAGATTGGGGCACATCGCATCTGCGCATTTGGTGGATCAACGCCGAAGGATCGG
>NZ_JBBLYN010000012.1:0-6929 GCF_037805105.1 Roseobacter sp. HKCCA2468
GGCGACGGCGTGAGTATGGCGTCTCTTCAGGCCTTGGGGTTCACTCAAGTGAGCATGGATAACCTGGCGGGTATTCGCCTGGTCCTGGCGCGGGCTGATTACAACAGCACGACAACCATCGACACGGGAACCTTTGAGAGCCTGAACCAGCGAACCGAGCTGCAAACGGTAGTTGCGGAGGTGGTGGCGGCCTGGGAGGCAATTATTGCCTATGCAGATAATAGTGATATCAATGTAGCACCCACTAACAATACTTATTTGTATGCAGGAATAGCAAACGTAACTGAGGATAATTTAGATGCGCTTAACGCAGTAGTCGCCTCTAAAGATAGATCAAGCGTTGGTTCAGTCGCAGGGATAAACGAGTCGATCGAAGAGGCGATGGCCAATTTGGCAAAAATTGAAGCCTATAACTCAGTAGATAATACAGCTGCATTGGCAGTGAGTGATTATACCGCGATCGGTTTGCAGGGTGTGTCAGACCAAAACATTGCTGCACTCAATGCGCAGGTACTGTCTGCTGACCCTTTGGGGGCTAATACCAACACAAAAATACGAGAGTTACTAATAGCAGCTAACAATGCGATATCTGAAATAGATGCATATCATATGGGTGATGGATCTACGCCATCACCTTTAACTATAGATCAATATAGAGCCGCTGGGATCACTTTAACGAATGATATTGCTAGCGCAGTCAATTCGAAATTGTCTGCGCTATCACCAACAATAACCATCGGTTCTAGTATGCAGGTTCAGGAGCTAGTAGATGAGGCAGTCTCTGCTATTAAGATCATAGAAGCATGGAACAACTCTAATGGCACTGGAGAAGCGCCAACTGTAGATGACTATAAAGACGCCGGGATTTACGAAGTTAACGCGGATAATATCGACGCAGTTAATAAACAAATGATCTCAAAAAATGTTGGAGGTGTTGACACCTATTCTGAAATAAAAACCATTGTTGATAATCACATTGATGCGCTCGAGAAGATATACAATTTTGTCGGGCAGACATCTATTTCAAGCTGGTCTGCAACGGGTAGTACAATAGAGTTGGTTCCAAATTTATCGCTGTCAGCAAATACGGACGCCGCTTTGAGTGTTATATCACTTGGTGGTACAGATAATTCAAACTTCGTAGATACTGAAGCTTTCAATAACACAACGGGTTCAACCGATGGTTTTCATGCATTAAATCAGGGTTTTGTCGGCTGGATCAGTGACCTTCCAAATCAGGCATATCAATATCAAGGAATAGTTCTTAAGGGTGAAACTGGGCTAGACTACTCGACTACAGAAAATCAATTGCCCAGTACATTTACGGTCGAAGGGCGCAATATTAATTCAGGTGAGTGGGAAAAGATTAGTAGTGGTAGTACCTCCACAGCCAATGTGGTTCCGAATTTTAGCTCTTCGACAAGCGGTACCTGGACGGTTAGTGCTGATGATAGTGCCGGAACAGGTTATGAAGCATACAGGGCTGTTGACGGAACAACAGCTAGTTCATCAAATAACTCTGGTTCATGGGCATCGGGTGGGTCAACAGCCTGGCTGAGATTGGATGCGGGGAGTGGCAATACCAATGTTATTTACAAGTATTCGCTGACGGCTATCTCTAGGTCAGCGCAATCCACTTCGCGGTCACCAGAAGATTGGACATTTCAAGGTAGTAATAACAACTCCACGTGGACAACGCTTGATACAGTTCGTGATCAAACGAGTTGGAGAGCGAGCGAAACTAAAACCTATTGGGTTGATACTCCAGGATCCTATAGGTACTACCGTTTAAATATCTCGGATAATAATGGCGATAGTTATACAGGAATCGATCGCTTTTACATGTATGGTCAGAGTGTCAGCGAAACGATAACTGGTAATGGTGACGCGGCTTACGATGGATTTAGATTAGTTAATACGTCTACCAACAAAGCCTTGATTTCCGATTTGGATTTCAAGGTTAAAACAGCTGTATTTAACGGCCTTACGCCGACAGTAGATGATTATCGTAATGCAGGTGTTTTGGGTGTCAACTCTTCAAATCTAGATCAGGTCAATAAGAAGCTTAAGGGGGTATCTGCAGCTAGTTTAAATTCGCTTGCAGAGCTTCAGTCGTTCGTCGATGATATGTCATCGGGGTTAGAAAAAATACTTGCGTATTACGATAATTCAACCCCGCTTCCTGACGGCGAATTTGAGCTTAAAACCAGCGATTTTACTAATGCCGGTATAAATGGTGTGACTGAAGAAAATGTGCGTGTAATCACTCAAAAAATATCTAAGTCTTCGCGAGCAAACATCGACTCTATTAGCGAATTGCAGTCACTTGTCACGGAGGTAAACGATGCTATTGTAAAAATTGAAGCATACAACAATGGTGATGGCGTCACGCCTACAGCATTATCTTTGGCAGATTACGCAAAGGCAGGAATATTCGGCGTAACTCAAGCGAACTTGGCGACGGTTAATTCCAATATTTTAAACTCAGATATAGGCGAAGCCGATACGCCACAAGAAATTCAATCTTTGGTTACGAATTTAGATAGCCTGAGCTTGATTGGCGAGTACCATGACACAAGTGGCTATACCGCGAATGCCTTAACGCCTACTGATTATTCTAACGCGGGTGTAACTGGGGTAACGGTCTCTAATATTGATGCAGTAAACTTTCAGGTCTTAAGGGCTTCGACTGCTAACCTTGCCACTGTTGCAAGGATTCAATCTCTGGTAACTATGGCTGATGAAGCAATTGGAAAGTTCCAAGATTTCAATAGCGGCACAGATCAATCTGCGTTTCCTTTCACTATAGATGATTATCGGGCCGCTGGTATATTTGATGTCAGCGATAACAACCTGCATGTTGTAAATACGTTACTTTCGAATGCCAACCCCGGGGCGGCCGATACCGTTAGTGAGATTCAAGGTATCGTAGATGAGGCAATTAGCGCCATTGAGATATTTTCAAATTACAGGTCCGGTGATGCCGCAAACCCAGTCAGTGCGCCTCAGTTATCAGACTATCAGAAAATTGGTTGTTCTGGCGTTAATGAGTTAAATATCGATATTGTTAATTATCATGTTTACCATAATACGTTTGAAGAAATTGGTTCAGTTGAAGGTATTCAAAGCGTTATTGATATGGTCGACGATTCTTTAGAGAAGATCATTCAATATTCAAATGGTAGTGCTCCTGAGTTTGTAATAGATGCATTTTCTGCATTAAGAATCGACGGCGTTACGGATCAAAACCTGAGTGCAGTAAAAGCGCAATTACTTAAAAATACCATAAATTCTATTCAAGACATTGAGTCTGCAATAACCTCGGCAAGCGATGCTATCAACAAGATTGCCGCAATTAGCGATGATCAAGAGCAAGCGCAGTATCTTGAATTAAATGATTATAGCGATGCAGGTCTAGCTGGCGTTACGTCAGATAATATCGATATCATTAATCGGGTTATTAAGTTGACAACTCCTAATAGTCTTGATTCGGCTCAGGCTATTCAAGCGGTTATCAACTCAACCAATCATAATCTAGCCAAATTTTCTGCTTATCAACTTGTCGAAGATTATATAGCGCCAAATCTACAGGATTATCAGCAATTAGGAGCAACAATTGTATCTGAAAGCAATCTTCTGACTGTAAATGAAGTTTTAGGCTTAATAGATTCACAGAGTGCGCTAAATACCTTCCTAAATCGGTTGGTGCATCTGGATAATTTGCCGAATGATTTGTATTCGCTTGAACAAGTATTAACCAGTGATGCTTTTGTGCATAATATACAAGCAGGTAACGACGGTAATGAGGGACTATATGCTGGCAGTTCTCTCCAAGATGCTACACCGGATATAATTATTGATTTCGTTGAAGTAAATGAGTTTGACCAATTGGTACTGGTGATTGATGGTGTGGATATTGATCTGGGAAATCCAACAGCAGATCAAGTAAGCGCGGGTGAGCTGTTCCTAGATAACTTCGACGTATCTGTACAAGACGTGTTGAATGATGGTTCCGTCAATCTCCAGGTTAAGGTGGTCCATGATGATGGTTCATCGGTGGTCTCTGATGAGTTCACTTATTTTTACGGCTAGCGCTCTATGCAGCTCAAAATATCAGATAAGTGAGTTTGCCGCATATGTCTTTGTGTATTGGATTAAACACGATCTGGTAGTTACCGCTTTTGGATGAATCGTTTGTCAGGCAAAATTAGGTTGTAGTAGTTCATGCCTGAGCTGACAATATGTGTAATAATGCATTGAGCTACACACAAGTGAGCTCAGCGCGACATACTGGCGATAGTAGCCTTATTTACAAATCATTAGGGTGGGCTCATCCAGTTACTATGTTTTCGTATAATCAGGAGACTGCTGACTTTACCTACCTTGGATTTGGTATTGCTGGCAATACTGGTGCAGATGGCCGTGGAACTGAAACATTCGACACGCTCTATACTGGTGAAATTATCGATGGTTACACTGTCTATGCCATGGTTCATAAAGTTGGAGATACCAGCGATCCAAGTATTAACAATTTGCATGTTGTGATTGGGCATCCAGATTGGGGCTCCGAGTTCACAGGGAACGTCGTGTCCAAGAAGTATGACACTGGTACACAATGGAACAGTCATTATTTTGCTGTGGAACAAAAAAATGCCATCTCTTTCACCACCCTGTTGAGTAAAAGTAGCGGCACGCTACTTACAACGAGCGAGCTCAATGAGATCATTGGTGACATCATTGCCGAGATTAAAATCGCTGACAGCGTTTATCAACGGAATGATGTGTCTTCGGAATTTTCTGAAACCCTGTTCTATGAAGAAATCGATATAGAATATGAACGTAACTTGTCAGAAAGTATTGTCTCTGATCTTACAGATCGGGCCATAACATTTGATTCTGATACGGTAGAATCTATAGTTGGCGTATTAGCGAGAGTGGTCGCATTTACAGACTACAATGAGTATTTGGCGCAACTCAACGGTGTGGACCCTGTTGTTTTGGATGCGGATGACATCAATCTATTGTTGGGGCAGCAGATTGTAGACAACACAACAGAAGCTGCCATTGTGCAAAGATTTGTAGAAATGGATCAATTGCCACTGTCCGCTTCTCAATTGAATTCTGTGGTGGAAAATAATAGCTATATCGAGTTATTGGCGTTTGATGATGGCAGCTATTTGCTGGAAAGTGGTCAAAATATTGCCGACGCTGATGCATCCATGGAAGTTTGGGTATCCCTCTTGGATGTAACCGAGACTGATCAGCTCGTGCTAATGATCGATGGAGATGAAATAAATCTGGGTAGTCCCTCCCAGGAACAGCTTGTTTCAGGAGATTTTATCGCATCGCTAGCTGATATCGCTGATTACGACTTGAATAGTGATAACGTTCTAGATCTTTCGATAAAAGTGATTCATGCTGACGGTTCACAAACGGTATCTGATGCCTGGGAATACACCTATGCTTAAGTTGTCGATGTTACCTTCAAAAATATCAACTTGTAGTGGTCAAGCTATTTTGGCCACAGCTCTTTGGGCATTCTGAGTTGCTCGGCATTTTTGCAGAACTGAGCTGGTCGCCGGTATTAAATATTTGTATTTATATAATTTGAATATTTTCTCTTATTAATTCACAAGTTTTTTGAAACTCTTTTTTTTGAATTTTTAAATTTTTCATTCTCTTAATTTCCAAAATCTTTTCATGAAATTCATACTCGCCTAAATAATTTAGAATGGGCAATAGTTTATGAATTAAGTGGTGTATATGCTTTTCAGTTAAATTTTTTAATTCTATATCAGTAATACTTCGAACTTCAAGAAGTGCCAACCTGCGCAGATTTTCGGAATTTTCCATGTATCTCTCGCTCTGCTGTGCAACCTATATTTTTCAGATCACTTGGAATTTTTCCTGAGGAGAAGAAACTTCAATAGTTCCCGATGTTAATTTTATCAAATAATTTAGGAAGATCACTTAAAACGTTATCTTTATATATAATTGGAATATTTTTATAAGCCTCAGGAAGGTCACTAGTCGTTACACTAGTGTTTCCGGTCACAACTATCAGGCGACTAATGTATTCACGATCAATTAACGCGATACGGGTGAGTAAGGCGACCCCGTCCATATCTGGCAAGCCCAGGTCAAGTAAAATTAAATCAGGCACACCTCTCTTCAATTCATCAATTGCGGAAAATGCATCGTAGCACACCGACACAAACCCATCTGGAAACGAATTCATAGCCAAGGTCTTGAGCATTTCAGAATAAAAGTGAGAGTCTTCAATAACTAAAATTTTTTTATTGGCGGTCGTTTCGCTTTTTGCGCCATGGTGTTGAATTTTGTCACCGAGATGGTTTTTTAAGTATTGCTCTAAACTGTCACGCGTAATTCGACGATGACCTCCCCCCGTTTTCCAAGCTTCAAGCACGCCAATATCTACCATTTTCTGAACCGTTCCCGTTGCGACCCCAAGCGCTCGAGCAACTTGCACGGTCGTTAAGTCTTTTGTTGTTAGGTTTTTTGTGTCACTTCTGGTCATATTGGCCTCGTATGGTGGCGCTTGCTATTAACCACTATAATCAGCCAAGTAATAATTGTAAATTATCTATATATTTGGCATATTTGGCATATTTGGCATATTTGAATGTGTAGAATTTCAATTGATACCGTTGCAGACAAACTTAATTTACATCAAGAGCCAGTGAGAAGGAATTTCTTCCGTTATCATTAACTGAGAAACGGCAGATGCGCTAACTTGATCGTCAAATTGGTGGCGAGCAATAAGGCCGTAAGATCTGTAAAGATTACCCGCCCCAACTGGCGGTTCATAATATCCGGCATTAGCGTGAAACCACAGTTCGAGCGGTTCAAACTCGGCGTCCCAGTGACCGTAACCGCCTCACTAAACGTCCCCGTAAACGTAATGCTGT
>NZ_JBBLYN010000013.1:0-6860 GCF_037805105.1 Roseobacter sp. HKCCA2468
TCATGTCATTAAACTCCTCTCGCCGTATCACCACTGATAGTCCCAGGTGACATCAGTTAAAGACTGCACCTCAGTATCATTGTTTGTGACCCTTAGCTGAATTGCCACTATGTCATCACCTCGAATAATAATACCCCCTTCAGTAGCAGTATCATCTGACGAATTCAGGTCAAATGTCGTGGTTCCATCACTACCGGAAAATTGGTATACACCCGCATCGATAGTGGTTTGATCAAGAGGAGAAGATGTTGCTACAAGCTGCCCATCGATATGAAGCTCGATAACATCTCCAAAAGAGGCATCAGACACATCGAGCCAAACATCGACTTCACTATCACCAGTCGCAGTGTTACCCACAATACCATTGACTGCGCGCTCGTAAAGATCCGAATAGTTACCATCCCCGTCAACATCCACACCTAGGAAATCAACCGGGTTACTCAGATCAACGCTAAACGCGTTATCACCGGTATTAGCAACAAACGTAATATCTGCGCCCGAGCTATCTTTAACAGTCAACTCCAGACTATCTCCTTGAGAGAGGATTAGGCTTTGACCGGTAAAGGTATCAACGGTAAGTGTCGTATTGGTGAACAATGACACCAAGTCCATATCCATAATATCATCGGGATTTGCACCAATCACCGCAACATCAACATCGAAACTGTCACCATCACTAAGTGATTGGTAGTTGGCCACATCGACATCTCCTATGCTTAAGGAGAATTCAGTGCCAAACATCTTTTGATCCAACGCGCGAACACCACCAGTGTCATCCATGACGACAGAGGTAATTGGATCGAACCCGGGCGATAGAAGCCCTTTAACGGCATGTGGTAGGTCGAGTGAATAAGTGTCGCCCACTGGCGTCACATCCATCGCAACGCTATAGCCAATATCTACGCCATCAGCTGTGTCGGGTGGCGATATTGCCAAGTTTGCAGCATCAGCTTCCGAAGTTAGGGAGATATATTCATTTGCTATAATACCACCATCACTATCCCTATATGTTAAGTTAATCATCCAAAACATACCGCTCGGAAGTTCTGGAATATCCGGGTCGTTGATGTCGTCTTGGTTAAAGCTAATACGAGGCGAGGTGTCATCATTCCAATTTGTAAGGTCAGGAGCAAATTTATTAACGACGGTACCTAGGGTGCACTGAAAACCTACCCACAGCGTATCCGTGTCAGCAAAGTTGGTAACCTTACCGTCTAAGCTCAAATCCCCATCTGTCCAATTAGTCCAATCTGACGTAGCTAGATCAGGCGAATAGACCGCACTGTAGATGCCTGGAGACCTCGCTAAGTCTGTGTCTACAGGAATTACTTTAAACCCACCAGCTACTGGACCTGCTTGCGTCCACGCGAAGATGTCGTAAGCATCGAATCCACTAAACCGACCACTTGTTACTTTAGTAATCGTTGCGGTTGTTGTTGGAGAACCATACGCCAACTTTCCCGCCACAACACTATCTGTGACGTCAGTAACGTCTCCATTGATGCTCAACTGCACCTCATCTCCATCTTGTAACCCAGCGAGATTAGCCACCAGCGTTTGTGACATCGAAGCAACGCCGTTAGACGCGTCACCATCGTCGTCAAGAAGAGAAAGATTAGAAACCGTTACATTGCGAGCAGCAGGAACCGGAACTGTATTCGTTACAGCTGTACTCGCTAACGTTGCCGCATCGTTACCCACCAAATCCTGAATAGCGTTGGCATCATCTCCTGCAGCCGGATCTGTATAAGTAACCGTCACTGCTTGGCCATTGGTCACTGGCGTGGTTAAGGTCAGCTCTACTGTGCTGCCAGAGGCAGACACAGCCGTCACCGTATTGGCGTTACCGTCACTCGTTACAGCAAAATCGCTTGATGCAGCTGTCGCTGCCAACAATGGTTCGTCGTAGGTCAGGATTACCTTGGTGCCATCGGCACTGGTAGATGCTGAAACGAATGAGGGTGATGCTGTATCAATCACATAAGGTAGCGAATCCACTGCTGTTCTCAGTTCATTCTTATCAATACCCTGGATGGAGGCTGTACCACTATTGGTTGTATCGATAGCCGTACCCATTGCCACCAGATCGGAGAGAACAGATGGCAAATTGGCATCGGTAATTGACTCTTCATCAGCACCCGTTCCGAAGGTCGTGAGCCCCAAGGTTGTGAAATCAGCCACAGTCGGTGCTGCCACTCCAGTTGGTGTAGCCAATTGCTGATCATCGAGATATTCGACGATATGTTCCAATGCGATCGCTTCAAAGACACCCTGCGCTATCGCTTTCACCTTGGCTAAGCTGTCAGTGTTGCTGGCAGCAGCGGCCGTTTGAGTATCGATAGCGTCAAGAACCCTATATAGCGTTTCCGCGTCATCGATCCCTTTAAGGCCAGAATTTACCAGCACATCACTGCTATTGACCTCAAATGTGAGCTCAGTGATGACCACATCTGGGTTCAATGCCTCGCTTTCATCCTGCGGGTTCGGGTAGTCAATGGTGCCCGTCTGCGCATCGAGTTGGCTCGGTGCAAATATATCCAGACGGAAACCGCTGTAGGCTCGGAACGTGTCCACATCAAATGTGTAGCTTGTCTCGTCCACATAGGTCGCCGAAATATCGTACCCCTGAACAAACTCCCAGACTTCAGTTTCGGCGTTGTAACCGTATAAGTCGAAGACTGTCGGTAGTTTGTCCTGCAGAGCATCGATCTTAAAGCTGTTAATCACTGTCGGACCCTGAGAACCCTGACTGTCAAACCAACCTATCGAGCCTGGTCTATCTTTAGACACATAAGCAGTAGAGGCGTAACCTTCAGCGCTACCCGAGACGTCGCCATTGAAGGCTTCCCAAGGTGTAAAACCATGCTCAGTGTCAGTGGCGTCTCCGAGTGAAGGCGAAATTGTGCTGCCAGCTGTACCATCCCAATTAGCGTAGATCTCCTTGGCAACAACACCAAGACCTTCAAGATCACTAACTGGGGAGTCTGATGTAAATCCGAGCAGATTGTTGATTGCAACTTGTGCATCAGTGGCATTAACCGCATCAAGGTCTGGCACATAACTGCGGTCGGCGGTTAACAGAGTTTGCGCCAAGCTCAACTTGTCATTGTCAGTTGATTGTTGCCCCATCAACTCGGCAAGCTTTAACAAAGCACTAAAGTTAGTTGTCACGTCATCTGCAATACGTTGCAAATCACTGATAGAAAGCGTCTCGCCGCTGTTAAGAGACGCCTGACGGCTGGCTGCGATTGCGTTGATGGCATCAATATTGTCGTCAGCAACTCCATCTATACCAACATCTGCGTACGTTTGCGCGGTGATAGTATCGAGGCTGCCAGATGCCAGTGCTGTTTGCAGGCTCTGTAAGCCCACTACGACGCCATCGACGACGCTGCGAACGTCGTCAATGGAGGAGTCCGCTGTCGTTGACTCCAGAACCACCTTACGAATTTGATCGATATTATCATCGGTCACACCCGTGATACCGGCAGTTGTAAATGTTTCTGGTGTTGCCAGTGGTAGAACTTTTTTGGTGTTGATGTACAGCTCAGTAACATCAATCCGAGGCCCAGTCCAGCCGCCCTCCACGGTCTCATCAAAGACTAAGCGGTAACCGTCATAGGCTTTTTTCTCCAATGACGAGCCATAATCGGAGGCAACGTTAATCGTGTAGGTCGCATTAGATTCGATATTTCCGGTATCGAACGATTTTATAGTACTCCAAACGCCTTTCGCTTCATCGTAGCCCTGCAAACGCCCTCTGTAGTGAGACACCACAGAGGAATTCGCGAACGAGACCGACTGCACTAGTGTAGGCCCTTCAGAGTTATCTCGGTCAAAGTAACCTAGGTATGCCTGGTAATTAGCCCTGCCAAAAATGCCGTAGTGATCAACTTGACCAGTGCCTACATCTTCTCGCTCAGAAACCCACCAGCCATTATCCGTTGTTGACGTTGTTCCATCGAAGGCATCCTCTGCTCCGAGAATACGGGGCCAAGTACCGCTTGCGCCCTCATCAAATAGGTAATAACCAGAGCTTACAGTCTCCTCAGGATCAAAATTAGCAAGACCATAGTTGTAGGTATCACTAACCTCTGAATACAACTCACCATCATCAATGAACGTAAGTAGTTCAAATATTGCCGTCTTGTTATCGACAACCTCCTGAATCTCTTTCAGAGTATCAATGTTCGAGTACGCAGATTGAGCTACCAGATCATTAATGGTTGGCTGATAGGTTTCAGAATTAACGCCGGTAATACCCGCTGCCGTAAAATCAGCAATCGTTGGCAAGTCACTCGTAGCAGCAACAGCCAAACTTGATGTATTGCTTGCCGACAGAACGTTGCTGGCTGTATCCGTGAGTGTCCAAGTACCTGCAGAGGTATTGGCTGCAGACTCAACCACGGTAAACGCCGCACCATCATTTCGTGTGATGACAATATCACCTGCATTTTCACTGATAGTGAACGCAGAGTCGCTACCCAGTGACCCATTCAATGCGGACGCTAGAGACGCAGCAGAGGCTGTATCGCTTGTCAGCGTTGCAGAGACCTCTTCCGTCACACCGTTTGCTGTAAGCTGCAGGTACACCGCATCCCCGTCTGCAAGATTAGCAGCGGTAAGTGCTAGTTCTGACGCTGTTGCCTGAGCAATGGAAGCGATTTTGTTAATCGCTGTGAGGCGTGCAGCTACCGCATCGCTATTCAATACGCCGCGCAACTCGGTAGCATTTGAAATGGCCGTATCGCCACTATCTACGCCATAGGCCGCCTGAGCGAGAACCTCATTGATTGCTGGAATATTTGCGTTGGAAATGGGTACGTTTAGCCCATCGCCATTGACGACATAGCGAACGCCTATATTTTGATAATCTGCAACCGTTGGAACGCCTGTCTCACCCGAGTCATAGGTAAAGTTGCCATTAGTGTCAGCTGCGCCATCACCATTAGTAAACGCTTCAATGATCGACATGGAAGCTATGTAGTTATCAACAATCGCCTGAATCATTGGAATCGTAGCAACATCCGATTTGCTGCTTTGAGCAAAGACCATCGCGTTGATGTCTGACAAGTTGTTCTCAGTAACGCCAACGACACCAATCTGGCTGTATTCTTGCCAGGTAGGTTCAGAGTCGCTGGGAAGATCTGCTGCAGTCAGAGATCGAGCCTGGAAGTCAAGCTCAGTAATCTCAACAGTACCATCACCGCCGAGGGTGTCACGAACAACAATCTTGAACCCTGTATACGCTTTCGTTGCATCCGACAAATCGAACTCAAGCGCTTTGCCGTCGCTGGTTTCAACGATGCCTTGGGTCGTCAGTTTTGCCACATCCGTTACCTCAACTTGGTCATCCCAAGCCAAGGTCAGATCGCTACCCGAGGCGGCAACGGTCACGCCTACACCAGCCGTAGTTAACGCACTGTCTAGCGCAGCTGCCAACTCAGAAACAGTTGCATCTCCATCCAGCTGAACAAAAACTCGATTGGAGCCGATTTCTAGTGTGTAGTAACCACTGTTATTAATTGTCGGAGACGCAATGGTTTGAACTTCGTATGCTGAACCACTAATGCCGGTTGTTGTTGTAGTCGCTTGAACATTTTCTGAAGGCGCAAAGGACTTAATAAGCTCCCATTGAGCGGTATCGTTATCCCAGCCCATCACGTCAAAATCTACCGGCAGCTTACTAAAATCGGTACCTGTGTTCTTTGGATGAATAATCAGGGTATCAGCTACCGCCGGATCAAATCCAAAATCACCTTGGTCGTACCAACCCAACTCAACAGTAGAGCCAGGGGCGGCAGGCGTATCAGAGGTGAAAGCCAGACTATTGGAATCAACGTATCCTTCTCCATCAAAAACTGACTGCACATTGACATAATCAGCCTCATTATTAGTGGAAACGACACCATTGAATTTCTCTGGAGGTGAATCTACGAGAATATTATCGATTATAAATTTGCCGCCACTCGTACCGCCGTTATCGCCATTGTTAGAACCACCTACAAACACAAAGCGGTACTCGCCATCCTGTCCGGCAGTAAGTGTGACTGAAGCGGTCTGCCAATCCTGGTTCTCGCCATCAACGTAGGGATTAAAATCCAACAAATCGATGTGTTGGCCAGTGTCCACGTTTAGGAGGTAGCCATATACATCAGCTGCATCGCCAGCGTTTATTGCCCGAAAATCGATGGCCACAGAAGCGCCTGCCTTTAACTTGACAGTTCCCTCTGACCAAATAGCTGGGCCATGGAAAATATTGTTTGCAGTACCAGTATTCCATCGATTTCCCGCAGTTCCACTAAGTTCACCAGTATCAAGAACAACAACGCTGCCATGCTGAGCGTCATAATTTTCTTGTAAGGTGACGGAGATGGAGCGTGAAGTTATTCCACCCGTCCAGTCCTCTGCTACTTCTTGAGCTTGACCACCCTTAGCCGGAGTATTAAGGGGGCCAGCTACGGGGTCTTGTGGTGATGTATAGCCCGCCAGTTGGGTTACTCCTAAATCGACCCAGTCGTTATAAGTCACCCATCCGGGTATGTTCCCACCAGAGCCTTCCTCAAAGTTTGCGTTTGCGAATTTAGGCACTAGCGAGATATAACTGGCACTAGTTCCAATTCCACTCCAATCCGGCTCGGCCCAGTTTTGAATTTTATTAACGATTTCGTTCGCCGAATCGACATATGACTGAAGTTCAGACGCGGTGTTAACCGCTGTGTCCGCGCCACCTTCGAATAGCTTGTAGTTGATCGCACTGACCAATGCACTCGAGATGCCGTCTGTACTTTCAGAGAGGTCTAACACACCTGCGGCGTTGTAATCAGCTGCGGTTGGAATAGCACTCGCGTTTGCCGAGT
>NZ_JBBLYN010000014.1:0-5235 GCF_037805105.1 Roseobacter sp. HKCCA2468
GCGCATCGTTCACGGTTAGATAGCGTTGTGTGGTGGCTATGTTGCGATGTCCTGCGATAGCAGCCAGCACATGCACACTAATGCCCTTATCTGCGAGACGTGTGATCATGGTGCGTCTGCCACTGTGACTGCTTGCACCATCAATTCTGCAAGCCGCGTATACCTCCAAAAACAGCTGTGCGACGGTATTGCCTGAGAAGTGCCCACCCTTTTGACTGGGAAACAGTGCAGTGCAGGGTTTTTTGACGCTTACAGTTGGATAGTATCGACGGAGTGCGGCACTGAGGCGTTTGTTGACAAATACACGACGTGGTTGCCCGCCTTTGGTTGTGTGCAACTGAATGATCTCGCGCACTGTGCCTGCTGGCGTATAAACATCCTCTATTTTGAGAGCTGCGATCTCCATGGCTCGCAGTCCCGCATTGAAGCTGACAGCGAAGATTGTTTGATCCCGCAAGGCATGGCGGCGTGTGCTCAAATACGCCATCACTCGTTTTAGTTCTGCTTCTGTGACGATCTTTGCTTGTCGCATGTTGCACCCAATAATCTCATGTTCTGTGTGATTTGAGTTTACGAGATGAGATATTGGCAGGACGACCGAAATCAGAGGTCACTATGTGTTCAATGAGATCAAGCGGTTAGCTGATAATCTAAGACAATACTTATTCTATTACTTTTCTGATCACTAACGCAGTCGTTGATAAATAAACATACATGCGCACCTATGCGGATGCGAAACTGGATTAAGGTTGGCGTGCCGAATGTAATTACGCTGTGAAACCCGTTCTGCTGTGTGACGGTAAGCAAGAGTGCCAGTTCTCTAACTTCGATGGACTACCCACTGGGCGGCTGGTGGATGCCATAAATCCTGCGAGACAGGGTTTCCATTGTCGTAACGGTTGGAGTTTAGAGATAAGCTCTAGGACAAGTGAGACGGAGGACACGCCAATTGGTAACCGTCGTTGCTTGGGGTAGCTGCGCTGTATCGGTCCCAAGCATGTGTGTGATGAGCCTGTAATAGAGATGATAGCAAAACCTGCTCTTCCCTGAACATTAAGGGTTAGGTGACTACAGCCTGTTCAAAGCGACGTGCAATGACAGATCTACGCCCTACGGGGCGTGATCTATTCTGCTCCTTGCAATGATCGTCTAACAATAAAAATTCAATAATCCTGTGAGTGCTGTTCGATGTGAGCCTGCGATCATCGCAACAGCATGACACTGCTCCTCACAGGAGGAGCAAACATACGTCTACTTAGTGTTGATAAATAACATTAAGGAGATGCTATGACTGAAAAACTGATCATCGAAAACATTTGCAACCTCGTCATTGCTGAGGGTTTAGCTGAAAACGAACAAGACTTTTGTGAGCGCTGGCTGTGCAAGGGTGAAGGTTATATGCGCACTTTGCGGTTTAGGGGCTTGCAACCCAGCGCTGATGCGCTTGCTGTGTGCGCTAATAAGCTGGGATTTTACGCTGATGCGTTCTTAGCCAGCGATAGACCCTATTCCGTGCACACAGGGCGTAATTTGCAAGCTCTGCAGCGGCTCTGTGAAGATGAACTTCGCAAGGCAGCGCAAAGCAAGTGGCAAGGACACAGCATACATTGAAGCAATCAAATCAAAGACAGTTGACCGAGCGAGTGGATGCACTGGATGCAAGGCTCAAAGCACTGCGACAACAACAAGAGCGCATCAAACAGCAGAAAAAGCAGATCAGGCTGCAAAAAGCGCGACAGGCACTGACACAGTAAAAGTGCGCCACGTCACATAAATTTTACGAACTACACCAAGATTGTCTCTGTGAATTCAACACAGCATAGGGATCAATCATGCCTACACTTGACGAACTCCTCAAAAAACACGGTATTGTTCCAGCAACTACTGCGCCAAGTAGTCCTAGGGCTAAGATGCTCGTGCAAGCTGATCGTATGCTCACCGAGCTGAAAAAGTATAAAGCAACAACTGAACTCAATGGCACAAGCACTAAGTATTGGTGGGCACCGCAGGCTGTCAGCGGCAAGCGTAAGATTTCTGTGCGCTATGGGAACAAGATCGTGGAAGGCTGCTCCACGTATGTGAACGACGACTTAGATGCTGTGCGTAAAGCTGTAGAAGCATACAAGGCTGTTATTGAGGACAGTGACGATGCAACTTGGGCTGCAGAAGAGGCACGGCGCAAATCCAGCACGTAAACACGGTTTGGGTGGGGCGGGCGATGATCTCCTGCCTCACCGGCTCTTCAGGGCTCTGAGCATGTCTTGCAACTTTGCTTGTTGTTCTGCATCAGGGCTATCCGTTGGTTCAGCAGTAAGTGCTTCGAGTGCGCGATCAACCACTTCGATTTTGATATCACGCTTTGTGCGCACGTATCCTGTGACAGATGCCTGTGATTGATTTTCCATGCTGCGCGACGTTCTCACACGCGGCATGCCATGGAAATCAATGCTAGTTCCAGAAGTTGTGGGTCCATTATCGGGTGTGCGATCCAGCCATAATTCCAGTGCTGGGTCCAAGCTTACCTGCTCTTGCAGATGCTCAAGTGCACGCTCATAGGCGACATCAGCTTTGTTGTAAAACTTGCCCGCGTATGCTTTTCCTCGACT
The DNA here is from genome assembly GCF_037805105.1 of Roseobacter sp. HKCCA2468. Taxonomy (NCBI): domain Bacteria; kingdom Pseudomonadati; phylum Pseudomonadota; class Alphaproteobacteria; order Rhodobacterales; family Roseobacteraceae; genus Roseobacter; species Roseobacter sp. HKCCA2468. The sequence continues at coordinate 2,607 of NZ_JBBLYN010000014.1, forward strand.
AGAAGCACTTTCTGCTTTTGCGCGCTGAAAATCGGCTTTCTTCAGCCGCCTCTCATATTCGCGTATGGCGTCAGGCTTATCTTGAGGCTTCAGACGCATATCTTGCTCACATGCCCATTCCTGCGCCACGTCGTCGAAGTATTCACCCAGCCACGTCCGTAATTGACGATTGGCTACTTCTTCGCCTGCTATCAGTTTCTCACGGATTTCCTGTAGCTTTTTGATACGCTTACTGTGATCATCCTTTGATACTTCTGAGTTTTTCACTGGCACTGCCCCACAAGCGTATAAAAAGTATGCATTTAACATTGGCGCACAAATTTTTTAAGAAAACAAGGCGCTCGACAAGCGTCAAAAAACCATGCACTTTAGTCATATGCTGCACGATTGGGCAATCCACTCAGGCTCCTCCAACAATGCCCCCTACAATCTCTGCTCTTTGATGCAGTAAATTTGGCTGTAGATGCGCATATCGTTGCGTCATCTGTGCGCTACTGTGCCCCAACAGCGTTTGAACTTCATAGAGGCTAACGCCTTTATTGATAAGCAGACTGGCATACGTATGGCGAAGATCATGTATGCGCACATCTGGCAGTCCCGCTGCCTCTCGTATTAGGTGCCATGCTGCATAATAGCTGTGATAAGCTGTATATGTGCGCGGGTTGGTGAACACATATGCCGATCCATCAGCTCCCAATCCAAGCCGTTCAGCATTCTCTCTGCAATCATCCAACACCGCCATAGCGGCAGTGTTTAATATAATGCGGCGGCTACGTCCCGACTTGCTGCGCGGCACAGTCCACACACGCTTGTTCTTGTCTATATCACACCACCGCGCCAGCCGTGCTTCGCCCTTGCGTGCCCCCGTAAGTAGAAGCAGCCTGATGACGTTGTAGATATGAGGATGCGTGGTGCGCTGTGCGTGTTTGAGTATGAGTGCAATTTCTGCTTCGCTGAGAAAGCGTTGCTTGTAATCACCCAGCACAAGCCTCTGTATGTTGCTGAGGTCTTTGCTACGATCAATGTAGCCCCAGTGACGTGCTAAATTGAGCATGCGGTTGACGAGGAATATGTGCTTGTTGATGGTGCTGCGCTGGTAGCCTGCTACAATCTGTTCACGCACCCATATGTCGAACAAGGGATTGCTAAGTTCATCAAGCCTATATCGCCCGAACTGATCACGAAGGTGCGTGTTGTATGCGCTCCAAGTGTCTTTGGTATTACGCTTGGTTGCTTTTGCATGAGGAAAATAGTGCTCATCGAAGAAACAATTTAGCGTGATTGACTGTTGGCTTCGATGATTGTTCTGCTGTTGCTTCTGTCTGGTTTTGAATGCGGTGAACATTTGATCTACTCCATGTCATACGCATAAATTTACTATCTCTACGCTCAAGCCGCGACCAGAAAATACCATGATATTAGTGACATAGCATCATCGACTACGATGATCAGCACCATTGCTAAGGGCTCTTCGCTACTACTGCTTTGATTGCAACCGCAGGCGTTGCATCTGCAGACATCACTTTGACTGGCGCTGCTGCCATGGGCTTGCAGTACACCGAAGACGGTGCTGCTAACAATAACGCCAACGACACAGTTTTTGACACTGAGCTTGATTTCACAATCAAAGCGTCTGGCGAATCCGACAACGGCATCGCCTTTGGCGCTTCGATGGATCTCGAGTCTGCAGAAACTGATCAGTCCCAAAACACAAGCTTGGGTGATGGCGACAGCGAAGTATTCATCACTTACCAGGGTATCACAATCACTATGGGTGATGTTGGCGGTCAAACTAAAGACGCAATTGCAAACCCTGGTTATCAAGGCACAGGCGCTGACGATCTGGCTGAAGCTGGCGATATTGGCAACTACGATGTTAACGTTGCATTCAGCGCAGGCGGTCTGGCGTTCGGTGTATCTTACGGCTCAGATACCGAAGACTTCGCCGTAAGCGTATCCGGCACTGCTGGTGACGTGTCTTGGGGCATCGCATCTATCAACGACGAAGACGGCTCTGACGTTGTCGAGTTGACCGCTGGTTATTCTTCCGGCGCCTACTCTTTAAACGGCTTGTACGCTGACCAGTCTGGCGCGACAGCGGCAACTGACTTGAAAGCATATGGTCTGTCCGTTGGTTATACCGTTGGCGCAACGACCTATATCGCTGCAATGTCGGACACAAATGCCGATAATCAAGATGCCAACTATGGCGTTGGCTTCTCGACCGCGCTCGGTGGCGGCTTGTCCTTCGCAGGCGGCGTGTCGGTTGACGGCGCAACCACCGCTGGTGGTGAGGGCGTCACCAAAGCTGACCTCGGCTTCACAATGGCATTCTAATCCTCACGGATTACTTGCTTGGGAAAGAGCGGGCTTCGGCTCGCTCTTTTCTTTTAATGAAGGCACCGTTTAACGAAAGTGAGCTCGCACATGCGCATCAACTCAACCATCGCTGCTGCTGTATTCTTTGCAACCACTGGTATTGCTAACGCAGACACTGCAGTTGTTGGGGCAGTGCGCGATATCCATCGTGGCGGATATGGCGGCATGATTGAGTATCACTGGACTGAAACACTTGCTGCAAAACCCAATTGGAGTGCAGGTTGGGCTAGTGCTGCACACACAGAAGCTG
>NZ_JBBLYN010000015.1:0-4917 GCF_037805105.1 Roseobacter sp. HKCCA2468
AGGCCCAGCTTGATGCCTATGTGGATGCGGGCGTATTGAACGTCACGGCTGATAATCTGTTGGCCGTTAACGCCCAGATCCGCAAGCAGCTTGCTGCAGACAGTAACGCAACGGGCAATGTCGACAGTGTGACAGAGTTGCAAGCCAAGGTGGTATCCGCTGAGGCGGCGTTGGCCTATCTGATCAGTGACGTGCAAGCTGAGACTTATGCTTTGGATGATGTCACCGGGGGCGAAGCTGTTCTCACCACCACAGAACAGCTGGCCGCTTATGCCGATGCGGGCGTATTGAACGTCACGGCTGATAATCTGTTGGCCGTTAATGCCCAGCTGAGACTGGAGAGCACAGCAGAGAACAAAGACAGCGTCAGCGATATCCAGACCATTGTTGCGAAGGCGGATGCGGCGATTGCGGTTTTGCGTGACGCTACTACGGCCTTGACGAGTACGGAGTATGAGGCTGCGGGCATTGTCGGGATCAACTCGAACAACCTCTATGCTGTTAACCAAGCATTACTTACCGCCGCCGTAGGGGATGATGATACTCAGCCGAAGCTGCAAACTATTGTTGCAAGCGCAGCGAATGATCAGCAAGCCAGCTTTGATTTGATTGTTGGATATGCTCGCGAGCTCGCAAGTGCGACCACGGCTGTGGCGGGTGATCCCAGCACAGCGGCACAAAAGCGCTTGACCTTGCCAGCACTCGAAGCTGATGCGCAGTACACCCTGCAAGTGGGTACGGTGCTGCTGGAGGCGCACTTAACCGATCCAGCGAGTGCCGCTGACTTGTTGGCCGGTTTTGCCGATACAACCGATACGCTCTACCGCTTTAGCCCCTTCACCTTGTCACTTGATGGCAATGTTCTGGTATTGGATTACAAGGGTGTAGGTGCGCGCACTGAGGCTGTTGCTCTGCGCAGCGAGCGGCCTGCACTCGAGGATTATGCGCTTGCGGGTATTGTCGGTGTTGATGCGCAAAACCTGACGGCGATCAACCATCAGGTTGCGGGATTGGCAGCAGCGGACCTGGCCGATACGTCGGCCCTGCAAACGCAGGTGACGGTTGGCGCCAACGCGCAGGTGGCTGCGCTGGCTAAAGTGGTTGACTTTGCGGCAGATGATGCCAATGCGCGGCCGACGCTGAGAGATTATCACCAGGCGGGTTTGACCGCCGTAACCGAATACAGCTTAGAGGCGGTCAATCGCCTTGTGCAGGCGGCTGATGGCGATAGCAACAGCGCCAACCCGACGATTACCGACTATGCTAGTGCAGCTGCGGTGGTGAATGCGGGCGTGACAGCGTATCTCGACGCGCTGAATGTTATCAGCACCTATGCAGAAGGTGCTGATGCCAATGCGGCAGTTCCGTCGCTTGGCGATTATCAGGATGCGGGTATCAGCGGCTTGGTGAGCGATGACATTGACACGATCAATGCGGTCTTGCGCACCAAAGAGACAGCGGATGTAACCGCGTTGCACTACACCACCACGCCGAGCATTCAAGCGGTGGTCAATAGTGTGTTGGCAGGCATACAGACACTGGTTACCCATGCAGAGAATGACACGGCCGGCGGTAACCTATCAGAAACCGATTATGCAGCAGTGGGGGCAGTTGCTGTAGACAGCAGCAACCTGGCCGCCTTGAACGATGCGTTGGATCGTCCGGCGATCAGTGGTGCGGATGTGCGCACGCTGTCGCAGGTGCAGGGGATTGTGGATGCGTATAACCGTATTCTGGCGATTGCCGATGGGACTGATGACAACCGTACAGCAGATGATGGCGATATTGGTACCGTGGCTGCGGCCAGCGATCCAACGCGAGCGGATTATGCTGCGCTTGAGCTTAGCGGCTTTGCGGACAGCGCACGGACATCGGCGAAGGTCTCACTGTTGAATGATCACCTGGATCGACTGGCGAGCGGCCAGGTCGATACCATTATTGAGTTACAGGCACGCGCGGATGCCATCGATGCGTTGCTGCGCACCGCAGAGAACCAGACGCCGAAGATCACCAAGGCCCAGCTGAGCTTGCTGGGTTTTGATGTGGACAATGCCGATGCCGCGGTCGTTGATGACGTCACAGACAGCAACCTCAGTGCGGTCCATAAGGTGCTCGAGGATATTGATACCACGACCGACTACAGTGCGATTACCAACTTCACCCAGGTTGAGACGCTAATCGGCAACGCCATTGATGCACTCAATGCGATCAGTGCCAATGCACAAGCGGATACCAGCACCACAGATACGCCCGATAGTGGTCTTGATCTGAACGGGGCAACAACGGGCCTGGATGCCGCCGACTTTGCGGCGATGGGGGTTGATGGTGTTACGGACAATGGCAGCGGCTCGGCGAATAACTTGAGCGCGGTGCTCTCGGCGCTGGATGATGCCGATATCGGGACTGCGCAAACGAACACCCTGGAAGGGGTGCAGGCGATTGTGACGGCTTACAACCGCCTCCTGAACTATGTGGAAGACAGTGCCAACCCGGCGCCGCAGCTGACCACGTTGACCACGCTGGGGATCAGCGACATCACGACGGTCGAGCAACTAACCCTGGTCAACAGTTACCTGGCGGATGCCGCGACGACCACGGCAGACATTGACAGTGTCGACACTTTGCAGGCGAAAGTCAGCGCGGTGAACCATATCCTGGCCGATGCGGCGATTACGGACCTGGTTGCGGGCGAGGGTATCGACAACGTTACAGCAAGCTATGTAACCACCTCGGCTGATTTGGAAGCGCTTGGCTTTACCTATGTGGATACAAGTAACGCGACAGCTACGTTGGTGAATACAGGTCAGGCAACAGCGGAAGTGACGCCTGAGAACATCGACTCGATCCGTCTGGCGATTGCCAATAGCGCAAATGACTTGAGTGAGCTGCAGACGTTCAGCGCGCTTAAAGCACTGGTTGAAGATACCGCTAAGGCGGCGAATACCATCCAGGCATACGGTGCTGGTGTGAGTGGGGCAGCCGCTCCAAGCGAAGAGGATTACGCTGCCATCGGTGTAACCGGTGTCACAAGCCTCAATGTTGCAGCCATCAATAGCTCACTGGCCGAAACAGGCGTGCTCGATACCATCTCAGCCTCCGTCGCAACCGATGTCCAAACCATCGTCGATACATGGGCAAAGGTGCAAGCCCTCGCCGATGGTGAAGTCGATACGGTGACTGTGGGTTCTGAATCGAGTTCAGTGAATGTTTTTGGAACCACGCCCCTCACATCAAGAACATCAGCGCCAGACATAACGGTGTCAAGTAATGTAACAGGGTATTCAAGAGATGTGTGGCAGCTCTTTGATGGCTCAGCAACATTAGGCGACAGCTGGTGGTTTCCTGACAGTCAATTACCGGCATCAGTCTCGATCGATTTCGGGGAAGAAAAGTTAATAAATTCATTTTCTGTTAATGCTTATCAAAGTGGGGGTACCTATGGTGCCGCAAAGACATTTACCCTATCTGCATCTGACGATGGCTCGATATATACGCAAATATATACCGTAAATGGTCAACGACCATATAACACAACGACATATAATATAAGCAGCCCAACATCTGCGCGATACTGGCAGATGGATTTTGCGGATAAAGATACGTCGGGTGGCTCTGATGTAATTATCGAAGAAGTAGAGTTCTTCGAAACAATCAATACAAGTACCTATACGGTTTATACGTCAGACAGTGCAGACGGTGTCACTGACAGTAAAGTCGGTAAAGACAGTGATGTCGTTTTATTGACATCTGCAGAGTTTGCCTCGATCGGCATTAAAAGCCGGGATGGCAACAGTGATCTAAATGCGCGTACGGTAGAGCTACTAAACCAGTTGATTGATGAACGTGGCCTGAGCGCGGTCGACGATGCGTCTGAGATCAAAGCCCTTGCGGCGGCGGTTGAGGCGCTGTTGCTAAGCGCCAGTAAAACGACATCGATTGCCACACCCGTTACGACTGGGAACGTAGAAACTCACGACGTGACAGAAGCGCAGCTTCAGCTGCTGGGCTTCTCACTGGTGGATAGCAATAACTACAGCAGTGTATTGCAGTATCTGACGGGCTCGCCTGCGGGTGATGGTTATGAGACCGGTTCTGATCACATTGCCCAAATCCGGGCGGATTTGCTGAAGGCGATCACGGGTCTGAGCGAGATCGAGAAAGCTGCCGAGCTTAACAATACGACCTCTAACTATCCGCTCGCATCGCATTGGGCGGCCATCAACGACCTCACAACTGAGACCGCAGATGATGTTGCGAATGCAGACGTTGACAGCTTCAACTCGATGCTCAATAGCTTGGCAGTTGACGGCCTGGTGGCGAAGAATGCGACCGCCACGGATGGTTTGCTCTCGCGGATCACGGATTACAACGCTATTTTGAGCGCGGCGGATGATGGTGGTTCCGATAGCTCACTTTCTCTTACGGCCGATGAGTACGCTCGCATCGGTATTACAGGCCTTGAAGCCACGAGTGGTGAATCTACAAAACAGATAGCCAAGTTGGCTATTCTCAATGACGTGATTGAGGGACTCGCGAGTGCGTCGATAGATACGATTACCGAGCTTCAGCATGTCTTTGATTGCGCAGACGCCTTGATGCGCACAATCGACGGAGAAACCCCCGCGATCACTCAAGCTGAGTTGGAGCTCCTGGGCTTTGCGGGCGTCACAACGAACAACCTGAGTGCTATTCAGAAAGCGCTCTCTGATGTGGATACATCGAGCAACTATGATCTGGTCGATAGCCTGTCCGAAGTCGCAGGTATTGTTGACGCTGCGGTTGCTGCGCTTGAAGCCGTTAAGACCGAGGCGAATGCTAACGACGCCGACGGGATTACGGTTGCACAACTCATTGCCATGGGCGTTGAAGGGGCTGTTGAGACCGGTTCCGGTGCCAATATGGCATTGATTAATAGCG
>NZ_JBBLYN010000016.1:0-4694 GCF_037805105.1 Roseobacter sp. HKCCA2468
TCATGTCATTAAACTCCTCTCGCCGTATCACCACTGATAGTCCCAGGTGACATCACCGTCATCCTGGACATACAGGCCCTGATGCTTGACCCGCAGTTCCAACGTCACGATATCATCTGTTGGGTCCATTGACGCGGTTGTAGTACCGGTCGTTACATCTTTGGCGTCAAAATCAAGCGTGTCAGTTGTGATAGTTCCAGTTGTTTTATCACTATCTGTCACCTCTTTCGAGAAGATCAACTGATCATCAACATATAATTCGACAATGTCGTTCTCAGCGACGTCATTGAGATCGATGGTCACAACCACATCTTTTACGCCATTACTAGCAACCGCGGCTGTTGATGGATCACTGAAGGAGATAACTGTACCATTGTCGATGCTAAGGAACTCGACGTCATATTCGTAAGTAGACGAGGTTCCATCTGTAACGCTATTCGACGCAATATCACCACCATTAGCGCCTACCGTTATAGAGGTAGTCGATACAGGTGAGAAGTTACCAGCCCTATCAACCTGATACAGATTGTAGGTGCCATCCATCAGACCAGATGCATCAATCGTACCTGTCGTCCCATCAGACGCAATCGTACCTCGTGCCCATTGGTGTGTATCCAAGGCCAAGAGGTTTTGCAGCGCAACTGTGTCAGCTGTACCGATTTTATCGATTACATCAAACTTAATAGATCCCGCTGATGTGCCTGCGTCATCTAAGATTAAGTAAATGTCCGCAAGCGCCTCACCGGTAACTGTTATGTCCGTGCCCGTAACCGAATGTGTTGGCGCTATAGGAATAAGAGTGTCCACGGTGATAGTTTGCGAGCTCGATGTGGATTCAACACCAGTGATGATATCGACGACTTTCAAAACTACCGTTTCGGATGCGGTAAAGCTTGTCTCCTGATACACAACGTCAGTGCCAGAGACACTATCTGAAATATCGATAAAGCTGATACCACCATCGTTGGAGTACATCAACCTATGATCGGCATCCGACAGTGGAGCACTGAGGGTCGCATTAACCGTGAAACCAGTGTCATGCTTGACAATAAAATCAGTATCTGTAACCGCGAGGTTCTCCGTGACCGATCGGCTAATGTCCAGAAGACCATCACTATCGGTGTTGCTCGATGGCGGCACTATGTTTATCGTACTTGAGCTTGCTGACACATCGAATGCGCCCGATTTTCCGGCAGCTTCCCACGCGTCGTCTAGCGCATTTTTTATGTAAATTTGAGGATAACGGCTTTCGTTCTGACTAACTGTGAAAGTAGCACTAACATCATCAAACCGCATTGTATAGGTACCCGCCACGAAACTATCGAGAGCGAATATATTCCTTGTAGTCCCCGAGTGCTCCAACGACGTGTTAATCGTGATATCCCTCGTGACCACCTCCGTGGTGGTATAAAAGACACTGTCGATACTCACGGTCTGCGTTGGGGGGAACGCGTAACCTTGAATCTTTGCTACGGTGTCGATTTGACTTTCAGAGGTTAGCGAAACCAATCGCGCGTTCACAATACCAATATTAGACGAGTCCACTCCTGATATGCCCAGATTAGTGTAATCTTGTACGGTAGGAGGCGTGAAATCGCTAAAAGGGTCAGTGACAGTGATACTGTCTCCAGACGCCGTATCTCCAGACATACCGACCTTTAGTTGGTCGTTAACGTTACCGTACACAAGCTCCCAAGTCCCTCCATTCGTTATAGACACCGCTGAAATGGTAAAGTTAGCACCATCAGAACGGGAGATTTTTAACGTGTCTGACGTAGGGCCGATTATGGTATAGCCGTCATTGGGATCCAATTGCGCCGCAAGAGCAGTACCTATACTTGGTCCCCAATTACGATAGCCAGAGCCCGTTAGCATTTCTTCAGTCACTGTGGCACTGATTGTCTTAGCGCCGTAGATCGACTCTAACTTCAGCGAAATAATTTCACCGGCATCAAGCGTTTGTGTTTGAGAATTTTCGGTTAGTACTTGAGAAACCCCTTGCACAGTGGCGAGACCCCGAATTTTCTCCATACTTAATCTATGAGCCTGGACCTGAATTTCCCTTTGAGTATCAATGTTCGAGTACGCAGATTGAGCTACCAGATAATTAATGGTTGGCTGATAGGTATCAGAATTAACGCCGGTAATACCCGCTGCCGCAAAATCAGCAATCGTTGGCAAGTCACTCGTTGCCGAAACGGTCAAACTTGACGTGCTGATTGCTGATAAAAAGTTGCTATCTGTATCTGTGAGTGTCCAGGAACCCGAAGAGGTATTGGCTGCAGACTCAACCACGGTAAACGCCGCACCATCATTTCGTGTGATGACAATATCACCAGCATTTTCACTGATAGTGAACGCAGAGTCGCTTCCCAGTGACGCATTCAATGCGAACGCAAGTGAAGCTGCAGATAGTGTTTCGCTTGTCAGCGTTGCAGATACCTCTTCTGTCACACCGTTTGCTGTAAGCTGCAGGTACACCGCATCCCCGTCTGCAAGATTAGCAGCGGTAAGTGCTAGTTCTGACGCCGTTGCCTGAGCAATGGAAGCGATTTTGTTGATTGCAACAATTCGATCACCACTTGCTGCGGTCGCAAATACGCTACCCAAGCTTGCTGTCAGATCCGCGGCAACGGTCTGCTCCGCCACCAATTCGTTAACAGCAGCGATATTTGTATCCGTAATCATATGACGGACACCTGCGCTATCCTCTATGTAGCGCAAGCCAAGATTGTAGTAATCCTGCGGTGTTGGCACGTTTGTGTCGACACCAGCATCAAACTCCTGATCACCATCCACATCTGTGACACTGGTATCGTTCATCCAGTTTCGAACAACCTGTTCAGATGCGACAACATTATCTACCAGTCCCTGAATCTCAGAGATAAGGTCAACATTAGTGCCCGCGAGTTGAGCTTTTATAAGCGCATTTACAGCGGCCAAATTACCTGCGCTCGCACCAGTTATACCGATAGACTCGAGTTCAGGCAGTGCTAGGTCAATTGCCGTCAAAGTTGCCGGCAGCGCCATAAAGTCGAGCTCAGAAATCGCGATGTCAGCATCGCCATCTTGAGACTGATACGCCTTCATACGAAAGCCTGTGAAAGCCCGGGCTTCGCCACTTGTAATATCAAACTCGTAATACTCTACACCATCAATGACAGGCTTTGATGATGGAGTGGCCGCAGAACCATCTGCACCAAAGGTTTGGATCGAAACCCACTCAGCAGCATCTGCATCCCAACCCTCAATATCAAACCAACCGGGCAGAACGCTCTGGTCCTCATCGCCTGTTGTACCATTGTTATCCAAATCAAGATCGCCGGAGGCAATTCGAACGGTCTGCAGGATTGCCGGCTTCTTGTTGAAGGTTCCGTCATCTTTCCAACCGAGGACGGCAGGATCAGTAGCGGATGCTGCTGCAGTGACAAATCCTGTACCGTCTTTAGCTTCGCGGTCGAAGACTTGTTGGGCGGCCTTTAGAGTAGCTGAGTCTTGTACAAAGTTATCTCCATCAAACTCCACTCCAGCAAAGACGATCGGTGCCAAACCAGAGGCCAATTCGATCTTGATGTTGTCTAACCAAAGTAATGACCCCACTTGCGTTCCAGAATGCGTGTCCCACGACCCAGCGACGAATACGAACTTATACTCGCCCTCTTGCCCATCCCCTAGCGTAACCGAATTGGTTGCCCAATTGGTTGTGAAGTCATCATAATCCTGCGAATCATCACCTTCGGCGTCCAAGATAGTTATGTGGTCCGAAGCTGAACTCGCATCAACCTTAGCTAAATAACCATACACATCGTACTGATCATTTAAGTATAGAGAGCGCCAGTCGAACGATACTTTATCCCCGGCTGATAAATAGAACGACTCGGTACTGACGACGGCTGGTCCTCGGTAAGTCGACGTGGACCCAGATCCTGAGGACGAACCGTCACTTGTTCTGTGATCCAGTGCCATGCCTAATTCTAAGACTTCACCATGCGTTCCACTATCATCTGGATCGTAGACGTTTATCCCATCATTTTGCGTAGGAACCGATTGGACGCCAGAAATAGTCTGAATAGACATAAAATTCCAGTTTCCTAAGTCAGTCGACAGCGTGTTATAAAAATTTTGGACTATCGAAGTGGTACCCCCTCCGTAATTATCATCAACACTATTCGCCGCGTAGTCTCCACCTCCCTTAGCTGCAAATGTTGTACTTTCTGGTTCTATTTCACCGGCTAATTGCCCCTGGTATACACCCAATCTATCATCAACAGTAGGATCATTTTCTCCTAAAATGATCTGTTGGTTAATCAACTGCCATCCAGTGATCTGGCCCGTTAAATTGGAAGATATTTCAGATGAAGTAGACGCTGCATCATAATAAACATTCGCTGAATCCTCACTAAAATCTCCATTTGCGAAGGAATAGACGAGATCAACGTAGTCTGTTTCTGCTGTTGTTGTATAAGTGCCAGCTGCAAGGTTTTGTATCTTGTTAACGATTACGTTCGCCGAATCGACATATGACTGAAGCTCAGAGGCGGTGTTAACCGTCGTCGGTGCGTTGCCTTCAAACAGCTTGTAATTAATCGCTGTCACAAGCGCATCAGTAATACTCTCCGTACTATCTGATAGCCCCAAGACACCTGCGGCGTTGTAATCAGCTGCGGTTGGAATAGCACTCGCGTTTGCCGAGT
>NZ_JBBLYN010000017.1:0-3598 GCF_037805105.1 Roseobacter sp. HKCCA2468
GCGCAATATGTTGGCTATGTTCAAGTCGACGACAGCGGAACAATGGTCGACGATCCGACCAAGCTGCGCTTCGAGTACACCGTCCAGCAAGACGACATCAACACCCGTGAGCTCAAGGTCACAGGCCTCGCAGAACGAGGAGTCAAAATTACAGACCAAGCCGGAAATGAGGCATTGGTCTCTTTGACGGGTCTTGAGCGTTCTGTGGGAGCGGTTGTGGATACGGTTACTCCGTCGCTTCTTTCTGTTTTGGATGATCAGCCGAGTGTTCACAGCTCGACCTCTGATGTGATTGAGGTTCGTTTTGTGTTTGATGAGCCGATGTCTTCAAGCTCTCTGACGGAGGCGGGCATTATTTTGCGCGATGCGTCTGGTGCAGTTTATGGCGCTCCTAATGGTCGTCTTTTGGATGCGCCGACAGCGTCGCATGCGCATGAAGTCGTTCCTGGGTCTTTGCGTCAGACCTCTGACAGAGAGTTTGCTGTTGATGTTCGGGTTGCGGATCTTGTGCAGGGCGACCTTGAGGTAGTTGTAGTTGCTGATGGCTCCGTGCGGGATCTTGCTGGCAATGGCTTGGTTGAAGATATTGTTCATGTTCAGCCTATTGATACGTTAACGACGAGTTTTGTGATTACGCCTGTTGCGGGTCCTTTTGTGGGGTCTGATGCGCGTGTAAGGCTTTACCGTTCGGATGGTATTGAGTTGACGGCGGGTGAAGATTACCGCGTAGATTATGATGCTGAGACCCAGGATGGCCGTGTGCAGGTTACTTTGCTCAATGGCTATCGTGGCCCGATGCTCATTGAAGTTGAGGACACGTCTTCTGATGGCTTGGATTATCAAGACGAGTTGACCAAGCAACAAGTTAGTCTTGATACAAAGTTGCGCACCATGGTTGTGGTGGACACACCGGCGCCAGAGCTTGCCCCGATTGAGTTGGTGGTCTCTCCTTTGACGGAATTGGCGGTGCGTCATGCTGGGATTGCTGTAGATTCCGTTCCGACGGATCTGTCGGTTGAAAAGGTGTCTTATAACGCTCTCGTGGCGGATTTGTTTGGTCTTTCGGGTGTGGATATTACTCGCACGCCGGTGACTACGACTTTTGATGCCGATTTTGATGAGGCCGACGGTTTGGATGCCAGCGAGGCCTACGGCAAGGTGTTGGCCACTTTGTCTGTGAAGGACACGGAGACGGGTTCGGTTCGCAACACCATTGAAGGCTTAGTGGGGTCTATTACTGAAGAGACCGATACTGATAGCGGTGCGGTGAGCTTGCGCTTTAGCGCTGAGGCTGCAGAAGATATTGAACAGGCCACTAATGTGGTGGACCTGATGCAGGATACCCAAGACGAGACGCTAGGGGCTGATGCCTTGGCGGTTGCCAATGCCCTCCGGGCGGTGATCCGTACCGCGGCCGGCGAGGAGCCCTTTGCGACCCAGGACGAGTTGATATTGTTGGGTGTTCAGGGTGTTGATGAGAATACGATTGGCCTGGCGACGCGTTTGTTAAGGCAGACGGCTGATGATGGTTCGGAAGTTGACAGTTTAGAGAAGATTGATGCGCTTTTGTCGGAGGCGTTAGTGGCGCTGTCGACGATAGCTTCAGCAGCCCAGACGAATACGGCATCTACTGCTGTGACCCATGCGCATTACAGTGCGCTTGGTTATGCAGATCTAGATCCAGCCTTTGAGGCTGCACTGGCGACAGTTTTGGATCGCCCTCGTGTGCTAGCTGCGTCAGTAAACTCAGTTACTGAGATTGAGGCGCTGATCGGGACCTATCAAAATCTGTTTGCCTATGTGGTGGATCCTGAGCGTGCCGAGCGCGTACCGAGTGCTGAGGATTACACCCAGCTGGGTATCGAGGATATCGACAGCATCGATGGAGATGCTTTGGTTGCGATACTCAATGACGCCTTAAGTACCGACCGTACTCTCACTGGTCTGGTCACGGATGCAGCGCAACTGCAAGGGCTGGTGGATGACTTTAATGCGTCCATGAGCTCGATCCGACTTTACAGCGAAGATCCGGTTGCGCATGCGGCTCATTTGCCAACTTTTGAGCTCTATCAGAAGCTTCGTTTGAACGGCATCACAGAAGATTTGGTCGATAGTATCAACTCGGTTTTGGCTGATACGGATGTGGTGATCTCGGCCAATGATGTACGCAACGAGACCCAGGCGTTGGTTGATGCGTACACCAATCTGTTAGATTTTGCGGCAGCGCATGCAAATGCCGTGGCCCCGACCTCTGAAGATTATGTCCTGCTGGGTGTGGTGCAGTTAACTGATAGCCGCGCTGTCGACTTTGCGACATCGCTGTTGCCCACCCAGTCGCCTGAACAGATTAATCGCGTCGACACGTTATCGGCCTTAGCTGATGCCATCAATGTGCTGTTGTACACTGCAGATATAACCGATGCGGGTACAGCTGCCAGTGACGCTTTGGCGATTACGGTTGAGCAGTTGGGTTTGTTGGGCCAGAGCGTGACCGACGCCCAGTTGGCTACGGTGCGGGCGTTTATTGCCAGCAAGGCCGACACCGATGTGGCGGACATTGGGCTATTGAACGGTTTGGTTCATGCGGTGGTTACTGCAGCTGAGCGTGTGAAGGCGTACTCGGAAGATCCAACAGCAGCATTGGATACGGATAACGGCGGCTTGGGTGCGCCGGAAGCTCTTGATTACGAGGTGGTGCTTGCGGGCACGGGTGTGAGCGTGGCGGCAGTTGCTGCCATGAATGAGATCCTTGCTGATCCTGATGTGACAGTTGGGGTAACGGATCTTCAGTCAGAGTTGTTAGAGCTGACCGAGATTTACAATACTTTGGTTGAGATGGCCGATGCGGGCTTTGAGAACGGCGTCGATACGCTGTCTCTGAGTGATTATCAGGCGTTAGGTCTCAACGGTTTGGAAACACTACTGGATCCGGATCTGTCGGTAGGCTTTTTGAACACAGTGATGGATGTTCAGGGCTTTGCGCGCATTGATGAAGCTGCAGAGTTGCAGGCTTTTGCCGATGCGGTGATTGCATTGCGTGATACGGTCGCCGACGGCGTGGCGGCGGTGCCGGGGATAACGGTTCCGCAACTACAGTTACTGGGGATTGCCGATGCAAGCGATGCAAACCTAACCGCCTTGCAAACCGTGATCGCGCGCGATGCGGTGGAAGATTATAACAATATTGCAGCGCTGGCAGATTTACAGTCAGTAACCTCGGCGGTTGTGACGGCGCTCAACATTTTGAGCGGTCACAGCACGTTAGATGCCGATGCAGCCAATAATCCTAATGAGGCTGTTTATGCCCAGGCGGGTGTTGAGGGTGTGACAGAAGACAACCTGTTGGCGGTGAATGCTCAGCTGCGCTTGGTTGCACTGGCGGATGGCAAAGACTCCCTAGAGGAGTTAAGTGCTCTGGTCACGGCGGGTAATGATGCTTTGGCCTATGTGCGCGATGTGGTGTCATCCCTGACGGTGGCCCCGGCGACTTTGGCTCAGGGCGAGAGCGGTCTGACAATGACCGATCAGCTTGCGGCATATACCGCAGCGGGCATTACCGGTGTGACAGCCGACAATCTGCTGGCGGTTAATGCCCAGA
>NZ_JBBLYN010000018.1:0-3298 GCF_037805105.1 Roseobacter sp. HKCCA2468
ACAGCATTACGTTTACGGGGACGTTTAGTGAGGCGGTTACGGTCACTGGGACGCCTGGTCTGAATTTATCTAATGGCGGTGTTGCGCGTTATGTGAGTGGTTCGGGTTCGAGCCTTTTGGTTTTTAAGTATGATGTGACGGGCAGTTCTCAGAGCAGCGCGGATTTGGATGTTGTGAGTTTGAACGTTGCGGATGGCGCGTTCAAATCGGCGGTGACGGGCAATGCTGCGACGGTTCAGGTTGCGCCTGGGATTTTGTCTTTTGATGCGGATGTTTTGGTTGATACGTCTCGTCCTTCTGGGACGATCAGCATTGATAAGACCAGTTTGATTGCGAATGAGGTTGCGAGTGTTACCGTGACCTTTGACGAGGAGGTTGAGGATCCTCGTTCTGCGATCACTGTTTTGAATGGGACTTTGTCTGATCTTGTTGGGGGTTCTGGCGACGAGACGGGGGCTCGCAGCCGTGTTTGGACGGGGACTTTTACGCCTGCGCTTGGCATTGAGGATCCGACCAACGCGTTGGTTTTGGACAACTCTAAGGTTTTTGATGATGCTGGTAATCCTGGCATTGGCCTGGCGGCGTCTGCGAATTTTTTGATTGATACCCGTGGTCCTGTTCCTGTTGTGAGCAGTGTTGCGCAGGCGGATGGCAGTCGTTTGCTGACTGTGGATTTTGGCGAGGCTGTCACGGATCTGTCTGAGAGCGGTCTTATTGTTGAGAATGGGGTTGCGGGGACTTTCTCGAAGCTCTCGGATTCTAAGTATACTTTGAGTGTGACGTCGGAGGCGTCTAATCCATCTGGTTCGATTACATTGAGCCTTTCGGATAATGTTATCCAGGATGCGCTTGGCAATTATAATGATCCGTTCTCGGCGAGTTTTGTTTGGGATGAGACTGCGCCTGTGATTGATCGTATCACGTCTGCGGCTGCGTCTTATACGACGGGCCAGGACATTTATATTGATGTTGAATTTAATGAGCCTGTGACGGTCAGCCCGATCTATGCTGACGCTGGTTCTAATCCTATTTTGGCTTTGAGCAATGGTCAGGTTGCGCATTACGCGAGTGGCAGTGGCACAACGTCTCTTAGGTTCCGCTACACTGTTCAGCGTGGTGATGAGGCGTCTGATTTGGACAGTTTGGCTTTGGTTGAGAATGCCAGCCGCATCCATGACATCTCTGGCAATGACGCGCAGGTTAAGATTACGCCTGGTGTGAACAATTTGGCATTTGCGACGAATATTGTCATTGATGGTGTTGTTCCGAGTATTACGAATGTCTCTGCTGATGATGGTTTGTATCAGGCGGGTGATGAGGTTCTTCTTGATGTTCAGTTTAGCGAGGATGTGACGCTTGATGATGCGGGTGGCGCTCCGATCCTTGCACTGTCGAATGGGTCTTATGCGAGTTTTGTCTCGCATGATGGGGATCGCATGGTGTTTAGCTATGCGGTTGCGACGGGTGACAATGATGCGCAGGACTTGGATGTTTTAGGTTTTGCGGAGAATGGGTCTGTCATTGCTGACGCCTCGGGCAACCGTGCGAATGTGGCGATCCGTTTTGGTATGAATAACCTTGCTGAGCGCAATGAGGTGAACATTGACGCTGCGCGTCCGCAGATTGCGGAGACGTCTGCGAATGCGGGTGAGTATAAGGCAGGTCAGCAGATTGAGATAGCGCTTGCGATGAGCAAGGGCGTTGTTGTTGACACGACGCAGGGCGATCCATCTTTGGAGTTGAACAATGGCCGTGAGGCTATTTTTGATGCTGAGAAATCGACGCCGACGACGCTTTGGTTTGTGTATGATGTTTTAGCGACGGATGTTCGTGAGGATGCGGGCACTCTTTATGAAGAGTATGACCTGAGCATTAAAGATTTTAAGTATAACAATGCTGAGATCCGTAGTTTGATTGGCGGCGCTGATGCGCAGATGACTTTGCCGTTGAGCGGTTTGGCGTCGGAAGCGGTTCGCATTGACCTGACATTGCCTGAGGTTGTGTCTATTAGCTTGTCGGACACGTCTTTGTCTGCGGGTGAAGATGCGGATGTGACGGTTGTTTTGAGTGAGCCGGTTCGTCAGCTTGATGTGAGTTATTTTAGTGTTCCGCATGGGAGTTTGTCGTCGTTTACGACGACTGACAACATTACGTGGCACGCTGTTTACACGCCTGTTCGGGATATTGAGGCGGATGAGCTTGTGATCAGCTTGGATGCGTCGCGTTTAAGTGATGAGGCGGGCAATCTTGGTTTGGGTGAGGCGCAGTCTGGGTCTTACAGTTTGGACAGCACGTATCCTGAGCTTGAGATCCGCTCGGACGCTTTGGGTGTGGTGCATAGGGGTCAGGATGTTCGTTTTACGCTTCAGTTCTCTGAGGCTGTGACGGGCTTCACGGATGCTGATGTGAAGGTTGTCAACGGCGAGAAGGTTGCGTTCTCTTTTGATGGTCCGAATGCTGAGGGTGAATACAGCATTATGGTGCGCCCTCTTGAGGGGTCTCGTCAGCCGATCAAGGTTTATGTTGAGGCGGGTGCTGCTGCGGATGGTGCTGGTAATTTGAGCCGTGCGTCATCGGTTTTTGTCCAGCCGGTTGATACGGATCCTCCTAAGATTGAGAAAATTGCGGGCGTTAAGGGGTCTTATGCCCTTGGGGATACGATCAGTATTGATGTGACGTTTACGGAGGCTGTGACGCTTCAATTGGAGCCTGATCTGAGCCAGCATGTTCTGCCACATCTGTCTTTGAACAATGGCCAGGAGGCGCGTTATGTTGCGGGTTCTGGTGGGAAGACTTGGACGTTTGAGTATGAGGTCTCGACGCCTGAGGATGTGACGCAGCTTGTTGATCGCGAGACCTTGAGGGTGCTGGCGCTTGTTGAGAATGACACGTCTTTGCTGGATGTGGCGGGCAACAAGCTTGAGGATTATTTTGTTGAGGCCAGCAATCAGCTGAATGCGGGTATCTCTGTCGACACGACGAGTGCTGTGATTACTGGGTTTAGCTCGGTTGATGGCACTTATAAGACGGATGATGTTTTATATATCTACGCGCATTTGAGTGAGCTTGTGCGTGTTCAGGGCACGCCTGCGCCGTATTTGACGCTGTCTAATGGCGGTCGTGCGACATACCTGTCTGGTACTGGGCATTCGCGGTTGGTGTTCAAATATACTGTGGACGAGGCGGATGGGAATACATCTGATTTGTCGGTGGTCTCGTTTAACGCGCCTGACGCGGGGATTGTGGATCGTGCGGGCAATGTGACGGATCTGAGCATTGTGTCTGGCGACAATGACCT
>NZ_JBBLYN010000019.1:0-3282 GCF_037805105.1 Roseobacter sp. HKCCA2468
GCCATTTGGCGAAAGAGTGCGTGACGGCCTATGATGCGGCCTTCGGGTGAAAATACTTCATGAGGCATAAATGAAGCGTAGCCTTGGCACTTGTTACTATCCAGAACATTGGCCTGAAGCTTGGTGGGCGAATGATGCTGCAAAAATGGTTGAGACTGGCCTCACTTGGGTCAGGATAGGTGAATTTTCTTGGTCAAAACTAGAACCCCAGCCCGATCGGTTCGATTGGGGCTGGATGGATCGAGTAATTGAAACCTTAGGCTCAGCGGGTTTGAAGGTAATTCTTGGCACGCCTACGGCGACTCCGCCACGTTGGATGCTCGACAAGCACCCGGACATGCTGGCTCATGACAAAGAGGGCCGTGTGCGCAAATTTGGTTCACGCAGGCATTATTGCTTTAGTCATCCAGGCTACTTAGATGAGTGCCGCCGCATCGCGCGCATTTTGTCCAAACGCTATGGCAAGCATCCACATATTGCCGCTTGGCAAATTGATAATGAATATGATTGCCATGACACCGCAATTAGTTACACGCCTAACGCGCGGATGGCGTTCCAAAATTGGTGCGCGGCCCGATATCAATCAACCGATGCACTTAACCGTGCATGGGGAAATGTATTTTGGTCAATGGAATATGACGATTTTACGCAAATTGATTTACCTAATCTGACCGTAACAGAACCTAACCCCTCCCACGTTTTAGCATTTCGACGCTTTAGTTCAGATCAAGTGGTACGCTTTAACCGCGCACAGTGTGATGAAATCCGGAAATATTCTAACGCCCCTATTACACATAATTTTATGGGGCGCATAACAGCGTTTGATCATTATCAAGTGGGGGCAGACCTCGATATTTCCTCATGGGACAGTTACCCAATGGGTTTTTTGCTTGATCGCGTTTGTGCGGACCAAGCCGAAAAGAAACACTACTTGAGGCAAGGTGATCCTGATTTTCAAGCATTCCATCACGACCTTTACCGCGCAACTTCCTCTGGGAGGTGGTGGATCATGGAACAACAACCTGGCCCGGTAAATTGGGCACCGTGGAACCCTGCGCCTTTACCCGGAATGCCCCGACTTTGGGCATGGGAGGCCTTTGCACATGGGGCTGAAACCGTCTGTTATTTCAGATGGCGGCAAGCGCCTTTTGCGCAGGAACAGATGCATGCGGGCCTGTTACAACCCAATTCCGAGCCTTCGTCTGCCCTAGCCGAAGCGGCACAGGTGGCGCGCGAGATTGATGCTTTGCCGGAGGTGGGAACAGCACGGGCGAGGATCGCTTTAGTTTTCGATTATGACAGTGCCTACGCTTGGGAGACACAACCACAAGGCTTAGATTTTGACTATTTTCAAATTGTGTTTGAATTCTATAGAGCTCTACGCAAACAGGGTCTATCGGTTGATATTGTGCCAAAAACGATAGATGCATCATCCTATGACCTGGTTATAGCACCCGCACTTTTGACAGTGCCGGCAAGCCTAACCACAGCAGGACATTTGGTTATTGGCCCTCGCGCAGGATCAAAAACTGAGGAAATGTCGATTCCTGAGGAGGGTGTTCCAAATATCTTTGGGCTGGCCGCACAAGTCCCTTACGTTGAAACCCTTCCCCCATTCGCTTCCATTGCCGTTGACGGCGGCGGCGCAGTGACCAAATGGCGCGATCATCTTTTAGGCGATGGTGCACTTTATCACTGCGATGAAGGCGCCATCGCTTTGCGCCAAGGCAAAATTACTTATTTAGGCGGTTGGCCAGATCCCGCCTTCTTAAGGCGTATAATTCAAGATGCTTGCGCACTGTGTGATATTCCTACGCTTGATCTACCGGCCGATCTGCGGCTACGCGATACAGACAAGCATCGCTTTTTTTTCAATTACGGCCCGAAATCGGTAGTGTTTCAAGGCCGAACCATCCCGCCTGCGGGCGTCCTTTGGACCACATTGTCGTGATTTGTGATTTTGGGATGTCAAAGACTGGCGTACAGGTGAAGCAAATCACTCTGCGCTCAAGTGCATTGAAAGTTTCGATACTAACACTCGGTGGAATTATTCAAGACCTGCGGTTGCAAGGCGTGGACCATCCTATGACATTGGGCCTAAAGGATGTTGCAGGTTATGAAGGCCCCTGTTTTCACTTTGGTAGTTTGATTGGACCCGTCGCTAATCGTATCCGTGGCGCGACTGCCACAATCGCCGGACAAATATGGAACCTTCCGACTCACCCCATTGAGGGCCTGACCCTGCACTCTGGTCCAACTGGTTTCCAGCATCAAATATGGCAAATCCAAGAACAGACTACGGATCGTGTGACACTCTCACTTTCTAGACCGCATGACTCGGATCACTTTCCAGGAAATCGTAACATCGTATTGCGCTATCAGGTAAAAGATGCGACCCTTCAGATGGAGGTTGAAGCCACCTCCGATCAACTCACTCTAATGAACCCTGCGAACCACAGCTATTGGTCCCTTGACTCCGATCTTGGCATCGCGGGACAGCGCCTCACAGTTTTTGCAGATAATATTACGGAAACGGATGTAGACCATTTGGCTACAGGACGAGTTTTGCCTCTGGATGACGGTGCGTTTGATTATCGTCAATCTTCTGTGTTACAGGCTGCGACAGGGCCGCGTTTGGACCATAATTTCTGCACGGGTGAGGCTAAGCGGAAAGTGAGACCTATCGCAAAGCTTGAAGGACGTGATGGTGTCGTAATGGAGATGTCATCAACCGAAGCTGGCTTGCAGGTTTACGATGCAGGAGAATTGATTGACGGAGGCTATCGCAACGTTCATGGGCATCCATATGGCCCTTTTTGTGCGTTGGCTTTGGAGGCGCAATCATGGCCAGGGGCGGAAAGGTTTTCTAATTTCCCTTCAATCTTTCTTGCTCCTGGTGAGTTGTATCATCAGGTCACGCAATGGCATTTCACGCAAAAGATGCGGAAATAGCTGTTAACCTTTCAGCACCTATCGAAATAACGCCAAAGAAGCGTAAATCAACATGCGGAGCTTTCGCTAAATAGGCCAACGGCTAGCTTTCGACGGAGGCTAAGTGGGAGTACGCGGCGCGCAGTGAGTGTCCACCAACTCATTGAGGCTGAGAGATATGTGCTAAGTGCTGCGGCACTGGCTGCAAAAGCAGACCGAGCATTTTCGCTTCACGATTTAGAGGCGCAGGATTTGATTTCGGGAATGCCCGTGAGCAGGAAGCTTCGTACTCGCTAACATTGCATATTTTGGTTGGCAGCATCTGAAAAATCGCGCGTTTGAATGCGTCAA
>NZ_JBBLYN010000020.1:0-2946 GCF_037805105.1 Roseobacter sp. HKCCA2468
AACGACCCCGCCAGGCTGGACATTGATATTGAGGGTCATGTCGGGATTTGTACCCAAGTTGCCCTGCAATTGCCGTAGCGCCGCGTTAACAGCATCTTGGCTGCCCTCAAATGCTATCGCCGTGTTTGTGGCAGCAGTCGCATCTGCAGCAAAGCCTGTGGTGATCTCAGTCACACCGGTTGGCACGCTACCCAGACGGACATGACCGTTGGTCGCTTCCACAACCACACGCAGCGTATCGATCCCCGCAGAGGGAACCACAAAATCACTCAGCGCGTTGATGTCGTACAGGTTTGTCCAGGTGTCTTCATCCGCCTGCGTCACCAAGCTGTCGGCAAAACCACCGTTATTCACTACCTCAGACACATCCACAGCGAGCGTGTAGTTGTTCGCACTGGTGTTGGTGCCGTCGCTAACCTCAAATCCAATCGAAGTAGTCTTTAGCGGTGTTGCTGCATCGACCGGCGCAAGCTGTAGCTTGCCGGCAGCGATGTCAGCCGCTGTAATGGATTCGTCCACCTGCACAACAACTGCTTGTCTGGCGAATGTCACCGCATCGCTCACGACACCCGCCGTATCCCAGGTTAGGGTTATGTCGTTTGACGATACTGCCGCTGTCACAGGAATACTCGCCGCATTCAGCGCACTTTCTAGTAGCGCTGCCAGCTCAGCTGCGGTTGGATCACCGTCCACCGTCACGCTTACCGTATCCGCGCCTATTTGAAGTTCATATACCGCATGGGCGGTTAGGCTGCTGGCATCAATTGTTTGAACCTCAGCCACTGCCGCTGAACCTCCAGCTGCGTCCGCACCGGCTGTTGTTTGTGTGACCGTCAAGGTCGCTGCATCTGCCAGCAACAGTCTGCCTGACGCGGGCACAGCGGTGATCTTGACTGTCGCAAGGCTATCGCCATTGGCGTCGGCAAAGGTACCGAAGTCAGCTGTCGTGAGCGTTACGGCTGCCGTCGTGTCACTGACGCTCAGGCGGGTGCTTGTGCTGACCGGTGCTACATGGCTCAAATCAAACACATCGAGCTTGTTGAGTGTTGCATCGGCAGCGGGCACCAGGGTGGTGTCCAGATAGGCGACCGTATCGCTAAAGGTAGCGGCCGTCTTGACCTGATAGTTCATTGCCAGGACGTTATCGGCATCTGCGCCGGTGATGTCGGCATCGATATAATCTTGGGCAACTGGTGCTTGGCTGGTGCCAGACGTCGCATTGTATTCTGCAATTATCGCCCGCGAGACATAGCTTTGGATGTTTGCAGTTGTTAGTAGATCATCTCGAGTCAGACTATCACTCGACTGATAATCATCAAGGCGTGCCAATACGGCAGACATATTTGTGCCGTCAACACGCGCAAGACCGGCATCGGTGAAATCCGCAACAGCAAAGTCAGCTGCCGTCAGCACGTCTGTGTCATTTGCTGGCACAGTACCCAGCATGTAGTCGGCAAACTTCTCCAACGCGAGAATACGATCCCCAAAGGCGTCAATCACAGCCTGCTGGCCAGCCACATCATCGGCTGTATAGGTATCGCCTTCGTTGCTGGCGTTCCCTACATCACTGTCTGCAAAGGCTTCATTGATGGCCGCCACTTGGTTAGCATTAATCGCGTTATCGTTCGGGTCCTGCAGCCCTGCATTGGTGTAGTCCTGCAGCTCCGGCTCAAAGTACGGTACCGCAACATCGACTGCATTACCCATGCCACTGTGGTTCGCGCACTCGTAGTACAGCGTGCCGTCAAACCCTTCAGGGATGACCAAAGTGGTCACACCGTTGCTGCCGGCAACGCCGGTTGAGCTCACCGTGATGCCCTGTGAGGTCACATCGCCGGTTCTGTCACTGTTGAGGAAGAACGCCAGCGCATGGCCAGTGTTTGAGGCTTCGGTTTGGGTAAAGGTATAGGTACCTGGCTGCAGCGTTAATGCCGGTGCTTGTTCGCCATCAAGATAGAATGCGTTACCGGTACCATCATCATAGGTTGTGACGTCAATGGTTTCACTCACTAGCGGTAGCTGACCATCTTCGTCGGCATAGCGCGCGATCTTCTCGACTGCCACTTGCGCCACTAAATCCTGTACCTCTGCTGCCGTATCGGCGCTTACATAGGTGATGCCTGCATCAGCCAGTTTGTTCAGTACTGCAGTTAGATTGTTATAGCTGGTGTTCGAGGTGTCGATACCGCTACCCGTAGACACACCTGTCCCGTCACCCACACCAAAGACACCAA
Organism: Roseobacter sp. HKCCA2468; assembly: GCF_037805105.1. NCBI lineage: Bacteria > Pseudomonadati > Pseudomonadota > Alphaproteobacteria > Rhodobacterales > Roseobacteraceae > Roseobacter > Roseobacter sp. HKCCA2468. The sequence goes on from NZ_JBBLYN010000020.1 coordinate 2,235, forward strand.
TGGCCTCAAAGTCCGCGACCGTTAGGGTGTCGTTTACTCCATCATTGTCAAAGTCAACAACCCCGTCAGCCTCTGCGTAATCGGCAATGCGCGCCATCGCTTCAAGCTGATCTTTGGCGGCGTTGATGATCGCCTGCTGATCAGCCGCCGTATCCGCAGCATCAGTCGCCACATCACTGGCGGCAAACAGCTCATTTAGGGAAGGCACCATCGCCTGGTTAATCGCCTCTCCTGTTGTAGCAGGCGCTTCAAATGGACCCACTAATCCTGCGTTCAGGTAATCCTGCAGGATCGGCTCAACCGCGTTGACGCCCGTGCCATCAGCAACGGTACCGCCATCGGTATCGGCCCACTTGGCAATCTTGTTGATAGCGACTTGTTTTACATAAGCCTGCAGCTCTGCAGCGGTATCTGCCGCTGCAAAGTTAGTCGCAGGTGTCGTACCGCGCAGGATTGCGAGCAAACCGGCAAGGTTATTGTCATTGGCAACGCCCGTCACACCCGCTGCAGCAAAGTCAGCCGCATCCGGTGCTGGGTAAGTCGTTGTATCCTCGCCATTATCCTGCGCGTAGTTGGCAATCTTCGTAATCGCATGAAGTCGAGAAGCACCCTGATCAATCACAGTCTGCACTTCGGCTGCCGATGTCGCCGGCAAGTCACCGTTGTCCGCTCCAACGCTCGCCACCGCAAATAGCTCGTTAATCGAATTAAT
>NZ_JBBLYN010000021.1:0-2028 GCF_037805105.1 Roseobacter sp. HKCCA2468
CGCTATTAATCAATGCCATATTGGCACCGGAACCGGTCTCAACAGCCCCTTCAACACCCATCGCTACGAGCTGAGAAGCTGTAACACTATCACCATCATTCGCACCGGCTTCGGTCTTCACCGCTTCGAGAGCCGCAATGGCGTTGTTCACGATAGCCGTTACCTCAGATAAGGTATCAACCAGATCATAGTTGCTCGATGTATCCACATCAGAGAGCGCTTTCTGAATGGCGCTCAGGTTGTTCGTTGTGACGCCCGCAAAGCCCAGGAGCTCCAACTCAGCTTGAGTGATCGCGGGGGTTTCACCATCAACCGTACGAAGAACTGAGACAACAGCGTCGCTCAGTGCCTGAACCTCGGCAATACGGTCAACCGCTGATGCTGCAGTTTTGGATTCAATAACATCGTTTAATAATGCAGCCTGGATGTCCGCTTTTGCTGAATTACTCGAGAATCCAACGAGACCGATGGATTGGTAATTATCAACCGACAACGACAGCGTACCCGCAGCATTCACATCTGCCGCCGCGGTCAATATCTCTTGATAATAGCCAACCAATACCCGCAGAGCCGCTGGGTCTGCAGCAATCGCGCCGGTAACAGCGGACGTATTCAGCATCGAGTTTACAGCAGCAAGATTTGAACTCGTAACGGAAGCGCCATTAGACGATAACGCGTTCACACCATAATAATCACCAACCGTTGGATTAGATGCTGTGGCCGCATCAAACTCTGCAGCTCTTTCAACAATTGTTAATCCTGTAATCGTTGCGACCAGCTCATTGCGGATTTCGCTGAAGTGATCGAAGATTGCAGCGTCATAAGCGACGCTGCTAGACCCCGACTTCGTCCCCGCCTTTATGTGCCCCAAGATCGCAGTGTATCGTGCATCTGAATTTACAAGCGTGATACCCAAAAGATTCAATTGCTCTCGCGTAACATCAGATACCGCTGTCTGATCAGCAGTTGTTAAGAGCGCGTGCAAAGCGTTATAGTAATTTTGAATTTTTTCTACTGCATTGATATCTGATATCTCACCCTTGTCCAACAGGTGGCTTAAATAGTTCGCTTCTATTGCAGTAATGGGGGCGCCATTATTGCGAACCCCAAGAAGTTCAAAATCCGATACGGACAGGCTAAGGCTATTGTTGGCAGAAACTGTCTCTTCTGCTTTAAATATTGTTAATTCTGGCAGAGCATACCACCCAGGCGTATGCGCCCAAGAGTCAGTAATTTCAAATCGGAAATTTTGATAATTATGTTGGTCACTAATGCTTAAATCTGCATAGTACGTTTGTGTGGTATTTTTATAAGCCTCATCGCCTCCGTTAGAGGTAGCGAAAGAGTCTATTGTTTCCCAAACCCATTCTGATCCATCAAAATACTGCCCGGCAATATTCCAACCCTCGTATGTATAATAATTATGGTGAGTAATTGAATATTTTCCAATTTTGAATCCGTTGGCGTCGTCAGTCGTGACGGTAAGTGTGTCATAGCCGTCACGCAAATCCGCAATCCATGAGTTTCTGTCAGCCGTTCCGCCATCAAATGCGAAGTAGGCATGATATGTGCCCCAGCCATCTATCCAAAGGTCGTTTGCGGAGACCGTATAAGTAACGCCGTCAGCTATCGCCGTGCTACTGCTAAATGTTGGCATAAAATCGACATAAGAAGTCGACACATCTTTTGTATCGGTTTCGCCATCAGCGAGCGCTTGCACTTTCGCCCATGTGTTGACGATATCTTGTGCTTCTGCGGCAACAGAGCTTGTGATGGTATCGAGGACGTTTGCTTCAGCGAGTGAGCTGTTGATGGCTGCGACGTTGAGGCTGGTGACGCCTGTGACACCGATGGCGGCGTAATCGTCTTCAGTGGGCTCAGGCGTGGCTGCACTGCTATCCGCCGCCCCGTATGCTTGGATGGTATTGGCCGCTTGTGCTGTGTCTTCGATCAGTGTCTTGAGTGCGGAGAAGGTCTGCAGCTCACTCAAGTCATTTGCGCTATTGGCAATCGCCAGACGGATCGAGT
>NZ_JBBLYN010000022.1:0-1489 GCF_037805105.1 Roseobacter sp. HKCCA2468
ACCAACCTCGCAACCGACCTCAAAGGGCTATGGGATGCGGCGACAGCGTCGATGGAAGTTATCAGGCGTTACGCTGAAGCAGATGGGGTTGATCCAAACGCCGATGCTCCAGCGCTCGAAGTGGACTTTTTTGTCTACGACAGGCCTGTATACACGTACAACAACAACACGTATGATTTTGATCCTGAGTTTTATGTCCGTGTCGATAATATCGAAACGGGTAAAGCAGTGACATTAAATTTTAATGATGGAACAAACGATGTTTCTGTAACAAAATCCTATACAGGAGACGGCTCAGACTCCTCGAAATCCGACTTTATAATATCCATGTTGAATTCGGCTGAGCTGAGTGGCATCAAATCAGACGCCCTGCTTGGGTGGAGTTCCTATACAGCCTCTCCGTTATATTCCACTTACACCTATGACAACGGGATTACAAACGGTCAGTACAACACAGAGCCTCGCAATATTGGAGGAGTTGAAAACGGCAAGTGGATGCGCATCGAGCTCAATATCGATGACTCCAGTTTCAATAACATAAACTCGAACACATATGACGTCAGTCATTGGTCTGGTACGATCTCTGAGCCAATCAGCGATCCATTCATTACGCCTACCGTAGATGACTTCAAAAACATCGGTGTTGTGGAATATGCCAAGCAGAATACAGTTCATGAGACGTTAACAGTAGCAAACGGTTCTCTCATATTGGATGGGACGGTAGAGCAAAAGATCTACCATTTTGATGATTACAACCTGATTGAGAAATTCCGTTCTGCGACGGATGATCCAGATCAAGAGAGTTACTACCTGCTGGATCTTACAAGGGATGGCACTATTGGTAGTGCGGACGCTGACATCAAAACCAATGTAAGCTTTGCCGTATCTAGCGGATCTAACGATTACTATCTCAATACTTGGGTCGCCAACGTCAATGAAGTGAAGCAGCTTATAGCTAATAACGCCGATCTTCAAATAGAGGGCGTTTACTACGATGTTGGGTTGAGTACATGGAATGATGAAATTGCAGCGTCTGGACCGATCGTCGTCTCTTGGCAAAATGGGCAACTCGTAGACCGGGTTGTAACAAACGACACACCGCGTGTTTATATAGTTCAGCCAAATAATCACCCTGAAAATTATGCCAACTCGGTTACAACGTCCGGTCCCTCCTACACTGCTGGACGCGGTGATGTGCATATATTTGACGTAAGTGATGCGTCCTTTGATGGTGTAACTTTTTCAATAACAGATGCGAATGGTGATCAAAGTTCGTTGTTGGCGCTGACAGGGACACCTGGCCAAAGTGGATCGTATCTGGCCGTATCAATTCCCTCTGATCAATCGGTTGGTTTGTCGCTTACAACATCGGCTGGTGGGACATTTGCCCTGTCTATCGTTGACGGGGAAACTACACCGATCGACACATCCAACATTAATTCGATTAACGAGCTATTTGCGGTGGCGAGCGTTGGAGCGGACAACGGTG
>NZ_JBBLYN010000023.1:0-1454 GCF_037805105.1 Roseobacter sp. HKCCA2468
ACACCTGCGGCGTTGTAATCAGCTGCGGTTGGAATAGCACTCGCGTTTGCCGAGTCTGCGATGTATGTGTCGTAGGCTGCCTTGTCGGCCAGGCCATCAATCGCAGTTATAAACGCGTTAATTTTATCCAATGCCTCCACACGTAAGCCAAAGGTTGCATCATCTGCATCGGCCTTGTCGCCCATGGCTTTGGCCACCGCGTTTTGGATTTCGGCAACCGTGTTTACGGTGCCCGCATAATTCAGGTTAGTTTCGTTTGTGGCTGCATCGGTTGCATTATTGATGACATCAATGCGACCGTTATCGGATCCATCTACGGTAGCGTCACCGTTAGTGTCAGGGTCACCCACATAGCGCATCGCCATGAGGTCGTTCACCTGCTCGACGTTACTGCCATCGATGGCGACAAGTGATGAGCCGTCATAGATTTCGGTCACGCCGACATTGGCGTAATCCGCAACGGTCGGTACCAGAGCTGCTGCCAGCGGTGCTGGCGTCGCTTGGTCGTCTAAACCGTTGGTGTTGGCATAGTGGGTAATGCGTCCACGTGAGACTGCCACTTGGATTTCTGCAGTCGTGTTGGCATCCATATAGCCCGCTAGATCTGCGCGCACAGCCATATTTACCGCTTGGATATTGTTCGGAGTGCCAGCTACAGCACCGTTATTGCTGCTGTCATAAACCCCGGCAATGCCAGCAGCATCATAATCTGCTGCTGTTGGCGCATTGGCTGTTTCAGTGCCGGATGCATAATGAGCAATCTTTTCGATCGCACCCAGACGGCTTACATACTTAACGCCGGATGTAGCACCAGCAGTATCGCTATCCAAGATAGCCTGAACTGATGAGGAATCAGTCACAGTGAAGCCATCGGTATAGGACACCTGCATGACCTGATTGATTGCTTCAATGTTGCGGGCACTAATCGTCGTTGCCGTTCCTGCACTGTCGTAGTGTGTGATGCCGGCTGCGGCATAATCAACCGCCGTGGGTACGGCAGCACCACTTACACCTTCGGAATAACCCTTGATGATAGAAAGTGCAGAAGCTTTCTCTGCGATAGTTTGTAGATCTGGCACACTGTCTTTGTCGTCAGCCGACGCGGCAACTACCGAAGCGCTGGCGATCGCAAGGTTCTCTACAGTCACACCTTTAACACCAGCCGCCGCGAACTGATCAACTGTCAGCGCGTTAGCATCGGTGGCATTGGTCAGCGCCGAGATTGCCGCATTGGCCTGCGCGACCAAGCTGGCAAGATCCGGGTTCGTTCCCGCCGCCCCGTCTGCGGCCTGTTCAACCGCATAGTTCACTGCGGCAAGGTTATCCGCCGTCACGCCCTCAACGCCCGCTTCGAGATAGTCCTGCAGCATCATACTTTGCGCAGCGGCATCTTGTGATGCAACCACCGACGCATTCATCAGCGTGATCGACTTATTTGCCGTTACGCCAACAAA
>NZ_JBBLYN010000024.1:0-1324 GCF_037805105.1 Roseobacter sp. HKCCA2468
AGTTAGTCAATGTCGAGCGACTTGAGGCGCCTGTAGAGCGTGCGGAGGTTCAGGCCCGATGCCTTGGCGACCTTGGTCTTGTCGCCATCAAACTGCTCAATCAAATCTAAAAAATATTTACGCTCCATGTCTTTTAGATTTGGCGGGCCGCCCTCAGTTCTCTTCGGTTCTCGCGCCGGCGCCGCGCTGGCGGGGGCCTTGGGTGCACTGGTGGCGGCTTCGGGGCCAGACGCTTCCGCCTGCCCACCAACAATTTTGTCCATCGACATGTGCTGGTTCAAGTCATCAAACATTTTGTCGTCGGCTCCCGATGGCCCCGGCGCAGCCTGCTCAGGCTCAGGCGCCGCCAGCATGGTCGGGGACGTTGCCGCGGCTATGGCCTGATATTGTGTGTCGCCAGATTGGCGAGCGAGTTCCGCATAGACCCCCTCTGACGCCTGATCGGCCAAGTCAAAATAAGCCGTGCCCCGTATGGCTGCCTCAACATCCTTCAGGGTGACGTGGTCATCCTTCATTGATGACACGCAGCGCAGCGCCAAATTACGCAGCTCGAGTAAGTTGCCCGTGTAACTGTGTGACTTCAGCCGCACCAAGGCATCGTCGTCGATGGAAATCGGCCGGCCGTTCCCAACTTGGAACAAGAGCGTCTTGAACAGCGTCGGAATATCTTCGAGGCGGTCGTTCAGTCTCGGCATGTGGATGATCAGCGGCGTCAGAAAATGCTGTAAATCTTGACGGAACTTACCCGCCTCGACCAGCGCCTCTAGAGTGGCGCTGGAGGACACTATCAGGCGGACATTTGAACTTAGGGTCATGCCACTGCCAACTGGGCGGTATGTCTTCGTCTCCAGAAACCGAACAAGGGCAGCTTGAGAGTCGCGCGTGAGCTCCTGCACCTCGTGCAGATAGAGGGTGCCGCCCTCGGCTAGCGCGACCGCGCCCTTGCGAACCAAGTCGCCGTCAGGCGTCACGCGGCCAAATAGATCCGACAAAAAGTTGTCGTGGTCGAGGGCCATGCAATTTACGATACTCAGGCGGCCCTCATCGGCCCCTGACGCCCGGTGAACGGACACCGCCGCCTGCCTCTTGCCCGTGCCAACCTCTCCAATGATGCAGAGATTATCGCTAGAGCGCGCGGCCTCCATAATCCGCTGGATTAGCGTCTGGAACATTGAGGACGATTTTTGATCAACCATTATTCCTTCTCCGCGCTCACAGTACAGGGTCGAACTTCATAAGCCAGCGTACCAAATATGGCGTTAGGACGGTTCATGTCATTAAACTCCTCTCGCCGTATCACCACTGATAGTCCCAGGTGACATCA
>NZ_JBBLYN010000025.1:0-1294 GCF_037805105.1 Roseobacter sp. HKCCA2468
CGGCGCCAGAGCTTGCCCCGATTGAGTTGGTGGTCTCTCCTTTGACGGAATTGGCTGTTCGCAAGGCCGGTATTGAACAAGACGAGGTTCCAACGTCGCTGAGCGAGGATCAAGTTCTTTATAATGATCGCGTCGCAGATTTGTTTGGGCTGTCTGGCATTGATATTGCGCGTACGCCAGTCACGACGACTTTGGACGCTGAGTATGATGAAGCTGATGGCCTTGATGGTTCTGAGGCGTATGGCCGAGCTTTGGCGCAATTGTCTGTTCGTGATGCGTCTACCGGCAGTGTGCGCGTGACGATTGAAGAGTTGGTCGCTCAGATCACAGAAGATCCTGATGATAATAGTTTAAGTTTGAGTTCTGCTGCTGCTTTGTCCCTGGACCAAGCGACCAATGTTTTGGATTTGATGCAGGACACGGATGAGGCGACCTCTGGCACGGATCCTGTTTTGGTGGCGCAAGCGTTGCAAGCAGTTATCCGGACAGCGGCGGGTGAAGAACCCTTTGTCAGGGAAGATCAGCTTGTTCTTTTGGGTGTGCAAGGCGTTGATACGAATACGATTGCTCTTGCGCATCGTTTGCTGCAGCAGACATCTGATGATGGTTCGGATGTAGATAGTCGCGATAAGATTGATGGGCTTTTGTCGGATGCGTTGACGGCTCTTTCAACGTTTGCGTCTGCGACTGAGGCGAATACTGCGGCACAAGATGTGACGCATGAGCATTATGCAGCACTTGGCTATGGGGATTTGGGTTCTGCTTTTGAGGCTTCTTTTGCGACGTTCTTGGATCGCGCTTCTTTGGGGAGTGCGGATGTTAATGCGGTCACAAAGCTTGAGGGCCTGATAGAAAGCTATCAAAATCTGAGGGCTTATGTTGTTGATCCGAGTTCGGCCGCACGTGTGCCAAGCCTAGAGGATTATAGCAAGCTTGGTATTTTGGGGGTCTCTGATGCCAATTTGGGTGCGATGCTCAACGATGCGTTGAGTACGGATTTTACTTTGGCTGTTGCGGTTATAGATGCCGAGCAACTTCAATCATTGGTTGATGATTTTAACGCTGCGATGGATCTGATCCATTTGTACAGTATGGATCCTGAGGCCAACCCCGCGCCGAGTTTGGCAGATTATCAAAAGCTACGGCTGACGGGTCTTACGGATGAGGCTTTTGCGGCTTCTGTGACGTCAGTTTTGGCGGATAGCGATGTTGTTATTGCTGCGGATGATGTGCGCAATCAGACCCAGGCGTTGGTTGATGCGTACACCAATCTGTTAGATTTTGCGGCAGCGCA
>NZ_JBBLYN010000026.1:0-1168 GCF_037805105.1 Roseobacter sp. HKCCA2468
TGCTCACTTGAGTGAACCCCAAGGCCTGAAGAGACGCCATACTCACGCCGTCGCCATCACTGCCATCGGTCGTCGTATAGCTGTGGGCTACCGTGCTATCGAGCGCCATATTCGCCAGCACATCAGCAATGGCATCGGCTTGTGTCTGGATTGAAGCTATGTCAGCCAGCGATTGGGCATCTGCCAGATCGAGGAAGTCGCCCAGCATCGCCACCTGCGCAGACTGTGTATCTGTATCGGTAACAAGGTTGATGCCCAACGCCTGCAGCTCGGCGGCGGTCAGCTTGGCGCTGGTCGCCTCAAAGCCCGTCGTCGCACTGTCCCCTTCTTCAAGGACGTTGTCCACTCCATCGGCCAGGTGCTCCAGCTTAAGCACCACATCGACCAGACCCTGGATGTCTGCGTTGATTTCAGTGATGCTACTCAGAACATCGTCATCGGCCAGAGCCGACAGCACGAAGTCCAGGTTCGCTGTAGTAACTCCCGTGGCGCCAATGGCCTCAAAGTCAGCCACATCAGGGATCAGTGCCGCCGATGTTGGCGTCGAAGCCGACGCTGTTTCCGCGTAGTTCTCAATCTTGTTCGCCGCTTTGGCGGTATCGTTCACTAAGGTCTGCAGATCAGACAGGCTCGCCAGATCCGACAGGTCATCTGCGGTCGCTGACAGTGCCAGGCGGATAGCCTGTAGATTACTGGCGGTAATGTCCGTTGAGGCGGCTGAGCCATCACCATTCAACAGCGAGGGCGACGTTGCATTGAAGCCGAGCGCCTCAAGGTCCGAGGTAGTGATTGCTAGGGCCGCCGGAGTGGTTTGAACAACATCGTCGATCAATGCACCCAGGGCATCAGCCTTGGTCTGGATATCGCCAACCGAGGTCTGTGCCGTAGCATCGGCCACCAGGAGGTCATTAATCAATGCGATAGCGTTGGCTTTGGTGTTACCACTAGCAAGTGACGTCAGATCCACGCCCAGTTTAGTCAGATCACCGGCCACCAGCCGTGGGGCAGCTGTATCACCGGCAAGCGCAACAACCTTCGCTGCGGCATCCACCAAAGCCTGTACTTTCTCGAGCGTGTCTACATTGGCAGAAGCGATCGCTGTCGTATCCAATGCGCTATTAATCAATGCCATATTGGCACCGGAACCGGTCTCAACAGCCCCTTCAAC